>JBLIEQ010000054.1:0-10045 GCA_047633175.1 Motiliproteus sp. | reverse complement strand
ATCGGAACAGTGCCAATCAAGGCACTACGCGCCATGCCTGGCGCACAAATGAAGCCGCCGGGAGGCGGAACCGGAGTTTGATAAAAAAGACAATAATGCAGAATAAACTGCCGCAACAACAGATTGGAACATAGCCTTTTTTATGGTTATGTACCAGCTAGCAGCCTTAAGGACTCCTGGACATTTCACCTCGTCAGGCTGAAGCCTAACCTACAAGAGAAGCAAGAGACATCATGAACCCAACCATCAGCCTTCTGAATTCCCATCGCTCTATCCGCAAATTCAGTGACCAGAAAATCCCTCATACATTGCTCGAAGAGATCGTGCGCACCGGCCAAAGCGCCGCGACGTCAAGCCATGTCCAGGCCTACTCCATTATTCATGTGGTGAATCAGACAAACCGAGAGCAACTTGCCGAACTGGCAGGCGGACAAGACTATGTCGCAAACAGTTCTGATTTTTTGGTCTTTTGCGCCGACATGAAACGGGCCACCGAAGCCGCCGAACGCGCGGGCGCCGATGTTGTTCGCGGCATGACCGAGCAACTGCTGGTTGCCAGCATCGATACCGCACTGATGGCACAGAACATCGCCATCGCGGCAGAATCCGAAGGACTCGGCTTATGTTTTATAGGAGGTCTGCGCAACAACCCCGCTGAGGTCAGCAATATCTTGCGTTTACCAGAGCAGGTGTACCCGGTATTTGGCATGTGCCTGGGCTATCCAAAGCAGAATCCGGAGGTAAAGCCCCGCCTGCCCCTGGCCTCCGTTCTCAAACAAGATTACTACGACGACCAACAAGACCTGGAGCTCGTTGCCGCTTTCGACGACAGGATGCGCACCTACTACCTGGAGCGCACCGGCGGCAATAAGCAAACCAACTGGTCAGAACAGCTAAAACCACTGTTTACCTCCAAATTGCGCTCGCATATGAAGGGATTTCTGGAAGACAGAGGCTTTGGGGTGAAGTGAATTCTGTAGGTCGGCTTTTTGTGGGTAGAAAGCAGTCCGACAAGGCTGGCAAGATGCAGCGATCGTCAGGCTGAAGCCTAACCTACAAAATACACCTGACCCACAAGAAATTGGTGCATACTGGGGATTGCTGGTACACGGAAAGCACCGAAAGGGTCAGGCCTTACATTTGACATTTTTATGCCACAGCACCAGCACCGAAAGGGTCAGGCCTTACATTTGACATTTTTATGCCACAGCACCAGCACCGAAAGGGTCAGGCCTTACATTTGACATTTTTATGCCACTACTCGGAAAAGATCGCCTGTAGGCCGGCACCCACAAAAAAAGGCGCTATCCGCGAGAATAGCGCCTTTTTATGTACAGGACCGCTGTGGGCCGGCGTTTTGTGGGTAGAAAGTAGCCTGACAAGGCTGACAAGGCGCAGCGATCGTCAGGCTGAAGCCTAACCTACAAAAAACACGTCCCTGTGGGCTGGACTTCAGTTCGACATGACTGACAAGGAGCGGTGATGACTATTGAAAAGGCCGCCTAACTTAACTCTCGAAGGCGCTCCGCAGGACAATGGTTTCATTGCGGTCGGGGCCGGTGGAAACAATATCCACGGGCGCTCCGAGCAACTCTTCCAGACGCTTAATATAGGCACGGGCTGCCGCAGGCAACTGCTCCAACTGCCGCACTCCGAAGGTGGACTCACTCCAGCCCGGCATCTCTTCATAGACCGGGATAGCAACTTCGTAGCCTTCACTGTCACAGGGGACCGGCACTGTATTGCCCTGGGCATCATGATAGGCCACACAGATCTTGATCGTCTCCAGACCATCGAGCACATCCAGCTTAGTCAGGCAGATGCCGGACACGCTGTTGATCTGGATCGAGTGACGCAAGGCCACCGCATCGAACCAACCACAGCGACGCGCGCGACCGGTGGTGGCGCCAAACTCATGACCCTGCTTGGCAAGGTGCGCACCGACCTCATCGAAGAGTTCGGTCGGGAACGGACCCGAACCTACTCGCGTGGTATAGGCCTTGGTAATACCCAGAATATAATCCAGATACAAGGGACCAAAACCACTCCCAGTCGCAACTCCACCGGCAGTGGTGTTGGAGGAGGTCACGTACGGATAGGTACCGTGATCGATATCCAGCAATGAACCCTGGGCACCTTCGAAGAGGATACTGTCACCGCTGCGACGGAAGTCATGCAGCATCTGGGTAACATCCGCTACCATCGGCCGCAGCTCTTCGGCCATCAGCATCGCGGCATCAAAGGTCTGCTGATAATCGATCGCCTCGACCTTATAGTACTGAGTCAGAGCAAAGTTATGATACTCCAGCACCTCTTTAAGCTTGGTCGCAAAGCGCTCAGGGTTCAGCATATCGACCAGCCGCAGGGCCCTGCGCGCCACCTTGTCTTCGTAAGCCGGTCCTATACCGCGACCTGTTGTGCCGATCTTGGCGTTGCCGCGCGCCAGCTCTCGCGCCTGATCCAGCGCAACATGATAGGGAAGGATTAACGGACAGGCAGGACTGAGCCGCAGCCGCTCGCGGACCGGCACACCCTTGGCTTCCAGTTCGGCGATCTCTTTGAGCAACGCCTCGGGAGACAGCACCACGCCATTGCCGATCAGGCAGAGGACGTTATCGCGAAGAATGCCCGAGGGAATCAGGTGCAATACGGTTGTCTGGCCATCGATCACCAGCGTATGACCGGCATTATGGCCTCCCTGGAAACGCGCGACCGCAGAAACTTGTTCGGTAAGCAGATCTACAATCTTGCCCTTACCCTCATCGCCCCACTGGGTACCTAATACAACGACATTCTTGCCCATAGATCCTAAGTCTCAATCAGATTTAAAATTCAGGTCAATCAATAGCAACGATACACCAGCTGCCATCACGAAAAACCAATTGTCGGTCACAATTCATCTCGACCAAATTCAGCTCGGCACCCGGCAACGCCTGCACCACACGTTCGCCCTGCTGCCTTAGCTTGGCGATCACCGCCAACAGAGCCGAGTCAACCTCGACCGGCGCCAGGACAGACCCTGATGCTCCAGCATGATCGATCGCCAGCTCAGCAAGCACTTTAAGATCACCACTGAAGCCGGTGGCCGGACGCGCACGTCCAAAGACCTTACCAATTTCATCATAACGACCACCCTTGGCCAGAGGCTGACCATAGCTGGGGATGTAAACTGCGAACACCACCCCTGTATGATAGTTATAACCACGCAGCTCGCCCAGATCGAAATACAACGATACGTCAGGAAAGCGCTGCGCCACTGCCGCTGCGATCTGCTCCAGATCTTCGAGTGCGGCAGCCATCTGCGGATACTCCGGCAACAGCTGCTGCCGGGCTCTGTTTATCGTATTCTCGCCACCATTAAGGCTCGACAACAGCCGGAACGCCTTGCACTGCGACGCAGACAGGGACAACCGCTCCAGCAAAACATCCAGTTCAGTCAGTGACTTTTTCTGCAGTAACGCGAACAGTTCCGCCTGATCATCCGCATCGAGTCCGGCCTGTTGCGCCAACGCCCGATAGACCCCTACATGCCCCAGATCCAGCGTCAGAGGCTGAGCCAACTGCGTCTGAGTCAGCGACTCGAGCATCAGACAGATCACCTCGATATCGCTCGCGACCCCCGCATGACCATAGAGTTCGGCACCTATTTGCATCGGCGAGCGTCCGGTCAGCATATTAGCCGGCACGGTATGCAGGACCGAATTGGTATAGCAGAGCCGTGTCGGCCCCTGATGGTTCAGGCTGTGAGCATCGATACGCGCCACCTGGGGCGTGGTATCGGCACGCAGCCCCATCATCCTGCCGGTTAGCTGATCGGTCACCTTAAAGGTATTCAACGCCAGATCATTACCTGTACCCGTTAACAGGGATTCCAGATATTCGATCATCGGCGGCATCACCAGATCGTAACCCCAGCTATCAAAAAGATTCAGTAGTTTGCGCCGCAACGCCTCAATCTGGCGTGCCTGGGCAGGCAGAATCTCTTTAACGCCATCCGGCAATAACCAACGATCTGCAATGGACATGGGGTAACAGGCTCCCTCTCAGGGCAGTAACAATAATGACTTACAGACCCCTCAACGGGGTTGCGGACTCCAATTTTGAAGCCCCTGACACACAAAAACCGGGAAACGTCCCGGTTTGCGAAATCATACACCAATGACTGGCTAAACGCAGCCCCAAACTCTATACCAAGAAAGAGAGGGAGCTACGCTAGCAGCCTGTCGGGCTTAACACTGATCTACTGCGGAAAAGCCGACTTTGGTTATTTTTCGAACTCTTTTTCGTTAAATAGAACCGCTATTCGCCTCTAAAGAGTTCCAAAACTACCTCAAATCGGTCTTCCCCTCGCTACGACCGGTCAAGTCCGACAGACTGCGAGTCCGCTGTTACTTTCTGCCATCGGCGGAGTTGAGGTACTTAAAGAAATCGCCGCGCGGATCCAGCACCATCACATCGCCTTTATTACTAAAGGTCGACTTATAGGCATCGAGACTGCGGTAGAACGAGTAGAACTCGGCATCCTTATTGTATGCCTTGGCATAGGTCGCAGATGCGACCGCATCCCCTTCACCACGCGTCAGCTCAGCCTCACGGAAGGCCTGTGCCAGCAGCACGGTCTTCTGACGATCCGCATCAGCACGTATCCCTTCCGCCAGCTCTTTACCCTTAGAGCGCAGTTCGCGAGCCTCACGTTCACGCTCAGCGCGCATCCGCTCATACACCGACTGACTGACCTCGGCCGGCAGTTCGATCCGCTTCACACGGACATCGACGACCTCTATACCCAGCTCATTTTCGGTGATCGCGTTAAGCTCCTGAGTCAGACTGACCATCATCTCCTCACGCTCACCTGAGACAACCTCTGTCAGAGTACGGCGACCAAATTTGTTTCGCAGCCGCGTATCCATCCGCGACGACAACAGATCGGCCGCACGGAACTCATCCCCGGAGGTCGCGGTGTAATAGGTCTTAACGTCCGCAATCCGCCACTTGATAAAAGAGTCTACGATCAGACGCTTCTTTTCCAGGGTCAGATAATCCTGCGGACGCGAATCCAGCGTCTGCACCCGGGCATCAAAGGTAGTCACCGTATTAACGATCGGCATTTTCACATGCAGACCCGGCAACAGATTTGCATCGACGACCTCACCAAAACGGAAAAGCAGGCCCCGCTCGGTCTCATCAATGACATATAAAGACTTAGAAAGCCCTACGACCGCTAGCAGCAGTACTGCCAGCACAACAAAAGTACGTCCTCCCATGTTAGCGCTCCCCCCTTGCGGTGGATGTCTGGCGACTACGCAGGCGACTAAGCACCTCGTCCGTCACCTGCTCGAGATTACTACCATCCAGACTGGCACCATTCAGATTCAGGCTTGACTGACTCCGATTGACCATCTGATCCAGTGGCAGATACATTATATTGTTGCCGCCTTCGACATCCATCAGCACCTTCGTCGAATTAGACATCACTGTGGTGACGGCATCCAGATACATACGCTCCCGGGTCACCGCTGGCGCCTTGGAGTATTCGGTCAGCAGCTTTTCGAAACGCCCTGCCTCACCCTGGGCGCGGGCCACGACCTCTTCGCGATAGGCATTCGCCTCTTCCAGCAAGCGCTGCGACTTACCCCGTGCCTCAGGCACTATGCCGTTAGCGTAGGATTGCGCCTCGTTTTTAACCCGCTGCTCGTCTTCACGCGCCTTGATCACATCATCAAATGCAGGCTGCACCTGAGTCGGTGCCCTGGTGCTCTCGACGTTGACCTTGGAGATCCGCAAGCCGGTGCCATAGGCGTCCATATAGCTTTGCAGCCGTTCCTGAACATCCTGACCTAGGAGCTCGCGCCCTTCGGTAAGGATGAAGTGCATCTCCGAGGTACCCACCACCTGCCGCAAAGCACTTTCGGTGGCGTGGCCTAGACTGACTTCAGGTTCACGCACTTTCAGTACGAACGACTTGGGATCGGTTACCCTGTATTGAACCTTCAACCCCACCTCGACGATATTCTCATCTTCAGTCAGCATCAACGCACGATGATCCTTGGAGCGCACCTGAGTCACATTGACCGCAAAACGCTGATCAACCAACGGTGGATTCCAGCGCAGACCCGGCAGGACGGTGTCATGATATTGCCCTAACCGCAGCACCACGACCCGCTCCTGTTCGTTGACGGTATAGAACCCCATTCCCGCCCAAACCACCAGCAAACCAACCGCCAGCAGCACCACGCCGCCAATACCCAGCGAGCGGCCACCATTACCGGAACCTGAGCCTCCGCCGCTTCCTCCGCCGAAGATGCTGTTGAGTTTTTCCTGAAGCTTGCGTAGTGCTTCATCCAGATCTGGTGGCCCGTCATTGCGTCTGCCACCACGATCCCCACTACCCCAAGGATCCTGATTTTTTCCGCTACCACCCGGCTCATTCCAAGCCATAAGCGCCTCCGTATATAAGTATATTTTTATGCTTACGCATGCTAAGTAGCCCTTCGATCTCTTGCAAGATGCAATACTCGACCGAGAGGGATGTAATCACCAGAGATCTTCCGCTGGTGGTGGTAAGAACCGATCCGGATCTATTTCAAACCGGGTTAACATCTGCAGCAAATCGCGCTTTTGCAGCCGAACGTCAAGCGCGAACTCACCCTGCTCATCGACCTGCTCCTGCAATACCGCGCCCTGTGCGTAAAGCTGCGCTCGAAACGCACCCTCACCAGGCGTCAGATGCAGCAACTGGTGAACGATCTCATCCCCCAGAAGTTCGGCCATGGCCTGACATAAAAGTTCAACACCCTCGCCTGTCACCGCCGACAACCACACTCGCTGCGGTCGTCCCGCAGCATCACGATCGATACGCGGGCACGCCTCGTCGAGCAGATCTATCTTATTGTAGACCTCAAGGGTCGGGATAGTATCCGCACCTATCTCGGCCAACACCAGCTCGACCTGACGCACATTTTCATCCCGCTCAGGACTGGCGGCATCGATCACGTTCAGCAGCAAACTGGATTCGACCGTTTCCTGTAACGTTGCCCGAAACGCCTCAACCAGCTTGTGCGGCAGATGGCGGATAAAACCGACCGTATCCGCCAGCACTACCGCGCCGATATCGGCGACCTGGATCCGTCTCAACGTCGGATCCAGGGTC
The DNA here is from genome assembly GCA_047633175.1 of Motiliproteus sp. Lineage (GTDB taxonomy): Bacteria > Pseudomonadota > Gammaproteobacteria > Pseudomonadales > Balneatricaceae > Motiliproteus. The sequence goes on along the minus strand of JBLIEQ010000054.1, from coordinate 2,895 downwards.
GCGAACAACCGATCCGCCGCGAAGACCCTAGACTCGGTCATCTGATTAAAGAGTGACGATTTTCCCGCATTGGTATAACCCACCAGGGATACCGTCGAGATGGCGGCCCGCTGTCGCTGCCGCCGCCCTTGATCGCGCTGCTTGCGCACCTTATCCAGCCGACCCAGGATCGATTTGATCCGCACCCGCAACAGACGCCGGTCGGTCTCCAGCTGCGTTTCACCCGGGCCACGCAGACCTATCCCGCCTTTCTGCCGCTCCAGGTGGGTCCAGCCACGCACCAGCCGGGTCGACATATGCTCCAGCTGAGCTAACTCAACCTGCAACTTACCCTCGTAGGTGCGGGCTCGCTGAGCAAAGATATCGAGGATCAGCCCGGTGCGATCAAGCACCCGACATTCGAACAGAGCCTCGAGGTTACGCTCCTGGCTCGGTGATAATGAGTGGTTAAAAAGCACCAGCTTAGCGTCGTGCTGACGGGCAATACCGGCAATTTCTTCGGCCTTGCCCTGACCGACAAAATACCGGGAGCTGATACGCTTGCGGGAACCGGTGACCATAGCCACCGGATCGGCACCCGCAGACAGAGCAAGCTCTTCGAACTCTTTCGGGTCTTCCCGCTGAGAGTCTTCGGCCAGGTCTAGGTGAACAAGTATTGCAATTTCGCCGGATTCAGGTCGTTCAAAAAACAAAATTTATCCTTTCAAAACAGATATTTATTCTTCGTCACCTTCGAAAACTTGGACCGGCGTCTTGACGGGGCGAGAAGGCACCACGGTGGAGATTGCGTGTTTATAGACCATCTGACTCACGGTGTTTTTAAGCAGAATCACAAACTGATCGAAAGATTCGATCTGCCCTTGTAGCTTGATGCCGTTGACCAGAAAAATAGAAACCGGAACCCGCTCCTTACGCAACAGGTTGAGATAAGGGTCTTGTAGCGTTTGCCCCTTTGACATGTTGAACTCCTAAAACTATTTTTATACAGTTAATTACAGCTAATAGAGGCAATTCACAGAGCCAACTGTTGCTTCAAATTCAAAACAAACCCTTCTCGACTCCAAAGTGCGCTATCGCCCATTGAACCCCCTATATAAGGTAGTCATCGACTAATTTCAAGGTATTGCTGATTAAATTGCCCGAACAGGCATCTATCCGCTGCACGCCATCCCAGCTTCGTAGCCAGGTCATCTGCCGCTTTGCCAGTTGCCGGGTGGCGATAATACCACGCTCGCGCATGCTCTCGTAACCGCCTTCGCCCTCGAGATAGGCCCACATCTGCCGGTAACCCACACAGCGAATGGAGGGCATGGCGGCATGGAGATCACCACGATGATACAGGGCGCTCACCTCCTGTTCAAAACCTGCCTCCAGCATCGCATGAAACCGTTGTTCTATGCGCCGGTGCAACAACGCCCGATCCGCGACCTCCAGAGACAGCTGCAATGCCCTGAACGGCAGCGCGGCAGCCTCCTGCTCCTGCCAGAGCTCGGTCAGGGTGCGCCCGGTCAGCTCATAGACCTCCAGCGCCCGCTGCAGCCGCTGAGGATCATTGGGGTGGATCCGCAGCGCGGATACAGGGTCGATCTGCTGCAGCCGCTGATGCAAGACCTCCCAACCGCTGGTCTCTGCCTGATCGAGCAGCCGCTGACGCACCTCAGGATCCGCCTCGGGCAGAGTGGCAAGACCCTCCAGCAGTGCCTTGAAATAGAGCATGGTACCGCCCACCAACAGCGGAATACGGCCGCGCTGGTGGATCGACGCGATTTCGGCCAGCGCATCGCGGCGAAACTCGGCCACCGAGTAGCTTTGTGCCGGATCACGAATATCGATCAGCCGGTGCGGCGCTCGCGCCAATAACTCGGCATCGGGCTTAGCCGTACCTATATCCATGCCCCTGTAAATCAGCGCCGAGTCGACACTGACCAGGTCGCAGGGCAGCCGCTCGGCGATCTCCACCGCCAGATCGGTCTTACCGGTAGCGGTAGCGCCCATCAGACAGATCACCGGCAAGCCGACTGTCGGCATTTCTTGAGGCATCGGAGACATCAAAGTCCCCTCATAAACAGCTTATCCAGGCCGGCCGTAGCAGCACTCACCTCTACTCGACAGATCACCGGCAAGCCGCCTGTCGGCATTTCTTGGGGCATCGGAGACATCAAAGCCCCCTCATAAACAGCTTATCCAGGCCGGCCGTAGCAGCACTCACCTCTACCCGACAGATCACCGGCGGCATTTCCTGGGACATCGGAGGCATCAGTGGCCCCTCATAAAGAGCTTATCCAGGGCACCCATATCCATCTGGGTCCAAGTTGGGCGACCGTGGTTGCACTGACCGCTACGCTCGGTGCGCTCCATATCCCGCAGCAGCGCATTCATCTCCGGCAGGGTGAGCTGCCGATTGGCCCGCACCGAACCATGACAGGCCATGGACGAGAGAATCTGATCATGCTGGGCTTCGATCCGGTCACTATCGCCGAGCATCCGCAGATCCGCCAGCACATCGCGCAGCAACTGCTCGACATTGCCCTGCTTAAGCAGCGCCGGCAGCTGACGAATGACCAATGACTCCTCACTCATCCGCTCCAATTCAAAACCCAGGCGTTGAAACAGCCCGGAAAACTCCTCGGCGCAATCGGCCTCATGGGCACTCACCGCTACCGCCTGAGGCACCAGCAGAGGCTGCGAGGTGACGCCCTGTTCGGCATAGGCCTGCTTCAGACGTTCATAGACCACCCGCTCGTGCGCCGCATGCATATCCACCACCACCAGCCCCAGGGTATTTTGCGCCAGAATAAAGACCCCGTGCAGCTGCGCCAGGGCGTAACCCAGCGGCGGCGCCTCGGTTGCGCCATCTGCGGCACTCAGATCGGCATTCAGGCCTTCCATGTTGCC
>JBLIEQ010000053.1:0-11573 GCA_047633175.1 Motiliproteus sp. | reverse complement strand
TCTGTCGAAGTTCTTTGACCGGGTTAACCACGATCTACTGATGACACATCTTGGACGAAAAGTGCAGGATAAACGTCTACTCGATCTGATTGGCCGCTATTTACGAGCTGGGGTTGTCGATAACCAGTTCTATAGCGAGAGTCGAGAAGGTGTACCACAAGGCGGTCCGTTATCGCCTTTGCTGGCTAACATCATGCTCGACCCTCTGGACAAAGAGCTTGAGAAACGCGGCCATCGTTTTGCTCGATACGCCGATGACTTTACGATCCTGGTGAAGAGTCGGCGTGCCGGAGAACGGGTGCTGCACAGCATCAGCAATTACCTGCAAGACCGCTTGAAACTGGTCGTGAACACGACCAAAAGCCGCGTCGTTAAGACCACCGAAAGCAAATTCCTGGGATTTACGTTCCGGGCAGGTCGCATTCAGTGGCATCCGAAAACGTTGTTGACGTTCAAACAACGGATTCGGCGCTTAACGAACCGCAACTGGGGCGTGTCGATGCGCTATCAGCTCTTCAAGATCAGCCAATATGTACGTGGCTGGATCAATTACTTTGGTATCGCCAATTGCTACCAACTCTGCGTCGATCTGGATCATTGGATCAGGCGTAGGGTGAGAATGGCATACTGGCGTCAGTGGCGAAAACCGCGCACCAAAGTTAGGAATCTGATGCGCCTTGGCGTGCGTGTACAGTCAGCGGTCGCGTGCGGCATTACCAGCAAAGGCCCAATGCGGAGTTCCAAAACACCCGGGATACAGCAAGCGTTAAATAACGCTTACCTGAAATCTCAAGGGTTGGTGGCACTGCGTGATGGATGGATCAGGCTTCACTATTCTAAGTGAAACGCCCTGTGCGGACCCGCATGCAGGGTGTTGTGGGGGCTGAGGGTTAGATACCCTCGGCTACCCGATGTACGCCCGGCATGGGCATGAACTTATGGGGTGAAAGTCCCCTGTAGGAGAACCAACGTCGATGGATAGCTGTGATGAGCATACTGTTCCCTGTGAGCGGTTGATTCCTTTCGCTGCAACTCATTGAACGACAACTACTAGCCAAAGGCAAGGGCAGTTTCTCGGAGGACTGACTGAAGGAACCGCAGCGAAGGCAGTGGCTAAAGCCGCGCACCAAAGTAAGGAATCTGATGCGACTCGGTGTGGATGTACAGTCAGCGGTCGCGTGCGGCATTACCAGTAAAGGCCCAATGCGCAGTTCCAAAACACCGGGGATACAGCAAGCGTTAAATAACGCCTACCTGAAATCTCAGGGGTTAGTGGCACTGCGTGATGGATGGATCCGGCTTCACTACTCTAAGTGAAACGCCCTGTGCGGACCCGCATGCAGGGTGTTGTGGGGGCTGAGGGTTAGATACCCTCGGCTACCCGATTAGATTTCATCTCTCTCCATTGCACGAGCAATCTTTTTTGTTCTGTAGCTCAACAGTTTATCGGTCTTAGATTTCCAGTCCGAGGGCAATACTGGTTCGTTCCATTTCAGTTGTCTATACCAGGCTGGTACAAGCTCTTTTCGAAAGCCAGACCTTCCTTGAAGTGGCGTTTCGCCGTAAAGGTCAATATACCGTTGGTAAAAAACGGCCTTAAGAGCGTCAGAGTTATCCGTGGGCCTGACAGTGCCCTTCGGAAGCAAGACGACGTTGCAAGCACAGGTAAAATCACCGAACGGAAGCATGGCGTTATCGTACGTTTCGAAAATGCGAGATTCCCCTTCCAACTCGGTTTCTTTATGTGAGAACACATGGGCCAACTCGAAAGTTGAAAGGCGAAGATTTTTCCAAGAGGGCCCGGAGTAAGCCACGCTACCCGCCATGTAACACCATAAGTGACGAGGGTAAACATTGTCGTCGATGATGGCCGAGAAAGCGCGGTTATATCTGCGCTTGACTCCCTGTCCACTGACATAGCGTTTGACGCCTGGGAAGACACAAGCTGACCCCGAAAACAGATAACTGGAAACGGGGATCTTGTTTTCGAACAGTGATTCAAAAAATGCTCGTTCTTCTTCGTTTCGTTGTTGAATTCGCTCTACGACTGCCGGGTGCACGTGATGCGCTAGTTGGGACAGCATAGCACCGATCGCCTCCTCAAACTCCGATACTCGGTTTGCGTACAATGGGACCACCTTGAAATCTAACGCCCTTGGAAGGGGAAAATTGTGGCAAAGCCACGCTTTAATTTGTCCCGCCTGCCAAACTTGTTAGATTTCATTGGCACCGGCCCAGATACTCTCATATTCTTCCAGCTTTGCTGGAATAACATCAGGAGATAGCGGCGCCAAATATGTTGGTTTAGCTTTGGCGGCATCTTTTAGAGATTGACCCAACACCCAGCATACATAACCGTCTATAAAAATAACCCTATCGTGAACGGCCTTCGTTTTCCTGATTTCGATGACATTACCATATTGTTCTACATATTTTTCTGCGGCAGCTTTTAGTTTCTCTGCATTTTTAGAAAGTAATAGACGAACTTTAACTTCTGGTTTTCTAGAGTTTAGATAGTGATAAAATACAGAGTCATCCAAATAAGGGTCGATAATAAATATAGATTTTTCGGCCGATGCGACAACCTCATTGAGTGCACGAAAAATGTCATAAACTTCACCAGCACCAAATACAGTTTGTGCTGCATCAGGTACTGTTAATTCTAAGTCGGATATAGCTCGTTGAATGACACCAAATAATTTGGCTACATTTTGATCTCTTACTAAGTTCATCGGTAAAAAATCTGAGGCACTTTGAAATGACGATGCTTCAAGGCGGTTCCACCTAGAAATTAGAGCGTGACCTTGTCCAAGCCACGTCATATGTTCTCTTGAAGTGGGAGTATATACGTTAAAATCTGGGGCTCTCTCAAATAGAGCTCTTAACTGTGCCAGTATTACTTCTGGTTCCATATTCTTATTTCCAAATCAAGGTTGTTATTTAATCCTTTGAACATCAGCTATTGTGCCTTCCACCTTCATCTTATAGCCACTACCCGCATCATATATTAAAGCGTCAGGCATATATGCATATGTGTAGTCGTAATTATAAGTCGATTGCTTCCACACTTCGCCGTTCATAAGCTTATATTGAGTTTCACCTTCCCAGCCATTGAATTCACCATCGATTTGGGATTCAGTAATATCCGTTATCTGTCTAATTGAGACAATTTCGTTACGGCTTTGCACTTGGATGTAATGTCGGCTGCTGGATTTTAAGATGTTGACCGTAGGACAATATGCGTAATGATACCAATACTTGTATTCATTCTGTATCCAATAGGATCCGTCCATGAGTTTGAAAAGCACTTCATCATCAAATCCTTCAAAATCCCCATCTATTTTTATTGTTTTTACTATCTGGTACTCACTCATATTTGGTCCCTTGCTCGAGTAAATCTAACAGCTCGTTTATGAGGGAAGATTCCTCATAACAATTATTATCGTGAAAGCCTTTCTAATTTGTCGACAATTCTTGATCACCTGTAATCCACTGAAATATAAAGGGTGAAAAAGTGACATCACGAGGTGCCTGACAAAACGTGAAATGTTCACGATATTCTGCGACGAGGAGAGGAAAAGAGAGTTAAGCCCATTGAGGCAGCGGTCTATTGCTTCCTTTTTCGACCTCGACATAATCCTTGTCCCGACTCAATTAGTGGAGCGAATGTAGCAGATAGCACAGTGGGTAACAAATGACCTGAGCGTCTAATTAGGACACTACCTCCTGCTTTGGGCAGCTCACTCTCGGTCTGGATGTCGGCTCTGTCGCAGCTACAGCCGTTACCGAACGCTCTGAACAGTAAAACCAGCGTCCGCTTCCATGTTTCTGGTGAGCTGGAATGATTGTAGTGATCACAGACCCCAAGAGACCCCTTTGGGCCGACTAGAGTCACTCATGACTCAAGACTGTGAGTGTCCGCTTAGTTCGTAACGCAGACCGTTAATGATGAATCTTTGTTTTGGCGATGTCCCAGTTAGTTGTTGCGGTCAGCAAAGATCTACCCGGACTGGTTTTGCTGTCTGTCATCAAACAACTGTAAAAAAAAGAGTGCGACTGCACTCTGCTAAAAGCCCCGACTGCGGGACTATGCGGGGTCTTGTAGGAGCCGGGTTCTCGGGTACCCTGTGATAGGAAGTAGTCATTTTTTCAAAAGATCGCCTGCAGGCAGGCTCCCACAAGCCCCCGCCTGATCTGCGACCGCTTCCCGCCCCTTCAAGGCCCAGAAATCACTCCTGCCGCCGTAAGACACGCAACGGGCTCAGGGTCACCAGCTTGCGGGTCCCAAACCAGCCGGCGCTGCCGACCAGCAGCGCGCCGGCGAGAGGGCTGAGTAACCAGAGCCCCGGATGAGGCGCGAAGTCTAGATCCAGCAGGAACCTGTAGAGCCCAAAGCGCAGCAGTTCGACCAATACCGCGGCCGAGAGTCCGGCGACGGCACCGAGCAGGATAAATTCGGTGCCCAGGATTCGCCGTAGCAGGCGCTCACGTGCCCCCAGGGTGCGGAGCAGGGCGCCTTCATGCATTCTCTCATCATGACTGGAGGCGAGGGCGGCAAACAACACCGTGAGGCCGGCCGCCAACACAAACAGCATGACATACTCCACCGCCAGCGTGACCTGGACGATAATCGTGCGAATATTGCCCAGCAACTGCTCGACCTCCAGCAGCGTCAGCGTCGGGAACGCTTTCATCAGCGGCACCAGATCCTGGCGGCGTTCGGCGGGCAGGTGGAAGCTGGTGATGTAGTTGGCGGGCAGCTCGGCGAGTCCGCCGGGCGGGAAGATTACATAGAAGTTCGGGCGCATCGAGTTCCATTCCAGGCTGCGCAGGCTGGTGATTCTGGCGTCGATAGTGCGGTAGCCAAAATCGAAGCTCAGACGGTCTCCCACCCCCACGCCCAGGTCCTGCGCCAGTTGTTTTTCCAGCGAGATCAGCCGCTGGCCCTGGTCCTCTGCGGTCCACCAGCGACCCTCGAGGATCTTATTGTCGGCACCCAGGTTGTCGCTGAAGGTCAGGTTAAGTTCGCGGGTGATGGCGCGATGTCCTGGCGATCCTTCTGGCAGCAGGCTCTGGGCATCGACGCCGTTGATCTGGCTAAGGCGACCACGCACCATCGGATACAGGCCGCTGAATGAGATCTGTTGCTGTTGCAGATAGTCCCGCAGGGGGTCTACTTGATCGGGTTGAATATTGATCAGGAAGTGGTTGGGGGCATCCGCAGGCAGGCTGCGTTGCCAGCTATCGACCAGATCGGTGCGCACCAGCAGGATCAGCGCCATTGCCGCCAGCGTCAGGCTGAAGGCGATCAGCTGGCCGATACCGGCGTTGGGGCGGCGCATCAGGTTACTCAGCGCCAGGCGCCAGCTCAGCGGACCAGCGAGCCGGGCCAAGAGCCGCAACAGCCCCCAGCCGAGCAGTCCCAGCAGCAGGGTGGCGGTGCCGCCCCCCATGCCGAGCAGCAGCGTGAGCTTGAGATCCTGACTATGGGCCCAGAGCAGCGCCAGGATCAGGCCGCCGGAGAGGCCATAGACCAGCCAGGCACTGGCGGGCAGCGGATCAAGTTCCCGGCGCAGCACCCGCAGAGGCGCGACTCGGCTGAGCCGCAGCAGGGGCGGCAGGGTAAAACCGATCAGCACCAGCATGCCCGTACCGAAGCCGATCAGGGCAGGCGCCAGTCCCGGCCCCGGCAGCTGGGTCGGCATCAGCTCTCCCAGCAGTGCCACCAGGCCGTATTGCGTCAGCCAGCCCAGCGCGACCCCGATCAGGGCGGTCAGGGTGCCGGCGATCAGCAACTGGAGTGCGAACAGCTGCAAAATCCGGCGCTGGGTCTGGCCCAGGCAGCGCAGCAGGGCGGCCGTATTGAAGTGGCGCTCGCTGTAGCGGCGGGCCGCCATGGCGATCGCGACCCCCGCCATGATAACCGCCAGCAGGCTGGACAGGTTGAGGAAGCGCTGTGCCTTACTCAGGGTGCCGCCCAGCGAGCGGTTTTCCTGATGGATATCCAGCAGCCGCTGCCCGGGCAGCAACTGCTCGTCCAGCCAGCGCTTGAAGCGTGCTATATCAGCCTCAGAACCGTTAAACAGGTAGCGGTAGTCGATCCGGCTGCCGGGTTGGATCACCCCGGAGGCGGCCAGGTCGTCCTGATGCATCAGCACGCGCGGTCGCAGGTTAACCAGGCCGCCGCCGCGATCGGGTTCCTGCAGCAGTATATGGGTGAGCTTGAGCCGGGCATTGCCGACCAGGATGTGGTCACCGATGGCGACATCCAGGGCATCTAGGACCCGGGCTTCGACCCAGGCGGTTCCGGGTTCCGGAGGACTCTGCCGCGACTGAATGGCGGCATCGGTGCCGGTCGACACCCGGAGGTCACCCTTGAGCGGGTACCGGATATCGACGGCTTTAATGCTCGATAACAGCATCTTATCCCCGTGCATGGCCATGCTCGGAAACAACAGCTGGCGGCTGAGCTGCAGCTGGCGCTGCTCGGCGATCGGTGCCAGCGGCTGCTGGAACTCCCGTGCGCTGCTTAACACCAGGTCCGCTCCCAGAAACTCGGTCGCCTGGCGCAGCAGCGCCCGCTCCACCCGGTCGGTAAAGAAACCCACCGCAGAACCCACCGTCACCGCGACGCAGAGCGCGATCAGCAGGAGCCTAAGTTCACCACCCTTCCACTCACGTTTAAGTAGCCTCAGCGCCAGGGATAACAGCCCGAAGTTGTTCATACCCGGGCTGCCTCGGCGGCTTCGATCAGTTTGCCGTCGACCAGCTCCAGTTGGCGTTGGCAGCGCGTGGCAAGCACCGTGTCGTGGGTTACCAGGATCAGGGTGCAGCCCTGTTCGTGATTCAGATCGAACAGCAGCTCTATCACCTTTTCGCCGGTGTGACGGTCGAGGTTGCCGGTGGGTTCGTCGGCGAACAGTATCGAGGGCCTGGCCGCGAAGGCGCGGGCAATCGCCACCCGCTGCTGCTCGCCACCGGAGAGCTGCAGCGGGGTATGCTCCAGTCGGGCCTGGAGTCCGACCCGCTGGAGTAGCAGGCGCGCTTCGGCCCTGGCCTGAGGGTTGCCCTTGAGTTCCAGGGGTAGCATCACATTCTCGAGCGCGGTGAGTGCCGGCAGCAGCTGAAAATTCTGAAACACAAAGCCCACACATTCGCTGCGCAGCCGGGCGCGCTGATCCTCGTCGAGCCCTTCGAGCGGCTGGCCATTCAGCTCGATCTGGCCACTGCTGGCACGGTCCAGTCCGGCTAGCAATCCCAGTAGGGTCGATTTTCCCGATCCTGAGGCACCCAGAATAGCCACACTTTCACCTGGCTTGACCTCGAGGTCGAGGCCGCTGAGAATACAAAGTTCCCCCTGCCTGGCAGCGACGGTATGGTGCAGGTTACTAACCCTGATGCTGGGATTCTTGTTTACAACGGGGCTTACTGAGGAGAAATTGATTGGCTCGTTCATGGTTAAAGGTAGGCTCGATGCGGGTGCTGGTTTGGGTGTTGGCTTTGGTGCTGACGACAGCGTCGGTGACGACCCTGGCCGCCAATGAGGTCCAGGGATCGAGTAAGAATAGACCCTCGCCAGTGCTGTTAGTTCTCGGTGATAGTATCAGTGCAGGTTACGGTCTGGAACCTCAGCAAGGCTGGGTCAGCTTGCTGCAACGCCGCTTAGCGGCTCAGGACTCACAATTCAGCGTGATCAATGCCTCGATCAGTGGCGATACCACCAATGGTGGCCTGAGCCGGCTGCCGCGACTGCTGCAGGAGTATCGTCCGCAGATCCTGCTGATCGAGCTGGGCGCCAACGATGGCCTGCGCGGCGCGCCGCTGCAGCTGATAGAGGCGAATCTGAAGCGCCTGATTAAGCAGGGCCAACAGGCGGGTGCTCAGGTACTGTTGCTGGGGATGCGGATCCCCCCAAACTACGGTTCGCGTTACAGCGAGGGTTTTTTTGAGCTGTTTGGCACGGCTGCCGCCGATGCCGGGATCGACTATCTGCCGTTTCTGCTGGAAGGGGTCGGCGGGGTGTCGGCGTTGATGCAGAGTGATGGGCTGCACCCCAATCAACAGGCCCAGCAGCGTCTGCTCGACAATAGCTGGGTGGTGTTGGAGCCGCTGTTGTCGTCGCCGTCGTCAGACTGAAATCTAACCTACAAAAAATACTCTGTGGGTTGGGATTTTGTGGGTTTGCTTTTTGTGGGTGGAAAGTAGTCTGACAAAGCCAGCAAGGCGCTGTCATCGTCAGGCTAAAGCCCGAACTACAGGGACGTAGCGAGTGCCGTCCATGCAGGAGTCCTTAACGGCAAACCTACAAAAGAAACATGCGGAATGATCACGACAGAGGCAGAGGCAGAGGCAGAGGCAGAGGCAGAGGCAGAGGCCGGGGTTGGTCGTGGCCAGAATCGAAGATCCAAGTGCGGTTTTTGCCAGATTGCTTCGCCCGGTACTGCGCTGTATCGGCTCTGCTGAGGAGTTCTTCGATACCGCTGTCCTGCACGGCCAGTAGCGTAACCCCCAGGCTGAGGCTGATGCTGACCCGGTGGCCTCCCGCGTCGATGGTTTGCGCCTGACAGGCTTTACGGACCCTCTCTGCAACCTCCAGTACGGGGTCGATGCCACACTCGGGTAGTACCAGGGCAAACTCCTCCCCACCGATACGGCCGAAGATATCGGTGTTGCGCAACTGCAGCTGGGTGGTCTGGGCTAACTGGATCAGCACCCGGTCGCCGACGGCATGGCCATAGGTATCGTTGATCCGTTTGAAGTCATCGACGTCGAACATGATCAGGGCCAGCGTGCGGAAGTGGCGCCGAGCATTCTGAAACTCGAGTGCGGCACGCTCTTCGAAGGCGCGGCGATTGAGAATGCCGGTCAGCGAGTCGATCGTTGCCAGTGCCTGCAGCCGGTACTCATGTTGCTGGCGTTCGAACACGAGTGCCAGCTGGCTACCGATGTTATCGAGGACCGTTTCGGTCTCCTGATGTGGACCAGGGGGGTGAGCCGCAAAGATCACCAGTCTGGCCAGGGTCTCCGCGCCTGCTCTTATCGCAATGACGAGCAGGCTGTCGTCTCCCCGGGGGGTCAGGGTGGCTTGCTGGAATTGGTTCAGCCACTGCAGCTCGGTAGCGGTAATAGCTTGGGGGAGTGGCATCAGCCTGATCGTCGTCTGCGGCTGAGGATCCTGTCCCTCTGGGTGAGGCATCGGCTGATAGAAGCTGACGGGGGTGTCGGCGGCCCAGTCACCGCAGCGCAGTACCAGGCCGCAGTGGCCGCCGTAGGCAAGCATCAGCTGTTCTAGGCTCAGATACAGGGCGCTGTTGGGGTCTGACTCGGTATTGGCGATGGCCGCGACCTGGCCCAGCAGATGCACATGGGTATTCTGCTGCGTCAGCTCTTGGAGCGCGGCCTGCAGCTCCTGGGTGCGCAGATCTACCGTCTGTTCGAGGTTATAATTGGTCTCTCGCAGGGCTTGCTCGGCCTCCAGGCGCTGGCACCAGTGGTTACTCACCGAACCGATCAGCGCGTTGGTCGAGCGCACCAATTGGCCAAGCTCATCGCGGCGGTGGATCTTGCGGGTGAGCAGGGGTTGAGTATGGGGGTTGGAGGGGCTCTGCTGGGACAGAAAGGCGGAGATGTCGAGTATCTGGCGGGTGAAGTTATAGTAGAACAGCAGCATCAGGCCGATCGCCAGAATCAGGTTGCGGAGTAGTCCGGTGAGTAGAATCGCGGTCGCCCGGTCAATAAAGGCGATCCCGTGGGCGTGTGGGTCCATCGTGATCCGTAGCTGGCCGATCAGATAGCGCTGCCCTGCCTCCTCAAATACCAGCGGTTGCTCGATCTGACGGGTCTTGCCGAACAGCAGCTCTATCACCCAGGCGAGGGGGTGAGCGTGGAGGTGGGGAGGTTTGTTCTGGCTGGCCAGTACAAAACCGGCCTCGTTGACGATGGTGCCTTGGGTCACCGCCTCGAAGCCGAACAGACCGTCGATCACCCCCTCGGCCAGATCCTCGTTCAGGTACCAGAGCGCCTCGGTCGCCGGCCGCGTCATGGTGCTGAGATGATTAGTAGCCCCGTTCTGAAAGGAGCGAGTCTGGGCCTGAAGGTCCCAGTAGATCTGCAGGCAGCTAAAGAACAACCCGAGCATAAAGGCCAGCAGTACCGCCCATTTTGCCTGGCGATAGGCCAGGCGCTGTGTAAACGGCGGTTGTTCGGTCTTGTGGGGTGGGGGGGCAGTATTCGACATGCGTTCAGTCTGCAGCAGCCTGGAGCAGGGCGGCCATCGAAAAGTCGTAGCCCGGACGTTGCGGCTGTTGTTGACGGCTGAACTGTTTGAAGTCGATCTTGCTCCAGTCACCATCACCTAGGGCATTCAAGTAAGCCTGGACATTGGTTTGATCAATCGCGGTCATCGGAAAGTGAATCTCAGCCCCAGAGCTAGCGCCAGAGTCTGGCGTGACGAAGTCGAGTCCCTGATCATAATCGTACAGCAGCACCAGGCTCCAGGCGCCAGCCAGGAAATGACCCCCATGGGTCAGGGTCATAGCGCCACTTTTGACCAGCTGCAGCGCCTCGGGAGACCAGTTAAGCCCGGCTACGCTGACGTCTTTGCCGGGGGTGCGTCCGGCCTCACGCAGTGCCTTGATCGCCCCCAGAGCGATAGGGTCGTTGGCTGCCCAGACCGCATCGAGCTCGCCCTGGCTCTGCAGCCACAGCTGGGTCTGCCGATAAGCCTTGTCATGGGACCAGTTGACGGTAAAACGGCGCTCCAGCAGGGCGTTGGGGCGATCTTCAAGAGCGCGTTGCAGGCCAGCAAGCCGTCCGAGGGAGGCGGGGGTCTTGAAATCACCGGCCAGGGCGAGGAGGTGGACCTGGCCCTCCCTGGCGAGTCCCAGCTGGGTGGCCGTGTCGATCACCGAGGTGGCGATTTGGTAGCCGGCAATCTCATTGTCGGGCGTCAGACTGCCCAGCCAGTGGCTCAGGGCCTGGCGGGGTTGGCCCAGCGTCTGGGTCTGTTCTGGGGTCAGGCTATTAAGCAGGAGCAGGGTCTTGACGCCGCGTTGTTCTGCTAATTTCAGTAGCGCGGGCACCTGCTGGTGCTCGTTAACCAGAATCAGGTAATCGGGCAGCTCGGCCCGGGCGAGTACCCGGGTACCGTTTTCCACCATCTTCGGCCACTGCCGGTCGGCGTAGAGGATCTCCAGTTCAAACCCGAGGCTGTCGGCAGCCGCCTGCATGGTGGCGGATACCTTCATCCAGAACCCCTCGGCTTCAAAGCCAGGGTTTATAAAGGTGACACGTTTGGCACCCAGTGCGGGTGTGCAGAGGATTAACAGACAGAGCGCGACCAGCAGGCGGCGGGGGTTGAGGTTACTGATACGGTCATTGCTAGGGCACATGGTTACCTTGGATGTTCGGGCAGGGCATAACGGGACTGCTCCTCTGTTTCTGCAGGCGGCTCCGGGGTCGGGCAGTTCTCGCCAGCGTGACAGGAGATACCCTGATAAGCGCCACATATTTATTATTGTTATCGATCATTTTCTGCACTAGATGCACTTAGATGCACTTAGATGCACTAGATG
>JBLIEQ010000052.1:0-12496 GCA_047633175.1 Motiliproteus sp. | reverse complement strand
CGAATTGGAACCACCTGATACCATTCCGAACTCAGTAGTGAAACGATTTAGCGCCGATGGTAGTGTGGGGTCTCCCCATGTGAGAGTAGGTCATCGCCAAGCGCTTATTACGAGAAACCCCCAGCACCTCGTGCTGGGGGTTTTTTCGTATTAGACACTTGAGGCAATGACCCAGACTCTCACATGGGAGATATAGAAAGCGCCGCTTGCGGCTGCAAAACCATGTGAAGTAGGGCCACGGCGGAAAGAGACAAAACGAAGTTTTGGCCCGCCGGGGCGACTCAAATCTGTGATTTGAGGACGTCCATCGCCAAGCGCAGCTTATTACCAAAACCATGCCGAAAAAACCCCCAGCACTTCGTGCTGGGGGTTTTTTCATGTTAGGTTTTTGGCTTTATGCACCACTCTCAGAATCCCCCTGTAGGTCGGACTTTAGTCCGACAAGGCTAGTAGGGAGCGCCCATCGTCAGGCTCGGCTAAAGCCTAACCCACAAAAGACACTGTTAATTTTTGGGAGCCTGCCTGCAGGCGATCTTTTGACCTGAGTCACATGCAAACCCTCGCCTGCAGGCAGGCTCCCACAAGGCGTTTTCCCGTATTAGGTCTTTGGCTTTGTGGCCCGCTCTCAGAATTCACCCTGTAGGTCGGACTTTAGTCCGACAAGGCTAGCAGGGAGCGCCCATCGTCAGGCTCGGCTAAAGCCTAACCCACAAAAGACACTGTTAATTTTTGGGAGCCTGCCTGCAGGCGATCTTTTGACCTGAGTAACATCCAAACCCCCGCCTGCAGGCAGGCTCCCACAAGGGTAGCCCCCACAGGACAGAGAAATATTGGAGAGAATCCCTGACTGGAAACAGTCAGAGATTTTTGCTGTCTGGATCTGAGGCGAGCCTGCTGATTGCTATCTTGAGTGAATAAACGCTTTGATGCTGGGCCAGTAGTCAGCTTGCTCGGTAATATCGATGTGACCTGCCTCGGGGAACTCCTGGGTGGTGACGGGGCCTTGCCATAGGGATCCTAACCGCTGGGCGTGGGCAGGGGGGACGGTGCTGTCGAGTCCTGCGATCAGATTAAGCAGTGGCTGGCTGACAGCTGGGGCCAGCAGGTCTGATTCAAAACGGTGCTTCATTAGCCAGCCTAGGGGGAGTTTAGGGTAGTTGGCACGCGCCAGGGCGGGGAAGCTATCGAAGGCGGTGATCAGGATGACTGCAGCGACAGGGCGCTCGGAGGCGACATAGCTGGCGATACCGGATCCCAACGAGCGACCCATTAGAACAATTTGGTGCAGGGGGATCGCTTGTTGCTGGCTGATCTGATCGAGCAGCCATAACGCATCCCCTTTGAGCATGGTCTCCGAGGGTTTGCCATCGCTTGCGCCGTAGCCGCGATAGTTAATCAGCGCGATTGAGCAATCGAGTTGCTGCAGCGGATCTATATTCCAGCTGATCTCTTCGGCGTTGCCGCCGTAGTAGATCAGCAGCGGCACCTCAGCGTCGGGATGGCGACGAAACCAGCCCTGAAGTTGAGTCCCGTCATTGCGGGTAAAACTGATCGCATCCTCCAGATAGCGCTGTTTGGCGGCGGCTAACAGCGGTTTGGTCTGGAAGATGGTCTTGTCCTGGCTGAGGTAGATCAGCGCAAAGAAGGCACAGATTACTACTAATCCAATGATTAAAATCCAGGCTAGCCATGTGAGCATATCAGAATCCAAAGTGGGTACGTTGCAGTGCTATGCGTTGCAGCACGGCGATGCTAAACAGATCGGTTATCCGCCCGTCGAGAGTCATTGCCAGCGCCTCATCGAAGGGCAGTCGCTTAATTGCCAGTTGTTCGGTGGGATCAAAATCGGTCTCCCCCTGGCTGAGTTGCTGTGCAAGGAAGGCGACTCCCAGTTCGTCTGTGACCGAGTTGGAGAGATGAACCCGCATCAATTCGGTCATCTTTGCGGCCCGGAGCCCCGTTTCTTCACGGAGTTCTTTATGAGCACCCTCCAGCGGCGGTTCGCCAACGGGGTAGCCCCCCATAGGGACCTCCCAGCTGTATTGATCCAGGGCATATCGATGTTGGCCGACCAGCCAGGTGTAGCCCTGGGCATCTATAGGTACGATAGCGACGGCATGGTTACGGAATTTGACCAGCCCGTAGATACCCGGATTGCCGGTCGGCGAGAGTACCCTGTCTTCGCGGACCCGGATCCAGGGGTTTTCATACACCCAGCGGGAACCGAGGGTGGTCCAGGGATGGGTTTTGTGAGTGTTGTTCGGCATAGATAGCCAGCATAGCCTTAAGCGGCTTTGAACAATAGCCTTATGCGCGAGACAAACAAGCCTTAAGCGGCAGGGGAATAGTATTCACAATCAATAACGTTCAGTATGCAGATCTGCCCTAAAAGGGGGCGCTATGCGCCGCAGTTACACCTACAATAGCGTTTTTACAGGGGGCTAGAGGATTTATGATGACAGATTCAACGAAGGGGGTGCTGAGTGCGATCTTGGCGTTCTGCCTCTTCGCCTCCCTGCCCGCCTATGTCCAGTTGCTGCAACCGTTGTCTGGCTATACGGTCTTCGGACAGCGGATACTCTGGACCTCTATCTTGTTATTCGGCTCTCTGCTGCTGTTTGCGCGTGGCGATCTCCGTGAGGTGGGGCGGCGACTCAGGTGTTGGCGGAGCTGGCCAGGGTATCTGCTGGGCAGCTGGCTGGTCGGGATCCAATTTTGGGCGTTTGTCTGGGGGCCGATGAATGGCATGACCCTGGATGTAGCGCTGGGCTATTTTATGCTGCCGCTGACGATGGTGATAACGGGCCGGCTGTTATATAAGGAGCAGTTGCGACCACTGCAGTGGCTCGCGGTCTGTTCTGCGCTCCTGGGTGTGGTGTCGGCGCTGCTCCTGAGCGGCGGCTTCTCCTGGTTGGCGCTGTTGATCGCGCTGGGCTATCCCCCCTATTTCGTGTTGCGGCGCTACCAGCCGTTACCGCCGCTGCACACCTTTAGCATCGAGAATATATTGTTGCTGCCGATCGCGATATTCTTATGCATTCACTTTGGCGCTGTTGAGCACCCCTTCGCGTATGGGATTGCCGATTTCAGCCTGTTCGCAGGGCTTGGATTGCTCGGCGCGCTGCCGATGCTGCTCTGGCTCGGTGCCAGTCGTATCCTGACATTCGGGGTCCTGGGATTGGTAGGTAATGTCGAGCCGCTACTGATCTTTGTGATAGGTTTATTGCAGGGCGAGCAGGTTAGCGGTGCCGAGTGGCTGTTATACGGGCTGATTTTTTTCAGTCTGTTGCTGTTGCTGGTGGATGGCCTGAAACTGCTCCTCAAACGACGCGCAAGGCTGCGATCAGCCTGAATAATCAAAGGACTCTATGTTACTAATCTGTTCACTAATTTGTTCGGGGGAGCGATGAAACCTCCGGTTAAGTTGTTATTGATCGATGCCATGAATCTGATCCGGCGTATCCACGCCGCCGTACCGGGAGAGGGCGAGGCGGCCATGGAGGCGGCGCTGAACACCTCGGGTCAGGTGGTGGGTCGGCTGTTGAGCCGGTTTGAACCGACGCATGGCGTCTGCGCGTTCGATGGCTGGGAGAAGAGCTGGCGGCATGCCGAGTACCCTGAGTACAAGGCCGGTCGCAAGCCGATGCCCGATACACTTCAAGCAGGACTGGACAGGTTTCATCAGTTGTTTCGGTATAAGGGGCTGCTCAGTCTGACCTATACCGATCTCGAAGCCGATGACATTATGTGCACCCTGGCCGCCAAGACTCTCGACGCGGGTGGCGAGGTGGTGCTGGTCTCCACCGACAAGGGCTTTGCGCAGTTGTTATCGCGGCAATCACCCCGGCTGCTGCTCTGGGATCACTTTGCCCGCCAGGAGATCGATAACGGCTTTGTCGAGCGCCGCTTTGGGGTTAAGCCGGCGCAGCTCTGTGATTATCTGGCGCTCTGCGGCGATACTACCAACCATATTCGCGGTATCGATGGGATAGGAGCCAAGACCTCGGCCAAACTGCTGGCCGACTATGCCGATCTGGAGGCGATCTTCGCGAATATTCAGGATCTGCCGGCCAAGCATGCCACCAAGCTGGAGGGCCGCTGGGAGCAGGTCGATCAGGCGCGTCGGCTGGTACGGCTGCGTACTGATCTGCAGCTCGAGTGTTCGTTGCGTGATTTTCGTCTGGGTGAGTTGATAGCCGCACCGATCACCCGGTCAAGCTAACGTTCGCGCGGGTCTCGTGGGCTGAACATCGGGGGCTTAACCTCGGGGCTTGAATTGAGTTAGAATTCATCATCTTTGGGGTCTTTGTGACCTGTTGTCCGAATTTTTCCCGAATTTTCTTTTTGAATAAACGTAGGATGATTCATGCTGTTCAATAAGCTGTCTGGCGATCTTTTTCAGCCGCTCTGCGGTCAGAATCGTCAAATTTATCAGAGGGTGCTGATCGAGCTGGCCGATCTGTTTTTTGATGAAGATCTGATCGACCCCTTTATTCCCAAGGACCTGGTGCGCTCGACGATCGAAGAGGCAGTGATCAAACACGGCATCCGTAGCTGGACGCTGGAACCTGATGAGCTGGCTTCTGCCGAGGCTGTCTCGACGTTGCTACAGACCCCCAGATCGAGCGCCGATTACAGCAATCGTATCTACAGGCGTCTGGTCAGCACTGGCTGGCTGGATGAAGAGCAGCAGTTGTACCGCACCTTTGTATTGATGGCACCCTCGGTCAGTCATCTGCTGCGGACCCTTATTCAGATCGCCTCGTTCCAAAAAAAGAGTTACGGGGGCGCGGTGCTCAACGTGCTCAGTTCGGTCGAGGCGGCACTGGCCGATCCGACCGGTCGCGGACTGACCCTGCAGGAGGCGGCTCGCAGCGCCTCAGATTTTAGTGCTCACCTGACCGATATGCTGTTGGGATTGCGTGAGCTACGACAGAGCTTCGCCGCATCCACTAATCCACAGGAGATCGTGCGCGGCTTTTTCGACCATTTTGTCGAGTCGATCCTGGTCTCTGATTACAAGACCCTCAAGACCCATAACAACCCGTTTCGCTTTCGAAGGCAGCTGCTATCGATGCTCAAAGAGCTGCAGTTCGACGAGGTAAAACGCAACCAGTTGATCGATCACTACCAGGAGGTGCTGGAGCTGACTAACGCTGCGGCCGAGGCCAGGGTCGATCAGCATATCGCCCGGATTATCCGGATCTTTGAGTCGGTCGATGAACGGCTGGCGGCGATCGATGATTTCCGCTTCCGCCTAGAGAAACGGGTCTCAGATACCGTTCGCTATATGGATAAGACCACCCCGGGGATGAGTTCGCGACTGTCCCGGCTGATCACCCGGTTAGCGACGAAGAAGGATGCCGAGATTCCCCTGGCGACGACTCTGGAAGGCTACAGTCTGCTGTCGCCCCGCAGTATCCGTAGCGCACCTAAGCGACGCACTCCGCCCCTGTTAAAGGTGATCCAGCAGCGGGTGATCGATCCCGAGGTACTCGAACTGAGACAACAGTTTAAAGTCTATAAGGAGCGCCGCGAGATCAGCGGCAGCAAGCTGGAGGCCTATATAGAAACCCAGCTCGGCCAGCGTCGCAGCCTGCGTGCCGAACAGTTTGGTATCGATACCATAGAAGATTACATCGCCTTCAGTTACGTACGCCATATAGCCTCGCTGGGAAAGAAGGGCCAGAACCTGCATGGTAAGTATCGGATTGAATTCGATCAGGGCTATACCTCGGTTGCGGGTATGGTCGAATGCAGAGACTTCAGCCTGCATAGGGATGCCCCCCCGAGCTCGGTTCACCCCACTACTAACCCCCTGATGTCTGATGCTGAGGATAAAGCGCATGCTAGGTGATCTTAAGAAAATTCTCAGCCGTGAAGAGCATGTCGAGGCCGAAGACCTGGTAGCGGCAGCTAACAAGCTGCTGGTGAATCAGTTTTTATATGCGGATAAGCCGGCACATCGCCCGCACTATTTCTTGATCGCCAAACATATCAGTTATTTCGATAACCTGTTCGCCGCGATCGGTTGGACACTGACCTATCAGCCCGATGAGTCCTATATGGGCCTGATTCCTCAAGGCGAGGAGCGCTACCTGCGGTTACGACTGGATGAATCGCTGTTCCTGCTCTGTCTGCGGCAGCAGTATGAGCAGAAGCTGGAGAGCTTTGATGTCGAAGGCGGCAAGGCCTTTATCAGCTCCGATGATTTGTTACAGCTGTATGAGAGCCTGACCACGAAAGAGCTCCCCAATGAGACGCGGTTCAAAGAGATGTTGAGCCTGTTCAGTCGCCACGGGGTGATCGAAAAAGGCAAACCGGCCGAGACGGACCCGAAAAACATCCCCTTGATGATCAATCCGTCGATCCGCCAGCTGGTGGTCGAGGATTGGCTGCGTCAGCTTGAAGGGCTGGCCGATGGCGTCGATGAGAATGAGTTGGATGCGCTGGAAGAGGAGCAGCTGGCGGTTCGGGATCAGGGCTCAGTGGCTGGTGAAAAAAAGCGTAAAGCCCCGGGAATCCCCCTGCCGGATTCGGGCATCGATGGCCACGCGGAGATCCAGCAATGAAACTGTTGAACAAGATTGTATTGGTTAACTGGTATGTGCTCGGCGCGGTTGAGATTCCTATCCGCGGTAACGTCGCTATCGTCGGCCCCAACGGCTCGGGAAAGTCGTCGCTGCTGGATGCGATCCAGACCGTGCTGGTGGGCGGTAATAAGCGCTACCTGAGTTTTAACGCCAGTGCCGGGAAAAAATCCGAGCGCAGTCTGCGGACCTACTGCCTGGGTTTCCTGGATGACAGTTCTGGCAAGGGTAAGAGCGCCCGTGAAGACTCCATCACCTATCTGGCGCTTGAGTTTAAGGATCAGGATTCTGGCCAGATCGATACGCTGGGTCTGGCGATCAGTGCCTCGCTGGCCTCGAGTGACGAGGAGATCGAGGGGCGCTTTATCCTCCCGAACACCAGTGTCACCCTGGACGACTTTACCACTCAGACTCAGGGAGGCCGGACCCCTCTGGGCTGGCATGTCGTCCGGGAGGCATTGCGCCAGCGCTGCCCGCTGATGACCCTTGAGAAGCGTACCAGTCGTTTCCTGAAGGAGATGATGGTGCAGCTCAGTCATGACGGTAATATGCCGATCGACGAAGACAAATTTCTTAAGAATTTCCGCAACGCGATCAAGTTCACCCCGATAGACAGCCCGACCCGCTTCGTACGCGAATATGTGCTGGATCAGAAGCTGGTGCAGGTCGGCGATTTCCGTAAATCGTTGCAGGAATACCGCGCGATGGAAACCAAGACCAAAGAGGTCGCAGCCCGCATCGATGCCCTGGATCGGGTTCAGGAGCTCTGTGTCGGGGTGACCCGCAACGCCCGTAATGCGGTCGATTATGAGTGGGTGGTGCACGAGTCACGCTTCGAAGCGACCGATCTGAAGAGGGAGTCGATCGAAGAGACGCGCGAATCCGAACAATACAAAGAACAAAGCCTGCAGGTCGAAGCCGATCTCCTCGATGTGGAACTCCAGCGCCTGATGCAGGTTTTGGCAGATACTCGGGCGGAGCTCAATAACACCGACTCGGCGGGCCGGATCAACGAGCTTGAGTTTAAGATCGATGCCAAACAGCATGAGTTAAAGGTCATTACCGACAGGATTCAGGCGGTCTATAGCCTGCTCCGCACGACGGTCAGTTTTTCTCAGCATGAAGAGAGCCTGCCAGATAATTTTGTCGAGTTGGTAAAAGAGGCCGTTAGCCTCTGGCGTGAAGGTGAGGAACTGCTGGAGGGCAGCTGGCCGCAGCAGCCGATCGCGGTGGATAACTGCCTGACGCAGATGAAGAAACAGATCGATGGGGTGCGGCTGGAGGTCTCCAGGCGCTTCGAAGGCTCGGTGATCGAGATTAGCGCGATGAGGGACCGACTGCAGGGCCAGCAGGGTGCGATCGAACAGCTTAAGCAGGGGCGGGCACCGCTCAAACACAATACTCGGGAGCTGATGAAACTGCTCGAAGAGTACGGCATCGAATCGACCCCGCTGTGCGAGCTGACCGAGATTAACGACGACCACTGGCGCACCGCGATCGAGAGCTTTCTGGGCAACAGACGCGAGGCGTTGATCGTCGATCCCGACCAGGTTAAGGAAGCAATTACCCTGTACCGGCGGCGCGCGCGGCATCTTAAAGGCTGCAGGATCGTCAATACCACCTCCAGTAAGCAGTGGTTGGACCGGGCTAAGAAGGGCTCTCTGGCCGGCTACGTCGATTGTGAAAACAGCCATGCGCTGGCCTACATCAATCGCACCCTGGGTGGGGTGATGGCGGTTGAATCAGAACAGGAACTCCTGCGTGAGGAGCGCGCACTGACGCCTGACTGTATGCTGCAGACCGAAGGCTCCACCACCTCGATCCATGAACAGGCACCGATGATGGGCATCCGTCAACGAGAGCAGCAACTGCAGCGCCAGGATCAGGATTTTGAACAGCTGCAGCGTAAATTCACCGAGCAGCAGCAGCAGCATAAAGGGCTGGATAGCCTCAAAGACTCGCTGATTCGCCTGACTGCGGCCCTAACCGGGGTGCAGGAGAGCACGCATTCGCTGGCCAATCAGCGCGAGCTGCTGGATGTCGAGTTGGACGGTTACCGCCAGGGGATTATCGATCTGCGTAATCAGGATGACAGCGGCATGCAGCAGCAGTTGAGCCAGCTGGTCGAGGGGCAGAGCAGTACCCAGCGACAGCATCAAGAGTTACTCGAAAAGCTGACGAAACTGCGCACCAGCCTGATCAAGCGTGAAACCCATCTGGAGGTCTTGGATGCCGAGCTGCAGGAGCATGCGGCGGCACGGGCAGGCTGTGAAGAGCGACCCGAGTTTGATTCGGCGTCGGCGCAGGACAAGCGTGATCAGCTGGAGGAGGCCTGCAGCGGCGAGCTGGAACGGGTCACCTTTGATGCCGCACGCAAGGCCCAGAATGAACTGAGTCTGGTTGAAAAAAAGAAGAACGCGGTCCGCGATGCCGTCGCGCAGTACAAGGCGCAGTATCATGGTACGGGGGCTACACACCAGGAACTGGATAATATCAGTCCGGATTCCGGGCATGAGGATCTAGCGCGTTTTGTCGCCGCCACCGTCGAGGCGCTGCAGCAGACCGAGCTGGCACACTATACCAAGAAATCCGAACGCGCCCGGATCGAAGCCGAGACGGCGTTCCGTTCAGACTTCGTGGCCCATCTCAACGATCAGATCGATAAGATCAAGGAGTTGATCAAGGAACTCAATAACCATCTCAAACGGCGTCCCTTCCACAGCGAGATGTACAGCTTTACGATGAGTCCCAACCCCGAGCTCAAAGAGATTCTCAAGCTAGTCGAGACTTACTCTCGGGCCGATCAGGCTAACGCCGGCGGGCTCTTTGATACCCATCTATCCGAGGACAATCCGCACCGGGCCGCGCTGGAGAAGATCCAGGCGGTGCTCAAGGATGAGGGCGAGAGCTCGGTCCTGCAGGATTACCGTAATTTCTATAATTTTGAGCTGGTGATCAAGGATCTGGATGGCAATATCAAGACCAACCTGAGTCAGCGGATCAAGACCGGCTCGGGTGGCGAGCATCAGGTACCCTTCTATGTCGCCATCGCGGCCGGTCTGGGTGCAACCTACCGCATCAAACAGGCGGCGGATGGCTCGCCTCTGGGCGGGATGAGCCTGAGCATGTTCGACGAGGCCTTTAATAAGCTCGACGCCGAAAACACCCAGACCAGTCTCGGCTTTATGAGCGACCTGGGACTGCAAACGCTGATCGCAGCACCGGACGACAAGTACGCGCTGATGGCGGCGACCATGGATACGGTGATTAACGTCTGTCGCGATGGCTCGGTAGTGGATCTGGATGTCGAGTTTCCGACACGCAAAGGCAAGGCGCTGTTAGATGAGGATAATCCCATGCGTGCGGCACAGGCAGCACGCGCAGCGGCGTTAGAGCGGACGGCAGACGAGTCGAAGGCGACAGAGGAGTCTTAAATTCTATGCTTATCGAGGGGCTGTCAAATTCGAGTGTGAGCCAGAGCCCTGTTCTTACGGCGCTCCTGGATCAGATCCATGGCCGAATGCCAGATCAGGGTGCTGATCACCATCGCCCCACCGATTAGCGCGTACTGGCCTGGGTCTTCATCCAGGACCAGCCAGACCAAGAAGGGTGCGCAGACGGTTTCCAGCATCATCAGCATCGCCACCTCGGGTGCCGGCAGGTAGCGTGGTCCCTGACTGATCAGCATAAAGGAGAAGGGGATGATCACCATGCCCATCGCCAGGATCGCGATCAGGTTGGTATTGGCCAGAGACAGGGAGGTGGCCATCACCAGGCTGACCAGGGCTGCAACTAGGGCGGAGGTCAGGTACCCCAGGCTGAGTGCCGGCCAGACCTGTTTATGGGGCACGCTCGCCATCAGTGAGAACTCTACCCCCATCAATATTGCCGTCATCAGGGCCAGCAGATTACCTATCTGACTTCCGTCACCGAGACTGTCAGACACTAAAATACCCACGCCGAACAGGCAACAGAAGATCGCCAGCCAGGTTCTGCGGGCAAGGCGTTGCTGCCTGAAAAGGCGATCGTAGAGGGCAGAAGCCATAGGTGCCAGTGCCAGGATGATTAGGGTATTGGCGACGCTGGTATGCATCAGGCTGAGAACGAAGCCTATATTGGCAACCGAGATGATCGCGGCCAGTATAAATCCTGTGGAACTGAGTTTTAATGCGCTACGGACAGGTTGCTGGCGTCTGGATACCAGCAGGACGATCAGCACCATCAGCCCCGCAAGCAGGCTGCGCCAGAACACGGCATTCCAGTTATCCAGACCCGACAGGCGTAGTGTCAGGGCATCGGGTATCAACAGGGTGACGCCCGAGAGAGTGATAACTAAGCCTTTACCGCGTTTTGATAGCTGCACCGCTGGTGATCCTGCTGGGGGGGGGTGATAGAGAGTAAGGCGCTGATCTTGCGGCTATTGAAGGTGGAAGTCCAGTCCGTAGGCTGGGATGCAATCCCAGCAATACCTTGGTTGTCCAGAACGGATGTAAGGCAGGCTTAATCTTTGGTCATCTAGGTCAGCTACCGGGGATCTGTTAACATCCCCGGCTTGTGTTAATTACCCTATCAAAGGTTTCGAGTGTGTATGACCGAGTTGCTGGAAAAACCGGAGCGTCCCGATGGCAGTGAATGCTGTGGCGGGGGCTGCTGTCCCTGTATCTGGGATTACTACTACACGGCGCTGGGACACTGGGAAGATCAGCAGGAAGCGCTGCTTATAAAAAACAAAGTCCTGCCGGAATAAATTCCAACCCACAGGGGCCTTGCTAGTCATCAAATCCGGACGTATCGCCGGTGGCGGCTTTGAGCATCTCTCCCTGATGTATCAGGGCGCTGTTCCAGGTAGCGACGTAGTTAAGACCATCCTCGACACTATGATCACGGCTGTAGAGCAGCATCTCTTTCGTGCCGCGTATCGCCAGGGGTGACTTAGCCGCAATCATCGCCGCCAGCGCGTTAACCTCACTCAGCAGCTGCTCGGGGCTCTCGAACACTTTATTGATCAGACCCTGCTGACAGGCGTCGTGTGCATCGAAGGTGCGTCCGGTGAGCGCCAGTTCGTTGGCGATACCCCGGCCCACCAGATGCGGCAGGCGCTGTAGCGTGCCGACATCGGCGGTAAGCGCTAGATCTATCTCCTTGATACAGAAGCTGGCATCGGCACTGGCATAGCGCATATCGCAGCAGCAGATCATATCGACGGCACCGCCAATGCAGACGCCGTGGATAGCGGCGAGTACCGGCTTGCGGCAGCGCTCTATGGCCGTCAGGTTACCCTGTAGCTGCTTAATCTTCAGACGCAGATTTTCGCGACTGCGTTGCGGGTCGGACACCTCGTCGGAGAAGATCTGTCCGAGCATCGACAGGTCGATTCCGGCGCAAAAATGTTTGCCTGCCCCCGCAAGAATAACAACCCTGGCCTGGGGCTCGGCATCGATCCATTCGAAGCAGCTCTGAAGATCCGTCCACATCGTCGCCGTCATCGCATTGGCTTGCCGAGGGTTGTTGAGCGTAACGGTGGCGATATGCGCGGACAGCGACAGCGTGAGTGTCTCGAACTCTGGAAGGCAGGGCTGGTTCATGAGTGTGCTTCTCTGTGGGTGGGTAAGAGGTGCGGTTGTCGTGGTCAAGTACAGTAACCCTGACTCTAGCACCGGATATTCCAGGCGTAACTATCAAAACAGATCATTATCAGGGGCAAAAACCACCCGGGGGCAGCCAGTGTCGCGCCCTTTGCCGGGATTAAAAGGCTATGTCCTAGTTAAGTGTTGCGGCGTTACCTGGGCCTTTTGGTTCTTGATTACCATCAGCTAATAGGTAGTCACTGTCATGCGACAGCATTGCAGGCAGACGATATTCCCCATTGTTAACCGATGAAATTCAGACTGAAAAAGGCCCGCAGG
>JBLIEQ010000051.1:0-12572 GCA_047633175.1 Motiliproteus sp. | reverse complement strand
TGTTGTGACTAGCCCTTTCATTCTGTTCAAAAGATCGCCTGCAGATAGGCAGCTGAAGGCTCCTGCAACAGCGGCACTTCCCACGTCCCTGTGGGTCGCCTCCCACGGTGCTAAGACTGAGTTTTGTGAGTAATCTTGTAGCTTTTTGAAAGGCTTGAAACGGCAATAGCACCATCAGAATGGCGCCAAATTCCCTTTCTAAACCGATGAAATACAGACTGGAAAAGGCCCGCAGGGTCGAGCCATGGATGGCGAGATTGGCAGCTGAGGCAGGATGCCGAATCTGTCAGCCTCAGGCTGGATTTCATAGCGCCGCAGGCGCGTACCCGCAGGGCGGTTTAGTAGGGGGCGCTTTGATGGACAGGGATGTTCGAATGCCGGGGGGCCATGGATGGCCAGGAGCGGCCTTTGCTTCGCTTTCTTTGTCGCGTACAAAGAAATGAAGCCGCCGGGTGGCGGAACCGGAGTTTGATAAAAAAGACAATAATGCAGAATAAACTGCCGCAACAACAGATTGGGACATAGCCAAAAAAAAGCACCAATGCTTTTATGGGGTGCTTCTGGGAGGAGGAACCTTAAATACCGTTACCGTTACTGTTCTGACTACCGCTGTCCCATGGTAAATTCTACCCTGATTTGATCTGTGAACTCAGAGATGGCTCGATGCTGGTGCTTAAAAAAAAGGAGCGAGCATGGCTTATGAATGCCCATGGAAGACATTTCCTGAGCAGTTAGAACTTTTGAAGTCACGGAACATGACGGTGACTGATGAGGCCGCTGCTATCAGCTATTTAGAGCGTATTGGATACTACCGTTTAAGTGCTTACTGGTACCCATTTCGAGTGTTCGAATTTACTCAAGATCCAAAAACGAAGAAAATTTGCAGCCAGCGAACAAATAATTTTGTTGATAATACTCAGTTTATCGACGCTGTTGAGCTTTATATCTTTGATAAGAAACTCAGGCTTCATGTACTTGATGCCCTTGAGCGTATTGAGGTATCGGTAAGGGTCGATATAGCTTACTTGTTGGGTAATAAGGGAACCTTCGCTTACAGTGATATAAGCCTGTTTCATCCTACCTTTGCTACTAAGCCAAGCGGGCAGTCAGGGTTAAATAGATTCGAGAGTTGGCAGGGGCGTTATAAAGGGCTCTTGAATCGATCTAAAGAAGATTTCGTGAAGCACTATAAGCAGACGCATGGCCCTGAATTGCCTATATGGGTGGCTGTTGAGGTGTGGGATTTTGGAGCAATGTCACAGTTATTCAGCATGATAACAGTGCCAGACCAGAGATATATTGCATCCAAATATGGGGTTAGCGATTTTAAGATCTTCGCAAGCTGGTTGCGCTCGCTAAACTATCTCAGAAATTTGGCGGCGCACCATAGCCGTTTATGGAACCGCAATGTGATTGACCAGCCAAAACTTCCTAAAGTGGGTGAGCTAGACTGGTGCGATGCCTTTATAGGAAAGCCGGACTTAATCGCTAAGCCTTTCTTGTTATTGGCGATCACCAGGCACCTTATCAAGCATATATATCCAAACACTCAATGGGAGCGGAGGCTAAAGAGCCACCTGGATGCGTTTCCTGTGATCTATTCCGATCGGAAGGTCAATGTTAATGACTTAGGGACTGTAGAGCGCTGGCAGAGCTGGTGGTGACTTCGAGCAGAAAATAAAAACCCCCGCGTAAACTCCGAAGAGCAAAGAGGCGAGGGCCGTGTTGCGGTAATTATGACTCCTGCGGCCGGGATGTCAATTTTAGTTGCGGGTTGTTGGGTGCCGGTATTTGCTAGTCTGGTAGGTTGGTAGGGCCTAGTGACTTGCGCTGGCTTAGGGGTGGCTCGTTAAGTGTATGGAGCCATTGAACAACTAAAGGATTCCTCTTTGCGGGGTGCTATTAAGAGCCGCTAGGCGTTGGGGTAAGAAAATTTATTGGGGGTACTTATAGTAGGGGTGTATTTCATGTGTTCCCCGGTAGTGGTGCTTATGAATCATATGCTTATGGTATCTATTTGGTAGACTCCGGGGCACCATTTCAAGTTCCATCCCTTCCCTAATATTTCCATGAAGCCACTGAATATCAGGGCTCTTAAGCGATGCTGCGTCGCCTGTGAAATGTAAGGCCTGACCCCGTCACCTTTTCGTCACCTTTTTAAGGCCTGACCCCGTCACCCATGTGAAATGTAAGGCCTGACCCCGTCACCTGTGTGACCCCGTCACCTGATGACCCCGTCACCTGACTGACCCCGTCACCTTTCCTGAGCCAAACGTGCTTCAGCAATTGCCGAGGTTAGCTTGTTTTTGAAGTACGCCAGCAAGCTGTCAAAGGGAGCCTGGTCGATGCCGGGCCGGTCTAAAAAGTCGATCAATGCGTGCATCTGGGGTTTATCATCTTCACGCCAGTTGAACGCTACCAGCTGGATAAGGGGGCGTTTGAACGATGGCACGGCATTGTAGTCGGCACCGGGCGGACCATCGCGCCCTGGCAGGTAGCGGCGCTCCCCCAGAAAACCGGCAAAACGATAGAAGGCATCATTGGCAGGAATAAATGCCAGCCGATAATCCTGCTCCCGCACCGCTTCGGTAACGTCATAACCTGCCAACCAGGGTTTGGATTTACCCTGCACCAGATAGGGTAGGGTATCCGGCTCCATAAAACGGACTACCCGGTGTCGTTTGACGCCTGGATGCCAGGGGTAGAGTTCATTGGAGCGCTGGGCGGAAATCAGTCTGATACGGCCATCATCCGCGACGGGGATATCGGCGCCCAGAACGTAGCTGCGTTGGAGATTATGCTGCTGCAGGATCAGCGCGAGGGGCTTCTCCTCTGGCCCCAGCACCACCGTCGCGGCCGTGTAATGATCCAATTGGTGCCAATCACCTGCTATGCCTGTCCATCGCAGTAGCCGGTCCTGCCATCCTGGCAACCCGTCGACCAGGCCCGAGTCACGAAAGACAAAGTGATAGGTTAGGAACGCAAGCCGCCCCAAAGCCGGGTGCTCATCATAATCTATGCGCGCAAACGCCTCCGGCGTCACGGGAGTGGGTTGGGGCCGATGAATAAAGACGACCCCCGGGTCCGTTTTATAACGATTGAGAGACGAACGATCGACGCGTTCTGCCAGAGTCTCTCCGGCAGCATTTTCAAGCACCCCCTGGGCAATATAATCCCGGTAGAAGCTAAGTGGTCCTTCAGATACGGCATCCAGATACAGCCGGGGCTGAAAACGCGTTAGCAACGTCTGCTCGGCGGCAGAGGCCGCCCGGTCGCTGCGTGGGTGCTGGTTGTAATAGCCCTCAAAGCCAGGATATTGGGAAAAGTTGTGCCAGGATCGACTGCAGCCGATCAGCAGCGTCAGAACGCTGACCGCCAGGATGGCCTCCCTATAACCCTTTCTCATTGTCGACTCCCTTGCAGTCCGTATTCTGCCGTTTGCATCGATGGCTCGCTCTGGCAGATAGCCCATTTTGTCTTTTGTGGGTCGGACTTTAGTCCGACGATGGGCGCGCCTTGCTGGCTTTGTCGGACTAAAGTCCGACCTACGAGTCCGACCTACGGAATAAGGGGACGTTACCCTTTAATAGGACGAAATTGCCAGCCCGAATGCCAAGACAGAGCAGTATTCGCAGGGTTTATCATCAGATTACTCAACGTGAAAATCGTAGCGAAGATAGATAAATATACCAGTCCTAGTTACTTGACTGCTCCCCTCCCTAAAGGAAGGGGATTCCCAATTCATCGAGAACAGGACACAGGTGCTTGACCCATGCCACTTACATTCTCTCCAAGGGCTAACACCGCAAGACCTGCGGCTTTAATGTTTTTCGCGGCGTTAATATCGCGATCAGGGTTAACGTTGCACTTTTGGCAGAGCCACGAGCGTACAGCTAAAGGCAGAACGTTCAGTACAAAACCGCAACAAGAGCAACGCTTCGAGCTGGGGAACCATTGGTCAATAGCGACCAACTCACGTCCAGCCCAATCAGCTTTGTATTTAAGCTGGCGCACGAACTCGCCCCAGCCGCAGTCTGCGATGTGCTTGCTAAGTGATTTGTTGCGGATCATGTTTTTCACTTTCAGGGTTTCGACGCAGATCACTTGGTTTTCGTTTATTAATCTGCGGGACAACTTATGCAAGTTGTCCTGTCGACAATCGGATATTTTCGCGTGAATACGAGCAACCTTTACCTTAGCTTTGGCGCGATTCGCAGAGCCGAGTTTCTTTTTACTCAGTCTGCGCTGCGCTGCGCCGTAGCCAGCTTGATAGCGTATTTCAGCGTATGGCGGGGATTGCGGACCTTTTCACCCCCTGTCGGTGATAAACAGGTCTGTAATGCCGAGATCGATGCCAATTATATTGGGATTCACCCTCAGTTTTTCCGGCTGGAACTGACACAGGCAGGATCAAAATACCTGCTCGAGTCCTTGGAAGTCGTTATGGTGCTGGAATCACTGGCGAGATTACGGCTTCAACGCACTGCCAATGGTTCCTTCGACTTAGCCATGTAGAGCTCCCCATCAAGATATTTAAAGCCGCTCTTAGTCAGCGCTATGGACTGACGGTGGTGCTTGCTCTTGAACTTAGGATAGCTAGAACGCTTATCGAAGAAGTTCTTAAACGCTGCCTGCTGATGCCGCAAACACTGCGGCAAAGGGACGCAGGACACTTCATTAAGCCACGAAAATTCAGGCAGCATTTTGATAGCAGTGAGTTTACGACTGGCACCGGCGTAACCGATTTTTTCTTGGTTCTGCTCAAACGCGTCTTTACGCCAGTTGAGAATATGGTTGTAAACAACGCGAGTGCAGCCAAAGGTTCTAGCGAGCAATTGAGCCTGCTCGTCAGTGGGGTAGAACCTGAATTTGTATGCTCGTTTAGACATAGTCCACAGTAATAACAATCGTTTGTGGATACTTACTAACAGGATAGCGCAAAGACAGAAGAAAGCGAGAACAGGGAGTCTAGCGGCTCTAAGCTATCCCTCCCCGTTATCCCCCGTTACCCCCCCCTTTGTCTGGCTGCGGTCTGGCAGGCGGTCGGGTTCTTAACGCGTGCAGTGAGTCTGTTACCGAAGGCGTAAAAGGTCAGTGATACTAAGATAACGCTACTGCCTAGCAGCGTCATAGCGGTGGGGACTTCATCCAGCGCCAGCCACACCCAAAACGCGCCAAAAATGGCTTCAAGCAGCAGGCACAGGCTTACGTCTGTTGCGCTGATGTACCGCGGTGCAAGCTGTAACAGGGTGTATCCCAGGGGCATTGTAATGGCGGCGGTGAGCGCTATCGCACCCAGCTGCACCGTACTCGGCGAGGCTTGGCCGTTGCTTCCCAGCAGCGAAAACGCGGCAATAAAGAGGCCTCCCAGGGCGAGACCTGGGGTGAGATCCAGCGGTGCCTTTAGCCGTGACCAATTGAAGCTGGTCGCCATGCAGATGGCGCATCCTAGGGCAAACAGGTTGCCGGTCACGCTGTTATCACCGCCATTATCAACGGCGATCACCGAGATCCCGACCAGGGTGCAGGCGATGGTGAGCGCCGTGCGCCGGCTGATACGTTCACCCAGGAGCAGCCAACCGATAAGCGCCGCAAACAGCGGTGCCGTGCTAATAATCATCATGGCAGCGGCCGCACTGGTCTGTTGCATCGCCTGGGTAAAGCAGTAGGTGTTTGCCGCAAAAATGATCCCGGCGACGACCCCGGCCTGACCGGCATTGACGAAGGCTCGCAGGCATTTCAGGCGGTGCCGAGCGCAGATCACGATACTGAAGCCGAAGGTCAGAAACAGGCCGCGCCAAAACAGGATCTCACTGTGGTCCAGTTCTATCCAGCGCATCACCAGTACATCGGGAGACAGCAGCATCGCGCCAGCGACGCCAAGCAGCAGCCCTGTCGTTTTCGGGGGCATATGTTCACCAGACGTTGGGGTCCCAAGCAGTTTAGGGGTTCTAAGGCCCCCGTTCAAACGCAATCGCTAAGATAAGCGCAGCCCCTAAAGAGAGATTAACGGTCGATAATAGGCAGGTTCGGCCAGGTTCTCCGATGCAGCAGTTCGCAACCCTGCTCGGTAATCAGTATGTTGTCCTCATGCACCATCATCTTGCCCGGCGCGAAGGTCATCCCTGGTTCTAGGGTCAGGACCATGCCTGGTTGGAGGGTCACGTCGCCACCGGGTACATGGGATGGCCATTCGGTCAGCTGCATTCCCAGGCCGTGGCCCATGCGCCCGACGTCATTGCTCAGGGCGCCGGCATCTTCGAGCACTGACCACATCGCCTGCCAGAGTTCACCGGTCGTTCGGCCTGGCGCGGCGATCTGCAGGCCCGCCTCGGTCGCCTGATAGGTCGCCTCATAGGCGCGATGCGCAGCGACTTCGACCCGGCCGAAGCCGTAGTTACGGTCGAAGTCGCTGAAATAGCCATCGAAGTTGGCACCGGTATCGATAATCAGCAGATCGCCTTCGCCGAGAAGGCGGTCGGTCGGCCCCATGATGATGTTGTTATAACCGCCGCTCCCCGATGCGGAGATCAGGTAGGGGCAGACATCAGCTCCAAGGCGCAGCATCTCCAGGTGCATCGCCTTGCAGGCTTGCCGCTCGGTCATGCCGCTTCGCAAATGCTGCAGCAGATACTCGAAGCCGGCGGCGGTGACTTCGCAGGCGAAGCGGATCTTGGCAACTTCCGCCGGCGATTTGATGCTACGAATAGCGCGGACACTGGTCGACACGTCGATCATAGCATGCTGTCCCAGGCGCTGCTGCAGGCTGGCGAAGTTGGCTGCCGGCATCCGCAGGTGCGTCTCCGGTCCCAGCATCGCGCCGATACGGTGATGGCGCTGGCTGACCTCTGCCAGGGTATCGCCCAGCAGCGAGACGCCGTCGTCTTCCGGGCGCGGTGACGGCCAGCTACGAACATCCTCGATCCAGGTCTGCTCGAAGCCGGCGACGCCGATCTCCGGTACCACGGCTATAGGCACTCCGCTACTGGGTATGACCAGAAACCAGGGCCGGGTCGGGCTTTCCCAAAACTGCGATTTAAAGCCGCTGAAATACCGAAATTCGGGTTCGGTGGTGAAAAACACGGCATCGATCTGCTGCTCGCCCATGCGCTGCTGCAGCTGCTGGGTGCGCCGTTCAAATTCGGAGATCTCAAATCCCCGTGCAGGGGCGATAGGCAAGTCGGTCATAGTGTTTCTCTATCTCGTTAGCAGCCGTAACAACAGCCTCGGCGAGGATTTTTAAGCCACCCCTGGGGGTGGCTTCATGAAGTGATGGTGTGGCTATTGGTGTAGCTATTGTTGAAGCTATTGTTGTAGTTATGGATTTAGCTCTTGCTCTTGCTTTCAATCAATCGATCGCTCACGAGCTGGATCCAGTAGCGCGCACCTTTTTCCAGGATGCGATCGTTAAAATCATATTTAGGATTGTGCAGGGCGCAGCCACCGACCGATTCGGTGCCGTTACCCAGCAGGGCGTAACAACCGGGCTTGACCCGTAGCATGCTGGAAAAGTCTTCGGAGATCGTGAAGGGCTCGCAGCTGCCGTCGACGTTGTCGCTGCCCAGTACTTTTTCGGCGGCCTCGATGGCGTAGCGGGTTTCCAGCGCACTGTTAATAGTCGGATAGAAGGTGTTAATAAATTCAAACCGGTAACCGGCACCCGCCGCCTGACAGATCCCTGCGACGATGCGCTCCATGCTGTTTTCAATCCTGGCCAGCGCGTCTTCGGTAAAGCAGCGGCAATCGCCCTTAATCGTGACCTCTGAGGGGATCACGTTGACGGTGCCGTTGGTTATAAACTCGGTGACGGAGACCACCGCCGTCTCAGAGATCGCACTGAGGTTGCGCGAGACAATCGTCTGCAGTGCCAGCACCACCTGTGCCCCTATCACGATAGGGTCGATGCCCAGATGCGGCAGCGCCGCATGGCCGCCGACACCCTCAATCGTCATCTCGAAACTGCTCTCGCTGGCCATCAGCGAACCCGGACGCACGGCAAAGTGACCTTCAGGCAGGCCGGGCAGGTTATGCATGCCATAGACGGCATCGATCTGGAAGCGTTCAAACAAGCCGTCATCGATCATCGCCTGAGCGCCTCGCCCATGTTCTTCATCAGGCTGGAAGATAAAGTAGACCGTACCGTTGAAGGAAAGGGTCTTGGCGAGATGGCAGGCGGCACCCAGCAGCATGGCGGAGTGGCCATCGTGGCCACAGGCGTGCATCTTGCCGTCGTGCCGAGAGCAGTGGTCGAAGCTGTTCTGCTCATGGATATGCAGCGCATCCATATCGGCACGCAGGCCGATACTAGCCTCTCCCTCACCGCCGCGCAGAATCCCCAGCACGCCGGTCTGGCCGATATTACGCACCACCTCTATGCCCCAGCCTTCTAGTTTTTCGGCGATAAATTCAGAGGTCTGCTGCACCTCAAACCCACACTCGGGGAAACGGTGCATATGGCGACGCCATTCGATCATTTGAGCGATTAGCGAGTGTTCCAGTGATGACGACTCTCTTGGCACGGATGAAGACTCCAGCCTGTCAGGACAGGCGATAAAAGGTAAAAAGCAACGTTAAAAGATACAACTCAGGCTGCCGGTATAGGGTCGGCAACAGCCATCAACAACGACCCAAACCCGGGGACCGGGGCCGCGTAGTTCACCAGCTGCAGGCTATGCCAGGCCAGCGCCTGGTTGCTGCTGACCACCGGTTTACCCAGGCGCGCCTCGATCTGCTCAATCACCCCCGAGGCGCGTAGCGCAGTACAGGAGATAAACAGCAGGTCGGCCTGGGGATCGCAGACCTTTACGGCCGCATCCGCGATATCCTCAGGGGTAATAAAGGTCATGGCGGTATCATCTTCGAAACCAAAGCCGGCGATATTCAGCACCTCCAGGCCCATGTTCTCGAACAATGCGGCTATCTCCTGGT
This sequence comes from Motiliproteus sp., assembly GCA_047633175.1. Taxonomy (GTDB): domain Bacteria; phylum Pseudomonadota; class Gammaproteobacteria; order Pseudomonadales; family Balneatricaceae; genus Motiliproteus. The sequence goes on along the minus strand of JBLIEQ010000051.1, from coordinate 3,644 downwards.
TCACGCCCTGGGTATAGGGCGTCAGGATCGAGATACGCCTGGCACCGAAGCGTTCGAACGCCAACACAGCAGCCGTCACCGGATTGGTGACCGGCACCCCGGGGCGCACCTGTTGGATCAATTCGGTGACTCTATCGATGCCGATCGCCACGGTACCCGAGGTGCAGGCGAAGATCATCGCATCCAGATCGGTGCCGGGAAGAATTGCATCGGCAGCGGCGCTGATGCTGGGTTCCAGGGTGCGCAGATTCTTAATGGTTAAAGGGTTGCGGTTACGGACCCGGTTGGTGAACATAAATACGCCCTTGGGATAGATCCGCCTCAGGTCCTGTTCGATATTAAAGTCAGTCGCCAGGGCGATGACACCGATCCTTCCGGCAGGCGCCAGATGTTCGAGAGGCTGAAGGGGCTTCAGGGTTTCAATGTTCATCAGCAGCTTCTCATGGGGGCTTTTATTGCAGACAGTCGGACCCGTGCGGCATGCATCATGGGTCTGTTAAACATCCATAGTACAGAGCAGCACTGTACTATGGCTGCAATCTGTCGATCAAAGTGATTAAATACTGCAAATAACTGGTATTTAACAAGTAAATTAATCATTGTAGGTGCGCGGCGCTGAGCCTGGGTTCTTATAGACAAGCCCACATCCATGCCGGCAGCAGCCATCCTCAACAGGCAGTACTTAACAGGCCGCCCAACGCAGTCAGGCAACAGCAGGGGGAAAACCCGCATGGCTTCATCGCAGACGCCCGCCATCGATAATTTTGACCGCCATATTCTTGAAATCGTGCAGCTATCCAATCGCACCACCTCCGAGCAGATTGCAGAGCAGGTCGGGCTGTCTCCCGCCGCTGTGCAGCGGCGCCTCAAGCGCATGCGAGAGCAGCAGCTGATTCAGGCGGATGTGTCGGTCGTCAACCCCCGGGCTGTTGGGCGGGCAGTAACCCTAATCGTGCAGGTAAGCCTTGAGCGTGAGCGGTCGGATCTGATGGACGCCTTTAAGAAGGAGATGAAAAATAACAGGGCGGTCCAGCAGTGCTACTACGTGACCGGCAGTTCTGACTTTATCCTGCTGGTGACGGCGGTGGATATGGACGGCTACGAGCGCTTTACCCGCGAAGCCTTTTTCGACAACGCCAACGTACGGAACTTTCAGACGAACGTGGTGATGGATACGGTAAAAGCAGGGTTATCTGTGCCCGCTTTTAATGAAGAGGAACGCGAATAAAGGGGGTTGTTTTTTGTGGGTCGGACGTTAGTCCGACGTCTTTTTTGTAGATCAGACTCCGTTCCGCCCAAAGAAAGCCGACAACGGCAGCTACCTGCCAGCCTTGTCGGACTCCGTTTCACCCAAAGAAAGCCGACAACGGCGGCGCGAGCTGTCAGCCGACCAGCTGCTGATAGAGTTCCGGATCGGTGGCACCCTCGGTTCCTAACACCAGCACTTTACTGTCGGCATTTAAACCCAGGGCTGCGGCAAACTCCGCCGATTCTCTTGCCAGCAACGCCGCCGCCAGCCCTGGTACGCCAGATTCTCCGGCTTCGATGGCAGGGTCCTGCTTATATCCTTTGGCCAGCAGGCGCATGGTTGCAGGCACAGCTTCCTCGCTAAGAGTCATAAAATCATCAGCACCGTTGTGCAGAATTTGCCAGGCCAATGCGGACACCTCGCCACAGGCCAGGCCTGCCATCAGCGTCTCCAGATCTCCCTGGACCACAACGGGCTCGCCTGCTTTGGCGCTGAGTTGCAGGCAGTTGGCCTGCTCTGGCTCGACCACGACGAAGCGGGGGCGTTTGTTACCCCATAGATCCCAAAAATAACCGGCAACCGCCGATGCCAGTCCGCCGACCCCCCCCTGCACAAAGACATGGGTCGGTATATCGCCCTCCAGTTGCTCGACAATCTCGGACAGCATCACCGTATAGCCCAGGGCGACATCCTTGGGGATCTCCATGTAGCCCGGGTAGCTGGTATCGGACACGATGATGCGGTTATGCGCCTTAGCATCTAGGTCGTTCTGGCGCACCGAGTCATCATAGTTTCCAGCAATGCGTATGACTTCGGCACCGAAGACCTCCATCGCCTGCCTGCGCCCTTCGGAGACATCGCGGTGTATATAGATGACGCAACCGCAGCCGAACATCTGAGCCCCCCAGGCGACGGACCGGCCATGATTGCCATCGGTGGCGCAGCTGATTACCAGCCCTGCGACTTCGGCTTTCCAGCGTCCCTCCAGCAGTTCGGCGATGGTCGGACGGCTGCCGGTGCTCTGTTCCAGCGACTGCTGCAACTGTCGCGCTACCGCATAGGCGCCGCCCAGTGCTTTAAAACTCTTCAGGCCGAAACGTTGAGATTCATCTTTGTACCAGATGGAGCTTACCCCGACGGTTGACGCCATCGAAGCCAGGCTATGCAGGGGGGTGACCGCATAACCCGGCCAGGTCTTGATATCCGCAATGGCACCCACTGCATTGGCAACGCAGATAACCTCTTTCTGAGCATCAGAATAGGGGTGCTGAATATCGGCTTGAGGATTGGCAAAATGGGTTAGCTGTCCGTTGAGTTCTAGCATGGCAGTCAGGGTTCTCAGTTAAGCAAAGGATAGGCCCACCAGAAGATCCGGGGTCGCCAGAGGATGGCGTCACCAGAGTCAGCAGCAGACGCTCTGTCTGCTACCAAGGTTACGGAGATCTGCTGCGGCCATTGAGTCGAACAGGGGAGTTAACAAAGGGAATCAGGCGAATTATGCCCGATAGATGAGGAATATCCGCAACGGCGAGCTTGAGCTGTCCTTCGAGAGAGTCTCGCGCTGGCATCAGGGCGGCTACTGAGCGTTATCGTCGCTGAAGCCATAAGCGATCTCCTCGAGAATAGGGAGCCAGATCAGAGCTTAGCGTTCTCCTCTTCCTTTATATGGACCAGCGCTGTGCCGATGCGCAGAATCGACAGGGAGAGTATCAGCGCCGCCAGTGCGAAGATCATGTCGGCCTCAAGCGTGTGCTTGAACAGGCCGATTAATATTTCACGGATCACAAAGATGATCCCAGCATCGACGATAAAGGTCATACGCAGCTTGTTGCTGTCGAAATACTCGAGCAATGACCGTGACAGCTCGACCAGCACGTAAAGGGTCAGTACATCGGAAATCAGGTCGATATACTGCCCGGTAATCCCTTCCAGCCGCATCAGCTTCCAGATATCAACGACCAGCTGAATGGCTCCTATACCGATGCCGAGTACAATCAGGATCAGAATCAGGCCGAACACCACACGGATTGTGTTCTCAAACAGCTGTCGGAGTCGGTCGGTAATCATAGCGTCTTATTCCAAGGGGAGGTTGCTGCGGTAACAGGCCGCATCCTTAAGTGCATAAGAGTAGCAGTCTGTCGGAATTGTAGGTCGGGCTTGTAGGTCGGGCTTGTAGGTCGGACTTTAGTCCGACGATGGCCGCTCCCTGCTAGCCTTGTCGGACTACTTTCTACCCACAAAGCGCCGACCTACAAAAAAATCAACAATAGCCGTTGACGGCAGCGCTGAGGCCTGTAGAATGCGCCCCTCGTTAACGCCAAGGCGCAAACGAAGTCGGTTTCCAAGAGATTTATTAACAACTCCAGGGGCCGTTTTTCGAAGTAGAGATACAGGT
>JBLIEQ010000050.1:0-17605 GCA_047633175.1 Motiliproteus sp. | reverse complement strand
TAGCTTGTCTGATGCACGCCCTGTTCACCCAGGCCCGCTTCGACGATCAGGCCATGAATAAAGCGCGGCAGCATGTCGCCGTCAGCATCCGGGTCGAGCAGGGTCACTACCGCGCTCTGGCCCACCAAGGAGGCCAGGGCAACCTCCGGATCTTCGCAGACCACCTCCAGCTCGAAGGAAAACGGCCGGGAGATCGCCTCCGTTCCCTCCAGCCGGAGCAGCTGGTAATCATCCTCGGCCCCGGCGATCTCGATAATAAAACGGGTGTCGCTGGCGCGCTGAAAAACCATGTTTGCATCCTTGACCACTGATTCGCCCGGCTAACTGCGGGCGACTCTTCCTTGGGAGGCGCCATAGTAGCAAGGGCGTAAGCGGCACGCCAAGCCCCCCGGGTATTTTGTCTGGCGGCACAGCTGCTAATAAGCTGTCAGGCTGAGGATTAGGGGTAATCAGGAAACACCAAGAATTAAGGGGCGACGTCCTTCAAGCGCTTTTTTTCCGCTCTGCGCTCGGCAAAGAAACGCCTTAGCTGGGCACTGCACTGCTCGGCCAACACCCCGCCGGTCACCGCCGGCGACCAGTTAAACCAGTCGCTCGACAGCAGCTTTGTACGGCTAGCGACTACCCCGGCCTTAGGCTCGGACGCGCCATAGACCACGCGTGAGATACGCGCATGGATCAGGGCGCCGGCGCACATGGTGCAGGGTTCGAGGGTGACGTAGAGGGTCGCACCCGGCAGCCGATAATTTAGCAGCTTGCGCGATGCCTGGCGCAACGCCACCACCTCGGCATGAGCACTGGGATCATGACTGCTGATCGGCTGGTTCCAGCCCTCACCGATCAGCTCACCCTCGAGCACCACCAGGGCACCGACTGGTACCTCGCCCAGAACCGCGCCCTGTTCGGCCAGCGCCAGGGCATGGGTCATCCAGTACTGATCCTGCTGATCAAGCAGCGCAGCGTTATTGTTCATCAAAATTGTCCATCGATACCTCGGTGCCTGGCCCGGCCATATGCGAACCCCAGCCAGGCCACCACAGACCCATCAACGTTCGTAATAGGTATAGCCGCGCAGGCTGGCACTAAAGCTCTGCAGCACTTCGCGGCGCTCCGTCGGGCTGATCTTGCCCTCACGCACCGCCCGCTCGGCGACCCCTCGAAAGCTTTCTAGCAGTGCCTGGGGCTGGTATTCCACGTAGCTGAGCACATCGGAGATGCTGTCACCATCCAGCTCTTTCACCACATCGAAGCTTGCATCGGCATTAATCCGGACACTGGCTACCGCAGTATCGCCCAGCAGGTTATGCAGATCGCCCAGCGTCTCCTGATAGGCTCCGACCAGGAATACGCCCAGCACGTAATCTTCATCCTCTTTTAGGGGATGCAACGCCAGGGTATTACGGACCTCGTTGGCATCGATAAAACGGTCGATTTTGCCGTCACAGTCACAGGTGATATCGGCGATGATCGCCTCACGCGTCGGCTCTTCGTTATTACGATGGATCGGCATCACCGGGAACACCTGATCGATGGCCCAGGTATCGGGAAGCGACTGGAACACACTGAAGTTACCGTAGTAGATATCGGCCAGATACTCGCGCAAGCCTTCAAGCTCAGGCGGCGTCCGCTCGCACAGGCGCAGATTGGTCTTGATCCGCTGCAACGCCTCCAGAAACAGATTTTCAGACAACGAGCGCTGACGCAGATCGATCTGCCCGCGCCTGAATAGCTCGCCCAGCTCATCACGGTAGTAGATCGCATCGTTGTAGCATTTCTGCAAATTATCGGCGCCAACCGCTTCGACTACGGCACGCAGATTAACGATCAGATCATGGGCGTCCTCAGCCAGGGTTACGGGTAATACCCCAGGCTCAAAGGTCGTCACATCGAGAATATTAAACAGCAGGATCGAAGAGTAGGCCACCGTGGAACGTCCTGACTCGGTCACGATACAGGGGTGCGCAATGCCCTGGCTATCGAGCATACTGGCCACTGCCTCGACGATATCGCTGCAGTATTCATTCAGGCTATAGTTCTTGGAGTGTTCCTGATTATTTTTGGCGCCCGTGTAATCCACCGCCAGACCGCCGCCCAGGTCAAGATAACCCATGGGGGCACCCTCTTTGACCAGGTCGGTATAGTAGCGGCAGGCCTCAGTCACACCGTTGCGGATCTCGAGAATATTGGGGATCTGCGAACCCAGGTGATAGTGCAGCAGATGCATGCAATCGAGCATGTCATTGGCTTTGAGGGTATCTATCGCCGTAACCAGCTGGTTAGTCGTCAGGCCGAAGATGCTGCGATCGCCGCTGGTCTTATTCCATAAACCACTGACCTTGGAGGAGAGTTTAACCCGCACCCCGAGAAAGGGTCGAATTCCCAAGGCGTTACTGCGTTCAATAATGATCGGCAGCTCGGTAGGTGTTTCTATCACGAAGACACAGCGATAACCCAGCCGCTGGGCACGCAGACCCAGATCTATAAACTCTTGATCCTTATAGCCGTTGCAGATAATCAACCGGCCGTCGGCCTTAATCGCCGACAGGGCGACGATCAGTTCCGCCTTACTGCCCGCTTCCAGTCCGTGCTGGTAGCGCTCGCCGAAGTGAGCGATCTCTTCGATCACCTGGGCCTGCTGGTTGACCTTGATCGGAAAAACACCCCGATACTCACCCTGGTAGTCGAGCCTTGCGATCGCAGTGGCGAACGCCTCGTTAAGCTTTTGGATCTGCGCATCGAGCAGATTTTCGATCCGCAGCAGCAGTGGCAACGGCAACCCGCGCTGGCGGATGCCGGACAATATCTCCGGAATGGAGACCCGCACATCGGTGCCATCAAAGGGAACCTTGACCATTACATCGCCCTGTTCGGACAACTCAAAGTACCCTGCACCCCAGTGATCAATACCGTACAGATCGGCAGATTGAGCGGCAGACCAGGCATTGGGAGTATTATTTTTCAACAGAAAAAATCCTTAAACAGCGTCTAAGCAAGTCCTTAGACGCGAGTGATCGAGCGCATAGATCGATAAAGATCAATGCCGTATACAGCCCCCGTGTCGGGGCCCTGCGAAGGCGCGAAATATTGCACCGTTTTATACCCTAAGGGAAGACCTTAAGGGAAGACCTTAAAGAAAGACCTTGAAGGAACAACTAAGGGTAGCTTTAAAAAAACAATCAGAATCTTACAGCTCAGGAACCGACACGCCGGCGTGCGATGGAGTCCAGCGTTCTGACCCAGGGCTTGTCGCGAAGCTTATACTCACTCATCAACTCAGCCGCTGCCTGTTGGGCCGTTTTTATAGAATTGTAACGTCCGACCAGCAACACCCGCCAGAGAGCATTAGCGTTTTTAATCTCGACCTCGCGACTCTCGGGAATGCTCTTTAACCGCTGCAACCGACGGTTACAGGGTGCACTATGACAGGCGAGCAGCTGCAGAGTATAGCGGCCCGCGAGAGCCTCGCCCTGGATATCCGAGGCCACAGCGCTCTTGGACATCCTTTTAGTTGCGGACATCGTAGTTGCGGACATCGTAGTGGACAGGGTTGTGGCCTTAGACGCCGATTGAGTTACAGACCCGACCTCACCTGTGAATTCGATCCCACTAAGATAATGCTGGCTGCGGTACACCGCCACCCGATTATCTTTCCAGGTGGCACAGATCCAGATCTCGCCTTCGGGTTTACAGGCGCTAATACTCGCTACTTCGGTAGCCCAGGCCCCTGATGTAAACAGCAGCGCGAATAACAAAATTCTATGCATAATCAACAGCCAACGCCCAAGTCCATTAGTTATAACTAAAAAAATAACTGGAAAACATAACTGAGAGTAGAGACTCCCCCGCAGTGCGGGCAACCATCGCAGGACGCCTCCAGTAACTCGAAAGCCAGAATACACCCTCAAGCAAAAAAAAACCCGCCAGTGGCGGGCTTGCTTGGACATGAAACCGCAGAAACTTCGCGGAAGGAATCTACCTAGTGAGAAATCTATTGCTTGGAGACACCATCGCACATTAAGGCTGAAGACCCTAATCGCGCCGCACGCTCGTCGTCCGATTCAGCCAGCATCGCTATGATGGATCATTAGGGAAGCACCGTCCTATAGAGACAGTAACGCCTCAACCCCGACCTGGATATTCTTAAAGCGGTTACCAGGTTTTTTAATCGCTTATTTTCTGAATGTATAGCTGACAAAGAGGAGCACTTATAATTTTAAGCTTGCGGCAGTATATATTTGTAAAGGCGTCTATTGCTATCTTTGGCCAACGAATGGGGTCTGATCCATACGGCAGTTTCTCTTGCCAAAGATAGTCATCAAAAGCCATAACGCCATTGTTCTTTAGCAGCCGAAAGCAAAGCAAAGCAAAGCGTCACATAGAACATCAGGCGCTTGATGCGATCCATCTATATATATGAAATCAAAATAACTTTCCTTTCCGCCTGCAATTAGTACGGCTAAGGCTAAGTCACTAAAGTTTTTGTGAATTATTAATTCCACGTGATTCGTTATTTTATTTTTAGCAATCTGTGTGTTTTTGCAAACCGCTTCTCAACAGCTGACATATCTGCCTGAGCAAAACCCCCTCTTTGTTCTCTACACCACCCTCCCACGTATCGACGCAGTGAATTTCTATGTCTTTTTGAGAACCTAGCTTATCAATCAGATAGCACGTACTTGCTCCTTCATATGAACCGACCTCTAAAATTCGAGTTGGTTTTATTTGGGGTATAAGTCGGTCCCATAGGATTTTGCGGTAACCTCAAACCAATTGTTGGTGAATTAAAAGCTGCTTTCCATTATGGTCCTCACGTGTGTTTATGCTTAAGCATTAATCTTAAATTTTGCAGGTGTTTGTTAGAGGCGAAACACACAGCGCAAATGAATGTGGCGTATCCACATAACGACTGCTGGCTAAACTCGCAGTACGACCTTAATACAGATATCACTTTAAAAACAAAAGTTTAATTATTTTTGCGTACATCTGACAGGCAGCAATCGTCTCACCAGAGTCATACCCTGATTTTCGAATATATAAATGTTTAAAAACAGAAGAGGCTTACGCTGTTGCTGAGAGACCTGCTGCCTGACCTTTGCACCCGATTTAAGGCTAACTCAATTTTTACCTGGGGTCATTACACGCTAAACAGGAACCGCTACGCGTATTATTACATGTAACTATAATGCAAACGCCCAACTAAATTAAAAATTTAGCTGGGCGCGCATCAACACTTATAGAGATATAATACTTATATCAATTGATTAGGTGCCGATCTCTATTCCCACTCTATCGTCGCCGGTGGCTTGCTGGAGACATCATAAGCAACCCGGGAGATCCCTGAGATTTCGTTGATGATCCGGCTCGAGACGGCCTCCAGCAATTCATAGGGGAGGTGTGCCCAGCGCGCCGTCATAAAGTCGATCGTTTCTACCGCACGTAGCGACACGACATATTCATAGCGACGGCCATCGCCGACAACACCCACCGATTTGACCGGAAGGAACACCACAAACGCCTGGCTGGTTTTGTGATACCAACCCGAACGATGCAGCTCCTCCATAAAAATCGCATCAGCTTCTCGCAGAATATCGGCGAATTCGCGTTTGACCTCACCCAGGATACGCACGCCCAGCCCCGGACCGGGGAACGGGTGACGGTAAACCATGTCATAGGGCAGACCCAGTTCCAGACCGATCTTGCGAACCTCGTCCTTGAAAAGCTCGCGCAGGGGTTCGATCAGCGCCAGCGCCATATCATCCGGCAACCCACCGACATTGTGGTGCGACTTGATCATATGCGCCTTGCCGGTCTTGCCAGCGGCAGATTCGATTACATCAGGATAGATGGTGCCCTGTGCCAGCCATTTAACGTTATCAATCTTCTGTGATTCGGCATCAAACACCTCGATAAAGGTATTACCAATGACTTTGCGCTTGGCTTCAGGATCAGCCACACCCACGAGCTTACCCAGAAACAGCTCCTGAGCATTGACGCGGATCACCTTGACGCCCATGTTCTTGGCGAACATGTCCATCACCTGATCGCCTTCATTTTTACGCAACAGGCCGTTATCGACAAACACGCAGGTCAGTTGTTTACCTATGGCCTTATGCAGCAGCGCGGCGACTACCGAAGAATCGACCCCTCCTGACAGACCTAGCAGCACATGATCGCTGCCCACTTTTTCGCGGACCTGCTCGATAGCATCCTTAACGATATTGGATGCGGTCCAAAGGCCTTCGCAGCCGCAGATATCGCGCACAAAGCGCGATAGGATCCGTTCGCCCTGCTTGGTATGAGTGACCTCCGGATGGAACTGGACCCCATAGAAACCGCGCTGCTGGTCATACATGCCCGCTATAGGCGCACTCTCCGTCGAGGCCATCAGATGAAAGCCCTCGGGCATCACGCCGACCTTGTCGCCGTGGCTCATCCATACATCCAGCAACAACACCCCGTTGTTGGCGACGTGATCTTCGATACCCTCCAGCAGTGCACTGTTGCCCTCGACCCTGACTTTGGCATAACCGAATTCGCGCTGTTCCGAGGTCGTCACCGAGCCCCCCAACTGCTCCGCCATGGTCTGCATGCCGTAGCAGATCCCCAGCACCGGCACGCCCAACTCAAACACCACCTGGGGCGCTCGCGGGGTATCCGCAGCGGCTACCGACTCAGGGCCGCCGGCCAGAATAATCCCCTTTGGATTGAACTCCCTGATCTCTGCCTCGCTCATATCAAAGGCCCGAATCTCAGAGAAGACACCGCACTCACGCACCCGACGGGCGATCAACTGGGTGTACTGAGAGCCGAAATCAAGAATGAGAATACGCTGTGCATGAATATCAACTGTCACGATCGCTTACTCCGCCCTGGAGGCTCGGCATAGGCCGCCCCCGGTGCTGCTAAAAGTTACTCTGAAACAAGATGGGGCTGCAATCACAGCCCCATCGCGCTGTATCCAGGGAACGGTCTAACCGACCCTGTAGTTGGGCGATTCTTTGGTGATCGTCACGTCATGGACGTGGCTTTCCGCCATCCCTGCACCCGTAATGCGTACAAACTGCGGTTTGGTGCGCATCTGCTCGATATCCGCACTGCCGGTATAGCCCATACTTGAACGCAAGCCGCCCATCATCTGATGCACGACGGCCGCCATAGGGCCTTTACAGGCGACCCGGCCTTCAACCCCCTCAGGGACCAGTTTCTCAGCCCCCGCACTGGCGTCCTGAAAATAGCGGTCTGAGGATCCCTGAGACTGCGCCATGGCACCTATCGATCCCATGCCCCGGTAGGCTTTGTAAGAACGCCCCTGGAACAACTCGATCTCTCCCGGCGCCTCATCCGTGCCGGCCAGCATGCTGCCCAGCATGACTGCGCTGGCGCCGGCGGCAATGGCTTTGGCCAAGTCGCCCGAGAAGCGGATACCCCCATCGGCGATCAGCGGCACGCCGCGATCCTTCAACGCCGCGGCCACATTAGCCACCGCAGAGATCTGGGGAACACCGACACCCGCAACAACTCGCGTCGTACAGATAGAACCGGGACCTATGCCGACCTTAACCCCATCAGCACCCGCATCCGCCAGTGCCACCGCCGCTTCGGCAGTGGCGATATTACCGCCAATCACCTGGACATCAGGGAAATTCTGCTTGGTCCAGCGCACCCGGTCGATAACACCCTTGGAGTGACCATGTGCGGTATCTACGACAATCACATCGACCCCGGCCTTGGCCAGCGCGGCTATCCGCTCTTCAGTGTCAGGACCGGTGCCGACTGCCGCACCCACGATCAGACTGCCTTCGCTGTCTTTGGTGGCATTGGGATAGGCCCTGGCCTTATTGATATCCTTAACCGTCATCATCCCTTTAAGATGGAAATCGGCATCGACGACCAGAATCTTCTCGATCCGATGCTTGCGTAGCAGATTGCGGACCTGGTCGGCATCGGCACCCTCAGGGACGGTAACCAGCTTCTCCTTGGCGGTCATGATCGAATCCACGCTCGCATCCAGATGCTGCTCGAAACGCATATCCCGGCTGGTCACGATGCCCACCAGATCATTCCCCTTAACCACCGGGAAGCCTGAGAATCCATGCTGCGCGGCCAGCTTATGCAGCTCACCCACGGTTAGATCAGGGGAACAAGTAATAGGGTCTTTAACCACGCCGCTCTCATAGCGCTTAACCCGGAGTACTTCCGCGGCCTGTTTGGCGATCGTCATGCTCTTGTGAATGATACCGATACCCCCCTCCTGCGCCATGGCAATGGCCAGACGCGACTCGGTGACGGTATCCATGGCCGCAGAGAGCAGCGGAATATTGAGCTCAAGCTTCTTGGTCAGCCGTGTTTTCAGGCTCACATCCTTGGGCAGCACCTCGGAATAGCCGGGCACCAGTAATACATCATCGAAGGTCAGCGCTTCCTGAGAAACTCGTAACATTTAAGCAACCTCCTAAAAATTCGGCTGGAAAAAGGGCAAATTATATAACGACGAAAAGCCCTGAACAACCAGTGCTCAAGGCTTAATGACGAATGACTAATAAATTAATTGCAAGTATCAGACGACTAGTTTACCTGAGGCCAACCCATAACCCTAGGAGGCTGACCGAGAATAGACTGATCTACTGCGAAACCCGCTAGTCCAGTTCGTCGATCCAGGCTGCCTGAATGGCTTCAAGGATCTTCTCACCACAGTGCTTAGGATCATCATCGAACTCATCCAGCGCCAACACCCACGCCATCAGGTCGGTAAAACGCAGGACCCGGGGGTCCACATCGGGATGCTTTTCAACCAACTCTATCGCGATATCCAGCGTATCTATCCACTTAAGCGCCATCACGGCCTCCTGTTTGTATCCTGCCCACTATCGACCTAGAATCGACTTAAAACTAACCTAATGAACCTCAGAGACTTGATTGAGGGTGTACTTAGGGATCTCGATCACCAGATCCTTGTCGCTGACCAGCGCCTGACAGCTCAGCCGCGAATCGGGCTCCAGCCCCCAGGCCTTATCCAGCATATCGTCTTCCAATTCATCGGCCTCGCCCAATGACTCACTACCTTCACGGATGATCACATGACAGGTGGTGCAGGCACAGGACTTTTCACAGGCGTGCTCAATCTCAATCCCTTGCTCCAAGGCCGCATCACAAATACTGATACCGGGCTCGGCAGTAATGACCTTGCCCTCAGGGCAAAGTTCAGCGTGCGGCAGAAAGATCAACTGGGGCATCTCAACTCCTTAATTCCCAACAGGGAAGTTACACAATAATAGCGAAGCCCTTAAGCACCCTAAGGCGCAGGCCTCATCAAACTAAATTTCATTGACCGCGTGTCCGGAGAGGGCACGCTTGATGCCATCATCCATACGCAGGGATGCAAAATCATCACTGGCAATACTCAGCACCTCTATGCCCTTAGCGATCGCCTTGTGCTCGACTCCTTGACGCAAACGCCTCAGCTGCTCGATACCCTGCTGCAGCATACTCCGGTCCTGCTCATTAAGCAGTCGCTCACCATCGGCATCCAGGGCACTCTGCAGCGCTTCGATCAGGCGGTCTGCATCAACCTGCAGCCCCCTCAGAGTGCGCGCTTCCTGATCCTCTTTGGCATAACTGTAAGAGTCCTGAAGCATCCGTGCGATCTCGCCATCCTCCAGGCCATAGGAAGGCTTGACCTCAACAGAGGTCTCAACGCCACTGCCCAGCTCACGCGCCGCGACACTGAGCAGGCCATCGGCATCGACCTGAAAGGTCACTCGAATCTTGGCACTGCCCGCCGCCATCGGCGGAATTCCCCGCAGTTCAAACCGGGCCAGCGAACGGCAGTTTTCGACCAGCTCCCGCTCCCCCTGAAGCACGTGGATCACCATCGCCGTCTGGCCATCCTGGTAGGTGGTAAACTCCTGGGCTCTAGCAACAGGAATCGGGGTATTGCGATCGATCACCTTCTCGACCAGCCCGCCCATGGTCTCCAGCCCGAGCGACAGCGGGATCACATCCAGCAGCAACATCTCGGCATCGGGCTTATTGCCCGCCAGCACATCGGCTTGAATCGCGGCACCGATTGCCACCACCCGGTCGGGATCTATCTCGGTATGCAGCTTACTGCCAAAGAAACTTTCGACCTGAGCCCGCACCAGGGGCACGCGGGTGGAGCCGCCGACCATAACCACCTCGGTAATATCCTCATGGCTGACACCGGCATCTTTGAGCGCTCGGCGACAGGCACGCAGGGTCTGCTTAACTCTGGCCTCGATCAACTGATCGAACTGAACCCGGGTCAACAGGCCCTGCCATTCCTGCCCCGACAGGCTGATCGACAGCTCGGTCTGGGCATCAGAGGTCAGCGCCTCTTTGGCGGCCCGCGCCAGATCCAGCAGCTGGCGCTGATCCTGCTGAACCAGATCCTTACAGCCCATCTGTTCCAGCACCCATTCTGCGATGGCGTGATCAAAATCATCGCCACCCAGGGCACTGTCACCGCCGGTAGAGAGCACCTCAAAAACGCCGCGACTCAGACGCAACACCGAGATATCGAAGGTTCCGCCACCAAGATCGTAGACGGCAAAGGTACCCTCGGCTGCATGATCCAGACCATAGGCCACCGCAGCCGCAGTCGGCTCACTCAGCAACCGTAGTACATTGATACCGGCCAGCCGGGCAGCATCCTTGGTGGCCTGACGCTGGGCATCGTCAAAATAGGCAGGTACCGTAATCACCGCCCCGACCAACTCCGCGCCCAGCGCCTCGACACCTCGGTCTGCCAGGACCCTGAGAATATCGGCTGAGACCTGCACCGGGCTTTTAGAACCCGCAGCGGTCTGTAGTGTGGGCATCCCTTCTGCCTGTACGAACTCATAGGGCAATCGATCACCCAGACGACTCAGATCCTCCAGCCCCCGACCCATAAGACGCTTCACCGAAACGATGGTATTGAGAGGGTCTTCTGCCGCCTGTGCGCGCGCCTCGAAGCCGACCAACGGCTCGACATCTGCACGATAACGCACGACCGAGGGCAGCAGATGACGCCCCTGAAGATCGGCAAGAGTAACTGCCTCCCCGCTTCGCACGGTCGCAACCAGTGAATTGGTCGTGCCCAGATCGATGCCTATGGCCAGTTTGTGCTGATGGGGCTTGGCACTCTGCCCCGGTTCTGAAATCTGCAGTAACATTAGAGGTCCGCCAGTTGATCTTCTACTAATTCAATTTGCTGCCGCAGTTTATCGAAAAATTGCAATTTACGAAGTATCAGCAGCGCCTGCTGCAACACCAGGGGCTCGTGACTGGCCAGATGGTCTACCAGAGCATCCTTGAGTGGCTGCTCATGAGACTCGAGGGTCTCAAGCAGAGACTCCAGCGCAGCCTCAGGATCTGTGGCTTCCCTGGCATCATCCAACTGCTCACGCAGTAGCATCTGCTGCAGCAGAAAATCGGTATCTGCGATGGTTGCTGCGTTGGAATCCGTGTCTATCCCTTTAAGCTCCAACAGATAGGCGGCGCGCTTAAGAGGGGACTTGAGGGTCGCCAACGCCGCATTAAGCTGCGCGACCGCCTGAACCGCACGCAGCTGCTCACGCTCACTCTGATGAGCGCGGTCTGGGTGCAGGGTCTTCTGCAGACTCAGATAGCGATCGGATAGCTCGGCGCTATCAACCTGAAAACGCTCAGGCAACCCAAACAGTGCAAAATAGTTTTTTTCGATAGTCATGAAGAGGGTCTAAAGTCCATGGAGGGCGAGCGCTGAAAGGCACTCGCCAGACAGCGCTTACCCAGGTTCCAAAAGAGGTGCGAGCCTTGGTCTAAAAGAGGTGCGAGCCTTGGCCTAAAAGAGGCGCGAGCCCAAGCAGCTAGACGTTGAAACTCTCACCACAGCCACACTCACTGCGGGCATTGGGATTATTGAACTTAAACCCTTCGTTAAGCCCCTCTTTGGCAAAATCCAGCTCGGTGCCATCGAGATAGAGCAGGCTCTTGGGGTCTATAATCACCTTAACACCATCGATATCAAATACTTGGTCTTCAGGAGCGGCCGCATCAGAGAATTCGAGCACATACGCCATACCGGAACAACCAGTCGTGCGCACGGCGACCCTGATACAGGTGCCAGGTCCGCGGTTAACCAAGAACTTGTTGACGTGCTTGTGGGCCGCCTGGGTCATGGTGATGGCCATAAAACTCCCTTATCTAGAACCAGCCGGCTGCTCGCCGACTGAATATCTTAATTACACATTTTTAGTACGGTAGTCGGCAATGGCGGCCTTGATCGCATCTTCAGCCAGGACTGAACAGTGAATCTTAACCGGCGGTAGTGCCAACTGCTGGGAGATCTGGGTATTCTTCAGCTCAGCCGCCTGATCCAGCGTCATCCCCTTAACCCATTCGGTGACCAGCGAACTGGAGGCAATTGCAGAACCACAACCGTAGGTCTTGAATTTTGCATCTTCGATGATCCCCGCATCGTTGACCTTGATCTGCAGACGCATTACGTCACCGCAGGCAGGCGCACCCACCATTCCGGTTCCTATACTGGTATCCTGATCGTCCATCTTGCCGACGTTACGCGGGTTTTCGTAGTGGTCTAATACTTCTTCACTATAAGCCATGATTTATTACCTCTTGATTACAGATAGGAGTGACCGGTTTAATGGCTAACCCACTCGACTTTTGTAAGATCGACACCATCTTTATACATATCCCACAGGGGCGACAAATCACGCAGCTTGGTGACCGCATGGCGAACCTTGTCGATGGCATAGTCAATATCGGCTTCGGTAGTGAAACGACCTATCGAGAACCGGATCGAACTGTGGGCCATCTCGTCATTCAGACCCAGGGCCCGCAATACATAGGAAGGCTCCAGGCTGGCCGAAGTACAGGCAGAACCTGAAGATACCGCCAGATCTTTAAGCGCCATCACCAGGGACTCGCCTTCGACGAAGTTAAAGCTAATATTGCTGTTACCGGCGACCCGCTGATCAGGATTACCGTTACAGAACACCTGTTCCATCTCGCTAACGCCGTCCCACAAACGCTGCCGCAGCTTCAGCTGACGCGCGTCCTCTACGTGCATCTCGGCCTTGGCAAGCGCGAAAGCCTCGCCCATACCCACACACTGATGGGTTGCCAGAGTACCCGAACGCATACCGCGCTCATGTCCACCGCCGTGCATCTGCGCCTCGAGGCGAACCCGCGGCTTACGACTGACGTAGAGCGCACCTACCCCCTTGGGGCCATAAATCTTGTGCGCCGAAAACGACATCAGGTCGACCTTCAGCGTATCCAGATCTATATCGATCTTGCCCGCACTCTGAGCCGCGTCGACATGCAGCAGCACCTTGTGCGCACGAGTGATCTCGCCGATCGCTGCGATATCATTGATCACCCCGATCTCGTTATTAACGTGCATGATGGAGACTAAAATAGTGTCTTCACGCAGGGCGTTTTCGATCGATTCCGGGGTAACGATGCCGTTGGGCAGCGGATCCAGATAGGTAACCTCGAAGCCTTCACGCTCCAGCTGGCGGCAGGTATCCAGGACTGCCTTATGCTCGATCTTGGAGGTAATAATGTGCTTGCCCTTCTTGCTGTAGAAGTGCGCTACCCCTTTGATCGCTAGGTTATCGGACTCGGTCGCACCCGAGGTCCAGACTATCTCACGCGGATCACAATTAACCAGATCGGCAACCTGGTGCCGGGCATTCTCGACCGCCTCTTCCGCCTTCCAACCAAACAGATGCGAACGCGAGGCCGGGTTACCGAAGTTACCCTCCATGGTCAGGCACTCAATCATCTTTTCGGCCACTCGTGGATCGACCGGTGTCGTTGCAGAATAATCAAGATAGATCGGCAGCTTCATTCTATTCTCCGTAGGAACTGAGCAACGGCTAAACCGTTGCTTCGATACGTTCAAAATCAATTGTTTTCAAATGCGCCTTATCCAACCGCTGGGAAACAGTCTGTACGTCCTTGCGTCCGACAAGATCTTCCAGACTGATAGCGCTGAGGAAGCCATGGATCTGATCGCTGAGATCGCACCATAGCTCATGGGTCAGACAGGCTTCCCCATCATGGCAGTCGACTTTGCTGTTACAACCCGTGGCATCGACAGATTCGTTGACGGCATCAATCACCTGGACCACAAAAATCCCAGCCTTGTCACGGCTCAGCTGATACCCACCACCGGGTCCGCGGACGCTCTTGACCAGACCGCTGCGACGCAACTTAGCAAAAAGTTGCTCCAGATAGGACAGCGATATGCGTTGCCGAGAGGAGATATCGGCCAGGCTGATAGGCCCTCGGCCCTCATGCAAAGCCAGGTCCAACATTGCCGTAACAGCGTAGCGTCCTTTGGTCGTTAATCGCATCGGTATAATCCCCGTAATTATTGCTTCTGGGTGGGATTATCCATTAACCGACTATTTTAGTCAATTATTATCAGCCGGCCCGGAAACAAACCCTCACCCCGAATAACAGACGAACCAGAGCCTCAGGATCGACAGCCCAGACCCGTAACCGACAGGACTATCAGGTCGTTTCCTGGGCCTCCCGGGGCGCGTGCTCACTAGGCTGAACACTAAGCGGACGCTCTTCACCGACCTCGGCAAAATCTTCCGCCTTGAGCCCCGGCAAGGGCTTCTCAGGACAATCAACACCCAGGGTTCGCAGCGCCTGACCCATCACCTCAATCCGACTTTCCATCGCCTGCACATGATCCAGCAGCGCCTGGATCGCTTGCGCCACCGGATCTGTCAGCTCACTGGTCACCCCGTAGGCATCAAAACCGATCTTATCCGCTACCTTCTGCC
Source organism: Motiliproteus sp. (assembly GCA_047633175.1). Classification (GTDB taxonomy): domain Bacteria; phylum Pseudomonadota; class Gammaproteobacteria; order Pseudomonadales; family Balneatricaceae; genus Motiliproteus. Next base: position 2,798 of record JBLIEQ010000050.1, on the reverse strand, counting down.
GCTGACGTTGCTGATCCAGGCAATCGGTGCTGCTGTCGTCTTCACTACAACGCACGATCCGCCCGGGGATCCCCACCACAGTGGCACCAGGCGGCACCTCCTTGGTTATCACCGCATTCGATCCTATCCGGGCGCCCTTACCAACCATAAAGGGGCCAAGAATCTTGGCACCCGCGCCAACCACGACATCATCCCCCAGGGTCGGATGACGCTTACCCTTATTCCAGGTGGTCCCGCCCAGCGTCACACCATGATACAGGGTGACACCATCGCCAATCTCGGCCGTCTCTCCGATCACCACACCCATGCCATGATCGATAAAAAACCGTCGCCCGATGCGGGCACCCGGGTGGATCTCAACCCCGGTAAGCCAGCGCGCCAGCGTTGAGATCGTCCGTGCCAGCCACTTAAAACCCCGCACCCATAAACCATGACAAAGACGGTGAAACATCAGCGCATGCAGACCGGGGTAGTTGGTCAGCACCTCAAATGAATTTCGTGCGGCAGGATCGCGCTCGAATACGGATTGAATATCTTCTCGCAGTTGTTCAAACATCACTTTCCACCTACTTTTTTAAAGCTTTCTCTGTCGCCGTTAAAACACCACGCAAAATACTGACCTCGACCTGATCCAGATGCGTACGCAGATACAGCCTGCGCAATCGGGTCATCAGCTGACGCGGATTATCCGGATTTAAAAACTCTATATCCGTCATCACCTTGGCCATATGAACGAAGAGCCGTTCCAGCTCATCACTGCTTGCCGACTCTATATCCCAGGCGGTTCCCCAGTGCGGATCTGACTCGGTTGGCGTATCCGCGCCACCCGCCTGAATAGCCAGACTCGCCATCCGCAATTCATAACAGATGACCTGCACCGCCGCCGCCAGATTCAGTGAACCAAATTCCGGATTAGAAGGAATATGAACATGTCGATGACAGCGATGCAGCTCATCATTCGTCAGCCCTCGATCTTCGCGACCAAACACCAGCGCGACCTGCGGCAGCGGCACACCCGACACCGCCGTCTCATTTGGCAGTCCAGCACCCGCAGCGGCAAACACCGACATGATCTGCTCAGCCAGCTGCCGAGGATCGACTACCGGCCAAGGTATATGCCGGCCACGCGCACTGGCTCCGACCACCAACTGACAACCCGCCACCGCCTGATCCAGGGTGTCGACGACAAGCGCCTGATCCAGAACATCGGTAGCACCTGCGGCACGCGCAAACGCCGCCTCATCAGGAAAAAGCCTGGGCTGCACTAACACCAACTGCCCCACGCCCATATTTTTCATAGCGCGAGCTACACCGCCGATATTACCAGGATGAGTCGTATTAACGAGTACAACGCGTAGCGAGGAGAGCATAAGGACCATCTTCGAAAAATTAAAGCGGCAGAGTTTACCAGATAACCCACACCTGCACAGCCCGTAGGCTGGGATGCAACCCCAGCCATCCATGATAGGTGCTGCTGGGATTGCATCCCAGCCTACCTCGCCCACCCGCTTAAGGAGTGCCGGTGAGCAGCTGATTACCGAGAAACAACCGAAACACTTAGCCGACCAGCGTCATCTTTGCTACAATCCGCAACCGTTTAAGCCGTAAAGAATAGCGTTAATCATGCAGCCTACACTAAATATTGCCCTACGAGCCGCCCGGATCGCAGGTGAACAGGTCGCTCGCGCCGTCGAGCGCCTCGACATGATCAAGTCAGAGAAAGAGGATGTGGGTGCGTTTATCGTCGACACCGCAGCGGCAGCGGAGAGAACCGTTGCCTACCATCTGCTCAAAGCCAACCCCGGACATCGCATCACCGGACTGCAAAGCGGATCGCTTGGCTCCAAGGAGAAGAGTGATTTCGAATGGTTTATCAACCCTATCGATGGCCTGAGCTATTTTAGCAGCGCCCTGCCCACGTTCGCCCTGGCCCTGGTCTGCAAACAGCTAGGACGCATCGAACACGCTGTAGTCCTCAATCCGATTACCGGAGAAGAGTTCACCGCCAGTCGCGGTCGCGGCGCCCAGGTTAACGGCAAGAGGATTCGCGTCAGCGATCTCACGACGCTGCCCCAGGCTCTGGTTGGTAACCATTTCAATTATCACAACGAAGCCGGTCTTGACCAACACCTTAACGGCAGCAAGCAACTCTATCTTCAGGGTGCGCGACTGCATCAGGTGGGTTCTGCCGCACTGACCCTGGCCTACCAGGCCGCGGGACGCACCGACGCTTGCTGGATCCAGGGTTCGGATAGCTGGGAGCTCGAAGCTGGCCTGCTACTGCTACAGGAAGCCGGCGCACTGATCGGCGACCTTAATGGCAGCAACGACATCCTCAGTAACGGCAATCTAGTCGCGGCTAACCCCAAGCTCTTCAAGCAGATGCTAAAACTGCTGCATAAATAGAGTGCAGACAGAACATAAGAGGGCGCTATCCGCGAGGATAGCGCCCTTTTTTATGGTTATGTACCAATCTGCTGTTGTGACTAGCCCTTTCGTTCTGTTCAAAAGATCGCCTGCAGGCAGGCTCCCACGGTGCTAAGGCTGAGTTTTGTAGGTAATCTTGTAGCTTTTTGAAAGGCTTGAAACGGCAATCGCACCATCAGAATGGCGCCAAACTCCCTTTCTAAACCGATGAAATACAGACTAAAAAGGCCCGCAGGGGCGAGACTGGCAGCTGAGGCAGGATGCCGAATCTGTCAGCCTCAGGCTGGATTTCATAGCGCCGCAGGCGCGTACCCGCAGGGCGGTTTAGTAGGGGGCGCTTTTGATGAACAGGGATGTTCGAATGCCGGGGG
>JBLIEQ010000049.1:0-17900 GCA_047633175.1 Motiliproteus sp. | reverse complement strand
GTATTGATTGAAAGCAGGAATACTCAGCCTTGGTCTCGTCTGGCGAAGTGCCTATGAGTCATCAACTCGAACGCGCTAAGGTATTGATTGAAATCAGGAATACTCAGCCTTGGTCTCGTCTGGCGAAGTGCCTATGAGTCATCAACTCGAACGCGCTAAGGTACTGATTGAAAGCAGGAATACTCAGCCTTGGTCTCGTCTGGCGAAGTGCCTATGAGTCATCAACTCGAACGCGCTAAGGTACTGAGTGCGGGAATACTCAGCCTGATCCTAATGATGGGTATCGCCCGCTTTGCCTACACCCCTTTATTGCCGCTAATGCAACAACAGGCAGGGCTGGGCATCAGCGAGGCCGGCTGGCTGGCCGCCATCAACTATTTCGGCTATTTCTGCGGGGCCCTCATTGCCTCCCTGATCAGCGATCTGGTCATCAAAGATCGCCTCTATCGCATCGGCTTAGTCGTGGCGGTCCTGACCACTGCGGGGATGGGGCTCACCGATAATACCTGGCTCTGGCTGGCACTGCGTTTTCTCGCAGGCTTGAGTACGTCCGCCGGTATGCTGCTGGGATCGGGGCTAATTCTGAACTGGCTGATTCGCCATGATCACCGCAGCGAGCTAGGCATCCACTTTGCCGGCGTAGGGCTGGGGATCGCCCTGAGTGCTGTCGCCGTCGAGTGGCTGACTCCATACGCAGACTGGCATGAACAATGGCTGCTGCTCTCCCTGCTGGGCACGCTGATTCTGATTCCGGCCTGGGCCTGGCTGCCACCGCCCGATACCGATGCGGTCACCCTGGGTGGCGCATCGATGCATGACGCGCCACCCAGCCCCGCTTTTATGCGCCTGTTTATGGTCGCTTACTTCTGCGCTGGGGTCGGTTATGTGGTCAGCATCACCTTTATTGTCGCCATCGTGGAGCAACTGCCGGGCCTGGCCGGCCAAGGATCCTGGACCTTTCTGGTGCTGGGCCTGGCCGCAGCGCCCTCCTGTATACTCTGGGATCTGATCGCGCGTAAGATCGGCGACCTGAATGCCCTGATCTGCGCGTTTATGCTGCAAATCCTGGGCATACTGATGCCGGTGATCGATACCAGTTTAACCGCGGCGATGCTGGGCGCATTGCTGTTTGGCGGCACGGTCGTCGGCACCGTCAGCCTGGTGCTGAGCATGGCCGGACGCTACTACCCGACCAGGCCTGCGAAGATGATGGGCAAGATGACCCTCAGTTACTGTATCGCTCAGGTCCTGGCCCCGCTTATTACCGGATTTCTGGCCGAACGCAGCGGCAGGTATAGTGACGGTCTCTACCTGGCTGCTGCTATGATGGCGCTGGGCACCCTGCTGATGCTGATGCTGAAAGCTCTGGAACGCCGCGAAGCCAGGCATGCCGCCGCCATCATCAACGACGACAGCAAAACAGCGGATGCTGCGGGTGACAAACGCCCTCCCCGCAACCGAGAGTCGGCTCTGATAGCCGGCCCTGAGAGTGGTCTTCGACGACCACCCACAATAACCAACAATAACAAGCAATCACCTTCAACGGACTCTGGCTTATGAGCACCCCGGTAAAACTACTCAGCATCTTCGTGGCTTTTTGCTGCGCATTACTGGCGATTAACTTCGGCATCCGCTCCTCGATGGGGTTTTTTATGGCGCCTATTTCGTCTCAGTTCGGTTATGGGCGTGAGGTATTTGCCTTTTCACTGGCTCTGCAAAACCTCTGCTGGGGTCTGTTCCAGCCTTTTGCAGGCGCGCTCGCCGATCGTTTCGGCACCGCTAAGGTACTGATTGGCGGCACATTGCTGTATGCCCTGGGGCTCTATGTCACTGCCACCGCCGATTCCTTCCTGGGATTACATCTGGGGGCCGGCATCCTGATAGGGATGGCCATCGCGGGGACCGGCTTTGGCGTGGTCTTGCCGGCGCTGGCGCGCATGGTCGCCCCGGAAAAACGCGCCTTTGCGCTCGGACTGGGCACCGCAGCCGGTTCTGCCGGACAGCTGCTGGTGATCCCCATCGCCCAGGAATTTATCACCAGCTACGGCTGGCAGACCGCGCTCCTGATACTTGCCGGCGGCTCCCTGTGCATGCTGTTCCTGGCAGCGCCGTTTCGCAATGAGGGTACCAACAGCGCGGCGAGTCAGCCGCCTGAGCTACAGCAGAGCCTGCCTGATGCACTCAAGGAAGCTCGGGGTCATGTGCATTATTGGTTACTGATCGCCGGCTTTTTTGTCTGTGGTTTCCAACTGGCATTTATTACCGTGCATATGCCTGCATTCTTGGCCGATCAGGGCTTTGATGCCGGGGTAGCAGTGACCAGCCTGTCGCTGATCGGGCTGTTTAATATCTTTGGCTGTCTGTTGTTCGGCTCCTGGTCGGGCAAGTACTCGAAAAAAACCCTGTTGGGAATTATCTATGCGCTGCGCGCCGTGGCGATAGCGCTCTTTATGTTGGTACCTATCAGCAGCACCTCGGTTTACCTGTTCTCCATCGTCACCGGCTTCTTATGGCTGGCGACCGTACCGCCAACCTCGGGGCTGGTCGCGCAGATGTTTGGCCTCAAGCATATGGGGACTCTCTACGGCATCGTCTTCTTAAACCACCAACTGGGCTCTTTTCTGGGGGTCTGGCTGGGCGGTTATCTGTATGACCAGACCGGCGCCTACACCATCGTCTGGTGGTCGGCGGCGGGCATCGCCCTGCTCACCGCGTTGATACATATCGTGATCGATGAGCGCCCGGTACTGCGCTTGCGCAAGCAGGCACAGGCCGAGGCGCTGGCGATATAGCAGCCGTAAGACTTAATACGGGGCTACTAGGCAATAGCACCCGCGTTGCTCTACCTCCTGCATCCATGCAGAAAAGCCTCTTCTCTGAAGACAGAGAATCTTAGGGTAGAGGGGCCATTTTTAAATCTCCTTTTCGTTTAATAGAACCTGTATTCACAAGCTGCGGCCCTGCAGCTTGCCCTACGGTCAGCGATTGCAGTGTAAATCGGTATTTATCTCGCAACACGGCTCAAGTACGACAGGACTGCTAGCGTAGTCAGGAACCCAACAGCCATCTGTGATTTCCAAGATTTTCACTGTATTCGGTATTACTGAGCGCATCATCAATATTTATTATCTACGTCATTCATATATATCATTTAACAATTCATCTCTTTTGATCTACATTCCCGCTATAAGAAAAAAAGAAGAGCGACGAGTGAAGATCATAGTTGGATTATTAAATATAACACCAAGCCTCTCGAGTTCAACGTAGGACATTATTGCAAGGCAGTATACTAAATATTTTCACTGTAGCCCTAGCTCCTGAATTTACGTTCAAAGTGTAAAATATTACATTTTCTACATGGCCGAGGTCCTTCAAGAATTGGTTATGATAATTTACTAACATTTCAAAAAATATAGAACTATTAGAAAAGGAATATTCACAATGACCACCAGCTTACTACAAAAATTATTTGAATATACTCGTACTTATAACCCTTCGATTACCAACCAATATAAAAACTGTTCATATGCTGCTTCATCGGAAACTGAGACGTAGAAATGTTGCTTACATACGACACATCAGAACAGGGGTTTACTAAAAACTGGGCTGTACTTTTTGTCACGGCGTTTACCATTATGGCTTCGGGATCATTTACCACCCTGGCTGGTCTTTTAACCGCCACCTTAGTAACAAACTTTGGTTGGTCGACCTCGGAAATCGGTATCGGTGTGTCGATCAATATGTTGTTGTATGGACTCACGGCACCCTTTGCTATTCAAGTTATGAAGAAATATGGGGTGCGCATAGTCACGACCAGCGCACTCCTTCTTATGATTATTGGAAACCTGCTGATACTAAGCCAAAACGTACTCGTCTTTAACCTCTCCTGGGGGTTATTGGTTGGTTTGGGCACGGGATCTTTGACAATGGCTTACGGCGCCTATGTGGCAAGAAACTGGTTTCCTATTGAGAAACAAGGATTGGTCGCCGGGATTCTGACTGCATCAGCCGTCGTTGGCCAATTTGCACTACTGCCGTTTTGGGCGAGTATCCTGGTTCTTTATGGCTGGTATGCCCCGCTTCTCGGTAGCTCCCTAATTGCCCTGGTTGCCATCGTATTAAACCTGATAATTTTCCCTAAGCACGGTGGTGAATTGCCTACACGGGCAGCCACAGGAAAGCCAACAAGCCTGTTTTTCGAGGCCACCAGGGTGCTCATGGCAGTTATTAAAAGCCGGGCCTTTTGGGTACTAGCCAGCATTTTTATGATCTGCGGTGCAACCACGAATGGCTTGCTATGGTCGCACTTTATTCTGGCATGCTCAGATGCTGGAATATCCTCGGTCAAGGCATCGAGCGTGCTGTTCTTAGTGGGTATTTTCAATGTCGCTGGCACTGTCTTTTCCGGCTGGCTAACTGACCGGATCAGCCCTCGATTGATCCTGGCCAGCGTTTTTCTGGCACGGGCGGCGACTTTATTATGGCTACCCCTGATCATTATCAGTGATTTCGATGCCAAAATGCTGATCTTTGGTATTTTGTTCGGCATTCTCGACGTCGCGACTGTTCCACCAGTTATTACTCTGTGTAATAAAGTCTTCGGAGACAACGGACCCTCAGTCTTTGCGTGGATCAATGCCTTCCATCAACTGGGCGCTGGTGCCATGGTCCTATCAGGGGGGATTATCAGGACCACGATGGGTGATTACCAATTCATGTGGCTGACTGCTGCGTTCTTAAGCGTTATCGCAGTGGCGGTATCCTATAGTGATCGCTTCGACAAACCCCAAGTTCAAACCCTCAATTAAACCCTGCAATAGGGGTAACTATTCAGCACAGGCTTTGGTTTGAGCCTATGGAGCATTTGTTCCAAGAGGCGCCCTGAATACATCCCCGTGGGTCGGCTTTTTGTGGATTGAGTGTAGTCCGATGTTACTGGCAAGGAGCGGCCTGCGTCGGGCTAAAGCCCGACCTACATTGCCAAAGAGACTCTTTCCACAAGCACTGCACAATTAATAAAATAACTAAATTAAATATGCTGAAAAAATAGCGAAATAAAATGTGCTGAATAGTTACCAATAGGATCATGTTATGGAATACTTACGTCGATATCTACTCGTTTTACTATTAGCCATATTTGTCTGCGTTCCATTCCTTATTATCATGGCTTCTGACAAAGATTCATTGGATTTACGCGTAGTCGAGGGTGGTGGCTTTGTGTTACAAACGTCTGACGGAGTGCTTTCTAACAACGACCTCTTGGGAAAAACGGTTCTTATCTTTTTTGGCTATCTGTCTTGTCCAGATTACTGTCCAACGACGATGACTAAGATTGCAGATTCATTTGATCTACTATCTGATAAAGAACTATCCAGTACTCGGGCGCTGTTCATCAGCGTCGATCCGAACAGGGACACCCTGGGCAAGCTTAAAGAATATACTCAGTATTTCCATCAGAATATAATTGGGGCTACAACCAACCAATCGAGTATCGATGATATTATCAAAAGGTATGGTGGTTCCTATAGCCTCAACAACCGTTCAGATAAGGATCACTACAGCGTCGACCATAGTCTTGATATATTACTAATGACTACATCAGGTGAGGTTATCACTAAACTTAAATCTAACATTTCACCCCTAGAGCTATCAAAAGCAATCGGCAGATATCTTTAACAATCTCGTTTCCGCTTATTCGAACCGGGATATGTGGGGGATATTTTTATCGCTAATGACCTCGCTGATATACTTGTACAATTCAGTTACCGATGGTGCTGGATTATCACACTGATTGATTGAAAGTATAAGATTGGGTAAAGATGGGAACCCATGCCTAGCATCCAATATTTTACAGCCCGTTGGCATCATACTTTCACCGAGTACGCTAATTGCTATACCCTGGAGTACGAGTGAATGGATAGTCGAGATATTCCTGCCAGAAAAAGCTAAATTCCAGTTTATTTCTGAACTTTGTATTCTCTCTAGCGCAATTTTTCGAATAATACAATCTTCTGGAAATAATGCTAAAGGTACTGACAGCTCATCTGCTACAACATAGTCTTCTGAAGCGACCCAGTGCAACTTTTCTTTTCTGACCACCTGACCATACCCACTATTAAAATCAATACTAACAACAATATCCAGGTTTCCTTTTTCTAACTCAGCAATTAAATTTTTACTACTATCACACATGACCTCCAGGTTTATTTCAGGGAAATGCCCAGAATATAATGACAAAATTTCTGGCAAAAACAAGGTCGCATAATCATCAGGAAAACCTATTCTTATCGTTTCACTACGTTCTGATTTCTCAAAATCTAACAGCAACTTGTCGTTTAAATTGACAACTCGATTTGCCGAGCTTAAGAAAAAATTGCCATCCGCAGTAAGCTCCACTGCCTTTTTATCTCTTAGAAACAACTTACAGTCCACGGATTCCTCAAGACGTTTTATCTGCATACTCACTGCAGATTGGGTCTTATGGAGTATTTTTGCTGTTTCTGTGAAACTTCGGTTTTTAGCAACATGAATAAATGTTCTTAGCAGTTCAATATCCAAGTTTTTAATCACCTAAGCCCTCTCCTTTTTTGACATGAAAATAATGAAAAATTGACACTCCTATGTATAGGAAAATCCATTGTAATCTAAAAACAGCAAAGATGAACTACCCAAGCCTTCATGGCTTCGGGTCTGTTAACAGTGGTATAGCCCCGGATAACTTTATTTATAAAACCTTTCAGGCTTCCTCCTGTCACGTTTTCGTTACCCACTAAAGCAGTTGCGGCCGCAAAACGAAACAGCTCCCGTAACTCTGACGTTTGGCCTCGCAGCCTTTCACCATTGGCTCCCCCCCCCACCACCGCGATCGTAACGAGACAAATGGCTGCTGTGTCTTAATTAAGATACGTTGATTTTTAAGGTGGTTGGGGTAAGGTTCGGCTCAACTGATCGCTGCTCAGAGTACTCATATCTCTGGCACAGTCCAACAACTGCGTCTATTCAGCCTATTTTGCACCTAGCCAAGGTTCTACTCGATGATTGCCGAACAGCTTGCCCGTCAACTGCAACTCCAGCCCGCTCAGGTCAGAGCCTTTATCACCCTGTTCGATGAGGGTGCCAGCGTGCCTTTTATCGCCCGCTACCGTAAAGAGCAGACCCTGGGGCTCGACGATACCCAGCTGCGTCAGCTGGAGCAGCAGCTCGGCTACCGACGGCAACTGGATCAGCGTCGCCAGACCATTCTCGAGACGATCGAGCAACAGGGTAAACTCGATGCCGGCCTGCGCCAGCGGCTGATGGCAGCGGCCACTAAACAGGAGTTGGAAGCGCTCTATCTGCCTTACAAGAGTCAGCGTCAGACCCGCGCCCAGCTGGCCCGGGATGCCGGACTGGAGCCGCTGGTCGATGCGCTGCTAAAGAGTAATTCTGCGGGGCCGCAGGCACTGGCCACCAGGTACCTGAACCCCAAGGCGGGTTTCGATACCCTCGACAGCGTCCTGGAGGGTGCCGCAGCCATCGTGCATGCCCGTATGGGCGAGCATTCGACCCTGCCGCTGCAACTGCGCAACCTGCTCTGGAAAGAAGGCACCCTGGAGGTCAGTCTGGTCAAGAACCAGGCGGACGCGGGTGCCAAGTTTCGGGATTATTTCGACTATCAGGAACCCCTTAGACGCATCCCGTCGCACCGCGGGCTGGCGATATTACGTGGTTGTGGCGAAGGCTTCCTGCGCGCCAAGCTGACCCTCAGCGCCGGAGATGATCGCCCCGAGCGGCAGATCCAGCAGGCCTTAGGTATACCGACCCGGGGTCCCTGTGCGGACTGGCTGCGACAGGAGCGCGATCAGGGTTGGCATAAAAAGATCCAGCCACAGCTGCAAAAAGCGCTGCTCAGCCAGCTGCGTGATCAGGCCGAAGCCGAGGCGATTCGAGTGTTCGGCATCAACCTAAAGCAGTTATTGCTGGCGGCACCGGCAGGCCACAAGGCCACCTTGGCGCTGGATCCCGGGTTTCGCAACGGCGTCAAAATCGCCGCCGTCAATGCCAACGGTAAATATCTAGATCAGGCGGTGATCTATCCACACCAGCCCCAGAAACGCTGGAATGAGGCCCTGGTCAGCTTAAAACAGCTCTGTGTGCGGCACGGCATCGAGCTGATAGGAATAGGTAACGGCACGGCATCGCGCGAAACCGAACAGCTGGTCGGCGAACTCCTGGGCGATCCTGCTCTGAAGGCCATCACCAAAGTCATGGTTAGCGAGGCGGGTGCGTCGGTGTATTCGGCCTCCGAACTCGCAGCCCTGGAATTCCCAACTCTGGATGTCTCGATACGCGGCGCGGTCTCTATCGCCCGGCGCCTGCAGGATCCGCTATCTGAACTGGTCAAGATCGACCCCAAGGCGATCGGCGTGGGTCAGTATCAGCACGATGTTAACCAGACCCAGTTAGCCGCCCACCTCAAGGCGATCGTGGAAGACTGTGTGAACGCCGTCGGGGTCGATCTCAACAGCGCATCGGCTACCCTGTTGCAGTATGTCTCCGGCATCACCCCGACACTAGCGACCAACATCGTCGCCCATCGCGATCAGGAGGGCCCCTTCGAGAGCCGCGCCGCACTGAAGAAAGTGGCCCGCCTGGGCCCCAAGGCCTTTGAACAGGCCGCCGGTTTTCTGAGAATCAGCGATGCCCGGCAACCCCTGGACAGCTCCGCCGTACATCCCGAGGCCTATTCGCTGGTGGTAGAAATGGCAGCCCGTCTCAAACGCAGCATTACCTCCCTGCTGGGCGATACGGCAACGCTGCGAGGGCTCGATCCCGGCGACTATACCAATGCGCACTTCGGGGTCCCCACCATCAAGGACATCCTCAGCGAACTGGAAAAACCGGGCCGTGATCCCCGCCCTGAATTCGTATCGGTCCACTTCGCAGAAGGGATAGAACGCCTCAGCGATCTTAAACCCGATATGCAACTGCAGGGGATCGTGACCAACGTCACCAACTTTGGTGCCTTTGTCGATATAGGCGTGCATCAGGACGGACTGGTGCATATCTCCCAACTCGCCAGCCGCTACATCCAGGATCCGCATGAGGTGGTTAAGCCCGGCGATCTGGTCAAGGTACGGGTCCTGGAGATAGACTCGGGGCGCAAACGTATCGCATTGACCATCAAGGATTATTAGGTCTGGTGTTAGTTGTCATGTATTTCGGGTAAAGAGGTCAAAAGATCGCCTGCAGGCAGGCTCCCACAGGTGCCCATATGATCGTAGACTGGGATGCAATTCCAGTCTACCTCGTTGTACGAGTTAATTGTTGTAACAAGGTGACGATGGGCGCGCCTTGCCAGCCTTGTCGGACTAAAGTCCGACCTACAAGGACCTTCCCTAAAACATCGCCTTAAGCTGCCGGCCGATCAGGGCGATGGCCTCTTCGCGTTCTGCAGTCCAGGGTTTGGCGAAGTTCAGCCGAAAGCAGTGTTGGTAAAGGCCAGAGACCGAAAACAGCTCGCCCGGTGCCAAGCGCACATCGGCTTCCCGACACTGCAGATACAGCTGGGTGGCATCGATCTGCTTCGGCATCTCGAACCACACCACCAACCCCCCCTGGGGCGAACTCGCGCGGGTCTCGACCGGAAAATAATCCCGTGCCAGCACCAGCATATGGGCGCAGCGCTGCTGATAGGCCAGACGGGACTGACGCAGGTGACGATCAAACTGGCCCTGTTCCATCACATCGGCGGTGACGCTCTGCGGCAGGGTCGGCGAGGCTATGCTGTTGACATATTTCTGCTGCAACACCTTCTCATAATGCCGCCCGGGAGCGATCCAACCCACCCGCAGCTGCGGGTCCATCGTCTTGGAAACGGATGAGCACCAGAGTACCCGCCCATCCTCATCGAAGGCCTTGAAAGTCTTGGGCCGCCGCTCACCAAAGTGAATATCGCCATAGATATCGTCTTCGATCAGGCAGATATCGTACTGCTGCAGCAGCCCGATAATAGCCCTCTTCTTGGCATCAGGGATGCTGCAGCCCAGCGGGTTGGAGAAGTTGGAGATGCTCAGAATGGTCTTGATCGGCCACTGCTGCAAGGCCAGCTTCAGGGCATCGACGCTGAGGCCGGTCTGGGGATCACAGGGAATCTCGATCGCCTTCAGGCCAAAACTCTCGATCATCTGCAAGAGCCCAAAATAGCACGGCGACTCCACGGCGATGGTATCGCCCGGCAGGGTCAGAGCGCGTAGGGCCAGGGCTATGGAGTTCTGCGCCCCCATCGTGGTTATCAGGGCATCCGGCGAGATGTGAATGCCGGCGTCGATAGCCCGGCGGGCAATCTGCTGGCGCAGGGCGAACAGTCCTTCGGGCAAATCGTAGCCCTGACCGAAGGAGGCGCCGGTGCGTGCCAGCCGGGTAAAGGTGCGCTGCAGGATACCGCTGATCGGAAAGCTCAGGTCCGGGACTGCTGTGCAGAAGCTGGCCCCACGGGTCAGCGCCGAACCTCGCTGCACCTCCATTGCCAGTTCGGTCGTCGAGACCGGTCGGGGGCGGGGTTTTAAGGGATAGGCGTTGGGCGGTTCGATCGGATCCTGGGAGGCACGACGGACAAAGTAACCGGACTTGGGGCGGGCTTCCACCCAGCCCCGATCTTCCAGCTGGGCATAGGCGGAGTTGACTGTGGCAATACTGACCTGCTCACGTTTGGCCAGGGCCCGGATCGAGGGTAAGCGTTCGCCGATCTTATAGACCCCGGTACAGATATGGGTCGTCAGCTGGTCGGCGAGCTGGTTATAAAGCAGGTTTTCCATCTGTATCTCCATAGGGCCATCACAGTTAAGGCATTCGACAGCGTTACAGAAAGGTACGCACTCTATCTGTACTGGTCAATGTTCTTAAGATTTGAATCTGTACCGAAACAAAGAACCGCTCTATTCTATTAGCTCACCCACCCATAGAGAGAAGACGAGATGACCACCTTCCAGGCCACACTGCATCAAACATCCGGCGCCCCTTTCATTGCCCTGTTTGCGATGATGGCGGTATGGCGGCGAAATCATCTGACCCGGGTGCAGTTGAAATACCTGAGCCCGGAACAGCTGACGGATATAGGCCTGTCCCAGGCGCAGGCCCTGGTCGAAGCCAACAAACCCTTTTGGCAGTCGGCCATGAGTCTGGCTGGCACAGACGAGGGCCGCGACGATGAGCGTTAATATCACCCTGCTGCTGTTTGCCCTGGCATCCACAGGCACGCCCGGCCCCAACAATCTGATGATCCTCTCGTCGGGATTAAATTTTGGCGTACAGCGTTCCATACCGCACTGGCTGGGCATCAGCGCCGGGGTTGCGCTGATGATGTTCTTAATTGGCCTGGGGCTGGAGCGCGTCTTTACTCAGTGGCCGCTGGCCTACACCCTGATGAAAATTATCGGCGCGGCCTACCTGCTGTACCTGGCGGCCAAGATCGCCCTGACCCGAGTATCGGGCGAAACCCGAGCGGCGGCCAGGCCCTTGACCTTTATCCAGGGTGCCCTGTTCCAATGGGTCAATCCCAAGGCTTGGGTCATGTGTGTCGGGGCCATCTCCGCCTTTACCGTGCCAGACCTGGCGCTGTTGCCACAGATCTTTACGATTGCGGCCACCTTTATGGTGGTAGGTCTGGCCTGCGTCGGTTGCTGGTTAGTGGCGGGCAGCCAGTTACAGCGGCTGCTGAAAAACGATCGTCAACAACGGTACTTTAACCTTGGCATGGCGTTTATTCTGGCCGTCTCGGTTATTCCGATGCTGGGCGCATCGCTGGACTGATCTACCGGGGGATGTTTCTTTTGTAGGTTAGCCGTTAAGCGCTCCTGCATGGACGGCACTTACTACGTCCCTGTAGCTCGGGTTTCAGCCTGACGATGACAGCGCCTTGCTGGCCTTGCTGGCCTTGCTGGCCTTGCTGGCCTTGCTGGCCTTGTCGGACTAAAGTCCGACCTACAGGTCCGACCTACAAGCCCGACCCACAAGGCTAGCCCGTACGCTTGATATAGCTAAACCTGTCCATATCGACCACCTCGACGCTTAAACTGTGGACCGCCGCTGCCACACTCTCTGCGCTTTCAAACAGACACTGGCTCAGATGCTGTTTCTGCGGTTCGCTGCGCCCCGACAGAATCTGAACACGCAGATGGATAAAATCCTGCACCTCACCGGCCACCAGATAATGAGAATAGGCGATCGCCCGGACTTTAATCGCCTCGGGTTCAAACAGATCGGCGCGCAGGGCACCTTCGTGAACGGCCCTGACCAACGCCTTAAGATCCAGACTGTTATCAAGATTCTGAGCATACTCAACAATAATATGAGGCATAGCGTTTCCCGGTCTCTAGTTTAAAATTCGCGTCGCAGCCAGGCAATGCTTGTTAACGTGTGCGCAGGAGCAACTCCACCCGCTGCTTAGGGACGGCCAGATCATAGGCGGGTGCCAAGGATCCAACCCCATAAGCGCCCAGTCTCGATGCGTCCAATCCTTGGGTTACCAGCTGCTGTTTAAGCGTTTCGGCCAGACGTAACGCGACTGCCTGCTGCTGCTCCAGGGTGCGGCCCTGATCACTGTGACCGACCAGAGTTAACTCCAGCGTAGGCTTATTCTGCATCCGTAGCCGCAGCTCATCCATCTCCGCGAGCGTCAACTGCCCCGGCTGACGAAAGACCCGTTTTCCCTCTACCAACGCCGTAATAATATCCGTAGTGCTCCAGGATACTGAGCTGCTTGCAGGCTCTATCAGATCAAGCTGGGCGTAGACCCTATTAGTCCCGCGCTTGACAGTATAAAACGCCAGATAGCTGGCAGGCTCCGCACCACTGGCGGGTAGTTTTAGCGCCAAATAATACTGATCCCGATCGACGCCATAGAGCTGGGAGATGCCGAACTGAGAATTGGCCCACAGGCTGCTGTCACCACAGCCTCGGCCTTTGCAGCTGAACAAGACCTCGGGCGAGAGGCTATCAAACTGGCGCTTGAAATAGGCATAGGCATCATCGCTACTGTGTCCACCCGGTAACTGATAGGTGATACGAGTCAATTTACCGGCGAGCTGCCGCTCAGACTCCGGGGATACCACGCCGTTAACTTTTCTAATGCTGCCGGTCGCTAAACGGTAATCCGGGGTACTGGCGTGACTGTATTCCACGATCCAGGCATTGGGATACCGCGCCATCCGCTCAAGATCACTGGATCCGGGGGTATCCTCTGCCGCTGCAACCCCTTGAGCCGCGATAAATAACAACCCGACCAGAAGATCCCGCGTCCCGCATCTTAACCACTTCAACCTATTTACCATGAATACTCTCTCAATTAATTTATGCACTTATAAGCCAAACTCAAGCCAAATCCAAGCCTTATCATCCCTGGCCCTGTCTAGGTTCTGCGCTTAAAGTCCGTTATTATGATTGCCTTATCTAAAGGACTCAGGACGATGGACAGCTTAGCAGATCCCCTTCCAAAACAACGCTTCAACCGTGCCTTCTTTATCCTTTTAGGTCTGCTTTTTCTGGCCGCTCCGCTCTATTATCAGGACAATCTCGGTAGTGAGGGGCTGTTTCTACCGTTCAACAATACGGTCTGGATCGCCGCCTCCTTTCTAATCGCACTGGGTCTGCTCAAATTCAGCTATAGCCGGGTGTTGCTGTTACCCAAGATGACGGCGGCGGTCCTGTTTTTTCTCAGCATGACCACCCTGCTGGGGGCGATAGGCACCGTCTCGGCACCTACCTCCTGGTTATTCCGCAGCTTATCCCTATGGGGAGGGATGCTGCTGTTTTTGGCCTGTGCCCAGTTCCAACTTAACCGCAGGCAACGTGACAACCTGCTCTACCTGCTGCTCGGCTCTACCTATATCCAGGGGCTCTATTGCCTGGTCCACCTGCTGGCGCTGAGCTCTCCACCCGGCTGGATGTCGCAGTCGCTGGGCATTCCACGGGGCATATTTCAGCAACAGAACCTAGCCGCCAGCTATCTGGCTACCGGCTTACTGATCGCGCTGTTCTTAACGACCCTGCCCTCCTATCGCCAGCGTCTCTGGCTGATTAAATTTTTTGTACTCAGCAGTATGACACTCAATACCCTGATCATCATCACCTCTGGTTCACGCACCGGCCTGGTGGCTGCGTTAGTTGGAATGCTGCTGATGCTGGGGGTACGCCATCGGCAGCTGATTAAGAACGGCGGCAGGGCGTTCTCCCTGCTGTTACTGGCGCTGGTACTGGGCAGTGGGCTCGGCTATCAGATGGAGAGCCAAACGGGGGGAATCCAGGCTGGACTCAAGAAGTTCAACCTGGCATTCCAGGACTCCGCCGATCCGGCTCGAGAAGACGTACGGATCATGATTTACGCTTCCAGCTGGGAGCTGTTTCTGGAAAAACCTGTTTTCGGCCATGGTATTGGCCAATTCGAACCGGTCTGGCACGCGAAAAAAGCCCAGTATCTGGCCGACCATCCGCAAGCGGGGATCCTAACAACCCGTCTCACCCACCCGCATAACGAACTGCTGTACTGGGCGGTCGAAGGCGGCCTGGTCGCCCTCAGTGCTGTGCTGGTGCTGGGGCTGGCATTTCTTAAAGTATGCACCAACCTAGGCTGGCAGCGTGGTGGTGCTTATCTGGTCCTGTTGCTGCCGATCACCCTGCATACGCAGGTCGAACTACCCTTCTATATCTCTCAGCTGCACTGGCTGCTCTTTATCGTGCTGATCGCGCTGGTGGCCAGCCATCGGCTCAAACAACGGAGCGTTCCGCTAAGTCAAATGGCTCGCGCCCTGCTGCTGGGACTGGGCATCTCTCTGCCCGTACTGGCGACGATCTTCTTTGTTCACAGCCTGATTTCTAATCGCATCATGCTCGACTACATCGTCCACCCAGGCACCGACATCCGTGTGCTCGAGTACCCATCCCACAATGTATATTTCAATGAGATGACCAATGCGTTGCGACTACAGACCCTGATTCAATACGGGCTTATGACCAACAGTGTCAAAGTATTGAACGACTATATCCCTCTAGCAGAGAAGACCTTGCAGCAGACACCGGATATCAATCTATTCGTCGGCCTGACCTTCGCCCTGCATAAGATCGGAGAATATCAACAAAGCTATGCAATGCTACGCCGCGGCTTATCGATTTACCCCAGCACCCCCCTTATGATCTCCGCGAAGCGTGCCTTGCAGCAGGAGGATAAGGATGCCGGACTCGAGGTGGGGGTGCCCTGAACACAGGCTAGCGACGCGGCTATCAGTACTCAGCCCGATGGCCGCTGTCGAAGCTAAGACTGTTGCCCGGCTGCGATTTTGCCAGGCACTTGCCATTAGCTGCCAGACTCACCACATCCTGATGGCTGAGGCCCGAATCGCTGTCGGGAGTAGTCACGCTGATGGAGAGCGTCACGATACTAATAAACAGCGGTTGCCCGCTGCGATCCTGCCCCGCAATGCCTCCCTGCCGCTGTTCTTTAGCGTCATAGAGCGACGGCACCCGCCGACTGAAGTCGGCTAGTAACTGCTCGCTGCGTTCGCGCCAATTGCGGCTGCCGAACAGCAATAAGAAATCATCCCCGCCCAGGTGGCCGATAAAATCGTATCGGGTGTCCAGATGGGTCCTGAGGCAGTCCGCCAGTAACTGGATCATCTGATCCCCCCGGGCGTAGCCGTAGCAGTCATTAAAGGCTTTTAAATTATCGATATCGACGACCCCCAGGGTAAAGGCCTGCGCCTGTTGCAGCCGCCGGTTCAGCTCCTCATTGGTCGGGACACTGCCAGGAAGTTGGGTCAGCGGATTCGCATGGCGGGCGTTTTTGAGCTGCAGTTCGGTCACCAGCTTCAGCAGGTCGAAGATCGAACCTATACCCAGGTAGTTGCCGTCCCGGGTGACGATAAAATCTGAAGTTACTGACCTGGCTGCTGATCTGGCTGAGCCGCGTGCAGGCCTCCAGAATCAGCGGCCGGGTCAGTAACTTCAGTCACAGGCTTACATCCCAGAGGCTCCGGGCCGCACAGAGTCAGGTTCAGGCAGTCTTGCCGATGCAGCAGACCCAACGGCAGACCGGCTGCGGTCACCGCCAGCGACTGCAGATCTGGTTGTTTATCAAAGATCCTGGCGGCCCTGGTGATCGAGGTCTGCGGCTCAATCGCAGGACAGTGTCGAGTGATTCCGGTCAGCTCCTGTTGCGCCTGGACTCCCAACCCGGCACCGCTATGGTTGAAGCGAAACAGCTGCTGGCTAAGCTGCCTGGGCGGCAACGGTTTCGGACGGCCAAAATAATAACCCTGTTGCAGATCCAGTCCCAGTTGATTGAGTAGCAGATGCTCTTCTAGCCGTTCGACCCCCTCGGCGATCACCTGACACTGAATCGACCGTGCGACATCTAGGATCGAGCGGACAAACTCCAGTTTGACCCGATCCTGATCCAGTCCCTCGATAAAATGGCGGTCGATCTTCACATACTGAGGCCGCAGCTCCGACCAGGAGCGCAGCCCTGCATAGCCGGCGCCCAGATCATCGAGCGCCACCTGGAAACCCATCTCCCGGTAGTGTCGCGTTGCTTCGCGCATCAGCTGATAGTCGTCGATGGGGAACTGTTCGGTAATTTCGATCACCACCCGATCAGGATTAAAATCCAGTTTCTGCATCAGCTGCAGTGTCATACCTCCGGTAAAGTCCGCTTCGAGCAGGGCCGCCGGGGAGACATTCAGAAACAGCTTGCCCTGCAGGTCGAGCAGCTTAAACCGCCGTATCGAGAGCTCGCGACAGAGTCGCTCCAGTTCCAGTAAGCGCCCGCTCAACTGCGCTCTTTTAAACAGCTCGACCGGTGAATAGAGCGGACTATTAGCAGGCCCGCGGATCAGCGCCTCATAACCCAGAATCTTGCGTTCGCGGCCATTAACGATCGGCATAAACACGGGGCAGAGCCGCCGCGTGCTGAGGATAAGATCCAGTTCAGCATCTAGGGCCTCCTCAGGGTCAGCGACAATACTCCTTAAACTTGTGACTAACGCGGTACTTCTCAATGGATCTCTCCTATTGACTGTTGAAAAACTGACGCCTGCAGCCTCTCGGATTTACTACTGTTCTGCTCGGCAACGGCACGGCGTTGCTTGAACTTCTGCATCCTTACAGCCGGTCAAGACCGACGGAGTCCTGTAAGGATTCAATCATCCGTTTGTTACAGCTTGATGACAATTTGCGGTCTGCGTTGAAAACCTGGTGACCCAGATTCGCGCCAAAGTGCAGGCCGTTAGCATCGCCAGCCACGATATCGACCGGGTTTGATGTTGCAGGTGATGCTGGTGATGAACGTAGAGCAGCAGAGAATAGGCACTATCCAAAAGCACGCCCGGGAGGCCGCGCAGCAAAAGGCCCAAGCCCACCAGCAGAGTTGTAGTGGCACAGTGAATCTGGCGACCGTCAGCAACAAACTTAAAGGCTATGCACCCGTTAAGTGTTGCGAGCCGTTAATTCTAAATGACTGTTTTGAAATCAAGCGAAGCTCCGTCTCCCAGCGGCTTTATTTGTGTACTGACGACAAAGAAAGCGAAGCAATAAGGTGTGTCTCTGTGGGTTAGGCTTTAGCCTGACGATGACAGCGCCCTGCTAGCCTTTTCGGACTACATTCAACCCACAAAAAGCCGACTAACAGGGGTGTGTTTTTGTAGGTTAGGCTTCAGCCTGACGATGACAGCGCCGCAACACTTAACGGGTACAGAGCCTTTCTTTAGGCTATGTACCAGTTCAGTGTTGCAGAGGTTAATTCTGAATTATTGTCTTTTTTATCAAACTCCGGTTCCGCCTCCCGGCGGCTTCATTTGTGCGCCAGGCATGGCGCGTAGTGCCTTGATTGGCACTGTTCCGATACGCGTGGTGGCGGTCGGATGACTTGGTGG
>JBLIEQ010000048.1:0-19636 GCA_047633175.1 Motiliproteus sp. | reverse complement strand
GTGATCTCAGTTATATGTGGGTCCATAAATTAAACGTTGGACAAACCCTGTACCTCTTAGGTTACAACTGGAATGAAGTCCGGATCGAGCTCCATCTTCTGCAGCTTGGAGCCCACGAAAACTATTATGCAGGATTAGCTGCGGCGCTGTCATCGTCAGGCTGAAGCCTAACTTACAAAAGAAAACACCCCCTTGTGGGTTGACTTTGTGTGGGTCGGCATTTTGTGGGTAGAAGGTATTCCGACAATGCCAGCATGGCGCTGCCATCGTCAGGCTGAAGCCTAACCCACAGCGAAACACCGATCGATGTGGACTGGCTGTGGCCACCCCGGTCTTTGTTTGCTGATGGAATACCAACGTGCAACCGGTTAGAGTACGGGCATATTTTTAGAGGATATGAGCATGGCTGAATACGACTTCGATCTGTTTGTTATAGGTGCCGGTTCCGGCGGTGTGCGCGCGGCGCGTATGGCGGCGGCTAAGGGCGTGCGTGTGGCCGTGGCCGAGGATCGTTATATGGGGGGCACCTGCGTCAATGTGGGCTGCGTACCGAAGAAACTCTACGTCTACGCCTCGCATTATGGCGAGCAGTTTCATGAGGCGGCCGGTTTTGGCTGGCAGGTGTCTAAACCCAAATTTGACTGGGCGACGCTGCGCGATAATAAAAAAGCCGAGATCAAACGTCTCAACGGCATCTACGTCAATATGCTGGATGGTTCCGGTGCCCGGGTGATCGATGGCCGTGCCCAGGTCGTCGATGCGCACAGGGTAGAGGTGAATGGCACAACCTACAGCAGCGAGCGGATCCTAATCGCTACCGGCGGCTGGCCGGTGATTCCGCCGATAGAGGGTGCCGAGCATGCGATCACCTCAAATGAGATCTTCGATCTGCCGGCGTTTCCCGAGCGCATGCTGATTGTTGGCGGCGGTTATATCGCGGTCGAGTTTGCTGGTATTTTTGCAGGCCTGGGCGCGAAGACGACCCAGTTGTATCGAGGGGATCTGTTCCTGCGGGGCTTTGATAATCAGGTGCGCCAGTTTGTCGCCGACGAGATGATCAAGAAGGGCGTCGATCTTAAATTTAACCTGAATGTTAAATCGATCGAAAAGCTCGCTGATGGCAGCTTACGCGCGCTGCTGACCGATGGCAGTGAGATGATTACCGATGCGGTCCTGTACGCCACCGGCCGCAAGCCGAATGTGACTGGACTGGGGCTGGAGCAGGCTGGTGTCGCGCTGGCCGATAATGGTGCGATCCGGGTCGACGATCAGTTTCAGACGTCGGTCGCCTCGATCTATGCTCTGGGCGATGTCATCGACCGAGTTGCGCTTACCCCGGTGGCGTTGGCGGAAGGGATGCAGCTGGTGGATCATCTGTACGGGGAGGGCGTGAAGGCGGTCGATTATCAATTGATTCCGACTGCGGTGTTCAGTCAGCCCAATATCGGCACGGTGGGCCTAGGTGAGGAGCAGGCACTGGAGAAGTATCCCAATCTGGATGTTTATGACGCAGCGTTTCGGGCCATGAAGCATACCCTTAGCGGCAGTCAGGAGCGCTCGCTGATGAAGTTGCTGGTCGATGTCGATACGGATCGGGTGATCGGCGTGCATATGGTGGGTCCCGATGCCGGGGAGATTATTCAGGGCATCGGTATCGCGCTGAAAGCGGGGGCGACCAAGGCGGTCTTCGATAGCACTGTCGGTATCCATCCCACGGCGGCCGAAGAGTTTGTGACGATGCGCACCCCGACTCGGTGTTATAGGGATGGCGTGGTACAAGAAAAGGCGGAAGGCTAATCTAGAAAAGTCAGGCTGAAGCCTAACCCACAGGAATACTCAGACTCCTGTGGATGGCGTTTTGTGGGTAGAAAGTAGTCCGACAAAGCCAGCAAGGAGCGCTCATCGTCGGACTAAAGTCCGACCCACAAAAGACACTTCAGTTCGACATTCCAGCAGGGAGTGCCTATCGTCGGACTAAAGTCCGACCTACGAGTCCGACCTACGAGTCCGACGTACGAGTCCGACGTACGAGTCCGGCGTACGAGTCCGACCTACGACTAAACCGGATACGTGCGGATATGCTGCTGCAGTACCCGCCGGAGTTCTGCCGCATGGAAGAGGTTGTTGTCTTCCTGGGCCTTACGGAGATCTTCGAGAATCATCTTTCTGATCACTCGAGGGCCGTCTTGCTGCTGCGACACCTGTATGCCAAAGGCCAGTGCTAAAATCTGACTCATCTTCTGATGCTCCGAAATCGCATCCACTTCATCCTGATCCAGTTCGCTCCAGTCCAGGCAGTCCTTGTAGGTCAACATATTAATCTCCATGTAATCGGTCAGAGAGACCGATTATTACGTTTTACTCTCAATTTACTCTCAATTTACTATCAATTAAAAAGGAACCTTAGATCATCTCTGGGTTTAGGCAAGCGGCCGTCACCCGATAGTCAAAAACGCCGCCTGTGGGCTTAGTCCAGGCTGACGGCCTGGATGGCGGTAAGGGCGATGGTAAAGACGATATCATCAACCAACGCGCCCCGGGACAGGTCGTTTACCGGCTTGCGCATGCCCTGGAGCATAGGTCCTATGCTGATCACATCGGCGCTGCGTTGGACCGCTTTATAGGTGGTGTTGCCAGTATTAAGATCCGGGAATATAAAGACGGTGGCGCGCCCGGCAACGGCGCTTTCGGGCGCCTTGCTGCGGGCGACGCTCGCCATAATGGCGGCATCGTATTGCATCGGCCCATCGATCAGCAGATCGGGACGCTTTTGTTGTGCGATGCGGGTGGCTTCGCGCACCTTTTCCACATCGGCGCCCTGGCCCGAGACTCCGGTGCTGTAACTGATCATCGCCACTCGTGGAGGGATACCAAAGGCGCTGGCTGAATCGGCGCTTTGGATGGCGATATCGGCCAGCTCCTCGGCATTGGGGTCTGGGTTGATGGCGCAGTCGCCGTATACCAGCACCTGTTCCGGCAAGCACATAAAGAACACTGATGACACCAGATGGCAGCCCGGAGCAGTCTTGATCAGTTGCAGGGGCGGACGAATGGTGTTTGCCGTGGTATGGATCGCACCACTGACCAGGCCATCCACATGGCCGAGTTCCAGCATCATCGTGCCCAGCACTACGTTATCTTTGAGCTCCTCCTCGGCCAGCTCAGGCGTGCTGCCACGATGCTTGCGCAGCTCGACCAGGCGCTCGATGTAGTGGTGGCGGATGAGTTCCGGATTACAGATCTCGATGCCGTTGTCCAGTTCGATGCCCAGGCCCTCGGCGATCCGGCGAATCTCCTGCGGATTGCCCAGCAGGGTGCAGCGGGCGATGCCGCGATCGGTGCACACCGCTGCGGCTTTAATCGTACGCGGCTCTTCGCCTTCAGGCAGGACGATATGCTTGCGGGCTAAGCGGGCCCGTTCGATAAGCTGGTAGCGGAATGCCGGCGGTGACAGCCTGCGCTCGGCCTGGCCCGCCGTGAGGTTATTAAGCCAGCGATGATCGATAAAGGACGCTGTGATCCCCTTGATCTTATCGATCCGCTGCAGGTCATCGAAAGGCACTTCGCTGTTGAAATTGGAGAGGCTCAGGGCCGTTTTCCAGATATCAGTTTTAACGCTTAATAAGGGCAGGCCGGTGGCGAGGGCGTCCTGGCAGAGTTTCAATACCGCAGGGGTAGGGCGTGTACCGCCGGTCAGTACCAGCGCGGCCAGGCCGATGCCGTTAAGTGCCGCCAGACAGACGGCCAGGATGATATCGTCACGATCCCCGGGTGCGAAGACCAGGGTGCCCGGGGTCAGCTCGGCCACTAGGTTGGTGACGGTTTGGGCGCAGAGGCTGATGCGGTGGACTCTGCGGCTGGCGATCTGTCCTGTGTTGATCTCCTGGGCATTAAGATACTGGCTCATATCGATCACCCGTGGTGACATCATCCGTTCGCGCCAGGGGATGCAGGCGAGCAGTTTAAACTCATCACTGAACAGCGTGGCATGCGGCAGGATCTCCGTCGTGCTTAGGCTATGGCTGACGGGGGTGTTGGGTTGCGCGTCCAGGCAGATCTCACCGTTCTGATCCACCGGCGCGCCCAGCATATTGAGGATGCAGCCGATCACCTTGGGGTTATGGATGCCGCCATAAGCGCGAGCGGTAATATCGATATGGTCCTGCAGGGCGTCGAGTGAATCGTTGCCCGGGGTACTTACTAGGATCACATCGGCGTCCAGCGCCTTGGCGACATCACGGTTGATGCGGGTGGCATAGGGCTGGGTTCGAGTAGGGACCATCCCTTCGATAATAATGATCTCTTCATCCGCAGAGCGGTTGCTCTCGTAACGTTTGACCAGCTCCTCCAGGACTTCATCGCCCTGGTCGATGCGCATCAGGCGTTCGACCTCACGGATGGCCATAGGCTCGGCGATGCTGTGACTGCAGGAGTTGCGCAGGATTTCCACGGAGCGATCGTTGCAACTATCCCCTTTAGTGCTCTGGGCGATAGGTTTGAAAAAATGAACCTTGATCCCCTGACGCTCCAGGGCATGAAACAGACCTAGAACAGCCGTGGTAAGACCGGTGCCTTGGCTGGTCGGTACCAACATCAGTGCGTGCGTCACTACTTATCCTCGAACGTGTATCAGGCGGCTTTGGCTGCTTCACAGGACATCAGCAGCAATGTGTGACAATACTACTCTGGATAGGTAAAACTGCCAGACAAATGTTGCAGTGCGGGATAATAGCCTGAGAGCAGGCCGCTAGCACAGGGCTGCACGAATGCGGCCCTGTGCAACGCTGTGCCGTCACGGGTGGCCGACGGTGACATGAATATCTCCTGACCGACCTGGATATAGGTTAGATGGCAGCGGCATCAGCTCAGCAGGCGTTGCTTGGCCTGATTGATTTTAGCCGCTAGGTAGTTACTGCCGCCCCGATCCGGATGCACTTTTTGCATCATCCGTTTGTGTGCCTTAATAATCTCCGCCTCGCTGGCGCCGGGTTCGAGCCCCAGGATCTGATAGGCATCGGTGGTGCTGATATCGGAATCGCTGCGGGAGGACGCTTGCTGCGGTTCCTCCTCGAAGGTCTGATTGTCAGGACGAATATCGGGACGATGGCGGGCAATATAGGCATCGAGCAGCTTAACCCCTTCGGGATCCTCCCGAAGCGCTTTTTGATATAGCGTATAGAGTTCCGGATCGCTGAGTTCGGTCAGTTGACGACCGGCGAAGGGGCCGGCAACGATAGTGCCGGCAATATCGCCGCTGTCATGATCCAGGGACATGGCCAGCCAGCGCGTCTTGATCTCTGATTGCTGGCCCGCGGTCTGGGATCCGCTACGACTGCGCTGGTGTTGTCGATAGAGCTTGGGTAACCAGCGCAGTAGCGGCAGCAGCAACGGCAGCAGCTTGTGAGTAAAGGGCAACATGGCGCTGAACAGGCCTATCAGCCAGGGCAGCCGGCCGCTCAGGGCCAGCCAGATGCCGAACAGCGCCAGGGTGCCGAGCAGTAGCCGAAGTAGGAAGCGCTTGCCCAGTTGGGGTGCCCGGCTGAGAAACCAGCGAACCCCCATGACCAGTAATAAAATTGTCAGCGCGAGTATCAGGATGCTCAAGGGTGAGGATGCTCCAGTTGTCGGGTGAGTTGCTTTAATGCTGCCGAGCCTCGAAGTTTGCTGAGTGCGGCTCGGCCTGCTGTGGCATAGACCGCAATGGCGCGCAGGAGTTCGCTTAATAGCTCCGGGCTCTGGAGATCGAAGCGGCAGTGGGCGCCATGGCTGAGCCGGGCCATCTGCTGGAAGCCGTTATGGGCATCGGTGTTATGCCCCTCCTGAAACAGGAACAGCGGCAGCCCGAGCAGGCCACAGTCGCCGGCCAGCCTGCACAGCTCATCGATAGGTTCTTCGATACAGTCCCCGATAAAGACCAGGGCCTGAACCGGCTGCTGCTTGTGGATGCGCAGGGCGTGTTCCAATAACCGGATGATCTGAGTCTGGCCGCCCTGGCATTGTACCCCTGACATCGCCTGTACCAATTTGTCGGCACCCTGATGCCAGGGGCTGGAGCGTAGCTCCGCATAGCCGCGATAGAAACAGAGTTTGACCTGTAGCTGGCCCAGTTCCCGGGTATGGGTGAACATCTCGGCCTGCAGCTGGCAGGCGGTATCCCAGGTGGGCTGGCGGCTGGCGGTAGCGTCCAGAGCAAAGATCAACCGGCCGCCGCGGCCGGATTTTAAGGGGGCCGGGTGCTGCTCGATCTGAGCTAAAAATTGCGCTACCGAATCGGGGTTTACTCTGGGTGGTTTTGGAACATTCATCTGCGGCTACCTGAACTTAGGGTAACCACAGTATAAGGCGGTTGCGGGTGAGGCCGAAAGCTCGGTGAATCACGGAGCACAGAATAAGTAGGTACAGAGGATG
Organism: Motiliproteus sp.; assembly: GCA_047633175.1. Lineage (GTDB taxonomy): Bacteria > Pseudomonadota > Gammaproteobacteria > Pseudomonadales > Balneatricaceae > Motiliproteus. The sequence continues at coordinate 13,228 of JBLIEQ010000048.1, read as the reverse complement.
CGGAGGTACGAACCGCATCAACCGGGCTGCAGCATCATTCAGGAAACCCTAAGTAGCGCTGCAGGATTCTGCTCCAGGCGCGTTTCCAGGGTCTCTTTAAGCTGTTTGAACAGTTGGATAGAGGCATCGATCTCCTCCTTACGGTTGGTCAGGCTCTCGATGTTCAAGCCGACCGGAATGCCCAGCGGCAGGCAGGCATCCAGGATCCGCTCCAGATTGCGCTGACAGATCTGTACCGACTGCTGCAGAGGGTTCTCAGACTGCAGAATTTCAGTACGGGTAGCCGGGGGTACGGAGATCCCGAGCCAGTTCATAAACTCCAGCGTCTTGGCGCTGCCACAGGGCGTGAAGGTCAGAATGACTCGGCTGGGTTGGCGGTTCTGCCGTTCACAGAGCGTGCCGTAGTCCTGCAGGAGTCTGAGGGTGGCATCGGCATCATAGACCGCCTGGGAGATAAAGAAATCACAGCCGCTATTGGACTTTTCGACGAGACGCTGGTGCTCGTTACCCTTGCAGGCATGGCGCTCGGCGATCGTCACGCCGCCCAGGCTGAAATCGTTGGCGCCCTCTGCCAGGGCCTCGTAGGCGTCATGCAGTGATAGCTTGATGCTGGCTTCGGCCGAAGGACTGCCTACGAGTACCAGATTGCGCACCCCGTAGTCGTTCCACGCCTGATGCAGCCACTGATCAAAGCTGGCACGATCGCGCTGGGAGACGCTTTTATAGGTGATCACGGTATGATCGCTCTTTTGTGCCAGCAATGCGGAGTATTCGCGGGGGTCACGGGTGCCTATAAAGGGGAAAGGGCGTGACTTATCGGTACGGCTGCTTTCATCTTGAATGTCGTAGACGATCAATCCATCATAGTCTACGTTTTCCAGTCGTAGCAGCAACTTGGTGGCGATCTCGTCCATCTGCATATCATCGGTGCTGCCCTTGGGTGGGGTGGTGCCAAAAAAATATACACCTTGAGTCGGGGCGATAAACCGTTGTTGCTGAGCGAGAGTCATGTAAATTCCTGGGAGTTGCTAAGGTCGTGTCATTATAAGCATTAAGCTTTTGCAACTGTATTGGTTATATGCGGAAACCTTCTCATGTTGGCATGAGCCAGATTAATACACATTTAAAACAATAATTTAGATAGATTATCTAAGGTGACGACTGAGCTTTTTTGAGGTGTTGCTTCTGTGACTCCAGGGTTGTTTTTATTTTATCTGTAACGTTTTGGCCCTGTGCGGCGTCTAGCAAAAAGCGTTACAGCAAACCTGCTCGTAAACCTGATAGTCAAATGGAGTGGTTGTGTCCGAGAACGTGTCCGAGAACGTGCCCGAGAACGTGGCTGAAAAGGCGCCAGAGAGTCTCAATAAAACCTCCCCCGATACTTTGCCTGCGACGCTGGTGTTACTATTTAAACGCCCCCTGCCTGGCCAGGGTAAGCAGCGGCTGGCGGCAAGCCTAGGACAGGCGCGAGCGCTGCTGCTGGCAGAGTCCTTCTTAAGCTGTGCCCTGGAGGATCTGGCTGCCTGGCAGGGTCCTGTGGTGTTGGCTCCAGCATCCATCGCAGACGTTGACTGGGCGACGGAGCTCTTAACGAGGGCCAGGGTGGTACCTCAGACCGGTGGGAATCTGGGACAGCGCATTATCGCCCTTGATCAACAGTTAAGGGGTTTGGGGCATCAGCAGCTTCTCTATATCGGCAGCGATGCGCCCGCGCTGACGACCGAGCATTATTGTTCGGCCGCCTCTCAGGCAGAGGCCGGGGTAGTCTTAAGCGCCGCCGATGATGGGGGTGTTACCCTGATGGGCAGTGCGCATCCCTGGCCTGCCGAGCTGATTGATCTGCCCTGGAGTACCGACCAACTCGGCAACGACCTTGCGGCCTGTTGCCACCGATCAGGACTATCGGTGAGCTATATAGCACCGAGCTATGACCTGGATATTGAGCGGGATCTGGCGCGCTTAAGCGCCGATCTGGCAGATGATGACCGACCTGCGCGGCAGGTGTTGTACCAGCTATTGCAGACGCTCAGGCTCACAGGCGCCTGTTGTACCTCAAGTAGTACCTAAACTAGTGCCTGAAACTAGTGCCTGAAACTAGTGCCTGAAACTTGTGCCTCTAACTAGACACGCGTGGAGAATCATCGCTTGAACACACAATTAAACGCTCGATTAGACGCACGCTCAGACAAGCAGATCAGCGCCACGGATCTGATCATTCCACTGCGCACCGAGGACTGGACGGTCACGCCCGACAACCAGGCCCGCGGCTATATAGACCCAGATAGCCTTAAAGAACTGTGGTTTCATACCGGAACCGCGTGCAATCTTGCCTGCCCGTTTTGCCTGGAAGGTTCCAAGCCCGGCGATACTCGGTTGCAGCTGGTCAAGCTGGCCGATGTCGTGCCCTTTATCGATGAGGCGATGGGGATGGGGGTGGAGCAGTTCTCCTTCACCGGCGGCGAACCTTTCTTAGCCAAGGATATGGTCAAGATCCTCAGCTATGCCAGCGAGCATCGTCCCTGTCTGGTGTTAACCAACGGCACCGAACCGTTACTGCAGCGTTTGCATCAGTTAGAGCCCTTACGCAAGGCTGCACATTCCGTTAAATTTCGTATCAGTCTGGATCACTATCAGCCCGAGGTGCACGATGTCGATCGGGGTGAGGGCAGTTTTGCCAAGGCGATGGAGGGACTGGTCGCGCTGTATCAGCTGGGTTTTGCGGTGTCGGTCGCCCGCCATATGAAGCCCGATGAGGTGCATGCCGAGGTCGATGCTCAGTACCGCGCGCTCTTTGCCAGTCTGGATCTGCCGGAGGATCTTAATATCGTCGCGTTTCCGGACTTTGCGGTTCCTGGCAGCCATCCGCAGGTGCCCCAAGTGACGGAGCACTGCATGACCGAATTTCAGACCCAGGCGAGTCGGGCCGAGTTTATGTGTGCATCGAGCAAGATGCTGATCAAGCAGGAGGGGCGGATGCGGGTTTACGCCTGTACTCTGGTCGACGATGACACCGACTATGATCTGGGCGGCACGCTGCATGAGGCGATGCAGCAGCGGATCAGCATGAAGCACCATCGCTGCTATAGCTGTTTCGCCTATGGCTCTTCGTGCAGTGAGCGTTGAATGCGCGAACGCTGAAGCAGGCAGCTCATTGCCAACATTGCCGAAGAACTTTCAAAGCAATCCACCGCTCGTAGGTCGGACTTTAGTCCGACGCAGGCAGCTCCTTGCCAGCCTTGTTGGGCTAAAGTCCGACCCAAGGGGAACAAATACTCCATAATTCAAGTCGATGCCTGTGCTGAACAGTTACCCATAATTAATAATTGATAGAAGGAGAAACCGTGCTTGGAATTATAGGTGGTACCGGGATCTACGCGCTCGACGGGCTGGAAATTCTGGAGGAACATCAGCTCCAGACACCCTATGGCTCACCTTCCGGGGCAGTGATCCGCGGTCGTCTATACGGGCAGGAGCTGTGCTTTCTGGCCCGTCATGGCCAGGGGCATCAGCTGCTGCCCTCAGAGGTTAACTACAGGGCCAATATCTGGGCACTAAAATCGGTCGGCGTCACCCGTATCCTGGCGATATCGGCCGTCGGCAGCTTGCGTGAAGAGATAGCGCCGGGGGAGCTGTCGATTCCCGATCAGTATTTTGACTTCGTGAAAGGCAGCCGTGAAAAAAGCTTCTTTGGCGATGGCCTGGTCGCGCATGTGTCGACCGCAGAGCCTGCCTGCAGTACGCTGACGCAGCAGCTGCAGCAGGCCGCTAAAGCGCTGGATACCGTGCTGCACACCGGCAAGACTTACGGCTGCGTCGATGGCCCGAGGCTGGGCACGCGCGCCGAGAGTTTTTTCCTTCGGGGCGCTGCAGGCTGTGATCTGGTCGGCATGACCAATGTGCCCGAGGCTTTTCTGGCCCGGGAGGCGCAGATCTGTTACGTCACTTTGTGCATCGCGACCGATTATGATTGCTGGCTGGATGATCCCGCGCAGCATGTCAGCGTTGCCCAGGTGATCGCCCGCTATGGCGACAGTTTGGAAAGGGCCAAGACGCTGCTGCATCAGCTGGTGCGCGATGACGCCAGGCGGGAGGCGCTGTCCGCCTGCGGTTGCCGCCAGGCGCTCGATTGCGCGGTGATGACCCCGTTGGCGCAGCTGACGGATACCAAGAAGGCCTTGCTGGAGCTGCTTAAACGTTGAACACCCTCACCGCTGTCGAAGATCAGGGCTTCGGGTCCAGAGTGTCTGAGTCTCAGGGCTGCGGATCTCAGCCGCGGCTGTCGGTCATCGTCCCATTGGGACCTGCCGAAACTGGACTGGGCCACCTAGCTGCAGATCTGTTGCTGCTGCCGGCGGATAGCGAGATCCTGCTGGTCTGTTGCCCGCAATCGGTGTCACTGCAACAATGCTGGCTGCCCTCGGGATTAAGGCGGCATCCGCGGTTGCGTTGGCTCGAAGCCCCGGCAGGGCGTGCGTGTCAGCTCAATGCAGGCGCGCATGCCGCGCAAGGACAGCATCTCTGGTTCCTCCATGTCGACAGTGGACTCAGCCCCTGGGTGGTTAGCCAGCTGTTGGCAGCCATTAGCCAGCGTCCCGAGGCGTTGCACTTTTTCAGGCTGGCGTTCGGCCCCGATGGCCGTGGACCTATGGCACTCAATGCGCTGGGGGCCCATTGGCGTTCCGACTGGCTGGGGGTGCCCTTTGGTGATCAGGGGTTTTGTCTGTCAGGGACCCTGTTCCGGCAACTGGGCGGCTACGATGAGACGCTGAGCTATGGCGAAGATCACCTGCTGCTCTGGAAGGCGCGCCGGGCGGGCATCCCCCTGGATTATTGCCGTGCCGTCATCACCACCAGTGCCCGTAAATACCGCCATCGCGGCTGGGGGGCTCTGACCCTGCGCTATCAGTGGCTGTGGCTGAAACAGGCGGTGCCCCAGCTGTTGGCGCTGTTGGTGGGGCGTTAACACAGGCTGGCAGTCTGTCGGAGCTGACCGGCAGCACGCTAAGGTTAAATAGATCGCCTGCAAGCCGGCGATCACATCCACAGGTGAGGCTTACACAGGAGCCTTAGACAGGAGGCTTAGATAGGAGGCTTAGATAGGAGGCTTAGACAGGAGACTTAGACAGGAGGAGCACAGGGCGATAGCCAGATTTTACTGGCGCCTATGCAGCAATGTTTTCTATAACTATCAACATTATACCGGCTACCCAGCAGTGTGAGTCATGACTTTAAACTGTCATGAAAACGTAATTTTATAGCCTGGTAATTCGCGTATAGTGGGCGCCAAAGTCGTATACGGTTAGTTAAACATGCCAACAGCTCACCCGGGCATTCAGGAGAACCTTCACTTTCTCCTCAACGAAGTAGAAACGCATTGCCATCTTGTCGATCTGTTTTTTAAAACGCACTCCCTGGAACTCCTGCCGCGTATCCGTGCACGTCGTGGTTATGTGCAAACCCTGCGCGAAAAAATTGAGTCACAGTGTGTGTCAATGCTCGCTCGGCGTAAGCCGGGTACCGTCTATTATATGCGGGTAGAGGCGATACGCTCGCTGTCCGCCGCGTTAGAGGGGGTATCGAGTAACTTCGTTGATTGTGTACAGGAAGGAACCCTGACGGAGGCCTATATTCATCCCGGCAGTAAGGGGTGCTGCAGGCTGGTGCGCAGAATAGCGCGCGCGCTTAACCTGATTAAATTGGGTATGGACAAGGCACAGCGACGCACCGGTATAAAGCTTGGCAGACGTAGGAACGGCTTGCTGTCACTGTATGATGAGATACAGACCACTACCCTGGTCGCGAAAGAGTCCCTCAGCGACAACCAGCTTCGCGCGGCGATAGTGAGTAACTTCGGGCTAAAACAGGTCATCGATCAGCTGGCGATTGTGGGTGAAGCCCTGATCAAAGCGGATCTGGGGCAGGTCGTCTCCCTGCAGAACTACGATCACCTGCGTAACACCACCTCCACGCTTAACTACAGCCTTCGCGATCTGAAAGTACGCCGTTTAGCATTAACGCGTTCAGGCAGTGCGATCGCCGCCATCTCTCACAAAGATGAATCGGATCAGGAGGTACTCGCCGTTTATAAAGAGGGTGACCGGAGTAAACTGGCTGAAGAGATTCAGGGCGTTAATAACTGGCAGAAAGTCGATCGCAAACTGGCACCCGATGTACTGGCTCATACGGTCTCTGAAGGCGGTTCATCCGCGCTCCTGATCGAACACCTAGCCGGCAAAACCCTGGAAGCGTTGCTGTTTGAGGGGCGTCAAGAGGCGGTTGCTCAGGCACTCGCCAGGTTATTTAAAACGCTGGAAAAAATCTGGAAGACTACCTATACCCCCGAACCTTCGTATGCGAAGTTTATGGCACAACTAGACAAGCGTATCGGCGATAGCATTCAGATACATCCTGACTTTTTTACCGATAGCTATAGTGTCTGTGGTTTAGTCCGGCCGGCTTTTAGAACTCTGATTAGTACGGTTCAGAGCAAAGAATCACGTTGGATGGCACCCTTTTCAGTACTGATCCATGGCGATTTCAATCTCGATAATCTGATCTACGATGCGGTCGAAGACCGTATCTATTTTATAGACCTGCACCGCTCTACCTACCTTGACTATGTTCAGGATATCTCGGTACTGATGGTCTCTATCTATCGCCTGCAGGTGCTCAGTGGCTCGACGCGTGAGCTGATGATGGACAGCGCTATTCAGATCTACCGTTTCGCGCGCCGGTTTGCTAAACGGCACGGCGATCACTATTTTGAGCCGCGTCTGGCGGCAGGGTTAGCGCGCTCTTTTGCGACCTCGACACGCTTTATCTTTGATAAGAAGCTCGCCTCCCGTATGCATCTGCGCGCGCGTTATTTACTCGAACAATTGGCGCAACTAACACCCGCACAAGAGTTGCGCTTTAAAATTCCACTAGAGGATCTTTACAGTGAATAAGCCCAGAATAGGGGTCGTTGGCATCCCTGGTAAATGGTCAACGGAAGTACTGGCCGATAAGCTGGAAGAAAAAACTGGTTTTCGTGCGGTCTTTGATATGAAGGATGTAGAGCTTCATCTCGATAGCAATAAGCTACTGTGTAACGGCTTTGATTTAAGCCAGCTCGATGGCCTGGTGGTTAAGAAGATCAGCGAAGTTTATGCACCCAGTACCGAAGATCGAATCCATATGCTGGCTCATCTGGAGTCTCTGGGTGTACCCCTGTTTAGCCCCACACAGAGCATGAGCAAGCTGATCAACCGCCTGAGTGGAACGCTTGCTCTGCAGCAGGGGGGCATTCCCATGCCCAAAACCCGAGTGACGGAGTGTCCTGAGCGGGCCTTAGCTACGCTGCGCGAATTTGGATCGGCAATACTTAAGCCACTGTACTCGACGAAAGCACGGGGTATGTTGATTTTAGGGCCACAGGACAGCGATGCAGAGGTCAGGTCCCAGCTGGAAGAGTACCGCCAGACAAACTCAATTTACTATATCCAGCAGGCGTTAGATCTTAAAGGCCGGGATTTGGGAATGGTGTTTTTAGGGGGCGAGTATCTCTGTACCTATGCGCGGGTTGCCGATGCTGGTGCCTGGAATACCACCATTCAAAGCGGTGGCCGCTATGAGCTGTTTGAGCCGGACGCCGACTTGATCGCGCTGGGACATCGCGCCCAGGCGTGCTTTAACCTTAGCTTCACGACGGTGGATATTGCTCTGACCGATGAGGGGCCGGTGGTCTTTGAGGTTTCAGCCTTTGGTGGTTTCAAAGGCGCGCTTGATGGCTGTGGTGTCGATGCCGCTAGCGCCTATACAGACTATATTCTCGGCCAGCTTGAGAGTAGTAGAAAGAGTAGTATGGAAAGTGAGAGTGAGAGTGAGAGTGACAATGATCGTTAATCCACTCGATGCGGATGCACTGCAAACGGAACTGGGCCATTGCCCATTCCACGCCAGATTAGTCTTCGGCCCGCTCGCTGTAAACGTCCACAGCAATGCGGCGGTTATTCTTGATCGGCTCAGGGATTATTATAAAAGCTATCGGCAAGACAGCATTGCCGAACATGAATTAGACCTGTTTTTGATCGAACAAGCCGAGCCAGGCGCGTCACTCGACTGGCAGGAAGTGCCGCGAGAGGTCGGCAAACAGGGCAGAAAAGAGGGCTTTGTGGATGCAGAGTCGGGGCGTTGGATTAAAAAATTCAAGACCGACATGCTGATGCTGCAGCGTCAGAAGGATCCTGTTGTTGTCGGTCCTTGCTTGCAAAATATTGCCCAGATTATTAACTTTATCAACAATCAATTTATTAACAGCCACCTCTGCAGTGGCTATCTACTGGGCCACGCCTCAGGGTTTTCCGTACAGGGGCAGGTAACGGCCATAGCCGCAGGCTCTGGCGGCGGTAAGTCTACCCTGATGTTGAGATGCCTGGAGAATCCGCAACGGCAGTTTTTAACCAATGACCGGATTCTGATACAGGCCATAGACACCGGGGCAAACGCCAAGACTCACGACAAGGTAAAAGCGGTCGGTGTCGCTAAGTTACCCCGTGTGAATCCGGGCACCCTGTTGCACTCTGAGCGTCTTAATCCTATCTTGCCTGCAGATCAGCAGCAGCTATTGCGCCAGCTGCCGCAGCAGGATTTGTGGGTATTAGAGCAAAAATACGATATCCAGATCGAAGATCACTACGGGCCGGATCGCGTTCAGCTGCAAGGCGAATTGGCTAACCTGCTGATGCTGGATTGGTCTCTGGATTCGAATGAACCGACGCGGCTGGAGAGGGTCGATCTTAACGATGAACCTCACGCCATCGAAGGGTTACGCAAACGGCCGGGTCCGTTTTATCAGGATGCCGAGGGTGCTTTCGGCGACCTGGATGCCTGTGCAACCGTAGAAGCCTACTGTGCGATGCTCAAAGGCGTCCGTGTTTTTAGGCTTACCGGGTCGATAGACTTTGATAAGGCGTTTGAATTGCTTGAACAGCTGGATACGCTATGAACCTCCAGAGCCCGAAGAATCCGCAGAGCCCTCGGTGTTGCGCGCTGATCCGCCATGGCGCTTATGAGCAGTTACCGAATGTCCCCAGTGCGCTACAACCCTTTCCGTTAACCCGGGAGGGTGCGGATGAGGTTCGACAGCAAGCGCGTGCTTTCGGGCTCTGGTTGGGTGCAACGGGTCGCACGCTCGACCCGCTGGTGGAGAGCTCTACACTGCTGCGTGCGTGGCAAACCGCTCAGATTTACAAGGAGGAGTTACAGGAGTTCTTTCAAGCCCCAGCGCAACTCCAAAGCTTTCCGAGTCTGTGCGAGCGCAGTGTTGGCGCCGTCGCTAATCTGAGCGTCAGCGAAATAGAGCGGATTATTGAACTGGATCCGCGCTTTGATGCGCCGCCTGTAAACTGGAAGTCGGACAGCGATTATCGGTTGCCCTTCGATGGGGCTGAGTCGCTGCTCGAGGCGGGTCAGCGCGTCGCTCAGCAGCTGCTATCCTGGCGCGAAGGTGCCGGCAGCGGTATTAAATTGTTCGTGGGCCACGGTGCTTCTATCAGGCATGCGGCGTATCTTTTTAATGCCATAAAAAGCTGCGATATTAAACGATTTAGTATGTTTTATGGTCATCCGCTGGTATTGGAGTTTTCCGAAGATCCATCCCCGAACCTGCTTTACGGTCAGTGGAAACAGCGTCAGGTTCAAGATGTGCCGGATTGATAGCGCACTCATTAGCAAGCCAAAGCTAAGGGAATGATTAAAATGAAAAACCCTCTCCCCTCTATTTCCGATCGCCCTGAACACGCCAACATTATTGCCAGGTTACCGACCAAGTGGATCCCGTGGCCGCAAAACGGCAGCTCTTATAATGCGGTGGCCAGAGAGCCTGGAAAGATGCATTCAGCGCTTAAGACCGGCGCTATCAAACGCTCAATGAAGCGCTCTATAAAAAAAGGATTGCGCTGGCCAAAGCGACCTGTCGTTTTTATCACCGATCCTCATGCCGATGCCCATGCATTTGAGGCGTCATTGATTGCGGCTGGCGTCACTCAGCAGATGGATGCCGGGCTCTGCCAATTAAAGCTGACGAAAAAAGGTCGACAATCTGAAATTATCATCGGCGGGGATTGCCTCGATAAAGGGCCGAGTAATTTGTTATTACTGCGCAGTGTTAAACAGCTGTATAGCCTGAATGCGCGTGTGACTCTGCTGGCCGGCAATCATGATCTGCGACTGTTTATGGGTTTGTTGGCGCAAGCGCGGAAAACAGATATTGGCAATCAGCATTTTTTCGTGCGCATGGGTAAAAAGGTAATTCCTCTGTTTAAAGAGGTGTTCGAACATTATTTAGCGGATAAAAATTGGCAGAAGAATATTCCTGATGAAGATGTTTGTCGCAAAGAGTTGTTCCCGAATGAAAAGTGGTTCGAACAATTTCCCTATCATGCTGCCGGACAGCTGACCACAGAGGGGATCGAACGAGAAGTCCTGAAGATGCACTCTAAGGTAAAGAACTTTGAGAAAAACTGTATCGCAGCAGGCTTGAGCCTGCAGCATGTATATGCCGCTTCGCTGAAATGTCAGGAGCTGTTTCTGCATAAGAAGGGCGAGTTTTACTGGTTCTATCGCAAGATGAAATTGGTCGAAAAACGGGGCTCATTTTTATTCTTGCATGCCGGCCTCGATGACACCATGGGTGAGTTGTTATTAAAAAGTGGTACGAATTATGCGAACAAGGCCTTCCACCGTAACCTCAAGTACAGAGATCTCTTCGGTTTTTATTATAGTTCCCTAGCCAATACCTTCAGAACCAAGTACCGCGATGTTGATCTTCCGCTGACAGCCCGTGGCGTTAGGGCGATACATAAGGCGGGTATTCACGTGGTGGTTCAAGGGCATGTTAACCGCCAAGAAGGCCAGCGGATTGCGATCAAAAAAGGGCTGGTACATGTTGAAGCAGATATAACGCTTGATCAGCATTCCCGCAAAAATGAAGGCCTGCAGGGCTTTGGTATAGGTGCGACCCTAATCGATAAGCACAACGGCATTCTGGGCATCAGTTGTGATTACCCGAAAGCCAAACTGCTCAAGCCCAAAGCACTACGTATGATTTACGGATAAGCTGTTATGAAGTCAAAAACCACGTTTAAACATGAAGCGCTGTTAGATCCTGCTGATATTCAGGACCTGCTTAAAGCGATCTCCAAAGGGCTGGGTAAAGGCACGCTTGAATTCAGTGACGATAAGGGAGTCTTAACATTAGAACCCCAGGGTCTGCTGTACTTAAAGGTGAGTTCCTCTGAGGAGGAGGACCGGCAGCAGTTCGATATCAAGGTGCGCTGGGATAAGCACCCGAAAACGCTGAGTAAAAAGCTGCCTAAGATAAGTAGTTAGCAGGGTGTTTACAGAATCGCCTACAGGCAGGCAGTTGAAGGCTCCTGCAACACCTGCACTTCCCACGAAGCCCGGGGTCAGGCCTTACATTTTACATAAGTGGACAGTTTTGGCCCCATTAATTGGCTTCAGTCCGACAAGGCGGCCGAGGAGCAGCCAGCGTCGGGCTACTCTCTCCCCACAAAACACCAACCAACAAAAGCACACCCCTGTGATCGCAGGGCCTCCCGGCGATCTTTTAGTCTTTTGATCTTTTGATCTTTTGATCTTTTGATCCTTTGCTGCTGCTTAAAAGTTCGCCTGCAGGCAGCTGAAGGCTCCTGCAACACCTGCACTTCCCACGTCCCTGTGGGTCGGCAGCTGAAGGCTCCTGCAACGCCTGCACTTCCCACGTCCCTGTGGGTCGGCAGCTGAAGGCTCCTGCAACGCCTGCACTTCCCACGTCCCTGTGGGTCGGACTTTAGTCCGACGATGGCGGCTCCATTCAGCATCAGGGTTGCGTCCTCTCGGGCCTCGTTAAGCCTGCATATCATCCTTAGCCATAAGATAAATTTGGGCAAACCAGAGCTGTAATCGGTGCTTAAAAATTAACCACTCTTTATCAAGGTGTTTTTGTAGTCATAAACGTGACTAATAACATTATATGAGATAGTCTTTAAAAAAATTAATTATCAATAAGTAATATAAGCGCTAATCAAATGATTGATATCGGTAATGATATTATATCCATACAGGGACCGTTCAGATGGATTTACAGTTAAAAGTCTTTGTTTCTGATCAAGTTACATTCATAGCTCTAGACGAGCCGCTCGCGATTATTCCAGCCAATACCTCGGCGATCTACACCCTTGTCGATAGTAATGGCGAACCCGTTATCGAAGATCTGGTGCTCAAGCGCAAAGAAAATGATTTAGAAATCGAGGTTGACGGAGAGTCTGTTGCCAGTATCAGCGATTTTTATGCCACCGAAGGCCCGATAACCTATAGCGTTGATGGTGCCCTTAATCCCGCAGAGGAAATGGCCGTTCAGGGCGGGCCCTCTGCGGTCGAGGATGGCATCGTATGGCAGGCATCTGAACAACAGGATGCTCTGGGTCTTGGCGTCTGGGCTGGCGTGGTGGCTGCTGGTTTTGGTGCGGTTGCCGTGGGTGCTTACAATGACGACGAGTCAGAGCCTGATACGGCAGCTCCTTCGGCCAATTTAAGAGCGATCACCGACAATCAGGGCACAGAGCAGGGTCTTCTAGACTCGGGCGACAGCACCGATGACACTGAGCTGGTGCTGAGCGGCACCAATGAGGCGGGCTCGACCGTCCAGGTTTATGACGGCGAAGAGTATCTGGGTGACGCAGTGGTTGACGGCACGAGCTGGAGCTACAACGCTCCGGTTGACGATGGCAAAACCTACCAGTTCAACACGAAAGAGACAGATACCGCGGGCAACATCAGCGACGCCACCGATGGCTTCGAGGTGACGGGAGATATGACAGCCCCCGCCTTCACTAGCGGTACGACGGCCACGCCGATCGACGAGAATAGCGGTGCAGGCCAGGAGGTGTATGCCGCCGCTGCCACCGATGCCGACAGCGCCCTGACATATAGCCTTAAGGGCACTAACGATGATGGTCTGTTCAGTATCGACGCCAGCACGGGCGTGGTGACCCTGACCGCCGATCCGGATTTTGAGGACCAGCCCAACTACAGCCTCACCGTGGTGGCGACCGATGCCGCCGGCAACGTCGATGAGCAGATCGTCAGCCTGGCCATCAACGACCTGGATGAGAGCGCACCGACCTTTAGCAACAGCAGCGCGACGGCCGACGCCATCAACGAGAACAGCGGCGCAGGCCAGGTGATT
>JBLIEQ010000047.1:0-19730 GCA_047633175.1 Motiliproteus sp. | reverse complement strand
TTAGGGCTGATTTTTACGCACTTGGAGAGACGTTATAGAGACGATTTTCTATGGCATCGTGGGAAATTATTTCGCTCCCTGCTGGCTGACATCCACGCTGTTTTTGTGTTTTCACACAGCCTGTGTCGACTGCTGCCGCTCAACCCTCCCAAAACATAGGACCCTAGGCTGGGATGCAATCCCAGCAATCCCAGCATTCAGCCCATCTAACATCCGATACGTCCAAAGACCCAACCCATAACCATCTAGCTATCAATGGCCCAGCGGATCGGTCTGCTCCATCACCTCTTTCATCTCCCGCTGAGTCTTTTGCTCCGCCCTGCGGCTAACCCACCAGCCGAGAAATACCAGGAGGCTGACAGCAAGGATGATCAGCGTCGCCAGGGCATTGATCTGCGGACTCACGCCCATCCGTACACTGGAAAACACCACCATCGGCAGGGTGCTGGCACCCGGCCCTGAGACGAAGCTGGCGATCACCAGATCATCGAGCGACAGGGTAAAGGCCAGCAACCAGCCGGACAGCAGCGCCGGGGCGATGATCGGCACCAGGATCTGGAAGAACACCTTGACAGGCGTGGCGCCCAGATCCATCGCCGCTTCCTCGACCGACAGGTCCATCTCCCGCAACCGGGCGTTAACGATGATCGCCACATACGCGGTACAGAAAGTGGTATGGGCAATCCAGATTGTGGTGACACCGCGTTCTGCCGGCCAGCCGATCATCTGCTCCAGCGACACAAACAGCAGCAGCAATGACAGGCCTGTAATCACCTCGGGCATCACCAGGGGTGCGGTCAACATGCCACCAAACAGGGTATGGCCTTTAAAGCGACCAAAACGCACCATGACAAAGGCGGCGATAGTGCCTAACACCACCGCCGAGGAGGCCGACATAAAGGCGATTCGGAGGCTCGCCCAGACCGCCGCCAGCATCTGGTCATCTTTAAACAGCTCAAAGTACCACTTGGTGGAGAAGCCACCCCAGACGGTCACCAACCGCGAGTCATTAAAGGAGTAGAGCATCAGGATCAGCATCGGCAGATAGAGAAATACCAGCCCGGCCCACAACACCATCGTCGAAAAGTTAAATTTCTTATTCATAGTTGGGCCTCCATCTCTTTCTGCTGATAGCGGTTAAACCACACGATCGGCACCAGCAGTATCGCCAGCATCACCATCGCAACGGACGCTGCGACCGGCCAGTCACGGTTATTGAAGAACTCTTGCCACAACACCTTGCCGATCATCAGCGTACCGGGTCCCCCTAGCAGTTCGGGGATCACAAACTCACCGACCACCGGAATAAATACCAGCATCGATCCTGCGATTATACCGGCCTTGGACAGTGGTAAAGTGACGGTAAGAAAGGTCTTCCAGGGCCTTGCCCCCAGGTCGGACGAGGCCTCAAGCAAGGAGCCATCAAGCTTAATCAGATTGGAGTAGATCGGCAGGATCATAAATGGCAGGTAGGCATAGACGATGCCGACGTAGACCGCAAAATCGGTGTGCAGCATCTGGATAGGTTCATCGATAATCCCGATGCCCATCAGCATGTTATTAATCAGACCATTATTTTTAAGAATACCGATCCAGGCATAGACCCGGATCAGGAATGAGGTCCACGACGGCAGCACCACCAGCATCAGCAGTACATTGCGGGTCTTAGGCTCTGCCCGGGCGATCGCGTAGGCCATCGGATAGCTGAGCAGCAGGCAGATCAGGGTCGAAAAGAAGGCAATCTTGATCGAGCTGAGATAGGCGACCAGATAGAAATCATCTTCGAGCATCCACAAAAAGTTGCCCAGATTGAAGTTCACCGTCAGCATCTGATCGACGTATTCAAACAGTGACGAGTAGGGCGGGATCGCGTTGATGGTTTCGGAAAAGCTGATCCTGAAGACGATCAGAAAAGGCACTAAAAAGAACAGCAGCAACCAGATATAGGGGATGGCGACCACCGCGGTTTTCGAACGAGGCAGCAGTTTTTTTAGTAAGCGGCTCATGATTCAAGCACCACCGCGCTGCCTGCACTCCAGCTGACATAGACCCGGTCATGCAATCTGTACTGCACCTCACGGCGCTCGGCATTATAGCGCACCGCCTGCACCACCAGATTAGAGGACAGCTCGACATGATAGATCGAGTGGCCCCCCAGATAAGCGATCTCAGAGATCATCCCTTCGGCCCAGTTTACCCCGATCTGCGGTCGTTCTTTGCTCAGATGCATCTTCTCGGGGCGAATGGCGACGCTGACACGCTGCCCTGCGGGCCCGGGGATGCCGTGATCGATATAGATCGGTTGGTCGATAAAGTTGGCATCGACGATCACATGATCCGACTCCTCCTCGGTCACCTTGCCGTCGAATAGATTGACCGAGCCGATAAACTCGGCGGTAAAGCGGTTTTTTGGAAACTCGTAGATATCATGCGGCGTGCCGACCTGAACCAGCTCACCATGATTCATGATGCCGATCCGGTCGGCCATCGTCATCGCTTCCTCCTGGTCGTGGGTCACCATCACACAGGTCACACCCACTTGCTTGATGATATCGACCACCTCCAGCTGCATCTGGTTGCGCAGCTTCTTATCCAGCGCGCCCATCGGTTCGTCCAGCAACAGCAGCTGGGGCCGCTTCGCTAGGCTGCGCGCTAAGGCCACCCGCTGACGCTGGCCGCCCGATAGCTGATGCGGCATGCGCTGACGAAAGTCTTCCATATGCACCAGCCGCAGCAGCTCACCGACGCGCATTCGAATTTCGGCGGCAGGGATCCGGTCCTGCTTCAGGCCGTAAGCGATGTTCTTCTCGACACTCATATGCGGGAACAGCGCGTAGGATTGGAACATCATATTAAACGGCAGCTTGTGTGGCGGTGTCCCCGCGACATCCAGGCCGTCGAGCAGGATCGCACCGGAGGTGAGCGTCTCAAAGCCTGCCAGCATGCGCAGCAGTGTGGACTTACCGCAGCCCGACCCTCCCAGCAACGCGAAAATCTCACCCCGCTCGATCGACAACGAGAACTCCCGAACCGCGATCGCATCACCAAACGCCTTGGTAACCTTCTGAATCTCCAACACAGTATCAGTCGGCTTGTTCAACGACGGCTGATGAGTATCAACGCTGGTTGAATGGGTCGCTTGGTCCGCCATAACTCAATCCCTTATAATATTGTTTTCGATTTTCGTATGTCGACCCTTGCTACAGGCGTCTTCACTGCTGCATCTATTGATGGGTCAACCCCGGCCGCACCCTGAGCCACGTCTATCTATTGCGCTCTTGTTGTCATACCCAACCTGAAGAGTGCCAGGGTCGATTAAAGGTACGTTCTTCGCGGATAATAAATATATACCCCCAAGGATATATATTGGCGGTGATTAAATTTCTAAGCTGTTTTTGATTAAATAGTAAACGTTGAGCAGCAGATGTTTGCGTAGATTAGCGGCTTGAAGAACTAAAAAATGCAAGTTTGATACCGATATAGGCTTGGATATGCTGCTTTCCGAAAAGCTACGCTAACGGCTCGCATGGGTTCATACGCCTGCGCATCTCGACCGGTGCCAGCGTACTGAGATCTTAAGCCGCGGTCGATAAGGGTGTATAACGTCTTACGACTGAGGAGTCTGAAGCATCTGTTTGCCCGAGTCACGGCGCTGGTGTCGTTTAGGCGCCCTTAATGTCAGGATGGTTGAGCTGCTATGAATACTATAATTGAATGATCATTCATCTTAAGACGACTTTGTTGTTTTTGGTATTTTTATGTAAAAGCTGTACTGGTTCCTTATAGAATGGGCTTGTCAGTCGTAAAAAACAGAATTATGATTCGGTTATTAAGTTAGAGAAAAAGCGCCAGCTATGCTTTTTGTTAATATCAGTGATCGCGGAGATGGATATGGGTCTGAAAGGTTACGAGTCCTCTTTTTATGTCGATAGTGCGAATGACAAACAGGAGTATCCCGCGCTTGAGGGCGAGCAGGTTGCCGATGTCTGTATTATCGGCGGTGGTTTTACCGGTTTGTCGGCTGCGCTACATCTGGCAGAGCAAGGTTATGCGGTGGTGTTGCTAGAGGCGGAGAAGGTCGGCTGGGGCGCTTCGGGGCGTAATGGCGGTCAGATTAATGCTGGCCAGAATGTGGATCAGGCTGAGCTCGAAGCCAGCGTCGGGCAGCAGCATGCACGCGCGCTCTGGGATCTATCGCTTGAATCGGTCGGGCTGGTCAAGTCGCTGATCGATAAGCATCGTATTCAATGCGATCTGAAGCCGGGGGTGCTCCATGTCGCGGCTAAGGCCTCTGCCGGCGATCACTACCGCCGGTCGGTCGATAAATTACAGCGTGATTATAATTATGAGGGGGTGCGCTTTGTACCGGAAACCGAGGTCCGGCAGATGCTCGGGACCGATCGGTATTTTTCCGGCGAGCTATGGCGTGACGGCGCTCATCTGCACCCCCTTAATTACGCGCTCGGTCTGGCTAAGGCCGCTACGGCTGCCGGTGCCCAACTGTTCGAAAATAGCCGTGTCAGCGGTTATGACACGGGCATAGGGACCGATAAAACAGCGCTGGTACGCTCACTCAAAGGTACGGTAAAAGCCCGGTTTGTATTGCTGTCCTGTAACGGTTATCTGGGCGACCTAGAGCCGAAGGTAGCCGGCAAAATCATGCCAATTAATAACTTTATCCTGGCGACCGAGCCATTGAGCGAGTCCGTGGCGCGTCAGCTGAACCGTGATGATGTCGCGGTGGCCGATTCAAAATTTGTGATTAACTACTTTCGAATGTCGGCGGACAACAGGCTGCTGTGGGGTGGGGGCGAGAACTATAGCAGTCGCTTCCCTGCTGATATTAAAGCCTTTGTTCGCAAGACAATGCTGGAGATCTATCCGCAGCTAGCCGATGTCCGGATCGATTATGGCTGGGGCGGCACCCTAGCGGTGACGGTGAACCGCATGCCGCATTTCGAGCGGATCGACGCTAACCTGTTTGTCGCGCAGGGCTACTCGGGTCACGGTGTGGCCATGGCGACCCTGGGTGGCAAGCTGATGAGTGAGGCGATTGCAGGCACCGCCGAAAAGTTTGACCAGTTTGCCCGGGTGCCGACGCCAACATTTCCTGGAGGCACCCTGCTGCGCTGGCCCGGTCTGGTGGCGGGCATGCTCTATTACGCACTCAGGGACCGGTTGTGACGGATCTGCCGGATAATCAACGCAGTTCGCCCTCGGACTCTCAGAGCAAGCGCGATGAGCCGCTGACACCGCGTCGCGATCCGGTGCAGCGGCGCTCCAAAAAGCGGGCGCAACAGATTGTCGATGTTACCGCTCAACTGCTCGAGCGGGTGGGCTTTGACGATCTCAACACGACCCTGATCGCCAGGGAGGTGGGGATCTCGGTCGGATCGCTTTACCACTACTTTCCCAACAAGCACGCGATTCTTTATGCCATGGGGCGTCGTTGGCTGGAGGGGATCGAGATTATTCTGGATCAGATCGACCAGTGGCCGCTGGAGCAGATGACGCTCCCGAAGGCGGTCGACCGGCTGATTATGATCAACCTCAGGGAATATAAGAAACAGCGGGCCATGATGACGTTGGTGCAGGCGATGTTCTCGGTGCCTGAATTGCGTGCGCTTGATATAGAGCACGATGAACTGGTGATCTCGAGGATGGCGGCGGTGTTTAAACGGTTGGGTTTGCAGCGGCATATCAGTGAGCGCGAACGCCTTGCCCGATTCTATCTGGAGATGACTCACAGCCTGTTTCTGGTGTTAATCAACCAGAATGGCGAACGCGCCCGGCGCACCCTGGGCGATCTTAAACTGATGGTTTATACCCTGCTGGCCCGACATCATGCTGATTCCCTAGCCTTATCCCTGCCCTCATCCCTTTTTAACAGCACCCGGTTCCCTTGGGAGGGTTGATGCCCTTTTAGGGTGCAGTGGACATCGGGATTTAATAGGTACGCTCTTAAGGTAAGAGGGGCTTGTTTATGGCTATGTACCAATCTGTTGTTGTGACTAGCCCTTTCATTCTGTTCAAAAGATCGCCTGCAGGCAGGTTCCCACGGTGCTAAGGCTGAGTTTTGTAGGTGATCTTGTAGCTTTTTGAAAGGCTTGAAACGGCAATAGCACCATCAGAATGGCGCCAAATTCCCTTTCTAAACCGATGAAATACAGACTGAAAAAGGCCCGCAGGGTCGAGCCATGGATGGCGAGATTGGCAGCTGAGGCAGGATGCCGAATCTGTCAGCCTCAGGCTGGATTTCATAGCGCCGCAGGCGCGTACCCGCAGGGCGGTTTAGTAGGGGGCGCTTTGATGGATAGGGATGTTCGAATGCCGGGGGGCCATGGATGGCCAGGAGCGGCCTTTGCTTCGCTTTCTTTGTCGCTACAAAGAAATGAAGCCGCCGGGAGGCGGAACCGGAGTTTGATAAAAAAGACAATAATGCAGAATAAACTGCCGCAACAACAGATTGGGACATAGCCTTGTTTATGGCTAGCTGTCTAAGCAAAAAAAACAACCTGAACGGTTTAACTGCGGCCAATATATACCTCAGGGGGTATATCCCACTTATCCCGGAAAAACGTACATTTAATAGCACCGGGCAATTTCAAATGCTCGATATTGCAACAGTCTCGGAATAGAAAAGTCCGACAGGCTGCCAGGGTGCGGGACGCGACAGGTACAATAATTGAGTGATGGTCGTCGTCGATATTGACCCCTAAAAATACAGAATAACAGGCTCCCGTCAGCAAGGAGCGGCATAAAAAACTCACTAAAACAGCAGATACAGGTGATTTATGGAAGCCTTTGACAGCTTTCTCAAAGAAAACCGAATTATTGAAATTGAGTCGATGATTCCGGATATGACCGGCAATGCCCGGGGCAAATTTTACCCACTCCGGAAATTTCTCGCCGAGGAGAGTGGTCGCATCCCCGAGTCTGTCCTGATCCAGACGGTGACGGGTGACAGTGCGGACAATGCGGGCGAACTGGTTCACCCTTCCGACCGTGACATGATGCTGGTTCCTGATCTCTCCACCCTGAGGTTGGTGCCCTGGGCCGAAGAGCCTACCGCTCAAATCATCAACGACTGCTGCGATATGGATGGCAACCTGCATCCGCTTGCCTCCCGTGGGGTGTTACGACGGGTGCTGAAGCTTTACGAGGCCGAAGGCATCACCCCGGTCATCGCCCCTGAGTTGGAGTTCTACCTGCTGGAGACCAACACGGACCCCGATAACGAACTCAAATCGGCAGTCGGCCGGAGCGGACGACGCGAAACCTCGCGCCAGTCGTACAGCATCGATGCGGTCAACGAATTCAACCCGGTGATCGATACGCTTTACCAATACTGCGAGAAGCAGGGCCTGGACGTCGATATCTTGATCCACGAGGTCGGTGCGGCGCAGATGGAGATCAACTTCCTGCACGGGGACCCGATGAACCTGGCCGACCAGGTGTTTGTGTTTAAACGCACCCTGCGTGAAGCGGCGCTCAAGCATGGCATCTACGCCACCTTTATGGCCAAGCCCATGGAGCACGAACCCGGTAGTTCCATGCATATCCACCAGAGCATGGTCGATAGTAAGACCGGCGCTAATATCTTTGTCGCCGAGGATGGGGGTTATAGCGAGACGTTTTACCACTATATGGGCGGCCTGCAGCGTTATGTGCCGCATGCGATCAGCTTCTTCGCTCCCAATGTCAACTCCTACCGCCGTTTTGTGCCCGGCAATGCGGCACCGGTTAATACCCACTGGGGTATCGACAACCGCACCGCCGGGTTGCGCACTCCAGCCAGTCCCCCCGAGGCGACCCGGATCGAGAACCGCTTTCCGGGTGCCGATGCCAACCCCTACCTGAGTATTGCGCTGACGCTGGCTTGTGGCTATCTCGGCATGAAGGAGAAAATCACACCCTCCGCACCGATCGAAGGGGAGACCTTTGCGCCGGGCGATAAGATCGAAGTTGCCCGTACCCTGGAAGAGGGCTTACGCTGCCTGGACGAATGCGAGCCGTTGAAGGAGATTCTCGGAGAGCATTTCGTCAAAGCCTATATCGGCGTTAAGCTGGCCGAGTTTGAGACCTTTAATCAGGTCATTAGCTCCTGGGAACGCGAGCATCTGCTGCTCAATGTCTGATTGTTTAATAAAACTACCGCCAATGATTACCCCAGGTATCTATTATTTATACTAAAAAGTACATTTAACTGATCCTGGTAATATTCAGAGTTTGATAGATAACAAGATCGGAAAAGATCAGACGAGAGGCTTAAATCCCGAGCCGGAACCGCAACTCGATAGTTACGGCCGGTATTGACCCATAAAAATAGGCAAAGGCTCATACTATGACTAACTCGACGCATGGCTGTTTTAAACTAGCGGCAACAACACTGATACTGGGCATGACGGCAGTACTGCCGGCACAGGCCGCAGAGGAACTGAAGTTCTACAACTGGTCCGACTATATCGCGCCTGACACCATCGCAAACTTTGAAAAAGAGACCGGCATCGATGTTATCGCCGATGTCTTCGACAGCAACGAAGTTCTGGAAGCTAAGCTGCTGACCGGCAGTTCAGGTTTCGATCTGGTCGTTCCCAGCTCATCCTTTATGGGTCGTCAGATCATTGCCGGGGCGTTCCAACCGCTCAACAAGAGCAAGATTCCCAATCTTAAAAACCTCGACCCCAAGATGATGGATGTCCTGAGCAAGGTCGATCCTGATAACGCACACGGCGTTCCTTACCTTTGGGGCACCACCGGTATCGGCTACAATATCGACAAAGTCAGAGAGGTGCTGGGGGATGACGCGCCGGTCGATAGCTGGGACCTGATTTTCAAGCCCGAAAATATCAAAAAACTCGCGTCTTGCGGTGTGGCGATACTCGATGCCCCCTCCGAGATTATCCCCCTGTCATTGCACTATCTCGGTAAGGACCCTAATAGTTTTGACCGCAGCGATTACAAGATGAGCGGCCCGGTTGGGGAACTCCTGCAGAGCATCCGCCCCCACGTTACCTACTTCCACTCGTCGCAGTACATCAACGATCTTGCCAACGGCGATATCTGCGTCGCAGTTGGCTGGTCGGGTGATATCATTCAGGCGGCAACGCGTGCCGAAGAGAGTGATAACGGCGTCAAGATCGACTACTCGATTCCTAAAGAGGGCACTGTCGTCTGGTTTGATATGCTGACCATCCCTGCCGACGCCAGTAATACCGACAACGCTCATAAGTTTATCGATTACCTGATGCGCCCTGAGGTGATGGCAGATATCAGCAACTACGTCGCCTATGCCAACGCCAACTTGGCTTCGGTAGCGTTGATCGATGCTGAGATCGTGAATGACAAGACCATCTTCCCCAGCGATGCGGTGAAAGCCAAGTTGTTCTCCCTCAAGGTCCTGCCCAGGAAAATAGATCGAGTGATGACCCGCCTATGGACGGACTTTAAATCGGGTCGTTGAGGATCCGCTTGATGTGAATGAACAGCCTCTCTCTGAGGGTTATTGAAACGGCGCCCCCCAGGCTACCGCTTCAAAAAACTCAGAGGGAGCGCGTCTTCAGGTTGGCGAAAGCCGCCGATAGCTCAAGCAAGGATATAGAAAACTCGCAGTCAACCTGATGTCTTATGGCTAAAAAAAGGCTATTTATTAGGTAGTTACTGTGAGCCGTACGGCTCTTCTTTCAGCAAGCCAACCCTGCTCACCTGCGGTTAACAAACCAAGGAAACGTATGTCCATCACCTCAGCACGCATCGCTTGGATGTTGCTATTGCTGGTCTGTTTTATCTGGGGATTCGAATATGTGCTGATCGACCAGGCCATTGAATTGCTGCCGACCCATACCTTCAATACGATTCGCTTTGCAGTCGCCGCGTTATCGTTGCTGCCACTCCTGCATTTTTCCAAAGAGCCGGTTGCGACCGGGCGGCGCCAGGCTCTGTTCGGCGCGGGGCTGCTGCTCGGTTTTCTACTGTTTATTGGCTTTTATACCCAGACGGAGGGGCTGCTCTTTACCAGCGTCGCCAACGCCGGGTTCATCACCGGGTTGATCGTGCCTCTGGTGCCGTTGTTGGGGTGGGTACTGTTTGGCAAACGGCGGGCGCCGTCGGTGTGGTTCGGTGTCATTTGCGCCAGCGCTGGACTCTATTTTCTAACCATCGGTGACAAACTGGAGTTTAATAAAGGTGATTTCCTGGTGTTGATCTGCGCCTTCGCCTTTGCTCTGCATATAATAGTGACAGGTCGAGTGATAGGTAACTTGCCGGTCATTCAACTCAGTATTATCCAGCTGAGCGCAGTATCGCTCTACAGCGCAGTGGCGGCGCTGTTATCGCCCGTAGCGCCGTTCAATAGTCAGGATGTTGTACAGTTAGACTGGTATCAACTGCTCGTTAATCCGCTCATTATCAGCGCTATTCTGCTCGCAGGCATTCTCGGTTCGGGTTTTGCGACCTGGGCACAAGCCTCCAGCCAACGGCTGCTCGAACCCCACAAGGTGGCGCTGATCTTCGCCTCCGAGCCGGTCTTTGCCTACCTCTGTGCCTGGTTTTTTCTGGATGAAGTCCTGGGCAGTCAGGGTATCATCGGAGGCTGCTTGATTATTGCCGGCATGCTGATTTCAGAGTTGGGCGACAACAACGCCAAGCCAGAGGTCAAACCGCTGGATCATACCGCCGCGGCCGACTAAGCCGTCCGATCAGGTTGGGCAGGCAACCTGTTAGGCTCGCTGTTGCGGCTGCTCCAAAAAAGCAGCCATCCAGCGTGCGATGGCCAGCGAGTCGGTCGCCGCTAGCGGTCCACGCAAGCTGGCCAGCCCCTGGTCGGCAATGTCTTCAGGCACCACGCTGCTCTTGCGCGACTGCACCAACGCATACTCGTAAGCGATACTGAACTCCGGATGCGCCTGAAACGTCAGGATACGGGTGTCATAACGCAGGGCGGCGTAGCGGCAGAACGCAGACTCGGCCACAACCTCGGCATTGTCTGGCTTCTCCAACACCTGATCCTGGTGCATGGCGTTGAGCGTAAAAAGCTGTGCTGAGGGGGTAAATAAAGGATGATCACCGACCAGTTGGTAAGTGTGCAGGCCGACACCCCAGCCGCCGGGGTACTTATTCGCCCGACCCCCGAAGGCCTCGGCAATAATCTGATGACCGAAACAGATGCCAATCATCGGTTTTTGGGCGTGATAGATCTCCACAATCAAGGTTTTCAGCCGCAGCATCCAATCCAGTTGCTGGTAGGTATTACATTTGGAACCGGTAATGACCCAGCCGTCACACGCCTGCGCCGAGGTGGGGAAATCTCCGTCACGGACATCAAAGGTTTGAAATTGATAATCACAGTCAACGGCTGTCAACAGCGCCGCCACCATATCGGCATAGGAGCCGAAGTCATCGACCATATCATCGGGGGTAATACCTGTCGCCAAGATGCCGATCTTCATACGGTTACCTATTTTTCCTAGCCATCAGAGCAGGGGCTCCTGCTCTTCAACCGGTGGTTGTCTGGTTTTATAACCACCCTAGCTAATCTCGTCGTCGTTGTATCTATCACCGGGGGGGTATAGCCCGTTTCGGGCAATCATTTGGCGCAATCGTTTATCGCCATTGTTTATCGCAATATATCCCCTATGGGGTATATCCGCATCCTGACCCGATTAGGTACCTTGGATTCATCGGCAGTACCCGCAGGTAACAGGGTACGGCCGTCCCTTTAATTACGACCGGCCTTAACCACGAATGGCTTTTAACCAGGAAAGGAAAGCCGGCATTATTTACCCGCGTTCCGCAAAAACGCGTTGATGGGAGAGACCTATGCTGCACGCCGTCGATAACGACCACGACCACGACCACGACCACAACGATACCCATACCAAGCAGGTTCAGGCGATCGATGCCGAGCATCATCTGCACCCTTTTACCGATACTCAGGCTCTTAATACCACCGGTGCACGGGTTATTACTAAAGCCGAAGGCGTCTATATCTGGGACAGCGAAGGTAACCGGTTGATCGACGGTATGGCGGGGCTATGGTGTGTCAACCTCGGTTACGGTCGTAAGGAGTTGGTCGACGCCGCCGCCACACAGATGCAACAACTGCCTTACTACAATACCTTTTTTCAGACCACCCACGCACCTGTGGCGCGGCTGGCCAAAGAGATCGCCAGCATTACGCCGGGTGATCTGAACCATGTTTACTTCGCCAACTCGGGCTCTGAAGCGATCGATACGCTGATGCGCATGGTCCGTCACTACTGGACGCTCCAGGAGCAACCGAACAAGACGATTCTGATCAGCCGTGACAACGCCTACCACGGCAGCACTATCGGCGGCACCAGCCTCGGCGGCATGAGTGGCATGCACAAACAGGGCGGCCCCTGGGTGCCCGATATTCACCATATCCGTCAGCCCTACTGGTACGGCGAAGCTGAAGGGCTGAGCGAAGCCGAGTTTGGCCTGGCGTGCGCCCAGGCCCTGGAAGAGAAGATCCTGGAAGTCGGCGCTGATAATGTCGCCGCCTTCGTGGGTGAGCCGATTCAGGGAGCCGGTGGGGTCATAGTGCCACCGAGCAACTACTGGGGTGAGATCAAACGTATCTGCGATAAGTACGACATCCTGTTGGCCGCCGACGAAGTCATTTGTGGCTTCGGCCGTACCGGTAACTGGTTCGGCAGCCAGACCTTCGATTTTCAACCGGACATTATGTCGATGGCCAAGGGCCTGTCTTCGGGTTACCTGCCGATCTCGGCGGTGGCCGTCGGCGATCGTATCAGCAACGCCTTTATCAGCAGTGGCGAGGACTTCAACCACGGTTTTACCTACTCGGGCCATCCGGTCGCAGCCGCCGTCGCGCTGGAAAATATCCGCCTGCTGAAACAGGAGAACATCGTCGAGTACGTCGGCAACGATATCGGCCCTTACTTCCAGGCCCAGCTGCGCGCCGTGCTGGGCGACCACCCGCTGACCGGCCACATCGAAGGCGTAGGACTGGTCGCCGGTATCGCGTTGGTCAAGGATAAGGCCGGCAAAGAGTTTTACCCGGACGCTATGAATATCGGTGGAATATGCCGTGATCACTGCTTCAGCAACGGTCTGATCATGCGCGCCTGTGGCAGCCGAATGGTACTGTCTCCTCCGCTGGTGATCAGCCACGCCGAAGTTGATGAACTGATCGCCAAGGCGCTGCTCTGCTTCGACCTGACGCTCAAGCAGGTCAGTTAACCGACGCCTGCGACGTTTTCAGGGCACGCTGTTGAGGTGGGAGATGAACAGGGTGAAGATTTCTGACTGGGTAGAGGTGTCGAGTCGGGTGTGAATGTTTTTGCGATGGACCTTCACCGTACCGACGCTGATGTGAAGTTGGTCGGCGATCGCCTTGGAGGAGAATCCTCGCAGAATCAGGCCGACAATCTCGCGTTCGCGTTGCGTCAGTACGGCGCGGGCGAACGTTTTAAGCGCCTGATTCATGGGGCCATCGGAACGCTCGTACTGGACGAACTCTCCGGACTGAGCCAGCCAGAACTGGCAGACCAGGGCCTGGATAATCAGGTGAAACTCTTTGAGCGCCTTGAGTTCGGCGCGCGTGATCGTCCCCAGGGATGCCTTGCGACTCAGGGAGACTGCGCAGGTGACTTTAGCGTCCAGGTGGATGATTAAGACGATCTCATCGACCAGGTTAAAATCCTGATAACAGCTCTGGTAGTACTCTGTTGTCTCGAAAGAATCGGGCATGATCTCCACCAGTCGAAGGACGTCGGCGGGGGATCCATCCCGGATAGCATGAAACAGAGGGTCGAGGACATAGGCGTGGTCAATGTACTTGCGCAGGGAGTGGCTCTGTTCGGCAGGGTCGATGGGACTGATGATGATCGGTCGGAACGATTCCTTGTAGGTCACCATCAGGAAGTGGTCAAACGCGCATTGGGTGGCCAGGAAGTCTTCCAGTGCTGCCGGAAAACTGCGCATCCGCTGGTGGTCGATCAGGGCGCCGAGGTTTTTCGACCAATGTTCGTTAAGCGTGATCTGGCTGGCTCTGTTTTTCATTGGCGCTCCTTGCAGCAAATTATCGGGATCGGCACAGTTTAAAGTGGATGCCTGAGTTTTTGAAGGCTTACTCCTTGAATTTGGAGCTCTGGGGGTCTACCGCCTGGCTGACTGCAGGTCAAAAATAACAACTATCACTATCACTATCACTATCACAACCTGACAGAGACTGATGAACATGACTGATAACAGCGTGCTACAGGAAGTGCGAGAATTTCGCCAGCAGCATCCGGATATTAACAATGTGGATCTGCTGGGCTTTGATCTGGCCGGCCGCTTTCACGGCAAGCGCTATCCGATAGATCAGCTTGAAAAGATTGCGGCCGGCGGCATGCTGAAGTACCCGCAGAATATGCTGCTGCTCGGCACTCAGGGGCGAGTCTACCGCATCGATGACTACGCCTTTGTCGATGGCGACCCGGATACCCCGCGCCGCCTGGTGCCCGGCAGCCTGGTGCGGGTTGGCTGGCGGCCTGAGCCGCTGGCGCAGATGCTGATGACCTCTGGGGAGACGGCAGCACCCGTCTGCTTTGAACCGCGCGAAGTGCTGTCACGCGTGCTGCAGCGTCTGGGTGCTAAGGGCATGCAGCCGACGGTTGCCTTCGAGCTGGAGTTCTATCTGCTGGATCGCCAGCGGCTGAAGGGTTTGCCGCAAGCACCGCGCGATCCGGTCACCGGCTTGCAGGACAATACCTCGTTTGATATCAACAGTCTGAATCGCTTCGGCGACGTCCTGCAGGAGATCGTGCGCTGTGCGCAGTTGCAGGGCATCGAGACTACCACCCTGTTGTCGGAGGATGGGCCGTCGCAGTTCGAGATCAACTTCAATCACTCCGACGACCCGCTGCGAGCGGCCGATCACTCGGCGATGTTCTGCCGCATCGTGCGTGGCGTGGCGGAGCGGTACGACTGTGAAGCCAGCTTTATGGCCAAACCCTATCTGGAGCATGCCGGCAGCGGCATGCACCTGCACGTGAGCCTGTATGGCGAGGACGGTGAAAACCTGCTGAGCCGCCATGGGGGTGCGGCCTTGCGGCATGCGGTGGCCGGCTGCCTGGCCTGGATACCCCGTACGATGCCGATCTATGCGCCGAACCACAACGCGTTCCGGCGCCATACCAGCGGCACCGTGAATGCCGCCTCGCAGGCCAGCTGGGGTCTGGAGAACCGCGATGCCTGCCTGCGCATTCCGGAGTCAGAGCCGCAGGACCTGCGCATAGAACACCGTCTGTCCGGCGCCAATGCCAACCCGTATCTGGTGCTGGCGGCCGTGCTGTCGGCGATGGAGTTCGGACTGGAGCAGGGTCTGGAGCCGATCCCTTCTCTCAACGAAGAGCGCGGCAGCGGTGTTGAATTTCCGACCGATATGCTGGACGCGGTACGCCGAATGGAGGGCGCCGACTTTGTACAGGACGCGCTGGGTGCCGAATTCGTCAACGTCTTCTGTCAGAACAAGCGGCAGGATCAGCGGGCGTTTATGGATCAGATCACAGCGCGCGAATGTGAATGGTTTTTATAGGTTATTTTATTTGTTAGGGAAATACCCGCGGCTCGTCCCCCTCCCTCCAGGGGGGGTGTTTTGGCATCACCTCCTGGAACAGTTCCGATGCAAGCCAGCGTTGCAGCCAGCCTCGTACCCTAGGATAGGGTGCCTCTTGGAACCATTCGGGATCTACGCTGGCAAACTGCCTGATAAAGGGAAAGATAGCGGCGTCTGCCAGGGTCTTAGTCGCGCCGGCCAAATACGGGGTTTGGGTCAGGCGTCGCTCTAAATGCGCTAGAAACTGCTCTCCCTGCTGGCGATACTCTTCGGCGCTGAACTCCGGGTTGCGATCGGCATATTTATAGCGATCGAGACTGGGCTTAAACTGAATATCATTCTCCTGAATGAGTGCCAGGATGAGCGCTTGCCTGTCCGGCTCTTTAGCGAGCCATCCCTTCTGATCCCCGAGCGCCAGTGCCCAGCGCATAATGTCCAGGCTTTCGTCGATAATACGGCCATCCACGAGTTGCAGTACAGGTACTGTCGCCTTCGGCGAGAGCCTCAGCAGTTCGGCAGGCTTTTCTTTGAGCAGCACCTCGCGCCAGACGATGGCCTGGCCACTGTAAGCGATCGCCAGGCGAGCGCGTATGGCGTAAGGGCAGCGCCGAAACGTATAGAGGATCGGTAACCTAGCCTTCATAGTTTGGGACTCGCTCAGCACGCGGGGCGACTCAGGCACCCCGTGCCTGAGCAAAAAAACCACCCAGGGCACCGGCTAAGATATCGCTGCGTTCGGGGTTGCGTAAGCCGGTCATGATGTGAGAGCGCATGCCGGGGATAAAGAGCAGTTCGGCCAGGATCTGGTTAAAACCGCTCTGCCCCGCGCTGTTGCGCGCCAGTGCTTCGAGAAAGGCGTTGCATAAGTCGGGTTCCCTAAGATCCTGCCAGCAGCGGCCGGCAGTCGCTGCCAGGACTTCGAGCTCCGGCGCAAAGCGCGATGCCAGGATCTTCCTGAGTGCATCCTGGCGCAGTGCCTCGCTGTGGCTCAGGGATAATCCGCGGAGCAGAGCGGCCAGAGTGACGGGGCCGCAGTCGTCGGCCGCAAGTGATAATTCCAGGCGTCTGGAGAGGGCCTGGCTTATTGGCTCGGGGGGTGGCAGGTGCTCCAGTTGCGCGGCGAAGGCTTCCAATGGCGCGAGTGGCAGATGCTCGATCGCACGGCTGAGTACGGCCGCGTTACTGTCATGCGATAGGCGGCTGCAGATGTCGGCGATGCCCTGCAGACCCAGCGCCTGCCAGTTGTCGTAACCGCGCAGGCCGGAGAGGTAGTCACGGCCCGGTTGATAGAAGGCGGAGGCCGGCTGCTTCAGGAGCAGCCCCGCCTGGGCGTGGAAGGCGGCCATCTTGCCCGGGTCCGGCGTGAAGGCAAACGGATTGTCTTTGAGTGGATCCTGCTCGGCGAGTTGTTCCAGACCCTGATCGCCGACAGAGCGCAGCAGCCGACGGAGAAAATCATCCCGTGCGGCCTGCACCAGCAGTCCCTGTTCGTCCAGCGGTAGCTTGAGGAACCAGATCACTTGCTGCAGGGGTTGGTCAGGATTCCACAGCAAGACGGCGATCCATGCTTGCTGCAGATAGGGCAGCGGGTAGGGGGTCTGTGCCTGCTCGAAGCGCTGAAAGCTCGCGCCGCTAAGTGTAGAAACCCGCCGGCCCATATCAAACAGGTGACAGCTGGCATCGGTAGACTGGATAAAATCGCTCAGGGTTTGTAGTGGCTGCATGGCATAAGTGTCGTAAAGGTGGTTGGGTCACGGCCTGTGAACCGCTAAACTGGTGACTATCCTAACACCGATTGATGGTTACAGAGGCAACCGACTTTGGCCGAGCCACTCGCAGAGCAGCCAGCAGACACCGCCGCAACCGCGACCCCGGCATCAGAACCTGGCTGCTGGTATCTGTACCTGATAGAAACGGTGCGCGGCAAGCTCTATACCGGGATCACCACGGATATCGAACGGCGCTTTCAACAACATCAAAGCGGGCGGGGCGGGGCTAAGTTTTTTCGCACGGATCCGCCGCTGCGGCTGCGGCTGCGTCAGACATATGCCGATCGTTCCAGCGCCTCAAAAGAGGAATACCGGATTAAACAGCTGACACCTCGGCAGAAGTGGGCGCTAATCGAGACTCAGTAACCGGCTGTCAGGTCGAGTTTATGGAGTAGAAAGGTATCGCCAGGCATCCCTGCACTCACACACGTTAAAATTTAAGAGCCAGAGAATTGCAAAAATCATTGTATGCATTGCTGAGATCGATGCTGGGCAGCTTAAGAGACCTGGCGCCTATCATCATCGTTATCGCCTTTTTCCAGCTGGTGGTGTTGCAGCAGCCACTGCCCGACCTGATCGGGGTGATGACCGGCGTGGTCTTTGTGGTGCTGGGGCTGAGCTTCTTTATCTATGGACTGGAGATGGGGTTGTTTCCGATCGGTGAATCCATGGCGCATGCCTTCGCCCGCAAGGGCAGCGTCGGTTGGCTGATCGCCTTCGCCTTCGCGCTGGGGTTCGGAACCACGGTTGCGGAACCGGCGTTGATCGCGGTGGCCGCGGAAGCCGCCCAGGTGGCTGCCAACGGCGGGATGATCGACAATACGCCCGCTGCGCTGTCGGAATATGCCAATGGACTCAGGTTTACGGTGGCGTTCTCGGTCGGCCTGGCGATCGTGATCGGCGTGCTGCGGATTATTAAGGGTTGGTCGATCCAGTACCTGATTATGGGCGGTTATCTGCTGGTGGTGCTGATGACAGCCGTGGCACCACAGTGGATTATCGGCATCGCCTACGATTCCGGTGGGGTGACGACCTCTACCATCACAGTCCCTCTGGTGACGGCGCTGGGCGTGGGGCTGGCATCCTCGATCGAAGGGCGTAATCCGATGATCGATGGTTTCGGTCTGATCGCCCTGGCCTCGTTAACGCCGATAATTTTTGTGATGGCTTACGGGATGGTTATCTGATGGAACTCATAAATAGTCTGTTCTGGATGCTGCTGTCGACCCTCAAGGATGTGATTCCGATCGCCGCGATTATCTTTGGCTTTCAGCTTTTCGTGATTCGCCGGCCGATCGCCAATCTGCGCCGGGTGCTGTTTGGTTTCGGCTACGTCATCGTCGGTTTGGCGTTCTTCTTGTTGGGGCTGGAAAAAGCGCTCTTTCCTCTGGGACGACTGATGGCCGAGCAGCTGACCAACCCCGACTTTATCCGCCAGGGGCTCGGCTCTGCCGCCGAGGTGCTGCGCTGGCAGGATTATTACTGGGTCTATATCTTTGCTTTTGCTATAGGTGCCAGCACCACCATCGCCGAGCCTTCGCTGATCGCGGTGGCCATCAAGGCCAATGAGGTGTCCGGGGGGACTATCAGTATCTGGGGCCTACGGTTGGCGGTAGCGCTGGGGGTGGCGATCGGGATAGCCCTGGGAACCTTCCGCATCGTTACCGGGATACCGATTCACTACTTTATTATCAGCGGCTATGTGCTGGTGGTGATTCAGACCTTTTTCGCCCCTAAGTCGATCGTGCCCCTGGCCTATGATTCGGGTGGGGTAACGACCTCTACGGTAACCGTTCCGCTGGTGGCGGCCCTGGGTCTGGGGTTGGCGGAAACCGTGCCGGGTCGCAGTGCGCTGCTGGATGGCTTTGGTTTGATCGCCTTTGCCAGCCTCTGTCCAATGATTACGGTGATGGGTTACGCTCAGATCGCCGAGTTTAAACAACAACGAGCCTGTGGGCGACGCGACTAATCGTGTGCTCTGGATCAATCCTGACCGTCGTGGGAGCAAGCTATGCATTTTAAACTGATCCTCGTTTTCGTAGAGGATACCGAAACCACCGCCATCATGGAGGCGGCCCGTGAAGCCGGGGCCACCGGTGCGACAGTTATTAACAACGCTCGCGGTGAAGGGCTGAACAAGACCAAGACCTTTTTTGGGCTGACACTGGAGTCGCAGCGCGATGTGATCGTGTTTATTGTTGAAGAGCATCTGAGCCGCCATATTCTGGAAACGATCGCCAGGGTCGGCTGTTTCGATACCAAGCCGGGCACCGGCATCGCCGTGCAGCTGGATGTTGAAGATGCTGTGGGTGTGGCCCATCAGGTCAAACAGCTCTCTGAAAATATGGAGGCTTCGCTATGAGCGGGCACCAAAT
>JBLIEQ010000046.1:0-22827 GCA_047633175.1 Motiliproteus sp. | reverse complement strand
GCGCTGAGCATGTGGGCATCATTCAGAGCCTGGTCAGCACCTGCAAGCTACATGACGTCAATCCATACACCTATCTAACCGATGTACTGTTGCGGATCAGTGAACACCCGGCCAGCCGGGTGGAGGAGCTAACGCCAAGGGTATGGAAAGAGAAGTTTGCCGATCAACCGTTACGGTCAGACTTGTACTGCGATATCAACTACGCCTCAGAATGACCGGTTACTCAATAGAGGCTTTAACAGCCAGACCATGAATCGTTCCACATGGATCCAGCGCAGCAGCTAGAGTACACTCAGCAGCTCCACATCCAGCGACCATACAGGTATCGCCTACTTTGGTCGGCTGCCTGAGCTAATGGTTTTTTGTACCCTATATTGAGGCTGCGGGGTAAAGCTGGCATCGTTGCTCATAGGTCAGTTGCTTGAAGGTCTTCATCGTTGCATCTCTTGCCGGAGAAAATCCGATCAGCCTACAGGCAGCTGGCCGCTTTCTCTACGCGATCAAACTATGCACTTATTGGTTGAATCCAAGGGTTGTTTAAAATATTGTATAATATGAAAATCGTTTTCATATTTATTTTTATGGGTGTCGATGCTAAAAATTATCCATTAGAGGATTTAAATTCTCGACCAAAAATCTCGTCTTCAGTATTGAGTTTAAGGATTATGATCATGGAAAGTGAGTAAATAATTGAATATTTTTATTCTGGATAATGATATTGAGCAATGTGCTCGATATCATTGTGATCAACATGTCATTAAAATGATTCTAGAAAGCGTTCAGCTTCTTTGTACCGCATTGAATAAGAAAGGCTTTAAGACGCCCTATAAATCAACGCATTCAAACCATCCCTGTGTGCTATGGGTCGAAGAATCCTACGATAATTTTTTGTGGCTCAGTGAATTGGCCATCGCACTTAACGAAGAATACAAGTATCGATATGATAAACAGTCCAATCACAAGTCCATCGCTGTTCTAACGGAAATATCGAAGTATTCTTTCGTATCAAATGGACTAACAGAATTTCCACAAGCGATGCCGGATAAGTATAAAGTTTCTAATGATGCTGTATTGTCATACCGAAATTTTTATAGGGGAGATAAAGCCAAATTTGCCAAATGGACTAAGCGAGCCATACCTAAATGGTTTTCCAGCAACTAATTTTATCCTAAAAAATCTAGCTGAGCGGTTTACGCTATCCACTTACCGCTCGAAAACAGGGGCTTTGGGCAACGAGGTATCGTCGTTGAAAGGCAGGAAAATAATTTCGTATGGGGGTTAATCCTGTCCGTTTTTAGTAAGGACCAGAATCAAGTCCACAACATGCAAGGTAACCACATAGCAGGCGCTGCTACAACTGCGAGCGATGGCCAAACAGGGCAAGATGTGGCACGGGTACATGGTCGTTATTCGACGACCCTGCCCCACAGCCACAATACCGAGGAGGTGATCTTTTTCCTCAAGGGGAGCGGTCGCGCTATGGTTGCAGATCGTGATATAGGCTATCAACCCGGTGACAGGCTAATCCTACCGTCGGATCAGGTGCAGCAGGTCTTTGCAGATACTGTGCAAACAAAACATGCACGTTTACTGACGCATTTAATCTTGAAGCCATCAGATATAAACCTGCCATTTTACGGTGTAAAAAAAGAACATCAGGCGGCGGTGTATGCCAGGCATCAGGGTCGCCACTGACGCTTAAACCTCGTGCCTGAATCCTTTTTGCCAGATCAGATTGGCCAAACGCATAGTCACCGTTATGGCGCAGCGGCTCCGCAGCCATCATAAAGATATCCAACACCACTTTCCTGTTTGCTACTTTAATACCGTTCTTAAAAAAACCTAAAACCTGCAACGCTGCATCCAGCGCCTGCCGGTCTTGGTGAACAGCCGCGCACATCGCATTTTGGTATTTTTTTACAAAGCCTTGATTAAAAACCCTAACCGCTCCGAAATCTAATAACACCAGTTTATGGTTGTCAGCCTGATAGAGGTAATTAGCGAGATTAGGATCAGTTTGCACACATTTAAAATCAAATAATTCAGCAAAAAAAAGACTGAATATTAATGACATGATATCGGTGCGCTTTTCAGCTGACATGTCCCGCAGAGTATCCAGTGAATCCCCAGCTACATAGTCCATCGTTAATATTTCATGGGTAGACAGATCCGCATGAAAAGCCGGTATAATCAGATCATCATTACGTTTGAAGGTTTGCAGGTGTTTCCTGTAGGCATCGAGGTGAGCACCTTCCATCAAGTAATCTGCCTCCTGCTTCAATTGCTGGCGAGCTTCACCCAGTAACTGTTGTAGGTCCAGTTTTTTAGGAATAATCCCCGTCATACGTAACAGACCGTAAACATTGTCGATATCGCTATCGATGCTTTGACGTACGCCTGGATATTGGACTTTAATAGCCAGATGGCGACCTTGTTTGCAGGTAGCTTCGTGAACTTGTCCTATTGAAGCGGCGGCCAGCGGTTCAAATGAGAAACGACTAAAGCGTTCATTCCAATCTTTTCCCCAATGACGTTCCAGAACCATCACCAATTGCGACATCGGCATGGTCACTGCGTCTGAACGCAGGCGTTCGAGTATCGAAGAGAGTTCATCGGGCAGTAAATTACCGGAATCCATCGACAACAACTGTCCAACTTTCATGGCCGCACCGCGCATGTTCGATAACTTATCGGCAACCTGATGAAGATTGTTGGGCGTTAGCAGCAGGTCCGACATAACTGGCCTCTTTCCTTGAGCCAAGTGCCTGCCGCTTTCAAAGATTACATTACCGGCAATACGACCGGCTAGCGATCCCATGCGGGCCAAACGCGACATTCTCGATTGAGGTACAGGTGCACTTTTTCGATCTCGTGGGTTACTCATAATCAAGGACCCTGGGCAGATAATTCCAAGTGTTAATAATGGCTGGATCACTCGGTTCGATATGACCCTTAAGCGTGGCAAACATTTTTTATCCAAACTAATCAAGTATTTGTTGAAATTTTAATCCGGAGGTTAACCTCAATATTTCACTAGTTGAGATAACAAGGCATGCGTTTGACTGCGCTACTTGACTCTTTCTAAACATTGCCAAGTTGACACTAGAGCGAGGCTGAAAAATTATCTGCTTTCGCTACCGGTTTTATGCTCGTTAACACCCTGATTGTGGACGCCAGATACCATAATATTTTTATCCTTATAACGAGAGCAAACAGACTCAAAACTTGAAATCACAAAAAATAAGCACCACCTGACGACATTTAATACCCTAATATATTTTTCGCCATAGGCATCACACAGATTCAGTTACTGCACTTTACCCAGCATCTTAAATCCATAACTCGGGCATGCCTTAACGCTGAGATACCGCGCTGCCACCCCCCCCCCTCAACCCCCTTCTATGCAGATGGGTAAGGGGGTAGCAGTAACATGAAAAGTCGCACTAAGAAGGTCCAAGGCATTGACCATCTGTAAGAGCCTCCAATGCCGCTTTCAGAGCAGACAATATGTTTACGTGCGCTGTTGAAGATCGGATCAGTTTATTTAATAGCTCATTTATTAGACTGATCAGTACCAGTCAGAATGGATCTTGCTGATACTCCAGCCTCGAATGCACTGGAGATATGGTTGTTTCTGGTGTACGGGGAAAATATCGACATGATCACATCAGTGACAGCCGCACCTGTGACTGTTTTGTAGAACATGGCATTTTTTCGACCGCGAACAACCAGCTTGAGCGCTTGCTCGATACGATTATTATCCAGCTGGGCACCTTCATAGGTGTAGAAGGCCGTCAGACTCGCATAGTGTTTCACAAAATACCCAATCGCTTTACCCAGGGCACAGTTCTCCTCTACGCCGTCCATTTCGAGCAGGTGATTACCCCAGCCCAGAATCCCCTGCATGACCGGCAAGGAGTGTGTACGGTGATAACGTAATCGCTCGGGGGCAAACATCGCTTCGTCAGCCGTTTTGTTGTCATTGATCCAGATCTGAGCATAGCGTTGCAGCACGTGTGCTACCTCATTCGGGAAGTGACTGATGATATCCACAAACTGCCGGCGCGCGTGGGCATTGCACAACGTGAGTATCTGCCCGACCTGCTGTGTCGGCTTATTGCTTGGCAGGGCGTCGCTCATTAACAGCGGCGGCCTGTCCAGCGCGCGATTGGCCAGCACCTCATCGATAAACTCACCCGCGTGACCAATATTCGTTTGGAACAGGGCCACGTCGTGATCGGTATCCAGTCGGGCAATGATGCCTGAGCTGTAGATTCCGGTGCGTAGCTGCTCCTTGTTGCTGTTGCGGTTCTTTTTCATCACCGGCTGTTGGTCGAGGATGCGATGGGTCGTGTCATCGTTTTCAGCTGTTGAACCATTGATCATTATGGCAACATTAATTTGTCAGGCCGCTCGTGCCAGCTCGTAGTGGGTGTTTTGATTGGGGAATGGGCAGACAATCGGGCTGTCTTTCCCTGCACTAATTACCACATAGGTTGTTAGTGCGTTACGAATAGCGACCGAAATAGCCCTATCAGCGTCAACCACCAACAGATGGAATCCGTTGTCGAGGTCGTGGCGAAAGTGACCTATTTTGTGGTTCTCACGCGTAGCACCGATCAGAGCACCTAAAGCCGTGCCCAATAGTAACGGCAGGCCGATCGAACCCAAAAAGATGGCTTGTTTAAGAGTGGGATCTGCGGTCCAAAAAACCATCGCCATAACGGCACAACTGAACAGTATCAAGCTGAAAACAAAGCCGATGATGGCACCCAATTCAGCGCCGCGAACGAGGTCTCGTTGCTGAAAAATATTAGCGACACGTAGCTGGTGTTGCTTAAGGCCGAGTTCGTCACGGCTTACTACGTGAAGGTGACGTTTATTGACCTTCAGCTGGTGGTGAAGTATGTCTGTGACCTCCTTGGTAAGACCCAGGGAACCCGTTAAAAAATAATGTCTTATCATGGTGAATTCTTCCTATCGTAAGTTGGTTTGATCATCAGTGAGGGGTGGGATAAATGCACCGCAGGCCAGCATCAACAGCAAGCCCAGTGCGATGATGCGTTTAGGGTGTTCGACGATCCAGCGGAAAAAGTTGCCGCCGCAGCGGCCTCTGAGCTGTTTATTAGTGTTCTCCTTCTCAATTGCAATTAAAACAATGCATATGCATGTGTTGATGTGTAAAAATAATCAAACTACAACTTAGGTGCTGATTAAGTAATTTTTTTGTTTTTCTACTGCTTGGCTTAGCGCTTGATCGCGACGATCTGCTGGCTTAACTCGATTAGTGAGTGATCGATATCTGGACCGAGCTTGTGCCTGATTTCGGCTTGCGCCTGCTGCCAGGGCACCAGTGCCTGCTGATAAAACTGCTGGCCGGACGCACTCAAAGAGAGCAGTTTTTCTCGCTTGTTGCTGCCTTCGGCAACCGTCACGTAACCGTCGCGAATCAGGGGTTTTAGGGCGCGCGAGATAGTGGCTTGCTCCATGGTTAAAACATCCTGAATCTGGGTTGCAGTGGTACTGCGTAGATAGTGCAGCGCCCGTAACACAGAGAACTGGGTAATGCGTAAGCCTAGTGGAGCGAGGTGATCATTATAGAGTTGACTGATCACCCGGTCAGCTCGACGCAGGCAGTGTGCTAGACAGATTTCAGGTTGTTTTATGCTCATGATGGTAATTTAAATGCGTATGCATCTATAGTCAAGCGCTATCTCGCTAATCTCCGGTTTCGTCGCTGAGATGATGCATATCATTGCTCGCCAAATTGTAATTTAGACGTCAGTATTCGATAGCCTGCGTAGCCGAACAACAGGGCGAGCACGCCCTCGAACCAACGGCGTAACTTTACGTAAATTCGACGGGCCCTGGCGGTGGAAAACAGCAACGCATAGCTTCCAAATACGACTGCGCCTAGCACGCCGCAGCCGAGCACCACTATCAGCGCATCGCCTGTTTGTGTGGCCCCTGTTAGTGCGCCCGCTGCTGGCGAGTAAGTCGGCATCGAAAGGGTGACTATCGACAGCCAGACAAAGATCGCCTTGGGGTTGGTGAGGTGTATACCGACACCTCGAAGAAAGATGTTGATGTCATTGGACTCTATCTGAGCGAGGACCGATCCGCTTGGTGAGGACATAGAGATTGCGGATCTAGCCGATCTATAGGCAAGCCACAGCAGATAGCAACCACCGACGAGTTTCATGATGATCAGTAGATGGGAGTAGGTAGCCAGGAGGGCGGTGAGTCCAAAAGCTGCCAGTAGCCCCCAAAATAACGATCCACAGATAACCCCCAGGGCGAGAATGAGTGCCGGCTTTCGGCCTGTGTTCATGGCTGTGGCCATAATAGCCAGGTTACTCGGACCAGGACTAGCAACGCCGACAGCATAGAGGGAGTAAGCCAGCAGCAGATTGGCTGAAATAAGGGGCTCAATCATCCTTGTTGCTCCAGTTTCGCGTTTAACAGATGCCCGGTCTTAACCCAGATAAGGGTGTCCTGCTCGACGTAGGGGTTGTGTTGACTGCCGTCGGGGCTGCGGATCCAGGTGCCTGCCGGGTAGCGACCCAATTCATCGATGAATTCGCCTTCGATAACATAGATCTCCTCACCGCCGAGATGACGGTGAGGTTGAAATTGAGCGCCTGCCGGCCAGCGCACCAGTGCCACCTGTTCATCTTGATGTTGATGTAGAGGAAGTACGCTAAGGTCCCCATGGCCCGGCAGCCAAGCGGCGCGGTGGGTGTCGATACATAGATGGCGACGATCGCTGTCAGCAAACTGATGTAGCTTGACCAGAATCACACAGCCATCAATGCTGAACGGGGCGTGGCGGTAGCCTTCGGGATTGCGTAGATAACTGCCGGCGGCGTAGTCTCCGGTCTCGTCAGAAAAGGTGCCCTCCAGTACCATAATCTCCTCACCCTTAGGGTGATCGTGGCTTGAGAAACGCGCGCCGGGTTCGTAGCGCACAATACTGGTGGCATGGCCGCGCTCGGCATCTTCTCGAGCCAGCGGCTTGCGCCAAACACCGGCCATCGGACTGGCAAGCCAGGGGGCATCCTTAGTATTGATCACTACACGCTGGGAATAATCCATGTTAATCATAGGGGAGACTCGGTCGTATAAGCATTGGTAGGATGGCTACGTAAATATACCGGCAGATCATTCGCCGGGGGTGTTGCAGGCACCTGGTACATCAGGTCGCCCACAAAACCGCGGTGATAGGTGGAATGATTAACCACATGAAGGATCATCTCTGCACGCGACATCCATCCATCGCTCCCATCAATAAATTGAAAATTGATCGTTTCTGCTAGCATCTCATTGGAGCTAAGGTTTGCGTAGTCGATATACCAGCGGTCGATCTGTTTTTGCTGTCGCCACAGAACCGCTAATGGTGGGTGGGTTGGGGTGTTTCGCGCGGTATAGCCATGAGGTTTCCCGAGCAGGTGCGCTTTAAAAATCGCGTCGATGACATAGACATGATTGAGTGTGTGAACCATGTTGCCGAAACGAGTTTGACGTGGTTTGATTACCTCAGCAGCGGGAAGCCCACACACGGCGGTAAAGGTGAGGTCATTGGCCCACCCTTTGTATCGCGTGAGCATCTTTATATTGTTTATCAATTTAACGAGCTTCCGTTGTTAAAAATTTTATATATAAGGCTTAGAGCGGTGTTCATAGTCCGACTAGGACGCTAAGAGGGCGATACTGACCTT
This sequence comes from Motiliproteus sp., assembly GCA_047633175.1. Lineage (GTDB taxonomy): Bacteria > Pseudomonadota > Gammaproteobacteria > Pseudomonadales > Balneatricaceae > Motiliproteus. Next base: position 15,109 of record JBLIEQ010000046.1, on the reverse strand, counting down.
CGCCATCTCGTCACCTTCTGGTGGTGCCGGTTGGGCACAGCAGAGTAGTACCTCATCATCGGCCAGCGCTGTGCTCACCGCAGTCGGATAACTAACCTTTCCGGACACCAGTCTCGCTTTACAGCTGCCGCACTGGCCGCTCCGGCAACCATAGGTGGGCGTTAACCCGTGGGCTTCGGCAAAATCCAGTAGGTTGCCCTCTTCTTTAGACCAGGCCTGTTCCAGCAAGGGTTGGTGGTCGTGGCTGCTGAAACTCACCACCGCGGTCTCCGCAACCATCACCGGGGCGCGTGCGGCTGTTGACCGATCCTCGCGGCGGATCAGTGTTGCCGGTCCAAAGGCTTCAGCGGCGATGCGATGGTCAGCGATCCCCAGTTGTTGCAGCAGGTCATAGATCGACTGCATAAATCCGGCGGGGCCACACAGATAAAAATCGTAATCATCGAGAACCAGAACCGCTTGTAAGAGTGGCTTGGAGATCCGTCCACGGTGGTGGAAATCGATCCCCGGTTTGAGGCTGGCATCCGTCTGGCTCAGTGCCCAGAAGGCGCGGATGGTACCGCCCGATTGCGTTGCCAGGCTGTTAAGCTCGTCGAAAAAAGCGCGTTGGTCGGGATCGTGAGCGGCGCTGATCAGTGTCAGCGAGCGGGGTGTGCGGGTGCGAATTTGCTCCTGCAAAGCGTGGCGAGCCATGGCGACCATCGGGGTGATGCCCACCCCAGCGGAGATCAACACGGCCGGTCGATCACTGTCGGTATCCAGGGTGAAACCACCGGCGGCGGCCTTGGCCTCCAGAATGTCGCCGACCGCCAGGCTGTCGTGCAGGAAATTCGAAAAGAGTCCTGCGGGGTGAGTGTCGTCTTGCGCGGCTTCACGCTTCACACTGATCCGTAATAAGGGGTCCCCTGGGGCGCTGGAGAGGCTGTAGGTGCGGATCTGCTGCTGACTTTCAAGCATTGCCCGGAGGGTCAAAAACTGCCCGGCACGATGGCGCGGATGACACTCCGCTTTGGGCTGCAGATAATAAGAGCGAATTGCGGCGTGTTGATGGCTGTTCTCATCGACGATCTTGACCACCTCGTAAGGCAACCAGCGCTGGGCGTTGGCCTCGGCATATTGATTAGCTGCGGCCTGTGCCCAAGTACCGGTTAAGTGCACGTTTGGTGAGTACTGACCGAATGACCAGCGCAGCCTGAGAGCATTTTTGATCCGTAGACCGCGTTTGATATGAAACCGCCAGAGTCGCTCTGCGCCGTTAAAGAACGGAGTTTCCTCTGAGTTCCAGAGTATTTCAGTGCTGCCGGTCAGGGTTAATAGGTCGCCTGTTTCAAAATCGATAAACAACAAACCGGCTCTGGGGTTTTGTTGCAGATTGCCCAGAGTATTGAAGTGAAAGTTTCCCAGATAATCGGGAATCGTCAGGGTCTGCTCATCGTCGATCCGAATAAACCCGGGCAGGCCGCCACGGTGGGAGACATCGGCGCCTTCGCTGGCGTTAGCGTCGTCATTATCACCCGCTAGCGCACTGGCGACGAAGAAGGTGTCGCTGCGTGAGATCAAGTCGATCGCCTGCTGATCGAATCGAAGTAGATGTTCTATTTCAGCCGCAGGTTGTGGCTGGCTCGTGTCTAGCTGTAGTTCGCGCGTTTGAATATATTGGGGGCAGTTGCCGAAGCTCTGGTCCACGCGTAAGTTGAATCCCGTTGTCGAGACGTTGGTGACTTTACCGTTGAGTCGATTGCGGCGTCGGGTCGGTAGTTCGATGCCGAGTAGGCCCAGGTGGGTGCCTGCTTTTAATGCGTCTGCCAGCGGATCGCCAGCGATCGGGGTGGCGTTCACTTGCAGCTGTGTGGCTGTGTTGGCGCGTAAAAAACCAGGTTCACCATGCAGAATAGACGCCCAGGGCCAGCCTTGGTCATCGGCGTGGCCGACAAAAATAAAAGGTAGCTGGTTGTAGAATGACTGATGTTGATCCGGCATCTGATCACGAATAACCTGCCTGCCAAAACGTTCCATTTTTTCGCGCACGCCCAGGCGCGACTGAATCTCTTGTTCACCAGGGTGGAAGGGAGAGGGGGTTGGCATATTCATAACGATTACCAAGTCTGTTAAGAAAAAGCCCGGCGGTGCACAGTCCATACGACCGCCGGGAAGGGAGAGTGTTCAAATATCCTACGCTGTTAGATAAGTAATCTGTGCACAATCGTCTTAGGCGGCGAGGCCGACTGCGGTTGCTTGCATCGGTACAAAGCCGGGTAGTTTCTCAAAGCGCTGCAACCAGGCACGCACGTTAGGGTAGTCATCCAGAGAGACGTTGCCTTCTGGCGCGACGGCGATATAAGCATAGTTAGCGACATCGGCCAGCGTAGGATGAACTCCGGCAAGCCACGGACGTGACGACAGATCACTATCGAGGCGCTGCAGCAGGCTGTGTGCCAGGGCTATGGCGTTGTCATGATCCAGACCCGCTCCAAACAGGGTGACCAGGCGCGCACTGGCCGGACCGAAGGCCAATGCGCCTGCGGCGATCGTCAGATAGCTTTGCACGGCGGCAGCTTTTTCCGGGTTGCTGGGCAACCAACTCCGGTCGGGATCGTATTTGCTCGCCAGGTAGTAAATGATGGCGTTGGAATCGGAAATGGTGATATCACCGTCCTCCAGCACCGGCACTTGGCCGAGAGGGTTTTTGGTTAAAAATTCTGGCGATTTCTGCTCGCCCTTCATCAGATCGACGTCGATGATTTCGGCGTCTATACCTAATAGCGACAGCAGTACTTCGGCGCGATGTGCGTGGCCAGACAGCGGGTGGCGGTACAGTTTAATTTCGGACATGGTTGTGACTTCCTAGTGGGTTGTGGTCGAGCGAAGGGTTTCAGGTAATTTGGCTTGTTGTTTCAGTGCTAAAAGCGCGTCAAAGCCGCCTACAGAGACATCATTGATAAAGATCTGCGGATGGGTTATTCCTTGGGTACGCCCCCGCATCTCCGCGAGTCGTTGCGGTTCCACGTAGACATCGTATTCGCGATAGGGCAGCTGGTTGAGTTGCAGTAGTTTCAGCGCGCCTGCACAGTAATGACACCCGGGTGGAGTATAGATTTCGATGTTGGCCATAGTTCCTTGCTCCTCTGTTGGGTGGTGCTGGCTGTGTGGGTCATTGTTAACGATGAATGGCGAATTAGACGAGCTCACGCTGGGCTTCGTTGATCGACAGATCGTTGATGCTGGCGATACGTTGCTGCATCAGACCATTGGCAGCAAACTCCCATAACTCGTTGCCGTAAGAGCGAAACCAGTGGTTGGCCGAATCGCGCCATTCGTAACGAAACGTCACCGAGATACGGTTGTCTGAGAAGCTCCAGAGCTCTTTTTTAAGACGGTAATCGAGTTCTCTCTGCCACTTGTGCGCTAGAAATTCACGTATCTGTTCGCGACCGTTAATAAATTCTGCCCGGTTACGCCAGCGCGAATCTTGCGTGTAGGCCAGGGAGACGCGTTCCGGGTCACGCGAGTTCCAGGCATCTTCGGCGGCCTGTACTTTGGCGATAGCGGTCTCCAGGGTGAACGGCGGGAGCGGTGGTCGCGAGACGGTAGTCTCTGCTGGGTTGAGCGGGGTTGGATGGGTCATGTTAGCGTCCGATTAGCGGCCTGGGTTTAACTCAGAGTGCGGGTATTGATAATGTCTATTACAGGAACCGTGCCAATATTGTTTTTATATATTTATCAATATTTTAGTGTTTTAAAGAGGTCTCAGGAAGTTGTGAATCACAAGAAGCTGTGAGACTATTTCCAAAATATTGCGAATTTAGTGATGACGATGCCCACACCCGAGTTGACCGCTTGCGACCTGACTGAAGAGGCGCTGCGGCGCTTATTAAATACTCATCAGCTGATCCTGGATGCCGCCGGGGAGGGGATCTATGGCCTGGATTGCGAGGGCAAAACGACCTTCGTGAACGCGGCCGCTACAGCTATTCTCGGTTGGCAAGAGGAGGACGTGCTGGGCAAGTCGCTGCACGATGTCCATCATCACTCCTATGCTGACGGTTCCCTGTATCCCCGCGAGGATTGCCCGATCTACGCGGCGCTGAAAGACGGTGAGATGCATCGGGTGGAGCATGAGGTGTTTTGGCATGCAGATGGGAGCTGTGTGCCAGTAGAGTACACCAGTACCCCGATTTGGGAGGCAGGGGCGCTCAAGGGTGCGGTGGTGGTATTTCGGGATATCACGGCGCGCAAAGCACTGGAGCGCCAGCGTCAACAGGCTTATCAGGAGATCAGTCAGCTTAAGGAACAGCTGGAGCAGGAGCGTGATTATCTCCGCGATGAGATTAATCTGAGCGCTAACTTCGGCGAGATTATCGGTGATAGCACTGCGCTAAAACGTACCCTGGCACAGATCGAAGCGGTAGCCGATACCTCTGCCAGCGTGTTGGTATTGGGTGAATCAGGCGTCGGCAAGGAGATGGTCGCCCGCGCGATTCATGCTCACAGTAGTCGCGCGGAACAGCCGTTGGTGAAGGTGAATTGCGCCTCGATTCCCAAAGAGTTATTCGAAAGTGAATTTTTTGGCCATATCCGTGGTGCCTTTACCGGGGCCCATCGGGATCGGATCGGACGGATGCAACTGGCTAATAATGGCACCCTGTTTCTCGATGAGGTCGGGGAGATTCCTCTCGATCTGCAGGGCAAATTATTACGGGCGTTGCAGGAATACGAGTTTGAACGGGTAGGGGATGAAAAAACCATTCGAGTGGATGTGCGTATTGTGGCCGCTACCAATCGTGATCTGGCCGAAGAGGTCAAAAAAGGCAACTTTCGTGAAGACCTCTATTATCGCCTCAGCGTGTTCCCCATCGAGGTGCCCGCCTTAAGAGAGCGGCAGGCCGATATCATTCCCCTGACGCAGTTTTTTCTACAGCATCATTGCCAGCAACTGGCTCGCCCGCTGCCCAAATTAACCCGTCCACAGGCCGAACGGTTACTCATCCACCCCTGGCCTGGGAATATTCGCGAGTTAAAAAATGTAATTGAGCGGGCAGTGATTCTTACCCAAGGAGATCAGCTACGCCTGGATCTGGCGTTGCCGGATAGTCCCGTGGCGAGTGCTCTGCCCCTCGCTGAGCACCTCGCTAAGCCTCAGGTAGGGGCCACCTTTCTTACCGATGCCGAAGTGCGTACGCTCGAGCGAGCCAATCTGGTTAAGGTGTTACGGCACGCCAGCTGGAAAATTTCCGGCGCGGGTGGGGCCGCCGAACTGCTTGGCATCAAACCCTCGACCCTATCCTATCGAGTGTCGAGTTTCGGTATCAAGCTCGGAGATTCAGTCAGTTAGTCATGTTGATTAGAGTGTCATGGTCACCACTATCAGCGTCAATCATGCCAACCACCTCCAAAGCCTCATGGGTTAATGCTTCAATCAATTTACAACGGGGCAGATTTCGGCGCTGATTCTGATCAAACCAACGCACTGATCAGAGGCGATATCATCACCCTACACAACTTAGGTGGAACAATGACAGTCCGGTCCCCTTTGTGCAGAATATTCGCATCCAACAGGTTGAGTTAGGATGAAAAAAGGCCCCTCTATTACGATTGGTGGGGCTGGCGCTGCTCAGTGCCATTGGTGGTAATATTGCCGCCGCTCTGGAAGGGGCAAACAACCGTGAGGCCTCATTGATCACCTTTATTGTGGCGGCGTCTGGAGTGTCATTATTCGGGTTATCGTCCGCGTTCTGGGGGAATGGTGATTGGGTATGGTTGTTGCCTGGTTCTTAACGGTTCTGCCCGCAAAAAATGATGTGCTGCGGGTCGTCGACTGTCGCGCATGATAAACCCGACGTTATTAACGCCAATCTGCTGCAAGGCACCCAGTCATTCGATCAACCAGTGACGGCCGACACAGTGCTCTAGGTGAATAGGGATCGCGACAGAGAATGGGATAATCCTTATTTCGGTGAACAATCTAAATAGGCTCATCCAGGGAGCCCCCTGAATGGAAGCTCTTTATTATGTAGGGTATTAGTTGAAGAGTGCAACTATCAAGTCTCCAGTAGTCTCCACTGTTGGAAATGATGATAGCACTCCGCCTATAGGTACAGAAAATAATGGACTCTGCTGCCCTGGTTGTACCTGAAGGGCCGCTCGACCGGTGATTGTCAGGCGTGGCTGGCAGCGCTGCCGGGCGAACTCAATACAGGGGGCGCAGAGGTGGTTGCGACACGTGCGCAACGGTCATTGTTGAAGGCGGGTACTGCGATGTCCTTCGTTGATGCGCGTTCGGCGCCGGCGGGCGGGTAGGGCGTAGAGTCCCGTGTCGCCGGGCGCTATCCCATCACCCCAGCCGTCAAAAAAAAACCTTATGGGGGTTATTAAAAGCTTCCGCGACGCGGATGTATCGATCGCATCATCTCGGACTTGTAAGCGCCGCTAAATCAGCACCTGTTTTCCATGAGCTGACTCCCGTTAAAGGATCGACGCATATCGGTGGCTGTATACAGAGCCAGATACGGGCCTGATTACCGGGTGCGAACATTACTCAGGCGCAGCTCAACGCCATTGCCCAGGTTGAGAACGATATTCCAGGTTCGCCCCTCGCGAGATGAGGACAGCGTGCCGAGATCGATAAAAGATACCTCTTGATCTGTTGCCGCTGTCAGCGGAGCCTGAGTCGTTTGCGCCAGCTGCAAAAACTGGCATAGCCAATGACCTGAGCATCACAAAATCGGGCAGCGGACTGGCCGCTGCTCTGCCATTGAGCAACCAGGGCGTGCCATGGTTCGGGGGGGTCGACGTGGTGCATAGGTCATGCACTGGGTCCTAAATGGATGAGAAGGCCAGCTTATCGCGCGTAAAAGTGGTTGGGCAGAACGCCCTAGAATGAACGGTTACTCTGCAGCGACAACTAACGGCTGATCGGATCCAGCGGTCCCTTCGATAACTTGCGCACCTTCAATCGGCGTATTACTTCTGCCTTGATTCCGTCCTCTTCCGTTTCTGGTTTGTTCGATTCGTAATCGAGAACTGCCTTGTCGTAGTCCGCTCGTGTCCTGAACCAGCTGCGCATCGGTTTGTTTGTATAATTATTTTCTGACTTCATCATCAAGCTCCATCTAGTAGGTTGGTAGGTGTACTTCTCTTAAATGCCACACAGAAGGAGCTGGATCAATTTATCGGTGATGCGGCCAAATTAACGGAGAGACAAGCGAATGAGCACTGAATTAAGCGTGACTGAACTAGAAACTAAAGATGTATTGGATCTAAAGAATGAACTGGTGCGGTCACTGAGTCTGACCGCAAAGCACCTGGCGTACTGTGCCAGCATATGGCGCGAGCTGGAGCGGCGAGGATCTATCGATGTTACGCTTGGGGTTGTCGGTGTATCTGCCATTGATTGCGTCCGGGCGCCTGGATTCTGAACTTGTGGTGCGCTATGCAGGACAGAAAACTCTGTTGGGTTATCTACCTCGCCTGCACTCGGACGACCAACAAAAGCTGGTGTCCGAGAGCACTGTGCAGCTTGTGCGACTGGATGCCAGCAACCAACTCGAAACAGTCGCCATATCACTGCATGATCTTGGGTCGCAGCAAATTAATCAGGTATGTGATGATGGTCGCATTCGACCACCTGCGGAGCAGATCCGCCGCATAATACAGCCAAGTCATCGCAGAAAGAAAAAGTCCAAAACGATCCATGCTCAGCATGTGGCGCTGGATGCTGATCAACGCGCCATACAGATTGGGCGCACGAAGATTAAAGCAGATCTATTATTGCCTGCGCTCAGTGAGCTGCACGGCGTTAATGTCGCGGATCTGCTACAAGCGCAAGGCGTGAGCATTGAATTGCCGGTCAAATAGCAATAACAATCCCACACAACTTGAGTGGTATGAAAAATTCTAAGGCGTTCTGCCCGCTCACCTAGATTTGTGATTCCTCGCTGACGCAGTTCTATTACCCAGGAAAAAACGCTGAAAGTGCTAATAAGGCGTTTCAACATAATCTCGATAATGCCATCAACTGGACGAACGGAGCTGCTCTCCCGGCTCCCGCTGCTCTCATAAAAAACGTTTAAGATTCATTCGAGGCCATGGAATTAGGATTTCTTCTTATACCCAAACATTTCTTGGGACATTATAGTCACCGCAAATTAATGATATAGGAAGCCAACTGACGATAGCCCATTGCTGTATTTAGGCCACCGGGGTTGTGAAGCAAAATCAAACTTAATATTGAAAGGAAAGGGAGAGTTTGGGTGCTTGTCAGATGATAACCCTCAAGAAAGTCTACGGTACGACTTCAGCGCTCCTGGCTGATAGCGCTCAGCTCAGGAATAAGAACTTAGAACTCCTTGCTGAGAACTTTCGGCTTAGAGCTCATAATTTAGAACTTAGAGATCAGTACTTACTATCAAGTCCACGTCACGCTAACAAGCCAGTGTAAATATTAACGTGAAGGCATAGATATGGCTAAGCGAGTGAATACCTGGACGATCCACACAGACCGCATAGTGAACTAGGCCTGAGCGCAGACCGGATGGCCTGAAAAGCGCATTTATGCTGGAGATATGGTTGTTTCTGGTGTACGGGGAAAATAGAGAGGGTGGCGTATCCTGTTGATTGATCTCGCCAGATCACAATCAACAGAAGAGAGATACGCCATGAGCAAGTTTACCCTGACAGACCTGAATCAGCCAGCGAGCGCCCCCATTGATCCGCTCACCGAGCTACTAAGATCAGGTGCCCGGAAACTGATCGCACAGGCGGTGGAGACTGAGTTACAAACGCTACTCGATCAGCATGCTGACAGACGCCTCACCGATGGCCGTCAGGCCGTCGTTCGCAACGGGCATTTGCCGAAGCGAACCGTGCAAACCGGTATTGGTGATGTGGAGATCGAAGTTCCCAAGGTGCGTGATCGGAGTGAATCAGGGGTCTGCTTCAACAGCGCTCTGCTGCCGCCTTACCTTAAACGGGCGCGTAGCGTGGAAGAGTTGCTGCCCTGGTTGTACCTGAAGGGCATCTCGACTGGTGACTTTCAGGAGTCGCTGGCAGCGCTTCTGGGCGAGCAGGCCAAAGGGTTATCGGCTAATACGATCTCCCGGCTCAAAGGCAAGTGGCTGGAGGAGCATGGCCGCTGGCGGTGCCGGGATCTGAGCGATAAGCGCTACGTTTACTTCTGGGTTGATGGCGTTCATACCAATGTGCGGATGGATGACCGCCTGTGCTTGCTGGTGATCATTGGGGTGACGGAGCATGGCCGCAAGGAGCTGGTAGCCGTTGAGGATGGCTTTCGCGAGTCGACAGCAAGCTGGGAAGAGTTGCTGGTAGGGCTTCGCGAGCGTGGCCTGGAAACGTCGCCAAAGCTGGCTATTGGCGATGGTGCCTTGGGGTTTTGGAAAGCGATGAGCAAGGCTTACCCTTCCTGCCAGCATCAGCGATGCTGGGTGCATAAAGCGGCGAACGTGTTGAATAAGTTGCCGAAATCGATGCAACCGAAGGTCAAGGAAGCGCTGCACGATATCTGGATGGCGGCCACTCGTGCGGATGCGCATGCGGCCTTCGATCGTGTTCAGGCTCGGTTCAGCGCTAAATACCCCAAAGCCATGGAGTGCCTGGCGAAGGACCGGAAAGAGATGCTGGCGTTCTACGACTTCCCCGCAGAGCACTGGCCTCATATTCGGACGACCAATCCGATAGAATCGACCGTTCGCAACGGTCCGGTTACGCACCAAACGGACCCGTAACTGCGGGTCTCGAGACACCACCTTAGCGATGGTCTACAAGCTGCTGGAGTCGGCACAGAAGAACTGGAAAAGGATCAAGGGATTTAAGCTGCTGACCCTGGTGGTCAACAGCATTGAGTTCAAGGATGGAGAGCAAGTAACGGATCAATCAGACCGGAGCGTCGCCTGACGCTGTACACCAGATTTGACTATAACTCCACACACTATGTTATTGTGACACAATAAGTTTAGCTGTGTGTAATATCTGACTACGTCATGAATCTAATAGTTAATCATTGGATATGGAGTAATTATCAATTCTGTTTACTACGGACTGCTTAGCAGAGTAAGTTTATCCATAACAACAATAACAAAAATCTGCCTATGAATGTTTGTTCCAGTAACACCATGATCTACTACTACTTTGACTGGCCGCGCGCCTATAGAGGCCTCTGATGAAACGTTTTCTAGCCTGCCTAGCCCTCTTTGTTTGCATATCAATACTGGGGTTATATTGGAGTAATAGCTATAAACAGAAGGTGCATCAACAGCAGCAAAAACACATATCTGAGATAGTCAATATTCAGGTGTCAAATATTGAACGCCGCCTTTCTCGATCCCTATCGACGACCTATATGCTCGCCATTGAGGTGCAGCAAAACAAAGGTAAAATCGATGACTTTGAATCTTTTGCACAATACGTTATCGATAATATTGGAGGGGTCTCCAATCTCCAGCTTGCGCCAGACGGCATCATAGAAAAAATTCATCCTCTCCCGGGTAATGAAAAGGCTATCGGGCATAATATTCTTAAGGACGATAAGCGAAAAAAAGAAGCTTGGCTTGCCATTGAGAGTAAACAGCTCACCCTAGCAGGCCCTTTCAAACTTGTTCAAGGTGGTGTGGCTATCATTGGCAGAAACCCGGTATTCATAAACAAGGAGGGAAAACCTCATTTTTGGGGTTTTGTCTCTGCACTGATTAATTTGAAAGACCTGCTGGCGGTCACAGACTTAGACTTGCTCGAAGAGAAGGGTTACTGCTACCAGTTAACTCGGGTTCACCCAGATACAAAACAAATCGATACCATTGCTCAATCAGCTACGTCGCTAGGAGATATCTCACATACTGCCGAAATTCAGGTTCCCAGTGGGGTCTGGTATCTGAAGATGAGCCACGAGGTTCCCCTTGCTTTCAATGGGCTATTAGCTTATGGCGCAAGCTTTTTGATTGCTGGGTTAGCCTCCTTGCTAGTCTGGAATATGATGCGCTATCCACAGCATCTGGAACGTGTTGTAAAGAACAAGACCCTAGAGCTAGAAGACCTCGTCTTTAATGACTATCTTACCGGGCTAGCAAATCGTCGATCGCTGTCCGATCGCCTCAAGCAGGTGTTAAAGGAATCCAAGCGTTACAGGCGCACCGCCGCTCTGATGTATTTGGATCTCGACGACTTTAAGCGTATCAATGATTCTATGGGGCATGATGCAGGGGATGCTTTAATAAAGCAGATCGCCTCTCGGCTTCAAGGTGCCGTGCGAGAGAGTGATTTGGTTGCTCGCCTAGGCGGTGACGAGTTTTCGGTTCTGCTGCTTAATCAAACCTCCGTGGAAAATGCGGCAAAAATTGCTGAAAAACTGATAAATGAAATTGAGCGGCCGGTATGTATTAAGGGACGTTGTTTCTCCATCTCAGCTTCGATCGGCATTGCTCTCGTGCCAAATGATGGTGATGATGTCCCAACCTTGCTAAGAAGCGCTGATCTTGCGATGTATGCGGCCAAACAAGCAGGAAAAAATAGTTTTCACTTCTTCGATCAAGACATGCAAATAAAGGCCATTGAAAAGCACCAACTCGAGATGGATCTTACTGACGCAATCATTAACGATCAGCTAGAGCTCCATTATCAGCCTATTGTCGATATGCAATCTCGAGAAGTATCAAGTTACGAGGCACTGGTACGCTGGAATCATCCAACACGTGGTTTTCTACTCCCAGACGGGTTTATTGGGATAGCTGAAGAGTCAGGAAAGATTGTTGATCTGGGGTATTGGGTCATTAGGCAGGTCTGTGAACTTATTAGTCATAGAACTAGGCAGCAGCGAAACTGTGATCCTATAGCGGTAAACCTGTCTCCAAAGCAGTTTGTCGATCCCAACCTTATGGAAAACATACGAACGATCGTAAAGGAAGCGGACATTGATGCTCGTAAGCTAGAGGTTGAAATCACGGAGTCAACGCTAATGGATAACGTTGATGACGCAATTCAGATCATGGAACAGCTTCGAGCGATGGGTATCCGGATTGCGATTGATGATTTTGGTACGGGATACTCCTCCTTAGCGGTTATCAAACGATTTCCAGTCGATAAACTCAAGATTGATCGCAGCTTTGTTGGAAAACTCGATGATGATCGAAGTGATCATAAAATTGTCCGTGCGATCATTGCCATGGCACATACGCTTCAGATTGAAGTGGTAGCTGAAGGGATAGAGACTGAACGGCAGTATGAACTATTGAAGAACGCCAAGTGCGATGTTGGCCAAGGTTATCTATTTGCTAAACCAGGGCCTGCTGATCAAATTTTTAGCAGCATAAATTAAAACATTTAGTTACCTGAAGAGATAGTGATGGATAAAGATAACTACCAACGATTTAAGCAACATCTGAACGCGATATTAGTATTGCCAGATAACTAAAAACTCAAGAGCAGCACAGCAAGTCTTTCAACAGAGGGCGTAAACTTAATTGTCAGCTAGGCATTAAACAAAGGCTCCCCCTGCATACACGAGTTACAGCTGAGCACTGAAGAAGCAGAAAGTTATTTTAAGATATCTGCTGAAGTCACAAATTGTTCTGCATTAAGTGAAGCCCCAGGTTTTGGACTCAGTCTGAAATTCATGGAGCCTATAGAAGATGTCTAGTTCTCGAGATAGAAAGCTGCTCTCTATAGTGGCAAATTCACTATGCTACAAGTGTCTGCATAGTGCTGTGTGCAGGACTAGGATCTGTCACAGTTCCACACAAACAGCAGTCAATGTTAAAGCAAGAAAAGAGGTGTTGAGAAGGGGTCGGTGTTAAAAGCAAAACGCGTTGTTTCAAACTTCAATGCGGCTATGAATGAAGTCTAGTGTTCAGGTTTGGCCCTTTTAACCCACTTACAGCCTATCTGCATGCCTGCTCGGCCAGATTGCAATATCGCGGATCAAGCAGGCTTACGCATGGCTGCGTACTAGAAATAGCGAATGGAATGTTGGATGCCAAGCTTCCCATGAAAATCCTGCATGAACTGGAGCAGTGGAAGAGTCAGTAACGATGGCTGCTCAGTCTTAGTGTTCTAGGATGCCTGCCCGCAAAACTGGGTCTCGAATTATTACTCAACAGATTCAGCGGGCAGGCGTCGTAGAAAACGACATGTAGGAAACCGCGGGGGTCGAAGTGCGGATTTTCGGTTGTAATCGGGCTATGAGGATTAGGCTATCGTACCTCCCGGTTAGACGGAATGCTGCAAGCATATAGCTCGATTGTTTCATCGCTATTCGGTCTGGATTAGATCGTTCAGAGCCTCTCAGGCCGCCTGGAAGATCGGTAATAACTGCCTGATAACCCGCTTTCGCAACATAGAACGCGTTCTGTGACCCTGCCGACCAAGATCGGCAGACAGGAGGGATACCTTGTTCAGTCGTGTTCATGCCGCCATCCTCGGCGGCGCGCGAGGCAACTCCGCTCTTATCAGTATTTCAATGACGATCATCGGACCACCACAGGCAGGACAAGTGTAAGTGCTATCTGCTATCTGCTGACTGTGCTGTCACGCTGTTCTCGCCGATGGGCAACTCCTTCATCTCGACGTTAAGTAGCCTGCGGGCCTGAATTAAGTTCTCTGTGCGCCCGTTATTGGCAAACAAGCCGTAATGACGAATACGGTGGAAACCGTGCGGCAACACATGGATCAGGAAGCTGCGGATAAACTCGTCGCTGGCCAGGGTCATCGTCTTGTGCCGGGTACGCCCTTGCTGTCGGTAATCTTTCCACTTGAAGGTGACGCCGCGCTCATCGAAAGCGACAAGTCGGCTGTTAACGATCGCGACCCGGTGGGTGTAGCGTGACAGATACGCCAGCACGGCTTCAGGTCCCGCAAAGGGGCGCTTGGCATACACCACCCATTCCTGTCGCCGGAACGGTTGCAACCAGACGGTAAAGGTTGGAGCTTCGTTGTGGGTTCTATGTGACCCGAAGAAGCGCAGCTGACCCGCTTGATATGCAGCGGAAAGCTTAGTGAGAAACAGGCGTCGAAATAGCCGTGATAACACCCGGACTGGCAGGAAGAACCCCGGCTTGCAGGCTTGCCAGCCGCTGCCATCTATTGCCAGGCCGCCGCCCGGTACGATGCAATGCACGTGGGGATGGTGGGTAAGCGCCGAGCCCCAGGTATGCAGCACCATAGTGATCCCGATACGGGCACCGAGATGGCGGGAATCGCGAGCGATCGTCAGTAGCGTCTCAGACGCCGCCTTGAACAGCAGGCCATAGACCAGCGCCTTGTTCTGGTAGGCGATGTCACTGATCGGCTCCGGCGGGGTAAAGACAGCATGATAGTAATCCACGGGTAAAGGTCTGCTTGGCGCGCGGTAAACCAGCGTTGAGCCGCGGAGGCCTGACACTTGGGGCAATGTCGGTTGCGGCACGAGTTGTAAGCGACCTGTATCTTTGCGCAGCGTTCACAACGCAGTACATGCCCACCGAGTTCGGCGCTGCGGCAACGCTCAATCGCTGACATCGCCTTGAGCTGGCCAAGGCTGAGGTGACCCGCTCTGGCTTGACGCCAGTCGGCCCCGCAGGCACGGAAGATATCTGCGACTTCCAGAGAGTTAGCCACGATGAACGGTTAGACGGCCGTTGGTTGCAGGCTCAGGTATTCCAACGGGCCTTTGACGTCTCGCAGTGTTCGGGTGGCGACCTGACTATAGTGCGCGGTCGTCCCCAGTTGATTATGACCGAGCAGAATCTGGATCACCCGGATATCCACCTTTTGCTCTAACAGGTGAGTTGCGAAACTGTGCCTAAGCGTATGCATGGACACCCGTTTATTAATTTTGGTGTCCTTGGCGGCGGCATGACAGATGCGGTTGAGCTGTCGGGCGGAAAGGTGGTTAACCGGGTTGCTTCCCGGAAATAGCCAGCCATCACAGAGCATCAGATGTTGCGCGTGGGCGATGCGCCACCAATCCCGCAACAGGTTAAGTAGCACTGGGGATAGCCCTCTATGTCAGGATAGTTGTCGGTGTGCCAAGAAGGCGAAGTTGCAGGAAGCGGTTTCGTCATGCTGTACCAGTGATGAGGGAGGGCCCCTCGGTGTCGCCGATTAGGCGGAGATACCAAACCACCCT
>JBLIEQ010000045.1:0-23821 GCA_047633175.1 Motiliproteus sp. | reverse complement strand
CACTTAGATGCACTTAGATGCACTTAGATGCACTTAGATGCACTTAGATGCACTTAGATGCACTTAGATGCACTTAGATGCACTTAGATGCACTTAGATGCACTTAGATGCACTTAGATGCACTTAGATGCACTTAGGTGCACTTAGGTGCACTTAGGTGCACTTAGGTGCACTTAGGTGCAGTTAGAGGTAATAAAGATATCAGCCAAAGAGCGGGCTGACGCTGAGGCACCGGCTAACGGCACCA
This sequence comes from Motiliproteus sp., assembly GCA_047633175.1. GTDB lineage: Bacteria > Pseudomonadota > Gammaproteobacteria > Pseudomonadales > Balneatricaceae > Motiliproteus. Next base: position 23,574 of record JBLIEQ010000045.1, on the reverse strand, counting down.
GTATGGTGGTTTCCACCAAGTTAGCACGATTCTCAAGCAGACAGTAGTGCGCAGGTATCCGGGCGTTCAGCCTCCCAGGAGGCTGTATTGCATTAATTGCAACGCTAAGGTGCGGATATATCAATTTACGAAAGGTGCCGGCTTCGATAGAGTAGCGCCATTCGATTTTGAGGGCGACTTCACAATCGCCACCTGAACGCCTGCTGTTCTGCCCGAACAGCATTACTAGGACGCTTTGACTATGGCTAATAATTACTTCAATACTCTTCCGCTACGTGAGCAGCTTGCGCAGCTGGCCAAGTGCCGCTTTATGGGCCTGGATGAGTTCGGCGACGGTGTTACGGCCCTCAAAGGCAAGAAACTGGTGATCATCGGTTGCGGTGCTCAGGGGCTGAATCAGGGTCTGAACCTGCGTGACAGTGGGCTGAATGTCTCCTATACCCTGCGCCAGGCGGCGATCAACGAGAAGCGTCAGTCGTGGAAGAACGCGACCGAGAACGGCTTTACCGTTGGTACTTACGAAGAACTGATTCCGACCGCCGACTTGGTTCTTAACCTGACCCCCGATAAGCAGCACACGCCCGTTATCACTGCCATTATGCCGCTGATGAAGCAGGGCGCCTGTCTCTCCTATTCGCACGGGTTTAACATCGTCGAAGAGGGGATGAAGATCCGTGATGATCTGACCGTCATTATGGTCGCGCCCAAGTGCCCCGGTTCTGAAGTACGGGCCGAATACGTGCGTGGTTTCGGCGTGCCGACCCTGATTGCCGTTCATGAAGACAACGATCCCCAGGGTGAAGGTCTGGCGCTGGCTAAGGCGTACGCGGTCGGTACCGGCGGTCATAAGGCGGGTGTCCTGATGTCTTCCTTTATCGCCGAAGTTAAGTCTGATCTGATGGGCGAGCAGACTATCCTGTGCGGCATGCTGCAGACCGGTTCGCTGTTGTGCTTCGATAAGATGATCGCCAAGGGCGTCGATGCGGGTTACGCCTCCAGGTTGATTCAGTACGGCTGGGAAACCATTACCGAAGCGCTGAAATACGGCGGCGTCACCAACATGCTGGACCGTCTGTCTAACCCGGCCAAGATCAAGGCGTTCGACCTGGCCGAAGAACTGAAACAGATCATGCGTCCGCTGTACAACAAGCACCAGGACGACATCATCGATGGCACCTTCTCCCGCACCATGATGGCAGACTGGGCTAACGACGACGTGAATCTGCTGGGCTGGCGCGCCGAGACGGCCGAGACCGCCTTCGAGAAGACCCCTGCAGGTGATGTCGAGATCTCTGAGCAGGAATACTTCGACCACGGCATCCTGATGGTCGCGATGGTTAAGGCCGGTGTTGAGCTGGCGTTCGAGACCATGACCGCTGCCGGCATCGTCGCCGACTCTGCTTACTACGAGTCACTGCACGAGACGCCGCTGATCGCCAACACCATCGCCCGGAAGAAACTTTACGAGATGAATGCCACCATCTCCGATACCGCCGAGTATGGGTGTTACCTGTATAACCATGCCTGTCTGCCCTTGCTGGCCGACTTTATGACGAAGATTGATACCGATGTCATCGGTCGCGGCCTGACGTTGGACGACCAGGGTGTGGATAACGCTCGCCTGATCGAAGTCAACAGTGCCTTGCGCAGCCACCCGGTCGAAGCGATCGGCAGCCTGCTGCGCGGGTATATGGCGGACATGAAGCAGATCGTCTAAGGCGACGCTTCTTAGCGGTCTGCATTTAAGGTGCAGGCACGCTAAAATCCTTAAAAACCAAGATTAAACTCTTGGTTTTTTTTATGTACAGGATGTACGTGCAGTTTTTAGCTCCTGCAAAAGCTGCACTTCCGCCGTCCTTGGCGGTCGTATGCTGCGGGCGCAGGGATGCGCCGGAGCGGCGAAACCTCTAAATACAGGTCGAACTGCCATGACTGATCTTCCAGCGATCCGCCTCGACAACCTGAGCGTAAACTTCGACGATCGTTTTCAGCTCAGCAATATCAGCTGGGAGATAACGCCAGCGCAGCACTGGGTGATCACCGGTACCAATGGCGCCGGGAAGTCGGCACTGGCGGCGGTGCTGTCCGGTGTCGGGACGCGGCTGTCGGGCAGTATTGAGGGTCTGCCTGCCCGAGTGGGGGTGGTCTCCTTCGAAGCCCAGGCCGAGCTGATCGAGGCGGAGCGCAGGAAGGATGATGCCGATATTCTCGATGTGATCTCGCTGGGCACCCCGGTGCGCGAGATCCTGTACCGGGACTGCGCCGATCCTGAATTGGCGGCCGAGCTGGTGGGCACCTTTGCGCTCGAGGGACTGCTCGAGCGCGCTTTCAGAAAACTCTCCACCGGTGAGTCGCGCAAGGTGATGCTGATCCGGGCGCTGGCCAGCAAGCCGGAGCTGCTGCTTCTGGACGAACCCTTCGATGGCCTGGATGCCGCAACCCTGGCACTGTTGCAGCAGCATCTTGCGGGGCTGATCGACAGCGTGCCGATGATCCTGGTGCTGAACCGTTTCGATGAGTTTCCCGACTTTATCACCGATATCGCCTACATGGATCAGGGCGAGCTGCGGCACCAGGTGCGGCGTGACGATGCCAAGGCCTATGCCGAGCTGTATCAGCTACTGCATCTCAAAAGCAGCGCGCTGGCGGTGCCTCCCGCGGATCCTGGCACCGTGATTCCTGCGCTCGATCCGGCTCAGCCGCTGGTACGGCTCAGCGCCATCAGTATCAAGTACGATGGGGACGCGATCATCGATCGGCTCGACTGGACCATCGAGCCTAACCAGCACTGGCAGCTCAGCGGGCCGAACGGCTGCGGTAAGACCGGGCTGCTGTCGCTGATTACCGGTGATCATCCGCAGTGCTATAGCAACGATATTCAGGTGTTCGGATTTCAGCGCGGCAGTGGCGAGAGTATCTGGCAGATCAAGCAGTTTATCGGTTATGTCTCTACCGCCTTGCAGTGGGAGTACCGGGTCGGCACCGGACTGCGCAATGTGATCATCTCCGGCTTCTACGACAGCATCGGCCTGTACAGCAAGGCGACCGAGCGGCAGCGAGAGATCGCCGACCAGTGGCTGGCGCTGCTGGGTATGAGTGAGCGGGCCAATCAACCATTTAACAAGCTCTCTTATGGCGACCAGCGGCTGCTGCTGATCGCGCGGGCGATGGTCAAACACCCGCCGCTATTGATCTTGGATGAGCCCTGCCTGGGGCTGGATGATATGAACCGGCAGCTGGTGCTGGCCTTGATCGAAAAGATCTGCGCCGGTAGCGAGACCGCGGTGATCTATGTCAACCACCACCCCGAAGACCGAATTAAGGGGATCGACAGCTATCTGGCGCTGCCCAAGCGCTGAGGTGCAAAAGGGTACCCAGGAGATCAGGAGCCTAGGCTGGGATGCAATATCCCAGCCTAGGCTCCTGGCGGATTCTCCATAAGATCTATTCGTTTAAAACCAAGTTAAAACTAACTGGAACCGTATGGCCAATCGTCGATAGTCCTGCGAGTTCACCCAGTTTCTCGATGCCTGACTCTAAACCAAAGTCAGCCGCTTTTATAAGAATCGGCTGCTGGGTGGAGGCCAGGATCGTTTTGCCATCAGACATCAGGGTTACATTAGCCGTAATGGCTTTCTCGACGCCATGAAAATCGAGGATGCCTTCAACGCTCGTCGTAAGAACGCCCCCCTGTTTGATTGCGCTGAGTGTTGTTGGCGATAGTTGTGCACTCAGGGTTGCCACTTTAAATTTCGCAGTATCAAACAGATGCTCACGCATCCGCTCGTTACGGATATCGACCTGGCTTTCGATGCTGTCTAAATCGAGTGTTACAGCTAAGGCGCCGGTATCGCTTAAGCTGCCCTGCAGTTTGGTGATCTGGAATACCTCGGCGGTATTTACTTTTTAAACCGAAATAAAGTTCAATGAAGATTGCGCGTTATCCAGTTGCCAGTCGGCCTGGGCGCTCAGACTGATCAAGCTCGTAAAAGCAGTGGTTAGCAAGACGTTGGATAGAGAACGTTTAGATAAACGCTGTGACATGGTCGATCTCCTTAGCATGCATAATTCCAGAGTATAAAATTTAGTGTTATCAGGTTGCCTGATGTGGCTGCAGAGTGTACATCAATCTGTGATTTTAAAATCAAAAAACGAGTTAACCGTTTGATTTTATTATTAGCTCTACGCATGCTGATTCACCAACTCGCTGAACTGTTCCGGCTATTAATAAGTGATCTTCACCATTTTATTTAAAATAATTGTAAGCAGCTGGGGAGCGACTTTTTAAACGCAACGGACGGTGTGTTATTCAGCGCGCCGGCGTTGTGGCTTGTGAGACCGACGCCCAGAAGGCCTGGATCAGGGGATTTTTGAGTTTTTTCTCCAGCGCGAACAGGCCGACCTGATAGGCCTCAAGCTCCGGTTGAATTTCAAGGATACGGACCTGCTGCGCCAGCGGGCTGTTGTCCAGCACGATCTTGGGCACGACGCCCACGCCGAACCCCAGGCTGACCATGCTGACTATCGCCTCGTGGCCGGCTACCTGGGCGTAGATCCTGGGTTTAATGCGTTTATGTTTGAACCACTGGTTGACTCTTTTGCGCGCCAGTCCCGATTCAGACAGAATCATCGGCGTATTGGCCCACTCCTGGTTGCTGCTGGGGATCGCTAGCGGTTCGATGCCGCGGTCTCTGACCGGCGCGATAAAGACCAGCGCGGAGGTGGCGATATGTTTAAACGCCAACCCAGCCGGCAGCGTATCGGGGCGGGCCGCGATGGTCAGCTCCTCGGCGCCACTCTGGACTCGGCCGATGGCCGACTCCGGATCGCCGGTATGGAGTTTGATTTCGATGCGGGGGTGGTTGCGGCGAAAGGCGCTGAGCAGCTCATAAAGAAAGCTATAGCTGGCGGTCACCGAACAATAGATGCCGATCTCACCCTGGAGTTCACCGCGGTTGCCACTGAGCCGGCTGCGTAAGAGTTCCCACCGGGCTAGCGCCTCACGGGCATAGTCAACAAACAGCTCGCCCTCGGGCGTCAGGCTGACACGGCGGTTATCCCGCAAAAATAGTACAAAGCCGACCCTCAGCTCCAACTGTTGAATCGCCCTGCTGAGGGTGGATGGGCTGACATGAGCCAGTTCGCTGGCGCGACCAAAATGGAGCGTTTCAGCCAGGGCTAAAAATTGGCGCAGAACCTTGTGATCCATAGTGGAGTGCTCAGTAATGCAGGATGTTCACTATTGTGTTGTATTCGAAGCGGTTTATGCAACCCGGTGCTGAATATAGGATTGACTGGGAAAGTGTTATGCTGTTTCCCATTATTGATCAATGCCTTGGGTTAGGCGGCGGGGACGAGACAGGTTAAATTAATGCAGTGGGCAGTAGCATTGGTAAACAGGGTTGCGCTAATTCTGAGCGGTTGGTCTGGCAGACTCGCGGTCTGCGGCCTGCTGTTGTTGGGCGTGATATTGGGCGTGATTCGCAAGGCGAAGCTGCTGCCCTTGCTGCTGCCGGTGCTGATCTATGCCGGCGCGCAGTTTACTGTGCAGCGAACCGCACAGGCGGTGCTTGATCACCTGATCGCGACCCTGCCCGCCGGCGTTGAATTTAGGTTCGATGGGATCGACACTCGGTTCGACGGTCATGTCGCTATCGAGGGGGCGAGGCTGCGGCTTCCGGGGATGACCGTGGCCGTTGAGTTCCAGAGCCTGGCCTTGATTAGCAGTCATTGGCACGCGCTGTCTGCCATGGTCAGGGATCTGGATCAGGGGCAGCTGCCCGGCGTGCTGCGGCTTGAGTTCACCCTGACCGAGCAGGCGTTGGCGCGCCTGAGGCATGCCTCAGTGCTGCCTGTGGATACCGCTCTGCGGGTGCTGGGTTGCTTCGAGCCTGCCGTGCTGCACGCAACATCCGATCGCGAGGGGAGGGCGCTCTTTACCGGTAGCCTGGTTGCCGGCAAACTGGAGTACCGTTTCGATACGCAGACAGAGTACCTCAACGCGCGACTGCACTTAGATGCGCCGGAGCGCTATCGGCTGATGCTCGATGCGGACCTGGATATCCGGGCACCGCAGCTGCGCCTGAGCGCTCTCGACAGGATCGGCCTGGGCGGTGCCGGGCTCCATTATCTTAACCTGGGCACGCAGACGGCTTTGTTGCACGACTGCGGTGCCACAGGGCGTGCCGGACTGGTCGAAGGGGTCTATGTTGCCAGGCAGGCGGCACAGCTCAGGGAGCGGCTCTCCCAGCAAGGGTGGTTGGCATCGACCGAGCTGGAGCTGGCCTACCATGATTACCTGTTTTTACCGCGACAGTTAAGCCTACGACTCAGTGCGGTCAAGGCCGTGAACCTGCTTGAATTAGCCCGCTCTCCCGTCAGTTGGGGACAGTTTGACGTGCGTATAGGTTTGAATACCCCGAAGGCCGAGCATCAGAGTTTGACCTGGCAGCCCGACGCAAGGCAATAAAGTAGAGGGGGTGTTTTCTTTTGTAGGTTAGGCTTCAGCCTGACGATCGCTGCACCTTTCAGCATTGTCGGACGACTTTCCACCTACAAAAAGCCAACCCACATCAATCTATGTTTCTTTTGTGGGTTAGGCTTCAGCCTGACTCAGACAGCACCCACAAAAAAAGGGCTCCTGGCGGGCCCTTTTTTGTTACCCCGCGGAGCTAATTAAGTATCACCTCAAGGTTGTCGATCAGACGAGCAGCACCCAGATGTGCTGCGGCCAGAATCACCAGCAGATGGTCGCCCGCGGCGGCTGGACGCAGATCGCTTTGCCGGCAGATATGGATGTAATCGCGGATAAAGCCGTTGCTCTCCAGGTGTTGGTTGGCCTGCTCTTCGAGTTCCTGAAAGGTACGTCCGCCCTGTTTGAGTTGGGTGGCGAGCTCATGCAGGGTGTCGTAAAGGATGGGTGCGATCGTCAGCTCAGATTCCGTCAGGTAGCCGTTACGCGAACTCAGTGCCAGCCCGCTGTTAGCCCGGCCAGTCGCGACCCCGATGATCTCAACCGGTAGGCTCAGGTCTTCGGTTAGCTGCTGAATCACCGCCAGCTGCTGATAGTCTTTTTTACCGAATACGGCGCAGTCCGGCTGCACGATGCCGAAGAGTTTAGTCACGACGGTGGCGACCCCGCGAAAGTGGGTCGGGCGGCTGTCACCACAGTGCAGATCGGAGAGCGAGCGGACGCCGACCACCGTGCGGATCTCGCTGCCACGCGGGTACATCTCATGCGCTGAGGGGGCAAACAGCAGGTTGCAGCCATAGAACTCGAGCTTGCTCTGATCTTTTTCCAGAGTGCGCGGGTAGCTGTCCAGGTCCTCATTGGCACCGAACTGCAGTGGATTAACAAAAATACTGGCGACCACCAGATCCGCCTGGCGTACGGCCTCTTCGATGAGGCTCATATGGCCGCGGTGCAGGTTGCCCATGGTAGGTACGAAGGCGATTTTTTTACCCGCGCGCCGCGCCGCATTCAGCTGCTGGCGTAACTCTAGGATGGTGTGGACAGTTAGCATCATGTGTCGAAACCATTCTCAGGCTGGGGGAAGGTCTGGCTGTGGACGGCCTGAACATAGGCCTGGACAGCACCCTGGATGCTGTCGGCTTCGGCCATAAAGTTTTTGACAAAACGGGGTTTGCGGCCCGGAGTGATATTGAGAATATCGTGTAATACTAGGACCTGGGCATCGGTATCGGCACCCGCGCCTATGCCGATCACCGGGACGCCGGCCGCATCAGTCAGCGCTTTAGCCACCGGTGAGGGGACGCATTCGAGCAGAATCATAGCGGCGCCGGCGTGCTCCAGGGTCTTGGCGTCTGCCCGCAGGGTGGCGGCGCCATCCTCGGAGCGCCCCTGGACTCTGTAGCCGCCGAGCATATTCACCGACTGCGGGGTGAGGCCCAGATGAGCGCAGACCGGAATGCCGCGCTCGCTGAGCAAGCTGATGGTCTCGGCCAGCCAGGCGGCCCCTTCAAGTTTGATCAGGTGCGCGCCGGCCTGCATCAGTGCCGCCGCGCTCTGCATCGCCTGCTCGGGGGTGGCATAGCTCATAAAGGGCAGGTCGGCCATGATCAGGGCACCCCTGTTGCCGCGGCTGACGCAGGCGGTGTGGTAGGCCATCTCTTCGATGCTGACGGGGAGGGTGCTGTCATTGCCCTGCAGTACCATCCCCAGAGAATCGCCTACCAGGATCACTTCGACACCGGCTTCGCTGACCAGTTGGGAAAAACAGGCGTCATAGGCGGTCAGGCAGGAGAACTTGTTGCCGTCCCGCTTCATCTCTATAAGGGTGCGTAAGCTTATGTTTTTCATAGTAATTATAGTTCAGGTCGTGGAGCCAAGAGCGGCGATGGGCGGATTATACCTGTACGGGAGTCAGAGTGCCCCTTTCACAGTGAGCCATTAGTTGGGTGAGGCTGTCGCCATTGGGGAGCCGTAGCTCTGGGGCTATCTCCTGTAGGGGGTAGAGGACGAAGCTGCGCTCGGCCATATAAGGATGAGGGACGCTGAGTCGGGCAGTGTGGATCTGCTGATCACCGAATACCAGGATATCCAGGTCCAGGGTACGCGCGCCCCAGTGCTGGCGTCTTACGCGGTGGTGCTGGCGCTCCAGTGTCTGAAGTTGATCGAGCATCCTTTCCGGCTGCAACCGGGTGCGCAGGTGGGCGACGGCATTGATATAGTCGGGCTGGCCCGCCGGACCGACAGGATCACTCCGATAGAGTCGCGAATGCCGGATCAGTGCGCTGCAGGGGAGCTGGCCGAGTTCGATCAGTGCCTGACGGACCTGTTGCAGCGGGTCCTCGAGGTTGCTGCCCAGACCGATATACAGATCGATCGCCTGGGGCAGTAGCTGGGACAATAGCGAGTCCTCGAGATTGCTGCCCGGGCTGGCAGACAGGTCGATCGCCGGGTCGGTCAGGCTATCAGCCATGTTGGGGCTTGCGGCGAACGCGACGCTTGCTGTTGCCGTTACTGCGCTTACGGCTTGGACCGCTACCCAGTTCGGCGACCATCAGTTCGCGTTGCTCGGCATGCGCCTGTTGGTAATCGGTCCACCATTGGCCCAGATCATCCAGGTCTTCGCCGCTGGCTTCGCGCATCAGCAGGAAGTCATAGGCCGCACGAAAGTTGGGATGCTCGAGCAGCTGTTCGGCGCGATGGCCGTTACGGCGCGGCAGGCGGTACTGCAGCTCCCAGATATCACGCATCTGGCCGGAGTAGCGGCGCGGGATCGAGGAGGCGCGTGACTGAAACTGATGAACCTCCATCGCCGCCTGATGCAGTGCCGGAATCGGAGGGACGCCCTGCTGCTTAAGGCGCTCTAAGATCTCTAGCAGCGGATACCAGAGCATCGCGGCATAGAGAAATGCCGGGGTGACGCTCTTGCCCTGCTCGATACGGTCATCGGTGCTGCGCAGCGCCTGAATAATAAGCTGTTCGGCCTGTTGGCCATCTTCCTGATGCAGCAGCTTATGAGTCGCGGGAAACAGCGGTTCAAACAGCCGATAATCACGCAACTTGAGGAAGGTGGTCTCACCCTGTCCCGACATCAGCAGTTTGAGGACTTCTTCGAATAAGCGCGCCGCCGGAATATCTCTGAGCAGATGGGCCAGATGCGGGATAGGTGCTTCGGTGTTGGCCTCGATAGCAAAATCCAGCTTGGCGGCGAAACGTACCGCCCGCAGCATCCGCACCGGGTCTTCGCGATAGCGTGCCTCAGGATCGCCGATCATCCGTAGTAACTCCCGATCCAGGTCATCCCAGCCACCGGCGTAATCGTGAACACTAAAGTCGTTGATGGTGTAGTAGAGGGCGTTGACCGTGAAATCGCGGCGTAGGGCATCCTCTTCGACGGTGCCGTAGACATTGTCTCTGAGGATCATGCCGCCGTCGTCTTTTCTGCCATGCTGATCGCCATCGTCATTGGTCGCCTTATGGCTGGCACGGAAGGTGGCGACTTCGATGATTTCGCGGCCAAAGCGGACGTGAACCAGCTTAAAGCGTCGCCCGATCAGACGAGAGTTGCGAAACAGGTCATGGACCTGTTCGGGATGGGCCGCGGTGGAGACATCAAAGTCTTTGGGGTGCAGGCCGAGCTCGAGATCGCGCACACAGCCGCCCACCAGATAGCTCTCATAGCCGGCATCTTTGAGGCGATAGAGCACTTTCAGAGCGTTATCACTGATCTCCTTGCGGGTCACATAGTGTTGTGACCGCGGGATGATGACCGGACCGCGGGTGCTGATAGTGTTGCTCTGCCTTGCTGAGGTTTGAGAGTGTCTGGGTGTACGGCTTCCAGAAAAATAGAGCCAGCCGATGACGACCCAGGGTAGTAGCGCAATAATTACGCCTAGAAAATTAGAATCCATGAGTTTTTAACGCTTAACAGCTAGATAAGAAGGAGTGCAATGATAGCACCCGAGGCGTTGTGAGCAAATGCCAGAGGGGAATTGAATTTTTCTGGGGCGATTAGAGGGTAAATAAAGGGGATGTAGAAACTCCTGTAGGTCGGCTTTTTGTAGGTGGAAAGTAGTCCGACAAGGCTAGCAAGGTGCAGCCATCGTCAGGCTAAAACCTAACCCACAAAAGAGCCTTGCCCACAAAAAAAGGCTGACCCACAGAGCCCCCCCTCTATTGTTTCTGTTTACGGGGGATTCCCAGGCGCTGACGGCGTTCCCAGAGGGTTTTTCGACTGACGCCGAGCCGTTTTGCCAATTCGGTTTCGGTCATCTGTTGTTGGTGCTCTAAGACAAAACGTTGGAAGTAATCTTCCAGCGATAGCGCCGGTGAAAGGGTCTTGGCACGATAGTCTTGCGGCTCCTGGATGGAGGTCTCTGTAGCGGCCTCAGGGCCGCCAAGCTGAGCGCTGGGGTGAGAATCGAGCCCCAGCAGATCGACGGAGATAAGTGTGGTTTCGTTGAGGATTACCGCCCGCTCTATCGCATTTTGCAGTTCACGCACGTTGCCTGACCAGCGGTAGTTGAGCATCAGGTTGCGGGCAGCTGCGGATAACTGCATCGGCGGGGTTGCCAGGCGTTGGCAGGCTTTGCCGAGAAACTTCTCTGCCATCTCAATAATATCTTCGCCGCGATCGCGTAGCGGCGGCATGGCGATCTCCATAATATAGAGGCGATAGAACAGGTCTTCGCGGAACTGACCGCTGCGGGTCATCGCCTTGAGATCGCGATGGGTGGCGGCGATAAGGCGTATATCTACCTTCATCGACTGAACCGACCCAACCCGACGAATCTCCCCCTCCTGCAGCACGCGTAACAGCCGTGCCTGAGTCTCGAGTGGCAGTTCGCCGATCTCATCCAGAAACAGGGTGCCGCCGTTGGCCGCTTCGATCAGGCCATGATGGGTGCTGACGGCACCGGTGAAAGCGCCCTTCTCGTGGCCGAACAGTTCAGATTCGATCAGACTTTCTGGAATCGCGGCACAGTTGACTGAGATCATCGGTGCCAGTGCCCGCAAGCCCTGCTGATGGATCGAGTGTGCCGCCAGCTCTTTGCCGGTCCCTGACTCGCCCTGGATCAGTACCGTGGCATCGGTCCGGGCGACTTTACGGATGCGGGAGAACAACTCCAGCATCGGCAGGCTTTGTCCGATCATATAGCTGGACGTCGTCGGTTCGGCGCTCGGAGTCTCGGGGGTCGTTGTCACGGCGGGGGTGCTGGCGTGCTGGCTGAGAATAGCGCGAATACTCAGCAGCATCTCATCGTGGTTAAAGGGCTTGGCGATGTAATCGACCGCCCCCAGCTTCATTGCATCAACGGCCGAGCGCATGCTGGCGTAGCTGGTCATAATCAGCACGGGGGAGGTGCCGACCAGTGCTATCAGATCGGTACCGGGACGACCCGGCAGCCGCAGATCGCTGATAACCAGATCGAAACGCTGCTGCTCTAACAGCGGCAAGGCCTGGTCTACAGAATCAGCACTATTAACCCGAAAATCGTTGCGCTCCAGAAATTTCTGCAGTGCGTTGCGGATGATAGCTTCGTCTTCGACGATCAGGATATGACTCATGTAGTGCTGTCTCTGTTTCTACTGTCTCTGTCACCGAGAGGAGAGGTGCTGATCCTCGGAAGGGTCAGTATGACTCGAGTGCCTCTATTCTCCGCAACATCGACCGGACTTTCAATCTGCACGCTGCCGTAATGTTCCTGAATAATGCTATAGATCAGCGATAATCCCAGGCCGGTGCCCTGGCCGGGTTCTTTGGTGGTAAAGAAGGGTTCAAACAGCCGCTTTTGCAGTTCTTCGGGGATGCCGCAGCCCTGGTCTTCGATATGGATAAGCACGCTAGCATCGGTTTCGTAGCTTTGGATGCGGACAGAGGTGCCGGATTCGGAGGCATCTGCCGCGTTGTTGAGCAGGTTGACGATGACCTGCAGTAAGCGCTGGGGGTCGCCCTGGAGCTGCAGCTGGTGGTCACAGAGGTTCAGGTAGTTACGTTGTTTACGCCGGGGATCCAGGCGCACCAGTTCGATCGCCTGTTTGACGCAGTCATAGGGTCTCAGGAGATGTTGCGATTCGGGTCGGTAGCTGTCGCCGCCATGAGCGAAGTTCATCAGCGACTTGAGGATGCTGTCGACCCGCTCGGTCTGTTGCAGAATCTGGTCACTGGCTTTAAGGAGCTCTGCCGGATCGGTTTCGAAGCTGAGATTTTGTGCCAGGCAGGCGATGCCGGTGATCGGATTGCCGATTTCATGCGCGACCCCGGCAGCCAGTCGGCCGATGGAGGCCAGGCGCTCGCTGTGGGCCAGTTCGTCGGCGAGCAGCTGGTTTTCGGTCTGGTCTTCCAGCAGCAAGACCTGATGGGCGTGGGCGTGGCTTTGCCCCGGAGGCTCTTGTTCTGTAAGGGTTGCTTTGTGGAGGCTGAAAAAGCGTGGCTGGCCGTCGATGGTCAGGCGCTGATTGGGGCTGCTGAGGTCCGCTTTATGCGCGAAACGGCTGAGGAGTTCACGCCAGGGTGTGGGTAATGCATCGAGCCGCTGGCCGAGCACCTGAGCGCCGGGAACGCCGGTAAAATGTTCCAGCTCGGCGTTCCATAGCAGCACCTGGCCCGCCTCACCCAGAGAGCAGACGCCGATCGGCAGGCGTTGCAAGGTAGTGCGATGCAGACGGCGCAGTTCATCGAGTTCTGCCGCCAGTCCGGAGAGTTGGTCTTGAGATTGCTCCAGGTGGCTTTCCAGCAGGTGGATGTCCCGACGGCGGAAGCTGTCGCTGGGGGTATGCTCCAGGCTCAGCAGTGATATCGCCTCCACAGGGCCGAGTAGCGCAGAGAGATTGATCTCCAGCTGGTCCTGGAGTTGATCCAGCGCCTGAGGGCGGGTCTCGGAAGCATCGAGCTGGAGTTTCTGCAGCGCTAGTTTGACTTCGCGCTGGGCGCTCTCCTGTCCGAGACGCACGGCGAGCCGGTTAATCAGAGAGCCGATATCGGCGAGCGGAGCGCGTACGCTTTGTGGACGGTGCAGGGCGCTGAGGATGCAGGAGTTGGCGGCGAGCTGTTCGTCGCTGCTGGCTTTTTCCAGTATAGAGAGCATCACGAAGATGATGATATTGACGGCCAGCGCCAGGGTGGCGACCTCGTGCCAGCTGCCACTGGTGAGCTGGAGCATGCTGGCGAACAGCGGGGAATGAGGGACCAGCGGCCCCACCATCGATATCAGCCAGATAGTCATGCCCGCGCTCAGTCCAAACACAAAGCCCTTGCGGGTGGCGCCGGGCCAGAACAGGGTCGCGAGCAAGCCAGGAAGGAACTGCAGAAAGGCGATAAAGGCGATCAGTCCCATCTGATACAGCGCGGTCTGGGCATCGGTGAACCGAAAAAATAGATAGCCGAGCAGGGTGATCAGCACCATCAGCAGGCGCCGGCTCCAGACCAGCTTAGGGTACAGGTGGGTGCTGCTCTGTAGCGGCAGGAACGGCAGGATAAGGTGGTTAAGAGCCATCCCGGCGAGCGCAATCGTGGTCACGATCAGGAGTCCGCACGCGGCGGCCAGGCCGCCGAGGTACGCCAGCAGGCTGAGCAGTGGGGTCTGGGTGTAGTGCCCCAACATCAGGCTGAAATACTCGGGGCGAGCGTCGATCTTGAGTGCCAATCCAGCCCATAGAATCGGCGGTATAGAGATCGACAGCAGCAGCATCAGCAGTGGAAACCCCCAGCTGGCCTTGCACAGGACCCGGCGGTCGCTGTTTTCGTTAAACAGCAGGTGAAACATATGCGGCATAACCACGACAGAGGTCATAAAGCCCAGCAGCAGGGTGCGCCAATAGTCACCTTCTATTGGTTGGTTGAGCAAGCTGGAGCGGCTAATATCTTCGGCCAGCCATACCTCCATCTGCGCGTTGCTACCGAAGACGCCATAGATGGCGAACAACGCCAGCGTGAAGAGCGCCAGCAGCTTGATCACGCCCCCCGCCGCCATCGCCACCACCAGACCTGCGGTGTTATGCCGAATCGACGGATGGCGCGAGCCGAACAGGACGGCAAACAACGCGATGCTGAGACAAAAAACCAGGGCTATCGTATTGCTGTCTGAGGAGCCGCTCAGTAGCTGGGTACTGTCGGTAACGGCGTCTATCTGCATCGACATCAGCGGCAAGCTGGCCACCAGCATCATTACCGTGACCAGGGTTCCGGCCAGCTGACTGCGAAAGCGGAACGCAAACAGGTCGGCGATGGAGCTGAGTTGGTAGGATTTGGTGATCCGCAGCAGTGGCAACAGAATAATGGGTGCCAGAATAAAGGAGATCGAGGCACCCACGTAGGAGGCCATAAAGGCATAGCCGTAATCGTGCGCTAGCCCTATGGCACCATAAAAAGACCAGGCGCTGGCATACACGCCTAGTGCTAATATGAAGGTAGCGGGGTGCCGTGCGATGCGTTTGGAAATATAGTCGCGGTTGGTGGCGTAGGCGATGCCTAGCAGCGCCAGCAAGAAGCCTATACCTATGCTGTACAGCAAGCCGAGACTAAAGTTCATTCCGACTCCGTTTCCGTTCGAACCAGGCGGTGAGTGCGATCAGCAACACCCAGATCAGAAAGGGGCTGTACCAGGGATGGTCGGCGGAAGACAAAAATTTAATCATCCTCGGGGATAACAGATAGATCGCCAGGATCACAACAGCGATCAGTCGGTACATCGACATCTCAGGACTCCAGTAGCGATTCGGCAAGGTGGGGTTGCTGTGGCACCCGGGAGCGACGCCAGTGGTTAATACCCCAGTCGAGCATCTCATGAGTGGAGGCCGCTCGCAAATCTTCAGGGGGCCTGTGCCCCAGCAGGGTTAAGGCTTGAAACAGTGAGGGTTCGGGGTGCCGCAGATCCAGGGCGCTGGCGAAGGTCTGCTTGCTCAGCTTTTGCCCTAAGTGATTGACCAAGATTGGTATATGGGCGTACTCGGGCGTGGCTAGCCGCAGCAGTTGCTGCAAGTGGATCTGCCGCGGCGTCGAGTCGATCAGGTCGTAGCCGCGCACTATATGGCTGATCTGCTGGTCGGCATCATCGATCACCACCGCAAGCTGATACGCATACAAACGATCCTTGCGGCGTATTACAAAATCGCGGAGCTGTTGTCTGGACTGTTGTGGATAGTTGCCCTGGATGGCATCGGTAAACCCGATCCGGGCGTCATGGGTTCTGACTCTAATCGCCGCCGGGCGATCCCCGCAAGCGGCTGCCGAACTGAGGGTGTGCCTGGCGTTCTGCGGGTGCGAGCAGGAGCACGCTTGCTGTTCGAGCAGCTGCTTCGCGATCTGCTGGCGTGAGCAGAGACAGGGGTAGGCCTGGTCTTGTTCGAGGAGTCGTTCGGCGGCCTGGGCGTAGTGCTCGAGACGTTGGCTCTGGTAGCGGACCGGTCCGTCCCAGTAAAAGCCAAAACGTTCCAGCGTGCGTAGGATCTGATCGGCGGCCCCCTTTATCTCTCGGGGCGGATCCAGATCTTCCATGCGGAGCAACCAGTGCCCCCGGTGGGCACGGGCATCGAGAAAACTCGCCAGAGCCGCAAGTAGGGAGCCAAAATGCAACGCGCCAGTGGGCGAGGGCGCAAAGCGACCTCTGTAGTTGCGAGTGTCGCTGCGAGTCCCGGCCATCACCAGTTCGGGAGGCCGACTACGCCGCGTGCCGAGGTCTGGAGCAGCAAATTAACTGCCCAGTTGCCGCTCTTTGATCTCGGCCAGGGTTTTGCAATCGATGCACTGGGTCGCAGTCGGACGTGCTTCGAGTCGGCGGATGCCGATCTCAACACCGCAGGAGTCGCAGTAGCCGTAATCATCCTGCTCGATCTTCTCCAGGGTACCGTTGATCTTCTTGGTGAGCTTACGCTCACGATCACGGGTTCGAAGTTCGAAACTGAACTCCTCTTCCTGGCTCGCACGATCCGCAGGGTCGGCAAAGTTGGATGCTTCTTCCTTCATATGCTTGATGGTCGTATCCACTTCATCCATCAGCTCCCGCTTCCAGGCGTTAAGAATATTTTTGAAGTGTTCCCGTTGGGCTTCGTTCATATATTCTTCGCCCTTTTTGGGCTGGTAAGGCGGGTAGTGCTTGAGCAATGATTCTTTAGTTTGTGGCATAGTAGCCTCACTTCATATCTAAGATCACGCGGATGTCGCCACGATCAATCCATTTAACACATCACCCTGGGGTAATGGCGCCGGTTTGTGCCGCAAGACGGTTCCGAGCGAAGCTTGGAGGTTGTCAGAAACAGGCGCAAGAAAATACCAGATCCCGGGGGTATGTACCAGCTTGTATTGAAGAATGCCTGTTTTCTTATGCCGTTCATCCATTTTGTAAAAAAATCCTTCTTTTTACAAGGTTTTGCGGCCTCCGTGGTCTGAGCTTCCGCAGCGCTCGTTTAAAGTATCTCAGTGATCCATATCTTCTTGGCGATCAGAGTATAGTCGACGGCTTCGAGCGAGAGACCCTGGCAGGGGCCTTGAATGCAGAGGCCGGACTCTATGGTGAACAGGGCACCATGCGTCGAACATTGAATAAATTGGCGCTCAAGATCCAGAAACTGGTCGGCCAGCCACTCCAGGGGGATGCTCCTGTGGGGACAGCGGTTACGGTAGAGGTACAGTTGCCCCTGGCGTTTAACCGCGATCAGGGTCTGCTGGCCCCAGGGGAAGCCCTTGCTCTGGCCCTCGGGAACGGCATCTATGTGGCAGAGTTGATGCATATGTCTTTAACCTTGAAAGCTAACCTTGGAGCGAGAAAGCGAGAAAGCGAGGCTGGCAGTTCCGTAGGCTGGGATGCAATCCCAGCCACGCGCTGATTGCTCATTGTTATCGAGATGCCGGGCTGACACAATCGCGCAATACTTTACAGCGCCGCTGGTCCTAAGCCGCGCTGACCACTCTAGTAAGAAGATATTTTGGAGATAAAAGATGGCTCAGCACGCGAATACCGACTTTGTACCGCTCAATATCGCGGTCTTGACCCTGTCTGATACCCGCACCCTGGACAGCGATACCTCCGGTGATTTGTTGATCGAGTCACTCGAGGCGGCTGGTCACTATAGCGGCGATCGCGCCCTCATCCAAGATGATATCTATCTGCTGCGGTCGAAAGTGTCGCAATGGATCGCGGATCCCGCGATTCAGGCGGTATTGATCACCGGAGGCACCGGTTTTACGGCCAGAGACACCACGCCCGAGGCCGTTCTACCGCTGTTTGATAAGCAGATTGAAGGCTATGGCGAGCTGTTCCGGCAGCTCTCCTTCGCGCAGATCGGCTCTTCTACGGTGCAGTCCCGGGCTGTGGCCGGTGTTGCTAACCGAACCGCTATTTTTTGTATGCCCGGTTCTACCGGCGCCTGCCGTCTGGCCTGGGGTAGCATCATTCAGGAGCAGCTGGATGCCCGGCATAAACCCTGCAACTTCGTCGAGATGCTGTCGATGACCGGGACCGGGCACTGTAAAGGAGAGCGCAAAGAAGAGCGCAAAGAAGAGCGCAAAGAAAAGCTTAAAAAAGAGCTTAAAAAAGAGCTTAAAGAAAAGTCTAAAAAAGAACTTAAAAAAGAATCTAAAGGCGTGCAGCAATGAGTGCAGCACCTCAGGCCGGAGGTTGCGATCAACCGGGGCTGATGCCTTTTGAGCAGGCGCTGGCGCAACTGCTGGGATCGGTCACGCCGACTCAGGCCCTCGAGCGGCTGTCCCTGTCTCAGGCGCTGGGCCGGGTGCTGGCCGAAGATCTGTGTGCCGGTCTGGATGTGCCTCCCAGTGATAATAGCGCCATGGATGGCTATGCCGTGCGGATGGCGGATCTGCTCGCGGCCAACGGCACGCCGTTGCGGGTCAGCCAGCGTATTCCGGCGGGGGTCGATCCCGAAGCATTAGAGCCCGGCACCGTCGCGCGGATCTTTACCGGCGCGACCGTCCCCGCAGGCGCCGATACCGTGGTGATGCAAGAGCACGCACGGCCCGATGGCGACGGCGTTATTATATCAACGGACAGGGCGGCGGGTGAGCATATACGTCGTCGCGGTCAGGATATCGCCATGGGCGCGGTGGTGGTTGCCGCCGGAGTGCGGCTGCAGCCGCAGCACCTGGGGGTGCTGGCCAGTATCGGCGTGGCAGAGTTTCCCTGTTATAAGCGGCTGCGGGTCGCCGTACTCTCGAGCGGGGATGAGCTGGCTCAGCCCGGTCAGATCGCCCTGCCAGGACAGATCTATAACTCCAATCGTTTCCTGCTGCTAGGCCTGATACAGCAGCTGGGGATGGAGTGGGTCGATCTGGGTACGGTCGAAGACACCCTGGAGGCGACGATCAAGGCGCTGGCGGCCGCCGCCGAGGATGTCGACTGTATTATCACCAGCGGCGGAGTCTCCGTGGGAGAGGAAGATCATATTAAGCCTGCGGTCGAGGCCCTGGGCGAGATCAGCCTGTGGAAGCTGGCGATCAAGCCGGGTAAGCCGCTGGCCTTTGGTCGGGTCAAGGGCGTGCCCTTTATCGGCCTGCCAGGAAATCCGGTCGCGGCGATGCTCTGCTTTCAGATGTTGGCGCGACCGGTGCTGTTAAAGATGCAGGGGGATAGCGCGCCGCTGCGTCCGGGTATACAGCTGCCGATTCACTTCAGCCGCCCCAGGCCTCAGCAGCGCCGGGAATATATCCGGGTGCAGCGGCAGGAGACTGCTCAGGGTACTCTGTTGCAGCCCTATGCCAATCAAAGCTCAGGCGTCCTGACCTCCGTGGCCTGGGCCGATGGTTACGCGGTCATTCCCGCCGGGGTGACGGTTGAGTCTGGGGACCTCGTCGAATTTATCGCCTTTACCGAGCTGGGTTGAGCCGGGTTGAGCCATAGCCGCAGGCCTGATTCTTTGGTGGGTTGGGTTTTAGCCAGACAGATCTCAAGAGTCAGAAAATAAATCTGTCCCAATTAATGCAGGGTTATTGCTGGGATTGCATCCCAGCCTACGGCCCCGTCTATCGTTGATCGCTATGAAAGCGTAAAGGTAAGCGTAAAGGCGACTGCGGTGAGGTTTGCTGTACCGGTCCAGAGTGCATCTGGAGTCCAGTTCACAGAGGCCCACGACGAAAATTCTCCATCGACACTTGTTGTGGAGCGTCTGTGGTCGAACCCGCCTTGTGCACCCACTGTACCCGCAGTGATGAACCAGTGTGATTGTCCCTCGGAACGTGCGCCGAACCATATTTGTAGAGATGATTTCACGGCTTCGAGGCTGTCGGCAGTTATGGAGCCGTCGATTATATTTTCACTGGAGGTATATCTAAATGCGATCTCAGCAGTGGTTCCACCGACGTCGCCTACTACTGTTATAAAGTCTCCTGCTCCCAGATTGGCTCCGCCCAGCATGGGTGTCTCTATCGGGACAACCGCTGCTTTAGAAGCATCCCCAGCCGAGGGTACGACGATGATGATATGGTAATCAATTCCTGCAGCAAAGGCTGTTGATTGATCCGAGGTTGTTGTCGTGCCGTCGAGTGTATTAAAAATCACCGTAACGCTGACAGCCGCCAGAGCTGTGGGCGCTGCGTCCTCGGTGTTCGTCGCCGCATACACACCAATTGCTGCGGCTGAGCCTGCAAAGAGCAGGGGTGCGGAGAAGATACCGCCATCGGCAATGGCGCCTGCATCCGCGGCATGTTCCCACACCAGATTGGCGCTTTCTGCCATGGCATCATTCATGACAGCCTGCGGTATCGGGGCACCCATATCGACACTTGTCTCCATGCCTGCAGCATAAAACTGCTCTACGGTGGCGACCTGTTCACCCTCGATCTCAATAAACAGGGTATCGGCTTGCCGCGTGAGTACTGCATCCTCGACTGCAGCCCCCGATCCTAGATCAACTACTGAATAGGCAGCGCCTTGTTCGGCCTGCAAATGCAGCATTGCATTCAGGGTGTAATCAACTGTCTGATTGTTCGGTAAAAGCATTCGGAGTATTTTCATTTGATAAGGCCCTGTGAAAATTCAGATAGCTATAAAGGGAGCCGGTGAAGAGCCCCTAAGGGGGGGC
This sequence comes from Motiliproteus sp., assembly GCA_047633175.1. Lineage (GTDB taxonomy): Bacteria > Pseudomonadota > Gammaproteobacteria > Pseudomonadales > Balneatricaceae > Motiliproteus. The sequence goes on along the minus strand of JBLIEQ010000045.1, from coordinate 3,074 downwards.
TCTGAAGCGACGGTCTGTTCTGTCAGGCTGCTTGAAGACTGTCTAGACAGTTGACGGCGCGATCCTTCATGTACCCTGCCGTCCATACTCCGCAGAGAATGCATAGAAACTAATACAAGATTTACTAATAAAAATAATTGAGTATAAAGTTCATCATATACTTATTTATACGTACAAGGGGTCTGTAGTGGATGTTACTACCATAAGTTTGCAAAGTAGTTATAAAATTTCGCGCCAAGATTCTTCTTATAGTTTTACTACGGATTCTTTCCGATCCCTGAATAGAAAAACCCCAGCGCTTGTGTCGCCTGACCCATAAGTCTGCATATTATTAACAATAAATTAAAAGAGTTAAGCTTAAAATTGCATCAGAAGTCTGCATGGAACTGAAGCATCAGACTACATGCTACTGCTGGCAATCGACTATCACATGGGAGCGTGTAGTAGATTTATACGGACAACATGGCTATTTAACTCCCGACAGGGCCTGGTCACGCCAGCTAGCAAACAGCCTGATTGACCTGCCAGTCCGAAGCAGCAATTTAACGTATGCTTCTTCACAGCGGTCACTGCTTCGGGAAACCGTCAGGGGCAAGAGTCGGCCCAAAGGAGTCTCTTGGGGGCTGTGACTACGGTAGCCGCCGTTGCTAGCCTGAAGCATGGGAGCGGACGCTAGTTTTACTGTTCTGAGCGTTCGGTAACGGCAGTAGCTGCGACAGAGCGGCCATACCAAGTATATCCAGGCAGGAGTCGGTACTGAGTCTGAATGAAAAGCAGAAGGGGGGTCAGCGAGGTGTCAAATGTAAGGCCTGACCCTCAAGTCTCGTTTTTTGCAAGAAAAGCCGCAAAAAACAGTCTAGCTTGCTCCACCGTTTAGCAGGGCGTTATGCTCTTTGACAATACCTCTAAACAGGTGCTATAAATAGGTCTTTAGTGGAGGTAAGTTCATGCAAACAAAATTCTCTGAAGACATCGTCCCGCTTTCTGTCCTAAAAATAAATCCAGGTAAAGTAGTCAATCATACTAAAGAAACTCATCGGCCTATCTTATTAACTAGTAGAGGTAGAGGTGTTGCCGTAGTTCAAGGTCTTGAAGACTACGAAAATATCAATGAAGAGTTGGCTTTTGTTAAGGCAATAACGCAAGGCTTAATGGAAATTAAAGAAGGCGATACCGTAGATATAAGTGATGTAAAGAAGAGGCTGGTGTTTAATAAGTGAATATTTCCTTTTCTAAATCTGCCATACAAGATCTTGAACATATCAAAGAGTATTATCTAGAGCAGGGTGTTCCGCATATTGGTATCAACTTTGTTACAGCTATAATTGAGCACGTTGAAACACTTGCCAAGCATCCTGATATTGGTCGTATAGTTCCTGAGTTTAACGATGTATTAATCTGTGAGCTTATACATGTGCCATTCCGTGTAGTGTATTTGCGAGAGAGTAAAACAATAAAAGTAATAAGAGTCTGGCGTAGTGAAAGAACCCTTGATTTACCCAAAATATAAGCATAACAAACGCATCTTGCTGGACTTGGGTAAACTGTCACCTTTTTTCGCTACGCGGCAATAAAGTCGCCAGTTTACCCAAGCCGCAAATGCGAGCGTTATGCCTCAGGAGCGCACATTGGCGCGCCCCGATAAGCTGACCCAATTGGTCGCCGTGTTCGACCAATTTCACCAGGGCAACAGCACCAGGGCAACAGGGTCAGGTCTATCATCGTACTATTTCTGCTCCTTGCCTTGGCAACAGGGTCAGGTCTATCATCGTAGCATTCGATTAATATGGCTTGGGTGCTACATTGAAAGGCAATGCTACATTGCTAGACCTAATGGGATGGTCCGCCTCACTCCAATCGGCTTCAAATGAGCCATGATGAGTGTGTGAACATACATCACAGGGGAGTAAGACGAACCATAACTCAAAGCTAAAGATTAGCATTCTTGCGATTGATCTAAGCAAGAATAGTTTTCAACTTCACGGCGTGGATACACACGGTGAATGCGTTCTGAGGAAAAAACTTCCCCGTGCAAAACTACGTAACCGTTCATTCTAAGGCGTTCTGCCCAACCACTTTTACGCGCGATAAGCTGGCCTTCTCATTCATTTAGGAGGCAACACATGAGCTATGCACCCCGCCGGACCCCCGAACAATGGCAAGCCCTGGTTGATCAATGGGAGAGCAGCGGGCAGTCCGCTGCCCGCTTTTGCGATGCTCAGGCCATTGGCTATGCCAGTTTTTGCAGCTGGCGAAAACGACTGGCTGAGGGTGATCAGGCTCTGCCGACAGCGGCTGCAGATCAAGAGGTATCCTTTATCGATCTCGGCGCGTTGTCCTCATCTGGCGAGGGGCGGGCCTGGAATATCGTTCTTAGTCTGGACAATGGCGTTGAGCTGCACCTGAGTCAGGGCTAATCGCCCGGTAATCAGGCCCGTATCTGGCTCTGCACGCAGCCTACCGATATGCGTCGATCCTTTAACGGGCTGACCGCCCAGGTTAAGAATCAGCTCGAGCATAATCCCCTCAGCGGCCACTATTTTGTCTTCGTGAATCGGCGTAAAAACCAGATGAAGGTGCTCTATTTCGAGCCCTCTGGTTTCTGCCTTTGGAGCAAACGCCTGGAGCAAGGGCAGTTCCGGGTGCGCCCATCGGCGACCGGCCAGCACGCGCTGAGCTGGACCGAGTTACAGCTGATCCTGGAGGGCATAGAAGTGCAAAAATCCCGTCAATTCAAGCGTTACCAGCACGTGCTTTAAGCGTATTTTTGGTATAATCCTACACCATGAAAACGCCCGTTTCAGCCCAGCATACTGCCCATCTGACCGCGCCTCCCAGCGACGAAGTCGCTGTGTTGCGTGAGGAAAATGCGGTGCTGAAACGGCGGGTCGAGTGGTTCGAGCGGCAACTGTTCGGGCAGAAATCTGAAAAACGCCCGGTCGATAATCCGTACCAGCCCAGCCTGCTGGGCGAGTCTCCCGCAGCAACCGCTCCGGAAGGCGAGCAGATCACCGTGAGTTATCAGCGTGGCAAGGCAGCCAAGCAGCGTCCGGATGATTGCGTCAACGACAGCG
>JBLIEQ010000044.1:0-25237 GCA_047633175.1 Motiliproteus sp. | reverse complement strand
ACCCCTCCGGCGTCACCATTATCGGCCCGGTGATCAAGCTCAACGCCGGCGGCGCACCCGGTTCTGGCAGCAGCCCGCAGGCCGAAAAACCGAGCCTGCCCGCTAAGGCCGACAGCGGCTGGAGTGGCAGGCCGACGACGGCGAAGGCGCCGGAGGTGGTGCCGGAGCCCAGGCCGATGGCGGTGCTGCGGCATCGTCTGGCTCGCGCTGCAACAACGCGCAGTCCCCTGGTTGAACTGTGTCAGGAACAACCCGATGGCAGCTGCCCGCTGGCCGATTGTCCCTGCGGCAAGGGTACCTGAACGATGACTCTGACCTTGCCCCTGACCCTGACCGAACAGCCCAGCCTGCACTGGGAACAGTCCACGCAGGAAAGTGCCTATCTGATTTTCGACGCCGACCAAGACTATCTGCAGGCACTGTATGCACAGCAGCCGGATGTACGGGCACAGCAACTTTTGCAAGGCACCGAGTATGACGCTATTGCCGATGTCGGCCCCTGGATCCTGGAGGTGACCGACAGCACTGCGCTCATCGCACAGATCGAAGCGGAGCTGGCTCAGGGGATCGTGCGCCGCCAGATCCTTATCACCACGCCATTGTCTAAAGAGCGTTTGATCGCTTTCTGCCAGAATCGACTCTTTATCGGGTTCGGGCAGCAGCGGCTGGGTTTTTTCCGTTACTACGACCCTCGAGTGATCCACGACCTGCTGAGAGTTCAGGCGGCACAGCAAACCGCCTCCTGGTGCGCTGCCCTGACACGTATCCTCTGGTTTTACGAGCCACCCTGGTCGCGTGATACCGGTGACGGGCACTGGGTTATCCTGCATAACCCACTGCCGGTGCCGGATCACCAATGGCAGACCTACCGCCTGACCCCTGCCGAAGAAGAGGCCCTGGGCAAGCAGCAGTCCGAGCAGTTTCTGGCGCTAGAACTCGAAGCTCGCGCGCTTCTCTCGAGGGACGCCCGTCTGGCGTGGTGGCAGTGCTACCAGCCCTGTCTGGTAGCGGCCGAGCAGGGAGGCATCACCAGCGACACCGGACTGCAGCATTATCTCCGGCTCTGCGAAGCCTGTCAGGGCGATGCGATCGGCGCCTATCACGCACAGACCGGCCTCGGCTTGCCGCCCCGGGAAGCGCAACAACTAACCGTACTATCCGCCTGGATCAAGGATGATGCCCGAACGCACGCCGACCCGTCTCAAAGGAACTGTTGAATGACTGGCACCTCGAAGAATATCCGCAGCCTCTCTAACGGCCCGGCCTGTGAAAAAGATCAGCTGATCGTTCAGCTGGCTGGCAGCGCGCACCCGGACGGCCAGCGCGTGGTTATCTACGACCAGAGCAATGCACAGCAGCAAGAGTTCCTAGAGCAGCAGCGCACCGAAGAGCCGGTCGCCGATACCCGGCTGTTACTCTGGCCCTGGGAAAATCGGCCACCCCGCAACCTGTGGCTGGAGATCGATGCGGATCAGGGCCCGCCTATCCGGGTTCCATTGCTCGATAATGCCCAGCAGACCCCGCGTCAGCCCTTCTGGCAGGACAACGTGCTGCTGCCGGTGATACCGCTGAGCGCCTTGCCGGTCACCAACCCCCACTCAGACGACAATGGCCTGGTCATCACCCGGCCCGGATTTCTCTACCTGTTCTGGGAGGGGCGCTTATGGCGGGAGATCGCCATCAGCCTCGAGGGCGATAGTCCGCGGTATCGCGATGTCCGGCTGGCCGATTACCGCCAGGTCAACTCGCTCACCGGGGCGCTGTCAGCCGACCCGCGACCCGCCGTGGGTACGGCGCTGGAAGAGGTCTGGATCCCCGCCCGCCTGCAGGGACGCTGGTTGAACAACCAGATCAGCGTCGCCTTTTCCGATATCCAGTGGCACGGCCCGTATATCAACTGGCTGGAACAGGGTGAGGAGAGCACCCTCGGGCGGCGCACCCAGCCGATCCAGGAGTTCAGCCGCCTGGGAGCCGTTTACGGCGGGCCCTTAGAGCAGCTAGTCTCGTTGAACAGCGTCAAACCCCACTGGGGAAGGGAGCCGCTGACCGAACTGCAGCTGACCGACCCGGCCGCCCTGCTGCGGGATCTCGATGGCGAGTGGCTGAACAGGCTGCACCGCCTGGCACAACAGGAGCGCCTTGAGCTGGACCGGGATGCCCGATCCGCCTTCGAGGTCCTGCACAACAGCGCGATCCAGAACCGCCTGGGGCAAGAGATCGTCGTCCGCCAGCAGGTCCTGGATGAAACCCTGGGCAACGCCGAGCCCGATCCCCTCTGGACCTCTAACGCCCCCGGAGGCGATGTCCTGCAGGGTTGCCGGTCGCGCAACATCTGGGGTCTGGTGGTCGCCGACCCGCACTTCCGGGTGCGCCATGCGGCCAAACAGACGCTGGCCGCCCAGCAATACCTGCAGGCGTTGATGGCACACTGCGGCAATTCCGCCCATGCCAAGAGTGCGCAGCTGGTCAAGCAGTTGATCCTGCCCAGCCAGCTGGGCAAAAAAGACAATCCTTATCATGAACTCGCCGAGCACCTCGATACCGGCATCGTCGGCACCCTGTCCGGGGCCCTGCGTACTGGCGAGCGCCGGCGCTTGCATGGCTGGATCGAAACGCTGCGCAGCAAGGCACTCAGGGTCGCCCAGGACCGGGCTCAGCAAGAGGCCCTGCGTGACTACGCCGCCCGCGATGATTGTGAGCGTCTGTGCTGTTATATGCTGGTCGGCGAGCTGGCGCAGGCGCTGGTGGTCAACAGCGGCAGTCTGGATTATTTGCTAGCCGAGTCGGACCGCAGGCAGCGCTGGGCACCGGGGTTGCAAGAGCTGGAACGGCTGCTGAGCGAAGGCAGCGATCACCCACTGCATGCGCAGCTGTTCTATACCCCGGCGGCAGCCCTGCCCGCAGGCCAGCATAATGGCCATTTTCGCCAGGACTGGTTGCAGACCCTGACCGACAGCGACCAAACCCCCTCCGTCGAACAGGCGGAGTCGCTTGAAACCGCCGCGCTGCTGTCACTCGCCGACCAGGGAGCGTTCGACTATCCGGATTTTGCTACCCTGCGTCGCGGTGCCGGCCTGTTCGACGGTGCGCTCGGCGCCCTCAGTGGCGTGCTGCCGTTGCTGCGTAACCAGCTGGCACCAGAGCTGCTGGAGCTGCGCACCAATAAACTCTACGGCCCGCTGGTCGAGCTGTTCCGGCGCGCGATGCCGGGAACGCTAGGTGAGATCTCGCTGGTCGCCCGCAACAGCCTCGCGGCGACCAAGGGCTATATGGTGGGTGTCGACGGCGCCGGGCTGAAACACGGGCTCACCGACGCCGAACGCACCTACGCCCACAAGGGCCGCAGTAAGTTTTATGGTGAAATAGAGCTGGATGGCAAACCCGTCGGCGGCACCAACGAGAGCCTGTTGCGCCGTGCTGGCGTCGCGACGGATGCGCGCCTGGCCGCACCGGGCCAGGGCATCAAGCTGTACTATCTGCCATCGACCGGCGACGGCTTCAAAGACCTGCAGCGGATCAACCAGCTGCGGCGGGGTTTTCAGGCCAAAAAAATAACCGCCGCGCTGCATCTGCCGGCCATCCTCACGGTCATCGAGCTGATTAATCTGAATAAGGAAATAGAAGCGTTTAGCAAAGCACGGCTGGTTCGGGGAGGCTTTGGATCCGTGAGCGCGGTTGGCGACCTCTCTATCGCCCTGGCCAAGACCGGCGCCTTCTATGCCGGTGAGGCATCGGTATGGGCGCAGGCGGTCAATAAGGAGCTCATCCACATCAATCCGGTGGTCGCGACCCGCTGGTTTGGTGAAAAGGTGGGTGGCAGTCTGGCAAGATCGATCAGCCGCGTCGCCTTCGCAGGCTTCGCCGCGGGTGTGCTGACCGTCGGGATCAGCGTCACCGACATGATCTATGCCATCAATAGCAAGGACCTGGACAGCGCGGCCGCCAATGCGATGATCGCCGCCGGAACCCTGACCGCGACGCTGGTAGCCACCCTTATGGCACCGGGCGCGATCCTGCTGGGGCTGGGACCCCTGGGCTGGATCGTGCTGGGGATAGGGGTTGCTATAACCGGCGGCATCGCGCTGGCCTATACCCAGGACTCGCCACTGCAGCAATGGTTACTGCGCGGCCCCTTTGGCAACCAGGCCGATGGCGCGGACGACTCCCTCTACCTGCTGCAGCAAGATCCGGCGCTGGCGTATCGGCAGCTGCTGGGGCTGCTGATCAGCGTCCAGATCGACGTTCGCCATCGACTCGACGACCTGACGTGGACCCCCGGAATGGCACCCGCTGCCGGGCTGCTGCCGCTGCCGCTGGATACCAGCGCCGAGGTAATCGGCCGCCTGCAGCTCTGCGATACCCTGGTCCGGGTGCGCTCCAACCTGCCCCAGCTAAGCAGTGACCCTGCCGACTATCGGGTGCATATCGGCAAGCAGACCCGGGTGGAGTGGCTTAACCCTATGGGGTCTCAGACCTACTACAAGGATGATTTTGCACGTATTAAGGCGGTGGTGACCATCAAGCGACCCGAAGGCGAGGACCACTATCTGCAGGGGCATCGTGACATCGACCTGAAGCAGACCACCGCTCGGGAGACGAAGCACACACACGAAGTCAGCGAATGGCGGGTGCGCGTCCAGCTACAGGCGGCAGGTGGCAGGTTTCCTACGGCCCAGTTATTGCTTGGCAGCGATGCCCCTCAGCATGCCGCGCCGGACTTTACCAGCCGCCGCGCCCAGCCGTACTGGGCGGATGAGATCAACCACCCGCTAGCACATCCACCCGAATCGAGTTAGGGATAAACCACCGATGGACAGCTATACCCCAACGGCCTACCGCGCCGATGCCGTGCCCGAGCAGCCACCCACCGACGAGACGGTCGGTGGCAAGGGCTGGCGCTTTAACTGGCGTCGCGGCCAGCGCCTGGCCCCCGGCAACTACCGGAACATCCCCCCTAAGAAATTCCTGGATAGCTGGTCGCCCAGCCGATTACGCGAAATCGAACACAAGTACCAGCAGCCGGGTGCTCCCGAGCGTCCGGCCGAACTCTGGGACCACGAACGCATGCATATGATGGCCATCGGCCGGCTGCTGCACGTTCTGGGCATCCTGAAGGGGGCCGGAACGGTCGGTGCTTTCATGTTTGTGCCAATATCGGTGCTAGTTGCTGTTTTCCTAGGGTACAAAGTTGATAACCAGCTTTTTGGTGATGCTTTTTTCGAGCTTCTAAACGCGTTCTTTTTATATTTGATTATCCCCTGTTTGCTTGCCTACCTCCCCCTCACCCTTATCGACTGGATCAACAACAGATTCGGCACCAGCTATGGCTACCATTTTCACTCTCTCTATGAGCTGAACCGCCGCACCGGTCAGGTGACCCTCTACAACCGCTTCTCCAAACCGACCTTCAGTGCGCCGTTCTACGAGTTCGACGCCTACGTCAATGGCACCCCGGACCGGCAGGGGTTTGTGTACTACCAGCTCAGCCTGGTGCATAAATACCAGCCCCAGGCCTTCGTGGTCGAAAACCTGGTCAGCGCGGACCAGCACGGCAGCGAATGCCTGGCACTCTGGGATTATCTGCAAGGCTATATGGACGTCACCCAGCCGCTACCCGATATCCCGCTGCTGGAGGAGTGCCGTGTCCAGGATCCGACCAGCGTCGCTTATGACCAGAAAACCAATCGCCCAGCCGATTATTGGCTAAGGATGGCTGACAAAGACTGGAAGAAATACCTGGCCGCGATGGCCAAACAGCGCAAGGCGGCCTTTGGGTGAGTCGGGTATGGGGTCAGGGGTGTTTTGTGGGTCAGGCTTTAGCCTGACATTGGCAGCCTCTTGCCAGCCTTGTTGGACTGAAGTCCAACCCACAGGGACGTGGGGCGTGCGGCTGTTGCAGGAGCATTCAGCTGCCAACCCACAGGGACGTGGGGCGTGCGGCTGTTGCAGGAGCATTCAGCTGCCAACCCACAGGGACGTGGGGCGTGCGGCTGTTGCAGGAACATTCAGCTGCCAACCCACAGGGTGCTATGCGATCACCAGACGACTCCTAATCAGGATTACAGACAAAGAGTCCGTTGGAATCTGCCGCCAGTTGCCCCAGGCGCTGCTGCAGCAGCGCTGCAAAATCGATCGCCAGGCGTGATTTCAGGCGGGTCGCGGGATAGATGATGTTGTAGTTAAATGCGATCTCGGGTCGGAAGGGTTTGACCACCAAGCCTTGCTTTACGTAGTTGAGCGCAGTGACTGGATCCACCAGGGAGACGCCGCTGCCGGCCAGTACGAAGGCGCAGGCGACATGCGAGACCTGAGTGTCGAACAGCAGCTGGCGTTTCACGCCGGCCTGCTCAAAGGCCTCGTCGACCTTGTAGCGCACGCTCTGCTCGGTGCCCAGCGATACAAACATTTCGCCTTCCAGATCTGCCGGTACAATCAGCGCTTTAGTCGCTAAGCGGTGGTTGGGCGGCAAGATGCACAGCAGCTGGCTGTCGGCCAGACGCTGCACCTCGATCGCCGGATCTGAGACCTTGATCGCCGAGATGCCGATATCAAAATGCTGGGTCGAGATCCAGTCGGCTACCTGTTGCGAGCTCCGTACCTGCAGGGTGACCGCGACGCCGCTATGACTGGCCATAAAATCGTGCACCACCTGCGGCATAAAATCCTGTGCCAGCGCCGGCATGCAGACGATGCGCAGGGTGCCGCGGTGAAAGTCCCGCAGCTCCTCGGCGGTGCGGGCCAGTTTCTCGATGCCGACAAAGGATTTCTCCACCTCTTCAAACAGGATCAGCGCCTCGGGTGTCGGTACTAGGCGTTTCTTGTGGCGCTCGAACAGCCGCACCCCCACACTCGTTTCGAAATCACTTAGCAGGCGACTGACGGCGGGCTGCGAGATGCAGAGAATAGTGGCGGCCCCGGTCGTGGTGCCGGCGATCATCACGGCGCGGAACGCCTCTACCTGGCGGAAGCTGAGTCGGGCCAAAAAACGTACTCCTGCTTAGGGTGGGGGATAGGCTCTAGGGCTTAAGTTATAGCATGAGGTTATCAAGTCCTAAAAACAAACGATTTGATGTTATTTGTGGTCTTGGCCACTATAGCTCTCAGCAACGCGGTCGACTCTGATCTTCCGCTGCCCTCCAACAAAAAAAGAGTAAACAATATGGAGCGATTTTTCCGCTACAGCCTAGCGCTGCTGATCAGCACCGTGGCGCTGTTTCAGTTCGTTCAGGTGGTCACCCGCTACGTGTTTGAGACACCGGTGATGGGGCTCGAAGAGGTGGCGGTTATCCCTACCCTCTGGCTCTATGTGCTGGGCGCCGTCAACGCCTCCCGCGAGGACACTCAGATCCGTGCCAATGTCCTGGAGATTTTCCTGGGTACCGAACGCGCCCGGCATATCCTGCTGGTGGTGTCCGAGTCCTGCAGCCTGGTGATCTCCGTCTGGCTGACTTGGTGGGCCTGGGACTATTTCCGCTACGCCTTGCGGGTCGGTAAAGAGACGCCGACCCTCTATCTACCGACCCTGATCTACGAAGCATCGCTGTTTGTGGGTCTGTTACTGATGACGCTGTACGGCGCCTGGCACCTCTACGGTCATATACGCACTCTGATCCGGGGTGGCGCCGAGCTCGCGACTCCTCTTGATCACCAGCATCCCCACACTAACGAGACCGACGAGTTCCAGATTCTGGGGCAGAGCGAGGATAAAAATCATGGTTGATATCGCCTTACTTGCCTTCCTAGTGCTGGTTATTCTCTTAAGTCTGGGGGTAGCGCTGCCCTACTGTTTCGGCGCCGGCCTTATGGTCATGGTGCTGGTGGGTGACGCCAGCATGAAGGGGATGATGCTCTGGGGCTTCAGCCAGCTGACCAATCCTATTTTGTTGGCGATCCCGTTGTTCGTGTTCGCCGGCACTCTGATGAGTGTCAGCGGCATCGCCGCCAGCCTGCTTAAGTTCGTGAATATCTTTGTCGGCCGGGTTCGGGGCGGATTGGGCGTGGTGGCCTGTATCAGTTGCGCCATTATCGGGGCGATCTCCGGTAGTGGCCTGACCGGGGTGGCGGCGATAGGTCCGCTACTTATTCCGGAGATGGAGCGCAAGGGTTACCCCCGTGCCTATGCCACAGCGCTGGTCGCCAACTCGTCGATTCTGGGGCTGTTGATTCCGCCCAGCGTCACTATGATCGTTTACGGCTGGGTAACGGAGACCTCGATTCTGGCCAGTTTTCTGGCCACCCTGGGGCCGGGGCTGCTGATTATGCTGGCGCTTTCAGTCGTCAATATGGTGATGTCACGTAAATTTCCGCTGGTACTCGATGAGCCGGTCGCTTTCGATGTAATGCTTAAGGAAGCCAGCAACCGCACCGTGCATGCGATCCCGGCGCTGCTGATGCCGGTGATCATTCTCGGCGGTATCTATGGCGGCATCATGACCCCCACCGAGGCGGCTGCGGTCGCCGTGATCTACGCTCTGCCGGTCGGCTTTATGATCTACAAGGGCCTGACCTGGAAGACCTTCCTGGAATCCAGTAAAGAATCCGCCACCGCCGTCGGCGCGATCCTGATCATGATCCTGTTCAGCCTGATGCTGAGCCAGATGTTTGTGATGGAGGATATCCCCCAGGCACTGGTGGAACAGATCTTCGAGATCACCACCGACAAGACTCTGCTACTGATCCTGGTGACCCTGTTCCTGTTTGCCATCGGCATGGTGGTCAACGATATCACCGCCATCATCCTGACCGCTCCGCTGTTGCTGCCGCTGATGGGCGCGCTGGGAGTCAGTCCGATCCAGTTTGCCGCCATCATGGGGGTGACCACCGCCATGGGCGGCGTGACACCGCCCTACGCCAGCATCCTCTATCTGGGTGCGCGGATCGGCAACGTCAAGTTTACCGAAGTGATCAAGCCCGCCATGATCCTGCTGCTGTTCGGCTATCTGCCGGTGGTGGTGCTGGTGCTGGTATGGCCGGATCTGTCTGAATATATCCCCGCGATGCTGGGCTACTAGCTAACGCTAACCACGCTTTACCATCAAGCCCTCTCTTGACGACCAAACCCTCAGGGCACCTAAAAATAAACGGAGTACAACATGCATAGATCACTGACTAAAAAGATCGTCCTGGCGCTGTCCCTGTCGCTGGCGACCCTGGGAGTTGCCCAGGCGGCGACGCTAAAACTTTCGCACGTCCGCCCTCAGGGCACGGCGATCGATAAGGACGCGTCCGAGTTTGCGGAGGCGGTGAAGGCCGCGACAGACGGCGCACTCAAGGTCAAGCTCTATCCCGCCAATGCCCTAGGTGATTACACCCTGGTGCAAGAGCGAGTGAGTCTGGGCGCGGTCGATATGGCGGTGCAACCGATCGCCTCGGGTATCGATAAGCGCTTCCAGATCGCCTCCTTGCCCTACACCGTCGAAGGCTGGAGCGATGCCCAACAGACCTTCGGTCCCGGCTCGGTGATGCGCGATACCGTCTCGGATCTGTACCAGCAGCAGGATATAAAGGTGCTGGCTGCCTGGCCGGTCTACTTCGGCGGGATCGCCCTCAACACCCAGGTGGATGGCGCGGCAGATAGCGGCGTCAGCAAATCCGCCAAGGTGCGGGTGCCGCCGATCAAGGTGTTCCAGTTGCTAGCTAATGAACTGGGTTACATCGGCTCGCCGCTGCCGTTCTCGGAGGCCTTCACCGCGGTGCAGACGGGTGTCGTTGACGGGGTGATCGGCTCGGGCGCCGAAGGTTACTTCGCCTCATTCCGCGAGGTGACTAAGCATTATGTGCCGATCAATACCCACTTCGAGGTCTGGTACATGCTGATCAATGCCGAGCGCTTTGACGATCTCGAGAACGATCAGCAGCAGGCACTGAGCGAGGCCGCACTGGCGTTTGAAGAGCGTCGTTGGGTCACCGCCAAAGCCGATCAGGCTGCTAACGAGCAGCGTCTGGCCGATGCGGGTGCCAGCATCGTGACGGTCACCCCCGAACAGATCTCTGCTGCCGCGAAGAAGATTCGTGCCAACGTCTGGCCCGAAATCATCAACGACATGGGTAAAGAGTGGAGCGAGGGCGTACTGAAAGCGGCGAAGGTCTACTAAGCCATTTTCAATCCCGGTCGGCTCTGGCCGGCCGGTTGCCCTTTGCTAACCCCTTTTACGAGACCCTTTTACGACACCCTTGGCTGTTACACGAATACTTGGAGATTTACTCATGACCACAGCGAAGAACTCAGGTCCCCGCAGCGCCGATGTTGCGGTAGTTGGCGGCGGCCTGGTGGGCCTTTCGGTCGCGCTCGGTCTGCAAGATCAGGGGCTGTCGGTCGTGGTCATCGACGAGGGGGACATCGCCCTGCGGGCATCGCGCGGCAACTTCGGGCTGGTGTGGGTGCAGGGCAAGGGCGATACCTGCCCGGCCTACACCCGGCTGACGCGTTGGTCCGCCAGGCTCTGGGGTGATTTTGCCGCCCGGTTGACCGAGTCCAGCGGAATAGATACGCAGCTGTCGCAGATCGGCGGCCTGTATTTCTGCCTGACCGAGCAGGAGCTGGAGCAGCGCAGCCAGATGTTGGAGTCGATCCGCGAGGCGCAGGGCGGCGACTATCCGTTCGAGGTGCTCAATCATGAACAGCTTAAGGCCAGAGTGCCGGAGATCGGGCCGACGGTGGCGGGTGCGACCTGGGGGCCGGAGGATGGTCACGTTAATCCGCTGTTGTTACTGCGGGCCCTGGTGCAATGCTTTATCGCGGCAGGCGGAGAGTTGCTGACTGACGGTCCGGTAACAAAAATAACCCCGACGTGCGGCCGCTTCCTGGTTTATAGCGGGACTGAGGCTGTTGATGCGGGTCGGGTGGTGCTGGCCGCAGGACTCGGCAATCGAGAGCTAGCACCGCCGCTGGGGTTGGCGGCGCCGCTGACACCCAATCGCGGCCAGGTGCTGATTACCGAACGGCTGGACCACTTTCTCGATTACCCGACCGGACATGTGCGCCAGACATCGGAGGGCAGCATTCAGTGCGGTGATTCCAAGGAGGATGTCGGCTTCGACTGCGGCACCAGCACCGAGGTGCTGGCGACCATCGCCCGGCGCGCGGTGACCCTGTTTCCGCTGCTGGAGCACGTGCGTCTGATCCGTTCCTGGGGAGCGCTGCGGGTGATGACGCCCGATGGTTACCCGATCTATCAGCAGTCGGTGCAGTATCCGGGGGCGTTCCTGGTCTCCTGTCACAGCGGCGTCACCCTGGCGGCTGTGCATGCCGGTCCGATCGCCGCCTGGATCGGCAGCGGTTGTGCCGACCCCGATCTATCTCTGGAGACGTTCCATGCCCAACGATTCAGCCTTTAAGCGTCTGCCGCTTAATCCCGGTACAACGGTCAGTCTCTGGGTGGAGGGGCAACAGATCAGCGCCCTGGGTGGTGAGAGCGTCGCCGCGGCCCTGCTCGCGGCCGGCCTGGGGCCGACCCGCACGACGCCGGTATCATTGAGCCCGCGCGCAGCCTACTGCATGATGGGGGCCTGCTTCGAATGCCTGCTGGTGATCGATGGTCGGCCCAATACCCAGGGCTGCATGACCGCCGTTGCGGAGGGGATGCGGGTCGGCTTTCAGCAGGGCGCTCGCGACCCTAGCTCGGAACAGCAACAGCAGGACCAAGAAGAGGCAGGGCGATGAACGTTGATTTTTACGATCTGGCTATTGTAGGCGCAGGTCCTGCCGGTATGGCCGCGGCCACCGAGGCCGCAGAGCTGGGCTTACGGGTGCTAGTGCTCGACGAGCAGCCCCGCCCTGGTGGGCAGATCTACCGCCAGGCCGGGGAACCGGTATTGCAGGATCCGCATATTCTGGGGCCTGACTATTATTATGGTGCCCGGCTGGTACGCGACTTTACGGATGCGGCTATCGAGTATCTTCATAGCGCCACGGTGTGGGAGATCGGCGATCGCCATCTGTGTGTGTCTGTGGCTGGGATAAGTCGGCGGCTGGGGTTTTCCCGGTTGCTGTTAACGACCGGGGCGCAGGAACGGCCGGTGCCCTTTCCTGGCTGGACTCTGCCGGGGGTGATGGGCTGCGGTGCGGCGCAGATCCTGCTCAAGAGCAGTGGCCTGGTTCCCGTAGCGCCGCTGGTGCTGGCCGGTAGCGGTCCGCTGCTGCTACTGATCGCCTGTCAGCTGGTCCGCGCCGGGGTGCCCATCGCCGCCGTACTGGATACCACTCCCGCGCGCCACTACCTGGAGGCGCTGCGGGAGCTGCCGGGTGCATTGCGGGGCTGGCGCTATCTGCTTAAAGGCGCCCAGTTGCTGGCAGAGCTGCGGGCTGCGGGGGTGCAACGCTTGAGCGGGGTGCGGCAGTTGCGGGCCGAGGCGGATGCCAATGGCAAGCTGGCCAGACTGCACTTTCGCCAGCGTAACCGCGCACAGCAGTTGTCTTGCGTCACCTTGCTGGTACATCAGGGAGTGGTGCCCAATGTCCAGCTGACCCGGGCGTTGCAGGCGGAGCATGACTGGGATGCATTGCAGCAGTGCTGGCGGCCGCGCCTGAATGGTTGGGGTGAAATCTCGGTTAAAGGGGTTTTTGTCGCCGGTGACAGCGGCGGCATCGGCGGTGCGCTGGTAGCGGAGCTGCAGGGCCGGCTGACCGTATTGGAGATAGCGGCGCAGCTGGATCGTCTGAGCGGCGCTGAGCGGGACCTGCGCGCTATAGGACTGCGCAAGTCTATCGCTCAGCAGCTGGCCATTCGTCCCTTTCTGGATCGGCTTTACCGGCCTGCGATGGAATTCCTGCGTCCTGCCGATAACACCCTGGTGTGTCGCTGTGAGGAGGTTACGGCGGGCGATATCCGTCGTATAGCCACTGAGGGCTGCGCGGGACCCAATCAGGCCAAGGCCTTTAGTCGCGCCGGAATGGGGCCCTGTCAGGGGCGGCAGTGCGGACTGACGGTGGCACAGCTGATCGCCCAGGTGCGGCAGGTTCCGGTGGCGGAAGTGGGGTATTATAATATCCGCTTCCCGATCAAGCCCTTAAGTCTGGGCGAGCTGGCAACTATGGCGTCTGAACCTGATGCTGTGCCTCCAATTTACACCCCGGAGCAGGCCGACGCCTGACCTCTGTCATCAAGCACCTTACACTCACAAGAGAGTCTCTGTATGTCCATTACCCGTTATCAAACTAGCGCCCGGATGAGCAAGATCGTGGTGCATAATCAGACTGTTTATCTCTGCGGCCAGGTGGCCGAAGATCGCAGTGTCGCTATCAGCGAGCAGACCCGCAGCATGTTGGCCAAGGTTGATGCCTTGTTGGAGTCGGTGGGTAGCAGCAGTAACAGGCTGCTTTCCGCGACCCTCTATCTTAAGGATATGGCCGATTTCGAGGCGATGAATCTGGTCTGGGAGGCCTGGGTTGGCGAGGGGCAGGCACCGGCGCGTGCTTGTGTCGAGGCGCGCATGGCCAGCCCCGAGCTGCTGGTCGAGATTTCGGTGATCGCGGCAGTCTGACTCTATGGGTCCATTAGCCGACGATGGCCGCTCCAGGCTGGCCTTGTCGGACTGCTCTCTGCCCAAAAAACGCCAACCCACATTAAGCTGTGTTTCTTTTGCAGGTTATGGGGTCAGTTATTCCTCTACGACTCGCTGATACAGATAGCAACTCACCTGACCTGCATTGAGGCTGCGCTCCAGTCGCCAGTGAGCGGGTACCGGTAGCGGCTGCAGGGTTTTTTCCGCTTCGATGTAGATCCAGCTTTGCGGGCTGAGCAGCGCCTGCTGTTCCAGTGCCTCGCAGCACCCCGCCAGCATTCCTTGCTCAAAGGGGGGGTCGAGAAACACCAGATCGAAGGTCTGCTCGCAAGAAGCGCTCTGGAGCCAGCGGATCGCCTGGCTATGAACGACGCTCGCATCCTGTTCGGCCCCGAGCAGGCCGAGGTTCTGGCGCAGCTGCTGCACCACCGCCGCGGCACTGTCGACGAGGGTAACCCGGGCGGCACCGCGCGACAGCGCTTCTAATCCCAGAGCGCCACTGCCGGCGAATAGGTCCAGGCAATGGGCGCCGGGAACCTGGCGTTGCAGCCAGTTAAACAGTGTTTCCCGCACCCGGTCGGTGGTCGGGCGCAGTCCCGGCAGGCTGGCAAATTCGAGTTTACGGCTGCGCCAGCGACCGCCGATAATGCGCAGTTTGTTGGTTCCCGTGATGGGAGCGCCAGGCTTAGATCCTGAACGCGGAGGTGATGCTCGTCGGGCCATAATAAGGGGCTGTCTCAGGTTCAGGGTTTGCTAAGCGCATTGTTAAACGCAGGGTTAGCCGGATAGCTGAAGCGTCCGGGTTGCAGCAGATCCAGCAGCTGCTGGCGGATCTGGGTCCGTGTCAGCGAGGCTATTGTAGCCTCAAATTGCGGCAGATAATCGACCGGGAGTTGGTAAAAGGCGATCACCTCCAGCTGCTCTGCGATGGCGGCAGGATCCTGCATCCGCCGCTCAAGCTGCGCGCGCAGGTCGTCGGCGGCACGCTCGAACTCCCAGTCTTTCATCGCGGCAAGACGCAGCTTAAGCTGCCGTATCTGATCTGTCAGCCAGGGTTCCGAAGCCTGGGGTGTCAGCCAGATCAGCCAGCTAGTCTCAGAGCCGGGATAGAATCGAATCCGGGCCTCAGGGACGAGCGTCTCAAGCATTCGACTCAGCAGTAAGGCCTGCGGAAACCTCGGCGATGCCCGCCCTGGTAGGGGTTGTAGCGCGGCGACAGGGCCCAGGTCGGCAGGCGCTGCTGCAGAGCGTGTAGAGGAGGCGCGCAGGTCCCGAGCGCCGGTTAGCTCAGGGTCGGGCGACTCGGATCCTCCAAGTACAGAGCCGGCAGGCGCTGATCCTTCAAATACAGAGCCGAACTGTTGCAGCGCGCTGTTGAGCGTCGCGATAAGCGGCTCCGGCGGGAGACCGGTAAGGCTGAGGCTGGATGGAGATCGGCTGAACAGCCGTTGCTGAAGCAGGTTGATCAACTCGAGACTGACCTCGTCCGGGTTGCTGTCCGGGTGCTGCTGAGGTAACCAGGCATCGGCTTGCAGTAGCGGCGAGGGTTGATTGCGCCGTAGGTGCTGCTGTGCGCGTTCGAGATTGATGGCATGGTTGATGGCATCCCGCGCGAATGGCTGGGTCAGTAGGGCCGGCAGCTGTTGCAGCGGTAGACGCAGCGCTGAGGCTGAGGCCGCCTTGATCGTGGCGGTGATCCGGTCGCGGTGCAGGCGGATGCTGTAAGCGCTCCCGCTGCTGGCCAACCGCTGTTCGAGCAGCTGCAGCAGTATCCGCTGTGGCGCGGGTGGCAGGAGCGATGGCCGGGGCAGTGCAAAACTCAGGCGCAGCTCCGGGGGGAGGTCGTCGTCGCTGATATAGCTGAGCGGCATCAGCGGTAGCGCGCTGCGCTGAATCTGCGGCCAGGGCTCGGCCGGAATCGATAACAGGGCGATAACCGTCGCCGTTACGATGATGAGGAGATTAAGCTGGCGGCGGCTGAACATCGAGGGACGGGGCGCCATAGGCTCTCCTTATATTGAGCGGATGAGTTTACCCTCTGGAGAGGCTATTCGTCAGCCAACTATGTTAAGATTTGCCACTATTTTTGGTCTGTCTGGTGCTGTTTTTAGCCTCGCCAGGCGTTGTTTGCTATGGGAAGATACGTTCGATGAATGAGTTGCTGCAGATGTTGGCTGGACCCGAAGCCTTGCCCTATGTGCTGGGCGGCCTGGCGCTGGTTGTTACCGTGGCAGGCAGTTATTGGCTGACCCGCGCCGGGAAATCCGGACCCGCCGCCTCCACGCTGGCAGAAGACGCTGTCGATAAGCCGGTCGCTGAGGCCGCTGACGAGGTGGAGCCTGAGCCTGAGGAGGCTTGCGCGGTTGTTATTGAGCCTGCGCCAGAGCTAGAGCCAGAGCCTGTGACAGAACCAGAACCTGCGGCAGAACCCGTCGTGGCGGCAGAGGATTCCGAGCAGCGTAAGGCCCGGCTGTTTCAGCGGATCAGGCAGGGTCTGGGGCGTACCAAGGCGAATCTTGCCGGGGGTCTGGCAGATCTGTTCAGGCTGGCCAAAGAGATCGATGATGAGCTGCTCGAAGAGATAGAGACTCAGCTGTTGATGGCCGATGTCGGGGTCGCGGCAACGACCGAGATTATCAACAATCTGACAGCAAAGGTTAAGCGTAACCAGCTGGGCGATGCCGATGCGTTGTATCAGGCGTTGCAGGAGGAACTGGCCGGATTGCTGTCTGAGGAGAGTGGTGCACTCCAGATCGACACCAGCAAGCAGCCCTATGTGATCCTGATGGTGGGCGTCAACGGCGTCGGCAAGACCACCACCATCGGTAAACTGGCCAAACGCTTTCAGGCCGAGGGCAGGTCGGTCATGCTGGCGGCGGGGGATACCTTCCGCGCGGCGGCCGTCGAGCAGCTTCAGGTCTGGGGTGAGCGTAATAGTGTCCAGGTCGTCGCGCAGCATACCGGCGCTGACAGCGCCTCGGTTATTTTCGATGCGGTGCAATCGGCCAGGGCCAAGGGGGTCGATGTGGTGATCGCTGATACGGCCGGACGCCTGCAGAATAAGGCACACCTGATGGGCGAGCTGGAGAAGGTGGTGCGGGTGATGCGCAAGCTTGATGACAGCGCCCCGCATGAGGTGATGCTGGTGCTGGATGCCGGCACCGGCCAGAATGCGATCAGTCAGGCGACACTGTTTACCGAATCGGTCGGCGTCACCGGCATTACCCTGACCAAGCTCGACGGTACCGCCAAAGGCGGGGTGATCTTTGCGATCGCCAAACAGTTGGATATCCCGATCCGTTTTATCGGCGTCGGTGAGCAGATCGATGACCTGCGCCCGTTTGTGGCCCAGGAATTCGTGCAAGCGTTGTTCGCCAAAGACTGATCCGCAGTGGAGCCCTCGCGATGATACGTTTCGATAATGTCAGTATGCGCTACTCCAGTGGCTACGATGCCCTGAGCCGGCTCAGTTTCGAACTCCGGCGCGGCGAGATGGCGTTTCTGACCGGCCACTCAGGCGCAGGTAAGAGTACCCTGCTGAAGCTGATTATGCTGATGGAGCGTTGCTCGCAGGGGCAGGTGTTTGTAGACGAACAAAATCTTAATCGAATGCCGGTGGCACAGATTCCCTTTTTACGCCGCAAGATCGGGGTGGTGTTTCAGAACCATCAGCTGCTATTTGACCGGACCGTGTTCGACAATGTGGCCCTGCCTCTGCAGATTTCAGGCTACGAGCACGCCAGAATCGGTCACCGGGTGCGTGCCGCCCTGGATAAAGTGGGGCTACTGAAACAGGAGAAGCTGAATCCGATGGTGCTCTCCGGCGGTGAGCAGCAGCGAGTCGGACTGGCGCGGGCAATTGTGAATAAGCCACAGCTACTGCTCGCCGATGAGCCCACCGGTAACCTGGATCCGGAGCTATCCGCGGAGGTGATGGGGCTGTTTCATCAGTTTAATCAGGTAGGGGTGACCGTTCTGGTCGCCAGTCACGATCTTGATCTGATCTCGCGGATGCCGCATCGCCGTATAACCCTGGATCAGGGGCGGTTGTCCAATGTCGGCTACTAGACGTCCCGCCCCATACCAGCAAGGGGCTAGCAGCCAGCAGCCGCAGTTGAAAACGCGCGGCCAGAGTTATCTGTACCATCATCTGCAGATGGCGAAGGTTAGCGCGCGGCGGTTGTTGCTGGCACCGCTCTCGACCCTGATGACGCTGGCCGTGATCGCGATAGCGCTGAGTCTGCCCGGGGTGCTCTACGTCGGGCTTCAGAATGCCTCTCAGCTGAGTGAGCACTGGCAGGGCTCGACCCAGATTTCGCTGTTTCTCTCGGAACAGTTGAGCGAAGAACAGGGGCGCGATCTGGCCGTTCAGCTACAATCAAACTCACAGATCGCTCGACTCGACTATCTGTCTAAAGCGCAATCGCTTGCCGACTTTAAACAGTACGCTGGCTTTGGCCGGGCTCTGGAGCAGCTGTCGCATAATCCGCTGCCAGCGGTGATTCTGGTGATTCCGGCAGAGGATTACGTAGCGCCCGAGTCCTTGCAGGCGCTGAGGCAACAGCTGGCATCGATCGATGGTGTCGATGATGCCCAGCTGGATCTGGCCTGGGTGCAGCGGTTACAGGCGATCGTTAAATTTGGTCAGCGTGGGGTACTGGTGCTCGGGGCACTGCTGGCGCTGGGGGTGTTGCTGGTCGTCGGCAATACCATCCGTCTGGAGATTCAGAGCCGTCGTGAAGAAATTCTGGTGGTGAAGCTGGTGGGTGGCACCGATGGCTTCGTGCGCCGCCCCTTCCTTTATACCGGGCTATGGTATGGCATGGGTGCGGGGCTGCTGGCCTGGTTGCTGGTGCAGCTGAGCCTCTG
Source organism: Motiliproteus sp. (assembly GCA_047633175.1). Lineage (GTDB taxonomy): Bacteria > Pseudomonadota > Gammaproteobacteria > Pseudomonadales > Balneatricaceae > Motiliproteus. Next base: position 6,865 of record JBLIEQ010000044.1, on the reverse strand, counting down.
GTATCTGGGCTCGGTCGTGGACCGACTGATTGTACTGTACCAGTCTGACTTTCAGCTGCAGGGGCTGGGTCTGGGGCCCTCTGCGGTGTTGTTGCTGTTGGCCATAATTCTGGGCAGCGGCGGCGCCTGGCTGGCGGTGCTACAACATCTGAAGGCGATAGAGCCACGTTGATCTTTAGCTGGACGAGAGTGATCCCCTTGCAGGATTTTTGATCGATCGTTAAACTGTTCACTATACATCCTGCTGCGTCGCGGCATGGCAGGAACTTTGATCTGACTGTAAGGTCAATTAGTTACAAGGTCATCTGGCCGAGCGATATTAATCGGTCCTAAGGTTAACGGAGAAAATATGGGTACCAGTCTGCAGCCGATGGATCTGATGAGCCCCGGGGGAAATCCCGAGGCTTATGTTCATACGGTCGGTGCGATTCCTATCCTGACCATCGAGGAGGAACGGGCACTTACGGAAAGGCTCTACTACCAGGAAGATCTTGAAGCGGCGCGCCAGCTGGTCTTAGCGCACCTGCGCTTTGTCGTGCATATCGCCAGGAGCTATTCGGGCTATGGGCTCAACCAGGCGGATCTGATTCAAGAGGGGAACGTGGGCCTGATGAAGGCGGTCAAGCGCTTTGATCCCCGGGTCGGTGTACGGCTGGTCTCCTTTGCAGTGCATTGGATCAAGGCCGAGATGCATGAGTTTATCCTGCGTAACTGGCGTATTGTTAAGGTCGCGACGACTAAGGCACAGCGTAAGCTGTTCTTTAATTTGCGCTCCTTAAAGAAAACACTCTCCTGGCTGACCAATGATGAGGTTGACGCCATGGCGACAGACCTTGGCGTTGAGTCTAAGGTGGTGCGGGAGATGGAGCGGCGTATGAGTTCCAACGATACCGCCTTCGATCTGGGCAGCGATGATAGCGATGAGAGTGCCTTCAAGTCACCCGCCTACTACCTCGAAGACAAGCGTAACGACCCGGCCCGCCTGGTCGAAGATGCGCAATCGACAGAGGATTCTAACGGTCGCCTGGCATCGGCGATGGCAGATCTGGACGAGCGCAGCCGTAATATCCTGGTCCAGCGCTGGTTGAGCGAGGAGAAAGCGACGCTGCATGAGCTGGCAGCGGAATATCAGGTGTCGGCTGAGCGAATTCGGCAGCTGGAGAAAAACGCCATGAAGAAAGTACGGGCGGTACTAGACGTCTAGCAGTCATTTCTTCTATCAGTATGTGAATCAGCGCCGGGCTTATCCCGGCGTTTTTCGTTGTTATTTCTGGAATTCTCCTATGAATCAGTCTCATAGATCCGCTCGCTGGATCCTCCTGGTGGCGGCGCTGTTCGGTGCCGTGGCTCTGGTGCTCTCGGCGTCTTCCGCTCACACGCTTAAGTCCCTGGTCAATGTTGAGGATCTGGCGCGCATCCAGACGGCGAACGACTACCTGATGTACTACAGCCTGTTGTTGCTGGTGCTCGGGTTGTTTTGTCAGCTGCGTCCGGCCTCAGGCCTGCCCCGGGCGGCGGCACTCTTTACCACTGGAACCAGTATTTTTTGTGGCGGTTTGTATATAATCAGCGTCACAAAAATGTCGAGCCTTGCCTGGCTGGTTCCGCTGGGAGGCCTGACGCTATTAGCCGGCTGGTTGCAGCTAGCCTGGACCGCATGGCGAGAGGGAGAGACAGATGATTGAGATAGAGCTTAATGGTGAGTCCCACCCGTTAGCTGCCGCGACCCCTGTATCGGAGTTGCTGCGCCAGCTCGGGCTTGCCGATAAGCGGGTTGCGGTAGAATATAATCTTGATATCCTGCCCAAGAGTCAGCATGGCCTCACCTGTCTTAAGGCGGGAGATCGCATCGAGATAGTGCATGCGATTGGTGGCGGTTAACTACCTTCAAACATCGCTTCAGGCATCGCTGCACTATTTCTCCAATGCACCACAGAGACGCACCACAGAGACACACTTTATGATCCTTCCATTTGAAGACACGCCGCTAAGTTTTGCCGGTATGACCTTTACCTCCCGTCTGCTGGTAGGTACGGGTAAGTACAAGGATATGCAGCAAACGGCTGATGCGATCGAGACCAGCGGTGCCCAGATAGTTACCGTGGCGGTGCGGCGGACTAATATTGGCCAAAATCCCGACGAACCCAGCTTGCTGGATGTGATCTCTCCCGACAAGTATACCCTACTGCCGAATACCGCCGGCTGTTACAGCGCCAAGGACGCGGTGCGCACCTGCAGGCTGGCTCGCGAGCTGCTGGGTGGTAATAACCTGGTCAAACTGGAGGTTCTGGGTGATGAAAAAACACTCTATCCCAATGTTATCCAGACCCTGATTGCGGCACGTGAATTGATCGATGACGGTTTTAAGGTGATGGTCTATACCAGCGATGATCCGATCATCGCTAAAGAGCTTGAGGATATGGGCTGTGTGGCGGTGATGCCGCTGGGTTCCTTGATCGGCTCGGGTCTGGGGATACGTAATCCTGATAATATTCGGCTGATTCTGGAAAATGCCAGGGTGCCGATTCTGGTCGATGCGGGTGTAGGTACCGCCTCTGATGCCGCTATAGCGATGGAGCTGGGTTGTGATGGGGTATTAATGAATACCGCGATCGCGGCTGCCGGCAACCCGGTTCTAATGGCCTCGGCGATGAAAAAGGCGATTCAGGCCGGTCGTGAGGCCTACCTGGCCGGGCGGATGCCGCGCAAGCAATACGCCAGCGCCTCGTCACCGCTACAGGGCAGCTTTCTGTAGTTATGGCCAATAGTTATGGCCAATAGTTATGGCCAATAGTTATGACCAACGCTAGGCTCTACGTTTAAGCCTAAGTTAAGACCTGTATGCGTGAGGATACTTTCTCGCGCAGACTGATACTCATTGCTGTCGCGGCCCCGTCGGGTCCGGCAGGATCTATGGATAGGGCGTATGTCAGTACAACTTCAGCAACTGCTTGATGGCCTGCTTAGCAGCGGCCAGCTCGAGTTACTTACTAAGTTTCAGCATGGTATCGAGAAAGAGGGGCTCAGGATCGATGCCCGGGGGCGGGTCGCTCAGACCGATCACCCCCGGCAGCTGGGTGCCGCGCTCACGCATCCGCGGATTACCACCGATTATTCTGAGGCGCTGCTGGAGTTTATTACCCCGGTGTGCCCCAGTGTCGAGTCGGCGCTGGGTTATCTGGAGGAACTGCATCGCTATACGTATGCCCACCTGGGTGATGAAACGATCTGGGGGGGCAGCATGCCCTGCCGCATCGATGATCCGCATGAGGTTCCTATTGGCCGCTATGGCAGTTCCAATAACGGCAAGATGAAGCATGTGTACCGCCTCGGTCTCGAGACGCGTTATGGCCGGGTGATGCAGTCGATTGCCGGGATTCATTATAATTTTTCCCTGCCGTCCGCGCTCTGGCCGCTGTTGCAGTCGCTGATGCAGGAGCAGGAGCAGGGCCAGCCCGCGATTGAGGCAGGGCTATTTCAGTCACAGTGTTACTTTGCGCTGCTGCGCAACTTTCGTCGCCATGGCTGGTTATTAAATTATCTGTTCGGTGCCTCGCCGGCGCTGAGTCGCTCTTTCGTCGGTACTCAGGCCCATCGGCTCGAAACCTTCGATGCGCAGACGTTGTATGGCCCCTATGCGACCAGCTTGCGGATGAGTGATCTGGGCTATACCAACGTGGCTCAGGCGTCGCTTAATATCTGTTACAACACCCTGGATAACTACGTACATACGCTGGCTGATGCGGTGGCGACACCCTATCCTGCCTATGCGGAGCTGGGGGTTACTACTGCAGCGGGCGATTATCGCCAGCTCAATACCAACCTGCTGCAGATCGAAAATGAGTACTACAGTGATATCCGCCCTAAACGTGTCGTCCAGGCCGACGAGAAGCCGTTGCAGGCGCTGCGCGATCGTGGGGTAGAATACGTTGAGATTCGCAGTCAGGATATCAATCCGCTATTACCGATCGGTATCGATACGGATCAGGCGCGCTTTATCGATTGCTTCCTGCTGCATTGCCTCCTGACGCGTTCGCCAGAAATTTCTGACCAGGAGTGCGACTGGCTTAAGCTTAATCATGCTGCCGTGGTTGAGTTGGGCCGCAAACCCGGTCTGCAGCTGATAACGGCGGACGGAGAGCGATCCTTGCAGGACTGGGGCGGGCAGCTGCTTGATGAAGTCATGCAGGTGGCGACCTTAATAGATCTGGCACAGGGTGATAGCGCTCATAGTCAGGCGGTGCAGTTGCAGCGCGCTAAGCTGCTGGATGTTGAACTGACGCCCTCGGCTCAGGTGTTGGCGCGGATGCGCGAGCGCGGGCAGGGGCATGATGATTTCGTCTTAGCCCAGTCCAGGCAGCATCAGGAGCAATTGATGGCCGTGCCCGTGGATACGGCCCAGTTGCAGGCCCTGGATCTGATGGTGCAGCAGTCTCTGGCTGAGCAGCAGGCGCAGGAGCGAGCGCCGCAACAGAATTTCGAGGAGTTCTTAGCGCAGTATTTTGCCCGGTAGCGGGCGTTAGTTTTGGCGATGTCCCAGTTGTAGGTCGGACTTTAGTCCGACAATGCCAGCATGGTGCTGTGGTCGTCAGGCTGAAGCCTAACCCACAGAGAACAACACCACTCCCTGGCGCATAGCCGTTAGTTTTGGATGACGAAGCTGGTAAATAGCAGGTCGCCAAGCATCTTGAATCCCTCCTCGCCGTATTCGCTGACCAGGATCTGGCGAATACTCTCGATGGCTTCCAAGCGCAGTTTTTCCCGTCCGGCAGGGCTGGACAGGGTCTCATCGGTTTGACTGCTGAACAGCATCACCAGGTTGTTCCGAATATGGGCCTGGTTATGCTTGATCTTGGTTGCAGCCTCATCGCTTTCGACTCTGATCGAGACTTCCGCCTTCAGGTACTTAAGCGGACCCACCCCCCCGTAGTTGGTGACAAAGGGGGGTTTCAGCTCGATATATTCGACGTGACCACTGTCCTCTGCTGCGCTCAGCAGGGAAAAGGGTAGCAGTATCAGCAGCAGGCTGAATAGGGTACGCGTGCCGTGCATGAGATCCTCTCCGGGTTTCGAGTATTTGGTATCGGGTTTAGCGTAGCAGTATATAACGCGACAGCCGTTTTGTGCAGGGTTCTGGGGTTTTGTTGTCAAGCAGGGCTCGTCGCGGTTGATATGATTCACAGCTTGGCGCTAGTATGGGCATTCCGGTCTTATATTTGAGATCGCGAATCGATAACGCGCCCCTAGAGACGCTCAAGATAGGAAATAACGATGCTAGAACAATGCCGTGATGCCAAGGAACGCTGGGGCGGAGTCAGTAACCTGATCGATCGTTGGCTGCAGGAGCGCCAGGATCTGCTCAGTCTGTTCGTGGCGTTGCCGCAGCAGCAGCTGGGTACCGAGCTGGTAGAGAAGTTGCACAACTTCAGCCAACTTATGGTCGATTATGTCTCTTCCTGGCATTTTGGTGTCTATGAACACCTTAAAGCGGAGGCGGACGAGTTTAATGATGGCGGTCTGGATCTCGCTCTTGAACTTGACCCGAAAATTCGCGCCTCAACCGATGAGGTGTTGACGTTTAGTGATAAATATTCCGGCCTTGAAAGCCTCTGTGTCCAGGATATAGCGCGTTTATGCCAGGATCTGTCAGGGCTGGGGGAACTGCTGGCTGAGCGTTTTGAGCTTGAAGACCTCCTGATCGAAACGCTCCATAGCGCCCATAAAGACAGGATTTAGATAGTCATGCGCCTCCCTTTTGGCAGCCAGTTCAGTCGTGTCGTTTCCCTGAGTTCCCTGGTTGTCATTCTGTCAGCAGGCTGTAGTTATGGGGATAACCCCGACAGCCAGAGCGAAATAGCGGTGCAGGGCCTCTATAGCGCAGCCGTCTCCAGTGACGGTCGCTATGGCATCGCAGGCTCTATTCAGCATGGAGGGAGCTTGTGGGATCTGCAGAAAGAGGGGAGGCTGTTCAACTGGAATCATAGCAGTGACGGTTATAGTGATCTGGTAGCGGCGGCTTTTTCGCCTGAAGGCGACTATGCGATCACGGCCAGTCAGCAGGATATGGTGTTGTGGCAGGTCTCAGATGGCAAGCCCCAGTGGTTCTGGAGTGCCCCAGCGGGCATCCTCGATGTCGCCCTGTCTGCCAACGGTAATCTGGCGCTGCTGGGGCTTGAAAGCAATAGAGCGCTCTATTTCGATATCAAGAACGGCGGCCTCAAATACAATCTGCGCCATCCGGCAAAGGTGCGTTCGGTGGATGTGAGTGACGCGGGTAACTGGGCACTTACGGGATCCGATGATAACAGTGCACGGTTGTGGGATCTAAATACCGGCGAGCTGGCGCTGAGTGTCGAGCATGGTAATGGCGTCAATACGGTGGCCCTCTCACCCAATGGCCAGCTTGCGTTCAGCGCGGGGCAGCTTGATAAAGCGTTGGTTTGGCGCACCGGCAGCGGTGATGTTTTTCATACTCTGACCACCGACGAGAGTCTGGTGCCGCAGCGTATCAGTTATACCAGCGCCCGATTTTCAGCCAACTCTGATCAGCTGCTGACCGGTACCAGTTCTGGTCTGGTACAGCTCTGGGATGTAAATAGGGGTGCCGAACTGCGGAGTTGGCAGATGCATAAGCGGTCACTGTTTCGACCGACCAGCGCCGCGCTCTATGCGTTGGGATTTGGTGACGGGGCCTATTACGCCATCGCCTCGAACGGCTTCGTTAACGAGCTTAGATGACAAAAAAAAGGCTATGTCCCAATCTGTTGTTGCGGCAGTTTATTCTGCATTATTGTCTTTTTTATCAAACTCCGGTTCCGCCTCCCGGCGGCTTCATTTGTGCGCCAGGCATGGCGCGTAGTGCCTT
>JBLIEQ010000043.1:0-27132 GCA_047633175.1 Motiliproteus sp. | reverse complement strand
TTAGGGCTGATTTTTACGCACTTGGAGAGACGTTATAGAGACGATTTTCTATGGCATCGTGGGAAATTATTTCGCTCCCTGCTGGCTGACATCCACGCTGTTTTTGTGTTTTCACACAGCCTGGGCCGCGAAGCGCCAGCTACTGACGGCTAGAGCAGTGTCCGCTATAGGGCGCGAAGTGCCCGTTGTCATGAGCACTACGCTATCCTACTCAAGCTAAACTTCGGTCTCTTCTGCCATCTCTAGCGCATCGTCTACCTCAATCCCCAGATACCGGACGGTACTTTCAAGCTTGGTATGCCCGAGGAGTAGTTGAACGGCCCGTAAATTCTTGGTCCTCTTGTAGATCAGTGATGCCTTGGTTCGGCGCATCGTGTGGGTTCCGTAATTAGCAGGCGAAAGCCCAGCACTCAATATCCAGCGCTCAACAATTCTTGCGTACTGCCTAGTTGAAAGATGAGGTGACATGCTATTACGGCTTGGGAACAGGTAATCGTCGTGCTGAATATTTTTGTGGGTAATCCATTTTTATGGCTTCCCGAGTTTGCTCAATCACTTGGACCCAACCGGCCGTTTAGTTTTTTGCTGGAGGATGATTGCCCTGGAGGTAATTTCTCGCCCGTAAGTGAGATCTCGAACTTTAAACCGAACCAAGTCACAAGCCCTCAGCTTGCTATCTATCGCGAGGTTGAACAAAGTCAGGTCTCTGATGTTACAGGCTAATTCAAGTCTGATACGTATGCCCCAAATTTCTTTGAGCTGGAGAGGCTTTTTCTGGCCAATCAGCTTACCTTTATTCCATGGCGTACGTGGTGCCGACTGTTGATGTGAATGCTTCATGGTAAGGCTCCTTTCGTATTGAAGGGAGCTTAAGTTTGGACCAGGCTAAGGGGGCGCTTGCCGACACTTTGCGGTCTCTCACCTCTGGTCAGAATGGGATGTAGATGTGGTTGTGGAGTTCCTGATAGCGGACACCCAACGGAGCTAAAGCTCACGGCAGGAGTATCTACAGAGCGGACATTATAGGAGTTGAATCGACCCCGTTTATGGCCCCATTTCGGGCCGTTAGTTGTTTCTAATGTGCATGATCAATTGTACACCGATGAGTACGGGGCGAGGTATTTTGTAATGCGCAGTAGACATGGAAGAAAAGGTTCATAAACTGAACTTGACCTGACAGAAACGACCCTGAAAATAGGCAACTATCAGATCAAGCTTGAACTACTAAAGATTAATAGTCCTCTTTAATATTGCATCTTCCAAAATCATTGAAGTTGGCCCACACAGTAGTGTTGGCAACCTTTTGGTACGTATAGGCTTTAGCTGGATTCAACAGTAGAACTCCGTCTTTGTGGTTCCCCCGCCCAACAATTCGAACTTTTATTTTAGTCTTACTTGAATTAATTTGCTCCACGTAGCCAAATCGGTTGGAGTAAGAGCAAACCATGTCCCCGATCCCTTTGTTTGAGATTAGGGCTGTGTTGATAGCCGCAAGGCGGTTATTACGCTTGACCTGTTCCTGATGACTATCAATAGCTTTTTTTACTTCCATCTTTGCTTGCTGCGCCGCATTAAGGATGCCATTCCGTTCAACTTCTTTGAAAAAACCTTCGGTTGGAGGTGTTGAGGTAGGCTCAAATGCTGCCACGTAAACGGACTGTGCTGTTTGGCACTTATTGCGGGAGTTAATAGCCTTAAACGCAAAAACCACTTCACTTTCGTTCCCATTTTTCAAGCAGTAGCCGCCATTTTCAAACAGTTCCCCATCTTGTGATTTGCAGTATGAGGAAAACTGCGCATGCACAGTGGAAGGGTCGCTGACTGTCGCGTGCTTCGGGCACCACCAGTGAAGAATTGATTTGAAATCACTATTTTCTTCCGTGTCGGCCATTGTTGGAAAAAGGGAATCCAAGTTTTTCCCGGTGGTTTTATCAATCAGTTGATATGTGAAATCAATAACGCTTTTTTCTTGCTTTAGATTCGACAAGTTAGCAGTCGACACACACCCTGTCATAAGAAAGAGAAAAAGTAGAGCGCAGGGTATTTTTAACCTCATAGATAAATTCCTTTTAATTTATGGAAATAGGATAAAATTAAGCGCGTGATCTTACGTAACTGTACCGTCTAATAAAATCATAGCAACGGTACCAGCATAGCAACGGTACTAGGTCTTGCCTTTTGCCTCCCTTTTTTCTATGTCATCGAGACCGCTTTGTCGCAGCTCTTACCATTAACAGGCGCTCAGAACAGTAAAGCTAGCGCCCGCTTCCATGTCCCTGGCTAGCAAGCGCGGTTACCGTAGCCACAGACATCAAGAGTCCGCAAAGGGCCGTACTTTGCCCCTAGTGCCTGATGCCTCAGGGGGCGCTGCCGACACTGAGCGGTCTCTCGCCTGTGGCCAGAATGGGCTGTGATGAGGTCGCTGCGCCCCTGATAGCGGACACACCGCGTATCGAAAGGCAATGACTGGAGTATCTTACCTAGCGGACATCAACGCCTTAGTCAGATTAAGTGGATCATTAAAATTATTCTGGCGGTATGAGTACAAACTTGCCGACGTGTTTTTTCTTGAGAAATTCTTTTTGTGCTTCCGCAATCGAAGACAAAGGGAAGGTCTTAGCCAATACTGGGTGAATTTCCCCCTGTTCGATGTATCTCACAAGGTTTGAGAATACGGGCTCGGCCCACGCGGTCGTTCCTATCAGTGTTATATCCTTTAAGTACAGATCACGCATATCAAAGCCAACGATGGGGCCAGCAATGGCACCTGAGGAAACCAGTCTCCCACCAGGTTTCAAGACCTTGAGCATGGACGAAAATTCGTTTCCAGCTACGTTATCAACTACAACATCAACGGACTGCTCGCCCAACTCTGCCAATAGATTCGCGGAGCGGCCTAGTAGCAAGTCAGCACCTATTTTCGCGACTGCATCATGCTTCTCCTCGCCAGCAATAGCGATAACCCTAGCACCTCTGCGTTTGGCCAGCTGTACCGTCGCAGACCCTACACCACCCGAAGCACCCGTGATCAAAATAGTTTCACCCGCCTTAAGGTTTGCTTTATGCAGCATGTTTTCAGAGGTTCCGTACGCACAAGGGATGGAGCCAAGCTCAGCATCAGTCCAGCCACAGGAAATAGGGAATACTTCACTCTCTTGGACCTTCACATATTGAGCAAAAGCCCCATTGAAATCAGATCCCATCCAGATGTTTTCCAATGAGCTAAAACCGTTCGTACGGATACAGGGACGGATCAACACACGTTTACCGAGGATACCCCTGTCGACATCTTCTGCTGTACGGACAACCTGACCACAACAGTCTGTACCTTGAATAAAGGGGAATGGCGTTTGTTTGTTCCAGCCACCATCAGTGCTCTGAATGGTTGATTCTTCATCTGAAGTTTCATTTGTTGATGCATTGACGGATGAGGAATACCACCCAAGTCTCGTATTGATCTCAGTGTTATTAACGCCTGCAGCCAACACTTTAATCAACACTTCACCCCGCATGATTTCAGGGATGGCGACATCTTTGTAGACTAGGTTTTCGTATCCACCATTATCGGTTGTTACGATCGCTTTCATTAAGCTACGGGGCATATTCGCTGCTTCTTATGGGTTCAGTCATAGTGATTGCGTATGCCGCTAAAGCTTAGGCTCGCAAAACCCCCATCCTAAGAGCCTTAGTAACCCCATGCAAGCCAATGGCCTTTGGGGCGTAAAAATCCGTAGGTAATCGCTCAAACCTAGACCTTTGTTGTGTCCGCTCGGTCGCAGTTCCTTCCGTTACCGAACACTCTGAACAGTAAAACCAGCGTCCGCTTCCATGTTCCTGACTAGCAAGGGCGACTGCCGTGCTCACAGCACCAAGAGACCGCAAAGGGCCGACTAGAGCCGCTGGCTGAAAACCAAAAACCAACCAGCTGCAGCCGCCTACTTCACCCTGGACAGAACTGTGCCGACCCACAGTGAGCATGAAGGGCATCTTCGCAACAACTAACGAGTACAGAGCATCAACAAAGAGCCAACGTTGTCACATTGATATCTTTGCTGTGATTATGACAACCCATGCTCGTTGTTATATCGATAACAAGACAACCTGAAAACCCCAGCGATGACCCCTGAGGCGCCTGATCCAGGCGTTTCCGTTAAGCGGCATGTAACTTGTATACATAGTGCCAATACCTTTGGTTAGTATCCGTTACCTGGATTCAATATGAACAACTCTTGCCCCGCAGTTCCCTCTAACGCTGCCGTACGACCGGCCGGCTCACTACCTGCCGGGAAAGCGCTGCCCGGTGACCTGGCCATGTGGTGTCTGATCCTGGTCGAGATGACCGTGTTTGCATTATTTTTCATCCTGTTTAGCTGGATGCACAGTCATGATCCGGAGCTTTTTCTGGCGGGGCAGCAGTCGCTGCACCCCCTGGCCGGATTGATCAACACCCTGGCACTGCTCTCCTCGAGTGCGCTGGTAGCCCGGGGGGTTATCGCCAACCGACGTAACCAGCAGCGCAACGCCGCACGGTCGTTGTTCGGGGCGATATTAGTGGCTCTGGTCTACGTCTCGGTCAAGGGCTGGGAGTATTGGCAGCTGGGCAGCGCCGGTTATGGTTTGGGTGGCAATAATTTTTTTATGGGCTATTTTCTGCTGACCGGTTTTCACCTGTTGCATGTGCTTCTGGGTATGCTGATTCTCGCCTTTATGGCCAGAAAGCTGCAGCGTGGCGGCTACGGTCCGGATGCTGCGGATGGCCTCGAGACCGGGGCCTGCTACTGGCATATGGTTGACCTGTTGTGGATCGTGCTCTTCCCTGTCGTGTACATCATTCACTGAGTTTTACTTATGAGCATTAGCAGGATCAACAGTATGATCAAAAACAGCCTTATCTGGATACTGTTGATGACCCTGACCGTACTGAGTTTTTTTCTGACGGAATCCTCCTCGCTACCCTGGGTGGTCGCCGTCATACTGACCATCACTGCGGTGAAAGGCTGGTTCATCGTCGATGGCTTTATGGAGCTTCACGGCGTCAATCATGTGATACGCACGGCGATGCTGCTGTACTGCCCGGTAGTGTGCAGCATTATTTTGTACATTTTAATTCGTTGATAAACTGGCTGGTTAATTGACTGACAAGGCGCCTCCAGACTGGCTCTCGCAGGACCGCCCATATCGCTGATATGGGCGTACAATGACTTACAGCGAAAGGGATCAACTGCTAACGGCACCCTTGCTTGAGGCGTTAGGCTTTACATGGAGAGATATGTGAAAACAAAACGAATTAAGGCTTCGGCGACATCTGCTGATAAGAGATTCAAAATGTCTTCATTTTGCGCCATGGATGGAGACACCCTGGTCCTGAATATCCTAGGAACACCCAGCGCTAAGAAGGACGCTATAGGAAAGGCGAAAGGCGCTCAGCTTAAGGTGAGTGTTACCGCTACCCCGATCGCCGGCAAGGCGACTGACCATATGGTTAAATTCTTCGCGAAAGAGTTCAGCGTCCCATCCGCTGATATAACGGTTGTTTTCGGTAGGTTTAATATAAACAAACAGTTACGCATCAGGGCTCCGAAAAAATTGCCTCCCGTCGTGACCAAAGCTCTTTCAAAAACAGACGCTGTCTTGGTGTTGCCTCGATAAAGAAGGGCGTGCATCTGCACTGGTCTATGCCGGATTCCCTGACTTGGGTGGGGGGGCAGCAGACAGAACAGACCCAGTTCCCGGCTCTTCTAAATAGCTGACTGGTCACGCACTAAGCTGATATCAATCCGCGACACAGCCCTCTTCAACGCCCTCTTCAACGCCCTCTTCACCTGCCTCTTCACCTGCCTCAACCGCCCGGAGTTCGGGATGATGGGCATGGTGAAGCGCCAGCGTATAGATGCGAACCAGGTCCTGCTCGCTGACATCGATAAAGGAGTCGAGCTGAGACAGGGCATAGCCCAGGCCCTGGTGGGTAATGGCCGGCGTCTCCTCGATGGCCTCCTCCGTGCCATAGGGTTTGGAGAGCACCGCAGGATAGCGGCGGTGCCTGAAGGGAAAATTCAATACGACCGCCATGGCCAGAACGAGCAGCACGTTCTCCAGCACCGGTTGGAAGACAAAGTCATAACCCAGCTGCTGCACCTCACTGCCGCCCAGCACCGCCGCCATCGCCGTCGCGCCGCCCGGCGGATGAATACAGTGCAGGTAGTACATCGCCCCGACAGCAAGTCCTACGGCAACGGCCGCAGCCAGCACCGGATCGGCGATCAACTTCGCGCAACTGACGCCGATCAACGCGGAGATAAGTTGGCCGCCAAATACCGCCCAGGGCTGGGACAACGCCCCGTGGGGTACCGCGAATACCAACACCAGGGTGGCACCCATGGAGCCGACCACCATCGCCGCACCCTGAAGATGGAGCATTTCAGCGTTGATCCACAACAGCCCGTAGAGCCCGATAAAGCCACCTAGGGCCGAAAACCAACGCTCGCCATGGCTGGCCCGGTTAACATCGGTCGACGTAAGCAGCCTTCTGATGCGTTGCAACCTACCTGTGCGGTCTTTATTGATCACGCTACCTCCCTAATATTTGGCTGGGGCGGTAATGTAGGGACTGTCTCTACATTTAACAAACGATTATATTAGGCTTTATCTATCGAAAACTTCGATATAACATTCCAGGATGGATACTGAACTCGCCCGAACTTTTCTCGCCGTCGTGGCCGCCGGCAACTTTGTCGGTGCCGCCGAACGGCTGCATATCACCCAGTCCACCGTCAGCGCCCGCATCAAGACCCTGGAGCAGCAGCTCGGAGCCGCCCTGCTGCTGCGTGGTCGTCACGGTGCCGAGCTGACGGCTGCCGGGCAGCGTTTTCTACGCCACGCCAAAAACCTGGTGCAGACCCTCGAACAGGCTCGCCATGATGTGGGCCTGCCCTTGGGATACAGCGGCAGCCTGACCCTGAGAGGACGCATCGCCTTATGGGAAGGTTTTCTGCCCCAATGGACCGCCTGGATGCGTCAGCAGATGCCGGATGTCTCGTTACGCATCGAGATCGGCTTCGAAGAGGAGACCATACAGGGATTGGTACAGGGCATCATCGATATCGGGGTGATGTACAGCCCGCAGAACAGGCCGGGGCTGGGGATCGAGCCGCTGTTCGACGAACAGCTCTTGCTGGTATGCACCGACCGGGACGCCGACTGGAATGACGAGCGTTACATCCATATCGACTGGGGACCCGAGTTCCAGGCCCAGTTCACGACCCACTTCCCCGATGTGCCGCCACCGGCGTTGCTGGCCAACGTCGGCTGGCTGGGACTCACCCAGATGCTGCACTCGGGCGGAGCCGGCTTTTTTCCTCAGCGCATGACCCGAAACCTGATCGAGACGGGGCAGTTATGGCGAGTCGCCGACACCCCTATCTTCTCGTTGCCTGTGTATCTGGTCTATCCGCTGGAACGTACCGATAAGACGATGCAGGCCGGGCTCCAGGGATTGCGACAGCTGGGTGAGCAGGAGAGACTTCTGGGGATCAGCTCGCAGCGTGGGGGTACCACTTTAGAAGCTGTTCAAGACGCTCCGGATTATCCACCAGATCGCTGATATGGTAACGCCCGAACACGCCCATAAAAGCCTCCTGTGCTTCAGCCATAATGCCGCTGAGTCGGCATGCGGACCTTATTCTGCAATTTACCTTCTGACAATCTATGGGGATCAGCGTCTCTTCGGTCGCTTCGATGACTTCCCGCAGGTTTATTTTTGTAGCAGGACGCGCTAAACGTATACCCCCGCCCTTACCTCGTACGGTTTCTATGTAGCCTAGCTTCCCCAGATGATTCACTATTTTAACCAGGTTATTTCGCGGCACGTCAAAATGCTCAGATACATTGCTGATAGTCACCCGTTGCGCCGGCTTTTGGAGCGCAACGAAGATCAGGGTGCGAAGCGCATAATCGGTATATTTTGTGAGTTGCATGCGTAATCTCGGTACTTGTAAAATCGGTCAGGAGCCGCTCCAGACTAACACACCAACCCATTAAGTCTGCTTTAAGATGCCTCTTAGCCAAGGCCAGAGGCTATTTTTAGCTAGCGCCCGGCACCTGGCGACAACCGCTAACGGGGACAGAGGCTTTTATTTGCATTCCTTTAAAGATGCATCTAAGATGATTCTTAATTCAGAAGAGGCATCTTAGATGCCTGTGAACAAACAGAAATAGAAGCAGAAGCAGGAGCAGGCATGTTAACGCAAACTGAAGTCAATATTATTAAAGACAGCGCACCCGCATTAGCACAACACGGTGAAGAGATTACCGGACGGTTTTATAAAATCCTCTTTCAGTCTCACCCTGAATTAAGTCATATTTTTAATATGACCAATCAGAAAAGTGGTAATCAACAAACCGCGTTGGCGATGGCTGTTTATGCGTTTGCAAAATATGTTGATAATCTTGAAGTGATATTAGGCGATGTAGAGCGTATTGCACAAAAGCACGCCAGCCTGGGTATTAAGAGTGAACATTATCCGTTAGTCGGCAGCGCCTTATTACAGGCGATTGACGAAATCCTGCAACCGCCGCAATCAGTGATTGCCGCCTGGCAAAAAGGTTACGGTATTTTAGCCGATGTTTTCATTACCCGAGAACAGGTAATCTACGCTGAGAAAGCAGAACAACAGGGCGGTTGGACGGGCACGCGAAAATTTACAGTAGTCGACAAAGTAATTGAAACGCCCCTGATCACCTCTTTTTACCTAGCGCCGAATGACGGTCTGGCCATTTCCAGCTTTGTTCCCGGGCAGTATATCGCCGTTCATATGCAGCCAGAGGGGTCTGAAAATCATCAAATTCGTCAATACAGCCTATCCAGTGCATACAATCAAGGCAGCTACCGGATATCGGTAAAAAAAGAGCATAGCCCTCAGGGTAACGGACTGATTTCAAACTACCTGCATGAGAGTGTCCAGGTTGACGACACGTTAAATCTAAGCAATCCATTCGGCGAGTTTTATTTGCAGGAAAGCAGTAATCCAGTGGTTCTGATAAGTGGAGGTGTGGGTATCACCCCGATGCAGGCGATGCTTGAAACCTTAGTATCGGGGAGTGACAGGGATATTCATTTTGTTCATGGCGCTGTCGATAACGAACATCATGCATATAAAGAAAAGCTTTATACTATGACAGCATCAGAGCAGGTAACGGCGCATATTTTTTATGAGCAGCCAGTCGCCGATCCGGCAGACAAGCACTATCAGGGACGTATTAATCTGAATCTATTAAAATCAGATTTACCGCTGAACAATGCTGAGTTTTATCTTTGCGGTCCGCTTGCCATGATGAAAGCCGTCTATAAACAGTTGAAAAATTTACAGGTAGCGGATGACAATATCTTCTATGAAGTTTTTGGCCCGTCTAAAACACTTGCGGAATAAAGCGACCACTGAATTTTTATGTCATTTTTTACTGTCACTGCAAAGTATTCCGCCTAATTAAGCACTAAGCCGCTTAAAAATAATGGGGCCCAGCCGGTTACTGGAATACCCCTAAAACCGCAGCCTGGTTTACTTGACCAGGATAATCCAGAAGGTAGGTCGGGATACGTTTGAAATATAGACCAGAGCCGACGCTGACCTTAACGTGACAATTGCAGGCCCACCACAAAGAAGAGGTCCGCGAAGACCAAACCGATCACAAATAGAATACAGGTGATATGGATCTCGGTGCCGACGATGCCCGAAAACCTCGACAATGATCGCTATGACCAGAAACCTCGCGGCCCAACCTAGCAGCCTGTCGGACTTAATACTGATCTACTGCGGAAAAGTCGACTTTGGCCATTCTTCACTCTGATTTTGTTTTGTAGGTCACTATCCTCACCGCTCAAGTAAATAATAGACAGGTAAATATGTTACCATATTTATATATTATTGATTTTAAATAATTAATATTAACTATATTTGCAATGCGACTAGCAGGGTCAATTTCCCCAGAGCGCGTGGCAATGTTCCCTGCCAGCCTTGCTCCGCTTCACTCCTGCTATCCACGACCTGCGATGGAGTCAGCAGCAAGCCAGACCCTCGAAAATACCTCCGCAGGTGGAACAACGCCTTGCGATCCCAAAACATTCGAAGCCGGGGCATATCCCCCTCTTTATGGAGGCCATATGCCCACATCCAGAGATATCCAGCGTTAACATAAAGATATTAACCACAAAAAATAACACGTTAAAAAGATGGCTCTGTTCTTGCTTTAATTTATCTGAATTTCTACTCGAAACCCTCGATCTAAGACCAACAAAAAGACAAACAGGAGATAACTCATGTCAATGTTAAAATTGCTCGGTACCGCATTGATCCTGGTGGCCGTCGGCACACTGTCAGCCTGCGACCAGGATGACGGATCCGCTGAAAAGGCGGGCGAAAGCCTGGATAGCGCCGTCGATAAGACCACGGAGTCCATAGAGGACGCCAAGGACAAGATGAAGGATGCGACCAATTAAGCGTATCTGAATTAATGCCTAAACCGACTGTGAGTTTAAAAGTGGCTATTCACTAAATTTTTGAGTCCCACAATCTTGATCCCCCTTGAACCCCATAAGAAGCTGCGATAAAAAGCTGTGAACAAGCCCCCTGCGACTAACGCTTGCAGAGCCGATTGGAGATCAGAATAGCGGCAAGGCGCAGTCGGTGTCGGTGTCGGGCTATTGCTGCAACACCGATTAAGTCCGATAGCCTTCGGATAGGCATTGACCTGCCCTGCCTCAAATACAGGAATTAGGCTGAAGAGGTTGAATACTTCCCTTCCCTCTCATTGGCACGTTGTGCCCTTAATTGACCTGATACGAGCGACGGCTGTGCCGAAAGCTCTCTGGAAGGTATCGGTGACAGTGTTGATAGTGTCGGTCTTCAGCCGGAGACTTTTACTCAACAACGCCTGCCACCCTATTGAACGTCTTGAGCCATTGCCGCAGTCTCTTCGCTACCTAATGGTAGCCGTGGTGGCCGAAGGCCAGGTGAGTGCACTGCTGCTCAATCGGGCGATGGAGCACAGATACGGCGATTAGCACTGCGGCGAACTACAGTTGAGTAACCGCAAAGCGGGCCGCGCCCCTGTAACCCTCCGCCCACCCTGGAAGCAAGCCGATGACTAAGACCCTGCTGATCATCGACGCTGAGCCCCAGCTCGGCACCGAACTAAAACGTCACTACAGCCGCCAAGGCTGGCACGTGGTGCTGGTGAACAGCCTCGCTGGCGCACGTCCGCAGCTCTTCGACAAGGAACTGCGGCCGCGGGTGGTGTTTGCCGATATACGCCTGCCGGACGGCAACGCGCTGGATCTGTTTGAGGAGGCCTGCGAGCGCCAGATAGGCGGCGAGTGGATTTTTATCACCGGCTACGGCCGTGTCGCCGATTCGGTGCGAGCCCTTCGACTGGGGGCCTTCGACTTTCTGGAAAAACCGGTCGATCTCCAGAGGCTGGATCAGGTTATCAGGGGTGCGACCCGCCGCGCTCACGAACCGCAGCGTCTGAGCGACTCGTTGCCGGTGGGCAGTCGGCGCTATAGCCCCGCAAACTTCGTCGGCCAGAGCAGCACCGCCCGACAGTTGCGGCTCCTGCTCAAACGGCTAGCCGAGGCGCCGATTTCGGCATTGATCATCACCGGGGATACCGGCACCGGCAAGGGGATAGCGGCGCGCATCCTGCACCACAGCGGATCACGCCGCGATGCCCCTCTGATCGAAGTCAACTGTTCGGCCCTGGCCAAGGATCTGCTGGAGTCCGAGCTGTTCGGTCACGAGGCCGGGGCCTTTACCGGCGCCAGGGGACGACGCCGGGGGCTGTTTGAGCAGGCCGACGGCGGCACCCTGTTTCTCGACGAGATCGGCGAAATGCCACTCGATCTGCAGACAAAGCTACTAAAGGTACTGGAGGAGCAAAGCTTTCGCCGC
Organism: Motiliproteus sp.; assembly: GCA_047633175.1. Classification (GTDB taxonomy): domain Bacteria; phylum Pseudomonadota; class Gammaproteobacteria; order Pseudomonadales; family Balneatricaceae; genus Motiliproteus. The sequence continues at coordinate 15,190 of JBLIEQ010000043.1, read as the reverse complement.
GTGGGCGGCGACGACGAGATCAGGGTTGATGTCAGGGTGGTAGCGGCGACCAACCGTGATCTGGCCGCGCGCATTGCCACCGGTGACTTCCGTGAAGACCTCTACCACCGCCTCTGCGTTTTCGAGCTGAGGCTGCCGCCGTTGCGCGACCGTCTTCAGGATCTCGACGAGCTGGTGCCTCTGTTTGTTACCGAATTCAACCTCAAGTCCGGGAAACAGGTCAGCCTGATCGGAGAGGCCGTTTGGGAGAAACTCAGGGCGCACAGCTGGCCCGGTAATATTCGCGAGCTTCGCAATGTTATCGAACGCTCTGTACTCTTTGCCGACGGTGAAGAACTCCCGCTGCAGTGGCTGCAACTCAGGCCTCAGCAGCTGCTGCCTTGCCGCGCTCGAGTATCTGAGGGCCGGAGCGCCTGCACGCTGCACGAAGAGGGTACCTCCATACGCGTCCCGCTCGACGGCACCCTGGGGCTGGACGACATGGATCGTTTTATTATCTGTACGGCGCTCGAACGCAATCAGCACAATGTGACCGCCACCGCCCGCATGCTCAACAGCACCCGCGATACACTGCGCTACCGCATCGGAAAATACGCCATCGACCTGCCCGATAGTCCCTGATCCAAGTGGTTGGCCGCTGACCCCAGGTCGTTGGCCGAAAGTACGGGTGCTATACCGTTCCAGACGACGGGGGGATTACACCCACCGAACGCTTAACTGACATGAAAACAAAAAAATCTATAGAGGAGCGCCAAGGTTACGAAGACGACGATAACAGTAACGCAAGGATGGAAGATGACCACGATAAAGATGAATTACCGTTGGCTAAGGAACCTATACTCCAAGCAGGATTAAGGCCATACGGACAAACTTAAAACTTGGGTATTGAACCTTGCAGCCGTCCACTGCAGCGGGCCACCTCTGATAGAAAAACGCCCGGCAAAGGCGACCTTACAGCAGCTATGGACAGCGGAGCCCGGAGAGTGAACCTAATACGCATTCGCAGCTGTTTGAATACAGCGACACTGATTCTTTGTTGCGCACTGGCTCTGCCCACCCAGGCTGGGCCTGAGTCCGAATCTGAATCTGAATCTGAATCTGCTAATAACACCCTGATAAAAAACAGCCTCAGCGTTGAACTGGCCGCCTCGAGCCTGCTGACTGAACTCTATCTGACCGAGAACGCCCTGATATTTTCACATAACGACCTGGTTATGCTGATGTTTTCCCAGAGTCCGGAGACCAAACTGTTTCTCCATTACGCCGAGCTTTATATCGACGACGAACGGGTCGATACCTATATATATCCAAGACCCACATTAGAGCTACTGTCACAGCAGCGCGCCGTACAACCGCTGTTCAGCACCCTGCTGCCTCCCGGAGAACATCGACTAAGGGTTCGCATCTATGGATTGGCCTTAGGCGGCAACCACTATCTGGAAGCAGAGCAGATCATCTATAAAACCGACCAACCGCTGTTTCTGCAGTTCAACAACGATCTCCTCAGGATCGACGTCACTCCATGGTAGCGACTCTATGGTAAGCATGCGGCTTTGCTCTGCAACAATCTCAGGCAAGCGGGTGATAGGTTCACGGATGCTGGGTTCACTGCGATTAGTGCTGTTCCTGACACTAGCCGCACCTGTCATTCAAGCCGGGCACCTCGATGCCCGGCATGCTCAGCATCTACTGCAGTGGGATCAACGCCAGTCGTTTTTTGAAACCTGGCTTACTTCCAAACAGCAGCACCCTAACGAGACGTTCAGGGGGCTGATCGAAGGCCATACGGATCTTTCCAGCCCCTACCCGACCCCTAAAATCCTGGTGCCCGACGACCTGACGCCGGCTCGACTCAACTATCGCTGGCTGCAGCAGGGCATTAAGGCCTACCAGCAGCAGGATTGGCTTGCTGCCGAGCATGCCCTCAGCCAGCTGCTGCCACCGCTAAGCACAGAGATAGTGCCCAGTGCGGCCTTGCTGAAACAGATCACCTTTATGCGCCTGCAGCGTCCTCAGGGCCTCGCATCCGGCCTCGCATCCGGCCATGCACCCGAACTTGCAGCCGAACTTGCAGCCGACAGGTCCGATCCCGTATTCGGGGTGTTGCTGGACTATGCCAAGGCCCTGGCCCAGTTTAACGCGGACCAACCCGATCGTGCTCTGGTGACCCTGGAACAACTCCGGAGCACCCCCACCCAGGACAATAGCCTTATCCAGATGCGGCTGAGGTTGCTCCAGGCCTACATCCTTATCCAAGGCCTGCGCCCGGAGCAGGCAGCAACACTGCTTGACGACGTCGGCAGCACTCACCCGCTATTCGCGTTATCTCAGCAGTTGAAAGCCCAGATTCAGCTTGCCGAAGAAGATGCCCAGAGTGCGATAAAGCTGCTGCTGGAACAGTCACAGCAGCCCTCTTTAGAGCAGCGATCTCTAGAGCAGCCCTCTCTAGAGCAGCTACCCCCTTATAAGCCATCTCCACATAAGCAAGCCCAACCGCTAAGCGCAGTCGATATCCAGCTCCTCGATGCCCTGCAGCAGCACCAGGCTACGCTTCAGGCCGCACTGCTCGCCAGCCAGTGGCTGCGCCCGCTGCAACGGGATTACATCGTTCTCTTGGATCGGATCAAGCGGATCAACTCCAGGGCTTTTTTAAACCAGCTAGGGCAACGCCAGAGTGGTGACAGCGTCACCGAACTGGTCGCACTGCTGAGCGATGAATCACGCCTGCTGCTCACCGAGATCGAGCGTATCAACTTCCTGTCACATCAGCTCGAGGGGCAGCTCCACGTTATGCCGGCGCAGCTGCAGCTGTTTAAGCAGGGTCGCGACCACCTCAGAACACTGCTGCATAAACACCGGGACCGAATCCCTGGTTCCGGTGCCCGGCTGCCTGATACCGTTCTCAGGGGGGACCGACTTATCCTCGAGCTGGAGAGCCGTCTCAGCGAACTGGTTGGGCAACCGCAACCCTGGCCGCAACGCTATGTTTTATTGGATGGAATTTCGGTCTGGCACACCGGTAAACCCTTTACAGAACGTTGGTGGGAACCCTCCGCTAAGACCGCCCCCGACTTAGGCGCTGCTAACCAGGCGCTGCAGCGGTTTGCGACTGAGCAGCTGAGTAAGACCTCCGCGCTGGAGGCGCTCCGCATGGAGCGGCAGTTGCTCAAACTCCCGCTCCTTGCACAGCGCGCCCAGGCGATGCTGGCGCAACTGGATAACCACAAGGATCTATTACTCAGCGCTCTGGCGGCGTCGCTTCGGCGGGCATCGGCACAGCAGGTCGCCGAACTCGAGCACCGGCTGCTCTGGCTGTCGATCCAGATCGCACCCCGCGCCCCGGTGTTCGATCGACCCGAACAGCAGCGCTGGTTTAATGTGAATGTTGCCGGAGCCGGGACGCCCCCAGAAAACACTCCGATCCCTTTCGAGCTGGCACTGAGTGCGTTGGAGGAGCTGGCCGATAACGCCCTCAACCCGCCGATTCAGAATCAGGCGCTACGCCATCTGGCAGACCTCAGGCTGCTGCTCAGTGAACGCTTTCTCAGCGGTGATCCTATCCCTGCACGCCCGAATCTTAACCCGGAGGGTGCTATCGGCCTCTACCTGAAACTGCTTGAGCGCTCTGACCCTCAGATTTCTAACCCTCAGATTCCTGACCCTCAGATTCAAAGGGCGCAGATCTTCTACCAACTTGCCAAGGCCTATGAACTCAATGCTGAGCCTGAACAGAGCTTGGCCGCCCTGCAGCAGCTGCTCAGCAGCCACCCCGAACAGCCGCTTCGGCCAGAGATCGAGTTTCGCATCGCCGAGTTGCAGTTCGGACTGCGCCACTATGCGCTGGCGGCTCAGGCCTACCAGGCGGTTCTCGATAACGACAGCAGCGCCGCGTTCCGCGATCAGGCCCGCTATAAACGCGCCTGGTCGGCCTTTAAGCAGGGTCAATACAGCGCGGCGTTAAGCGATTTTTTTATCCTGGTCGAACGTCACTGGTCGCCAGCGAGTTCAACCGGCCAGGCGCTAACCTCTCAAACTCAAACCCCTCAGACTCAAACCCGTCAAACAGTGCTCGATGACAGTCTCAGAGTGATCGCCCTGACCTTTGCCTATATGGACGGCGCGTCTTCCCTGCAGCAGTATTTCGGCAGGGTCGGCCCCAAACCCTACGAAGCCCAGATATACCAACACCTGGGCGCCTATTTCCACTATAAGCATCGCTTTAGTGATACCGCCGAGACCTTTAATGCCCTCGTCGAGCGCTTTCCCCAGTCTGATGCGGCCCCCGAGCTGCAATCGAAGGTCGTTAAGGCCTATATCGATGGCAATTTCCCCAGCAAAGCCTGGCCCGCACGGCAAGATTTCGTCGAGCGTTTCGGCATTCATTCACCCGCCTGGAAACAAGCCAGTGCCGCACAACGCGAGCGCATAAGAACCTACCTGGCAGGCTATCTGATTGAGCTGGCGCAACGCGATCATGCGCTGGGACAGCAGTCCGGACAGGCCCTCGCTCCCGACACCGACGGGGTTGAGGTAGCGCCGCAAGATGATTCACAGGGCCAGGATGCCGACACAGGCAGACTGAAGCGTCACCAACACCTCCGTAATGCGCTGGGCTGGTACGATCAATTTATCAGCGCCCTGCCTGCAGACCCGCACCTGCCGGAGATGCTGTTTCTCAAGGCCGAGGCCCTGAGCGACATCGGCCAACCCGAACAGGCCGCCAGCCTCTATGAACGGCTGGCATACCCGAAAGCGCACCCGCGTAGCATGGAGGCGGGTTACGCGGCGCTGCTGGCCTACCAGCGCCTGTACCTGAATGCCGCCTCGAAGAGTCCCGAGGCTGAAAAATGGCTGCTAACCGGTATCGAGCAGAGCCGGCGTTTCAGCCAGGTCTTTGCGGACTCTGCTTACACCCCTGGGGTACAGACCAAGCTGGCCGAAGACCTCTGGATTCACAACGACTACGCGCAGGCCATCAGTGCCGCCGACAGGCTGCTGCTAAGCGATCCCGGACTAGATCCCGGACTAGGTGTCGGATTGGATACCGAGTTACGGCAGCGCCTGTGGCGGGTCAAGGCGCACGCCCATTTCGATACCCGACGCTATCCAGAGGCAGAACAGGCCTACCAACAACTGCTGCGGCTATCACCCCCAGCCGCAGAGCGTGAGACCCTATTACGACGTTTAGCCGAATCGGTCTATCAACAGGGCGCCCAGGCCCAGCGTGAGGCTCAGATGACGATCGCGCTGGGCCATTATCAGCGTCTGGGTCGGGTCGTACCCGATGCCCATATCGTACCCCAGGCCGATTTCGATGCTGCCACCCTGCTACTGCAGCTGAAGCGCTGGCCAGAGGCGGTCGCGGCCCTGGAACGCTTCAGCCAAGAACACCCGGGCAACCCGCTCCAAACGACGATCGATGCCAGGAAGGCGATCGCCTATGAACAGACCCAAAACTGGCCTCAAGCCGCCCTGGCATTGCGGCGTATCTTCGAGCGTGAACAGGGCGCACCGCTTGGCCGGGAGGCACTCTGGCGCTCTGCCGAGCTGCAGGAAAAAGCGGGCCAGCCAAAACAGGCTATCCTAGCCTACCAGCGTTTTGTCGAGTTCTTCCCCAGCCCGCATGAGCCGGCGATGGAGGCACGCTGGAAACTCGCTCAGTTAAACCAGCAGCTCGGTCGCGGACCCCGGCAACGCGGGTTGCAGGCGCTGATCGCGGCTGAGATCCAGGCCCGCATGGCCCAGGGGGATGCGGCCAGTACCGACCGCAGTCTGTTTATCGCCTCTGGGGCGGCACTAACACTGGCTAAGCAGGCGCTGTCCGAGTTCCAGAACCAGGCGCTGACGCTGCCGCTGGAGAAAAGCTTGCCACTCAAGCGCCACGCAATGGAGACCAGCATCCGCTACCTGGCCCAGACCCGCGACTTCGGCTTGGCGCCGCAAAGCACCGAAGCCACAGCATTAACCGGCCAGCTGTATCAGCAGTTTGCCCAGGCACTGCTGGTATCGCAGCGGCCCAAGGGGCTCGAGGGGCTGGCGTTGGAGCAATACAGTATCCTGCTCGAAGAACAGGCTCTGCCTTTCGAAGACCAGGCGATCAGCCTGCATGAACTCAACGTCTCCCGGATCGTCCAGGATATCTATACGCCGGGGATAGCCTCCAGCCTCGACGCGCTGCGCCAGCTGATGCCGGCCCGCTACGCCAGGGATGAACAGGTACCGGAGTACTCAGATGCCCTATAACAGGACTCGGCGGTTAAGCCTCGCCGTCGTTATTATCAGCCTTATCAGCCTATCGAGCGGCTGCAGTAAGACGCCGCTCAGGCACGCGGAACCTGCCCAGGACCAGGCCACCACAACTCCGGCACTGCAGCGCCAGTTCAGCCCCGAGATCCGGCAGCGCTACCGGCAGGTCCTGACCCTGTTGCGCCAACAGCAGCTCATCCCTGCCCGCCAGAGGCTGCAGGCCTTGCTGGCAGACGAGCCGGAGCTTGCCGGAGCCTGGTATAACCTGGCATTGATTCAGTACCGACAGGCCGAGCCTCAGGCCGCACTGCAGAGTCTCGAGCGCAGCCTCAGCTTGCGTCCGGAACAGCCCGCCGCCTATTCGCTCAGCGGCCTGATCCTGCGCCAGCAGGGACAGTTTACACAGGCACGCAGCGCTTACACCCAGGCGCTGGAAGCGGACTCTGGGTATGCCGATGCCCACCTCAACCTGGCTATTCTGTACGATATCTACCTGCAATCTTTCACCGATGCGCAGCATCACTACCAGCGCTATCTTGAACTTTCAGGAGCGGATAAGCAGTCCGAACGGGTGACACTCTGGCTGCAAGAGCTGCAGTTACGCATCAACAGGGGGGCAAAATGAGCAACCGTCTATCGTTCTCTGGACTCAGGTATTTCAGCGGCCGTGTTCTTAGCGGCCTTAGCCGATGCAGCATCGTTTTCAGTGCCCTCAGCGGCGGGGTCAGCGCGATCGAACCCACTCAGGGCATGACGATCACGGGCGATCAGGAGCTGCCCCAGGTGCTCTATATCATCCCCTGGAAAGAGCAGCAACCGACGATGCCTGCGGTCCCCAAGTTGGATAATCCCTTCCTTGTGCCCCTGACACCCTGTGACACGGGGCAGGTAATGACCGATTATCAGGCCACACTCTGGAGTTGTAAGGCCTTAGAGCCGGCGTCTAAGCCTTAACGGCATTGAGTGCCGGGTTTGTGTCCTATAATCAGCTGCGGTGACAGGGAAGCGTCACCTCGGCAAACGGACGTTGCCTCAGCGCCCCGTCGACAACCCTTCAGACACTAAAAGTTGTGAGCAAATTATGGATATCCTCGACGCTAGCGTTCGCTTTATCCAGGAGGGTGGGCCCTTTATGTACCCCATCCTGGTCACCCTAGCACTGGGTATCGCCATCTCGATCGAGCGTTATATCTATCTGGGCAGGGTGCGTTCGAGGAATATCAACGCCTGGTTACAAATCCAGCCGTTGATGTTGCAGGGCAAGATCCGCAGCACGGTGGAGTATGTACGCGACTCTAATGCGCACCTGTCCAAGATGCTGGTCTACGCCCTTACGCATCTGCTGGCAGGTCGGCGCGTCGACGATGTCGAGCGGATGCTCGAAGAGGGGCTAATGGAGATCATCCCGCAGCTGGAAAAACGCACTCCGTATCTTGCGACCTTCGCCAATATCGCCACCTTGCTCGGTCTGCTGGGTACGATCCTGGGCCTGATCGCCGCCTTTTCCGCCGTCGCCAATGCTGACCCTGCCGAAAAAGCCAACCTGCTTTCGAGCAGCATCTCGGTGGCCATGAACACCACCGCCTTTGGGCTGATCGCCGCTATCCCGCTGCTGCTACTCCATGCGATGCTCAGCACTAAAACCACTGAGATTATCGACAGCATGGATAGGGTCACCGTCAAACTGACCAACCTGATCCAGATAAACCAGGATGACGATGCGGTCTTGCAGGAGGTCGACGATGACAGCCTGGCGCCAGTCTGCCTGGACGTCGGCTCCTGAACCTTATATGAATCGCAGACGCTGCCAACGCCGACGCCAACGGCATCAGGTGCCGGAGATCAACATCACCGCCTTCTTGAATCTGATGGTGGTGCTGATTCCGTTTCTGCTCCTGACCACCGCCTTCAATCAGCTGACGATCCTTGAGCTCTATCTGCCCGCCAGCAATGCGGCAGACGAACAGCAACTGCCTGACGCCCCGCCCGAGTTGGAGGTAATCATCCGCGCCGCAACCCTGGTGATTAATGACCGCAATCAAGGGCCCTATCTCAGCCTCGAGGCCAGCAACGGCCGTTTTGACTACGCCGCGATTTCACGCCAGTTATTAACCATCAAGACCCGGCATCCGCAGCTGACCCATATCAGCCTGCTGGCGGAGCCCGAGGTCGCCTATAACCAGATCATTCAAGTGATGGACAGCGCTCGTCAGACGCGAACCACCGCCGGCCCGCCGCGCAACATCGAGCTGTTCCCCGATATCGTCCTCGGTGATGCCCCTGCGATCGAGGAGGCTGGTACACCCTCACTATGATAAAAAAACTCAGCCAACGTGCCCGCCGCCTGCAGCGCAATCCCGTTAAGAAGCCACCCTCGCTCAACCTGGTGGCACTGATGGATATCTTTACCATCCTGGTATTCTTCCTGCTGGTTAATTCCTCCAACGTGCAGCAGCCCGGCAGTAGCGGGCTGCGCCTGCCAGAAGCCAGGGTCAAACAGCCCATACGCGAAACTCTGGTGATTCAGGTCGACGGCAGTAGCATCCTGGTACAGAATCGGGTTATCGCCGAACTCAGCGATAGCCTAGTCAACGGCGATGAAACACTGATTCCGGCACTGGTTGAGGAACTGCGCTATCAGGCCAGCCGCAACCCTCTTCCGCCCCCCTCCTCCCTGCCAGACACCTCAGCACCATCGAATCTTAGGGTCGCCACACTGATGGCCGACCGTGAGATCCCTTTCAAGCTGTTGAAGAAGATTATGCTCAGCGCGAGCGAGGCAGATTATGGCCAGCTATCCTTAGCCGTCATTGGCCGCGGTCAGGATACGTACTGATGCAGCCGGTTGACCTCAGGGGTTACCCGCCACTGCCATTGCCCTGGACCGAGGAGCCTGAGCAGAAAGCGCTATTCCACAGACTGGTCGCTCTAAGCCTCGGGACACTCCTGAGCCTGTTTCTTATCGTCACCTTTATTATCGAACTCCCGGAAGTCGAGCGCCAGCAACGGGAGAAGGTACCCCGGCGTTTAGCCACACTGATGCTTGAAAAGCAGCGGATCTCTCTGCCAGAGCTCAATAAACAAGAGCTCAATAAACAAGAGCTAAGGAAACAAGAGCTAAAGGTACCCGAGTTAAAGACACCTGCACTGCCTGCACCGCCTGCACCCAAATTTGAAAAAGCGGCTGCAAAAGCGGCGCCTGAGCCAGAAAAACCCAAACAGCTGGCCCGACTGAGCCCCCCATCGACCTCAGCATCGACCGAACCAACTCCCGAGCAGCTCAGCCAAGCTCGAGACACGGCTGCCAGCAGCGGCATCCTGGCATTGCAGAGCCAGCTCAGGGCACTACAAAACCTCAACGTCCTGACTCAGCGCGACGACCAACCCCTGCGTAACGTCCGGGCTGGCCGTGCACAGCGCAACAATCCTGATCTGCTAGGACGCGGGGCTCTGACAGGCAGTGGCGGCATTCAGACCACCGCACTGGAACAATCCGGCAGCGCGACCCTGGCCGCCCGTCAAACCACGCGCGTCTCTGCCCCCGAGGGCTTCGCCTCTGACGACATAGCCTCTGACGGCATCGCCTCTAACACAAACGCGGCGCGAGCCGCACAGGCCCGCGGCGTTGTACGGATCAAACAGCGCAGCCCTGAAGAGATCAGCCTGGTCTTTGACCGCCACAAAGCCGCGTTCTACGCCCTCTACAGACGCGAATTACGCTCGCAACTGGGGCTTAGGGGCAGGGTCATCTTTAACTTCAGCATCAACCCGGCAGGCCGGGTTATTGACTGCAGCATCCTCTCCAGTGATCTCAACAACCCCGCGCTGGAAAGAAAACTACGCGCCCGAGTCATGCTATTAGCCTTTGAGGCCAAGTCCGTAGAACCTTGGAAAGGACTTTATCATATCGACTTCCTGCCAGCCGGCTAGCAGCCGGCCGACACCCCACACAGTGCAACCCCGGAACCGGCTGTTACCCTAAGTCAGAGACAGGAGTGACAGAGGTACCCCTGAGCTTCCGGCTCTTCTATAATCGGGGCTTTTACAGTGTCGAACTGTTGACTATTCCTGAGGGCACCCCTGATGAGCCAAAAAATTGTTACCGTAGGTAATATCCAAATCAGCAATGAGCTGCCCTTTGTGCTCTTTGGTGGCATGAATGTCCTCGAGTCTCGTGATCTGGCGATGCGTATCGCCGAGCACTATGTCGAGGTCAGTCAACGACTGGGTATCCCCTACGTCTTCAAGGCCTCATACGATAAAGCCAACCGCTCTTCGATCGATTCATTTAGAGGCCCGGGTCTGGAAAAAGGCTTAAGAATTCTGCAGGAGATTAAAGAGACCTTCGGCGTGCCGGTAATCACCGACGTACACGAACCCTCACAGGCCGCCGCCGCCGCAGAGGTGGCTGATATTATCCAACTACCCGCCTTTTTATCGCGGCAGACTGATCTGGTGGTCGAAATGGCGAAGACCGGCGCGGCCATCAATATCAAGAAAGCGCAGTTCCTCGCGCCCCAGGAGATGGGCCATATCCTTAATAAGTTCCGTCAGGCCGGTAACGATCGACTCATCCTGTGTGAGCGCGGCAGCAGCTTTGGTTACAATAATCTGGTCGTTGATATGCTCGGCTTTTCGGTTATGAAAGAGTTTCGCTATCCGCTGATGTTTGATGCCACCCACGCCCTGCAGATGCCCGGAGGACGCAGCGACTCCGCCGATGGCCGTCGGGCGCTGGTGGCCCAGTTATCCCGTGCGGGCCTATCACAGGGTATTGCGGGGCTGTTTCTGGAGGCCCACCCCAATCCCCTTGAAGCAAAATGCGATGGCCCCTGCGCCCTGCCGCTGGACAAGCTCGAACCCTACCTTCAGCAGATGAAAGCGATCGACGACCTGGTCAAGTCGCTGCCACCGCTGGTGACTGATTAAGGTATCCACCGGACAAACTCGAACACTCCTGATACAGATAAACAGATGAAAGCGATCGACGACCTGGTCAAGTCGCTACCACCGCTGGTGACTGATTGATCAAAAAGATTCCCAATCACCCACAATGTCCGGCCAGGGTGCTGTCATGGTGGGTTGGGCTTCAGCCCGACGATGGCTGCGCCTCGCTAGCCTTGTCGGAATACTTTCTACCCACAAAATACCGGCCCACAAAACGCCGACCCATATGGGGAACGGGGTACGCCGATCCGATTACAACCGGCCAAGGGTTTGAGATATGATGGGAGATTCTGGCTGGTGATGCGATAACAGACTGTGAAAGAAGGCGATTATGGCTCTGGATTTCTCGACCCTGCGCAAGCAGATGGTGCTTGGCCCCGAACACCGGCAATTCCAGCTGATAAAAGCCGTCAGCAACAGTCCTATTGGCCAGGTGTGGCACGCTTATGACCTGAGCACCGGCAACGACGAGGCGTCTTGTGATCAGGTCGCACTGGAGATCGTCAATCCCACGTTGCTCAAGAGTCCCAGCGTACTGGAACAGTTCAAGTCGTTAGTAACCCGCAGCACGCGTCTGGAACATAAGCACCTGGCCAAGATCTACGGCTATTTTCAGAGCCGTGAAGGCTGGCTGTTTGTCGCCATGGAGCCCTTCTCTAGCCGCAGCCTGGCGCGGATTCTGATGGAGGATGGTTACAAGCAACTCAATGCCAACAAAGCCCGTGTTATTCTGCAGCAGACAGCCCTAACCCTCGATTACCTAGCAAAACATGATCTTAGCCACGGTGACCTGACGCCCTGGAATGTCATCATTACCCGCGAATCAGGCGTCAAACTGGTCAACGCCGCGTTCCGCCAGCCCCTGCTCCGCAGCATTCAAAAAAGGGGGTCCCAGGTTCTCAATAGTGAATACTATCCTCCAGAAGCCTTTAGTATGGACCCTCTGGAGGCGAGCGCTGACATCTACTCGTACGCCTGCCTGATCTACCTGCTATTTGGCGGCCACGCACCCTTTTCACCGGATACTCCTGTGCTGGATCGAGATCCGCATCAGCTCCCCGCCCCGAGTCAATTCACTCCAGAACAATGGCAACGGCTCCTGAGCGCGATGGATGAAACTCCGGGGAATCGCCCGGCATCAGCCATAGAACTACTACAGCAACTGTTTGTACTCGGGCAGCAGGCGCAACCGGATCTACAGCCCTTAAAGAGTAACGCCCCCCTGTCTGAGGTGATCAGGCCCGTGCCAGCAGACTCGGCATCGATACCTAAAAGCCGTGGCTGGTTTGTCCGAGCGCTGCTCGCGACCGGCATCTTCGGAGCCGGTTTAACCCTGGGTTATCTACTAGCCACCAACGCGCACCAGAACCAGCAGCAGCGATTGCTTGACGAGATAGTTCAGGTACAAAAACTGCTCCTGCAGCCACCCACCATCCAGTCAAAAAAATCACTGAGCACGGCATTCGCATCCCTTGCTGAGCAGTCTCCTGATCCCGAACTGCTGCAACTGCTGAGCACCCAGATCGATCGTTTCAATCTCAGACTGACGCGCGATACCCTCAGAAAGACAACCGCCGCTACTCGGGAAGAGATCGATATAGCCTCTACCCAGGAGACCGCGAAGGTGTTCAAGGATGAGGTGATACCCGGTATTTTCGGTCCCAATATGATCAGCATCCCCGCAGGCAGTTTCGATATGGGCGACCTGGACCGTAACGGCGATGATAACGAGTTACCCGTCCACCGGGTCACCTTCGAGCATCGTTTTGCACTCTCGCAGCATGAGGTCAGTTTCGCCGAGTACGACCTGTTTGCGCGCTCTACGGGCCGGCCTCTTCCTGCCGATGAAGGCTGGGGCCGAGGCGAGCGCCCCGCCATCAATATCAGCTGGAACGATGCCAACGCTTACACCGACTGGATTCGGCAGCAAACCGGGCAACCTTATCGACTGCCCTCAGAAGCAGAATGGGAATATGCCGCCCGCGGCGGTAACCAGACCCTCTACTGGTGGGGTAACGAGGTCGGCAGCAACAACGCAGCCTGTGATGATTGCGGCAGCGCTTTCGATGGTATTAAAACTGCACCTGGCGGTAGCTTTAGCGCCAACCCATTCGGCCTGCATGACATGAACGGTAATGTCTACGAATGGGTCTCTGACTGTTATAACCCAACCTATGCTCTGGCGCCTGAAAACGGCAGCAGCTGGAATGTAGGTCTGTGCAACTATCGGGTCATGCGCGGCGGGTCCTGGTATGACATACCCCGGCTGCTCCGTTCTGCCAGCCGTTATCGCCATCCCCCACATACCAGCCGTAACACCTGGGGCTTCCGCCTGGCACTGGATCTGGAACCGGCTCTGGATCTGGAACTGGAACTGGAAATAAAAAGATAACCATCGATGCCGCCCTCCTCCATTGGTTGTAGTCCGGCCTCGTCTTATAGCCTACCCCGTACGAATACCCTATAATTCCGCCACCGTATTTGTCTCCCGGCCCAGCGCCGGATTTGATCCATAGAATGAAGGGGATTTTCAATGAAACAACCTGTCCGCGTTGCAGTCACTGGTGCTGCTGGCCAGATCAGCTACTCGCTACTAATTCGCATCGCTTCCGGCCAGATGCTCGGTAACGATCAACCAATCATTCTGCAATTGCTCGAAATCACACCTGCATTGGATGCCCTCAAGGGTGTTGCCATGGAGCTTGAAGACTGTGCGTTCCCACTGCTGCAAGGGATCGTTATGAGCGACAAGCCTGAGGTCGCTTTTAAAGACGCAGATTACGCACTGCTCGTCGGCGCCCGTCCTCGTGGACCCGGTATGGAGCGCAAGGATCTGCTGGAAGCAAACGCGGCGATCTTCTCCGTTCAGGGCAAGGCACTCAACGATCACGCCAGCCGTAACATCAAGGTTCTGGTTGTCGGCAACCCAGCCAACACCAATGCGCTGATTGCCCAACAGAATGCACCGGACCTGGATCCAGGCCAATTCACGGCGATGACCCGTCTGGATCACAACCGTTCGGCAGCACAGCTGGCCAACAAGACCGGCAAGCACGTAACCGACGTCAAGAAAGTCACTATCTGGGGCAACCACTCAGCCACTCAGTACCCTGATATCAGCAACACCACGATTGCCGGAGTTGCTGCTACCGATCTGGTTGATGAAAGCTGGTACAAAGAGACCTTTATCCCTGAAGTACAGCAACGCGGTGCGGCTATTATCAAGGCACGTGGGCTTTCTTCTGCAGCCTCTGCGGCCAACGCAGCAGCAGAGCACATGCGTGACTGGGCTCTGGGCACTGCCGAAGGCGATTGGGTCAGCATGGCGATCCCAAGCGATGGCAACACCTACGGCATCGCCGAAGGCCTGATCTACTCTTTCCCAGTGACCTGTAAAGATGGCAAGTACCAGGTTGTCAACGGTCTCGAGATCAGTGCATTCAGCCGCGAGAAGATGACAGCGACCGAGCAGGAACTGAGCGAAGAACGCGACGGCGTCAAGCACCTGTTTGCATAAGCGCTAGCCAGTAGAAAGCCGCTGCCAAGGAAGTTTATAGTAAATACTATGTACTTTAGGGTGAGCTAATAAGAGGCCAGATTCTATCTGGCCTTTTTTGTTTTTATAGCTTATACACTCGGTGTAATACGTGTGTGTAAATATCTTCGCATGCTTACTCGGCTACGCCGAGTGCTCCAGACAAGCTTTCGCTGAGTTAATCAGGAGAAAGGGCTACTTAATATGGTCAGTGAATTGAACAGCCTTCGTCATCTTCTGAGTATTTATATTGGTCGGGAGTTGAATCCGTGGTCGTCACGGGCCAAACCGGACACTTAAACGTGTAAAACTTAACGCCACCAACAGGCGCTTGCCGACACTTTGCGGTCTCTCACCTCTGGCCAGAATTGGTTGTTGATGAGGTTAAGGCGTTCCTGATAGCGGACACCCCACGGAGCGTGAGGTCACGGCAGGTGTATCTACAGAACGGACATGACGTGA
>JBLIEQ010000042.1:0-28716 GCA_047633175.1 Motiliproteus sp. | reverse complement strand
GCGCTGAGCATGTGGGCATCATTCAGAGCCTGGTCAGCACCTGCAAGCTACATGACGTCAATCCATACACCTATCTAACCGATGTACTGTTGCGGATCAGTGAACACCCGGCCAGCCGGGTGGAGGAACTAACGCCAAGGGTATGGAAAGAGAAGTTTGCCGATCAGCCGTTAAGGTCAGACTTGTATCGGGATATCAACCACGCCTCAGAATGACCGGTTACTTTACGCCATTACTCATATTTTCAGACATCTCCGCAACAACTAACGGGTACATAGCCAAGGGTAAGCCCGCTCATAAGGGGGCAGGAAGCTTGGGGCTCAATCCTGAGGTTACACTTCGGCTGCCTCATTCGCCTCATCCAGCAACCATTCTCGAAACAGCGTAGCGATTGACCGCTCGACGCCTGGGCCCGCGCTGACCACGAAGTACGCAGGGACGCAGTTCAGCGGTCTATCGAACGCTCTCACCAGTTTTCCGGCGCTTAATTCCGGCTGGTGGAGATCCCGGCTGCCGAGCAGGACGCCCTGGCCGGCGATAGCAGCCTCCAGCGCCAGCAGTCCGTTGCCAAATCGCCGCTCCCGTAACGCGCCGACTTCACACCCTTGCTGCTTGAACCACGCTTTCCAGCCGCAGGGTTCGTCGAACTGGGTGAGGGTGCTGTCGCACAGCAACGGCAGGCCACACAGTGTGTCGATACCATTCAGGGTGGCGGCCAGCGCCGGTGCGCACATGGGCACCAGCTCCAAACCCATCAGCCGCTGCGATTCAATGCCGGTGTACTGGCCGTAACCGAGGCGCACGGAAACGTCGATGCCGGCACGCTTGAGGTTGGTTACACCGAACGTGTTATCTCGAGTGCGGTCCACCGTATGCAGGCTCGCCTGCAACCGCACTTCGGCCTCCGGACAACGGGCGTAGAAACGGTGCAGGCGTGGCACGATCCATTTGGTGGCGAACAGGGGTTCGGAGCACACGGTAACGATCAGGCGCTCTTCGCCATAGGAGCGAATTCTGTCCACTGCACGATCCAGGGTCTGAAACCCCTCGTGAAGCTCCGGCAGGGCCACACGAGCGGCCGGGGTCAGACTGACCCGCCGGTGGTGGCGAACAAACAGTGCAACACCCAGACACTCTTCCAGCGCCTTGATCTGGTGGCTGATAGCCGCCGGAGTGACATGCAGCTCTTTGGCGGCCGCGGCGAAACTCTTGGTTCGCGCGGCGACCTCGAAATAGGAGAGCGCAAGCAGGGGTGGGAGTCGTAACATGACCAATACTCGCAAGAAGGGCGGTGGACCACTGCGCGATTATAGTGACCCGTTTAACGGTCACTATAATCGCTGTCGTGTTAAAAAACAGGTCACTGTCCCACGGCTGTTTCAGCTCCTAGCTTCCGACCGGCTCAGGGTGACAGACTGGTCTCGAGCTGCTGGCGCAGCAGGAACTTCTGAATTTTCCCCGTTGAGGTGGTTGGCAGCCGGCTGAAGATGATCTTCTTGGGCACCTTGAAGCGGCTGATATTCTCCCTGCAGAAGCGGATCAATGCCTCTTCGCTCAGCTCGCTGCCGGGACGCAGCTGGACAAAAGCGACGGGGATTTCGCCCCACTTGGCATCGGCCATGGCCACCACCGCCGCGACTTCGACGTCTGCATGCCGCTGAAGGATCTCCTCGACCTCCAGTGAGGAGATGTTTTCTCCGCCTGAGATGATCACGTCTTTCAGCCGGTCGCGAATCTTGATGTAGCCGTTCGCGTCCACCACTGCCAGGTCACCGGAGTGAAACCAGCCACCGGCAAAGGCTTCATGGGTAGCCGCTTCGTTGCGTAAGTAGCCCTTCATGACGATATTGCCTCGGAACATAATCTCACCCACCGTTTTGCCGTCGGCGGGCACGGGATTAAGGGTCTCCGAGTCGAGTACCGCGACGCTTTCTTGCAGTGGATAGGTGACACCCTGACGGCCATTGAGCCGCACCCGCTCATCCAGAGGCTGTTGATCCCAGCCGTCCTGCTTAGCGCAAACCGTGGCGGGGCCGTAAGTCTCGGTCAGCCCGTATACGTGAGTGAGCTCAATGCCGATTTTCTCCATCCGCTCCAGCACGGAGGCAGGCGGTGCTGCACCTGCGATCAGCCCCGAAACCCTGTGCTCGATGGGCACACCGGCAGCAACGGCCGCATCGGCGATCATGGCATGAACGATGGGGGCGCCGCAGTAATGGCTGATCCGGTGCTCTCTAATTAACTTGAGAATGTGCTCGGGATCCACGCGTCGCAGGCAGACGCTGGTTCCACCGATCGCCGCCAGGGTCCACGGGAAGCACCAGCCGTTGCAGTGAAACATCGGCAGGGTCCACAGGTAGGTTACCTTGGCGGGCAAGGTCCAGGACAGGACGTTGCTGACTGCGTTCAGGTAGGCGCCGCGATGGTGAGTAACCACCCCCTTGGGGTTGCCGGTGGTGCCCGAGGTGTAGCCCAGGGCAATCGCATCCCACTCGTCTTCGGGTAATTCCCAATCGTGTTTCTCGGACTGCTCAGCCAGCAGCGCCTCGTACTCAAGGTCGCCGATAAAGCGTTCTGCGTCCTGGCTGGGGTCCGACACGTTGATAACGATGGGTGCCGGCCGCACCATTCGGGCGAGCGCTTTTTCCACCACGTCCGCGTACTCCGGATCGACCAGCAACAGGCGCGAACGGCTGTGATCGAGAATAAAGGCCACCGCTTCCGGATCGAGACGGATGTTGATGGCATTGAGCACCGCTCCCACCATGGGCACGCCAAAATGTGCTTCGTACAAGACCGGTACATTCGGCAACATGACAGCCACCGTATCGCCCCGCGCAATGCCGTGGCTCTGTAACAAAGAGGCCAGGCGACAGCAGCGGGTGTAGGTCTGTTGCCAACTGTAGCGAGCCTCATTGTATATCAGCGCGGTCCGGTCTGGATAAACTGCGGCAGCCCGTTTGATAAAGCTCAACGGTGACAGCGGAACATAATTGGCCGTTGTCTTTTCCAGAGCCTCATTGAAGTCGCAGATATCATTCATGGTCTTTCCCTTGTTATTTTTATGCAGGGTTCGTCACCCGGCCGTTAAATCGGCCCGCGGAGGGTTTCTAGGAGACTGACCGACCCTTATTTTAAGAGGAGGGCAATCTTAGCGAGAGATACTCACTCTTTTAAGGTAGAGGGGGAGTCAGATTTTCCGGTCATTTGCGGTGAATAGTGGTTCTATTTGCCAAAAATGAGCGAAAAATATGGCCACAATGCGCATTTCGCAGTAGGTCAGTCTATTCTCGATCAGCCTCCTAACCTCTACCGGTTCTATAAGCGTAACCCCATTTATCGGCTATGCCGCCACCGGGCCGATGGAAGATAGTCGAACCGGCGACACTGAGCGCGAAATGCTCGCCAGCCTTAGCGGCCCGGCTGCTCCCACTTGGGTTTGCGCTTCCCGAGAAACGCATCGATTCCTTCTCCAACATCGGCACTCATCATGTTTTCGGCCATTACCTTGCCGGCAAACTCATAGGCCTCGGGCAGTGGCATCTGCCGTTGGGGGTGGAACATGCTTTTGCCAAAGCGCACAGCCGCCGGACTCTTGCTCAGGATCTGCGCTACCTTAGCCGCTACCCTCGCATCCAGTTCGACATCGTCGGCTACATCGCTCAGCAACCCCCACTCCAGCGCGGTATCCGCATCGATAAAGTGACCAGACACCAGCATGTCGAACGCGCGCTTAGGCGTGATATTGCGTGACAAAGCCACGGCAGGCGTCGAACAGAACAAGCCGACATTGATGCCCGACA
Organism: Motiliproteus sp.; assembly: GCA_047633175.1. Taxonomy (GTDB): domain Bacteria; phylum Pseudomonadota; class Gammaproteobacteria; order Pseudomonadales; family Balneatricaceae; genus Motiliproteus. The sequence continues at coordinate 24,913 of JBLIEQ010000042.1, read as the reverse complement.
CACCGAAACTGGCCGATCGGGCGGCGATGGCCAGATCGCAGCTGGCTACCAGTTGGCACCCTGCCGCCGTGGCCATGCCCTGGACTTTGGCAATCACCGGCACCGGCAAGGCGACGATACTCTGCATCACCTGACCGCAGCGGCGAAATAACGCCTGATAGTAGCCATGATCGGGGTGCGCGCGCATTTCTCGCAGGTCGTGGCCCGCGCAAAAGCCCGTTCCACTGGCGGCGATCACCACCGAGCGCACTGCGGGGTCGGCAGCGATAGCGTCCAGTTCGGCCTGCAGTGCGGTCAGCAACGCTTCGGAGAGGGTGTTGAAGCGCTCCGGGCGATTTAGCGTCAGATAAACGGCGCCTTCTTTATCCTCTCGAAGCAGGACGTCTCCCTTCGATTGTATATCCTTCATAAATAACTCCCGCCAACGATGTCTGATTAAAAGGGCCTGATTAAAGAGGATTGATTAAAGAGGGTTGATGGTCACCTCAGCGGTGATTGAATTGCGTATAAAACAGTTGCTATGGGCATTGGCGTGGATTCTTGAAATCGCCTTCTGGTCAGGCAACTTGTCGCCACTGAAGATAATCCGGGGCGACAATTCAATACGCGTCACCTGCTTGCCTTTTTTATCATTGCTCTCCAGATAACCCTTAGGATGATCTTCATAGGAGTCAACCTGATACCCCTGAAACTCGGCAATGGCTAGGACAAACAGCATATGGCAACTGGAGACGGCGCTCACCAGCATCTGCTCAGGATCAGCACAATTAGGGTCGCCTTTGAACTCTACCGATGCCGAAACATCAACCTCCTGGCCTCCATTCAAGGTGACGCGGTGGTTACGCGAGTAAGTGTTTGCCTCGGACTCGTGACCGGTGCGCTGCCAATTGATGGCTGCCTCATGGACTGACATAGTTTCTGCTCCTGTGAATGTAGAGCCTCATCGTAAAAACAACACAAGCAGGTGTAAAACGACAATTACTAACCAGATTGATTAGCCAGGCTAATGCAAAGCCCTCTGGGTCGTCCCTCCGTTAACTGCCAGTCACATAGACTGGTGCCATAACTGGATATGCCTGGCCTGGCTTTAGTCCAAATGGTCTAAAGCGCTTAAAAAAAAAGTCCGATTGCCCATTTTTCGGCATCTGTTTAGGCCTATTTCTCTCAAGATTTCTCATATCATTTCCTCTGTTCAAGCGTTTTGAGTGGTGTGTGATGTCACCACAATGGACGTGGTCGCACACTATGAGGATGATAAAATGGCTAAACAACAACAAAAAGACTTTGGCTTTGGAACACAAATTCGCAAGTCACCCTACTTCGATGCAACCCTGCGTTGGGGCGCCACAGGGTTCTCGGTGTATAACCACATGTATATCCCTCGCGATTTCGGTGATCCCGAGCAAAACTTCTGGAACTTGGTTAACAAGGCCATCCTCTGTGATGTTGCCGTTGAGCGTCAGGTAGAGATCACCGGTCCCGACGCTGCACAATTTGCTCAGCTGCTCACCCCTCGCGACCTGTCAAAGTGTGCGGTAGGTCAGTGTAAATATGTACTAATCACCAATGCTGCAGGCGGGGTTTTGAACGATCCTATCCTGCTGCGTCTCGAGGAAAACCGTTTCTGGATCTCTCTGGCTGACAGCGACATCTTGCTGTGGGCGCAGGGCGTCGCTATTAATTCCGGCTTGGATGTCCAGATCCGCGAACCGGATGTTTCACCGCTGCAGCTGCAGGGTCCTGAGTCCGGTAAAATCATGCAAGCGTTATTCGGAGACAGTATCACCGACCTCAGGTATTACTGGTTACGCGAATACGACCTGGACGGTATCCCACTGATCGTTTCCCGGACCGGCTGGTCCAGCGAACTCGGCTATGAACTCTACCTGACAGACAGCGCCAAGGGTGATGAGCTGTGGGAAAAGATCATGGCGGCAGGTGCGCCGTTCGGTCTTCAGCCGGGCCACACCTCGAGCATTCGCCGTATTGAGGGCGGTATGCTGTCCTACCACGCCGATATGGACATCAGCAACAACCCCTATGAACTGGGTATGGATCGCCTGGTCGAGCTGGATATTGAGGCCGACTTCATTGGCAAGGCTGCACTTAAACGTATCCGTGAAGAAGGGGTGTCACGCAAGCAAGTAGGTGTAATCATCGATGGTCCTGCACTGGCCGGTCCTAACTCTCGGTTCTGGGCGCTGGAACAAGACGGCAAGCAAGTCGGCAAGGTCACTTCCGCGGTGTTCTCACCCCGCCTGGAGCAAAACATTGCCCTGGCCATGGTGGATATCGACTATGCAGCCCTTGGCACCCGTTTTGACGTCGAGATGCCCAACGGAACAAGAACGGCCAGCGTTGTCGCGAAGCCGTTCTTCGATCCGAATAAGAAAATCGCGGCGACTTGATCTCAGCAAACAAAAAAGCACAATGAGTGAGTGAGCGACCATCGCAGACTCGCCTTCAGGCTCAGGCTTAGCCGTTCTGTAAAGCCAGCATGAGCGGCGTGCTGCAAGGACCGAAGGTCGCTGCAGCCAGGGCTATCACAGCGCCTGCGGCCGCTCATCGAAAATTAATACAAAGGGTTAAACCACCCACCAGCACGCAGGATAGATTTTATGGGGCTGCTCTCTTTTTTTCAAAAACCTTCCGCTGCCAGCACAGAGGATCAGACATCCTGCTTGCTGGAGAACTTTCTAGGCGGCTATTCCATTGAGGTGATGCCACGGACCGCCGACAAGGTGGAGAGATTTAGCGATATTCTGCCAACAGGCACCCGTGTCTATATTGCCCATCTCGCGGGAACACCGATCGAGGACATGGTTCGCACGGCACGCCGTCTGACCGACGAGGGCTTCCCGGTCATGCCTCATTTTCCCGCTCGCCTCATCAAGGATAGGGCCGAACTGGCCGAATGGGTCGCCCGATATCAGGGAGAGGCTGGCGTAGAACAAGGGCTGCTCTTGGGCGGAGGGGTGACGACTCCGGCTGGCGAATTCGAAGATTCCATGCAATTGATCGAGACGGGCCTCTTTGACGGATTCAAGAATTTGCACTTCGCGGGCCATCCTGAGCGTAACCGCGATATCGATCCCGATGGTTCCGACCGAATGGTGACACAATCCCTGAAGTGGAAACAGGCTTTTTCTGAGCGGACCGATGCCCGTGTGGCACTCACCACCCAATTCTGTTTCGAGGCGGCGCCGGTGATCGCCTGGGCAGACCGGCTAGCCGCCGAGGGGATTAACCTACCCATCCATATCGGCGTGGCCGGCCCGGCTAAGCTTCACACCCTGATCAAATACTCCCTATCTTGCGGCGTTGGCCCCAGCATGCGGGTATTGCAACGCAGGGCAAAGGATGTCACCAAGCTGATGCTGCCCTATGAACCTACCGAATTGTTGACCGCGCTTGCCGCACATAAGAAGCGCCACTCGAACTTCGGCATCGAGCAGGTGCATTTCTTCCCGCTGGGCGGAATCGGTGTCAACGCAAACTGGGTTACCGAAAATGGAGGAGCCGCGGGTCGGCCCGCCTCCACCGAGTAACGTTAAGCAGTCACACTGCCGTGCTGGACCCCCGTTTTTTAGACGACTGAACAGCGCAGCAACTTTGCGCTGCGGCGCTACAGAATAAAAACAAATGCACCGCCTTTACCGATCGTCAACCTGATTTAGGCGGTGCTAGAACGGAGAACAAGATCGCATGAGTGCACAAATCATCGACGGCAAGGTCTTCGCCGCCACGCTACGTGAAAGGATCGCCCAACATACCTCACACCTCAAGCAACAACACGGGATCACTCCCGGCCTGGCGGTGGTACTCGTGGGTGAAGATCCGGCGTCCCAGGTCTATGTACGCGCAAAGGGAAAGCAAACCGTTGATGTCGGCATGAACTCCTACGAGCACAAATTGCCTGTAGACACCACCGAGGCCGAACTTTTGGCGCTAATCCATCAGCTCAATACGGATCCGGCGGTGCATGGCATCCTCGTTCAGCTTCCTTTGCCGGAGCACCTTGACGATGCCTTAGTGATCAATGCGATTGACGTGACCAAAGACGTAGACGGGTTTCATATCTCCAATGTCGGTCTGCTTGCGACCGGGCAGCAGGCGATGGTGCCCTGCACTCCCTTGGGATGTCTGATGATGCTCCGCGAGTATTGCGGTAGCCTATCGGGCCTGAATGCGGTGGTGATTGGGCGTTCTAACATCGTCGGCAAACCCATGGCGCAGCTGTTGCTCAGAGATAGCTGCACCGTCACCGTGGTCCATTCGCGTACGCGCAATCTACCGGAGATCGTGCGCGGTGCCGATATCGTGGTCGCGGCAGTGGGACAATCTCTGTTCGTCCAGGGTGACTGGATAAAACCTGGCGCAACGGTGATCGACGTGGGTATCAATCGCATTGAAAAGGACGAGGGCATGACGCGGCTGGTCGGCGATGTAGATTACGACGCAGCCAAAGAGATCGCTGCCGCGATCACGCCGGTACCCGGTGGCGTCGGCCCGATGACCATTGCCTGCCTTCTGGCCAATACGGTGACGGCATGCTGTCGTGCGCATTCCCTTCCTGTGCCCAAGGGCCTAACGGCCTAAAAACCGGAAAATACTGTGGAGCGGTTCAGTGGGATACCGAATATCGCCCACATCGGCAACGGGCGTCGGCTTAACTTCGCGAAATTGAGGAGGAAATTTTTAATAAATTTAATTCAATAGTTATGGGCTTTTTTATATTCCAACAGTTTCGACAAGCTAATAGGTTTTGATTTCACTTCCCTGGTCACCATATAAATAACATAGCGTTCAATACCTATCTCGTTATTGAGCATTTCCTCCATCACCTTTTGAAAATCATGAAGGTTAGCGCTAATTACTTTCATCACATAGTCTGAACCACCTCCCGTAGCGTTACATTCTACGATGTCATCGACGCTCTGAATGTAATTTTCAAACCGCTGAAAATCTGCTCTATTATGCGTCTTCAGTGAAATCGTAACAAATACTGTTGCTAAGTCGATAATCCTATCGATGGCAATCTCACCTCTATAACCCTTTATGTAGCCGGCCTTTTTGAGTTTTTCTAGTCGAATCCAGCAGGGCGTCGGCGAGAGATTAACCAGTTCTGAAAGTCTCATTTTACTGATTTGTCCGTGCTGCTGCACGGCGCTCAAAATGCGGATATCCACTGCATCCAATATGACTTTATTCATATTACCATCGGCTCAGCCAGCAAATACACTTACATAGTGTAAGCAATATTTTTTTTTGGGAGGGGTTGAAGTAATGTTCCACACGCTCAGGTTTCTTTTGCCACATTCTCATGGACTACTGGCGTTGCACTTCGGCTCATCTATCGTTCGTGTGAGTACGACCGGCTGATTGCTCGCCTGTCGGGCTTGATTCAGGATTGGCGCCAGCACTCCTGCACCATCAAGCGCCTAAGACCTTCAAGCGCCTAAGACCTTCAACTCAGCTGCCCGCAGCGTCTGAAACCTTATTAATGATAGTGACGCCAACTGATGTGGTCAAGTCCGGATGGCCACGCGAATTCAACGCCCAAGTGCGACACGTCCCGGTACCCCTTGACGTAATTCTTTAAAGATCACTCCGGGCTGTCTAAAACCAAGACATTTGCTCGGCCTTAGGTTCAATCGCGGCTCTGCTCGCCGTGCATCTGCATCGGTAACCCTGCAAAATTGATATCCTTCGGAATGTTCTGATGCAGTCATCCATTCAAGTTTTCATTCAATCCTCGCCCCATGATGAGTAGGGATCAGCAAAGTAAACATCAATAGTGAGCGCCTCAGCAATCGCTTTGTGTTAAATAGCCTCTGAACCATGGTCTGCGTTGATCGTCCGTACCGCTGCCCCATGGGGCTTAATCCTACCCCCTGATTTCCAATTACTCTTATGATTTTTATATATTATTCGTGAGGAATCCTAGGTAGCGTACCCTTTGCTGAGATCCGGAAAGAATATCATTTTTTTGTTAGATTTCTTGCTTCTTGCTTCTTGCTTCTTGCTTCTTGCTTCTTGCTCTTAATAAAATGAGTTGATATTAAAACTGCCACTATAGATGAAAACACAACAACAACTAGGTAATAGTAAATTATATAAATTGCGGATATTTTAAAGTTTAGTGTCTCAGAAACACCCAGAATTAAAGGAAACAACCAGGAAACAACTGACACGGCCCCTACCATTGACATTAATCTTATTTCCCTATCACCTAAATGATTTAGCAGAGAACTACCAATCGATTCTTTTATTCTTTTTAACATGATCTTGTGTATAAACAAACCATTAAAAGAAAGAACTACAACTATAAATACTTTACCCCACGTTTTCTCGTTTAATAATAATTCAGGCGTATATACATAATAGTAAGCAATGAACGCCAGACCTGAAAACCAGAGCACTACAAGACCTATAAAAACAAATTTTGAAATAAACTCAAAAATATAATACTTATCTTTAGATAATGTTATATTCATATTTTTGATAATAAAGACATCTAACATCCATGCTCCGCCAACTCCAACTGCTAAGCCCGCCAAGTGGAAAAAAGTAAGCAACGACTTTAAATTAGTAATATTTAAAATGCTTTCCATGATACGCGACCATATAAATTATTATTATTTTTACGAAATATACACAGGGTGATACTTCTTTTTTATTTAAAACAAAAAGCTAGCTAAACTTAATGATTTAATATTAAGCTACCTGTTTTTAACATTCATAGTATGGATGCTAAAACACGAGCCCGCGCATATATCTTGGGAGGATGGCGCGGCACTTGTAATTTTTAATTCCTAACAAGTGATCATACACTTTTAACGATAATATATTCCAGTATTTTTCTGGGCCGATCATTGAGCTGAACGATTAATGTATCAACCTCTGGTATTGTCACTGCTTTGAAGTCCGTACTCTTAGCCAGTATAAGGAAAGCAGACCATTGATGTTTTCATTCAGACCGCCCTGCCAGGAGCAGTAAGGGTCCGCAAAGTAGACCTGTGCATTTACCGCTGCAGTCATATTTTCATGATAAGAAAACTCTTTGCCGTTGTCGGCGATGATCGTTAGCACCGCCTTCTTGAACGGGAGGAGTAAGGCAATCGTGGCCGCCGCCACAACCTCGGCAGATTTACTATCAACCTGTGTGGAAACCGTAAAGCGGGTGGCTCTCTCAACGATCATGACCAGCACTCCGCTGTGACCTTTACCTATGACCAGCTCGATCTCCCCGTCTCCTCCACGACAGCATTGATCAACAATGGAGGGGCGCTCACTCATACTGACTCGGTTCCGCGAATTCAACGCCCAAGTGCGACGCTTCCCTATACCCTCTGACGTAATTCTTTAAAGATCACTCCGGGCTGTCTAAAACCAGGACATTTCCTTGGCCAAAGGTTCAATCGCGGCTCAGCGATCGCTTTGTGTTCAATAAACTCTGAACCATGGTTTGCGGTGATTTTGCCGCATTGTTGTTTACGAATGTGCGGCTATTCAATGCATTACATACGAAGTCTGGCGTCATCAGTATGTCCATCAACCACCCTATGACCGCCCCTGAGTGCAAATCGATGGTCACCTCAACATAAAGCCAAGCTTTGCTGATCATTAAATAGGCGGTCACCCGCCCACTCCCAATGTGCTGTCGAATAACACGTCACCCAGCTCTCACTCCCTTGACAAATAAGCGGTGACATAGCACTCAATGTAGCGATCTTTAGACGCTAGCATAGAATATAAAGCTTTTAAATCAGCGGCTTTATGGCCTTAGACCAAATGGTCTAAAGAACGCAAAAAACAAGTCCAATTGACCATTTTTGCGGCATCTATTTAGGCCAATTGCTCTCAAAATTTCTCATATTATTTCCCTGTTCAAGTGCTTTTAACGGTGTGGAATGTCACCGCGATCCGTGTGATCAAGCAAGTCGGCAAGGTCTCTTCCGCCGTGTTCTCACCCCGCCTGGAGCAAAACATTGCCCTGGCCATGGTGGATATCGACTATGCGGCCCTTGGCACCTGTTTTGACGTCGAGATGCCCAGCGGAACAAGAACGGCCACCGTTGTCGAGAAGCCGTTCTTCGATCCGAATAAGAAAATCGCGGCGACGTAATCTCTAGCCAGATCCGTTGAGCGCCAATGACGCTCAACGGAAATCAGCGTGTATCAGCAAGCCTGTTGCTTATGACGACGCTTCTCACGCGCTACGGTGACACCTGAATTGATCAGGTACTGAAACCCTTAGTGCGACACATAAAAAATATTAAAGGACCCGTAGAATGAACCAGAATAAAAAAACCTATGTGCTGACCGGGAGCTCTCTATCCAAACTGGGTGTGCTCGATCTGATAATTAGCAGCCTGTATCGGAACACGTGTTACGCGTACGAGATGCACACGTTTGATGATGTCGATACGGGGCGATTTTTCTTCCGTGTGGAGTTCAACTTCGTCGGCAATGGTGAATTTGCTGAAGAGCAATTGCGTAACCAGTTTGCCGATAAGGCTGAGGACTTTGAAATCAAATGGGAGCTGAGCGACCTGGCGACCCCAGAAAAGGTGGTGATACTGATATCCCAGTATGATCACTGTCTGCAGGATATTCTCCATCGCTCCAGTACCGGTGCGCTTAATATCAAAATCCCGGCGATCATTTCCAATCATCCCGATCTAAAAAGGTTGGCTGATTGGTACGATATCCCGTATTACCATCTGCCGATTACCGCAGAAACCAAGGCGCAGCAGGAAGCGCAGATGTGGGAGATCATCCAGGAAGCCGACGCTGACCTCGTTGTGCTGGCGCGCTACATGCAGATACTGTCCGAAGGTATGTGCAAAAAACTGCACGGCCGTGCTATCAATATTCATCACTCCCTGCTGCCAGGTTTCAAAGGCGCCAAGCCTTACCATCAGGCCTATGAGAAAGGTGTGAAGCTGGTAGGGGCTACCGCACACTACGTTAGTGAACACCTGGATGAGGGTCCCATCATTAGTCAGGGAGTGGAGCCTGTGGATCATACTTATACACCCGAGGGTCTGGTGGCAAAAGGACGTGATACCGAACGTCTGGTGTTATCAAGGGCGATCAAGTTGCATGTCGAGAAACGCTGTTTCCTCAACGGCAACAAAACCGTCGTCTTCCCGGGGCACTGATGTATCTAGGATAACGGACCGTTGAATATCGTCTGTTTACCCGAGGTGGCAACGGCTCTACCCCCTGCACCCCGCTGGGTTGCCTGATGCTGCTCAAAGATTCGCGCACACCGATAAGCCAGGAATCAGGCGATAAACTCGGATCCCCAGAGTACGGCCATACCGGCCCCCAGGGTCAGCAGCATATTCTTGCTTTTCCACGCGACCAGGGCCGCGACCAGTGCGGCCAGCAGTCGATGCCAGTCATACTCTAGGCCCTCGGTCTGGAGCTTTATAAGTGCAGGAAAAACCAGTGCGGCCAGGACACTGGCGGGCACATAATGCAACGCCCTGTTCAGCCATATGGGCTGACGCTGACTCCCGGGAAGTAAAATAAAACAGCCGCGCAGCAGAAAAGTTCCGATCCCTACGACCACAAAGAATATCCATAGATAAGTTTCGCTCATGTGCCAGCCTCCAGATCACGGGTCTCAAGGTCGCTGGCCGCCTGAGCGCGGCGCTGCTGGAATGATTCTAGCCAGATCCCTGAGCCTATGCCACTGATCGCGGCCAGCATCAGACCACTGTTGTAGGGCAGACTGTAGGCACAGACCGCGACCGTGCCTGCCACCAGCGCCGCCGCCAGGGATGGCGAGTCCTGAATCACCGGAATCAGCAATGCCAAAAACATCAGCGGAATGGCAAAGTCGAGCGCCCAACTCGCTGGTATCTGAGCGCCCAGGACGATCCCGATGACCGCTGTAGACATCCACACCAGCCACATACACAGCGACACACCGGCTAAAAAGTAGTGTCCGTAGTCCCCCATCGAATTATTGCGGTATTTCATGATACTCAGGGCATAAGCGTGATCGGTGAGCAGATAGCACAGCGGCCATTTCCAGAACCAGGGCAGCGGACCCAGATAGGGCGCCATAGAAGCGCTGTACATCAGAAAACGCATATTGATGACCAGCGCGGTCAGCAGAATAACGGGCATCGCGGCCTGATCATGCAGCATCTGCAGGGCGGCAAGCTGTGAGGAGCCGGCATAAAAAAGGCCGGTCATCCCCACCGCCATATCAGGCGACAACCCCATCTTTACAGCGGTAACGCCGGTGATCAGACCGAAGGGGACGACACCCGGCACTATCGGCAACAGCGCCTTGATTCCGGCCCACCAGGCGGCTGAAGCGGTCTTATAACTCATCGAGGTATCCTTGATGTTGGTTCCATGTTGGTATTGATTTCCCTGTAGTTGAGGACTGAGTTGACCGAGAATGACTTAGTGAATCACTTTTTAAGGGCGAGTGACACCTGTTCGCACGCCTGCAGCCAGGGACTAAAAGCGTCGCTGTTCTGTAACAGCTCCAGTCCCGTCAGGGTATAGGTGCCTGGTGTTGCGATCGAATCACTGATACCTCGCAGTGGCAGCTCGGGTCTGGCCGACGCAAACTTAGCTGCGCCTCCGACCGAATGTAACACCAGTGCCCGAGCCTCGGCAGGCGCCATCCCCTGATCGACGTACCAGTGCGTCAGCTGCTCGAAGAACCCGTACATCCAGCCATTCATGCAGGCGGCAACGCTGGCCAGCTCGAACTCGGCTTCATTCTTTAAACAGATCACCTGCCCGATCACCCCCAGCAGCTCCCGCACCTGCGGATGATCCGGATACAGCGGCACGGCACCCTCCCCGATCTCGGCACAGGCCAGAGGTAATGTACGCACAACCCGGGCCGGTGCCACCAGCCGCTCGAGTTCGGCCAGCGGCATGCCCGCGACGCAGGAGATAACCAGCTGCTCGGTACTAAAGGTCAATGACTGCAACAACCCCTCCGCCTGTGCCGGACGCACCGCCAACAGGATATATTCCGACCGCCTAAGCAGCTCCTCATTCGTCGCGGCCAGCTCACAGCCATGTTGCTTGGCCAGCGCGGCACTGCGCTCCGGGTTACGCGGCGATAACAGGATCGAGCCGTTGTAGCCGCCATGTCGTAATCCCGCCACCACATAGCTGGCCAGATGCCCTACACCCAGGATACCCAGTGTTTCTATCATGCTTGCTCTCCCATCTACTAGATCTCTTTGACCAGACGCAGCGCATCATAGATCGCGGCATGGGTATTGCGCGAGGAGACGGCGTCGCCGATTCTAAACAGCTGAAAGCGGCCCTCGGGATTGTCGATCCTGGTCTGCTGACGCCCGGCAAGCAGGGCCTCCTGTTCCACCGCACCCAGATTGCTCGAATGCGGCCTGAGCTCGAAGTACAGATCTTCCAGCGGCAGGGTACCATGATTGATAACGATCTGATCAAAGCTGCGTTCTTGGCGCAGCGATGAATAATCGGTGCCGATGCTGGCGCAGAGCTCCGTACCCGCACTCACACCTGTTCTAGTGACGCTGTGCAAGCGATAGGTGACGGTAAAGGTCACCTCCTTCGCCTGCAGGGCGCGCATATAGGGCACCAGATTCATCGCCATCACCTCAGGAGCGAAACTGCGATCGGGAGTCATAATCTCGACCCTGGCGCCCGTTGCCGCAATCAGCTCGGCGGCCTGCAGGCCGACGTGATCACCGGCATCGTCGTAGACCAGCACATTGTGGCCGGGTTTGACATCGCCCGAGATAATATCCCAGCTCGACACCACCAGCTCATTGCCACTGGCCAACACCTCGGTATCCGGCAACCCACCCGTGGCGATGATCACTACATCGGGGTTGAGGGCGACCACATCCGCCGCTTCCGCCAGGACATTAAAATGAAACGTCACCCCTCGGGCCATACACTGCTCCATGCGCCAGTCGATGATCGCCAGCATCTCGCGGCGGCGTGGATTCTGGGCGCAGAGGCGCACCTGCCCACCGGGTTCAGGCGCAGCCTCAAGCAGGGTCACTCTGTGGCCGCGCTCGGCGGCAACCCGAGCAGCCTCCAGCCCCGCAGGCCCTGCCCCGATAATCACCAGGCTCCTGGGCGTGGACGCCGGCGTAATCTCGTGCGGCATACTCAGCTCTCGTCCCGTTGCCGCGTTATGAATACAGAGCGCATCTCCGCCCTGATAGATGCGATCCAGACAGTAGGTCGCGCCGACACAGGGACGGATATCGGTCTCACGTCCCTGGATGATTTTTCTGACCAGATGCGGATCCGCCATATGCGCGCGGGTCATCCCCACCATATCGACCAGACCTGCCGCCACGGCATGGCGCGCCGTAGCCACATCATTGATACGCGCCGCATGGAAGGTCGGCATCCCAGTGGCTTTGCGCACCGCGCCGGCAAAATTCAGATGCGGAGCACTGGGCATCCCCTGTACCGGAATCACATCGGTCAACCCGGCATCGGTATCTATATGACCCCGGATCACATTGAGAAAATCGACCTGTCCGGTATCGCGCAACAGTTTCGATATCTCTATCCCCTCGACGGCAGAGATCCCCCCTGCGAGTGTCTCATCGGCGGTATAGCGCACCCCGACGATAAACGCCTCCCCGACCCGCTGCCGGATCGCCGCCAGGACCTCGGTAGTGAAGCGCAAACGGTTCTGTAACGAGCCGCCGTAGTGTCCTTCCAGGCCTTTTACGTCCAACGTATTGGTTAGCGGGGACCAGAACTGATCCATCAGATGACCATAAGCCTGCAGCTCGATGCCATCGAGTCCCGCGGCCTGCATCCGTTCCGCCGCATCGGCATAATCGACGATGATGCGCTCGATATCCCAGCCTTCCATCTGCTTGGGAAAGGCGCGATGCGAGGCTTCACGGCGGTGTGACGGCGACACCACCGGCAGCCAGTCACCCTTGTTCCAACCGGTACGACGCCCCAGATGGGTGAGCTGTATCATCACCGCACATTCGTGTTCATGACAGGCATCGGCGACCTCTCTCATCCAGGGTACCACCTCATCCTTATAAGCCAGGATATTATTGAACACCGGCGGACTGTCGCGGGAAACCGATGCCGAGCCTGCGGTCATCGTCAGGGCCACACCCGCCTTGGCGCGCTCCTGGTGATAGGCGCGATAACGTGCCTTGGGCATCCCGTCTTCGGGATAGGCCGGCTCATGACTGGTGATCATGATCCGGTTCTTTAATCGCAGATGTTTGAGGGTGAAGGGTTGCAGCAACGGATCCTGGGACATGGTGACCTCTGAGGCTCAGACTATTTTTATAAAAAAAGCGGGTTTTATATAAAAAGGTTTTTATTAATATCGACAGACCGAACACTAGCAAAATCGACACTAGTGTCAACAAAATAGGCTACAGTGTCGCTTTTAGCTAAATAGGGTTAAAATGGAACTCCCTGAAACGCTGAGCGTGAAAGACACAAGGCGCGCTCATAACTCTGCCTGTTGGCCCCTGGAAACCGATGCCTCTATCATCCCAACCCAAACCTGAGCCCAAACCCAAGACCGAACCTAAACAGAGCGGCTGGCGCGGATCTGAGGAGCTGTGGCTGGATGCTGCCTACGACCTGCTAATCGAGTCCGGGGTCGACTCGGTCAAGGTGATGCCGCTGGCCAAGGCGCTCAAGCTGTCGCGCACCAGTTTTTACTGGCATTTTGCAGACCGTGATGCGCTGCTCGAAGCCTTGATAAAGCGCTGGGAGAGACAGAATACCGGCCAGCTGGTGGCACAAACCGAGCGTTATGCCCAGACCATCAACGAGGCAATCCTCAATCTGTTCGACTGCTGGATTAACCCACAGCTATTTGATGCCAAGATGGACTTTGCGATCCGCAATTGGGCCCAGCAAACGCCAGCCCTTAAGACCCTGATGGAGCAGACTGACCAGCTGCGAATCACCGCAATAGGCAGGATGTTTTCACGCTTTGGGTTTACGCCGCAGCAGTCCGAAACCCGCGCACGCACGGCCTACTACACTCAGGTAGGCTACATCTCGATGATGGTGGTAGAACCTATAGCAGAGCGTCTGCAACGGATACCGGATTACGTGGAGAGTTTGACCGCAACCTATCCCACGGCCGCCGAAATCGCGCGTTTTATGGCGCGCCACCAGGCTGCAGACAAGCTCTCGGATAAATAAAACAGGGGGGCTAAGTCTTTCGGGATCACATTGTTTTTTTTCAAAAGATCGCCTGCAGGCCTACTATCACAAGGGCACGGCTCCCAAGCAGCGTGATCAGGTCTTTTATCCTGTGCATGATAAGATGGGATGGTCCGCCTCACTCTAATCGGCTTCAAATGAGCCATGATGAATGTGAGAACATTCATCACAGAGGAGCAAGACGGACCATGACTAATCATAACCCTAAACTACAGATTAGCATTCTTGCCATTGATCTAAGCAAGAATAGTTTTCAACTTCACGGCGTGGATGCTCACGGGGAATGAGTTTTGAGGAAAAAACTTCCCCGTGCAAAACTGCTGGCCTTTATTGCCAATCTAACGCCGTGCATGATTGCTGTCGAGGCCTGCGGTGGTGCCAACCACTGGGTGCGCAAGTTTTCCGAATCAGGGCATGTTGTACAGATGATTGCCCCTCAGTTTGTGAAGCCCTTCGTTAAATCTAACAAGAGTGACGCGGCAGACGCCGAAGCGATCTGCGAAGCCGCACAGCGCCCTACTATGCGCTTTGTACCGGCGAAAAGTATTCAACAACAGGATATTCAGAGTGTGCACCGGATCAGGAGTCAGGCGGTAGCCAGAAGAACTGCACTGGCAAACCAAATCCGAGGACTGACACCCTGTACGAAAAGCTAAACCCTGTTCCAGGCGACGCACTCCTCCAGGGTGACGCCGCGTCCCCCAAAGATATCCAGCGCACTGCCGATGGTCAGGTCCACCCTGCCCCCTGAGAGCTGCTGTACCTGTTGCAGGTCCTCGAGTGCACGTGCACCGCCGGCGTAGGTTACCGGAATCGAACAATGGGCACCCAGCAGCTGCACCAGCGCCTGATCGACCCCTCCCTGAAGGCCCTCGACATCGGCGGCGTGGATCAAAAACTCAGCACAATGCTGCTCGAGTTCACGCAGGGTCGCCGGTGTAATCGCCAGTTCGGTCAGGGTTTGCCAGCGATCCGTGGCGATCTGCCAACCTTGGGCTGTCTTACGGCAACTCAGATCCAGTACTAGACGATCGACACCGGTCTCAGCCTTAATCCTTTCGAGCCGCTCCCAGGAGAACTGCCCGCCCTCGAACAGATAAGAGGTCAAGATAACGTGTGAGGCCCCGGCATTCAGATAGTCGGCGGCGTTATCAGGGGTCACACCTCCACCGAACTGCAGGCCGCCCGGCCAGGCAGCCAGAGCCCTGAACGCCTGTTCCTGATTGCCCGCCCCCAGAGCGATCACATGCCCCCCGGTCAGCGCCTGCTGTCGATAGAGTTCGGCATAATGGGCGGCATCGTAGGGACTGACGAAATTGGTAGCGGCACCCTCCTCGTTCAGACTGCCGCCGACGATCTGCTTTACCTTACCCTGGTGGAGATCTATGCACGGACGAAACTGAGTCAAAAGGGGTTCTCCATTAATAGGCAGGCAGGGCTGCCAGTATAAAAAAGTCGCCGCCTGGATGTATGCCCTTGTGGCACGGACGAAACTGGGTCAAAAGGGTTCTCCATCAAACGGCTACTGGAGCGCTAGTATAACGAAGTCGTCACCTGGGTGTATGCCTTTGCGGGTTGGCCGTCAAATGCTCCTGCGTGGACGGCACTCGCTACGTCCCTATAGTTCGGGCTACAGCCTGACGATGGACGCATTTTGCCAGCATTATCGGAATAATGCCGAGCCACAGGGACGTGGGAAGTGCAGTAAGTCCGTCGGGAACGGAGTGCGCCGAGCCACAGGGATGGGACCATATATGTGGGACGTCCAGCGACTGCAGGAACCTTCAGCTGCAGGCCCTCAGAGAAAGGGTGTTTCTTTTGTGGGTCGGGCTTTAGCCATTACTGGCATCGACCATAGGCCGCCACATCGCCTTTTTACAGACATGAGAAAAAGGCTTCCGAGATCCTATCACGGCAGCCTTTTTTATTTTCTGTCCTTACTGCTACTCATCGTGGCATCCCTTCACGATCAGGTCCTTCTGTCTCCTTGTGGCAGTGAGGCTAGTATCCACCTCTAGCGCCGTTATGGATCTAGGAAAAACACCTAGATTACCCATTCATTTGCTATGCCCTTATAGCCAGCGGCCTCCAAACACTTAGATTTGGAGCACTTAGCCGCCTTCCTGCTTTGCTCCCTGCCGCAGGTGCTCTACAATAACGCCCGCCATCTGGCATGAAGCTATTTAACCTTCAAGATGTAACGACTATGAAACTCACACAAATCCTCTGTCCACTCGTGACAGTGGCGGCTTTACTGCTGTCACCTCTTAGCTCGGCCCAAACCTTCACCTTTACCGCGATCCCTGATCAGGACGAGACGCAGCTGCAGACCCGATTTGGCAAAATTGCCCAGTATCTGTCGACGCAACTCGGGGTCGAAGTTAAGTACATCCCGGTTAAATCCTATGCCGCTGCCGTGACTGCCTTTCGCAATGACCAGGTCCAGCTGGCCTGGTTTGGTGGCCTGTCCGGCGTTCAGGCGCGGATGCGGGTCCCGGGCAGCGAAGCGATCGCCCAAGGCTATGAAGATCAGTTCTTTCAGACCTATTTTATCGCCCACAAAAGCACCGAATTGCAAGCCGCCGCCACCCTCGAAGACAGCGTCAAAGAACACAGTTTCACCTTCGGCTCTAAAGGCTCGACCTCGGGTCGACTGATGCCAGAGTTCTACCTAAGACAGCAATTTAATCAATCGCCTGAAGAGATATTCTCACGTGTTGGATTCAGTGGTGATCACAGTCGCACCATCGCCCTGGTGCAGGCAGGCGCCTACGATATAGGCGCGGTTAACTTCAAAGTCTGGGAGCGCGAACTGGCCAGCGGCACTATAGATCCCGATCAGGTCAGCGTGATCTGGGAAACACCCACCTATCCCGATTACCAGTGGACTATTCGCGGCGATGTCGATCAACGCTGGGGGAAAGGATTTAAACAACGCGTTCAGCAAGCTCTACTGACACTGGACGATCCGGAGCTGCTTAATGCTTTCCCACGCAGCCGCTTCGTCAAGGCCAGCAACGCCGATTTTGAACCGGTGGCCGACGTCGCCCGCTCTATCGGTCTGATCGATTAATGTCTAATCGACAAATGCTTGATCAATCGTTAAGTGCACGCTCGTCGTGACCGCACCGCTGTTTCAGCTCAGCAACCAATCCCTGGGATACGGTGACTCGCCGGTACTGAAAAACCTCAGTATCAGCATCACCGCCGGCGAGAAGGTGGCGCTTATCGGAACCAGCGGCTCCGGTAAGACTACCCTACTCAGGCGCCTCTACAGCCACCAACCTCAATGCTGCGCCTTGGTGCCGCAACAGCTGGGGCTGGTGCCAATCCTAAGCGTGTTTCACAACATCTTTATGGGCCGGCTGCACCAGCATAGCGGGCTGTACAACCTGATCAACCTGCTGTCTCCACGGCAGCAACCCATACGGCAGATACAAGCGCTGGCCGCTAAACTCGGACTCGACGAACTGCTCTGGCGCTCGGTAGATCAGCTGTCGGGCGGCCAGCAACAACGTGCCGCCCTGGCACGCGCGCTGTACCGCAACTGCCCGATATTTATCGGCGATGAACCGGTATCTTCGGTCGATGAGTTTCAGTCCGAGTCCCTGCTGCAACTGATCAATCAGCACCACAGCACGGTGGTGGTGGCGCTGCACGATCGCGAACTGGCGCTCAATCATTACCAGCGCATCATCGGTTTGAAGCAGGGCCAGGTGGTGCTCGATGCCCCCAGCGACCAGCTAACCGCCGACCAGCTGGCCTTCATCTATAGGTAAAAAGTTATAGGTGAAAAACTACCCGTGCAAGGTTACCAGTGACTCTCTACCCATGACCCTCTACCTATGATTCTCTACCCATGACTCTCTGCCCATGACAGCACCTGTCCGCTCCCCAGAATCCGCCTCCAGCGCAGCCCGGCTAGTACGCACCAGCCTGGGCTTTGTGGTTATCGCGGCGGTGTGCCTGTTTTTTTCAGATATCGAGATCCATGTCGTCGATCCTTGGCTGGAACTAGGGCGCATCGGTGCCGGCATGCTGACACCGGATTTCTGGAGTACAGAAGCGTTACTCAAGGCGCTGGCAAACACCCTTGCCTTCGCCCTGCTGGGCGTTGCGATAGCCGTCCCTGTGGGTGGCCTGCTGGCGCTGGCCTTTAAATGGCGCCTGGTGCGGATGTACTGCGCCTTTACCCGCTCTATACATGAACTGTTCTGGGCGCTGCTGTTGATGCAGCTGTTCGGACTCACGACGCTGACAGGGGTACTCGCGATCGCGATCCCCTATGCCGGTATTTTTGCCAAGGTCTATGCCGAGATTCTGGAGGAGAGCGACTCCCAGGCTCTGCAGTTACTGCCACCGGGGAGCGGCTGGTTCAGCAGTTTTCTCTATGCCCGGCTGCCGCAGGTCTATCCACACCTGAAAAGCTACACCCAGTACCGGCTCGAGTGTAGTATCCGCTCCAGCGCCGTGTTGGGTTTTATCGGCTTGCCGACGCTGGGATTTCATCTGGAGACCGCCTTCAGCCAGGGGCTCTATTCGCAGGCAGCCGCCTTGTTGTACCTGTTTTTCGTGCTGATCTTCAGTCTACGCTGCCTGCTCTCACGCGGCTGGCTGCTGCCTGTGTACCTGATCGCGGCAATCCTCTGGTTGCCCTGGCAGCTGCGGTTCGACTGGGACCTGATCTGGCGTTTTATCAGCGTAGATATGCTGCCCGCGCCTCTGCGGGGGCAGTCGCTCGCCGACCCTCACACCTGGTCAGACCTGGGACAATGGTGCTGGATGCTACTCAATGGTCAGGCGACCCTCGGCATCCTCAACACCCTGGTACTCAGCCTGATCGCGATGGTCGCCACGGGGCTAGTCACACTGCTGTTGTTCCCACTGATCTCGAGCCAGTTTTTCAGGCGTCCCGGCCGCACGGCTGGCCATATCCTGCTGGTGATGTTTCGTTCTACCCCCGAGCTGATGATCGCGTTTGTGGCACTGCTGGTATTAGGCCCCTCGATGCTACCCGCCTTGCTGGCGCTGGCGCTGCATAATGGCGCCGTCATCGCCCATCTGATCGGCCGCTACTCAGACGCACTGGTGCTGCGTGAAGATGCATCCACGGGGCTCAACCGCTACCTGTTTGAGGTGTTGCCGAGAATCTACCGCCAATTCCTAGCCTTCCTGTTCTATCGCTGGGAGGTCATCTTGCGCGAGACCGCCATCCTCGGCATCCTCGGCATCCACACGATCGGCTTTTTTATCGACTCGGCATTCGCCGAGCTGCGCTTCGATCGCGCGCTATTTTTGATATTAATAGCAGCGGCTCTTAATATGGGCGTCGATAGCGTTGCCCGCTGGCTGCGGCTGAGGCTCAAACTATCCAATCTTCCCCAGTCTGGCTAAAGGAACACTATGCGCGCTGAACAACAGTTATCGGTACCCCAAGGGGACTTTCAGTTACAACGTTACCCGCATCATCCCAAGGACCCGCTGCGCGCCTGGGACGCGGCCGACGAACTACTGCTTAACTATCTGTCCGAGCTGCCGCAACCCCTGGACCAACCCTGGATACTCAACGATCACTTTGGCACCCTGAGCGTCGCGTTGAACAGCTGCGCCCCGCTGTTCAACTCGGACTCCTATATCGGCCGACAGGCCTTAGCGCATAATTACGCCCTGAACCGCCTGGACAGTGCAGCAGTCACGACCCAAACCCCCTTCGAGGCGCCGGCCGCACCGGTCAAATTGCTGCTAATCAAGATCCCGACGACCCTGGCGCTGCTGGAAGATCAGTTGCACCGGGTCCGTGAGCACCTGGCACCCGACTGCCAGATTCTGGGCGTGGCTATGGCTAAGCATATCCACCGCTCGACCCTAGTGCTGTTCGAACGACTGCTCGGTCCGACCACCACCTCGCTGGCCAAGAAGAAGGCCCGCCTGGTATTCAGCACCCTAGATCCGCAGCTCGAACCGGGGCCCAGCCCCTACCCCAGCCAGTATCAGCTGGAGCAGACTCAGCTGATTATCAGCAATCACGCCGGGGTTTTTTCCCGGGAAAAACTCGATATCGGTACCCGACTTTTTCTGCAGCACCTGCCAGACTCCGAGCTGCCCAGGACGATCATCGATCTGGGTTGCGGTAACGGCTTGGTGGGACTTATCGCCGCCGAACGTAATCCGCAAGCCGACATGCTGTTTGTCGATGACTCCTACCGGGCACTGACATCGGCCCGGGATAATTTCGAGGCGGCCTTCGGCAACCTGCGTTCGGCCCAGTTTCAGGCCGATAACTGTCTGGAAAGCGTTGCCAGCGACAGTGCCGACCTGATCCTCAACAACCCGCCCTTCCACCAGCAGCAGCAGGCTATCGGCGATCATATCGCCAAGCAGATGTTTAGCGATGCTAAGCGAGTACTCAAGAGTGGGGGTGAGCTATGGGTGATCGGCAATCGTCATCTGGGCTATCACGTCCAGCTGCGCAAGCTGTTTGGCAACTGCGAGCAGGTCGCCACCAACCCTAAGTTTGTGGTGCATAAGGTGGTTAAGGGTTAGTCATCGTCGGACTAAAGTCCGACCTACAGCCCGATCCACAAGGATGAGACAAGCCTAAAACTGGGCATCCAATGCCGGGTAGGAGACCCCGGCGGGCCGCTGCACCAGCTCATCCGCCAGCACGGCCGCGACGGCATTAGCATCATAGGCTGCCGAGCGCCTGAGCGCCGCGAGTAACTCACTACTGGCAGATTCTCGGCGGATTTGCAGTAACAGCGCTTTCGCTTGTGGATAGTTACGCTGTAACAGCCTTAGCCACTGTTTCAGCCGGCCATCGGCATAGTCCGGTGCCAGCGCATCAAGCTGTCGGAAATAGTCTTCAATCCAGGGGGTGAGCTCAGCCCAGCTCATCGCGTCCACGGGTTCTCCCCTGGCATAACGGCGCACCTGTAGCGCCAGATCAGGACGTGAGATCAGCCCTCGCCCCAGCATTAAACGATCACAGCCGCTGAGAGTCTGACAGCGGAAAAAATCATCCACACTCCAGATCTCGCCATTGGCCACCACCGGTATAGCGACGGCTTCACGAATCCTGGCGATCTTGTCCCAGTGGGCGGGAGGGCGATAACCCTCTACCTTCGTTCTGGCATGCACACAGAGCTCGACGGCGCCTGCTGCTGCGATTGCCCGGGCGTTATCCAGGGCTAACGCATCATCCTCATACCCCAGACGCATCTTTACGGTCAGGGGCGTCGATGCTGGCACCGCCTGACGAACCGCCGCGACGATACGATAGATCAGTTCAGGTTCGCGCAGCAGGATAGAACCACCCCGACTGCGGATCACCGTCTTGGCCGGACAGCCGAAATTAAGATCGATGCCTGGCGCCTGAAACTCCACTAGCTTGGCGGCAGATCCTGCCAGCAGCTCCGGATCAGACCCCAGCAGCTGTACATACACAGGCGTCCCGGAAGGGGTTGTGCCACCGAGGCTCAGCTCTGGCGCCAGGCGCAGATAGACCCGCTTAGGCAGCACCCGATCAGAGATTCGGACAAACTCTGTCACGGTACGGTCGATACCCCCGATACGGCTGATGATATCCCGCATGACCGGATCAACGAGCCCCTCCATGGGTGCTAAATAGATATACATAACCCTGAATAATCCGTCGCAAAAAAGAGCCGCCATCTTAGCACACAGGCACGTCCGGGCAGGCGGCCTTAGCTGGTCAAAAATCGTACCAACATTATAGCCAAACCGACAAATAATGCATTGTAAAGCGTTGCGCCCAGAGAATAATTCACAAAAACATCTGCACTTATGAATAAGACTCAAAGCACAACTGTTATCTGAAAATCAATTCTCAACATGTCTATTGACTACAACAAGCTATTGATTTTAAGCATAAAAATAGCATTGGTTGTTTTTTGATCGATCTGTGACGGTATCCCAAGCTATAAGGGCTCGGGGGGCGTCTTACTCTTTAATCCACAGAGTTATGCACAGAAGCTGTGAACAAACGGCTGAAGCCCTTATAGATACTAAAATGAAAGAATTTCCTGATATAACAAACCGGGTTTTACCCCCGCCTACCGCGATCTGAATATCACTCTCATGTAAATTATTTCGTACAGTATAGGAGCGCTGTTGCGACCCTCATAATAACTAAAAAAACACGCTTCGACCTCTCAGTCGGCGAAGACTAAAGACGAGTTTATGCGCATTCCGATTGAATGATTTGTGGTAATACCTATAATGCTCTGCTTGCGCTTAAGACGATTCATGTTTGGAGAGGCGATGCAGTCTCCATTTTACCCCAACGTCTGTGCAGATCCTGTTGCTGAAAGCCCCGTAGAATGGCTTGCGCATACAGCAAGACTTAAATGACAGCACATCTAGGAGAACACAATGTCAGAAGCCCGTCCTACGATCGATCTTGCCAAATACGGTATTCACGACGCCCAAGAGATTATCTACAATCCCTCCTACGAACTTTTATTTGCAGAAGAGACTAAAGCCTCACTCTCCGGCTATGAAAAGGGCGTTGTCACGGATCTCGGTGCCGTAGCGGTAGACACCGGTATCTTTACCGGCCGTTCTCCCAAGGACAAGTACATCGTTAGAGACGACACAAGCCGCGATACCGTCTGGTGGTCTGATCAAGGCAAGAACGATAACAAGCCGATCACTCAGCAGGTTTGGAACGACCTGAAGCATCGGGTAAGTAAACAGCTGTCTGGTAAGCGCTTGTTTATTGTCGATACCTACTGTGGTGCCAACGAAGATACCCGCCTAAGCGTGCGTTTTATCACCCAGGTAGCCTGGCAGGCACATTTCGTTAAGAACATGTTTATCCGTCCTAGCGAGGCTGATCTGGCCGACTACGAACCAGACTTTATCGTGATGAATGGCGCCAAGACCACCAATCCCGATTGGAAAGAGCAGGGCCTGAACTCTGAGAACTTCGTGGCGTTTAACCTGACCGAGAAGATGCAGCTGATCGGCGGCACCTGGTACGGCGGCGAGATGAAGAAAGGGATGTTCTCGATGATGAACTACCAGTTGCCGCTCAAGGGTATCGCCTCTATGCACTGCTCTGCCAACGTCGGCAAAGACGGCGACACCGCCATCTTCTTCGGCCTATCAGGCACCGGCAAGACCACGCTGTCGACCGATCCCAAGCGCGAACTAATTGGGGACGATGAACACGGCTGGGACGATAACGGCGTGTTTAACTTCGAAGGCGGCTGCTACGCGAAGACCATCAACCTGAGCAAAGAGAACGAGCCCGATATCTACGGCGCAATACGGCGTGATGCCCTGCTTGAAAACGTGACTGTTGGCGCGGATGGCGTGATCGATTTTAATGACGGCTCCAAGACCGAAAACACCCGGGTCTCTTACCCGATCGACCATATCGAAAATATCGTCAAGCCCGTATCCAGAGCGGGCCATGCCTCGAAGGTGATCTTTCTCACCGCCGATGCCTTTGGCGTCCTGCCGCCCGTCTCGAAACTGACGCCGGAACAGACCCGCTACTACTTCCTGTCCGGTTTTACCTCAAAACTGGCCGGTACCGAGCGCGGCATCACCGAGCCAACACCGACGTTCTCTTCATGCTTCGGCGCGGCCTTCCTTAGCTTGCACCCCACGACCTATGCCAAGGTGCTGACAACCCGTATGAATTCCTCTGGCGCTCAGGCTTATCTGGTTAATACCGGCTGGAACGGTACCGGCAAGCGGATCTCGATCAAGGATACCCGCGCCATTATCGATGCGATTCTGGATGGTTCGATTGAGAAGAGCGAATTCAAGCAGTTGCCTCACTTTAATCTGGCAGTGCCTCAGGCGCTTCCCGATGTCGACAACAGCATCCTCAATCCTCAGGATACCTACAGCGACAGCACCGTGTGGGAATCTAAGGCGAAGAACCTGGCGGCGATGTTTATCGATAACTTCGAACGTTTTACTGATACCGATGATGGTGCCGCTCTCGTCGAGGCCGGCCCTAAGCTGTAGACGACTTCGTCAGGCTGAAGCCTAACCTACAAATTTAAGCTTCGTTAAGACCCGGCCCCGTGCCGGGTTTTTTTTGGCTATGTCCCAATCTGTTGTTGTGACTAGCCCTTTCATTCTGTTCAAAAGATCGCCTGCAGATAAGCAGCTGAAGGCTCCTGCAACAGCGGCACTTCCCACGTCCCTGTGGGTCGCCTCCCACGGTGCTAAGACTGAGTTTTGTAGGTAATCTTGTAGCTTTTTGAAAGGCTTGAAACGGCAATAGCACCATCAGAATGGCGCCAAGTCCCCTTTCTAAACCGATGAAATACAGACTGAAAAAGGCCCGCAGAGTCGAGCCATTGGCCGTTGTCAGTTCCCGACAACAACGGCATACCTGCGTCCCTGCAGGCAATGGCGAGATTGGCAGCTGAGGCAGACAAATCGGCAGGATAGCCGATTTGCACAACCGCAGGTTGCCCGGAGGGCGAGGCACAGGGAGGTGCCGAGTGAATCCGAATCTGTCAGCCTCAGGCTGGATTTCATAGCGCCGCAGGCGCGTACCCGCAGGGCGGTTTAGTAGGGGCGTTTTGATGGACAGGGATGTTCGAATGCCGGGGGGCTGGGCCGTTGTCAGTTCCCGACAACAACGGCATACCTGCGTCCCTGCAGGCAATGGCCAGGAGCGGCCTTTGCTTCGCTTTCTTTGTCGCTACAAAGATCG
>JBLIEQ010000041.1:0-32960 GCA_047633175.1 Motiliproteus sp. | reverse complement strand
GGGATTTGGTTTGGCGATGGGTACTTCTGCTAGCCTTGTCGGACTAAAGTCCGACCTACGAGTCCGAGTTACGAGTCCGAGTTGCGAGTCCGAGTTGCGAGAGCGGAGCGATTTCAGGCTGATCAGCAGGCAGGGGTGTCTTTGGTGGGTTGGGATTGGGTTTGGCGATGGGTGCACGTTGCTGGCTAGTTTTGTCAGGCTCGTAGGTCGGACTTTAGTCCGACGCAGGGCGCACTTTGCGAGCATTTTCGGAGCGATTTCAGGCTGATCAGCAGGCAGGAATGTCTTTGGTGGGTTGGGATTGGGTTTGGCGATGGGTACTTCTGTTAGCCTTGTCGGACTAAAGTCCGACCTACGAGTCCGAGTTGCGAGTCCGACCTACGAGTCCGAGTTACGAGAGCGGAGCGATTTCAGGCTAATCAGCAGGCAGGGATGTCTTTGGTGGGTTGGGATTGGGTTTGGCGATGGGTGCACGTTGCTGGCTAGTTTTGTCAGGCTCGTAGGTCGGACTTTAGTCCGACGCAGGGCGCACTTTGCTGGCCTTGTCGAAGAAATTTCAGGCTAATTAGCAGGCAGGGGTGTTTCTTTGGTGGGGCGGGGTTTGGTTTAGAGATGGGCGGTTTTTGATGGTTTTGTCGGACTAAAGTCCGACCTACGAGTCCGAGTTGCGAGTCCGAGTTACGATGCCGATCTACGAGTTCGACGCAGGGCGCTCCTTGCTGGCATTGTCGAAGAAATTACAGAACAATCCACAGGTGGGCTGGGCTACAGCCAGATACTATCCCAATGGGGGTAATCAGCCAGGCGTTTGACGAGTCCCGCACGCAGCGGATTAGCGACGATGTAATGTGCTATGGCGAGACGATCCTCTTCGTGCCGCAAGGCGCGGTCATAAAAACCCTGCTGCCAAAGAGACCGGTGCTGTGCTCCTTGTTGGCCATTAATAATTCTGGTGCTACAGCCCTTGAGCTGCTGGATACATTCGCTTAGCGAGCAGTCATTACCCAGGGTGGCCAGAATATGAATATGATCGGGCATTAGTACCCAGGCTTGCGACCTGAGGTGATTGTCTTGATCAAGCCGACGGAGCTGTTGGATAACTAGGCGTGCGCTGCTGAGGTTGTTGAAGACTCGAATGCGGTTATGGGTCACACAGGTTATAAAATATTCCCTGCCTGGCTCGGAGTGGCGTCCGTTTCGTAGTCGGTTGTAAGACATCCTTCCTCCGTGCTTTTCTGGATCCTAAGATTTATTTAGTTTAGATCAGGGTGCACAGAGAGTGTTTTTTTGTGGGGTGTGGTGTGGCGATGGGCGCTCCTTGGTAGTTTTGTCGGACTAAAGTCCGACCTACGAGTCCGACGCAGGGCGCTCCTTGCTGGCCTTGAAAAGATCGCCTGCAGGTAGGCTTCCACAGGGGCGCATCAGGTAGGGGTTAGTCGTTGCTGCTGATAATGCTGTGGGGGTTGTCGTAGACCAGGGCTTTGGCGGCTTGTTGGCCGACGGCTGCTTGGGCGACGGTGTAGCCTTCGGAGAGGATGGGGGGCCGGTGTTCTAGGTTGTGGGCGTCGGTGGCGAGGACGGTGATCCAGCCGTTGGCGAGTAGTTGCTGGGCGCGCTGTTCTGGCGCATCACCGAAGCGGCCTGCCAGAGACATGGCGGTGACCTGGAACAGGCAGCCGAGTTCGACAAAGGGGTGGATGCAGTTCAGATCGCGGATGATGTCTTTGTTGCGCTCCGGGTGGGCGATCATCGGCAGGATGTTGCGGCTTTGCAGCCAGCTGACCAGTTTGTCACTGCCGGGCGGAATATGGCTGTGCGGCAGTTCTAGGAGTAGCACGTCCTGGCCCTGCCAGCGACCGAGGAAGGGCAGTTGCTGTTGGGCGACCAGGCTCAGAACCTCTGCGGACAGCCGTACCTCGCCGGCCATGGCGATCGACAGGGGGATCTCTGCCGTCTGTAGGGCCTGCCGAAACGCTTCAAATACTGGGGTGATGCTGGCGCGGTCGTTGTCGAAGCGTCCCGGGTGAATGTGGGGTGTCAGGGTCATGTGGCTGATGCCGTCGGCCACCGCCACCCGCGCCAGTGCCAGCGACTCCGTTATGGTGGGGGCGCCGTCGTCGATGCCGGGCAGCAGGTGGCTGTGGAGGTCGATCATGCGGGCTGCTTGTCGGCATCGGTGCCGTAGCCATAGGTATCGTAATAGCCGGAATAGCCTTCGCCATAGTAGCGCGAGGCCTTCTTCAGGTTGACGGCGTTGAGTATCACGCCCACCAGCGGGGCATCCACTTCGGCCAGTCGCCGTAAACCGGCCTTGATCTGGGTGCTGTGGGTCGAATCTGCCTTGACCACATAGACCATCGAGCCGACGCGTGATGCCAGTACCAGGGCGTCGCTGACCGCCTGGCAGGGCGCGGTATCGATGACGATACGGTCATAGCGCTGTTCCAGGTCTTCGAGCACCTTGGCAAACTTGGTGGAGGAGAGCAGATCCAACGGGTTGGGCGGAATGATGCCGGCGGAGATCACATCGATCCCTTCCTCCTCGAGGCTGTGCACACACTGCTCCAGGGTGGCGGTGCCGGCGACCAGGTTAGACAGCCCGGGTGCGGTGGGGCCAAACTGGAACAGCTTGCCGATGGAGGGGCGGCGCATATCCGCATCCAGCAGCAATACGCGTTCCATCTGCCCCAGCGAGTAGGCCAGATTCAGGGCGCAGGTGGTCTTGCCTTCGCCGGGGGTGGTGGAGGTGACCGCGATCACCCTGTGCGGGTTGTCCAGCGAGGAGAGTACCAGGCCGGTGCGGATGGTGCGCACCGCTTCGGAGAAGCCCGACTTGCTATCCTCGATATACTGGCGGTAGGAGCGTTTCTGCACTTTGCTGTCGAGCAGTTTGGGCAGCAGCCCCAACATTGGCTGCTGCAGTTTCTCCTGCACATCGCTCGAGCTGCGGATGGTGCTGTTGAGTGCTTCAAGCAGGAAGGCGCAGAGCACCCCAAACAGCGTGCTGACCACCGCGCTGAGCGCGATAATCAGCTTTTTCTTCGGCTTAGCGGGGCGGTTGGGCGCGACTGCCGGATCGGAGTTGCGGGCGTTGGGCGTCGCTAGGCTGCCGGTGGCGGCTGTCTCGTTAAGCCGGGTGAAGAAGGTATCGTACAGCTGACGATTGGTCTGCACCTCGAGTTCCAGCTGTTTGAGCTGGTACTCATTGCGCTTGAGGTCCTGGATCTGCACTTTGGCGCTGCCCAGGGTTTTTTCCAGGGCGCGTTCGTTGTTGACCGCGACCCGGTACTGATTCTCCAAACCTTTAACCACGCTGATGATCTGTCGATCCAGCAGCCGGCGGGCGCTGCTGAGTTCGGCGATAACCGCGATCATTCTGGGATGTTTGGGGCCGTAGCGTTTGGCCAGCTCCGACTCGCGCTGTTCCACCTTGAGCATCGATTCCTTATAACTCTGTACCACCGGGTGGCTCAGGACGGCGGGGATCCGCTCGTAGCTCTCGGGGCTGGCTTTCTCGCCCAGCGCCTTGAGCTGATGGTAGCGGCTCTCGAATTCCAGCCGTTCGCGGCGCGCATCGGCCAGTTTGGCGGCGGCTAGGCTGAGTTCGGAGCCGGCGATATCCAGGCCACCGCGCTCGCCGACGATATCTTCGTTGTCACGGAACTGCTGCAGCAGGCGCTCGGACTCGCTGAGTTTGTCCTTGAGGCCGCCCAGCCGCTCGTGCAGCCAGGAGGAGGCTTTGGCGGTCTGCTGGAGCTTGGAGTCCAGGTTGCTGTCGATATAGGCTTCACCCAGGGCGTTGGCGATCTTGGCGGCGAAATGCGGGTCGTAGGCGTCGAAGCTGATCTTGACCAGCTGGGTCTTGCGCACCGGGGCGATTGTCAGGCGCGCCATAAAGGCCATGACCTGGATCTGGAGCAGCCGTTCAGCGGAAGGCTCCTCTTTAGCGGGCAGCAAGTCGGGCAGCAATTGACCCGCCAGCGCGCGCCAGTCAAAGGTGAATGCGCCGGGAGGACGGTTGAACTCAGGGTGGTCGACCAGCTGGTATTTAGTGACGACCATCTCGGCCAGTTTGCGCGACTTGAGAATCTCAAACTGGGTCATATAGTATTCGCTGTTGGAGGCGTCCAGGCCATATATTTCTTCGATAGAGACGACGTTGGCCTGCTTGGATTCGATCAGCAGGGTGGCGGTGGCGCGATACACCGGTTCCAGCGAGAATACCACCAGTGCGCTGAGTAGGGTCACGACCATCGAGAAGCCGAGGATCCCCCCTTTGTGGCGCATCAGGGTCAGCCAATACTGGCGTAGGTCGATCACCTCGTCCTGCTGCGGGCCATCCTGTGATCTGTCCATATCTAGAGCCATTTAAAGCAGTTCCGATTTATCACACGTTAAAATAAGCTGGGAGATAGCGAGGCGCCCGCGGGTGCCTGCGTGAAAAAGCGCGGGGTCGTTTTAGAAGAAACTCTCTTCGACGGTGATGATGTCACCCGGACTAACCCTGCTGCTCAGGCCGACAGCATTGGGCTGGCGTTGCTCTTGACCGTCTGGCACCCGGTAGACCTTGCTGAGCGAGGCGCGCTCGGTAAAACCGCCAGCCAGGGCGACGGCTTTCTGCAGCGTCAGCCCGGGCTGGTAGGGGTAGCCACCGGGCTTTTTGACCTCTCCGTTGATAAAGAAATCTCGGTACTCGAGCACGCTAACGTTGACATTGGGGTTAACCAGATAATCACCGGCCAGCTGCGAGCGAATCATCTCGCCCAGCTGGGTGATGCTTTTGTCGGCAACGTTGAGTTCGCCGAGAAACGGGTAGGAGAACGATCCTGCATCGCTGAGGCGCACCTCAAGGCTGAGATCCTTTTCGCCAAATACCTGAATGCTGAGCAGGTCTCCCGACCCCAGGCGGTAGGCAGACACGCCTCCCTCCGCACCAAGGCTCAGGGGGGTGGTCAGTAGCAGCAGGCTCAGCATAATCCCCTGCAATAGGGCGCTAAAGGGCCTGAGGAACCCGCTGGGCCCTGAGGCTGCGGCGAGCGTCCGAGAGCCTGCTGGGATCACAAGGAAGCCCGCAGGGTAACCATAAACTGGTTGTCCTTATAGCTTTCGCCGGTGATGTCGGAGTCGGAGTCGGCATGGGCATAACCAAGATTGACCGATAACCAGCGCTGCAGCTCATAATCGACACTCAGGGCTACGCTGTCGGTCTTGTCTTCGCGGTTGAGCCCCAGGTAGTCCTCATTCATATCGCTGAGCATGGCGTTGGTGCTGACCCGCTCACTCCAACTGTGAGTCCAGGTCAGGCTCAGGTTCTGGGTGTCTACGGCATCTTCGCTGCCGGATGCTTCGTCATACTCCTGCGAGGTCTCCAACTCAAATGAAGAGTAGGTCTGGGGCTCCCAGAGCGTCGCGACTTCCCAGCTGATACCGCTTTGGTTGCTGCGGGTCGTGGCGTCGTAGGTTTTGCGGGTCGCCCCGATTTTTGCGCTGCCGGAGCTCTTAGCCGTCGCATCCCACTTTACGCCCACCAGGTACTTCTGTTCGTCGTTATCCAGGGTGCTGCTGGACTGCTTGTAATTGATCTGCTCATGGCGGACTTCAAACAGCGCCTGGGTCTTAGGGGCGACGTTATAGAAGAAGGTGGCGCCCAGGCGCAGGTTGTCGCGATCGCGACCATCATTTGCGGCAGCAAAATTGGTGTACTGGTGATCGAGGTAGGAGGCGGTTAACTCCAGGTTGCCCTGGGCACTCTTGGCACCATAGAGGTAGGTGCCGGCAATCGAATTGTCGTTGTAGACGGAGGGCTCATCGCCGGTGCTTGCATCGGTGCTGCCCCGGTCTTCGTGGATCAGGTTAACGCCAGCGGTCAGATTCAGCTGGTTGCGGCTATTCATCTCAAAAATAGCTTCACCGGTCAGTCTGTGGTCGGTGTAATTGTCTGCAGAGCTGGAGTGAATAATGCCCTGTTTGAGGTCGTAATTAAGCCGAAAGGCGCGGTTGCCTTTCTCTACTCTAAAATCGACAGAAGGGTTGAGCAGGGTAATAAATGAGGAGTTTGTATCTGTTTCTTCTGTGAAAATGTTGTCGTTATGGCTAAGCTGAACCCAGACTTGGGGGGTGAAAGCCATCTCACCTATCTTCATCGAAGCTGGATCTATCGCGGCTGCAGTTCCTGCATAAGCACCACATAACCCCATGACCACGAAACTAAAATCTTTGATTTCCATATGATTGTCCTATTTAGCAGCTGCTATTCCTTAGGCGTTTAGGTACCGATGTCATAAACGGTGCCTAAGCGCAAAGCGCATGTTAACACATTAAAATTAATAGGAACGCTCGTGCCTTCGAGCTTTTTTTATAATGGTTATGACCAGGGCTTATAGGCCACAAAAGCTGACCCCTTGCGGGTCAGCTTTTAGCCAGACGATGGCTGCTCTCTGTAGTTATTTGCCTCTTTTGGTGGCATGTTTCGCCTCTAAGGTTTTCTAAAGCCACCTCAAATCGGTCTTTCTCTCGCAGTGGTCAGCCTATTCTCGGTCAGCCTCCTAGAGTTTAACTAAGCACTAGCGTTCAACAGAGCCGCTTCAATGAAGGAAAGAACGATGCAGCAACCTAATCCGGCGACAGTCCGGCTGTTTTATGTCCATGACCCTATGTGCAGCTGGTGCTGGGCGTTTGAACCCTGCTGGCAGGAGATTCAGCAGCAGCTTCCTCAGAAGGTCAGCCTCGTGCGTCTGCTGGGTGGTCTGGCACCCGATTCCAGCGAGCCGATGCCGCTGGCGATGCAGGGGTTCTTGCAGCAAACCTGGAAGCAGATACAGACCCGGGTGCCGGGGACGAACTTTAATTTTGAGTTTTGGGACCGCTGCAGCCCAAGGCGCTCCACCTATCCCGCCTGCCGGGCGGTGATCGCCGCGCGCGAGCAGCAGGCCGAAGAGGCGATGACGCTGGCGATCCAGCACGGCTACTACCTCAAGGCTAGAAATCCGTCGGACGCTGCGACGCTGATCGAGCTGGCTGCGGAGATCGGCCTGGACAAGACACAGTTCACCCAGGATCTGGACTCTGACAAGACTCAGCAACGGCTGCTGCAGGAGATGGCCCAGGGCCGCGAGCTGGGTGCCCAGGGATTTCCCAGCCTGGTATTGGAAATCTCTGGTCAGCCTCAGTTATTGGCGCTCGACTACACAGATCCGCAGGCGACGCTGAGGCAGATAGAGCAGCGATTGCAGGGGTAATTGGCATTTTGTAGGTCGGACTTTAGTCCGACAAGGCTTGCAAGGTGCCGCGATCGTCAGGCTAAAGCCTAACCTACAAAAACACTCCCCTGTGGGTTGGTTTTTTGTGATCGCAGGCCTGCAGGCGATCTTTTAAGCTCTTCAAGGCTGAATATCTTCCTTCCCTCTGCTGTAACAATTCGAGACTCTGCGGGTCATATCAGTAGTGGTTAAAAAAACACTCCGCAATAGCCACCGAGAATCGAGGCATTATCATTATGAACAGACATCGCCTGAAAGGTATAGGTCTGCTGGGTATCAGCCTGCTGGTGGCATTGGTGGGGCTGAGCCGCCTGAGCAATGCCGATATCCGGCCGCCGAAGGATGCGGCTAACTTGTCGGTGGCCACCTTCGCCGGAGGCTGCTTTTGGTGTGTGGAATCGGGGTTTGAGAAGGTGCCCGGAGTCAGGGAGGCGATCTCAGGTTATACCGGCGGGGATGAACTCAACCCCACCTATAATCAGGTCTCCAGCGGCAGCACCGGCCATACCGAAGCGGTGCAGGTCTACTACGATCCTGCCGTGATCAGCTACGAGGGGCTGCTGGAATCCTATTGGCGGATCTTTGATCCTACCGATGGCGGCGGATCTTTCTACGATCGCGGTACTCAGTATCGTCCGGGGATCTTCTATAACAGCGGCAGCGAGCGTCAGGCCGCCGCACGTTCACGCGATGCTCTGGAGGCTTCGGGGCGCTTCGATAAGCCGATCGCGGTCGAGATTACCGCCTTTGAGCGCTTCTACCCTGCCGAGGACTACCATCAGGACTATTACAAAATAAATCCCATCCGTTACAACCTCTATACCAACGGCTCGGGGCGGATCCAGTTTGTCGAAAAGGCCTGGGGCAAAGATCTGAAGCTGGACTATTCAGCGTACAAAGGAGAGGGCAAAGGAGAGGGCAAAGAAACCATGGTCCGCGCTGCAGCAGGAGATAAAGCGATGAGCGGTATGGCCTATAGCAAGCCCTCTGAGGAGGAAATCCGCAAGCTGCTCACCCCCTTGCAATATAAGGTGACTCAGGAGGAGGGCACCGAGCGGGCGTTCAAGAATGAGTACTGGGACAACAAGAGGGCCGGTATCTATGTGGATATCGTGACCGGCGAACCCCTCTACTCCTCGATCGATAAGTACAAGTCCGGCACCGGCTGGCCGAGTTTTACCCGGGCGATCAGCGAAGAGAGGGTCACCCAGCATAGCGACCGGAGCTTCTTCACCACCCGCACCGAGCTACGCAGCAGGATCGGCGATTCCCATCTGGGGCATCTGTTTGACGATGGTCCGGCACCGACCGGCTTGCGCCACTGCATCAACTCCGCCTCGCTACGGTTTATCCCCGCCGAAGACTTGGAAAGCCAGGGCTACGAGCAGTTTGCCGGGCAGTTTAAGGCCGGGTAATCGCTG
This sequence comes from Motiliproteus sp., assembly GCA_047633175.1. Taxonomy (GTDB): domain Bacteria; phylum Pseudomonadota; class Gammaproteobacteria; order Pseudomonadales; family Balneatricaceae; genus Motiliproteus. The sequence continues at coordinate 24,280 of JBLIEQ010000041.1, read as the reverse complement.
AGAGGAGGGTAGGAGGGTTTGTTTTGTGGGCTTACTTCAGCTTGGCAGCAGATTGCCCTGTGGGAGCCCGCCTGCAGGCGATCTTTTGAAAAGGATGAACAGGCTGCTGATGACAACTAGCTGTGATTAAAAAGGACAGATTAAAGAGGACAGATTAAAGAGGACAGATTAAAGAGGACAGCTTAAAGGGGGCAGATTTTATCTATTAAATAAATCCGTCCCCTTTTGCCTGCTCCAGGTAAAACTTATAGGCGGATGTCGCTCTCTTCGGCACTGAGCAGATACTTGAGGTCATAGAGTACAGCGCCCGGCTTGCCCAGCCGGCGGAACTCCTTCGCACTCATCGCCTTGAACTGCTGATGGGCCACAGCGAGGATAATGCCGTCGTATACCCCGGCCTCGGGTTCGGTAATCGGCGTGATGCCGTACTCATGCTGCGCCTGCTTCGGGTCTACCCAGGGATCGCAGACATCCACCTGCACGTTGAAGCTGTCCAGCTCCCTGATGATATCCACCATTTTGGTGTTACGCAGGTCCGGGCAGTTCTCTTTGAAGGCCAGCCCCATCAGCAATACCCGTGCACCATCGATATGCAGGCGCTGCCTGATCATCCGCTTGACCAGCTGGCTGACCACATAGGCTGCCATGCCGTCGTTGATGCGGCGGCCCGCAAGAATCACATCCGGCTGATAGCCGATCGCCTGGGCCTTATGGGTCAGGTAATAGGGATCCACGCCGATACAGTGGCCACCCACCAGACCCGGGCGAAACGGCAGGAAGTTCCACTTGGTCCCGGCTGCCTCAAGCACCGCCTGAGTATCGATTCCCAGCTTGTTAAAGATCACCGCCAGCTCGTTGATCAGGGCAACATTGAGGTCACGCTGGGTGTTCTCTATCACCTTGGCGGCCTCGGCGACCTTGATAGAGGGCGCCTTATGGGTGCCTGCGGTGATGATAGAGCGATATAGCTGGTCGACAAATTCGGCGACCTTCGGGGTCGAACCGGAGGTCACCTTCTTGATGCTGGTGACCCGGTGCTCTTTATCGCCCGGGTTGATGCGCTCGGGGCTGTAGCCGGCAAAGAAATCGCGGTTAAAGACCAGATCAGAGCCGCGCTCTATCACCGGGATGCAGTCTTCTTCGGTGGCGCCCGGGTACACGGTGGACTCGTAGATCACGACATCGCCGTGACTGACCACCCTGGCCAGAGCCTGACTTGCGCTGATCAGTGGCGTCAGATCGGGCTGTTTATGGCGGTCTATCGGCGTGGGAACGGTGACTATATAGACGTTGCAGTGGGCAATGTCGTTTAGATCGCAGGCGAAGCTGAGTTGTGCCGATGCCTGCAACTCGGCATCCTCGATCTCCAATGTGGCATCATGCCCTTCGAGCAGCGCCTGCACCCGGCTCTGGTTAATATCGAAGCCCGTAGTCGGGTATTTTTTACCGAATTCGACGGCCAGCGGCAAGCCGACATAACCCAATCCCACAACCGCAATCCTGACATCCTGAAGCGTTGGCAACATAAACTTTTCCCTGTTTACACGTTTTCGTTTTCGAGCTATGCACTTATAAACTGAAACCAAGTTTAGCTGGGGAGGCCTGGCTCCGCTTTTTATTTAGGCGCGCCTCTGTGGGAGCCTGCCTGCAGGCGATCTCTTCAAGGCGAGCGAGGTGCAAGGATTGTCAGGCTGAAGCCGAGGATCGCCGAGGGCCTCTGTCGTAAAGCTCCCTCGCTGATACAAATTGTTTTTACATTTAGTGATTAAAAAAATTTATACTTCAAGCTCTTCGAACAGATGTATCTAAAAGGTTACTATTCATGAAACTGAAAACATTAGTCGTTACAGCAATCTTGGCTGCTGTATCTGTGTCCTCAGCGTTTGCAGCGGAAAATGATGCGCCAGGTTCGGGTCCTAATCCTTTTACGGATTGCGGTATCGGTGCGGCATTGTTTAAAGATGTGTACTGGGCGGCGGTCACCTCGAACATTATTTGGGATCTCGGAACGACTGCGGTGACCTCTGCTACCGCCAGCCCCGAAACCTGCAATGCTAACAAAGTTGAAACAGCACAGTTTATCCTCGACACCTATGAGAATCTGGCTGAAGAAACAGCGATGGGAAAAGGCGAGCATTTGACCGCTGCGCTTAACAAGTTTGGCTGCCAGGCAGCGGCTCACGGCGAGGTTTCCGGTGCGATTCGCCAGCAGATGGCGCTAGAAGTTTCCCAACCCGCGTACACAGGACAGTCCGCCGTTGAGAAAGCGACCGCGTATTACCAGGCTCTGGACACGGCTGCTGCCGGCCACTGCTCGGTATAACCAGTTCATCAAGGGCCTCTTTCTGAGGCCTTTCGCTGCTCCTCTCTATTCTCCTGTCGATTAAGCCCTATTTTGTTGAAACGACTCGCCATACTGTTCAGCCTCTGTTTTTCGTTTGAACTCTACGCCCAAGAACCCCCGGTCGCCGCATCGCAACTGATCGCGCGTGCTCAAACACTGGAGCTTGCGGCCTCCGCTGCCTGGAGAAAACTCCTTCTCTATGAAGCCTCGTCGACCGCTAAGACAGGGCTGGCCAGTGCCATTCACAGTGACGACTTTTTCTTAGCGGAGCAGGGGCGCATAGACCCGGAGGCGGAGCTCGATGCAACGCTGGCTGCATTGCTGCAGCCGCCGACCTCGGTGGCCGATGAGCATCCGCAATGCCGTTTTCCCGCGCGGCTTCTCTGGCTTAAACAGCAGCTGGGTTTTTCTCAGGCTGAGGTTACGGAGGTTAGCTGTCCGCAATTTGAAGACTGGTCTTTTAACGGCACCACCGAGTCGGTCAGCATCGTGTTTGCAACCGGCTATCTGGGTAATCCGGCGTCCTATTACGGCCATACGCTGTTGAAGTTAAATTCAAAAAATCAATCTAAACAAACACCTTTGCTGGATGTGAGCGTTAACTACGGCGCTATAGTGCCGGATAATGAAGGCCCCGTTGCGTATATTTTCAAAGGGGTGTTGGGGGGCTATAGCGGCGCTTTCAGCCATATTGAGTACTACTTCCATACCCATAATTATGGTGAAAACGAGCTGCGTGATCTCTGGGAGTATGAGCTTAAACTGCCGCAGGAGGCCGTCGATCTGGTTGTTGCTCATGCGTGGGAAGTGCTCGGTAAGAAGTACACCTACTATTTTTTCCGGCGTAACTGCGCTTATCGAATGGCAGAGTTGATCGAAATTATAGAGGGGGTCGAAATTATTCCCGCTACCCCTCTGTTCACCATCCCCCAATCACTGATCAAAAAACTCAGCCAGGCGACTTATCAGGGTGCCCCGCTGGTCGAGACTGTCAACTATCACCCCTCACGCCAATCACGGCTTTACCAGCGCTTTAATCGTCTGAATGCCGAGCAAAAGGCACTGTTGGAGGCGGTGGTCGCTGAACCCTCGCTCATAGAAACTGAGTATTTCACGGCCCGTACTTACAGTGATCAATACCCGGTTCTGGATACTCTGCTCGATTATTACCAGTTTATCCGCGAGCCAGGTGCAAGCAATGACTCAAGCACGGACGCCCCCACGGATGAGGCGTATCGAAAAGTACTCTCTCAGCGCTACGGGTTACCTCCAGCGGCCACGGTCGAGCTGCGTGTTCCAGAAAAAGCGCCGCATGATGCCCGATCTGCCAGCCTGGTCTCGCTGGGGCTGGTTCATTCTAAGGAGCGGGGGGAAGGCGCAATGATCAGGGTGCGGCCGGCTTACTATGATTCACTCGATGCCGACAGCGCACACGTTAAGAACTCCTCTCTGGCCATGGCAGATCTATCGCTTTTTGTTCAGGATCAGAGGATTCGAGTCGAAAGTTTTTATCTATTAAATATCGAGAGTGCCAATACGGCGGTGACGGGCCTGCCGGGCGATGGCAGTGAGGCATGGCGGCTGAGTGCCGGGTGGGAAAGGCAGACGCTGTCTTGCCGTGATTGTCTGGTACCGACGTTTGAGGGGGCCTGGGGCAGGGCCTACCGTCCGCACTCTGCTATCGACCTCACTGGGCTGGTCGGCGGCGGCGTGCAGGAGAGTAGACACCAGCAGGGCGCGGCGTTCGCTAGTCTAACGGCCAGTGCGTTAATCAGCGTTTCGCAGCGGTTTAGGCTTCAGCTTCAGGCTAGCCTGAACAAACCCCTGGATACTCGCCTGGGCAGCAGGAAAAAAGTGGGGCTCAATGCCCGTTATCAGCTCGATAAGGCCCATGATTTGAGGCTGGCCTACCAGAAAGATGATGCCGAGCAGTGGATGCTGAGCATCGGTAGATACTGGTAACAGAGGCGGCGTCTAATGCCGCACCTGCTGTCGTACCAATACCCGGTGAATGGCCGCCAGCTGTTCGGCCGCTTCGTCGATCAGATAGAGGGGGTCATCCTGAGTGGGATCTGATTGCAGTACCAACTGCTGATCGATGAACAGGGCTTTAGTCGCGCGCGACAGATCATGGATCACGGTGATTATAGGTGTTAGGTGCATATTGCTTACTCTATGCGTCTGAGCCGTTGGGGGTCAGTTCCGATGGGCATCATTAGAGCAGCTTGATATGACAGCTAGGGGACAACTTAGAGACAGCTTATAGACAGTGACGGCCCCGGCCAGATTTACCTGTGTACGACAGGCATGGTGGAGCCATTACCTTTGATAAAAAGTGCAATAAAAAGTGCAATGATGGGGCGCTACAGCCGCGGCGGCTGTAGCGCGGTTCGGGTTAAGCCAGCTTGCGCTCTACCTCGTCGTATTTATCCAGCACGGCCTGCTCGGGCTCAGCCGTTAACCGGCTGACCAGAATAATGGCCAGGGTCGCCAGAATAAAGCCGGGGATAATTTCGTACAGGTCGAAGATGCCGCCGGAGAGTTGCTTCCAGACCACCACGGTCAGCCCGCCCAGAACGATGCCAGCCAGAGCGCCGTTGCGGTTCATGCGTCTCCAGTACAGCGAGAGCAGGATAGCGGGTCCGAATGCGGCACCGAAGCCTGCCCAGGCGTAAGAGACCAGACTTAACACCGTGGCATCCGGGTTGAGGGCCAGTAGCAGGGAGACGATGGCGATCAACACCACGGCACCACGACCGACCCAGACCAGTTCTGCACCGTCGGCGTCTTTCTTGAGGATGGCCTTGTAGAAGTCTTCCGCCAGGGCCGACGAGCTGACCAGCAGTTGCGAGTCGGCAGTGGACATGATCGCCGCCAGCACCGCGGCCAGCAGAATACCTGCGACCACCGGATGGAACAGGCTGTCGACCAACACCATAAAGATGGTTTCGGAATCGGCCAGATCGGCGTCCAGATAGCCCAGTCCGACCCAGCCAACCGCCAGGGCGCAGAACAGGGTCACGGCTGACCAGCTGACCGCAATAAGACGAGCCTTGGGCACGTCTTTATCGTCGGAGATGGCCTTGAAACGCGCCAGGATATGCGGCTGGCCGAAATAGCCCAGGCCCCAGCCGAGTAGGGAGACGATGGCGATCCAACCCAACGGCTCGCCTTTAGCGTCATTGAAGAGGGTCAGCAATTCGGGATTTTTCGCGGCGATGGCGGCATGTGCCGCGTCGACGCCGCCGATAGCGTTGAGCGCGAACACGGGGACCACTACCAGGGCTGCAGACATCAGCAGTCCCTGCACCACATCGGTCCAGGCCACGGCCAGAAAGCCACCAAACAGGGTGTAGGTGACCACGGCGAGGGTGCCGAGGATCACGGCCAGTTGGTAATCCAGGCCGAACACGGTTTCGAACAATTTGCCCGAGGCCACCAAGCCAGAGCTGGTATAGAACAGGAAGAACACCAGGATGATCAGCGCCGAGATCACCCGCAGGGCCTGGGATTTGTCATTGAAACGATGGGCAAAATAAGCCGGCATGGTGACCGCGTCTTTAACCGCATAGGAGTAAACCCGCAACCGCCGGGCGACCAGCAGCCAGTTGAGCCAGGTGCCGGCCAGCAGGCCGATGGCGATCCAGCCCGCCTCGAAACCGGCGACCAGGGCATAGCCCGGCAACCCCAGCAGCAACCAGCCGCTCATGTCCGAAGCGCCGGCCGACAGTGCCGCAGTGGTCGGGCCGATGGAGCGCCCACCGAGGATATAGTCGGATAAATTCTGGGTGCGCTTATAGGCCACGATACCTAAGCCCAACATCATCAGCAGGTAGACCAGGAAGGTCGCCCCCACCACATATAAATTTTGATCTGTCATATAGTTGTTCTCCATTTCGTATTGCGCTGCATTGTATTACACCACTAAGACGACGCAAGGCGTCGGGAGCCTCGTTGCGGGTGATCTTGTGAAAAAAAGGACAAGCTCGCCGCATCCTGCGATCACCAGGCCCTGCTGCCAGAGGTCACGCTTAGCGGTGTGCTTGCGGGAAGGGCAGCGGCAGGGCGGCGCCGGTCTTGACCGCGCGCAGGCCAAAATTACTCTCGATGCCAAGCACCATATCCAGCACCTGAACCTGCCTGACCCAGCGGTCATAGCCACTCAGGTCACTGACCACCACTTCCAGCAGATAATCGGCCGATCCGGAGACGGTATGGGCATTGATAACGGCGGGCATGGCGATGACCGCCTGTTCGAACCCGCGTACCGATCCGGCACTGTGGTCATGCAGTTTAACCTGCACAAACACGGTCATCGGTAGGCCCAGGGCGCGACGATTGAGTTCCGGACGGTAGCCTTCGATCACCCCCTCATCTTCCAGGCGGCGCAGGCGACGCAGGCAGGGTGAGGGTGACAAGGATACCTGCTCGGCGATGTCGGCATTGCTGAGGCGGCCATCGCCTTGCAGTGCCTTGAGAATCTTCAGGTCGGTCGGATCGATGCTGGGTTTGAGGCTCATGGTCTGTTTCTGCTTCATATCTATAGATAGGCGCAATAATCGATCAAAAGAGTACGATTTGGCAAGCGGGATGACACTAATTAACCTGTCTTTTTATTCGATAATGGCGTCTTCGAAACAACGTAAAGGAGCGGATCGAATGGACGCATATCGCGGTGAACCGGCGTTTAATATCCAGGGTGTGCTGGCCATGCTGGTCACCCTGCTGATCTGGGTGGGATTTATACTCACGCTGCGGGCGGAGGGGCAGTCGGCACTCACCTCTACCGACCTGGCGTTGATGCGCTTCGGCTTGCCAGCACTGCTATTTTTGCCGCTGCTGCTGCGTCGCCGGGCGCAGCTTGCGACGATGCGCCGGGGCTATGCGGGGCTGGTCCTGCTGGGTGGTCTGCCGTTCTTCTATCTGATCTCTTTGGGCAGCGGTTATGCTCCCGCTGCCCATGCCGGCGCGCTGGTGCCGGGCACTGCGCCGTTGTTTGTGACCGGGCTGGCGGTGCTGGTGTTTAAGGAGCCGCTGCCGCGCAAGCGCTTGCTGGGGCTGGGGGTCATTCTGCTGGGGGTGCTGCTGCTGTTGGGCAGCGGGCTGCTCGACTGGCAGCAGGGTTACTGGCGCGGCCATCTAGCCTTTCTGGGTGCCAGCCTGCTGTGGGCCTGTTACACCCTGGGACTGCGGGTGATCGGTATAGGGGTGCTGGAGGCGACTGCGCTGTTGTGTTGCGGTTCGCTGCTGGGGCTGGGTCTGCTGCTGAGTCTGGGGCTGGTGGAATCGAATATCACCTCGGTCTCCTGGACGCAGCTCTGGCCCTTCCTGCTGGCTCAGGGGTTGGGTGCCGGCGTTATCGGCGGCTTTACCTACGGGATTGCGATTCGCCGGCTAGGTGCGGAGAAAACTGCCGCGCTGGGCTCGTTTACCCCGGCCTTGGCGGCGCTGGCGGCGATTCCACTATTGGGTGAGACCCTGACGTTGAGTGATCTGCTGGCGGTGTTGGTGATCATGCTGGGGGTGGCGCTCGCCAGCGGGCTGCGTTGGCGGAGGGCTCCTAAGCTGGAGTCGGCGGTTCTATAGCGGGCGGCAGCTCGATAAACTCACACCAGGCCTGAAGCAGCGCCGCAAAATCTTCCAGGCCGCAGTGCGCCAGGGATTCGGCATCGTAATAGTCCAGCTCCTCGGCGGCGTCGGCATCGGCATAGAGGCTATGCGCGCGGACGATCGCCTCCTCTCGGGTCAGCTCGATCGCGTACTGGGACCCCTCCAAGTGGAACTCCCAGGACTTGCGCTGCTGCAGTTTGTGGATCGCGGCTCGCAATTTTTCGATCAGCACGGCATTGGTGCCGATCTCGGTGGTTAACCAGTTGCCCAGCGCCTCGTGGTCCATGGAACAGCGCACGACCTGGTCGCCGACGAAATCGTTCGTAAACTCATAATCCATTTGGTTTTCCAAAAGCGGTTGATCGGTATAGTCTGGTCACGCCAAGAGGCCATTATGCGCCATACTGAGTTATTTTCGAGTATTGCATCCACCGTCATGACTGAATGGCCGGACTGAACGGCCCGTACAGCCCTCTCCTCGCCATCTATATGCACCCCAGGGTGCCTGGAGCTACAGTGCCATCGATCATCTCCGTCCAGGGTCTGAGCAAGACCTATGGCGATCAGTTTTGCGCCCTTAAGAGCATCGACCTGGATATCCGCCGTGGCGAGATCTTCGCCCTGTTGGGACCCAATGGTGCCGGAAAGACCACTCTGATCAGCATTATCTGCGGCATCGTCAATCCCTCCCAGGGCCGGGTGCTGGCGGATGGTCTGGATATCGTCAAAGATTATCGTGCCGCACGGAGCAAGATCGGCCTGGTGCCTCAAGAGCTGTGCACCGATGCCTTCGAGAGTGTCTGGGCGACCGTCAACTTCAGCCGCGGGCTGTTCGGCAAGGCGCCTAATCCTGCCTATCTCGAACAGCTGCTGCGGCAACTGTCGCTGTGGAATAAGAAAGATGCCCGGATCATGACGCTGTCTGGTGGTATGAAACGGCGGGTGATGATCGCCAAGGCGCTGTCGCACGAACCCCAGATCCTGTTTCTGGATGAGCCGACCGCAGGCGTGGATGTCGAGCTGCGCCGGGATATGTGGGCGATGGTGCGTGAGCTGCGCAGCCGTGGGGTGACGATCATTCTGACCACCCACTATATCGAGGAGGCCGAGGATATGGCCGATCGCATCGGGGTGATCCAGGGCGGTGAGCTGATCCTGGTGGAGGAGAAGGCGGCGCTGATGGCCAAGCTGGGCAAGAAGCAGCTGCGCGTGCAGCTGCAGAGCCCGCTGCATGCGCTGCCCGCGGCGCTGGAACGCTACGGGCTGGAGCGCAGCGATGATCAGATGACTCTGATCTACACCTACGAGACCCAGCAGCAGAACGGCATCGCCGAGCTGTTGCGCAGTCTCAGCGAGGAGGGGCTGGAGGTTAGGGATCTGCACTCCAGCGAGAGCTCGCTCGAGGATATTTTTGTTAACCTGGTGAGTGAGCGCACATGATGAATCGTGATATGAATCCTGTTATGAATCCTTTTATTCAAGAATGCAGTATTCGAGCGATCTATAGGTTTGAGATCTATAGGTTTGAGATCTATAGGTTTGAGATCTATAGAGTCGTTAACCTGGTGAGTGAAAGCACATGAATTATTACGGTATCCGGGCGATCTATAGGTTCGAAATGGCGCGCGCCTGGCGCACCCTGATGCAGAGTCTGATCTCGCCGATACTCTCTACTTCGCTGTATTTTATCGTGTTCGGCACCGCGATCGGCTCGCGTATGGGCGATATCGACGGGATCAGCTACGGCGCCTTTATTATTCCGGGACTGGTGATGCTGTCGCTGCTGAGCGAGAGCATCTCCAACGCTTCGTTCGGGATCTTCTTCCCCAAATTTTCCGGCACCATCTACGAGGTGCTCTCGGCGCCGGTGTCCGGCTTTGAGATCGCGATCGGTTACGTCGGCGCGGCCGCGACCAAGTCGATCCTGATCGGGCTGCTGATCCTGGTAACCGCGCAGCTGTTCGTCGACTATACGATTCTGCATCCGCTGTGGATGCTGGCATTCCTGCTGCTGACGTCGATCACCTTCAGCCTGTTCGGGTTTATTATCGGCATCTGGGCCGATGACTTTCAGAAATTGCAGATCATTCCGCTGATGGTGATTACCCCGCTGACCTTCCTGGGTGGCGCGTTTTATTCCATCAAGATGCTCCCGGAACCCTGGCAGACCCTGACCTTGTTTAATCCGGTAGTCTACCTGATCAGCGGCTTTCGCTGGGCGTTTTACGGCGTCGCCGATGTCAATGTGGGGGTTAGCCTGGGGATGACGGTGCTGTTTCTGCTGCTCTGTCTGGCGGGGGTCAGCTGGATCTTCCGCACCGGCTACCGGCTCAAGCCCTGAGGCTTCAGCCTGACGATGGCCACTCAGGTCTTAAAGAATTTCACCTGATCACTGAGCACCTGCGCGAGGCGATCGAGGGTATGGCTGGCATCGGCGGCATTCTGGATAGAATCAGCGGAGCGCTGAGCGATACGGGTAATGCTGTCCACATTGCTTCCCACCTCTTGGGAGACGGAGGACTGCTCCTCTGCGGTCGTCGAAATCTGGCTGTTCATATCCCGAATACGACCGACGGCTTCCTGGATCACCGTTAAGGCGGTTTCTCCGTGGGCGGCCTGAGTGACCAGATCCAGGGAGTTCTGCTGACTGTCCTTCATCACCAGGACGGCCTGATGAGCACCGCCTTGAAGCTGTCCGATCAGCTGTTCGATCTCCTGGGTGGCCTTCTGAGTATTCATCGCCAGCTGGCGAACCTCATCGGCGACGACCGCAAACCCTCGCCCATGATCGCCTGCGCGGGCGGCCTCGATGGCGGCGTTTAATGCCAGCAGGTTGGTCTGATCGGCGATGCCTGAAATAACGCTGAGAATCTTAAAGATATTCTGAGAATTAGCCTCCAGCTTGCCGATAACCAGGGCTGAGGCTTCTATCTCCTCAGAAAGGCTCTTGATCGATTCGATGGTTTCATGGACTAGCTGGCTACCGGTTACCGCGGCTTCATCCGCATCCTTAGCCGCACTCGATGCGAAGCTACAGCTCTCGGAGGCATGTAGGGCGGTGCTGTTCATCTCATGAATCGCCTGCGCGATATGATCGGTCTGTAGTTTCTGCTCCTGAATCAGGCCGGTCGATTCCTGGGTAACCGCCTCCAGTGCCTGAGCGGCTTGGGCCATCTTGACGCTGGAATCCATCACGCCATCGATAATGGATCTGAGCTGCATGACCAGCTGGTCGATAGCTTGCTGCAGCTGCCCGAACTCATCTTTGCGCAAAGGACCCTTATCGCTGGCGTCACGCAGATCCCCCTGAGCCATGCGCTGCGCCTGAGCTACGACCTGTGCCAGGGGGCGGGTAATGTTACGAATCAATAATAGTCCGGCGAAGGTACCCAATAGCAGGGCCGCGCAGGTGGCGCCAATCATCAGTCGGTTATCGGTGTTTTGATTGTCGGCAATAAGGTCTACCGCTTCTTTAGAAGAGACGCGGATCAGCTTATCAAACTCATCCATATGCGCCGCTATCAACGCTTCAGCGGCAAGCGCATTCTTGGAGTATTTCCTGGCGCCCGATTTCTGCAGGGCAATCCATTTGCCATAGGTTTCCAGGGCGTTGAGCTGATAAACCTGTTGCTGCTCGGAGATCTGTACGATAAGACCGGAGAGCTGTTCCTTCGTCTCGTCGTCGGGGAACAGGGTCAATACCTGGGAGGTACTCGTCATCGCTTCCTGCACCTCGATAAAGCCCAGATCGAAACTATCACGAGACTTATGGATGCGGTCGGTACCGTAGTTCTTCTTTCTGAGATCCCGGGCTCGGGTTGCTTCGCTGCTGCCGCGCTCGAATTCCATGGCCAGCTTCTGCTGCAGCCGACTGACATCGTTGGCGGCCTGCATCAGGGGCATGTTCATCTCGGAGATGCTGTGAATGCTCTGATTGAGCACTCTGCTGCTGCTCAGGTTATTCCAGGTCAGGCCTGTTAGCATGGTTATAAAGAGTAAAACCAGCAGGATTATTTTGTTGCGGACAGTGAATGCCATGCGACAGGCCTCTTAGAGTTGCCGAGAGATTGAGATAACATCGCCAATCCGGTGGCAGCGTCCTTTATTTTTATTGAGCGATATCCTAGCACTGTTACACGGGAGTTACACCGTAAATGCCTGGCAGGCTTGCCCGGATAGGGATGAATTTTCGCCCCTCGCCCCTCTCGCCCCTTCGCCCCTTGGCCCGTCGCCAGGTCAAATAGACAGAGATGGCTGCTATAAATACTAATAGTATTAACAAATAGTGAGGCTAAGAAGATGAAAACACGTTCATTATTCCTCTCGACCTGGCTGGTATTACTGAGCAGTTGTTCGGCGATTCCGGTCAGCGTGGACTATCAACCAGGTACTGATTTCAATAAGATAAATCGCTATTACTGGCTCCCCCCGAAGGCCGGACTGCAGCCCGCCTCTATCTATAACTCGGAGCTGGTCGGGGCGCGGGTAGAGCAGGCCGTGGAGCAGGAACTGCTAAGCCGGGGCATCCTCCGGGTCGATACCCGTGCGGACGCCGATGTGCTGGTCAGCTATCAGATCGGGATACAAAAGCTGGTCGATATAGATACCCAGTTGGGGCTGGATGGCCGTTTTTCACGGCACTCGGGTGTCGGCCTGGATCTGTTCGCCGGATACTCACAAGAGTATGACCAGAGCACCCTGGTGATCGATCTGCGGAATCCCGGCGATCATCGGCTGCTTTGGCGGGGCATGGCAGAGCGGCGCCTGAGCCGGTTCGATAGCCCGCAACGGCATGCCGAATTTATCACCGCTACCGTAGCTGCGGTGCTGGCGAAGTACCCACCGCTGTAGGTCGGACTTTAGTCCGACAAAGCAGGCTATGGGTAATTCTTTACAACAACTAACAGAGAAATAGCCCTTTTTTATGACCAAGACACCTTCTAAGAAGCGCGAGCCGCCATCGAAAGAGATCGTGGCATCGATGCCGCTGTTCCCCGGCATGACCCTGGAGCAGATTCGAGTCCCATCGACGAGGGCTGGATTTGCTGAGGCCCTGGACGATCTCTCAGGCTGTCGCTTTGTGGGCTTCGATACCGAATCTAAGCCGTGCTTTAGGCCCGGACAGGTCTCCGATGGACCCCATGTGATTCAGCTGACGACCCTAAAGAGGGCCTATATCTTTCAGCTCCGGCACGACGACTGTCATGCGCTGGTCGCCCGGCTGCTCGAGTCACCGTCACTGGTTAAGGTGGGTTTTGGTTTAAAGTCGGATCGGAGCCATCTGCTCCGCAAGCTGGGTATCAGACCCCGGGGGTTGCTGGATATGAATCTGCTGTTTCGTGCCGAGGGCTATCGTAAAGAGCTCGGCATCAAGGCGGCCATTGCCCTGGTGTTGGGGCAGAGGTTCCAGAAATCCAAGCATATCTCGACCTCAAACTGGGCGCTCGCCGAGCTGCGGACCAACCAGCTGCTGTATGCGGCTAATGATGCCTATGCCGCGCTCAGGCTGCTGACGGTGATGAACAGGAGCGAATCGCAGTTGCCGATCCAGGCAGCCGGTCGGACTTAACACTGATCTACTGCGGAAAAGCCGTTTTCTTTAAGGAAAAGAGAGGTTGTTTGTTGAACTCTTGTAAATAGAACCACTATTCACAAGCTGCGTCCCTGCAGCTTGTCTTACGGGCAGCTATTTTTGTGTAAATCGACTGCCCTGCCGATTTATCGCCTTAACAGAGTTCAAAAACTGCCTCAAATCGCTTTTACCTAAATCAAGAGGCCCTCGCTACGACCGGTCAAGTCCGACAGGCTGCTGGGTTTGGAGGACGTATCACTGGTCTGATAACAGAGACGGTAAGGGGGGGGGGGCGAGTGTTACCTTTCTACCCTAAAACTGTTACCCGGGCTGGGTATATAGGTAACGTTTTACCCGAGTATAGGGCATGCATCGAGGGGTTTTATAGGGTTATAACAATAAAAACCAACGTTAACAGTAGGATGTCGTTTCTGGCATGCTAGCTGCAGTATATGTTTAGTAATAAGAACAAAAAAAATAATAATAAAAATAAAGTTCAAAAATTCTTTAAGGGCGCCACAACTATAAAAATAAAGGCCCCCTGCGAATACGATGCTCTGTAATAAAAATAATAATTAGAGCCAAGCCGGTCAGCACTCTCCTGAACTCCCCAGTTCCTGATTGAGTTGATCGGCTTTTCTTTGCCTGCTTTTTGTCTTCTCTTTGTCAGAGCAGCGCCCGTGGTCTCTGTCAGTCTCTGGTTGCGCGGTGCTTCACCGATGGTTGACCGAGTTAGCCGCTCAGGATTTCTTGATCCTGACAATGTTCATGATATCGACCTCTAAGCCGGCAATGGCTTCGATGCCCCTGTAGTAGGTGAGGTTGACCTGCAGCCCTTCGAGATTTTGATAGCGCTTCTTACGGCGGTATTTAAACGGCACCTCACAGTCCTGGATCATCAGCGTATTTACAAACCATTCGCCCGCTTCTCGTTGCACATGGGAGACGACGCGAAGTCCATCGGAGTGGGTTAACTCAGGATGCTTCAGGGTTAGTTTCTCAGGTTCTGATTTCATTGTTTACTAGGGGTTCTGTCGTTTCTGCGCAGGCAAATACCTTACGCTATAGCATCTATTAAAGCACAAACAGTGGGGGTAGCGCTTGAATCGGTGCAGCTCCGCTAGTTACAGACTCTGGGTCTGGGTCTGGGTCGAGGTTGGGCCTGTCCTGCTGGTATACTCGGTTTTTTAATCTCAGCGGTAATGTCCTGATGCGCCACGGCTCTTTCTCTGAACACGACAACGGCAGGATCAACTGGCAGCTGATCAGATTGATTCTGCCCTATCTGCAGGACTATAAGCCGCGCATCGGCATCGCCTTCGCCTGTCTGGTGCTGGCTAAGGGCGCCAGCGTTGCGGGGCCCTTTCTCCTCAAACATATTGTCGATGCACTGGACCAGAGCACGGGGCAGGGGTTGCTACTGGCCCCTCTGGGGCTGGTACTGGCTTATGGGCTGGCGCGCTTTGCCAATGTGCTGTTCGGCGAGCTGCGCGATACCGTCTTCGGGCGGGTGACTGAGCGGGCGATGCGCCGGATCGGTCTGCAGGTGTTCGAGCATCTGCATCGCCTGGATCTGGATTTTCACCTCAACCGGCGGACCGGCGGGCTGTCGCGTGATATCGAGCGGGGTACCACCGGGATCGGTTTCCTGCTGCGGTTTTTCGTCTTTAATATCGGCCCGACCTTTATCGAAATTCTGATGGTCGTGGGGCTGCTGTTCGTCAATTACGGACCGGGTTTTGGGCTGATCCCGCTGCTGTCGATCGCGCTCTATGTCGCCTATTCGATCGTCGCCACCGAATGGCGAACTAAGTATGTGCGCGAGGCCAATCTGGCCGATTCCGCCAGCAACACCCGCGCGGTGGACAGCCTGTTGAACTTCGAGACGGTCAAATATTTTGGCAATGAGCAGTTCGAGGCCGACCGCTACGACTCTGAGCTGGGCAACTGGGAGCAGGCGCGGCGCAAGAATCGCCTGTCGCTGTTTGCGCTCAATGGCGGCCAGGCACTGATTATCGCCGTCTCTATGACCGGGATGATGTGGTTAGCCGCTCAGCAGGTCAGTGCCCAGGCCATGAGTATCGGTGACTTCGTGCTGATCAACGCCTTTATGATGCAGCTATTTATGCCGCTCAATTTTCTGGGCTTTGTGTATCGCGAGATCAAGGGTTCGATGGCCAATATCGAACATATGTTCAGCCTGCTCAGGGTTAAGCCCTCGGTGGCAGAGGTATCGCCTGCTCGGGAGCTGGCATTTAAGACGGGCGAGGTGCGTTTCGAGAAGGTCGAGTTTGGCTATCGCCCCGATCGCGAGATTATCCGCGGGCTGAGCTTCTGCATAGAGCCGGGTCAGACGGTGGCCGTGGTGGGTGCCAGTGGGGCGGGTAAATCGACCCTGGTGAAGCTGCTGTTCCGTTTTTATGACTGCAATGCGGGCCGGGTGCTGATCGATGGTCAGGATATCAGCCAGTGCAGTCTGGCGTCCTTGCGCCGGGTCATCGGCATCGTGCCCCAGGATACGGTGCTGTTTAACGACACGCTGTTCGAGAATGTGCGTTACGGTCGGCCTGAGGCCAGCGATAAGCAGGTGCATGAGGCGATCCGGATGGCGCATCTGCAGGGTTTTATCGCCCAGCTTCCCGAGGGCGTGCATACCCAGGTGGGTGAGCGCGGACTCAAGCTCTCCGGCGGGGAGAAGCAGCGGGTCGCTATCGCCCGGACCATCCTCAAGGGTGCGCCGGTGCTGGTGTTCGACGAGGCTACCTCCTCGCTGGATTCACACTCCGAGCAGGCGATCCTGGGTGCCATCAGAGAGCTGGCGCGCGATCATACCAGCCTGGTCATCGCACACCGGCTGTCGACCATTGTCGATGCCGACAAGATCCTGGTGCTTGATAACGGCCGACTGCTGGAGCAGGGCAGTCACCCTGAGCTGCTGGCACAAAACGGCGCCTATGCCGCGCTCTGGAATGCCCAGCAGAAAACCATATCGTCGGACTAAAGTCCGACCCACAAAAGCACACTCCTGTAGGTCGGGCTTTAGTCCGATAAGGTTAACGGTATTCTGGGCGCCCACCGCAGCCACTCGTCCCTAGCCCTGGGGTGCAGGGTAAAGCGGCGGTTTTGGCGTGCGGCCGTCGTCAGCGGCTGGGTGTCGGGAGTGGCCAGGGCGATGCCGCCTGCCAGGATACTCTCCACCGATTCGGTGCGTAGCTTGGATCCGCCCAGTAGATTGATATCCATCTCGATGCCGCTGACATTCCAGAAGCGGCTGTCTTCGCGGACCAGCGGGGCGTAGTCGGACTCGATACTGATATGGATCTCGACCTGGCGGGCATCGTCGGACAGTCCAAAGCCTGCCACCCGCCCCACAGGGATTTGCCGGAAGTAGACGGGTGAGCCCTGCTGCAAGGACCCCAGCGTCGGGCTCTCGAGGATAAAACCGGTACCGCTGCCGGCATCAACCAGGAAGGGTTCACGCTCAAGGCCGGTGAACCGGGTCCGGGCAGCTCCCGCGCCGGGTTTAAGCTGGATATAACTGCCGCCCATCAGGGTGTCCAGGTGCTCGGCGCCGGTCAGGCCGAGGCGGGGTTTAACGACCCAGAAGTCGCTCCCCTCGCGGAGCAGGGGCTGATAGGCGCTATATACCAGCGCACTGACCGTCACCCTATGGCTGTCGGGCTCGAGCCTGATACCTGTGATCCGGCCGATATCGAGCCCCTGAAAGCGCAGTAAGCCATCCTTAGTCAGCCCCTCGGCACTGGCAAAGTCGATCTGGATCAAAGTGCCCCGCGCCAGTGCAGCGTCTCGATCGGGATACAGGGGCAGCTGCGCGCCATTGACCACCAGGGGGGCGTTGGCGGCATCGGGGTTGTCGAAGCTGATGCCACCCAGCAGTAGCGCCCTGAGGGGTGCTGCCTCGATCGTGAGGCCCTTGAGGCCCGCTTGTGCCGAGAAGCCGCTGCTGTTCCAGAAGCGGCTGTCACGATTGACCAGGCTGGCGTAGCGCCGTTGGATATGGATACCGACCGCAATCTGTTGCCCGCCTTGGATCAGCGTCACGGACTGCAGTGACCCGACCTGGATCTGGCGGTAATAGATCGGCGTGCCGCGGGTCAGCCCCTCGGCGTCTGCGGTGATGAGTGTCAGGTGCAGTCCGGGTGCCGAGGCATCCAGGGCCGGTGGTTCCTCGAGGGCGCCGAACTGCCGCGGATGGCCCTTGCCGGGCGCGATGTCCATCTGGATATAATTGCCATTGATCAGCGTCTCCAGGCCACTGATCCCTTCAGGTCCCAACAGGGGTTTGACCTTCCAGAAACGCGTTTTTAGGTTCAGCGCGTTAACGGCCAGCGGGGATAATTTGACCAGGGCGACGACGTCGTCCAAGTCGGGAGCGATCTCAAGAGCGGTCAGGGTGCCGACCTTTATCCCCTTTAGCTGTACCTGGGTGACACCGGGTTTAAGTCCTTCGGCGGACGGAAAGCTGATTCGAATAGTGTCACCCACCTGAGCCGCGTCGAAGTCGTTGAAGAGGGGGAAGGCGTCGCCGTCTTTAGTCTCGGCACCCGGTTTCTCGGCGGGGCCCAGGTCGACATTTATGCCGCCGATCAGCAGTGAACTCAGGGTATCAGACTGGACCGAAAATCCCGATAACCCACCCTTAACGCGGATCCCGCTGTTATTCCAGAAGCGGCTGTTTGCCCTAATCAGGGAGGCGTACTGCGCCCGGATGCTGATGCTTATCTTGACCTGCTTGCCCTCGGTGCTGAGGGCGTAATCCTGAACCTCCCCGATCTGCAGCTTGCGGAAGTAGACCCCCGATCCCTGCTGCAGCGATCCCAGGGTGCTGGCGTTGAGCGTCAGCTGCAGTCCGGGGTCTCCGGGTGCCAGCGCGGGTGGGTCCGGCAGGGCGTCAAAGTCGTAGTGCGGCGCCTGTTCACCCGGGCGAAAGTCGATCCGGATCTGGTTGCCCTTGATCAGGTTCTCCAGCCCGCTGATGCCGGTCACCGACAGCCGCGGCTTTACCAGCCAGAAGCGGGTATTTTCATTGAGCCTGGCCTCGGCTTCGGGGGTCAACCTGAGCGTACCCAGGACCCGGTCATGGGGCGGATCGAGACGGATCTCTGTCAGGGTGCCCAGGGTTAAGCCTTTGAAGATAACAGGGGTAACGCCGGCTTCAAGGCCCTCTGCCGAGTCAAATCCGACCCGGACCCAGACGCCAGTATCGGCGCTTTCATAGTCATCATGGAGGGTGTAGATCTTGCCGGTATCGGGGGCCGGGGCAGGCGGGTCACTGGTGGGGGTATCGAAGCTGATGCCGCCGATGAACAGGGATGTCAGAGAGTCGGTCTGCAGGCTTAATCCCGCCAGATTACCCTTGAGGCGCAGGCCGCTGTTATTCCAGAAACGGCTGTTGCCGCGCACCAGCGGGACGAACTGCTTACGGACGTTGATATCGATCAGTACGCCCTGGCCGTCCTCTGTGAGTTCATAGCCCTGAATATCCCCGACCTGCAGCTGCTTGTAGTACAGCGGTGAGCCGTATTGGATAGATCCCAGGCTGTCGGCCCGTAGGCGGATATTGAGCCCGGGACCCTCCTTGCCCAGCGGCGGCGGTTCACTCAGCGCCTCAAAACGATCACTGGGCGCACCCTCTCCCAGACGCAGGCTGATGTAGTTGCCACCGAGCAGGGTGTCGAGTCCGGAGATGCCCTGCAGGGATACCTGGGGCTTGACCAGCCAGAATTGGGTACCCGCACGGAGCAGCGTCTCTGCGGTATGGTCGAAGGAGACGGTGGCCGTGACGCCGTTCAGGTTGCTATCGAGGGAGAATTTTTTGATCACCCCGATGGCGATACCCTGATAACGCACTTCGGTCTCGCCAGCCACCAGGCCCTGGCCGTCTGTAAAGTGAATCTGTACCGGGATAGCGGCGTCGGTCTGGCTCTTATAAAGCAGCCAGGCCCCGAGGATAAGCGTCAGCACCGGCAGCAGCCAGATCATGGAGATGCGTTCATGCGGGCGTACCAGGGCATTCGGGATCTCGGGGTCGTCAGCCGGGTTGTCAGCAAGAGTGTCAGTCAGCTTGTCAGTCATTGCGCGGGGCCTCCTGGTCCCAGATCAACCTGGGATCAAAACTCAGGGCGGCGAAGATAGTGAGCACCACGACGCCTGCAAAGGCACTGGCACCCGCTCCTGCGCTGATCGTGGCGATGCTGCCCAGGTCGACCAGGGTCACCAGGATCGCAATAATAAACAGATCCAGCATTGACCAGCGGCCGATAAACTGGATGACACGATACAGCAGCGTGCATTGGCGCCGGTTGAGGTGCCAGTGTCCCTGGATAGAAAACAGCAGCAAGAGAATCCCCAGCAGCTTGATCAGGGGGACCGCGATGCTGGCAATAAACACCAGGATGGCGATGGGCAGCATGCCTTCTTGGGCCAGATGGATAACACCGGATAGTATGGTATCGGGTTCACCCGTGCCCAGATAAATTACCGTCATAACCGGGTAGATGTTGGCGGGGATCATCATCATCAGCCCGATCAGGGTAAAAGCCCAGGTACGCAGGATGCTCTTAGGAATGCGGGGGTGCAGCGTCGAGCCACAACGAAGACAGCAGCGCCGGGTGCCCGGCTTATGCGGCGTTAGGCGTTGCAGCTTGCGGCAGCAGGCGCAGAGCGCCAGGCCGGCGTCACGCCCTGTAGGTAAAGAGCCAGTCCGTAAGGAGTTAGTCTGCAAGGAGTCTGTCTTCATAGGCTCTGATTCTCCAGTCGTTCCCAGCATTCGCGGCTGTCGAATTGCAGCTGGGCGAGCAGCAGCAGTAGCAGCAGAGCGCTAAAGGCAACCAGACCGGGGCCCATCTGCAGGTCGCCGAGGTCTTTCATCTTTACGATCGCGACCAGCAGACCCAGCATATAAACATCCAGCATCCCCCAGTGTTTCAGATAGAAGTGACTCCTGAGCAGAAAAATCTGTAGTTCCGGTAGGGCGCGGATGCGCGTCAGCAGGCAGCAACTAAAGAGGATCAGGAGGATGAAAAGCGGCACCAGCAGGCTGCAGAAGGCAACCATAAAGGCCATCCACAGGTAGCCATCCCCGGCTAACTTGAGTGCTGCATTGATCAGGGTGTTACTGTGAGTCTGGCCCAGCAGTTTAAAGCTCATTACGGGGAGCATGACCGCCGGGAGGTAGAGCAGCAGCCCGGTGAGGCTGAGTGCCAGGGTACGGTTAAGGCTGTCTTTTTTGGAGTGCGCCAGTACGGCACCGCAGCGGGGGCACTCGGCACGACCCCGGCTGACGAAGTGCCGCAGGTCGACCAGCAGGTCACACTCGTGACAGGCCTGTAGCCGGACGCGGACAGCAGGGCGGCGGGTCTCATCCATGTAGCGCCTCAAGATCGGGTTGTCGTGCGTGTTAACGCTAAACCAATCAGGGTCTAAATGCCATCAAGGGGGAGAGGTTCCTGCTGCTATAACGACCCGCGTTTTAAGCGCCGCGGTCAGTCAGAGCCTTCTTCTGCGGGGATCTCTTTTACAGTCTTGAGTTTGCTGAGCAGCTCCTGGCGGACCTTGTCGTCGAGCAGGGCGAGGGCAATCTTCTCTGCGAGGACTTCATCGACCCCCTGGGCTTCGATGATCTCTGCGATGTAATAGAGCACATCGGTGCGATTATCCATCTCTTTGGCCAATTTGAGATCCATATACTCTCCAATGACTTCGCCTTTCTTGTTGATGACCTGATGAACCGTTCTGATACTCATAATGACTCCAGTGGGCTGCAGCTGTATATTTATACAGTATCTTCGCACAGATTATTATTGCTGCCAACCCACAAGGATGTGGGGCGTGCCGTTGTTGCAGGAGCTTTCAACTGCCAACCCACAAGGATGTGAGGCGTGCCGTTGTTGCAGGAGCTTTCAACTGCCAACCCACAAGGATGTGGGTTTTTGTAGGTCGGACTTTAGTCCGACAAGGTAGACAAGGCTGGCAAGGCTGGCAAGGCTGGCAAGGCAAGGCAAGGAGTGGCGATTATCGGACTACTTTCTACCCACAAGATGCCAACCCACACCAGACGCGCTTTGCTTGTAGCGGCGTTGTAGTGGATAATGCTGAGTAGTGTGGTGGATAGTGTCTGCTCAGGCTAGATTTTGAGCATGGCGCGTTACGGGAAGGGGCTTTGAGCGATGTCTGTTTCCGGTTAAATGGCTTTTATTCTTCCTATCGGCCAATAGGCCAATAGGCCAATAGGATACATTTGTAGATAATGAAAACGTTACTTAAAATATTAACAATCTCATTATTTCTAATGAATACCTATGCAGTTCAAGCTCTTGAAAAGGTATCTGTTCAGCTTCCTTGGAAATACCAATTTGAATTTGCAGGATTTATTGTTGCAAAGGAGAAGGGCTATTATAGAGACGTCGGCTTAGAGGTGGATCTTTTAGAGTACGAGGACGATATAGATATCGTCGAAAAAGTGCTCTCTGGGAGAGTCGATTTTGGCATCTATAACACCCCGTTTATTTCCAAAAATGGTTGGTTAGAGCCGACGGTATTGCTCGCTATCTATTTTCAACAATCACCCCTGGTGTTCGTGACCCAGCCCGATATAAAAAAGCCATCGCAGCTCGTTGGAAAAAAGATTATGGCAACAGATTTTGAGTTTTTGAACAGCTCATTATCTTTGCTTTTAAAACGTTTTTTTATAGATAAAAAAAATAGCGCCTATGTTTCACACTCGTTTAGCATCGATGCGTTTAAAGATAAAAAAATTGATGCAATGAGTGCCTATACGTCAAATCAACTCTATGACTTGGACAGGCAAAATATACCTTATAATATTATTGATCCCGCAGACTATGGCTTTACTACCAGCGCAGACAACCTGTTCACCTCTTATGAAAAATCAAAAAAAGAGCCTTTAAAGATAATAAAATTCCTCGAAGCCACAAAAAAAGGCTGGGCATACAGTTTAGATAATGTCGATGAGGTTGTAGAATTAATTCACGAAAAATATAATCCCTCTAAATCAATAGAAGCATTGAAATATGAAGCGGAGGTGACAAGGTCGCTCATGCTTTTGGGTCTTTATGATATCGGTGAGACCAATAAAGAATTGATGACAAGGGCGTACAAGCAGTTAGTAAAGAGCGGAAAGCTACAGCCCAATCAAGATTTAGGCGCATTGGTTTTTAGTGATGTTGTCAAAGAAGAACAAGAAAGTACCTCTGTCTTGTTTAGTGAAGAAGAGGACGTCTTTTTAAAACAAAAAGGCATTATAAGGCTGTGTGTTGACCCGAACTGGATGCCCTATGAGTCTATAAAAAATGGCAAGCACATAGGTATAGTCGCCGATTATTTTGATGTTTTAAGAAAAAATTCTGGGTTAAACATAACATTGAAAGTCACAAAAAGTTGGGCGGAAAGTGTCGAAGCAGTTAAGAATAGAGAGTGTGATCTTTTAAGTGCGGCAACGTCTACTCCTCAACGTTTAGAGTTTATGGACTTTACTGATCAGTATCTCAATCCGCCTGTTGTTCTGACGACAACCCTGGATAAGAAATTTATAGCTAATATTGAAGAGGTAAAAGAGCAGAAATTAGGCGTGTCTAAAGGGTATGCGTTAGCCGAAATACTGCGAGCTAAGTATAAGGGTATCAATATAGTTGATGTAGAAAACATAGGTGATGGCTTAGATAAAGTTGAGAGCGGAGAGATTTATGGCTACCTTGATAATTTAATTGTTATAGCGCATGCGATTCAAGGAAATTTTTCTAGTAGTCTTAAAGTAACAGCTAGACTTGATGAAACTGATGGAAACTCCATTGCCTCTCGAAACGACGAGCCTTTGCTACATTCTATCTTTCAGAAAGCTATTGAAAGTGTGGATGGATCAAAGAAGCAAGATATTTTTAATAACGGGATCTCTATAAAAGAGAGTGTAGGTATCGATCCTACTCTTGTTGTTGAAATAATAAGTGTTGTTTTCATAGTTCTTATGTTGTTTTTAATGTATCTCTGGCAGTTAAAAAAATATAATAAAAAGTTACAATATCTTTCAAGAGAAGATTTCTTAACAAAGCTAAGTAATAGAAAAAAACTGGATGAAATTTTAGAAGAGCAGCATAGGTATACATTGAGGTATAAAACCACCTGCGGGGTTATTATTTTAGATATCGATGATTTTAAAAAAATAAACGATACCTATGGCCATCTCGAGGGTGATGAGGTCTTAAAACAATTTGCGGCAATCTTGAACAGTAATGTCAGAGAAACTGACACTGTAGGACGATGGGGTGGTGAAGAGTTCTTGATTATCTGTCCTAACAGCGATATGGAAAATCTAAAGCATGTCGCCGAAAAAATAAGGCTGGTGGTTGATAATACACCCTTTAGCAAAGGTCAGCATGTCACCTCCAGTTTTGGCTTAAGCTACATCGATGGTTCAAAAAATAGTGATAAAGTGCTGAAGGAAGCGGATGGGGCACTCTACTTTGCAAAAACAAATGGCAAGAATCGTGTAGGGGTCTTCGAGAACGGCAAGGCGAGCGTATAGGGTGCCTTTATAAGGGCTATGTACCCGTTAGGTGTTGCGGCAGTTTATTCTGCATAATTGTCTTTCTAATCAAACTCCGGTTCCGCCTCCCGGCGGCTTCATTTGTGCGCCAGGCATGGCGCGTAGTGCCTTGATTGGCACTGTTCCGATACGCGTGGTGGCGGTCGGATGACTTGGTGGTGAAAGTCCACTA
>JBLIEQ010000040.1:0-33560 GCA_047633175.1 Motiliproteus sp. | reverse complement strand
CTTAACATTAAGAAAGGGCTACCCGTAAGGGTAGCCCTTTTTTATGTTTGGCCTTTGACCACTCTCACATGGGGAGAAATAAAAAGCAGCCGCTTGCGGCGGCAAAACCATGTGAAGTAGGGCCACGTCGGGGAATTGGCAAAGCACCGCTTTGCCCCGACGGGGCGACTGCGGCGTATTCGCCCGCAGGACGTCCATCGCCAAGCGCAGCTTATTACCAAAACCATGCCGAGAAACCCCCAGCACTTCGTGCTGGGGGTTTTTTCATGTTAGGTTTTTGGCTTTATGCCCCGCTCTCAGAATTCACCCTGTAGGTCGGACTTTAGTCCGACAAGGCTAGCAGGGAGCGCCCATCGTCAGACTCGGCTAAAGCCTAACCCACAAAAGACCCTATGAATTTGTGGGAGCCTGCCTGCAGACTCCCACACGGGCAACCCCAGCAAAGGTGGCCCTGAGAATATCTAGCATGTCTTCACTCTGCTCAAAAGATCGCCTGCAGAATAGTGTGAGAGTTGGTGCTTGCTGGAGCTGGTTTTGTGGGAGCCGGGCCCCGGTTCTCCGCAGTAGATAGTTTTAATCGTTTAATGCAGCCGCTGCAAAAGATCGCCTGCAGGCAGGCTCCCACAAGGACTTAGTAGCGGCGCTGGGCTTTCTGATAGGCAGATACGGCTTTCTTGGCGGTCGCATCGGTGCGGATCTCGGTGAGGGTCTGTTGTTTAAAGGCGTCGGTCAGTGCGCGGGTCTGGTTATCCAGCGCCTGAATCCGGGCAACAGTCAGGCGTATCGCTGCACTCTGGCTGGCGGGGTAGTCTTTAGCGACCAGCTGGTTGATCAGCCTGTCGCGTTGCGGCTGCAGTGCTTCGAAGCGTTGCCACTGTTGCTGTTGTGCCAGTTCCAGGAGGAGTTCGCTGAGCTGGATGCATTGTTCGGCCTGTTCTGTATTGAGCTGCTTCAAGAGGAGGATCTCGCTGCGGGGTTGGGTGCTATACCGCAGAATTTACCATTGCTGTCAGGGTAGTGCCAGTGACGGTGCGCAGAACGCTGTTTGGATGCAGCAGGCCAGCAGGGGTGATCACAAAAGTCGGTTCCAGGAGCCGAACACTGATCTGGATCAGACTTTACTCTCTTGCCACTCAAGACGGCGCGGCGGTGGCCGATACGCTGGCTACCAGCAAAGGAACTCGGCTGGTTTACCCCGGAGGTTTGAACATCAGGATTGATTCTCAGGCTTAACTCTCAGGATTAGCAGGATGCTTGCCAGGGCAATAAAAAAGATTAAAGGGATCGGCGAAAGCGTCGATAACCTACACAGTTAGAATGATTAGCGAGCAGTAATCTCTCGCTTTAGGTTTATAAAAAGACAAATTATTGAGCAGACAGTCTGCTTCAGGAGAAGTCATCATGGCAATGGTCATCAATTCCAATATCCAGTCGTTGAATGCGCAGCGTAACCTGTCCATCTCACAAGCCGATCAGAACCAGGCGATGGAGCGACTGACTTCCGGTAAGCGGATCAACAGCGCAGCAGATGATGCCGCGGGTCTCGCGATCTCCAGCCGTATGACCTCGCAGATCAAGGGTCTGGATCAGGCTGTACGTAACGCCAACGACGGTATCTCGCTGATGCAGACCGCCGAGGGTGCACTGGAAGAGTCCACTAACATCCTACAGCGGATGCGGGAGCTGGCAATCCAGTCTTCTAACGGTATCTTTACCGATAACGACCGCGGCACGCTGGATGCCGAGGTGCAGCAGCTGGTTGCCGAGCTGGATCGAATCTCCGAGACCACCAGCTTTAACGGCCAAAATATTCTTGACGGCAGCCTGTCGAGCGGGATTAGCCTGCAGGTCGGTGCCGAAGCCGGGCAGACGATCAGCTTCAGCATTGCCGCGACCGATACCAAGACGCTGGGTCTGGGTTCAACCTCCTCCGACCTGTCCGGCGACCGAATGGCGGCCTTGATCGATATTGCAGATGGTGATGTTGAAATCAACGGTGTCGGTCTGGGCTCCTTTAACAGTACGACCGGCAATCTGAACGACTTGTTCGCCGACATTAATGCCAATGTTGAGGGTGTGACTGCATCGGGCTTAAACGTCGTCGAAGCAGATACGGCAGGCACAGGTGTGATCGCTGCTACCGAAACCTTGCGGATTACCCAGGCATCGGTCAATGGTCAGGCGGCTACCAACTACGATATCAGCAATACCGCCAATATGGATGAGCTGGTGGCGGCGATCAATAGCGCCAGCGGTGGCAATGTCGAAGCTAGCAAGGACGATGCCGGCAAGCTGGTACTGTCGAATAGCACCGGTGGTGCCATTTCGGTATCGATTGATACAGATAATACTGATAACAGTAATGTCTTTGATGTAACGGCATCAGCTGCGGGTGATACCGCAATCGAGACCATTACCGGGATTACGGTTGCGGGCGACGATGGTACCGAGTCCTTTACTGGCAGTATTTCGCTGACCTCCGATGATGGCGGCGACATCTCGGTGACCAGCGGTGCGACCGGAACTAGCGCCGATTTGGGCAGCCTGGGTTTTGCCGAGGTGACCGCCGGTAGCGTACAGGGTGGCGCGTTGAATACCTCCGCCCAGGGTACGGCTTTGGCGACCGGCGATCTGTCGATTAACGGTGTGGGTATTGCGGCATCTGCCGCTACCGCAGGTCTTCAAGGCAAGGTGGACAACATTAACGCCGTCAGCGGTGATACGGGTGTGGTAGCCAGTGCGCAGGCTGAGCAGTCTTACGCTTACGACACCGCCAATACAGGTGTGGAAGTGGCAGCAAGTTCGGCTTACACCGATCCGACGGGTACTGCGGTCTATGAACTGCATGTTGCTGGTTCGAATGCTCCAGCAGGGTTAGCGACAGACTTTTCCACGAACGACTGGTCGTTTGATATCGATGATGGCAGTGGTGCCGACACGATCCTTATGGACGAGGCTTCCTATGCCAATGCGGCGGCCTTGGTGGCTGATATCAACAGCCAGTTGAGCACTGCTACTTCTACGGTAACTGCTTCCATAGACACCAATGGTAAGCTCTCGTTCCAGAATACAACTGCAGCGGCGATTACGGTAGATAACTATGCTAATGGAGGTGGCACCGTCGTCTCTGGTACAGCCAACGCAGTATTGGGCGTCGATATTGAAGACCTTAACGGTTCGGCCGGTAGCTTTACTAATAGCACGGGTGCAGCCTTCGAGCTTAATGGGACGACTGTTGATCTGACAGCTGCTCAGGCGACCGGTGGTATCAGTGCTGCGGAGATCGCTGCAGCAGTTAACACAGGCTCTGCAGCACACGGTGTAACGGCCTCTGTTGATGACAGTGATCAACTCCATTTTGCCTCGGATTCGGCATTTACTGTAGCTGATGATGCTAAAGAAAGCGGGTTTGTCGCTAGTCTTGGGACCGGTTTGACAGCGGGTGCAAAGACTACCGTGCCGACTGTTGGTTCTTTGAATATCAATGGTTTTGAGGTTGCTGCAATTGCGTTGGACGATATAGACGCAGCGGTGACTACTATCAATGCACAACAGTCCAATACCGGTGTTGTAGCCAGTGTCGATGACAACGGCCAGTTGCAGTTCTCTGCGAACCAGTCGATCACCCTGACTTCGGGACAAACGGCTGGTATTGCGTCCGGTAGCGCGCTGGGTATCAACTTTATTGATGCTGATGGCGGCACCGACGGTGTTCTCGATAGCCAGACAGTCAATGCCGGTATCGATCTGCGTTCGGTTGACAGCAGCAGCCCGATCTCGATCGAAGCGACGGCTAATGGTGCTGCGGCGACGGGCCTGAAAGCGATGAATACTGACCTGAGCTCTCTGGTAAGTGGCTCGTCACTGTCTAACCTCAGCATCGCCACCGCGGCCGGTGCGACAGACGCGATCGAGTCGATCGACAACGCCCTGACGACGGTTAACGATACCCGGAGTGATCTGGGTGCGGTGACCAACCGTCTGGACTTTACCATCAACAACCTGAGCAGCATCTCGCAGAACACCTCTGCCGCCCGTTCGCGGATCGAAGATGCCGACTTTGCCCAGGAATCTGCGGCCCTGAGCCGGGCTCAGGTTCTGCAGCAGGCCGGTACTGCGATGCTCGCCCAGGCGAATGCGCAGCCACAGCAGGTACTGTCACTGCTTCAGTAAGGGCTAGGGTAGTTCCAGGATAAAGCACTGCCCCGTTCTGCGGGGCAGTGTTGGTCTGGACGTGAAGTTTTGATTGATAATGAAATTGTTACTGTTAATCCAGACTTTTTTAATAAGAGGTCTGGCTTAACAGTGCTCAGATTCAAGCTGCTGCAGGATTCATAGATCGTCTAGAGAGGCTCCCGCAGAGGGCAGACGAGGGGCCGTTAACCTCGCGTTTAAACAAGAAAGGTAGGCTATCAAAGATCTATCCAGGAGGAGTCAACATGGTTGACAGTATTAGTCATTCACCCGCCCAGGCGGCTGTTCAGCAGAAGACGACGATAGTGCGTGCAGAGGCTGAAAAGCCTGCGGTGGAGTCAGTAGCACCGAAGAGTCAGGTTAAACAGGTCGAGGCCGCGACGAAGGCCGAGTCGGCCAGACATTCGGTCGAACAGGCACAGGCCTCGGCAGCTAAACTGCAGGCGTCGGTCGATAAACTCAATGCATTTATGGTTGACGGGCAGCGCTCGTTGTCGTTCTCAGTCGAAAATGCGAACGACAGCGTCGTGGTCAGGGTCTCGAACCGTTCGACCAATGAGCTGGTGCGCCAGATTCCGACCGAAGAGGCGCTGGCGATCAGCGAGCATCTCGATCGAGTGCTGGGCATGCTGTTTAGCGAAAAAATTTAGCTATAAGAGTAGAATAACGATCCCGGTCAGCCTCGGGCTAAGCGTTTGCCGAGGTCTTGCCCAGGCAGATATCCGGGTTTGGCAGGTTGAGCGGTTTAGAGAGTATTTTCGGGGGTTGGTATGGTTCAGAACATTATCTCGTCACTGGGCGCCGGGTCCGGGATAGATACGTTGGCGCTGGTCGACAGCCTGATCGCGGCCGAGAGAGCGCCGCGTGAGACCCAGCTGGATGCCAAGACTCAGACCTACGAGACCCAGATCTCTGGCTACGGCGCGCTGCGCAGTGCGATGAGCGGGATTCAGGACAGCGTTAAGCTGCTGGCCGATAGCGACACCTTTAATGGCCGCAACGTGGCCTTTCCTGATTCTGCCCTGATTATGCCCAATGTGGTGGAGCCCGAGGCCCTGGCTGGCGAGTACAGTGTCGAGGTGCTGGGGCTGGCCAGCGCCCAGTCGTTGAGTGCCGGCGGTTTTTCGGCACCCGATGGGGTGGTGGGCAGCGGTACGCTGGCGTTCAGTTTCGGTGACTGGGCGGCGGATGAGCTGAGTTTTAGCACCAATGACGCCAAGTCAGTCCAGAACCTGACGATAGATGCCTCCAACAATACCCTGGCCGGGATTCGCGATACGATCAACGAAGCAGATTTCGGGGTGCAGGCCTCCATTATCGAGGATTCCGGCAGCTATTCGCTGCAGCTGACCTCCGCCTCGGGTGCCAGCAATGAACTGCAGATTACGGTCACCGAAGGCTCGCCCGCCGGTCTGGCGGGACTCGGCTATGCCGGTTTTCCCCCTTCGGGCGGTATGATTCTAAACCAGGAGGGTAAGGATGCCTCGCTAAAGGTTAACGGCTTAACGGTCACCCGGGAATCGAACCAGATCGACGATGTTATCGCCGGGCTGGATTTTACCCTGACCCAGGCATCGGTCGCTAATGAGACGGTAACGATCACGATCACCGAGGATAAGAGCGTCGGCGAGCAGACTATTCGTGACTTTGTCGATATTTATAATGAGTTTTTAACCGCCACCCAGACCCTGACGGCACGTACAGAACTGGAGGAGGATGCCGAGGATCGGACGCCTGGCAGCCTGTCGGCCGACCCGTCTGCCAAGGCGATGGTCAATCAGGTGCGCGCGCTGATCTCGCAGAACGTGACCGGGTTAAGCGGCAACTATACCGCGCTGGCGACGGTGGGTATCCAGACCCAGATCGATGGTTCGCTGGAGATCAACGAAGATCTGTTCCGCCAGTCGGTGGATAGCAACTACAGCGCCCTGACTGCGGTATTTACCGGCGCTAATTCGAGTAGCGATGCCCGCGTCGAAGTGGCGCGCACCAAGGCGACGACGGCGGCGGGCACCTATGAGGTGCTGGTGACGACGCAGCCGGCCAAGGGCTCTTTAGCGGGCAATGCGATTACCGACGATGATGCCGCAGCCCTAGACCTGACCACCGCAACCGGCGTCTTTAGCGGCGGGCTGGACAGCAGCGCCGGGGATTACTCGTTTAAGATTACCGTGGATGGCATCCAGAGCGACCTGATCAACCTGAGTGGTGTGTATGCCGACAGCGATGCGCTGATCGCCGATCTACAGGCGCAGGTCAACGGTGACTCGGCCCTGAGTGCGGTGTCGGCCGGGGTGGATTTCAGTTATGACAGCGACACGGGCAGCTTCAGCGCCAGCTCGCAGAGCTATGGTGCCGCTTCCAAGGTCTCTTTTTCCAGCGTCAGCAGTGATATGGGACGCTTCGGTCTGGCTGGGGCCTCGGCGGGCGTACTCAACGCCGGCCCTGTGGCTGATGCCGGGGCGACTGAGATAGAAGATACCAGCGGCAGCCTGACCACCACGGCGGCGATCACCGAAGCGACGTTTCAGTCGGGAAGCGATGATTTTAGTAGTGCGCTCGATCTGACGGGTTACAACCTGCAGCTGAGTGTCGATGGTGTCGATAGCGGCCTGGTTAATCTGACCGGCAGTTACAGCACGGCGGCCGATCTGGGTGCGGCGCTGGAATCGCAAATAAATGCCAGTCTGACGGGGGCCGCGATTACGGTCAGCTACGACAGCGGCAACGACAAATACAGCTTTAGCTCGAATACCCTGGGCAGTTCATCGACCGTTGAGGTCACGGCGGCCAATGCAGCGATCAATGGGCTGGGCATCGCCGTCGAGGCGGGTACGACAGGGGTGGATGATTCTTTCGTCACCCCGCTGGCGACCTCGGGCACCGATACCTACACCTTTGCTTATGATGTTGATGGTGTGTCCGCAGGGTCGGTCGATCTTGAAGGCACCTATACGAATGCTGAGGAGGTGCGTGCGGATCTTGCGGCACAGATGAGTGGGGTGACGGTGGCCTATGACTCAACGAGCAATACGTTCAGCTTTACGTCGCCGTCTACCGGCAATAGCTCGGATATAGAGATCACCGCGGTCTCCGGCGAGATGGCAGGCCTGGGTATCGTGACGGCGTCGGGAGTGAGTGGCCGTGATGCGGCGACAACGTCCATCGGCGTGGATGTGTCTGGCACCATCGATGGCGTGGCCGCGTTCGGCGTGGGTCAGGTGTTGCTGCCGAAACTGGGGAGTGCCCTGTCGGGGCTGAGTGTGCGGATCGCACCGGGGGCCAGTACCGCGACTATTACCCTGTCGCGAGGCTTCTCCAATGAGCTGGGAAATGTCCTCGACGAGTTTCTGAAGAAAAATGGCTTGATTGCCGATCGCGAGACGCGGCTGGATAGCCGGCTCGAGGATATTACCGATGATCGCAGCGACCTGGATCGCCGTATGGAATCGAGGCTGGCAGTGTTGCAGGCACAGTTTCTGGCGATGGAGCGGATCGTTGCCAGCCTGAATACGATCAGCGATTCCCTGGATGGCTTGGTCGACCGGCTGCCCTACACCGCATCCAATTAATACTTTTAATAGTAAGGAACAGCAATGAGCTACAATCTCAAGGCCTTGAAACAGTACAACAGTATCGATATCCGCACCTCGGTAGATTCGGCATCGCCGCATAAGCTGATCATCATGCTGTTCGACGGTGCCATGACCGCGATTACCCGCGCCAAGGGCTTGATCGGTCAGAAAGATATGGCCGGCAAGGGGCAGCAGATTCAGAAGGCCAGCGAGATTATGATTGGCCTCAAGGGCTCCCTGGATCTAGAAGAGGGCGGTGAGGTGGCGGCGAATCTGGACGCACTCTACGACTATATTTTGGGTCGTTTGATGATCGCCAACCGCAATGTGGATGTGGCGCCTTTGAATGAGGTCACCGCCTTACTGGCCGAGATTAAAAGCGGCTGGGAAGCGATCCCGCCAGAGTTGCACAAATAGATCGCAGCAGCATGCGTTAAAAAAAACCGGGCTTGCCCGGTTTTTTTCGCTCCCCATCCACCTGTGGGAGGCGACCCACAGGGACGTGGGAAGTGCCGCTGTTGCAGGAGCCTTCAGCTGCCTGCAGGCGATCTTTTGGGCAGAACTAAAAGATTAAAAGATTAAAAGATTAAAAGATCGCCGGGAGCCCCGCTCCCACAAAAACAAAACCCAGCTATACCCCCCGTCGCATCCCGGTTGGCATCTCCCTAAAGTGTAAAAAACCGGGGATAGTTGTAGAAATACCTCAATAAAATCAATCAGCGGCCGTTAAACCTAGGTAATGCTTATTCTCACGTATCTCTAGGTAATCACGGCTACGGATGTCTTTAGTTATTAATACCAATATCGCTTCGCAGAACGCCCAGCTACGCCTGCTCCAGTCAGGACGCGATCTGGATACGGCTATGGAGCGGCTGTCATCCGGCAAGCGCATCAATAGCGCGGCGGACGATGCAGCCGGTTTGACGATGAGCAGCCGGATGACAGCGCAGATCAAGGGGCTGGATCAGGCGGTCAGAAATGCCAATGATGGTATCTCGATGATGCAGGTCGCCGAAGGCGCCCTGGGCGAAAGCACGAATATCCTGCAGCGGATGCGCGAGCTATCGATCCAGTCAGGCAACGGCATTTTTACCGACGGTGACCGGGGAACGCTCGACGCGGAGTTTCAGCAGCTCGCTACCGAGCTTGATCGGATCGCCACGACCACCCAGTTTAATGGACGTACTCTGCTGGACGGGTCGGAGTCACAGATAGTGCTGCAGATTGGTGCCGAAGCCAATCAAGCTGTCGCTTTCAGCATTCCAGC
This sequence comes from Motiliproteus sp., assembly GCA_047633175.1. Classification (GTDB taxonomy): domain Bacteria; phylum Pseudomonadota; class Gammaproteobacteria; order Pseudomonadales; family Balneatricaceae; genus Motiliproteus. The sequence goes on along the minus strand of JBLIEQ010000040.1, from coordinate 24,524 downwards.
GACCACCACCGCCACGCTGGGCCTGAGTGCGCAGGGCGGTGACCTGGTCGGCGCCGAGATGGAGATCAATAGCAGCGGCGGTCTGAGTAATGCTCTGGGTTTCGCAGCGGTTAAGATCAACGGTGAATCTCTTAGCGGCCTGTCAGCCGGTGCCTCTGTCGGGGAGCTGTTAGCTAACATCAATACCCGGATAGAGGGAGTTAGCGCCGCAACGTTGACCCAGGTCCAGGCTCTGGCGGTCGGTGACGGGGTGCTGCAGGGTGACGATACGCTTATCATCAATGCCCTGGGGCTGGATGGCTCGCTACAGAGTTACAGCATCGGCAATACCGACTCGCTCGAAGCGCTGGCAGCGGCTATTAATACCAAAGCCGGTAATCGCATCAGCGCGTCTGTTGATGACGATGGCCAGCTTAGGCTGAGCAGTGATTCTGCAGCTCGAATTTCGGTACAAGACAGCACTCAGGGCGCGGCTTCCGGTATGAATATTGGCGCCTCCCCAGACCCCGATACGGCCACCGTCCTTCAAGGCCTGGCTTCCTTCTGGATGTCTGAAGCAGAAACACTGATCCAGAGCGAGTATGGACTCACTCTCAGCAACTTCGATATAACACTCAAACTTGTCGATGAGGCCCCGTTCGGCAAGGTTGCTCAAGTCAGCTTCGCTCAAGCCGGTGGTGTGCTTGTCACCGGTAGTTTAGAACTCGAAATCGATATGGCTGATTATAAAAGCCTGACGTTGCCTGACGGTACCGGCACTATTCAGCTAGACCGGGTGATCACCCACGAGCTGGTTCATGCGGCGATGGCAACCTTTACCGACATGACCGACCCAGCAGGTAACCGCCTTAGGGCTGACGGTAAGGATTCATTGCCCGGCTGGTTTACCGAGGGTGCAGCCGAGTTGATTCACGGTGCCGATGACCGGGTCGATAACGAGCGTACCTATATAGACACTCAGGGAGAATTCGAAGCCGTTTTTGATGCCACCCTGGATAATGGTTCACCTAGCGTTAACGGAGGCTATTCCGTCGCTTACGCGGCCACGAAACTCTTGCATGAGGAGCTGTTAGCCGGCGGAACAAGTATGGGCAGGGGCATTGAGCATGTCTTTGATGCTTTAGAGGCGGGAAACTCTCTGGATGAGGCCATCACGGCTGCAGTCACGGCAACTGGGGCCGGTAACTTTTCCAACCGTGGATCGTTTGAAACTTATTTCAGAGATGTCGCCGGCTTAGCGTTTATCACCGGTCTGGCGATGACAGATGGCGATACCGGTTCCATGGGAGGTTCTGACTATGGCGGTCCTGCGCTCGATGCCTCTGCGGTGCTGCCCAATAACCCGGTCGGCGCGTCTACCGCGTTCAACCTGATTATCCCTGACCAATACTCCGGGGGTTTCATGGTCGCCAGTGCCCGGCTGGTGCTGACTGCCGATGATGGTGGCGATATCACCCTGACCAAGGCGGCCCAGGGCACCGATGACAGTATGCAGTCCCTCGGCTTCAGGCAGATTCGGGCGGCGGGTGACGTGGTTGGTCAGGGGTTGGATGCCACCGCGCAGGGTACCGCGATCGACTCGGGTGATCTGAGTATCAATGGCGTTGTCATCGCGAGGGTTGCTGCGAGTGCCGGATTGGCCGCTAAAATCGATGCGATCAACGCCGTCTCCGATGAGACAGGGGTGGTCGCAAGGATGACGGCCAGCGGGTCGTTCTCTCCGGTCGCTGACCCCGGTACTGCGTTAACCTCAGCAGGGGCGGTCAGCATTGGAGTGGGTCAGGATGGTTATCTGGTCCTCAACGGCATCGGCGTTGCCGTTGCTGTAGGCCATACAGCGGCGGATATCTCCGCATCGATCAATAATATCGCAGGCCTTGGCGTCACTGCGTATAGCGACGATGCGGGCAGGTTGCAGCTGTTCTCTCAAACGGTGATCAATATTGGGGTCACCGACCCCGATACCGTCACGGCCATGGGCGGTGGATTTAATGCGGCAACCGACGATGGCTCGATCCTGCTCAATGGTACCGAGGTCCTGCTGAGCACGCTGTCCGATAGCCGGATCATGATTGACGAACTTAACGCCCAGTCCGGCAGCACAGGGGTGCGGGCCGGCATCGATGGCAATGGCAAACTTGAGTTGAGGGCTAGCTCGGCCATCCGTATTTCGCTGGGAAACAGCAACGGGTTGCAGGCGCTGAGCGCTCTGGGTATCGATTTTGGCGTTGCTGGCGATGAAGATCTGACCGACACCAATGCGGATAACCGCCTTGGCGATGAGACCTTTACCCTCAACGCGCGCATTCAGCTGGAGTCGTTCAACGACCAGTCGATCAGCATCGCGGTCACCGAAAATGGCGCGACAGCCACCGGCTTGAGTGATCTTAATAGCGGCAACGGCGGGCGGCAGGGTTCATCGGTCGGAAGTCTCGATATAACCACCGCCGTTAACGCGCAAAAATCGGTGACGTCACTAGGCAGTGCACTAGAAACTGTCAGCGAGGTACGCTCGCAGCTCGGGGCGATCACCAATAGGCTCGATTTTTCGGTCAATAACCTCGTCAATATCTCCCAAAATACCTCGGCGGCGCGCTCGCGGATTGTCGATGCTGACTTCGCCCAGGAGTCGGCCATGCTGAGTCGGACACAGGTGCTGCAACGCGCGGCGCAGGCGATGCTGGCGCAGGCCAATAGCGCCCCCCGGCAGGTGTTGGCACTGCTTCGATAGCTGCCGGTTCAGGCTCTCTTGATTCGAGAAGTCACCGCAACAGGGGCCTCCCGGGGCCGGGGTGTTACCTGATTATCGGAACCGCACTACCAAGACCTGATACCCAGTGTGTCAACATATTGACAATCAATGCCTTTTGACGAATACTCTCCGGCCATAGCGTCAATAAATTATCTTCGGTGCCGGGTATGTCTTCCCCCCTTTCCATTCTTCTTATCGACGATGACCTCGAGCGTTCGCGCGTGCTGCAGTCGCTGTTCGAATACTCGGGGATCGAGTGTCGGGCGGTGGACTTCGCCACCTGGCCGCAGCAGCAGGGTCTGTTAACCGCCAGGGTGTCGGCGGTGTTGCTGGGCGATAGCCGTCAGCCGGTGAATCTTGAGCAGCTGTTAAGTCAGCTGCAGGCGCGTGACCCGCATGTGCCGGTGCTGTCTATCTCGGCCTGGGTCGAATCTCAGGCGCTGAGTGCGCCCCTGCGGGGGATGCTGGTGGCCAGGATCTGGCTGCCGCTGGATCAGCGCCAGCTACTCAATGTCCTGCATCAGGCGCAGTTTTACCGCCAGCAGCGCGAGGCCGCTAATGGCCAACTGCAGCTGTGGGAGGATCACAGCAAACTGTATCACCATCTGCTGGGTACCAGCCTGCCGATGCGGCGCGTGCGGGTGATGATGGCGCAGGTGGCCGATCGTGATGTCAGTGTCATGATCACCGGTGAGTCGGGGACCGGCAAAGAGGTGGTGGCGCGCAATCTTCATAACAGCTCCTCGCGTGCGGGTGGCCCCTTTGTCCCGGTTAACTGCGGTGCGATTCCGCCGGAGCTGCTCGAGAGCGAGCTGTTCGGTCATGAGAAGGGGGCCTTTACCGGCGCGATCTCCACCCGGCATGGCCGCTTTGAACTGGCTAATGGCGGGACCCTGTTCCTGGATGAGATCGGTGATATGCCGCTGCCGATGCAGGTCAAGCTGCTGCGGGTCCTGCAGGAGCGCTGTTTCGAGCGGGTGGGCGGCAACAAAACCATCGAGGTCGATGTCCGTATTATCGCCGCGACCCATAAGGATCTGGAGTCGATGATTATCGCGGGCGCCTTTCGCGAAGATCTCTACTATCGCCTGAATGTGTTCCCTATCGAGATGCCGGCATTGCGCGAACGGATGGAGGATCTGCCGTCGTTATTGACAGAGCTGGTAAGCCGCGCTGAGGCCAGTGGTCTGGGGCTGATTCAGTTTCACGATAGCGCGCTCCTGTCGCTGTCGCGGCATAACTGGGCGGGCAATGTCCGTGAGCTGGCCAACCTGGTGGAGCGCTTATCGATCCTACATCCTAACGCGGTGATCAGTGTGCATGAATTGCCGCAGAAGTTCCGTTATCTGGAGCTCGATGAGCTGCCTTCGCACCTCAGGCACCCGCTGTTGGCGGCGGCGATCAATGATCTGGGCGTAGCCGAGCTGGCCCCGGTCAGCGGTTATCTGCCACCCGAAGGGCTGGACCTGAAGAAGCATCTCGGCGATCTGGAAGGCTCCCTGATCGAACAGGCGTTGAATGAGGCCGATAATATCGTCGCCCGTGCCGCCGAGTTGCTGCAGATCAGACGTACCACTCTCGTAGAAAAGATGCGCAAGTACGGAATCGTCCGCCAATGAGCACTGACTCCCCCTCGGACCACGCATTAGCTCTGAACGCGGCCGACCTCGAGCTGCGCGAGCAGGCGCTGGCCGAGGCGTTTACCGAGTTTAATCAGCTGTCCGGCGAGCTGGCACACTCCTATGCCGCCCTGGAGCAGCAGGTTGAGCGGCTCAATGGCCGGTTGGAACAGCAGGATCAGGCGCGCGAGCATGAGCTGGCAGACAAAGAACGGATCACCCAGCGGCTGGAAAGCCTGTTGCAGCTGCTCCCCGGCGGGGTGATCGTGCTCGACAATCAGGGGCGGATTCAGGAGTGCAACGCCGCCGCGATCGAGCTACTGGGTGACCCCCTCAAAGACGAGCGCTGGAGTGTCGTGATCTCCCGCAGTTTTGCGCCCAGGGGCGATGATGGCCACGAAGTCTCACTCAAGAGCGGGCGTCGGGTCAGTCTCGCGACCCGTTCTTTAGAGGGCGAACCGGGGCAGATCATCCTGCTGACTGATCAGACCGAGACGCGCGCGCTGCAGGCCCGGCTGGGACATTTTCAACGGCTCTCCTTTATGGGCAAGATGATGGCTTCCCTGGCGCATCAGATACGTACCCCGCTGACGGCGGCGATGCTGTACAGCGCCCATCTGAGCAAGCCCGAACTGCGCGACGAGCAGCGGATTAAATTCGCCAATAAGGTGCGTGGGCGATTGAATTCGCTGGAGGCGCAGGTGCGCGATATGCTGGTGTTCGCCCGTGGTGAAACCAAGCTGACCGACCTGGTGAGCAGCGAGCAGCTGTTTAGTGCCCTGGAAGATGCCCTGGATATGCCACTGACCCATGCGGACGCCGATGCGGACTGTATCAATGGTTCTCCCGGGGTGCTGTTGCCGTGCAATCAGGAGGCGCTGGTGGGGGCGTTGATGAATCTGATCAATAATGCGCTCCAGGCAGGCGCGCAGACGCTGGTGGTGCGCTCGGTCCGGGTCGATAAGCAGCGGCTGCGGTTGCAGGTCGAAGACTCAGGCCCGGGGATGGACTTGCAGCAGTTACAACAGTCATTGGAACCCTTTTACAGCACTAAATCTCAGGGTACCGGGTTGGGGCTGGCGGTGGCGCAGGTCGTCGCGCGGGCCCATCACGGCGAGTTTTTTATCGACTCCTTGCCGGGCCAGGGCACCGTGGCCGGTTTTATCCTGCCTTATAAAGAGCCTGCGGCCTTATAACAACATTGATAGCTCAGGAGTACTCCGATGACCCAAGCCTGTGTGCTGGTCGTAGAAGATGATGCGGAATTGCGTGAGGCGCTGTGCGACACCCTGGATCTGGCCGGCTACCGGTTTAAGGCGGTCGATTCGGCGGAGGCAGCCTTAACGCTGCTGCAGGCCGAGAGCGTGGATATGGTGGTCAGCGATGTCAATATGGGCGGCATGGACGGGCATGCACTGCTGGCGAAGATCAAGCAGCTCAAGCCCGCGCTGCCGGTACTGCTGATCACCGCCTATGGTGCGGTCGACCGGGCTGTGGATGCCATCAGGATGGGTGCGGTGGATTATCTGCTTAAACCCTTCGAGCCCGACCAGCTGCTGGCGATCGTCGAGCGCTATGCCGCCTCCCGGCTGTTGCTGCGCGGTGGTAGCGAGCCGATCGCGGAATCGGCCTCCGCCAAACAGCTGTTGCAGCTGGCACAACGGGTGGCGGCGACCGATTCGACGGTACTGATTATGGGCGAGAGCGGCACCGGTAAAGAAGTGCTGGCGCAGTATATTCACCGGCACTCGCCGCGCGCCGAGATGCCCTTTGTGGCCCTCAACTGTGCGGCGATTCCGGAAAACATGCTCGAAGCGACCCTGTTCGGCCATGAGAAGGGGGCGTTTACCGGTGCCTATAGCAGCATGCCGGGTAAGTTTGAGCAGGCTGATGGCGGCACCCTATTGCTGGACGAGGTCTCGGAGATGGCGGTCGGCCTGCAGGCCAAGTTGCTGCGAGTGCTGCAGGAACAGGAGGTTGAACGGATCGGCGGACGCAAGGTGATTAAACTCGATGTCCGGGTGCTGGCGACCACCAATCGCGACCTGGGTAAGGAGGTGGCCGAGGGCAGGTTTCGCGAAGATCTCTACTACCGGCTCAATATCTTCCCGCTGCACTGGAGTGCGCTGCGCGAGCGCCCCGAGGATCTGATTCCGCTGGCAGAGCGTCTGTTGCATAAGCATGCCGGCAAGATGAATCGCGGGGGGGTGGCCCTGGCGGCCTCGGCACATGCGGTATTGCTGGGCCATGACTGGCCCGGCAATGTGCGCGAGCTGGAAAATGTGATGCAGCGGGCGTTAATCCTGCAACAGGGACCACAGATTGTAGCTGCGGATCTGTGTCTGGATTCGCGTTCGATGCAGGCCTCTACGCTGACGGTGCCTGTTCAGTCCGCCGTCGAGAGTGCCGCGCCTCAGCTGGGTGATGATATGCGCCAGCATGAGTACCAGCTGATTATCGATGCCCTGCGGGCCCATCGCGGCAGTCGTAAAGAGGCCTCGGTGCAGCTGGGCATCAGCCCCCGCACCCTGCGTTATAAATTGGCGCAGATGCGCGACAGCGGCATCGATGTCGATGGCCTGTTGAAGGCTTAGGGTGTTTTGTGGGTCGGACTTGTAGGTCGGACTTGTAGGTCGGACTTGTAGGTCGGACTTTAGTCCGACGATGCCTGCTCCATGCTAGCCTTGTCGGACTACTTTCTACCCACAAAACGCCGACCTACAAGTCCTCTGCCAGCCGGGCATAGATCTGCTGCCATAGGAGCACCTGGCTTTCGGCGCTGTAGGGGTCGAATTCCAGCAGGTTTAAACAGTCCTGGCGACAGGCTTCCAGCTCCTCGGGGGGGATGCCATCGAGCAGACCCATCAGCGGCTGCAGCGGCAGATCATTATAGCCATCCAGGGTATCGTAAAGCTGATCCAGAGCCTGTTGGGTCTGTTCAAGATCACTGCAGTACAGCGGTTCGTCGCCGCGGTCCTCCTGCAACTCTTCCAGAATCGCCTTGGGGCTATGGCCATCGCGGAGTAACTGGTCGGGATCGATCTCCAGGTTTTCGGCCTGTTCCAGCCACTCATCTTCGGGACGTATCAGGCTGGTTTTAATGCAGCCGTCAGCCAAGCTCCAAGAGATGGAGATCGGGAAAGCATCTTCTTCGTAGCTGCTCATCTCGCAGGCGATAATTAGGGTAGTGGTCACAAATTTTTCCTGTTGGGTGGTTGTTTAGTCGGACTTAGTCGGACTTAGTCAGCCCATTAGTCGGCCCATTAGTCGTAAGAATGGCAGTTTGCCGGCTTGCGTAGACCAATGTCTAATTCAGAGAGGGGCTGCCAATTCTGTATAAAACAGGGCGACTAACATAACGGCTAGCATAACGACTCGACAGACCGTTTTAGCAGGGCCACTTTACAGGGCCTCTTTACAGGGTCACATTACAGGCTTACGTTGCAAGCCCAGGTTGCAGCCCATGTTACAGATGCTGCCCCGCAGGTAGTCCGCGGCCAGTTCAGCATCTCAGGATCGTCAATATAAGCATAATTGCCACACTTCAGTAAAAGAATCTAAGAATATCAGTAAAAGAATCTAAGAATATTAAACAGAGGCCTCAAGATGAGCGAAGAAAAAGTCTATCCCGTCTATCCCAATTTTGCCAAAGATGCCTGGATCGATAATGACAAGTATCTGGCGATGTATGCGCAGTCCGTTACCGATCCTGAGGCTTTTTGGGGTAAAGAGGGGCTCTGTATCGATTGGATCAAGCCTTTTACCCGGGTCAAGAATACCTCGTTTGATCCCCACAATGTCGATATTCGCTGGTTTGAAGACGGCACCCTGAACGCCTCTGTCAGTTGTCTGGACCGGCACCTAGCGACCCGTGGCGACCAGACCGCGATCATCTGGGAAGGTGATGACCCTAGTGAAGACGCCCACATCAGCTATCGCGATCTGTATGAGCGGGTCTGTAAGTTCTCCAATGCGCTCAGAGCTCAGGGCGCCAAGAAAGGTGATGTAATCACCCTGTATATGCCGATGATCCCTGAAGCGGCTGTGGCGATGCTGGCCTGTGCCCGTATCGGTGCGGTGCATTCGATCGTCTTTGGTGGTTTCTCTCCCGATGCGATTGCCGCACGGATCGAGGGCGCCAGATCCAACCTGGTCATCACGGCCGATCAGGGCCTGCGTGGCGGCAAAGCGGTACCGATGAAGGCCAATGTCGATAAGGCGCTGGAGAAGGCCGGTACCGAGTGCTGCAAGACCGTGATCGTGGTCAGGCGGACCGGTGGCGATGTGGCCTGGCATGAGGGCCGCGATCTCTGGTACCAGGATATCGTCGCTAACGCCAGTGTGGTCTGTGAGCCGGAAGAGATGGCGGCCGAAGATCCGCTGTTTATCCTCTACACCTCCGGTTCTACCGGTCAGCCTAAGGGGCTTAAGCACACCACCGGCGGCTATATGGTCTATGCGGCCATCACCCATAAGTATGCGTTCGATTATAAAGAGGGCGACATCTACTGGTGTACCGCCGATGTGGGCTGGGTTACCGGCCACAGCTATATCGTTTATGGCCCGTTGGCTAACGGCGCGACCTCGCTGATGTTTGAAGGGGTGCCCAGCTATCCGGATATGTCACGTTTCGGTCGAGTGATCGAGAAGCATAAGGTTAATCAGTTCTATACCGCGCCGACGGCGATTCGCGCGCTGATGCAGCAGGGTGAAGATGTGCTGGGTGATTCCGATCTCTCTACCCTGAAACTGCTGGGGTCGGTCGGCGAGCCTATCAATCCAGAAGCCTGGGACTGGTACCACCGCATTATGGGCAACAGCAAGTGCCCCATCGTCGATACCTGGTGGCAGACCGAGACCGGCGGGCTGATGATTCTGCCGTTGCCGGGTGCCACTCCGACCAAGCCGGGTTCCGCAACCCGTCCCTTCTTCGGGGTGCAGCCTGCACTGGTCGATGCCGAGGGGAATATCCTCGAGGGTGCCGCCGATGGCAACCTGGTGATCACCGACAGCTGGCCGGGCCAGGGGCGTTCGATCTGGGGCGATCATGAGCGCTTCGTACAGACCTACTTCACCACCTATAAGGGCTATTACACCACCGGTGACGGTGCGCGTCGTGATGCCGATGGCTACTACTGGATCACCGGGCGGGTCGATGATGTGATCAATGTCTCGGGCCACCGCATGGGGACGGCCGAGGTCGAATCGGCGCTGGTTTCGCACCCCAAGGTCGCAGAAGCTGCGGTCGTGGGTTATCCGCACGAGATCAAGGGTCAGGGGATCTATGTGTACGTCACCCTGCAGGCCGGCGAAGAGGAGTCCCCCGAGCTGCTTAAAGAGCTGCGTGCCTGGGTGCGTAACGAGATCGGACCGATCGCGACACCGGACCTAGTCCAGTTTGCGCCCGGCCTGCCTAAGACCCGCTCCGGTAAGATTATGCGCCGTATTCTGCGTAAGGTGGCCGAGAATGATTTCGATGCCCTGGGTGATACCTCGACTCTGGCGGACCCCTCGGTGGTCGATGATCTGATCAATAATCGCCAGAATCGTAAGGTTTAACGCGATTAAGGCGGTATTCCCGGGCTAAGTGATTGCTAGCCTGTTGAAAACTTCCCTGAGTGTTTTACACTGAAGGGGAGTTTTTTTGGCATAGCTTTCCCCGCGAAGGGCGACAAGGAACAAATCGATGCAATTAGCCCAAAAAATAATCATTGCAGATGACCATCCTCTTTTCAGAGCTGCGCTTAAGCAGGCTGTGTTACAGGCGGTTGCCGGTGTTGAGATCATCGAGACCGATTCACTGGTGTCGCTGCAGGAGACCGTGGCCACCCATGCGGATGCGGATCTGGTACTGTTGGACCTGCATATGCCGGGTACCAGCGGCTTTACCGGTCTGGCCTATCTGCGGGGTCAGAATTCAGGAATGCCGGTCGTGGTCGTCTCAGGAAGCGAACAGCCGCAGGTGATGCTGCGGGCGATCGAGTATGGCGCCTCGGGCTTTATCCCCAAATCGGCGCCTCTGGAGGTGATCTCCGGGGCGATACGGGCGGTGCTTGAGGGCGAAGTCTGGTTGCCGCAGGAGGTGACTGACGGTGATGCCACCCTGAGTTCAGACGATGTGATCTTTGCCGAGAAGCTGGGATCGCTGACCCCGCAGCAATTTCGAGTGCTGATGATGCTGACCGAAGGTTTGCTTAATAAGCAGATCGCTTACGAGCTGAGTGTCAGCGAAGCCACGATCAAGGCGCATGTGACCGCTATCCTGCGCAAGCTGGGGGTTCACAGCCGGACTCAGGCGGTGATCGAAGCCAATCGCATGGGTGTCGAGGCACCCAAGACCGAGATGAGTTAGAGCGTCCGGCTTCATTGGAATAAAAAAAACCGGCTCAGGCCGGTTTTTTTAGTGCTGCAGGAATCTGTCTGCCTGCAGGCGAGGGGTTGGGTGGATTATGCCGGACCAAATAGCCAGCAAAAGATTGTCTGCAGGCAGTCTCGCACAGGGCTATAGGCAGGGTTTTGTGACTGTAGCTCTCCCGGCGATCTTGTCGATTCACCACAACGGTAACTCCACTGTTGCAGGCAGACACCAATCCCCATTGTTAACCGATGAAATTCAGACTGAAAAAGGCCCGCAGGGTCGAGCCATGGATGGCGAGATTGGCAGCTGAGGCAGGATGCCGAATCTGTCAGCCTCAGGCTGGATTTCATAGCGCCGCAGGCGCGTACCCGCAGGGCGGTTAAGTAGGGGGCGCTTTCTTTGCTTCGCTTTCTTTGTCGCTACAAAGAAATGAAGCCGCCGGGAGGCGGAACCGGAGTTTGATAAAAAAGACAATAATGCAGAATAAACTGCCGCAACAACAGATTGGGACATAGCCAAAAAAAACCGGCTCAGGCCGGTTTTTTTAGTGCTGCAGGCCTGTGGGTTAGGCTTCAGCCTGACGATCACCAGCATCTTGTTAGTACTGTCGGGCTACTTTCTACCCACAAAACGCCGACCTACAGGAGCCTGCCTGCAGGCGATCCCTTGAACTTTTTAGCCCACACCCTGACTGCGCAGGTAGTCGTCGTAAGTGCCGTGGAAGTCGACGATGCCGGTCGCAGTCAGCTCGATAATACGGGTGGCCAGCGAGGAGACGAACTCACGGTCGTGGCTGACGAAGATCAGGGTGCCGGAGTAGTTATCCAGCGCCAGGTTAAGGGACTCGATCGACTCCATATCCAGGTGGTTGGTCGGCTCATCCAGCAGCAGTATATTGGGGCGCTGTAGCATCATCTTGCCAAACAGCATTCGGCCCTGCTCGCCACCGGAGATCACCTTGACTGACTTGTTGATCTCTTTTTGCGAGAACAGCAGACGTCCTAGGGTGCCGCGAATCACCTGTTCATCATCGCCCTCCTGACCCCACTGGCCCATCCATCCGAGCAGGGTATTGTCGGTTTCGAAATCGGCGGCATGATCCTGAGCGTAATAGCCAAACTCGGCATTTTCTGACCACTTGATACTGCCATTGCTGTGCTGCAGCTCACCTTTGAGGCATTTCAGCAGGGTGGTCTTGCCGATGCCGTTAGGCCCAATAACGGCGATCCGTTCGCCCACGTTGATCATCAGATCCAGGCCTTCGAAGAGTTGCTCATCGTAACAATGGCCCAATCCCTCGATCTCCACGGCCAGGCGATGTAGTTTCTTGTCCTGCTCAAAACGGATATAGGGGTTCTGGCGGCTGGAGGGTTTGACGTCGATCAGCTGGATCTTGTCGATCTGCTTAGCGCGCGAGGTGGCCTGCTTGGCTTTGGAGGCGTTGGCGGAGAAACGGCTGACAAAGGCTTTCAGGTCGGCGATCTGCGCTTTTTTCTTGGCATTATCCGCCTGCAGACGCTCGCGTGACTGGGTCGCCGCAGTCATATACTCATCGTAGGAGCCGGGGAATACCCGCAGCTCGCCATAATCCAGGTCGGCCATATGGGTGCAGACGCTGTTCAGGAAGTGGCGATCGTGGGAGATGATCACCATGGTGCAGTTACGCTCCAGTAACACCCCTTCCAGCCAGCGGATCGCATTGATATCGAGGTTGTTGGTGGGCTCGTCCAGCAGCAGGATATCGGGATTGGAGAACAGCGCCTGCGCCAGCAGTACCCGCAGCTTCCAGCCCGGTGCTACGGCACTCATCAGGCCGTAGTGCTGCTCGGCGATAATGCCGACCCCCAGCAACAGATCGCCGGCACGGGCTTCGGCACTGTAACCATCCATCTCGGCAAATTCGGCTTCCAGTTCGGCGGCACGCATGCCGTCCGCTTCGGTCATCTCGGGGTTGTCATAGATCGCATCGCGCTCTGATTTAACCGCCCAGAGCTCCACATGGCCCATGATCACCGTATCGATGACGCAGCACTCTTCGTAGGCAAACTGATCCTGCTGCAGCTTACCGATCCGTTCGTTGGCCTCCTTGGAGACATTGCCGGAGGTGGGCTCCAGGTCATTACCGAGGATCTTCATAAAGGTGGATTTGCCGCAACCGTTGGCGCCGATCAGGCCATAGCGGTTGCCTTCGCCAAACTTAACAGAAACGTTTTCAAACAGCGGCTTGGCGCCAAATTGGATGGAGATATTTGCGGTTGTGAGCAATAGTTTATACCGAATTGATAAGGCTGATGAAGCGGCCTTCAGGAGGCTGCCGCAGAGAGATAAATGCTGCGGCCTATTATGCCAACATCGGCGCTCAGAAAATAGCCTGGTCTCAGCGCAGGTCCCTTGTGGGAGCCAACCCACAGGGACGTGGAGCGTGCAGCTGTTGCAGACAAATCGGCAGGACAGCCGATTTGCACAACCTCCGGTTGCCCGGAGGGCGAGGCACAAGGATGTGCCGAGTGAATACGAAACTGCCTGCAGGCGATCTTTTGAAAAGAATGGCAAGACCGCAGGGAGCCAGGCCCCTGGGGCTTAGGGCTTAAGGCTGAGGAGTCAATCGCTGCGTAATCCAGTCACCGATATGGGCGATCTGTTGAGGACAGACCGCGTGTTCCATCGGATAGCTTTCGAAGGTTGGCTGATAACCCATCGCTGTCAGGTGGGTGTGGGCGTTGTTTCCCAGGGCAGGAGGTACCACCGGGTCGAGGCTGCCGTGGTAGATCTGGATCGGCAGCTGCCGATTGGCGGGATGGAGCTCGATGCTGGTGGCGGTGGCGAAGTAGGTCGACAACGCCAGGAGGCCGCCCAGGGGTTTGTCATAGGTCAGTGCGGCTTCGTAACTCACCGCGCCGCCCTGGGAGAATCCGGCCAGGAGGATTTGTCGGCTATCGATGCCGCGCGCGACCTCTCGATCGATAAGGGCCTGGATGGCGGTGGCTGAGATCCGCAGCTGCTCTTCGTCGACCTTGCGATCGATGTCCATCGCCAGAATGTCGTACCAGGCGGGCATGACCGCGCCATTATTAACCGTCACCGGCATCGAGGGCGCATGGGGCAGGATAAAGCGCACGGCCAGCGGCTGTAGTCGCAGTTCAGGCACGATCGGCGCGAAGTCGTGACCGTCGGAACCGAGCCCGTGCAGCCAGATAACAGTCGCGGTAGCGGGATGTTCAGGTTCAATTTCGAGAGCGGGTAGATAGGGCATAGGCAGCGGATTTCGCAGATGAGTGGGGAGGCTCCTAGGGTACCATGATCCGCCAGCGGCTGGCCGGGAACAGGCTGAGCGATTCATTGGATCCTGCAGGGCGCAGCTGGCGCCTCACCAAAGCCTGGGCTCGCCATTTTCTTAAGAGAGAGGGGGGTAAGCCTCCCGGAGGCAGGCGTCGTACAGGGAGGACACTTGTTCCCTGTTTGGGTTAATGATAAATTACAAGGCTTTAGATTCAAGGGAATGGCTTCAAGGCTTTTGTTTCAAGGGAATGGCTTCAAGGGAATGATTTTTAGGACAGAAGTAAGTCATGGGGATTAATAAGGTTAGATTGTCGGCGCTGCTCTGGACGGCCATCACCGTATTTGTCATCGCAATGTTGTTGTTGCTCGACATCAACCGGCAACGGCAGATGCTGCGGCTGGAAAGCCGGGTCGTCTATGAGTTTGCTTACGAAAGTGCGTTGATCAACGAGGTCATCCTCAAGAGTTTTATCGAGCTGGTGGAGACCGACTACCGTAATACTGAGGCGATAGGCCAGTATTCTCGGGAGATACTCGAACATTATCCTCACCTGCGGCGTCTGCAGATCTATCAGCGCATCGATCCTGATCAACGCAGCATGCATGAGCAGGAGATGCGCGGCCGGGGCTTTACCGGCTATAACATTCACCGCAAAGTGCCTTCCCTAAGCTACTCCTCTTTTCAACGTCAGGCCTATCCCATCGTTTTTGTTGAGCCACCGGAACCTCCGGGACGGCAGCTGCTGGGTGAGGACGGCTATTCGATAGCATCCAATCAGACGGCCTTGATTCAATCCACTTATTACTCGAGCGCCTTTGCGACCGAGCCCCGGCCCTTGGCGGATGGCTCTCAGGGATATCTGTTGCTGCATTCCCTGGACCCTTTGCATACCGACACTGCAGAAACGCGTTTTATTGTGGCGCTGGTCTTGAGCATGGGTGAGATGCTGCCGCCTGCGGCACATATCCCTCAGGGCATGGCAGTGGCGCTGGTGGATACTGAGGGGGCTGTTCTGGGAGCGCGTAACAATCCGGAGCTCTTCGGTGGCTGGCTGTTACCCGTACTGGAGGAGCAGCGTTCGATCACCCGGTTCGGGCAAACCCTGCAGCTAAGCGTAAAAAAGCAGCTGCTGTGGGGCGATACCAGCTGGCCATTCGGCGTGATTATCGTGCTGTTCTCTGCGGTGGCCTATCTGATCTCTGCCCAGGGGTTCTGGCGCAGAGAGGGAGCGGCGAAGGATCTGCTCGAACTGACCCGCTGGCTTGAAGAGGAGCGCAGTCAGCTGGAACAGCGCGTGCTGGCGCGGACTGAGGAGCTGGAGTCGCGCAATGCGGAGCTGCATCAACAGGTTAAAGAGAACCGCCGGCTGACGCAGAAAATTCTCAAGGTGCAGGAATCGGAACGACGTAATATCGCCCGTGAACTGCATGACGAGATGGGACAGTCACTGACGGCGATCCGCACCGATGCGCGGCTGTTGCAGCAGTACACGAAAGACGATCAGGGATCGCCGCTGCATCGCTCGGCAGTCGCGATAGACAGCACCGCACAGCGAATATACGGCGTTACCTACGCCCTGATGCGCTCACTGCGACCCTCGGCACTGGATGATCTGGGGTTGGTGGATGCCCTGCATCAGTGTATTGAGAGCTTGCAGCCGGAATCACAGGGGATGACGCTGCACCTGGAACTCAATGGTGCCTTGAACGAGTTGCCCGAGCAGGTCTGTATTCAGTGCTTTCGAATCGTGCAGGAGGCACTCAAACATAGTATTAAGTCCGCCCAGGCTGACAATCTGTGGTTAAGCGTGCAACTGGATGCCGGGGATGCCGGGGGTTCTGACAGGTTGCTGATTCGCATCGAGGATGATGGCGTAGGCTATTCTCCGAAGGTCCAGGAGGGAGGCTTCGGTCTGCTGGGTATACGTGAGCGCGTGCTGGCGCTGGATGGTTGTTTTGATGTCAGCAGCACCCCGGGGCAGGGTGCCTGGATTCAGGTCGAGCTGCCGGTGAGTGCGTTCAGTGCAGAGGACGCCGCCGATCTCTACTGACCGGCAGCGTCCGGCTTTCAGGCCACGAGGCTGCTAGGGGCGAAGGAACTCTTTGACGCCCTCGGCGGTTCCCATCAGTAGGATATCGGCGGGACGCGCCGCGAAGAGACCGTTAGTGACCACCCCGACGATATTGTTAAGCTGCTGTTCGAGCGTTACCGCGGCGCTGATCTGCAGGTTGTGGATATCCAGAATCTGATTGCCGTTGTCGGTGACAAACCCCTCCCGGTAGACCGGCTGGGCATCGAGTTTAAACAGCTCGCGGGCGACATGACTGCGGGCCATCGGCAGCACCTCGACCGGCAGCGGGAAGGCACCCAGCAGCTCGACCTGCTTGGTCTCGTCGGCGATGCAGATAAAGGTCCTGGCGACTGCGGCAACGATTTTCTCGCGGGTCAGGGCGCCGCCACCGCCCTTGATCAGCTCCAGCTTCGCATTGAACTCGTCAGCCCCGTCGATATAAAAATCGAGCTGATTGACCCCGTTAAGGTCATAAACAGGGATGCCATGCGCTTTGAGGAGGGCGGCGGTGGCATCGCTGCTGGCGACCGCACCATCGAACAGATGCTTGATCTTGGCCAGTTCGTCGATAAAGCAGTTGGCGGTCGAGCCGGTGCCGACGCCGACAATGCTGCTGAGTTCGAGCCGGGGTTTAATTCGAGCAACGGCGGCAACGGCAACCGCCTGCTTCATTTCATCCTGAGTCATAGGCATAGGCATAGGCTTAGGCATAGGTGCGTCTCTGTGGGTACTGGATAGGGCGGGGTTGCAATTGTAGCGCATGCTCAGCAGATCCTACATCTTGATTTCCTAGACTCATGCGGGGTGAGTGATTACTATGATGCGCTGCCAGCCGCTATCTTTGCGTGGCTGAATTCACGTTATAGAGTCGATTATGCCGCACCAATACATCAAGAAGATCCTGCAAGCCCGCGTTTATGATGTCTGTAAAGAGACGCCGCTAGATGAGGCGCGGGCGTTGTCGGCGCGGCTCAACAATCAGGTGCTGTTAAAGCGCGAAGATCTGCAGCCGGTGTTTTCGTTCAAGCTCCGTGGCGCCTATAACAAGATGTGCCAGCTGACTGATGCGCAGCGCGAATGCGGGGTGGTGACGGCATCGGCGGGCAATCATGCCCAGGGGCTGGCGCTGTCGGCCAAGGTGTTGGGGGTGAACGCGACCATCGTGATGCCCAAGACCACCCCGGAGATCAAGGTGAACGCGGTGCGCGCGAACGGTGCCGAGGTGGTGCTGCATGGCGATAGCTTCGAAGAGGCCTCCAGATACTCTCGGCAGCTCGTAGAAGAGCAGGGGATGACCTATGTGCATCCCTTCGACGATCCGGATGTTATCGCCGGCCAAGGCACCATCGGCATGGAGTTGCTGCGGCAGCAGAGCGGCCCTATCCATGCGATCTTCGTCCCCGTGGGTGGCGGTGGCCTGATCTCGGGTATCGCGGTCTATGTTAAATACCTGCGCCCCGACATCAAAATAATCGGCGTCGAGTCGGAAGATTCGGCCTGCCTGAAGGCGGCGCTTGAGGCCAATGAGCGGGTGGTCCTGCCGCATGTCGGCATCTTCGCCGATGGGGTGGCCGTGGCGCAGATTGGCGAACATACCTTTGAGGTCTGTCGCCAGTTTGTCGATGAGGTGATCACCGTCACCACCGATGAGATCTGCGCGTCGATCAAGGATATCTTTGATGATACCCGCTCCATCACCGAACCCGCCGGCGCCCTGGCGCTGGCGGGATTAAAGAAATATGTGGCGCAAGAGGGGATTACCGACCAGACCCTGATCGCCATCGATAGTGGTGCTAACGTCAACTTTGACCGCTTGCGGCATGTGTCCGAGCGTGCCGAGCTGGGCGAGCAGCGCGAGGCGATCATCGCGGCCAGGATTCCCGAGCGCCCCGGCAGCTTTAAGCAGTTTTGCAAGATCCTGGGCAATCGCAATATTACTGAATTTAACTACCGCTACAGTGACAGCCATCAGGCGCTGGTCTTTGCCGGAGTACAGATCAAGTCCGGAGAGCGCGAGCTGTTGATTGCCGATCTGGCGACGCACCTCGATGAGGTGGTCGATCTGACCAATGACGAGATCGCCAAGCTGCACGTGCGTTATATGGTTGGCGGACATGCCCCGCTGGGGGTGACGGATGAGGTGGTGTATCGTTTCGAGTTTCCGGAACGCCCCGGCGCACTCTGGCGTTTTCTGGATAAGGTAGGAGGGCGCTGGAACATCTCGATGTTCCACTATCGTAACCATGGCGCGGCTTACGGCCGAGTACTGGTGGGGCTGCAGGCCCCCGAGCATGAACGCCAACAGCTGGTGCAGTTTCTCGATGAGGTGGGTTACAGCTACTGGGATGAAACGACCAATCCGGCGTATCAGCTGTTTCTGAGTTAAGCTCCTGCAGGCCCCGGCCAGCCGGGCCCTTGTGGGAGCCGGGCTCCCGGCGATCTTTTGATTTTTTAATCTTTTAATGCAGCCGCCGCAAAAGATCGCCTGCAGGCAGGCAGTTGAAGGCTCCTGCAACAGCTGCACTTCCCACGTCCCTGTGGGGCGGCTCCCACAACTGCATATCAACAACTGACTGATTTACTCGGGATAATAAACCGGCAGAAGACAACGAATGATAGCTCGGCTATAGTTGAGGTTCTAAGAGAACCTCGGAGAATCACTATGGCTTTGAAAGCGACCTCAGTGAGATTGGATAACGAAACATTAACGCGTGTAGGCCAAATGGCGGAAGCGATGGATAGACCACGTGCGTGGCTGATGGCGGAAGCCATCAAGCAGTATGTCGCGCGTGAAGAATGGTTTATCCGCGAAGTGGAAAAAGGCGTGAAAGCCGCTGACGCAGGGCGCTTGATCGACCATGCAGATATTAAAGCCCAATGGGAGGCCAAGCGTGCAGCTCAAGTGGACTGATCTTGCAAGCATCGACTTAGATAAAATCGAAGCCCATATTGGCCAAGAAAATAGCCCCCTCGTTGCTATCGATGTGGTGATAAAGATCATCGATAGCGCTCATCTAATCCTACCTGATCACCCCAGAGCCGGCCGCCAAGGCAGATTGAAAAACACACGCGAACTGGCGGTCGATGGTATCCCATTTATAGTGATCTACCGCGAGCATATCAGCACAAATTGCATTGAAATATTGCGTGTTCTTCACGATACCCAGCAGTGGCCGACAGTCAATTAAAAGTTAAGGTGTCAGACTGAAGCCCGAACTACAGGTACGTAGCGACTGCCGCCCACGCAGGAGCATTTGACGGCTACCTACAAAAAAACCGTCGGACTGAAGTCCGACCTACAGGGGCCCACAAAAATCTATCGCGGCAAATGGATCAGCACCTCCAGTCCGTGCGGGGCCAGGTTGCGGGCCTCGATCTGGCCCCGGTGCTGGCGCACCGCCCGGGCGGCGATCGCCAGTCCCAGTCCCCAACCACCCTGCTGCCGGCTGCGTGCCTGATCGGTACGCACGAAGGGTTCAAAGACCTTCTCCAGCATCGCCGTTTCTATCCCCGGACCCTGGTCCTGCACTCGAATGCGGACCTCCTTAGAATCCTGCTCCAGAACCAGCACGACCTCGGCCTGACTGTATTTGAGCGCATTGCCCAGGATATTGCCGAGCGCCCGCCGTATCAGCTTGGGGTCGACGCGAAGCTGAATGGCAGCGCCTTCTTGCAGCTGTACGCGCGGCTGGTCGACGTTGAACTCTGCGGCCAGCGACTGGAGCAGGGGTCTCAGGTCGGTGGGGGTGTGAGGGTCCTGGCCGTTGTGGCTGTCGAGCCGGGTCAGCATCAGGATCTCTCCGATCAGCGCATCCAATTCCTCGGCCTGCTGCTCGATTCGATCCAGGGCTTCGCTGGAGCCGGGCTTTTTGCGGGCCAGTTCCAGCGCAAAGCGTTGTCTGGCCAGCGGGGTGCGCAGTTCGTGGGAGACATCCCTGAGGAGCTGCTGCTGTCCCCGAATCAGAGTCTGTATCTGTGCTGCCATGCGATCGAACTCTTGCGCCAGCTGACCGAGTTCATCCCGGCGGTGGCCGAGTGCAGGAGAGACTCGAGTGTCGAGCTTGCCATCTGCCAGTTCTCGGCTGGCCTGTTGTAGCTGCCGTATAGGTCGCACCAGATAACGCGCCATCAGCAGAGACAGCAGTCCGACCAGGCTGATGGACAGTGCCAGGCGCCAGATCAGCGTCTGCCCCGAATAGAGGTGATCGACCAGTGCCCGCGGGTTAAGCAGCACAAACAGGAAGTTTTGTCCCTGATGCTGGATCGGCCAGATCACCGGTCGTTGGCTGCGGTGTTTGAGCTGCCGAAGGTTATCGACCCCCCCGGAGTGATGGGCGGGCGATCTGCTGGCCGCAGGCTCACGGCCGGCGTGACGGATAAGGCGGTCCAGTCGCGGTGGCAAGGATTCGCCACTCAGGTTACGCATCTGCGGGTCCAGCAGCAGAGTGTGTAGCCCGGTGTGCTCGCGTAGCTCGCGCTGCCAGTGCCGCAGGCCCTCGGGTCCCTGGTCGAGATAACTTTGCAGCGATTGCAGAGCATACTCCTGGACATAGCTGTCGCGTGTTTCAGCGTCTTCAAACTGCCGCGCCAGCACCCAGGTCAGGAGCAGGTTGCTGCCGACCACCAGCATCACGACCAGCCAGAGTGCGGCAAAGACTTTTACATAGAGACTACGCATCGGGGTTGCTCTGTCCTGATTGGTCCGGCTCTGGCTGGGCTTGGCCTGGCTTGGCCTGCCCTTGCAGCAGCCGATAACCCGAGCCGCGTACCGTCTGGATCAGAATCGCAGCGGGGGCGACCTGGTTGAGCTTGCGCCGTAGGTTGCTCAGATGCATATCGATACTACGATCGAACGGCCCCAGGCTGCGATTCAGCGCCTGGCGGGTGAGTTCTTGCTTGGTGACCAGCCGGGTTGGCGCGCGGAGCAGGCAGTGCAGAATTCGAAATTCGGTCTGGGTTAGCGCGAGGGGCTGTTGCCTCAGCTGCGCACTCTGGTTAAGGCTGTCGAGGCTTAGCTCACCCAGATGCAGGGCGAGGGTCTTGCTGGGTGTATGCGTTTGATGTTCGAGCGAGACCCTGCGGATCATGGCCCGAATCCGCGCCAGCAGTTCCCTCGGGCTGCAGGGTTTGGGCAGATAGTCATCGGCGCCGATCTCCAGCCCGACGATGCGATCGACCTCCTCGCCGCGTGCGGACATCATCAATACCGGGGTAGCACTCTGTGCGCCCGGCTGCTGACGCAGGGCTTTTAGGGTATCAAAACCGTTCAGACCCGGCATCATCACATCGAGGATAATCACCGCGTAGCGGCGCTCGGCGGTCAATGCCAGGGCGCGTTGGCCATCCTGCGCCTGCTCGACCTCAAAGCCCTCCATCTGCAGATACTCGGCCAGCATCTGGCACAGCTCTACATCATCGTCGACCAGCAGTATTGGATCCATAACAGCGAATTATCCCGGTTAGAGTGCAAGCTTATTTTGGCGTACTCTTTTGACATGCTTATTTTGACATACTCATAGCCGCTTACCCTGCTCTTTACCCAACCTTTACAAGCCGCTGACCGCACTTTGCGATCAGCGCCCTACACTGGCAGTACATCAAGTGACCGAGGAGATAGGAACATGAACAAAGGACTATTAATAGCGGTAACCGCGTTGGTTCTGGGCAGTGGCGCGGCCTATGCGGCAAACGGCTCAGGCCCGAATGGTTGTGATAGCGAGAGCCACGGGGGAAAGGAATCCCGGCATGGGGGGATGCGTGCAGCAGCACAGACTAAGGATCCAGAGCAGATGCAGCAACGGATGCTGGACAGGCTCGGGCAGCGACTCGGATTGACCGAGGCGCAGCGCCAGCAGATCGGCGAGGTGCTGGATCCAGTGGATATGCAGGCGATGCATGCGCAGATGCAAGAGATCCGCACGCAGATGCAGGACCTGGATCCGGCGGCCGCGACCTATCTGGATCAGGTTGAAGTTATGGCGAAGCAAAAGGCCGCACTGATGAGTCAGCAGATGCTGGAGCAGGCCACACAGCATGCGAAGATCTTCGCCCTGCTGACACCAGAGCAGCAAGAGGCGTTTCAGAAGATGAAGTCGCACCGGGGTGATCGCGAGGGTCGGCATCACCGTTCGTAGTTCGTAGTTCGTAGGATGCGGTGAGGCACGAACCGCATCAGCAGAGGTTAAGGATCAGGTTCAACTGCTTGATTGCTGCGGTTCGTGCCTCCGTACAGGTTAAAAGCCCCGCAGAGAACAAGCGGGGTTTATTCTCGGTCAGCCGCCTAGGCGGGAACCTCAGGTGAGTGCGGATAGTTAGCCTGGGTCAGAGCCTGAAACGTAAACAGGCTCAGGCTGATCAATCCCCAAGCCAGTCCTATCACCACCCCAAGATCGACGATGCCACGCCAGGGCTGCTCTAGCAATGCGACCACCTGGACCAGACCGATGACCATCAACGTGATCGCGAAGGTTATCAGCTGGCGCTTTCTGGTGGCATGGAAATAACCCATGCAGAACAGCGGCGCCAGTATCAGCCGCAGCAGGCTGGGATGTTTGTATAGGTAGGCGGTTCGTGCGGCAACACGGGGCGAGAAGCCTTTCTGGAACCCTTTATAACCCTCGTTGTAAGCCATAAAAACGACCCAGACCACCAGTGCCAACCAGTGTTGCCAAGAAAAAGGCATCGACCAGGCTTCAATGCCCAGGTAGCTGAGGCGAACGATGGCAAAACTGAACAGAGTGAAGATCCCCAAGAATCCCCAGCTGGCCGCAATAACTCCCATAACTCCATATCCCTAAACGCGCAGTGCTTGGTAGGCTGAAAAGTCGCCTAGTATAGCGCATATACGAAATTCTAAGGCGTCGCATCTACCGGCTAATCACTTAAGGGGCTAGCCGCCTGAGATATCAAGCCTCGGGCATCCCCGCACTTTCTCTCCCCATATCTGCTAACCCGGACGGCCATCGGGACGGGGGCGCATCAGCATAGGCGCGTAGTCTTTAAAGAAGGCCGCGAAGGCCAGCACCCAGCAGAGCGCCGATGCGATCAGTAACGCCATGCCCAGATCATTGCTCAGGAATGTGGCTGTCACGCGGATAACGGCGCCCAGGCACAGCAGTCTGATCCCCCACAGCGTCAGTAACGGCAGCTCCAGCGGGCGTCCGGTATGTCCTAAGGAGACCCTGGCCATCATACCCAGCGTGATCAGGCCGATCCCGCCGAAACCGAAGGCATGAATGGCCGTACTCTGAGGTACCCAGCCCAGCAGTGCCAACCCTTTAAACAAGAATCCCAGCGCGATGGCGCCGTAGGCGACATGGAGCACCCAGATGATCGGGCGGCTCCAGATCCGTTTGTCATACCAGCCGGACAGCCGCAGCAGCAGGATGGCGCCGACAGCCAGACTCAGCAGCGCCAGATAGAGCGCGGGGAGGGCGGGGAGCGCCAGCAGTTCGAGCAGCAGCTCGAGCAGCAGCTCGAGCAGCAACAACAGGGCCACGCCAGCGGGAGCGCAGAACTCGACCCAGGGCCATTGCCGGGGTTCCATGCCGGGCAGCGGGTTACGGGTAAAGAAGGGTATGACCCGGCCGCCCAGGATAACGATCACGAGAACGATCAGCCCCAGCCCCAGCCTGACGCCCTGGTCGGCCGTCTGTGCAAGATTCAACGCCTGCAGGTGCATCAGCAGGTTGGCCAGGGTCAGCAGTGACAGAATTAGCAGAAAGACGGCATTGCGCAGCTTTCGTGCTCGAATCAGGGGGCCGGCAAGCGCCAGGATAACCGCAGGCAGAAAGGCCAGATCTACCGCCGCGATCAGCTCCCCCGGCAGCCCCAGCGGCAGCGTGCAGGCCAGCCGTCCCAATAGCCAAGTTAATACCAGCAGCATCAGCGGCGTACCGCTGGGGGTGTCGAAGGAGGTCCAGTTGCGCACAGCCGCCAGCAGAAATCCGGCGATCACGGCCACGGCATAGCCAAAGAGCATCTCGTGGGCGTGCCAGAGCAGCGGGTTGAAATGGTCCGCGAGACTCAGATAGCCGAACAGATAAGGCAGCCAGATAGTGACAGCCACCATCGCCAGCAGCGCTGCCAGCAGGAAAAAGGGTCGGAATCCTAGCGCAAACAGCGAAAAGCGAGCGGCGGGGATGCGATCTTCGGGGCGTTCGATGTTAATCATGGTGAGAGATGCTCGGTCAGCCTCCAAACGCGTCGTCTGAATAACGGCAGCGCGAGACCAGAAGCCTAGCAACTGAAATACCCGAGTGCATTGATCTGGATTAAGTGTGCTGCAGAAGCCCGGGGTCAGGCCTTACATTTCACATAAGTGGAAAGTTTTGGTCCCATTAATTGGCTTCATACAGACAAGGCTGCCGAAGAGCCGCCAGCGTCTGGCTACTCTCTACCCACAAAACACTAACCAACAAAAGCACACCCCTGTGGGTCGGCAG
>JBLIEQ010000039.1:0-35636 GCA_047633175.1 Motiliproteus sp. | reverse complement strand
TCGAGGTGTTGCCGGCGATATCGGTCTGACGTACCTGTACCGCATAGACGTCGTCACTGCCGAGCTCGAAGCTGCCAAAGGAGCCAGAGCCAGAGCCGGCACTCCAGCTGCCACTGCCACCATCCAGATTGTACTCCCAGCTGGCACCACTCTCTAGACCGAAGACATTCACGGTGCCATCGTTGGTGATGTTATCGCTGTAGTAGCCACTATCGCTGCCGTAGCCACTATCGCTGCCGTAGCCACTATCGCTGCCGTAGTAGCCACTATCGCTGCCATAATAGCCACTATCGCTGGCCAGACTGATGTATGGCATGCTGGGAGCGGCGGTGTCCAGGGTGTAGCTGGCACTGGCGCTACTCGAGGTATTGCCGGCGATATCGGTCTGGCGTACCTGTACCGTATGGCCGCCGTCACTACCGAGCTCCAAGCTGCTGCCGGAGCCGGCACTCCAGCTGCCGCTGCCCAGCTGGTACTCCCAGCTGGCACCACTCTCTAGACCGCTGACATTAACAGTGCCATCGCTGGTGAGGCTGTAACTGCCACTATCGCTGGTCTGACTGAAGCCTGGCGCGCTGGGATCAATAGTATCCACCATGACCAATACCGAGGGGCTCTTGGCGAGGGCCTCGGCATCCCTTTCGATCTGGTAACTAACTGCGACTTCATACTCACCGGTCCTGATCTGATCTGTGGGCACCTGAATCAGCACCTGGTTTTTGTCATTGATATGCTCCAGCGTCAGCGTCTGGACAACCTCTTCACTACCTTCTCTACCTTCACTACCCCAATAAACAGTAACGATATCGCCGACTTCAACCGCCTCAAGCTTCACCGCCACACCGGCGGTCTGTTCGACCGCATTGATACCGTCGGTGGCGGCTTCAATCACCGGCAGCCGTGCCAAAACATCAGTCAGAACCGCTTTGTTGGCGTTAGGGCCTGCTTCGAAGGCAGCCACACCATCTGCCAGCAACTTGCCCCCTGATTGGGTTATGGCCAGGTTACCATCATGCAGCTGGATCGCCGCTTCCAGCTGATCAAGGGTCTCGCCCATGCCGCCGGTGAGGCTGTCGGCACCGGACAGCTGTGCCAGTACCTTACCGTAATGCTCGGACGTACTAATGCCGTTTCCACTGCTGTAGGCA
This sequence comes from Motiliproteus sp., assembly GCA_047633175.1. GTDB lineage: Bacteria > Pseudomonadota > Gammaproteobacteria > Pseudomonadales > Balneatricaceae > Motiliproteus. The sequence continues at coordinate 34,488 of JBLIEQ010000039.1, read as the reverse complement.
GCATCAAGTACGGTCACTACAGGTGCCAGAATATCGTCCACGCCGAACAGGGCGGCGATCTTATCATTGCTGGCAAGGTCGGCTTCGCTAACGCTATCACCGGTGACACCGGCGTTGCGTACTGCCAGCTCGGTGAGCGGAGTGACGCTGATAACGATGTCCCCAGAATCTGTGGCCGTGAACATCGCCCGAAGTTCGCTGCCCAGACTGACCGGGTTACCGGTAGCCTCGTCTATGTAGTCAGCGCCGTCTCCATTATTGTCAATGACTTTGACCAGTACCGGGCCTGTATAGCCGTTAGGGATAGTCAACTTGACTTGGCCGGTGGCGGCATCGATCTCGCCGTTGGCCAGCAGAGCACCGTTTTGGTCATAGGCCTCAACCCGGGCTGCAGACGTAAAGGGGCCCGCCGCCACGGCGACGGTGAGCTCGTAGCCGGCGATACTGCCACCGCCGCCAGCGAGCGCGCCGAGCACGCCGACACTCAGGCCGCCGCCTGCTAACTGCAAACTACTAAGGTCTGCTGCACTGGCCGCACTGGCCGCTCCCTCGGCCTGCCAGACGATCTCGGTGCCGCTAACGGCTGCGTCGCTGCTCGTGACGGCCATAGTATCGACGGGGATTAAAGAACCATCTGCGCTGAAGGTCGCCGTCATCCCATCGGCATAAAAATTGTCGATAACGGCAACCACGTCGTCTTCGATTATGATTTCCAACGCATCACCTTTGCGCTTGAGCAACAACGTGTCTGCGACCGACTGGGTGTCCTTATCTATCACTGTGTAGACCGCGCCATCAATAGCCTGAACGGCTTTAACCTGGGCCAGAGAAAGCTCAGCAGCGGACTGATTTTTTTGTGTTTCGACAAGAACCCAGCTGGACATAATAGAACCCTTCAACCTTATGAAATATCATTACAACGAGTGCAAATCTCTGATTAAAGAACCAGAGTGACAAAGTACATTCTTTTTTGCACCTAACTGTTTCAAAGCTTGCTTTTTGCGCATCGCCAAGAACGAATAAGAACCGCTATTTTCTATCAGAAGCCACTTTAATGAGCACCTTGTTCTCGATCGGCTGACTTAGCAGACATTCTCTGATGAATTAGAAAATCCACCGCCAGCAATGACCTGAATGCATACATGCAAGAATTTAACACCTGCTTAATAAAAAGTCATCAATTGAGGCAATGGTTATTAATATAAAACAGGCAGACTCAACTCCGAAGTGCATAACCGCCCAGGCCGCGTCAGCAGCCATATGTTCCGCAATTAATTTAGCGGGAGTATCGTATTCTAGCGTTTTTCTGAACCGACTATTGAGCTGAACGATTACCGCATCAACTTCAGGTATTGTCACTGCTTTGAAGCCCGAACTCTTAGGCCAACATTGGCGAAGCAGACCATTCGTATTCTCATTCAGACCGCGCCGCCTGGAGCAGTAAGGGTCCGCTAAGTAGACCGGTGCATTGAGCGCTGCAGTCATCTGCTCATGGTAAGCAAACTCTTTCCCGTTGTCTGGGTTATGGTTAGCACGGCCTTCTTGAGCGGCAGCAGCAAGGCGATAGTGGCCGCCGTCACAGCCTCGGCAGATTTGCTATCCACCTGCGTAGAAATCGTAAAGCGGGTGGCTCTTTCAACGATCGTGACTAGCGCTCCGCTGTGACCTTTCCCTATGACCAAATCGATTTCCCAGTCGCCTATACGACAGCGCTGATCAACAATACCGGAGCGTTCGCTAATGCGGACTCGGTTCTTTATATGCCCACGGCCCGCCCGGCCTTGCTGTCAGGACTGGTATTTCTTACCCATGCGGCGAAAGTGTTTGTATAGATCACCGCCAGCATGCGTGTCAGTCCGAATATGAAGATAGATCGTTTCATAGCTGATTCGCAAGGTTTGTATCTTTAGAAACCATCCGGAAATTTGTTCCGGACTACAGTTCTCACGCAGCTTTGACTCGATACACACAATCATCAATGGTGTCATTTTGACAGACCTTACTGCCTTGCTCCGTCGTATGTCAGTCCTTTCCTGGGCCTGCTACACAATGCTCGGCCTGCCCCAACATTCAGAGCGAGCATCCCCATTAAGACCCGCTCGGCCCGGTCGTGCGAAACAGGTTTAATGCTTCCAGAAATGCCAAAAATCACATCGAACGCTGGTTTAAATTGGGATAACAGTATGATTAAAAATATTAAACTGAACCAAGGACATGGCAAACACAAAAAATTGGGGGGGAGGTATCAATGCGATGCTAATATGGTGAGTTTGATGTGCAATCTGACTTGGAGCAAGGCTACTTAGCCGTGAGTCGGTAGCGAGTCCCCGAATTTTGATCCCGTTGATTGTACGATTTATGCTGAAGTTAACGGTAAGCTGATTTATAACCGTGCGGATAGATTGAGAGAACAACCTACAGAGTCTTTTGGAGAACGTTAAACGTTGTTAAGCGATATCTTTCGATCAGACGGGTGGATATTTTACTCAGCGCAAGTGGGAAGGTGGATGATGACTTTTGTTCTTGTCTTGCTGTCGGGCTATGCGTCTCGAGCAGAGTTATGGATGGCAGATTAAATCGTTTCTGCGGGTAACGGCGATGATAATAAAGACTCCCAACGTGTAACGCTCAAGCGGCCGGACAACGGCATCGCCGGCTCAGTCGATAGAGAGGCTATAAATCGCCTGCCGAAGTGACCGCCAGGATCAATCAGGCTGCAGGTATTCAGGCCACCTTATACATCACTGATAGGGGCAGCCCCGGTCCAAATGTCTATGCGACTCGCGTAGGGCCGGAGTATATCATCGCCATTAATCTGCAGATGCTAACGCTTATAGGCACCGATAGGAGCATGTATGCCGCGTTAATAGGCCATGAGGTTGCACACTGCCTTAAACGTCATGATATTGTAGGATAAATCCAGGAGTTTTCGAAAATTCCGGGCAGTAAGACGTCCAGGATTAATAAGGAGCTAGAGGAGGATGAGGTCGGCATTCAATTAATGCAAGCGGCCGGTTATCCGTTGACCGGTACCATCCTTTTTTTATAAGAAGCTTGCGAGCGCTACGGACAGCAACCTGCCTTTATTTTTTAGACAGCATCCATCAAATAAAGAGCGCCTGGACAACATTCAGAGAATCATCGGTCTTTTTTTATCCATCAGCGACGAAGTGTAAAGGAATCGCCAGGCTGGCCCCTCCTTGCCATCGTGTTAGAACCGGGTGCAAATAGTAAGGGGGTTCACCCTAGTTTTCTGTGGCGCATTAATAAGGCTATGTCCCAATCTGTTGTTACACGATTATACTTAGAGCAGATCTCTCCTCATCGGAGGTTATGCGATGAACGACAAAGCTTTTCACCAGCTCATTTTTCAACTAAGCCAACTGACACCCAGTCAGCGGCATCAACTACAACGCTATTTTCAACAGATCGATACGGATGCCGCAGACAGGCTGCTCGCCGAGCACTCACCCGCCTGTTGTCCGCATTGCCAGGCATCGCCGCTCAGGCCTTGGGGTTCAAGCCGCAACCTACCGCGTTACCGTTGCGCCCAATGCGGACGTACGTGTAATCCGCTAACCGGCACACCGCTGGCTCGGCTGTGTAAGCGTGAACAATGGTTCCGCTACGCTCAGACGCTAATCGATGGCAAGACCGTGCGCCAAGCCGCTAATGACTGTCATATCAGCAAGAACACCGCCTTCTTGTGGCGTCACCGCTTCTTAGCGTTGGTTGCGGGGCACCAAGCTCAACGCGAGTCCGGCATCGTAGAGGCCGACGAAACATTCTTTCTGGAATCGCTCAAAGGCCAGCGAAAAATGCCCCGCAAGGCGCGTCAACGCCGAGGCGTCAGCCGAACACGGGGCGCCGGTCCCGACCAAATTCCGGTGCTAGTAGTGCGTGATCGGACGGGTAAAACCGCCGACTTCATCCTGCCAAATCTCAAAGTTATTGAAATCAGCCGCGTACTCAAGCCGTTGATCGCTGCTGATGCCTGCCTGTGTACCGATGGTGCTGCTGTCTATCGGGTATTCGCACGTACAGCTGGTATTGAGCATCAAGCGGTATCGGCGCACAGGCCGCGTGTCCGAGGCGCTTTTCATATCCAGAACGTCAATGCGTACGATAGTCGTTTGAAAAAATGGATGATTCGATTCCATGGTGTGGCAACCAAGTACCTGAAGAACTACCTGGGTTGGCGAAGATTACTGGAGCGCTATCGCGAACTCACGCCCGAATACTGTTTACTAGAAGCGGCAGACCGAGTGCCGCAACAACAGATTGAGGCATAGCCATTAATAAGATTATATTCAATCTTTTTCCTTGTTTTTTTACTGCTAAGCAGGCCTGATCTCTTAGATCTTCAGTTTTTAATTTTTAATTTTTAATTGATGTCATTATGAAAATAATTCGTATGTTGTTGCCGAACAATCAGGTAGTGGATTATTCGCTGGAGGCGATGCTGTATTTACAAGCAGAACAGGGCGCCGCCTATTCCGTTGTTGACCAGGAATCGGGGATTGTTGTTGAACATGCGGTGCTGACCCGGCAGGCCGACGCCTTGTTAATTGAGGTCGAGGGTGAGCAGGTCGCCAGGGTAGAGCAGTTTTATATTGAGGGGATGGCCGCCACTGTCGACACCGGCTCCCCGGCTCAGCAACTGGCATCCAATGATGCCGCGGCAGAAAGCGCCGATCTGGTCTGGGAGCATGCCGCGGATGCGGGTGCCGTCGCCGATAGGGGATTATTCTCCGCACCGCTGCTCCTTGTTGGTGGGATAGCGGCAGGTGGGATGTATCAAGCCCATCACGAGGATGCCACGCCGGCGACTCCGGCAGGCCCCGTCACGGTCACCTACGATCTAACAGCAGGCACGGTAGAGACGTCAGATGGAAGCAAAGGATTTGCCGCAGATGTTGACTATGCAATTACGATAATTGTTGATGCCGCCGTGCCGGCAGCAGGCAAGGACGGAATTGAAGCGATGACAGGGGCTGCGAACTTAGGAGCCGGAGATACCATCACTATAGTAGGACCAAATGGCACATCAAGCGAGATTTTAGCCTATAGCACAGGCGCACAGGCGATAGCCCGGGGGAACATGTCAGATCCCAACGCAGACCGCTACAACGGGACGAGCCACGGAGTTGCAGATATGCAACGTGTGAATTTGATGGCAAGTGGGTCCACGGTGGGATACATATACCAAGACGGGGGCTTCGGACGAACCTTCTATACGACTAGCACCCCGCAAGGAGGATCTCCACAACAAAATAAAACGTTCACTGCTAAGTACAACCATGACAGCGCCCTTTGGATTGGCAATGCCGATTTCAGTAACAACCCCTCCGGCGTTTCAACCGGGGCGATCGAGTTTATCTTTTCATAGCAATCATTGGCGGGGAGGAAAGGCCACTAGCGATCCATCTTCCCCCAACTGCAACCCTGCTCCGCCACTGCTTATAAAGCCAGCGTATTTAGTATTGGTGCCAAGAAACAAAAAAGAAAATAAATTATTTGGGATTCTAATTACATTGGTAGCGGGAGCAGGATTCGAACCTACGACCTTCGCGGGGCTTATAAAGAGCGAGCCCGAAGCTTTTTTAGCCCGTTTCAACGCAAACCTGAGATCCTGAAACGCAAAAAACCAAATCAAATGAATGACTTGGCTTCTATATAGATTGACCTTACATTGGTAGCGGGGGCAGGATTCGAACCTACGACCTTCGGGTTATGAGCCCGACGAGCTACCATACTGCTCCACCCCGCATCAACGTGGGCGAATAATACAGAGGGAACCTGACCACGTCCAGCACTGATGGCAGTAACTCTGTATTTAATGAAAAACTATGCACTCAGCCCGGACGAATCCCTATATGCTCTGTATCCGACTCTAACTGGCGCCCTTTTATGAACATTAAACTGACCCCACTGCCGGACCCTCGGGTCAGCTGTTCAAGCTGCGAGGCGTGCTGCTGCCGGCTGCCGGTGATGCTGATTACTGATACAGGGGTGCCGGAGCGCTATATAGAAACAGATCAGTGGGGCAGCTCGATGATGGCCCAACTCGACGATGGCTGGTGCGCGGCGTTGGACCGTAACAACATGCGCTGCTCGATCTATGAGCAGCGTCCACTGATCTGCAGAGAGTTCGCGATGGGGGAAGACGAATGCCTCACCGAGCGCGCCGCTTACTTCTCTGCTGCCGACTGAAAGGGTCAGACGCTGCGGTAAAGCCCGCGGCCCTCGGTGGCGATCTCACGCAACACGGGTACGGGGTAGCTCGAATGACAGAGCGCTCCGGGCACTCAACACGACCGCAGCCGCAAAGGTGGCCGCCCGTGACGAGAGCCTACGCTCAACAGCGTGCGGCGGTTCTGATCAGCGCAGGCGGCTGATTGCTTCTTCTATCCGGGCGATGCGCTGATCGTTGGAGGGGTGTGAGCTTAGAAACCCACCGCCGTTACCATATTTGTCCCGCAGTGTTTCGATGGAACGCTTCATTGCCTGAGGGTCTTTGCCCTGACGCTGCAGCAGCTGGACCGCAAATTCGTCCGCTTCCAACTCATCGGCCTGGGAGAACCGTGCGGTCACCGCACTGTGCGCCAGGCTGCCCAGCTGCGACGAGGTCAGGCTGCCGATCGTGCCGCCAACGGCTACAGCACCCTGAAACAGTGCATTGGTCAACAGAGTCTCTCTCATCTGCCGGTAGCTGTGTTTGAGCTTCACATGACCAATCTCATGAGCGATCACCGCCAGAGCCTGATCGTCCGGCATCGCATCCAGCAGCGCCGAGTGCACCCGCACCGTACCGTCCGCCATGGCAAAGGCATTGATATCCTCCGCCAGATAAACCCGGTAGTTAAAGTTGAGTCCGTCCAGCCGCTCCAGCCCCCGGACAATACCCTGCAACCGCTGGCTGTAGGCACTATTGGCTGCCGCCAGCTTGCTCTGACTATCCAGCTGCCGTGCCGCGAGCGTAGCCGTCTCACGAACGCTATCGGCATCCAGAGTCGTCGCCTGGAACACCGTGGCCCCTAAGGCCAGGGCTGAACCCGTATCAAAGCTGCCATCGCTGGCGCAGCCAGTCAATAACGCCACCAGGGCCAGCGGCAGTAGGCGGTTATTTCGCATCTATGCATTCCTCTCTCTTCTACCTTGAATAAGGCGATATCTAAACACAATCGCCGCTAAAGATAAGCCATTGATCAATCCGGTATCCGCCGCCGCAGCGCCCTCGGCTCAATACATTTACATTATCACCGTGCATGTTAGGCCAGCCATGGTTAATGGCTCTGATCCGAAGGGCAGCCCCTTTACCCAAATCGCCGGCTGAAATCTGGCGAATATAATGCCATCTCTGCGGCAATATGTTTGAGCCGATGCTGTCCATGAGAGACCCACTCCCCATCCAGGCATTCGGTAAAAGCCTTGGAGACCAGCACGCTTTCACCCAGCTCTTTGCACATCCCTTCGATCCTCGCGGCTTCGTTCGCCGCCTCGCCGATAACGGTGAACTCCAGACGAGAAGGGATACCCATATTGCCGTAGAGCACCTCCCCCCTATGCAAGCCAATGCCGAAGTGAATAGACGGTTCTCCCTGAGCCACTCTGCGCTCATTGAATTGATCACAATACCGTAACGCCTCGCGAGAGGCGTCTAAGGCCTTTTGGCACGCGAGACGCGCAGAGCCAAATTTTTGAATAGGAAATATAGCCAGTGAGGCATCACCGATAAAACGTAGCAGTTCGCCGCCATGCTCGGCAATGACACCTGCCGTGATTTCATAGTATTGATTCAGCAGGTCGAGAAAGGCCTCGGGCGAATAGCGCTTGGCCAGGTTGGAAGAGCCCCGGAGGTCACAAAACAGGATCACGGAATCTATCAGTTCGACGTCACCGCGCTGGATTTTTCCCGATAGCACGCGGGCACCCGAGTAGCTACCCAGATAAGTATCCAGGATATCTTCGGTAAGCTTACGCTGCGCCAGGCTTTTAACCAACGCTGCCAAGGGTAAGCGTAGCCTGGAGAGGAAGCTAAGCTGCGCCTTGGAAAACCCCTGGGCTTGAGTCGTGCTCCATGTCATGGCAACCCCCTCCTGACCTTCGATAGGAAGGGATCTGTCGAAGTAACCTGCGACCTGAACAAAATACTCGGTCACCCCTTCATCACGTCTGGCGACCAGCAGCGGAAACTGCTCAGTTTCGGGATCCTGAAGTCGAAAACAGTGCTCATCCAAATTGGCCTCGTAGACCGGCTTGACCGGGCTTTTCAGCCAGACATCACTCTGTCCGGTGCCTCTACCATAGCTTCCCTGGTGGCTTCCCTCGCCCTGCTTCCAGTTATAGGTACCGATAGAATACAACGGGTGCAGCATCGGCAAGCCGATATGCATGCGGTATATATCAAACCCATACTGGTGCAGACGACCTAGCAGCTCTTGCTGCAACGCGTCGATCTTCCAGGGCACCAACGCCCGCTCGTGCAGCCAGTCGATCAATGGCCCATAAGCCTGGTCCAGCTGCGCATCAGCAACCATCGTCAGATCCTCTTCTTAATCGTTAGCCAGCAATTATGCATTGGGCAGGTTCGGACAAATAAGCCCAGCGTCTAAATGCAGGCAGGCTTCTTACCAGGCCAACAGTCACCCTTAACGAGCGCCATAATGATTCAAAATGGGCGCCAATACGTCTATCTTATACTGGCAAAAGCGAAAGCGCATCGACGACAAATGAACGCTTACCAGGGAGAATGGACGTCGAAAGGGCTCACTACCGTTTACGCCACGTGCTCAGCTCATTTCAGATCCCGATTTTTAAGTACTGACCCCTTTACGCACATCCCCGGCTCCAAGGTCAGACCTCGGTATACAGCAAACTGCCTTGTGTCATGGTTAGGAGCAATTCCTCAGATTTAGCCTGCATCTCTCCGTTCACCGTCAGACCTTGGTATACAGCAAGCTGCCCTGTGTCATGGTTAGGAGCAATTCCTCAGATTTAGCCTGCATCTCTCCGTTCACCGTCAGACCTTGCTATACAGCAAGCTGCCCTGCTCCTTGAATTCCTCCGATTTGGCCTGCATCCCTCTATCCACCTCCAGATTGATCGCGGCGATCTGGCTCTCACCCAGTTCGCGCACCTCCTGACTGATCTTCATCGAGCAGAACTTGGGACCGCACATGGAGCAAAAATGCGCCACCTTGGCGGAATCCTTGGGCAGGGTTTCGTCGTGGTAGGCACGCGCGGTATCCGGATCCAGGCCGATATTGAACTGATCCTCCCAGCGGAACTCGAAGCGTGCCTTGGACATGGCGTTATCACGCACCTGCGCACCGGGATGCCCCTTGGCCAGGTCGGCCGCGTGGGCGGCGATCTTGTAGGTGATGATGCCGGTCTTGACGTCATCCTTGTTGGGCAGCCCCAGGTGCTCCTTGGGCGTGACATAGCAGAGCATGGCGCAGCCGTACCAGCCGATGATCGCAGCCCCTATCCCTGAGGTGATGTGGTCATAACCAGGAGCGATATCGGTGGTCAGCGGACCCAGCGTATAGAAGGGTGCTTCCTGGCACTCCTCCAGCTGCTTGTCCATGTTCTCCTTGATCAGATGCATGGGCACATGGCCGGGGCCTTCGATCATCACCTGGACGTCATGCTTCCAGGCGACCTTGGTCAGCTCGCCGAGGGTCTCCAGCTCACCGAACTGCGCTTCATCGTTGGCGTCCGCGATAGAGCCGGGACGCAGGCCATCACCCAGCGAGAAGGCGACATCATAGGCCTTACAGATCTCGCAGATCTCATCGAAATGGGTGTAGAGGAAGTTCTCTTTATGGTGCGCCAGGCACCACTTGGCCATGATAGAACCGCCACGGGAGACGATACCGGTCATCCTCTTAGCGGTCATAGGCACATAACGCAGCAGAACCCCGGCGTGAATGGTGAAGTAGTCTACTCCCTGCTCGGCCTGCTCGATCAGGGTGTCGCGGAACACCTCCCAGGTCAGGTTCTCGGCTTCGCCGTTGACCTTCTCCAGCGCCTGATAGATAGGCACTGTGCCGATCGGCACATGGCTGTTACGGATGATCCATTCGCGGGTTTCATGGATATTCTTGCCGGTGGACAGATCCATCACCGTATCGGAACCCCAGCGGGCACCCCAGGTCATCTTGGCGACCTCCTCCTCGATCGAAGAACCCAGCGCCGAGTTTCCGATATTACCGTTGATCTTCACCAGGAAATTGCGGCCGATAATCATCGGCTCCAGCTCCGGGTGGTTAATATTGTTCGGAATAATGGCGCGCCCTGCAGCCACTTCGGCGCGCACGAACTCAGGGGTGATCTCTTTAGGCGTGTTAGCACCGAAGCTCATCCCCGGATGCTGCACATTGAGTTCCGGATTACTGCTCGACTCGGCCAGCTTCATATTTTCACGGATGGCGATATATTCCATCTCCGGGGTGATGATCCCCTGGCGTGCATAGTGCAACTGGGTGACATTCATCCCCGGTTTGGCCCGGCGTGGCTTGCGCTGCAGATTGAAACGCAGCGACTCCAGGGAATCCAATGATTCGCGCTGGCGACCATAGTCGGAAGACAGGCCGTCTAGCAGTTCGGTATCACCACGCTCTTCGATCCAGCCCTGACGCAACGGCAGCAGCCCCTTGCGGACATCGATACGGGCAGTGGGATCGGTATAGGGGCCAGAGGTATCGTAAACCCGCAGCGGCTCGTTTTTCTCGGCGCCATCCTTATGCCCGAAACTCAGCGGGGTATCGGCTAGGCTGATCTCACGCATCGGTACCTGGATATCGGGGCGACTGCCCTGGACATAGATCTTGCGACTGCCAGGCAGGGGCTGTACCGACGCAGTATCAACCTGAGCAGTTTCAGATAGCTTTTTGTTTACAGAGTTGGTGTTTACAGGGGTGTTCATAACGACATCTCCCGGCATAGTTGCCAGTCTCGATCAGGGATTAACCCGATGGTGAGTAAAAAAAGATGTCTTGACGGGATGGAGATTCAGTCCATAAATCTAGCATTGGGCTCCATAAATCCTGTTCCCTACGCCGGTATTAACCGGATCAGGTTCGACGGGTTGGCTTAAAAAAGCCTCTCATCCCAGTAGCTGAACTACAGGGAACCCCGACAAGACCAACAGAGTATTCAGTCTGGTCCAGTCAATAGCAAGCACCAGACCGATTTTTTTATTAGGGCCCGAGATGAGTTAGACAGTGATACGCGATGGTGGGAGCGGCTCCCACGGTGCTATATGCCGGGTGTTGTGGGTAATCAGGTAGTGGTGAGTAACTGCCGTACCGGTGCAAAACTACGCCGGTGGAGTGGCGTGACGCCCAGGCTGGCCAGTGCACTCAGGTGCTGGGCCGTGGGATAGCCTTTATGCTGGGCCAGACCATAACCGGGATAGAGCATCTCATAGCCTTGCATCTCACGATCTCGGGTTACCTTGGCCACGATGGATGCGGCACTGATGGCCGCCACCCGGGCATCGCCCTTGACCACGGCCTCTGAGGGACAGGGCAACTTAGGGCAGCGATTACCGTCGATCAACACGTACTCTGGTGCTATGCCCAGCCCTGCGACCGCACGCTGCATCGCCAGCATCGTGGCTTGGAGGATATTAAGTTGATCGATCTCCTCGACACTGGCGCGTGCTACCGACCAGCTCAGCGCCCTGGCTTTAATTTCGTCAAAGAGCGCATCCCGACGCTTCTCGGTCAACTTCTTGGAGTCCGCTAAGCCGCTGATGGGGTTTGCAGGATCCAGGATGACCGCGGCGGTGACAACATCACCAAACAGCGGACCACGGCCTACCTCGTCGACACCGGCGACCAGGATGCCCTGATAGGCATGCAGCTCAAATCTATCCATGCGCCTGCTCTCGTCGTTGTTCGATCAGGCCTAAGACCGCCCTGGCCGACTCCACGCTGGCATTCCGGCGCAGCAGTCGGTGCAGCTCGGTGAAAGGCTTAATCTGTGATTCTGGATTATCGAGCTGTTCGAGCAGCGCCTGCGCCAGCGCCTGTGGGGTCGCCTGATCCTGCAGCAGCTCCGGCACCAGCATTCGATCCGCCAATAGATTAGGCAGCGACACATAAGCCACCCTGATCATGCGCGAGAGGATATAAAAGCTCAGCTTTGATAGCCGATAGGAAACCACCATCGGTGTTTTCAGCAACATACATTCCAGCGCTGCTGTTCCTGAGGCCAGAAGCACCGCATCGGCGGCCGTCATAAGCTCACGCGACTGGCCTCTGAACAGCCGTAGAGGCAGATCAGGGGCACCCTTCAGCAGGCCCTGCAGCTGCTGATAACGCTCATCATTAACGGCCGGAATGAGGAACCTGAGCCCGGGGCGCTGCTGCAAACACAGCCGGGCAGCGGCGATAAACAGCGGTGCCAACCGCGATACCTCGCCCTCTCGGCTACCCGGCAGGAGTGCTATATAGTCGCCATCAGGATCCAGATTCAGCTGCTGCCGGGCCTGGTGCGCATCGGCGATCAGAGGCAACTCATCCGCCAGCGTATGACCGACGAAGCGGGCATCGACACCCGCTTCCTTGTAGAAGGCCGTCTCAAAAGGCAGCAGACAGAGCATCAGGTCGGTGGATCTGGCGATCTTATTGACCCGCTTGCGGCGCCAGGCCCAGATAGAGGGACTGACATAGTGAACCGTGGGAATACCGGCGTCTCTGAGCGAGCGCTCCAGCGGCAGGTTAAAGTCGGGGGCATCGATACCGATAAAGACATCCGGCGGATTAGCCTGCCAATGCTGCCGCAACTGCTTGCGAATCCCCAGCAGTTCGCGCAGGCGGCCCAGCACTTCAATCAGACCCATCACTGACAGGCGCTCCATCGGGAAGCGGCTCTGCAGCCCCTGGGCCTCCATCAGCGGCCCGCCGATCCCTTCAAACTGAATAGTCTCGGCACTGTGCTCTTGAAGCGCACGCATCAGCCCGGCGCCCAGAATATCACCAGAGGCTTCGCCGGCGAGGATTGCGATACGGATACTCAATTAACGGACGATGCCGCGCGTCGAGGCCCGAAGTGACTGCGTCAGCAGAGCCACCTCGGGGTGCTGCGGCTCTAGCCGCTCCAGCTCGATAAGTGCTTCATCGAGCCTCAGGCCCTTACGATAGATAAATCGATACGCCTGTTTAAGCGCCCGAATAGCCTCGGCATCGAAGCCCCGACGCTTAAGACCCTCGGCATTAATGCCGTGTGGCTTCGCGCTGTTGCCGGAGGCCATCACATAGGCCGGCAGATCCTGAACCAGCATCGAGGCCGCACCACACATCGCATGGGCGCCGACATGACAGAACTGATGCACCCCGGTCTGACCGCCGATGATGGCATAGTCGCCAACCTGGACATGACCCGCCAGGGCGACATTGTTGGCCAGGACAATGTTATCGCCCAGCTGGCAGTCATGCGCCACGTGGACGTTAACCATCAGCAGATTATGACTGCCGACCCGAGTAATGCCCTCATCCTGAACCGTACCCCGATGCAGGGTGCAGCTCTCGCGGATAACGTTGTTATCACCAATTATCAGCTGGGTCGGCTCGTCACGATATTTTTTATCCTGACAGGCCTCACCCACGCTGGCGAACTGGAAGATCTGGTTGTTTTTACCGATCCGGGTGGGCCCCTTAATCACCACATGAGAGGCGATCCGGCAGCCCGAGTCGATCACGACATCGGGACCGATTAGGGTCCAGGGACCTATCTCGACGTCGTCGGCAATTCGGGCGCTGGGATCGATATGAGCGCGGCTATCGATCAAGATCAGACTTCCCTATCCGCACACAGGATGGTCGCGGTACTCACGAGGGCGCCATCGACCGATGCCTTGACATCAAACTTCCAGATGCCGCGCTTTTCGGAAACGATGCGTGCCTCCAGCTGGAGCCGGTCTCCGGGAATCACCGGGCGCTTGAAGCGCAGCTTATCAGAACCTACAAAATAGTAGATCGAGCCATCCTGAGGGGTCTTACCCATGGTCTTAAAACCCAGGATACCGGCGGCCTGCGCCATCGCTTCAATAATCAACACCCCCGGCATCACAGGATAATCGGGGAAATGGCCATTAAAGAAAGGCTCATTCACCGTTACATTTTTATAGGCGACGATGTTCTCGCCTTCGGTTAGCTCGGTTACCCGGTCCACCAGTAAAAACGGATAGCGGTGGGGCAAATACTGGCGAATCTCTTTGATATCCATCATCACGATAAACCTTAGGTGTTGTCCTGATTAGCTTGTTTTTCGAGCGTTTTTATTCGATTGGCGAACTCGTCCAGATGCTGAAAACGAATCACGTTGCGGCGCCATTGTTTCAGGGGCATGATCCCCGTACCTGAGGCATAGGCGCCTTTTTCTTTCAGGCTGCCGGTCACACTGGCCATGCCGCCAACAAACACATCATCGGCAATCTCTATATGCCCGGCGATACCGGCGCAACCGCCCACGGTACAGCGGCGGCCGATCTTAGTGCTACCGGCTACCGCAGAGCAACCCGCGATGGCGCTGTCTTCACCGATCTCAACGTTATGGGCGATCATCACCTGGTCATCGAGCTTAACCCCGTTACCGATCAGGGTGTCGCCGATAGCCCCGCGGTCGATGGTCGTACCCGGACCTATTTCGACATCATCCCCGGTGATCACTCGACCGATCTGACAGATTTTCACCCAGTGACCGCCCTGATTGGCGAAGCCAAAACCATCGGCACCGATCACCGCACCGCTATGGATCAGGTTACGTTTGCCGATATGAAGGTCGTGATACAGGGTGACATTGGCCGCCAGGCGGGTGCCTTCACCGAGCGTCGTATTGGCCCCGACGACGGAGTTGGGGCCAATTTCGACCCCGGCGGCGATGATCACTCCGGCTTCTATCACCACGCCTGTCGCGATTCTGGCGCTGGGGTCGACCAGCGCACTCGGATCAACATTAGCCCCCTTAGCCACGCCTGTAGGCGCGGCCGGACGGGTATCAAACCAGGCCGAGATTCGGGCATAGGCCAGATAGGGATCGGATACCACCAGCGCATCCACCGGGCAGTCCTGGCATTGATCTTCGGTAATCAACACCGCCGCCGCCTGGGTGGTCTTCAGATCCTTGAGATAGCGTGGATTGGACAGAAAAGAGAGTTGCCCCTGCTCCGCCCTGTCGATCGCCTGCAGCCCGGAGATCCTTTGAAGCGGATCGCCAACCAGACGTGCATCTAATGCCGTCGCTATTTGACCCAGACTGTACAAGGCGATCTCCTCTTAGAGTTTGTTCAGCTCTTCAACCAGGCGCGGCGTCAGATCCAACTCTGGCTGCACATAGACCACGCCTTTTTTATTAACAATCATATCAAGCTTCTCGCTCTCGACGAGGGCCTTCATAATCGTCTCGATCTTTGGCCGCAGCTGCTGCAGAAAGTCACGTTCACGCACCTGAGTCGCCTGCTTAACCTGATTGCCCAGGCTCGTAAATTGCTTATATTTCTGCTGTACCAGCGAAGATAATTTCTGACGTTCGGCATCGCTCATAAAGCTGCCTTCGTTTTCCAGCTTGGCCTTGAGTGCATTACCCTCTTCCGACAGTGTGCGCAGCTCCGCTTCTTCAGTAACAAACTCCTGCTGCAGCTTTGCACGCAGCGATTGCGCCTGCTTCGATGCAGCCAGGGCCGCGTCCATATCCAGCACGGCAATCCGCCCCTCGGCCAATACTAGCGCCGGCAGCAGCAATAAACCCAGCAGAGCAACTTTGAAATTTTTCATGACTATCTCCTTTTCCTTGAAGTTAAAATGTACGCCCCAGAGAGAACTGGAAGACTTCCGTTTGATCGGTGGATTGTTCTTTCAACGGCATCGATAGCGCAAAAGACATAGGTCCCACAAAGGTCAGCCAGGACAGCCCGATACCCACAGAGGCACTCAGCGCACCAGGCGTAACCGCTGTATCACAGGCGGCATTGGTGGTCAGGCAGTTGGTATCAAAGACGCTACCGGCATCAAGGAATAGCAGCGTGCGCATACTCGATTGCTCCTCGACGAACGGCAGTGGAAAGATCAGCTCGGCCGATCCCGTCATCAACAGATTACCGCCCAGGGGATCTAGATCCGTCGACCCAGTGGCTGCATCCTGCGGCCCAAGAGTATTGTTTTTAAACCCGCGCACCGAATTAAAACCACCGGCATTAAAGTTTTTAAAGAACGGCAGTTTTGTCGTGTCGCCGAAGCTATTGCCGTAGCCTAGCGACGTCTTAAAGCTCACCACCCAGGCGTGAGACTTGCTCAATGGCTGATAGATCTGGCCGTTGTAACGGGTCTTGTAATACGCCAGATCACTGCCGGGACCCGCGACTTCCAGAGAGAAACTCTGCGAATAGCCCTCGCTGGCCATCATCCCCTTATTCAGATGATTCGATGACCAGCTACCGGTAATAGGCAACTGATTGAAGTTGTCCCCTTCGGCATCTACAAAACTCTGGATATCCACAGGTACAGCCGTATTGAGGGTCAGATCGAGACGCTCCACGCCGACTGAAAACCTCAGCCGCTGATACTCATCGATAGGATAACCGAAGCTGACATTGCCGCCTAAGGAGTCGAGGTTATAGTCGGAGAGGTCATCTGCATCGAAATCCTGCTTGCGGTAAAACACACTGAAACCGCGACTCACACCATCGATCGTGTAGTAGGGATCGTCGTAATTAAAGCTAAGCTCTTGAGAAGAGTCCGCCCGGGTGATCGTAAAGGAGACAAACTTGCCTGAGCCGAGGAAGTTTTTCTGCGAAATACTGGCAGACAGAATAAGGCCGGAGCTTTGCGAGACCCCGATGCTGGCGGCCAGGCTGCCCGACAGTTGCTCCACCACACTGTATTCGAGATCGATCTGATCGAGCGTGCTCGGGACTGTAGAGGTCTCCAGGTTAACCTCACTGAAGTAACCCAGCCGCTCCAGCCGGCTTTTGGACAACTCCATCAAGCGGGTGGATGCCCAGCCTGCCTCCATCTGCCGCATCTCTTGGCGCAGCACCTCATCAGCGGTGGCGGTATTGCCGGCGAAGTTGATTCGGCGCACGTACATTCGGCTACCCGGATCTACATAGAAACGTATATTAACCGTCTTGCTCTCGGCATCTACCTCTGGAACAGGATTGACGTTCGCCAATAAGAAACCTTCGTCACCCAGTCTGCGGATCAGCTGATCGGAGGAACGCACCAGTAGTTTGCGCGAAAACACCTCACCCGGGACAACGTTGATCTCTGTCCGCAGCGCCTCTTCCGGCAACTCGAGACGGCCCGCCAGGCTGACGGTACCAAAACGGAAGCGCTCGCCTTCGGTGATATTATGGGTGATGTAGACGTGCTTACGATCAGGTGTCAGTGAGACCTGCGTCGAGTCTACCTTGAAGTTGATATAGCCAAGATCAAGGTAATAGGAGCGCAGCCGCTCCAGGTCGCCGCTCAGCTTTTCTCGCGAGTAGCGCGAATCACTGCCGAACAGATCCCAGAATCCGGGGGTTTTAAGACTGAATAGTGCCGTCAGGCTCTCATCGGA
Source organism: Motiliproteus sp. (assembly GCA_047633175.1). Classification (GTDB taxonomy): domain Bacteria; phylum Pseudomonadota; class Gammaproteobacteria; order Pseudomonadales; family Balneatricaceae; genus Motiliproteus. The sequence continues at coordinate 16,917 of JBLIEQ010000039.1, read as the reverse complement.
AAACACCCTATTACCGACGATATTGATATGTTCAATCGTGGCGGACTTGCCCTCTTTAATCGTGATATTGAGCCCCAGCCGGTTGTCGGGCAGCTTTTGCAGCTGGGTATCGATCTGAGCGCCGTAGCGCCCCTGAGCAGAATACATCCGCAGTAGCTCGAGACTGATCTTCTCCAGTGCAGCGCGCTGAAACACCTCCCCCTCACTCAATCCTAACGACTTCAACCCCTCCATCAGGGCCTCAGTTTCGAGTTCTTTGTTGCCCTCCAGAGTGATCTTGCTGATGGAAGGACGCTCTTTAAGTTTAACGATCAACAGAGTGCCATCGCGGGCCAGCTCTATATCATTGAAAAACCCGGTAGCGAACAGCGCTTTGGAGGCCTCTGCCAGCCGAAACTCATCGACCTTATCGCCCTCTTTCAGAGGAAAGGCACGTAACACTCGGCCGAGATCCATGCGTTGCAAGCCATCAAAGCGGATATCGCTGATGACGAAGCTATCGGCGAGGGCCAATACAGGAAGGCAAAAAATAAGACAGACGGTGGCTAATATACGTCGCATGCTGGGCTACAACTTATGGATGGTTAGTGTAAAGAACTCGCGTTTCAAAGGCGTGCTAGATCGTTATAGAGCGCGACCAGCATCAACGAGAACAACAGGGTCATGCCAACTTTAAGTCCAAATAACTGTGTACGTTCTGACACAGGTCGACCTCTAATCGCCTCAACCAGGAAGTAGAGCAGGTGACCGCCGTCCAACACCGGAATAGGCAGCAGGTTGAGGATACCCAGGCTGATACTCAGATAGGCAAGAAAATTAAGAAAACTTTCCGCACCGGATGCCGCCGAATCACCCGCTACTTTAGCAATGGTGATGGGACCGCTCAAGTTTTTTACTGAAATCAGGCCATTGGCCATCTTCCATATCGATTCTAGGGTCAGACCGATCATTTGCTGGCTCTTGGCCAGCGCGGCAGGGATAGCCTCCAGGGGCGAATAACGGACATCACGCCGCATACTGTCCGGCCAGGATACCGGCGTCACTCCGGCACCTATATAGCCATAAACCTCGCCGGTTTCCGCCTGGATTCGGGCCGGTGTTAATTCAAGCGTAACCCGCTGCCCAGCTCGATCGACCTGCAATACCAGGGGCTCGCTGGCATGGGCACGAACGCGTTCAACCAACTCCATCCACCGCTCGATCTCCACCCCATCGACCGCTAGCACCAGATCATCGACCTGAAGGCCCGCAGCCTGCGCCTGACCCTCAGCGATCAGGCTGCCGATGCGTGGCGGCAACAGCGGCCGATAGGGGGTGATCCCCAGGGTATACAGAGGGCCCTGTTGTTCATCAAACTGCCAGCGCTCGATATCCACGCGGGTCTCGGTCGCAGCCGTGCCATCCAGCGCACGCGTACCCAGACGCAACTCACCGCTATCGCCAATACGCGAGACCAACCGCAGCGAGACCTCTTCCCAGGTTCGCGTCGGGTAGCCATCGATCTGAATCAACTCTCGTCCCGCTAACTCCTGGTACGAGGAGATGGGGGAGCCGGGCCGAATGTCACCGATAACAGGCACCACCGTGCTGGTACCTATAATAAACATCAGCCAGTAAGCAAAGACCGCAAAGAGCAGATTAACCAGAGGCCCGGCCGAGACGATCGCGATGCGTTGCCACACCGACTTGGTATTAAAGGCCTGGTCACGCAGTTCGGCAGGCACCTCGCCCTCACGCTCGTCGAGCATTTTAACGTAGCCGCCCAGAGGAATAGCGGCGATCACATATTCGGTACCCTGGCGATCATACCAGCGGAACAAGCCTTTACCGAAGCCGATAGAAAAACGCAGCACCTTGACACCGCAGCGTCGTGCGACCCAGAAGTGACCGTACTCATGAATGGTGACCAGAATACCGAGGGTAACCAGGGTCGCGAGAATTGTTTGTAAGATATCCATAAGAAAAATTAGACCACCGCAACCTGTGCCAGTTCAAATAGAATCAGGCCCAGAGTAAACAGGGGCGCTGCGGCCGTCAGACTATCGATCCTGTCCATCACCCCACCATGGCCGGGAAGCAGCTGACTGCTGTCTTTAATACCCCGATGACGCTTGAGCATACTCTCCAACAGATCGCCCAGCACCGAGACCACTGCGGTGATCAAACAGACCAGCAGCAGAGCAACCATCTGGGTGGCATCCAGCGCGACCAACCAACCAAAGATCAACGCGACCAGCAGACTGCTGACCAGTCCGCCATAACATCCGGCCCAGGTCTTACCTGGACTGACGCGTGCGGCCAGCTTTCTGTTTCCCCAGGTCTTGCCTGCGAAGTAAGCGCCAACATCGGCACCCCAGACCAGCAGCAGCAGCAACAACAGCCAGGCATTTCCAGCCGCCATTGCCTTAAGTTCGACCAGGCCGCTCCAGGCCGGAATAAGCACCAAAGTCCCCATCAACGCGCGTGCGTTCACCCCTTGCCACTGGCCTTGACTGCTGGGGAAGGTGATCACCCAGAACAGCGCCAGACACCAGAACAGCAACGCCACAATCAGCACCGGCAGTGCAGGCACGGCAAGATAGATCATCGCGATCAGGATCGCCAGGATCGCGACCGCATAGCCTATGCGTGCGACGGAGTCCTTGAGACCTGCGAGGTTAGCCCACTCCCAGGCCGCCAGCGTGATGACCGCGGCGATAAAGAGCTTGAATTCGAACAGCGCGAACATAAAAGTGGCGGCCAGCACCAGAGGCGCTAAGATCAGCGCTGTGATCACCCGTTGTTTAAGCATCGATCTCGGCCTCAACCTGTTCGCTGGTTTTTCCAAAACGACGCTGACGCTGACTGAAGTCCTCAAAAGCGGCCTCCAGTGCGGTGCAATCGAAATCGGGCCAATATGCTGAACTGAAATATAATTCGGCATAGGCAAACTGCCATAACAGAAAATTACTGATGCGCTGTTCGCCACCCGTGCGGATACATAGATCAGGCAGCGGCTGGCCAGCCAGCGACAGCTGTTCGGCGAACAGCGACTCGGTCATGCCATCGATCTCCAGCCGCCCCTGCTGAACCTGGAGCGCCAGGGTTTTTGCCGCCTGGAGAATATCCCATTGACCGCCATAGTTGGCGGCAATATTGAGTGTCAAACCGCTATTATTGGCGGTCAGACGCTCCGCATCCGCGATCCTTTCCTGCAGCCTCTTGTTGAAATGACGCTTATCACCGACAACCAGCAAGCGAATATCATTCTTATGGAGCTTTTTCACCTCGCTCTTGAGTGCCAGCATAAACAGCTCCATCAACCCGGCTACTTCGGTCGGGGGACGTCGCCAATTTTCACTACTGAACGCAAAGAGTGTCAGTGATTCGATGCCATAACGGGCACAGCCATCGACAACTGCGCGCACGGCATCAACGCCAGCCTTGTGTCCGGCCAGACTTGGGAGTCGACGCGACTTGGCCCAACGGTTATTGCCATCCATAATGATGGCAACATGCTGCGGCAAGCGTGCGTAGGTTTTAAGTTCAGACATAAGCGGGTTCGACAGAGATCAGACCTCCATCAGATCCGTTTCTTTGGACTGCAGATGCGCATCCACTTCACCGATATACTTATCGGTTAGTTTTTGCACCAGATCTTCACCACGCCGCTGGTCGTCCTCGGTAATATCCTTGTCCTTAAGCAGATCCTTAAGCGTACCGTTAGCATCACGGCGGATATTGCGGATCCCAACCCGGGCATTTTCAGCCTCACTACGGGCCTGACGGACATAGACCTTACGGGTCTCCTCGGTCAACGCCGGCAGCGGAACACGGATAGTCGTGCCTGCAGAGGAGGGGTTAAGCCCCAGACCTGACTTCATGATCGCTTTCTCGATCTCCGGAATCATCGGGCTTTCCCAGGGGTTGATCATCAGGGTACGGGCATCTTCTACCGTAATGTTGGCCACCTGACTCAGGGGGACCGTAGACCCGTAATAGGAGAGTTTGATTGAATCCAAAATACTAGGGTGAGCACGCCCGGTACGGATCTTCTTGAAATTATCGATCGCTGAGTGAACACTCTTGATCATTCGCTCTTCTGCATCTTGCTTAATATCGTTAATCACTGCGATCTCCCTTTACAGGTCCGTTATTGAGCAACGTCCCCTCATCACCGCCACGCACTACCGTTACCAGAGCGCCGGGCTTGTTCATATTAAATACGCGGATAGGCATACTATGGTCACGAGACAGGCACATCGCTGTCAGATCCATCACCCCGAGTTGCTTTTCGAGCGCCTCATCAAAGGTCAGGTGCTTGTACAGCGTCGCGCTGGGATCCTTCACCGGATCGGCTGAGTAGACACCGTCAACCTTGGTCGCCTTGAGCACGATATCGCACTCCGCCTCTATACCCCGCAGGCAGGCGGCAGAGTCGGTGGTAAAGAAAGGATTCCCGGTGCCGGCTGAGAAGATAACGACATCTCCACGACTAAGGTAACGGGTCGCTTTACGACGGTCGTAGTCTTCGACCACGCCCACCATAGAGATCGCCGACATCACCTGAGTCGAGATGTTATTGCGCTCCAGGGCATCGCGCATCGCCAGCGCATTCATCACCGTGGCCAGCATTCCCATATGATCACCCGTGACGCGATCCATACCGGCCTTATTCAGCGCCGCGCCGCGAAACAGGTTGCCACCACCGATGACCATCCCGACCTGGACACCGATACCGACCAACTGGCCGATCTCAAGCGCCATGCGATCCAGAACTTTGGGATCGATGCCAAAAGCCTCGTCTCCCATCAAGGCTTCACCGCTAAGCTTCAGCAGGATGCGCTTGTACTGAGCGTTATGCTTTTCATTCACAGTAGAGCTCCCCAAGGAAAACAGGATGGCAGTGTATCAGGAGGGCTCTGACTGAAGCCAGAGCCTGCGCTAGAAATAGGAGCGCGTAACATTTCAAAACAGGCGCCCCGGCATGCGGGCCCTGTTTCGAAAGCAGCCGCCTATTTCAGCGCAGCAGCAACTTCGGCAGCAAAGTCGACCTTAACTACTTCGATACCCTCGCCCACTTCGAAACGGACAAAGGAGACGACTTCAGCACCGGCAGCCTTAACCAGCTGTCCGATAGTCTGCTCTGGGTTCTTAATGAACGGCTGTTCGACCAAAGAGTTCTCGGCCAAAAACTTCTTAATCCGGCCACCGACCATCTTCTCTGCAATTTCTGCAGGCTTGCTCGCCATATCCGGCTGAGCTAGGATGATCTCTTTCTCCTGGACCAGAACCTCTTCAGGCATATCCGTGGCATTAACAACGCGCGGGTTAACGGCAGCGACATGCATGGCGACATCCTTCGCCGTAACATCATCAGCACCGCTCAGGGCAACCAACACTCCGATACGGTGATTGCTATGCACGTAAGCACCTACCATTGCGCCTTCCAGCAGCTCGATACGACGGATACTCACGTTTTCACCGATCTTCTGTACCAGAGCTTCACGGGTCGCTTCCAGCTCTCCGGCCATCAACGCCGCGACATCAGTCTGCTTAGCCGCAAACGCGGCGCAGGCGATGGTCTCGACAAATGCCATAAAGCCGGCATCATGGGCAACGAAATCGGTCTCTGAATTAACTTCAACCAGTATCGCGTAGCTGTTATCGGCGGCAACCTTAACAGCCACGACGCCTTCAGCCGCTGTACGACTCGCCTTTTTAGCGGCCTTCATGCCGCTAGATTTACGCAGGTTGTCAATCGCCAGCTCGATATCACCTTCAGCCTCAACCAGCGCTTTTTTACATTCCAGCATGCCAAGAGCAGTACGTTGACGCAGCTCTTTAACCATAGAAGCAGAAATTTTAGCTGCCATGATCGTTCCTCTTATGTCACTAAAGTCTATATTGAAAAAAGGGGAGCCATGCTCCCCCTTCACGATGCCTGCAAGCAGACGGACCGGACCCGCTACTCAGCAGGTGTTTCTACAGCCACTTCTTCTACAAACTCACTGGCATCAGCACCGCTGCCTTCCATACACGCATCGGCGACTGCCGTAACGTAGATCTGGATCGCACGCAACGCATCGTCGTTACCTGGAATGACGTAATCAACACCATCAGGATTGCTGTTGGTATCGACAATACCGATAACGGGGATGCCCAGCTTGTTAGCTTCGTTGATAGCGATGCGCTCGTGATCAACATCTACAACGAAGAGCGCGTCAGGCAGGCCGCCCATATCCTTGATACCACCGATAGAGCGACTCAGCTTCTCCATCTCGCGGGTACGCATCAGCGCTTCTTTCTTGGTCAGCTGCTCAAAAGTACCATCGCCGGACTGAATTTCAAGCTCACGAAAGCGCTTGATAGACTCACGAATGGTCTTGTAGTTAGTCAGCATGCCACCCAACCAGCGATGGTTGACGAAAGGCATACCTGAACGTTCTGCTTGCTGCTGAATAACCTTGCTGGCAGCGCGCTTGGTACCTACAAACAAGATTTTATTCTTGTTGGAGACCAGGTTCTGGACAACTGAAAGCGCATCATTCATCGCTGGCACTGTGTGCTCGAGGTTGATGATATGGATTTTATTCCGCGCACCGAAAATGAACTTGCTCATTTTCGGATTCCAGTAACGAGTCTGGTGACCGAAGTGAGCGCCTGCTTTGATCAGCTCACGCATTGAAACTGTAGCCATGATGTTTTCCTAAATTTTATCGGGTTAGGCCTCCATACACCCCATCGCTCAACCCCCGACCAAGATCGAAAAGCACCCAGAGCAATGTGACGGTATATGTGTGACGTTAGGTTTTTCTGCCTCACAGGGACAACCCTGTTTTAGCAGCGCGACTTTATACCACAACCCGGGCCGAATTTAAAGCTCAATAGCCATTCTTGCCCTGGTCCCGCACTGATCCTAACCGGCACCCGAATAACCCAGCGCTCTACTCGGCTACCTGTAAATGCGGGCGTTTGCGTGTACAATAGTGGCCTTTATCAGTCCGTGCGGGACTGTCCCGACCAGCAACAAGAAGAGCCTTAGCATGAGCGTGATTATCAAGACCCCGCAACAGATCGAAAAAATGCGCATCGCCGGCCGGCTCGCCGCAGATGTCCTTGTGATGATAGAACCCCATGTGAAACCCGGGGTCACCACCGATGAGCTCAATACCCTGTGTCACGATTATATCGTCGATGTTCAACAGGCGATTCCCGCGCCTCTGAACTATCATGGCTTCCCTAAATCTATCTGCACCTCGGTGAATCACGTCGTCTGCCATGGCATACCCAATGGCAAGCCGCTAAAAAAAGGTGATGCGATCAACATCGATATCACCGTTATCAAAGACGGACTCCACGGTGATACCAGCAAAATGTTCTTCGTGGGTAAGTGCCAACCCCACCAGCAACGACTCGCCGAAGTCGCTCAGGAATGTCTCTACCTCGGTATTCGCCTGGTGAAACCCGGCACCACCCTGGGAGATATTGGCCACGTGATCCAACAACACGCCGAGAAAAACCACTACTCGGTAGTCCAAGAATACTGCGGCCACGGCATCGGCGAAGGGTTCCACGAAGATCCCCAGGTGCTCCACTACGGTCGCCCGGGCACAGGACTGGTGCTCACACCGGGCATGATCTTTACCATCGAGCCGATGATCAATGCCGGCAAACGCCATACCAAACTCTCCAAGCAGGATGGCTGGACCGTCGAAACCGTCGACAAGAGCGCCTCGGCCCAGTGGGAGCATACCCTGCTGGTCACCGAAACCGGTTGTGATGTACTCACCCTACGCCAAGAGGAACAGGGGAAGATTTAGCCCCATCGACCATGACCGATCAACTTGCCCAGTTTGCGGCTGACCCCAGCCTGTTTGATAGTCACGCGTTTAGCCGGCAGCTCGCTCAAACCGGTGCCTTGATGCCCCTGTTTAAAACCACGCTTAAACAGGGGCAGGAAACGCTTAACCAGCGTTTTAGAGACGGGGCTGACATCCGCACGCTGATTTACGGTCGCGCCTGGATGACTGACCAGCTGCTTCGGCATGCCTGGCAGCAATATAGCTGGCCCAACGATGGTTCCATCAGCCTGGTGGCCGTAGGCGGCTACGGTCGTGGCGAACTGCACCCGCACTCCGACATCGATCTCTTGATCCTGCTGCAGCAGGATAATGCCGAGCAGTTTCGCGACAGCATAGCGGCGTTCCTCACCTTTTTATGGGATATCTCTCTGGAGGTGGGCAGCAGTGTGCGCACCGTTGAGCAATGTGCCGAGCAGGCCGGCAAAGATATCACTATCGCCACCAACCTGATCGAGTCCCGTACCCTGGTCGGTGATGACCGACTGCGCCAGGAGATGTACTGCCTGGTCACCTCTGACAGGGTCTGGTCAAGCCAGGAGTTTTACAAAGCCAAGGTCGAAGAACAGCACAGACGCCACTTCCGCACCAACGATACCGAGTACAACCTCGAGCCCAACATCAAGGATTCACCCGGCGGATTGCGCGACCTGCAGACCGTCGGCTGGGTCGCCAAGCGTCATTTTGGCGCGACCTATCTGGATGGACTGGTAGACCAGGGTTTTCTGACAGCCAGCGAGCTGGACGCCCTGAATAAGGGCGAACTCTATCTATGGACGGTTCGCTATGCCCTGCATATGCTGACGGATCGTTGCGAGAATCGTTTGCTCTTCGACCACCAGCGCACCCTGGCGGAGTTCTTTGGCTACGAAGATACCGAGGGTAAGCTGGCGGTTGAGCAGTTTATGGGGAAATACTACCGCATCGCGATGTATCTGGCAGAGTTTAACGACATGCTGCTGCAGCATTTTGAAGAGGAACTGCTTGAGCTCGATAGCAACCAGCAGATTACTCCGCTCAACAAACGCTTCCAGATTCGCTGCAACCATATCGAAGTCACTGAAAATTACGTCTTCTCGCAAACGCCCTTCGCGATGATGGAGATGTTCGTACTACTGGCGCAAAACCCCAGACTCGAAGGTGTTCGCGCCTCCACCATGCGCCTGCTACGCGAAAGCAGGCCTCTGATCGATGCCGAGTTCCGCGAGGATATCCGCAACACCTCTCTCTTTATGGAACTGCTGCGCTCGCCCGAAGGGATCTCCACAGAGCTGCGGCGAATGACCCGTTACGGTATTCTGGGGCGCTATCTGCCCGAATTCGGCCAGATCGTCGGCCAGATGCAACATGACCTGTTCCATATCTACACGGTCGATGCCCATACCCTGAAAGTCATCAAAAACATGCGCTTGTTTCGCCATAAGGATCAGCAGGAAAAGTTTCCGATCGCTAATCGCATCGTCCGTGAACTCCCCAAGATAGAGCTGCTTTATATCGCCGGACTGTATCACGATATCGGTAAAGGCCGCGGTGGCGACCACTCAGAGCTGGGGGCCGAGGATGCGGAGCACTTCTGTCGACGCCATCATCTGGGCAAATGGGATACCCATCTGGTGTGCTGGCTGGTCCGCACCCACCTGCTGATGTCGATGACCGCACAGCGCAAAGATATCTCCGACCCTGAGGTGATTTACGACTTTGCCATGCGCGTACGCGATCTCACCCATTTAGATTACCTGTACACCCTCACGACCGCCGATATCTGTGCCACCAATAATACGCTGTGGAACAACTGGCGTGCGTCCCTGATGCGCCAGCTCTACGACGCCACCAAGAAAGTGCTGCGCCGGGGCCTGTCCAATCCGATCAATAATGAAGACCTGATCGAACAGGTGCAGAAGGAAGCACTCGACCTGCTGCGCCATGAGGGGATCAGCGACTACAGTGCCGAATGCATGTGGGCGACCCTTGGCGAAGACTATTTCCTGCGTGAAGATGCTGCCGATATCGCCTGGCACACCGAGGCGATCCTCAACCATGATGACCGTGAGCAACCGCTGGTCCTGGTCAAGGAGACCAGCAACCGGGTTCATGAGGGAGCGACCAAAATATTCATCTATACCCGCGATCATGAGGGCCTGTTTGCGGCCTCAGCCGCAGCGCTCGACCAGCTTAACCTGAGCATCCAGGGTGCCGATATCATCACCAACGACGACGGCTTCAGCTACAACACCTTTATCGTACTGGATCAGGACGACCAGCCGATCGGCGATGATCATGAGCAGATCCTCCGGATCAAGACCACCCTAGTCGAGGAGCTGGATGATCCCGCCGATTACTCAGCCATCGTCCAGCGGCGTACACCGCGCCAGTTAAAGCTGTTCGCCATGCCGACACAGGTGCTGATGAGCAACGACTCGCTGCGCCAGATCACCACCCTGGAATTGACGAGCTCGGATCGCCCGGGCCTGTTGGCGAGGGTCGGCAAAATCTTCCTGGAATGCCAGATACACCTCACGAAGGCTCACATCGGCAATGTCGGCGAACGGGTGGAGGATCTGTTCTTTATCACAGATGCCAGAGGTCTGCCGATCACCGATCCGGATCAGATTGACCATTTACAACAGCGTCTCTGCGAGGAGCTTGATCGCCAGCTAGAGCACAGCATAGCCAGCAATCGCCTGACAGGAGCCGGCCAACAGAGCCGGCCCGACTCGTTCTGATAGAAGAAACCTGACTTTAGAGGCCTGGCTGACAGAGCCGGCCTCCAAGAGTCGCCAAGGCCGCCACGTAATTGATGACACCCGCATCCAGGACCGCCGATGAACCCCGATCTGAACAAACTTCAGCCCTACCCCTTTGAACGTCTCAATGCGCTCAAGGCCGGCATTACCCCACCGGCAGACCGGTCCCCTATTGCCCTGTCGATTGGCGAACCTAAACACCCCGCCCCGGACGCAGTTCGCGAGACCCTTAGCGATAATCTGAATCTGCTATCCAGTTACCCCAGCACCAAAGGTGTTCCAGAACTGCGCTCGGCGATAGCGGACTGGGCAACCCGACGGTTTCAGCTCAGCCAGGGGATCGATCCCGAGACCCAGGTCTTGCCCTGCACCGGTACCCGTGAGGCACTGTTTGCCATTACCCAGGCACTCCTCGACCGGTCTCAGGCGCAGCCTCTGGTGGTGTGCCCCAACCCGTTCTACCAGATCTATGAAGGCGCCGCTTACCTAGCAGGCGCGGAACCTTATTTTCTCAACTGCCTGGCCGACAATGAGTTCTTAGCCGATTTTGATGCGGTTCCCGCCGAGATCTGGCAACGCTGCCAACTGCTGTTTATCTGCTCTCCCGGCAATCCTACGGGCGCAGTGCTGGGCCTTGCCGCGCTGCAGAAACTGATCAACCTGGCTGAGCGTTATGATTTTGTGATCGCCGCAGACGAATGCTACTCGGAGATCTACTTCGACGAAGATCAGCCACCGGTCGGCCTGCTCCAGGCGTGCTCGAAGATGGGCCGCCATGACTACCGGCGCTGCCTGGTCTTTCATAGCCTGTCCAAGCGCTCCAATCTGCCCGGACTGCGTTCGGGCTTTGTCGCCGGCGATAGCGAACTGATCAGTAAGTTTTTGCTCTTCCGCACCTACCACGGCTGCGCCATGCCGATCTACTCCCAGCTGGCCAGCATCACCGCCTGGAACGACGAACAGCATGTCATCGAAAATCGTGATAAGTATCGGGCTAAATTCGAGGCGGTACTGCAGGTACTGGACGGCGTTATGCGGGTGTCACGCCCCGATGCCGGCTTCTATCTCTGGGCCGAAACGCCGATCGACGATCAAGATTTTGCGCGCCAACTCTATGCGCACGAGAATATCAGTGTACTGCCCGGCTCGTTTCTATCGCGCGAGTGCGAAGGTATCAATCCGGGCAAGAACCGCATCCGCATGGCGCTGGTGGCCCCGCTTGAGGACTGCATCATTGCTGCCGAACGCCTGGCTCGTTTCGTCCACAGCCTGTCTCCCGCAACACAGAGCGATGCGATCCGATGATAAGACTCTATGGCATAAGCAACTGCGATACGATTAAAAAAGCCAAACGCTGGCTCGACGCCCGGCAGATCGAGTACCAGTTTCATGATTACCGCAAACAGGGTCTGGAACGCCAGCAGCTCGAAACCTGGGTCGATGAACTCGGCTGGGAAGCGCTCCTCAATCGGCGTGGAACCACCTGGCGTAAACTGCCTGATGCCAGCAAAGACACGATCGATCGGGATCAGGCCATCACCCTGATGCTGGAACAGCCGGCGATGATCAAGCGTCCCCTGCTCGACCTTGGCGACAGCCGCAAACTTGGCTTTACAGACGCTGATTACCAGACTTACTTTTAAATCGGATTTAACTACATATTAATCAACTACATATTATTCAACTACCTATCTATCAATACCGGAGATCCTTATGAGCGGCAACGCATTTAGCCTCGGCCTCGGCATCGGCACCCAGTCATCAACAGGTGATTGGCTGGACGTTTTCTACCCCAAACCGATCTTTCAACCGGCTGGCACACTGCTAAAAGCACTCGCCGATGCAACCGGTTATAAGGGTGGCAATCAGGTCCTCACGCTGGATAGCGACAGACTGGCCAGCGTTGCCGACGCCCTCGCTGCGGAGAATGCAGAAGAGCAACTGGCTATCTGCAATAGCCTCAGGGGTTCAGATCAGCCACTCCTGATGTGCATTCTCGCCGACGACGCCCAGCCCAGCTCCGTACCCGAGATCTACCTTAAATTACAGCTTATTTCACACCGCTTAGCTAAGCCTCACAGCATCAATCTTACCGGTATGTTTGGCCTGTTGCCCAATGTCGCCTGGACCAACCAGGGTGCGGTATCGCTTGATGACCTGCCCCAGCGCCAACTCCAAGCCCGCTGCAGAGGCGAACTACTGGACGTCCTCTCGGTCGATAAATTTCCCAAGATGGCCAACTACGTCGTCCCGAGTGGCGTGCGTATCGCCGCCACCTCAAGGGTCAGACTCGGCGCTCATCTGGGAGAAGGCACTACCGTTATGCATGAAGGCTTCGTCAACTTTAATGCAGGCACTCTCGGCACCAGCATGGTTGAAGGCCGTATATCCGCCGGTGTCGTCGTCGGTAAAGGCTCAGACCTCGGCGGTGGCTGCTCCACCATGGGCACCCTGTCAGGCGGCAACAATGTCGTCATCGGCATAGGGGAAGGCTGTCTGCTGGGAGCCAATGCAGGGCTGGGTATCCCTCTGGGAGATCGTTGCACCATCGAGGCCGGACTCTATGTGACGGCCGGCTCCAAGGTGGTCCTGCTCGACGATCAGAACCAGGATGTTGAAACCATCAAAGCAGGCGTGCTGGCCGGAAAATCTGACCTGTTATTCCGTCGTAACTCCCTCAATGGCCGCATAGAGGTCAAGACCAACCAGTCCGCCATCGAACTCAATCACGAACTGCACGCCAATAACTAAGCCGTTATCGCGACGCAGAACCACAGCAAAACCCCTGACTGTTTCCAGTCAGGGGTCTTCCCCGCTCAAACAAGTACAACATCCTGGCCATCCTCTGTAGATTAACCCTGTGGGAGCCTGCCTGGAGTTATCGTCAAATCTGGTGTACAGCGTCAGGCGGCATTCCTGTCTGATTGATCCATTACTTGCTCTCCATCCTTGAACTCAATGTTGTGACCAGCAGGGTCAGCAGCTTAAATCCCTTGATCCTTTTCCCGTTCTTCTGTGCAGACTCCAGCAGCTTGTAGACCATCGCCAGAGTGGTGTCGCGAGACCCGCAATTATGAGTCCGTTTGGTACGTAACCGGACCGTTGCGAACGGTCGACTCTATCGGATTGGTTGTCCGAATATGAGGCCAGTGTTCTGCCGGGAAGTCGTAGAACGCCAGCATCTCTTTCCGGTCCTTCGCCAGGCACTCCATGCCTTTGGGGTATTTAACGCTGAATTGAGCCTGAACACGATCGAAGGCCGCATGCGCGTCAGCGCGCGTGGCCGCCATCCCCCTCTCTCTATCAGAATAATTGTCGTGCAGCGCGTATTTGACCTTCGGCTGCATCTATTTTAGCTTTTTATTCAATATGTTAGACGTCTTATGGACCCAGCAGCGTTGATGCTGGCAGCTGAGTTAAGCCTTGCTCATCGCTTTCTAAAACCGCGAGGCACCATCGCCAATCGCCAGCTTCGGCGACGTCTCCAAGGCAGCGCTCGCGAAGCTCCAGCAACAACGCTTCCCAGCTTGCTGTCGACTCGCGAAAGACATCCTCAACGGCCACCGGTTCCTCACGGCCATGCCCTGTCCGTATTTATGGCAGATAGGAGGGACCTGCCCATCGACGTTGGTTCTCCTACAGGGGACTTTCACCCCATAAGTTCATGCCCATGCCGGGCGTACACAAGGCGTTGCACCGGGCAGAAATGGCGCTGCGCACCATTGCCGCCGGTGAGCTTGAGCGTTACAATTCCGCAATGAAATGTCATGTATTGAGTAGAAAAAGCAGAACCTACAGAAGAGTTTAAGCAGGCATGGAGTGCGGCAGGTCGCCACATCCAAAATGAAGCCGATACCGGATTCAACTGGCTCAGAAATAATTTTAATGCATCGATGGCATAAATTTATCTTTAAAATAGGAAATAAACTATTTTTTTTGATGTTTCTTAATTTAACTATAAAACTGCTGGCAACATTTTCGATAAAAAAATAAAGAAGCAGGTGCCATTCCCTGCCTAATGACCATGTAAAAATAATTAGGTAAATGGCAGCCAAAAGGTTCTGGAGGGGGTTATCAATACTGAGTTCAATAAAGTAATTAACCCGTTGTATTTTTATCAGATGAGCAAATTGAAATTATCGATTGGGATCTTCTTGATTTTGTAATTCATGTGGTATGTGCAGGACTTGAAAATAAAGGTAAATAAATATTTTATAAACAGCCCTCTCCTAAAATGACACATCAAGATGGTTCCAAGATGAAACTGGGCCTCATTATGTAATTGGCAGGGCCGCTAAATACTCTGAAAAATAAATTCCGTTGCCAAAAGTATTGATGGTATAACGTTGGGGTGCGCCGAGAGGCCTAGTTCGAGATGTTTTTCACCGGTTATACTTGCAAAACCGGAGAATCAATTTGATCCAAATGCAAAGTCTAATGGGGATTTATCCCTCTTTATAGAGAGCATAGCATGTTTACGACGTATCCAGGGCTATCGTCCTTATAATCGAGGTATGAACTCGTGCTGTAGACAGAGAAGATCTTTTATTACTATTGAGCAGGACAAA
Source organism: Motiliproteus sp. (assembly GCA_047633175.1). Taxonomy (GTDB): domain Bacteria; phylum Pseudomonadota; class Gammaproteobacteria; order Pseudomonadales; family Balneatricaceae; genus Motiliproteus. The sequence goes on along the minus strand of JBLIEQ010000039.1, from coordinate 1,764 downwards.
TCACGTAAGAGATTATTAATGAACAGAAGTTCATAATTACTACTATCTACCTCACCTTCAAATACATATTTTATGTCGAAATTTTATATGATTATAAGTACTAATAAATTGATCTGATGATAATTTTCATTAAATAATAAACACCAGAAATAAGGCAAGTCTTTTAAGCTTGATATCTTATTATTAAAACAAGCGTTGACTAGTGTCAACTGGTCAACCTAAACAACCTTCTTCAACAATCAGTGGGGTCACGTGAAACTTATTTTTATTATTTCCAGTATGCTTCATTTTCACCCACCACTTAAGATAAATAATGGCAAATTTTAATACTCACTTCAATATAGCGACTACTTCTACTGGTGTGGCCTCTGCAGCACTATTATCAGCAGGTCATACTGACATCAATACGGCATTATGGTTGTGGTTTTTAGGCACCATCGGTGGGTTGTTACCTGATATCGATTCCGACAACTCAACATCTCTTAATATTATTTTCAATATATTTTCCATCGTCATTTTACTGATGGTTTTGCGTTACATTACCGGAGAGCACTTTAGAGAGATTAGTTTTATTGAATTACTGGTAATACCTTTAGGTATTTATGGCACTATGAAATGGCTTATAAGACCTTTATTTGAAAAAGTGACGGTTCACCGAGGCAGCTGTCATTCTTTGCTATTTCTTATTTTATGCGGCCTGCTAACAACGCAACTAACCTGGATGTTCAATAATGAATATGCAAATAAATCGGCCGTCATAGCCTTACTTTCAGGCGGGTTTGTTTTCTTTGGCGGGCTTATTCATTTAATTTTGGATGAAATGTACAGTGTAGACTTAAGTAATATACGAATTAAACGATCTTTCGGCACAGCCTTAAAAATAGCTCATTTTAAAAATAAAAGTTCAACACTTCTGATGTTAGTTGCCAGCATCGTATTAGGTTATATGCTTCCGAAAACTGATACAACGATGAGTTTATTAACCAACTGGTCCACTTTTAATTTTTACTAATAATAGCATGTTCAAATTATTACTAATACTTAATGTCTCACACTATACAAATACTGCTACTTATTTCACTAAACGAATGCCAGAATGTTACTATTAAAAATTCTGCCGGAATAAATTTTGGCAAGTAGCTCTTGAATTTTCTGGCCGTAGCAACAGAGGGTCCGCTTAAAAAACTTCCTAATAATCTCCAAAAAACATAATACAGGTTATGCATGCACGCAATGATGGCTTATAGCCATGGGTGATCGTGAATTTAACTCCCAAGTGCGACACTCCCTGCACAGCCTGAAGTGATTATTTAAAGACCACTCCGGGCTGTCTAAAATCAAGGAATTTCATCGGTCTAAGATTAAATCATTGCTCTGCTCACCGTACATCTTCATCGGTACCCTTCAGAATGTACTTGCGCAGTAACGGTAGTTGTCAAAGTAGTTGTCGTGGTCACCTATAATGCACTCCGAAATTCGAGATCATTTTTCTCGGGATTCAGGTGTACTTTTTCTGGCAGCGACCAGTCTCGCGTCTTGCCACTCCAGCGCTCAGGGTGACGTGCTTTTGCAGCCTCATACGTTATCGAGCGCTTTACCGCGATCTGGTTGGCCTTGCCATTATGTCGCTGTGATGGCGTCATAAATTTAATCCCACTGTGGCGGTGCCGCACGTTATACCAGTGCACAAACTCTAAGACCCAAGCGCGTACGTTCTCCAATACCACAAAGCCCTTGTAGGGGTAACCAGGGCGATATTTACAG
>JBLIEQ010000038.1:0-35882 GCA_047633175.1 Motiliproteus sp. | reverse complement strand
CAGCAGTGCACTGTTCAAATCGGGCGATCGGCACCACGGTCAGTTGCTCCGTATCCCCGCAGTCTAGCGGCTCTCGGCAGGGGAATCGGCAGAGGAATCAGCAGTGCACTGTTCAAATCGGGTGATCGGCACCACGGTCAGTTGCTCCGTATCCCCGCAGTCTAGCGGCTCTCGGCAGGGGAATCGGCAGAGGAATCAGCAGTGCACTGTTCAAATCGGGCGATCGGCACCATGGTCAGTTGCTCCGTATCCCCGCAGTCTAGCGGCTCTCGGCAGGGGAACCGGCAGAGGAATCAGCAGTGCTCTGTTCAAGGAGGATGATCAGTACCCGTATTTCAGCGCTAATCGGAGGAATCAGCAGTACAGTGTTCTAGGAGGGTGATCCGCTCCAGTGCTTGCTGGTCCGTCTCCCCGCAGAGTTCATAGTCGGCGGAGAACGCCAGGCAGACGGCCGGACGCTCCGGCTGCCCGAACAGACGGCAGCGGTTGCTGTCGTCGAGCTGTACACAGCGTATGCCGGCAGGCTTGCCGTCGGGCATCCCCGGAATCGGCGAGGAGATCGAGGGCGCGATACAGCAGGCGCCGCAACCGGGACGACACTGCATGGGCGGGCGTTGCGAGGGCTGTGGTGAGGGCGGTGGTGAGTACTGTTGAGAGTGTGAACGCTCAGGCATCAAGGGCCTGCAGTGCCGTCAGCAGACGCTGCTGAATCCCCTCGAAGCCGCCGTTGCTCATGATCACCACCTCGGCATCGCTGTCTCTGTAGGCTTTGACCGCCTCGATAATGGCGTCCACGCTGTTAAAGACCCGCGCGGGAACCGGACTCTCCGCCACGACAGCGTCCAGGTCCCAGTTTAATCCGGTCGGCTGGTACCAGAACACTTCGCTGGCGGCCTTGGTGGAGGGTGCCAGCGCCTGTCGGTGGCATCCCAAGCGCATGCTGTTGGAGCGCGGTTCGATGATCGCCAGCACCGGTTTAGCGCCCGCCCTGGCACGCAGCCCCTGCAGGGTCGTGTCGATCGCCGTGGGATGATGGGCGAAATCGTCGTACAGGGTGATCCCCGCAGCGATGCCGATCCGCTCCATGCGCCGTTTGACGCCGGCGAACAGACTCAGGGCCTCGGCGCTATGCTCGGGGGTCACCCCGACATGCCGGGCTGCCGCCATCGCGGCCAGGCCGTTCAGTACCGAATGCAGCCCCGTCTGGTCCCAGCGTACAGTCGCCACAGGCTGGCCCGCGAGCATCACCTCGAAGGCGGAGCCGTCATCCTTCAGCAGACGCGCCTGCCACTCGCCCTCCTGTAAGCCAAAGCCTATGACCGGAGTCCAGCAGCCCTGTTCCAGCACTCGGGTCAGGTTGCTGTCAGCCTGGGCGGTGATGATCTGGCCATTGGCGGGAATGGTGCGCACCAGATGATGAAACTGACGTTCGATCGCCGCCAGATCATCGAAGATATCCGCATGATCGAACTCAAGGTTGTTAAGGATCGCGGTACGCGGGCGGTAATGGACGAATTTGGAGCGTTTGTCGAAAAACGCGGTGTCGTACTCATCCGCCTCGATAACAAAGAACGGGGTGTCACCCAAGCGGGCGGAGAGCCCAAAATTACTCGGTACGCCGCCGATCAAAAAGCCCGGCGCCATGCCGGCATGCTCCAGCACCCAGGCCAGCATGCTGCTGGTCGTGGTCTTGCCATGAGTGCCGGCAACGGCCAGCACCCATTTGTCCTGCAGGATCTCATCGGCCAGCCACTGTGGCCCCGAACAGTAGGGGATCCCGTCATTGAGCACCTGTTCGACACAGGGGTTACCACGCGACAGCGCATTGCCAATGATCACCAGATCCGGACGCGGCTGCAGATGCTCTGCCTTATAGCCCTGTAGCAGTTCGATGCCCTGCTCGGCCAGTTGGGTGCTCATCGGCGGATAGACGTTCGCATCGCAACCACTGACCCGGAACCCCCGGGCTTTGGCCAGCAGTGCCAGAGAACCCATAAAGGTGCCGCAAATACCTAATATATGCAGATGCATACCGACCTCGCCCGTCAGCAAAAAAAAGTGATCGAATCATAGCAGCTCCCCCCGTGCTGAGCTATTTGGCCGACATTTAGCCGGAGTCTGCCCGGGGCCTGCGAATATCGGCCTTTCAATCCTGTTTTTCATGCATTGGGGCAAGGCTTCACGTATCATCCCAAACCTCAAGGTCGCTCTGCTATTAAATCGTCATATTAAAGACAGGATTTACCCATGCAACTGCTCAGCCAGTTTCTGAAACACAGCGATTCCCCCGCTGATTTGATTGAACTGATCAACATCCTGATGTCCTCCTGCAAAGAGATAAACGCCAAGCTCAACGATGGCGCACTCGCAGGCATTCTTGGCACCAACCAGACTGAAAATATTCAGGGTGAGACTCAGAAAAAGCTGGATGTGATCTCCAACGATCTTATTAAGCAGACGCTCAGTGAATCAGAGCTGGTGCGCGGCATGGCCTCGGAGGAGGAAGACTTTCCGGTAGCCTGTCACCCCGAGGGGCGCTACCTGGTCACCTTCGATCCGCTGGATGGCTCCTCCAATATCGATATCAATGTCACCGTCGGTACGATCTTCTCCGTCCTCGAAGCTCAGGACGGCTTTGACCCTGCCGATGAACATGCTTACCTGCAACCGGGATACAAGCAGGTGGCCGCGGGATACGTCCTTTATGGCCCCTCGTGCATCCTGGCGCTGACCACCGGTGAAGGGGTCAATATGTTTACCCTGGGCCATAATGGCGAGTTCTACCTCACCCGCGCACAGGTGATGATCCCTGAGACGACCCAGGAGTTCGCCATCAACATGTCTAACCAGCGCTTCTGGGAGGAGCCGATCCAGCAGTATGTCCAGGACCTGCTGTCCGGCGAAGAGGGCCCGCTGGGCAAGCGCTACAACATGCGTTGGATCGCCTCGATGGTGGCCGAAGTTCATCGTATCCTGACCCGTGGCGGCATCTTTATGTACCCCTGGGATGCGCGCGAGCCGAACAAGCCTGGAAAGCTCCGGCTTATGTACGAAGGCAACCCGATGAGCATGCTGATCGAGCAGGCGGGTGGGCGCAGCGTCAACACCCAGATCGATATCATGAACGTGCAACCGGCCCAAATTCACGAACGGGTTTCGGTCGTACTGGGCTCAAAAGAGGAAGTTGAAACGGTGATGCGTTATCACCGGGACGCTAAAACAGCCGTCGTATAATCCATCCCCGGCAGGCGCTCTGCCGGGCGCTTGTTGGGCTCCTGCCTGAAATGCGCCTGATCTGGCTGCTCCTCCTTGAAACCAAGGTATTATTGACAGCAGTCCGCTCGATCAACTTATAATTACGCCCCTATTTAATGTGATTATCTACTCTCCTTTTTACAGAAGGCTATACCATGAGCTTTGCGAAAGTCCCTGCGGGTAAAGACCTGCCCAACGATATCTATGTAATTATCGAGATTCCGGCCAACGCCAGTGTCCCGGTCAAATACGAGATCGATAAAGAGACAGACTCTCTGATGGTCGATCGTTTTATGACCGCGCCCATGTTCTATCCGGCCAACTACGGTTACATCAACAATACGCTGGCTGATGATGGTGATGCGGTCGATGTGCTGGTTATCACCCCGCACCCGATCGCTATAGGTTCAGTGATCCGCTGCCGTCCGGTAGGTGTGCTCAATATGACCGACGAAGCGGGTGAGGATGCCAAGCTGGTTGCCGTCCCGCACGAAAAGCTGACCAAGGAGTATGTCGGGGTTAAGGATGTTGAAGATATCCCTCAGCTGCTGCGCGACCAGATCAAGCACTTCTTCGAGAACTATAAGACCCTGGAGCCCAATAAATGGGTCAAGGTCGAAGGCTGGTCGGATGCCGCGGCTGCACGCAGCGCGATCCTGGAAGGTGTTAAGGCGTACGAAGCAGGGCAGTAACGCCAGACCGGCGTAACATCGCCGGCAAGCTGTACGACTCTAAAAAACCCGGCTTATGCCGGGTTTTTTTGGCTATGTACCAGTTAGGTGTTGCGGAGATGCTTGGGGTTTTTGGTGCTTGATTACCATCAGCTAATGGGTGACCACTGTCATACGTCAGTATTGCCGGCAGACGAAATTCCCCATTGTTAACCGATGAAATCCAGCCTGAAAAAGGCCCGAAGGGTCGAGCTTGGGACGTTGTCAGTTCCCGACAACAACGGCATACCTGCGTCCCTGCAGGCAATGGCCAGGAGCGGCCTTTGCTTCGCTTTCTTTGTCGCTACAAAGAAATGAAGCCGCCGGGAGGCGGAACCGGAGTTTGATTAAAAAGACAATAATTCAGAATTAACTTCTGCAACACTTAACGGGGACATAGCCTTTTTTTTGGCTATGTCCTAGTTAAGTGTTGCGAGCAGCAGCTCGCTAGCCAAAAGATTGCCTGCAGTCATGCTCCCACGGTACTAAGGCATTATTTCTGGGTGATGTTGTAGCTTTTTGAAAGGCTTGAAACAGCAACTACACCATCAGGATGACGCCAAACTCCCTTCTAAACCGATGGAATCCAGCCTGAAAAAGGCCCGCAGGGTCGAGCCATGGATGGCGAGACTGACAGTCTGAGGCAGGATGCCGAATCTGTCAGCTTCAGGCTGGATTTCATAGCGCCGCAGGCGCGTACCCGCAGGGCGGTTTATTAGGGGGCGCTTTCTTTGCTTCGCTTTCTTTGTCGCTACAAAGAAATGAAGCCGCCGGGAGGCGGAACCGGAGTTTGATTAAAAAGACAATAATGCCGAATAAACTGCCGCAACACTTAACGGGTACATAGCCTTTTTTTTGGCTATGGCGAGGGTGGATGCATCAAGCAGGACCGAGCCATCATCAAAAGATCGCCTGCAGGCCTGCGATCACAAGGGCAGGCTCCAGAGTCTCCGGGGAGGGTTTTGTGGGCAGGCAGCTGAGGGTCGCTATCCGTTCCTATATAGGTATTCCGACAACTTGCGAGCTGCTGCCAGCATGTTGTCAGGCTGAAGCCTGACCCACAGGGTTATTGAGGTAACTGGCGGATGCGGCCATTAGCGTCGAGTGCGACCTGGACCGTTTCCGCTTCGGTGATTTTGCGAAACGTTGAACCATCCGAGCAGCGCCCCCAGACCTCTATCTGGATACGGATCGAGCTGTTCCCCGTCTCTTTGATGCGCGTGTAAAAACTCAACAGGGTGCCCACCAGCACCGGTGACATAAAATCGATAGCACCGATCGAGACTGTGGCGATACGGCCGCTGGCGACCTGTGAGGCGCGGATCTCGGCGGCGGTAACCACCTGGGCCGAGATCCAGCCGCCGGGGATGTCGCCAAAAACATTGGTGTCGTGGCGGGTGGCGGCCAGTTGCAGGATCAGGGTCCCTTCGGGAGCCAGCAGGCTGTCGGTATCGTTCATTGTTGTTCTTCTTATCATCGGTGATGGAATGCAGTGGCGGCAAGCATAGCATGTTGGCTTTAGTGGTATGTCCTCAGCGTGTGAGGTTTGTTTGTTCGTTGTCATCCTTCTGTCATAAAGCGTGATTATAGTGTGCCCACTAACTGAGCAAACCTAGCAACACACTGAATCTAATTGTAGGAGTATTCAATGAACGCTAAGAAATTATTGGCCGCTATGGCCCTTGCCGCTACCGGTTTTGCGGGCAGTGCCCAAGCCGTTGATCTGCTGGATCCTAACTTGCCGGTCTACGAAAAGACCAGCGGCGTGTCGGGCAATCTGTCCAGCGTAGGTTCGGACACCCTGGCTAACCTGATGACTCTTTGGGCTGAAGATTTCAAGCGCAACTACCCGAATGTCAATATTCAGATTCAGGCAGCCGGATCTTCTACAGCACCCCCCGCACTGACTGAAGGGATCTCCAATATCGGCCCTATGAGCCGCAAGATGAAAGATGGGGAGCTCGGGGCATTTGAGGAGCGATTCGGTTACAAGCCGACGTTGGTTCCGGTTGCGATCGATGCGCTGGCGGTCTTTGTACATAAGGATAACCCGATTCAGGGAATGAGCATTGCCGATGTCGATGCCGTCTTCTCCAGAACCCGTAAGTGCGGTGGCTCTGAAGATATCACGACCTGGGGTGACCTGGATGTCGGCGGAAATCTGGGTGAGCATGGTATTCAGATCTATGGCCGCAATTCAGTCTCTGGAACCTACGGTTACTTCAAGAAGAAGGCGCTCTGTAAGGGCGATTACAAGGATAGTGTCAATGAACAGCCGGGTTCTGCGTCCGTGGTACAGTCGGTCTCGACCTCGCTTAACGGTATCGGCTACTCGGGTATCGGCTATCAAACCTCCAGCGTTCGTGCTGTCCCACTGAGCAAGAAAGGGTCTGAGTATATTGAAGCGACCCCTGAGATGGCGCTTAGCGGCAAGTATCCTCTGTCACGCTTCCTCTATGTGTATGTTAACAAGGCACCGAACACGCCTCTGGCACCCCTGGAGCGCGAATTCCTGAAGATGGTGATGTCCAAATCAGGTCAGGAAGTGGTCGTTAAAGATGGCTATATTCCACTACCAAGCAGCGTTGTCGAGAAGACTCTGGCAAATCTTGGTCTTGATATGACGCACGCCGCTAAATAGTTCCAGGCGGAGCCTCGGTCTTAGGGGCAGGCTGATCAAGGAAGATCTACTAGGGAAGCTAATGCTTCCCTTTCTCTTTTCAGGGCGCCGACCCACAGGCGGGGTGCGCTAACCCACAGGGACGGTTTGTCATCATACTGTCATATTTGCTGGTTACTATAGGAGGCTATCGGACTTCGCACTGATCTACTGCGGAAAATTCGAATTTGGTCATATTTCACGATCACCCTCGTTAAATAGCTCGCTATTCGCCTCGGATGATCGAAAAATCTGCCTCAAATCGATTTTGACCTAAATAAAAAGTCCCTCGCTACGATCGGCTAAGCCCGAAAGCCTCCTAGCAGCATCAACATATTCGAGAGCTTGTTAATGACCTCATCAGTCACTGCTGTTACAAAATCAGCCCCCGACCTTCAGTTTGATACCCCTGCGGCCGTTCGGCTGCGGGGCTATCGTCGTTTTAAGGATCGTCTGGCGTCGATCCTGGTCGGTATGGGTGGTTTGAGTGTGATCGCTGCGATCATGCTGATCTTTATCTACCTGCTGTACGAAGTGATGCCACTGTTTCATGCAGCCCAGATCAACCCGGCGCAGCATCAGGGGCAGGAGGTTGTTCCCTATGCCCGGCCGGGTGCCGATGTGCCCACCTGGTATCTGACTGCCGAAGAGCAGGCGGAAGTGGGCATGCGTCTGGATGCCACAGGGCAGGCCAGTTTCTTCGACACCCGCAGCGGCGACGTGCTACTTGAAGAATCGATCGGTGCCGAGGGTGTTGAGCCGGTCGCGTTTGCCCTGGGCTCCGAAGCCAGGCAAAGCTTCGCGCTGGCCAATGCCGATGGCACTCTGACCTTTGCCCGGCACCAGTATAAAATCAGCTATCCCAATGATGTGCGCAACATCAGGCCCTATATCGAGTATCCCTATGCGGATGCCTCCCTGACACTCGCGCCGGAACTGGGTGTTGTCAGTCGTCTGGCGGTGCGCGATAACGACAATCAGTTGCTGGCAGTGGCGCTGGATGCTGGCGGCACGCTGATGGCGACTCGGTTCGCTAAAGAGGTCAACTTCATCACCGAAGCGGTCGAGATCAGCACCGAGCACAGGGCTATCGAGATCGATACTCAGGGCGTGCAGCAGATGCTGATCAGTCCCGATGCACGCTGGCTGTTCGTCACGCGAAAGAGTGGTTGGTTGACGGCGGTGGATCTGCAGGATTTCTCGGCGCCGGTCATTCATCGGCCGCTTGAGATTACTGCAGGCGAGATCACCCGGACAGAGTTTCTGCTGGGAGGCAGCTCGCTGCTGATCGCCGATAGCCTGGGTGTCATCCAGCAGTGGTTTTTGGTACGCGACCAGGACAATGCTCACCTGTTAACCAAGATTCGCAGCTTCAGTGATCCGAGTCCTGCACCGGTCGTCGCGCTGACGACCGAACACCGCCGCAAAGGCTTTGTGGTGGCGGAGGAGAACGGCGAGGTCAGTTTCTACAATTCGACTGCCCATAATCGGGTGTTGACCCAAAAGCTGACCGACCAGGGCATCGCCCAGATAGCGATGGCCCCCCGGGCCAGTACGTTGCTGCTGGAAGATGGTGCGGGGATGATCAGCCTGTGGGCGGTCGATAATGAGCACCCCGAGGTGTCCTGGAGTTCGCTGTGGGAGGAGGTCTGGTATGAGGGTTACTCCGGGCCTGATTATGTGTGGCAGTCGTCGGCATCCACCAGTGATTACGAACCCAAGTACTCGCTCGCGCCCCTGGCCTTCGGCACCCTTAAGGCCGCGTTTTACGCCATGCTGATGGCCACACCGCTGGCGATCTGCGGTGCAATTTATACCGCCTACTTTATGGCACCCAAGCTGCGCACCAAGATCAAACCCTTTATCGAATTGATGGAGGCGTTACCGACAGTGATTCTGGGCTTTCTGGCCGGTCTTTGGCTGGCGCCGTTTATCGAGGATCGGCTGACCAGCGTTTTTACCCTGCTGACGGTGGTCCCCCTGGGTGTGCTGCTGTTTGCATATCTGTGGCATAACCTGCCTAAGTCGATCCGCTTGTGGGTGCCCGAAGGCTGGGATGCGCTGGTATTGATTCCGGTAATTATGCTGCTGAGCTGGCTCTGTATGCCGCTGGGCTCGGGCATCGAAGAGTTGTTTTTCGGTGGCGATATGCGCGCCTATATCACCCGTGACCTGGGCATCAGCTTCGATCAGCGTAACGCCCTGGTCGTAGGGCTGGCGATGGGCTTTGCGGTGATTCCGACCATCTTCTCGATCACCGAGGATGCGATCTTCAGTGTCCCCCAATCGCTCAGTAACGGTTCTCTGGCACTGGGTGCGTCACCCTGGCAGACCCTGGTCGGGGTGGTGCTACCGACTGCGAGTCCCGCCATCTTCTCGGCGGTGATGATCGGTATGGGACGGGCCGTGGGTGAAACCATGATCGTGCTGATGGCGACTGGCAATACGCCGATCATGGATATGAACCTGTTCGAAGGGATGCGTACCCTGGCCGCAAATATCGCGGTGGAGATGCCCGAGGCCGAAGTGGGCAGCTCGCACTTTCGGATTCTGTTCCTGACGGCGCTGGTGCTGTTCGGCTTTACTTTTGTGGTCAATACGGTGGCCGAAGTGATTCGCCAGCGTCTGCGGCGTAAGTACGGATCCTTATGATGATCCTAATGCCTGTTTGCAGTGCCGGATTTAAAGAGCCGCGTTTGAGGAATAACAACTAATGAAGATTTCCGTAAAAGCATGGATGAAAACTGGCCAGCCCTGGGTCTGGCTAACGGGTGGGGCGGTCGCGCTGAATGTGATCATGGTCGCCGGGCTGCTGACGCTGATCGCCGTCCGAGGGCTGGGGCACTTCTGGCCTGCTGATGTCCTCCAGGCAGAATATCTCGAACAGAACGGTACGGTCAGCCAGATCGTTGGCGAGGTGGCTGATACCAAGAAAGATCATGCAAATCAGCTGCGTGAGGCGGGAGTCGAGGTGCCTGAGGGGGTCGAGTTTGTGCGCCGTGATCTGCTCAAGATGGGTAACAGGGATGTGACCGGCAGAGATTTTCGCTGGGTGATGGCATCCCGGTTGCAGGGGATCGATTATCCCGAGCAGCTGTTTGTGTCCGAGCGCAGCGAGTGGGGCAATTTTTACGGCTATTTGCGCCAGTTGAAGCAGCAGGATGAGATCCTCGGCAGTTTTGAACCCGGCCAGGAAACGGCCCGTTACGAAGAGCTATGGAACGAACTGCAGCTTCGTATCGAGCGGGCCGACGCGATTTCAGACCAGATCAATGCTATCGAAAAGCATGAGATAGGCGCCATCAACGTCAAGTTTGAGCGCCTGCGTCTCCAGACCCGTCGATTGCAGCTTGACGATAGCTTTACCCCTGAGAATCAGGCAGATATCGCTGCGGAGCAGGAGGCGCTAGATTTGCAGTATGATGGGCTGCAGCAGCGGCTCATTGAACTGTATGGACAGATCGGGCGTGATAGCCTGGTGGCGGAAGTGGCTGGTGGTCGGCAGCTGGAGATCCCGCTGAGCAAGATTGTTCAGGCTTATCGTCCTAACGCCATGTCCATACCCGAGAAGATGCTGTTTTACTGCGCCAAGCTCTGGGAGTTTCTGTCCGAGGAGCCGCGTGAAGCTAATACCGAGGGTGGGGTGTTTCCGGCTATTTTTGGTACGGTGATGATGGTGCTGCTGATGGCGATCCTGGTGACGCCCTTTGGGATAATCGCTGCGGTGTATCTGCGCGAATATGCCACGCAGGGACCAGTAACCCGACTGATCCGGATCGCGGTCAACAATCTGGCTGGGGTGCCGTCGATCGTTTACGGGGTCTTCGGGCTGGGTTTCTTTATCTACTTCCTGGGTGGCAATATCGACCAGCTGTTCTTCCCTGCCGCACTGCCGTCGCCGACCTTCGGTACGCCGGGGTTGTTGTGGGCCTCGCTGACCCTGGCGCTGCTGACCCTGCCGGTGGTGATCGTGGCTACCGAAGAAGGGCTGGCGCGGATTCCCCGCTCGCTGCGTGAAGGTTCGCTGGCGCTGGGTGCCACCAAGGCCGAAACGCTCTGGAAGGTGGTGCTGCCGATGGCAAGCCCTGCGATGATGACCGGGGTGATCCTGGCGGTAGCTCGTGCTGCCGGTGAGGTCGCACCGCTGATGTTGGTGGGGGTGGTCAAACTGGCCCCTTCGCTGCCGGTGGATGGTAACTACCCGTTCGTCCATCTGGACCAGAAATTCATGCACCTGGGCTTTCATATCTACGATGTCGGGTTTCAGAGCCCTAACGTCGAGGCGGCACGGCCGCTGGTCTACGCCACCGCACTGCTGCTGGTGGTCGTCATCGTGCTGTTGAACCTGAGTGCCGTAGCGATCCGTAATCGTCTGCGGGAAAAATATAAAGCACTTGAACACTGATTGAGTTGATATAACCATGGCAACGATCTTGACACCAAAAACGCTCGACAATGAAATCTCTGCTGATACGGCCCAGGTTGATAAGAAGGGCGCTAAGAAGAAGGGCCACAGTATCGATATGAGTTCGCTCGGCCGTAACTCGGACACGCTGGACCTGTCGCAGGAGACCATCGCACTGCAGGTGCGGGATCTTAATCTCTACTATGGCGAGAAGCAGGCGCTGAATGGCATCAGTATGGATATCCCTAAAAACCGGGTCACCGCTTTTATCGGTCCCAGTGGCTGCGGTAAATCCACCCTGCTGCGCTGTTTCAACCGGATGAACGACCTGATCGACTTCTGTCACATCGACGGCAAGATCCTGTTGGAGGGCAACAATATCTATGACCGCCATGTAGAGGTTGCGGAGCTGCGCCGTCGAGTGGGGATGGTGTTCCAGAAGCCCAACCCCTTCCCCAAGACCATCTATGAAAACGTCGCTTATGGGCTGCGTATTCATGGTATCAACAAGAAACGTCTGCTCGATGATACCGTCGAATGGGCACTGCGCTCGGCGGCGTTGTGGGACGAGGTCAAGGATCGCCTGCATGAGAGTGCGCTGGGGATGTCGGGTGGTCAGCAACAGCGACTGGTTATTGCCCGGACCATCGCGGTCAAACCTGAGGTGCTACTGTTAGATGAGCCGGCTTCGGCGCTGGATCCAATCTCGACCCTGAAGATCGAGGAGCTGATCCACGAGCTGAAAAAAGATTTCACCATCGTGATCGTGACCCACAATATGCAGCAGGCGGCGCGGGTCTCTGACTACACGGCGTTTATGTATATGGGTGATCAGATCGAGTTCGGTGCCACTGATACGCTGTTTACTGCGCCGAAGAAGAAACAGACCGAAGACTATATTACCGGGCGTTACGGCTAGCATCTGTGAACAGGTCCCTGAGCCTCTGGCTGTTCACTATATGGCCGCAGAGAACCCCGGACTCAATCACAGGTTCCCTGAGTATCCCCCTGATTAATAATAAGGTAGGCACAGATGGCTTTTAACAAAGACGCACATACAGATCATATATCGCAGCAGTTCAACACCGAACTCGAGGCGATCAAGAGCCACCTGATGACCATGGGAGGCATTGCTGAAACCCAGCTTAATCAGGCCCTCGTTGCTCTGGTTGAAAGTGACGTAGAGTTAGCGGGGCGTGCCCTCAAGGCCGATGAACAGGTCAACGCCTGGGATATCGAAATTGAGGAGCAGTGCACTCGAATCATCGCCCGGCGTCAACCTGCTGCCGGCGATCTGCGGATGATTATCGCGATCAGTCGCGCGGTGAATGATCTGGAGCGGATCGGTGATGAATCCTCGGGCATCGCCAGGCACGCGATAGAACTGGCCAACGAGGGGGAGTCTCCGCGGGGCTTCAATGAGATTCGTCAGATCGGCAGCCTGATTCGAGAGATGCTGTCTGAGACGCTCACCGCGTTCGCGCGCTACGATATCGATATGGCTTACAAGGTGGTGAAGAAGGATCGTGATGTCGATGACGTCTATAAGACTGCGATGCGTTCGTTGATCACCTACATGATGGAGGACCCACGCAGTATCAGCCGAGTGTTGAACGTGATCTGGGTGTTACGCAGCCTAGAGCGGATCGCCGATCTGAGCCGCAACATCAGCCAGCACCTGATCTACCTGGTAAAGGGCGTCAACGTCAGCCACAGCAGCCTGAAAGAGATCAAGCAGACGGTCAAGGGTTAGCCATTAGCGCGCCGCCTGCAGGGACACCTCTCATGTGGGAGCCGACCCACAGGGATGTGGGAAGTGCCGCTGTTGCAGGAGCCTTCAGCGGCCTGCAGGCAGGCTCCCACAGAGTAGGCCCCTGCCTGCGGCATCCTGTACATCGCCGCTCCTGCGCATTGCCTGCAGGGACGCAGGTAAGGGGCGTGAGCAGGACGCGGAAGCTTTGGCTGCAGGGACGCAGCTATGCCGTTGTTGTCGGGAACTGACAACGGCCCCCGCCCGCGGCATACGACCGCCAGGGATGGCGGAAGTGGCAGCCTTATATTAACAAGAGCGCAGGAGCAAAAAATGGCCCGTACATCCTGTACATCGCCGCTCCTGCGCATCCCTGCGCCCGCGGCATACCGTACATCCTGTACATCGCCGCTCCTGCGCATCCCTGCGCCCGCGGCATACCGTACATCCTGTACATAAAAAAGGAGCCTTAGGGCTCCTGTTTTAATAAAGAAAGCGGACAGCTATTAGCTGTTAACTGCGTCCTTTAGTGCTTTGCCAGGCTTGAAGCCGACATTATTTGCGGCAGCGATCTGGATAGCCGCGCCGGTCTGTGGATTGCGACCCTGGCGGGCGGCACGGTGACGCTGTTCAAAGGTACCAAAGCCGATCAGGCTAACGGCTTCGCCGCGCGACAGCGCATCGGTGATGCTATCGGTGACGGCATTTAGCGCGGCCTGTGCTTGGGTCTTGGTCAGGTCTGCTTGTTCGGCAATCTGGGCTATCAGTTCCGCTTTCTGCATAAATACTCCAGGGTGGTCTTTTTTGAGGGTTCCAGTCATTAAATCAGGCCCTTATGGCAAAGGCAAAGCTAAATTCAACGCAATGGCCTGCAGAATCTTGTAAGCCGGCTCAGGATCAAGCATCCTCTGCGCCTTAAAGTTGATTTTAACCCGTAAAAAGGTCCGTATTGAACCTCCTATCACCCCTTTTCCGACAGCACTTAGCGGTACATTGGCGCGGCTACAGACGCAGCCCCTGTAGGGCGCTGCCGGGGCGCTGGTTGCTGGATAGCGGCTCACTGACAGCGCGATTGATAACGCTGTCTGCGGGGGACTTCAGGGTTGAGGTGGTGGCGCAGGGGTGGGGCCGGCCCAATCTGTCAGAAGCCCGGGCACTGCGGATCGATCCGCGCCTGCTGGTGCTGGTGCGCGAGGTCCGGCTGTTGGGTTGTGGTCAGCCGTGGGTGCATGCCCGGAGCCTGATTCCGGCCACCACGATGACCGGGCGGCATCGTCAGCTAGCGCATCTGGGCGACCGGCCCTTGGGCGAGCTGCTGTTTAGCGATCAGGGGATGCAGCGCGGTACGATCGAAACCGCTCAGGTTCCATTGTATGCCCCAGGTACCAAGGCTTGGGCGCGGCGCTCGGTGTTTTTACTGGATCACAAACCCCTGCTGGTCAGCGAAGTTTTTCTCCCGGCATTATTAAGGTTATAGCTGAGATTACAGCTGAGGTTACAGCCGAGGTTACAGCTGCGTTACAATAACGGCTTATCCATCATGCTGTACTGCCAAGGGTGCTGCACTGCTAACGGAATCAGTTATGAATATTGCTCTTCCTCTCCTCGATAGGACCAGACTGATGGCTTGGGTGCAGCTGACGCGGCTGGATAAGCCGGTCGGGATCTATCTGCTGCTGTGGCCAACACTCTGGGCGCTCTGGATTGCCGCGCAGGGGATGCCGGATAGGGACCTGCTGTTGATCTTTGTGCTGGGAGTAGTGTTGATGCGTTCTGCTGGCTGCGTCATCAATGATTATGCAGATCGTAATCTGGATGGCCATGTCACACGTACCCGTAACAGGCCTCTGCCGTCGGGACGGGTCGGTAGCCGAGAAGCCTTGATCCTGAGTCTCAGCCTCTGCCTGCTGGCGTTCGTGCTGGTGCTGTTTACCGACCCGCAGACGATCCTGCTGTCGTTTGGCGCGGCCGCGTTGGCTGCGATCTATCCCTTCATGAAGCGCTACACCCATTTCCCCCAGGTGATCCTCGGGGCTGCATTCTCCTGCGGTATTCTGATGGCATTCAGCGCCCAGACGGGCGAGGTGCCCCGGCAGGCCTGGCTGATCTACCTGATCAATGTCATCTGGACAGTCGTCTATGACACCCTCTATGCGATGACGGATCGTGATGACGACCTCAAGATCGGCATTAAATCGACGGCGGTACTGTTCGGCGATGCTGATAAACTGGTCATTGCCGGATTGCAGTTGCTGGTGCTGGCGGGGCTGCTGCTGCTGGGTGGGCAGCTGGAGTTGGGGCTGAGCTATTATTCGGGCGTGGCCGCCGCCGGAGGGCTGTTCGTCTATCAGCAATACCTGATTCGTGACCGGAACCCCAAGGCCTGTTTCGAGGCCTTTATTAATAACCACTGGGTCGGAAGCCTGGTCTTTACAGGGCTATTTTTGGATTACTTGCTGGCAGGCTAGCGACTGTAACAGCTCGGCAGCCTGGTATTTGCAGGGCTTTTTTCTGGATTACTTGCTGGCGGGGTAGGAGGTTGTAACCTAACTGTCATAATTTGCGGTTGTAATGTAGAGATAATACTAACCGTAGAGAGAGGGTTCATGTCGTTCAAACGCGTACTTATTGTCGATGATGAAGCGCCGATCCGTGAGATGCTGGTGCTGGCATTGGAGATGGCAGGCTATGAGTGTCAGGAAGCGGATAATGCCCAGGAAGCGATGTCGCTGGTGGTGGATAAACGTCCGGATCTGATCCTGTTAGACTGGATGATGCCCGGAACCAGTGGCATAGATCTGGCGCGGCGCTTAAAAAAAGACAGCCTGACGGCCGATATTCCTATTATCATGTTGACCGCCAAGGGTGATGAGGACAACAAGGTTCAGGGCCTGGAAGCGGGTGCCGATGACTATATTACTAAGCCCTTCTCGCCTCGCGAGCTGGTCGCCCGGCTTAAAGCGGTGCTGCGACGCACCTCGCCTGAGGGTGAGGATGCGATCATCGCGGTCAGCGGCCTGAGCCTGGATCCGGTCTCGCACCGGGCCTCTGCCGAGGGTGAGCCTTTGCAGATGGGGCCGACGGAGTTCAAACTGCTTAATTTCTTTATGACGCACCAGGACAGGGCCTTTTCACGGGGTCAGCTGCTCGATTATGTGTGGGGCGGTAATGTCTATGTAGAGGAGCGAACCGTGGATGTGCATATACGCCGGCTGCGTAAAGCGTTGGGCGATACCTATGCCCCGCTGGTTCAGACGGTGCGCGGCATGGGCTATAGATTTTCGAGTCACTATATCTGAGCATCATTCTCCTACCTTTATCTAGCCACTAAGACAGGAAGTACGCACGGGTGCCGCAGCCAATTAACGCTTTATTCAAGCGCCAGTTTCTATTGTTGTTACTGGCGGCAGGGGTCGGCTGGGTGCTGGGTTCTGTCGCCTGGGCACTGGTGCTGATGCTAACCGGTCTGCTGCTCTGGCATGGCTGGCAGCTGTCCCGGTTTATCAGCTGGCTGAACCACAGTGATCACCGCGAGGTGCCCGAAAGCCGGGGTGTCTGGGGAGTGCTGTTCGATGACCTGTATCGGCTGCTGAACCGGCACCGCAAATCTGAGGCTAAGTTACGGCATGTCATCTCCCGGGTGCAGGAGTCGACCTCGGCGCTGCGCGATGCGGTGATCATGATCGACTCCAAGGGTGAACTCGAGTGGTGGAACCGGTCAGCCCGACGGCTGCTGGGGCTGAGGCGTCCTGATGATGTGGGTCAGCCGATCACCAACCTGATCCGTGATCCGAGTTTTCAGCGCTACCTTGAGCGACGCAACTTCGGAGAGCCGCTGGAGCTGTCCTCCCCCATCAATAAACGGGTGCGCTTGCAGTTTACCGTGACCGAGTTTGGTCACTCCGACCACTTAATTATTGTCCGTGACGTCACCCGCCTGCGGCAGCTGGAGCGGATGCGGCGTGATTTTGTGGGTAATGCATCGCATGAGTTACGCACCCCCCTGACGGTGATCCTAGGTTATTTGGAGACGCTGCAGGACCAGGTTGGCGATCAGCAGCCGCCGTTATTGCGCGCCTTGCAGCAGATGGAGGGGCAGGCGAAACGGATGGGTCGCCTAGTCGCCGATATGTTGACGCTGTCGCGGCTGGAGACGACCGACAGTCTGGTGGACGAGTTGCCCATCGATATCGGACGGATGCTGCGCGAGGTGTTTGAAGATGCATCGGCGTTGACGCCGGATAAGCATCTGAGCCTGCAGCTGGATGTCGATGAGCGGTATCTGCTGCTGGGGCAGGAGAATGAGCTGCTCAGTGCGTTTTCGAACTTGGCCATCAACGCGGTTAAGTACACCCCGGTCAATGGCAAGGTGGATATTCGTTGGCGGGTGGATGACGAGGGTGGTCATTACGAGGTGTGCGATACCGGTGTCGGTATCGAGGAGCATCATCTGGAGCGGCTGACCGAGCGCTTCTACCGTGTCGATAGCGGCCGCTCCAGTATATCCGGTGGCACGGGGCTGGGTCTGGCGATCGTCAAGCATGTCATGATGCGTCATGGTGGCATGCTGGAGGTGGATAGCCATCCTGGTAAGGGCAGCTGTTTCCGCTGCCATTTCCCGGCCCGGCTGCTGCAGCTTAAACAGGTCGAGGCGCTCGATCCGCTGTCAGACGATGACGAGGACTAAAATTAAACACCCCGTCAGGCTGAAGCCTAACCTACACGGCGCTGTCACTGTACTCCTCCACCCAGAACAGGGTGGCCCCTATCACGGCGGCGGGCATGATCAGCAGATTCAGCAGCGGCACCAGCATGGCCAGCGAGACCAACCCTCCGAACCCGAGTGCGCTCAAACGTTGCTGTTTGAGCAGCTTTTTCATCTGTCCGAAGGTGATCCGGTTATTGTCCATCGGATAGTCACAGAACTGAATCGCCATCATCCAAGCGCCAAAAAGAAACCACAGCAGCGGGCCGATCAACGGCACCCAGGAGAGCAGCAGCAGGATCACCAGGCGGGGCAGGTAGTAGAGCCATTTGGATGCCTCCCGCAGCAGGGCTGCGGGGATCGACGCTAGGAACTCTTTCCAGCCGTCATCGGTACACCGGATGCCGCGCTGCCGCTGCTCGACCCGTTCTGAGAGTAAACCGTTAAAAGGCGCGGCGATAAAATTGGCGAACAGGGCAAAGCTAAAATAGACACCGATCAGCAGCAGCAGCGCGAACACCGGCCAGAGTAGCCAGTCAATAAACCCGAGCCAGTCCGGGATCATCGCCAGCCAAGAAGCCATCCAGTCGGAAAAATACTGGCTTAGCAGGTAGATGGCGACTGAGAACAGCAGGCAGTTGATCAGTAGCGGTACGATGATAAACGGACGTAAGCCGGGTTCCGCCAGCATTTTTATGCCGCGCAGCAGGTACCGTGATCCGCGAATAGGGTTTCCGGCCATAAGGCTCTCCGTTGAAAGAGCCCGGTCTGCCCTGATGAGTCAGGGCCGCAGCGGCTCTTTAGGCAACAATCCATGAGTTGCCAAAGCGGAGCATGATACCCATGAACATCAGCACGAAGCCAATCCGATTGATGACGAACTCTTTATGGGTCAGGTCCATCTCCGCCTGCCAGAAACACAGGACCGCTTTGTAGTGGCGGGTGCGTTTCAAATAGATAATAAGAGAGGCGGCCAGTACCGCAAAGCCTAGCGATAAGAGCGCGGTTTCAAGTATTACTAACATCAGGAAGCGTCCTCGTTGGGGGGCAATAATTATTATTAGGGAGCCTGCACACAGGTTCCTGGCGCGTCTGGAAGACCTGCAGAGCTTTTTTTAGGATCCTTAGTCACACAGGGAGTGAATATTAACCAAAACAGGGGGTAGATAATATGGGACGATGGGCGCAGGGCGGATTAAACATCGACCTGGAGTAGGTTACTCAATAAGGGAGTTTGATAATGCGAGCGATACAGCTTCAGCAGTATGGCGCAGCCGAGTTATTACGGGTAGAACAGATCGAGCCTCCGGTGGCAGGGGTTGGCGAGGTCGTGATCGACGTGGTCGCAGCCGGTGTAAATCCGATCGACTGGAAGACCCGGCAGGGGGGTGGCGCCGCGGCATTTCAGGGCGAACCGCCGCTGATCCTGGGCTGGGAATGTTCAGGCACCCTGCGAGAGTGTGGCGAGGGGGTGGCGGATGCTACGGTGGGGGATCGGATCTGCGGACTGCTCAATTTCCCCGCTCCCGGACGCTGCTATGCCGAACAGGTGTTGGCACAGGCCGGGCAGCTGGCGCAGGTGCCGCCGGAGGTGGACCTGGTGGCGGTGGGTGGCTTGCCGCTGGCAGGACTGACCGCCTGGCAGGCGCTGTTTGATGCCGCTGATCTGCAACCCGGGCAACGGGTGTTGATCCTGGCCGCTGCCGGCGGTGTCGGCCATCTGGCGGTACAGCTGGCTAAATGGAAGGGCGCAGAGGTGATAGGCACCGCATCGCCGGCCAAGCAGCCATTTTTACGGAAGCTGGGTTGTGATCAGGTCATCGATTACCGCAGCGAGGATCTGGCTACCCGTGTCACGGATGTAGATGTCGTGCTCGATTGTCTGGGCGCCGAGGCGGGCATAGAGGCGCTGGCCTGCCTCAAACCCGGCGGCATCTGCGTTACCCTGCCTTCGGCGACCGCAACCCAGGTCATCGATGCGGCCGAGGCCAGTGGCTATCGTGCGGCATCGCTGCGGGTCCTCCCCAACGCTGAACAGTTATCAGAGCTGCTGGGCTTGATGGCGCAGGGGTTGCTGAGGCTAGAGGTGGATAAACTATTGCCGCTGCAGCAGGTGGCCGAGGCGCATCGTTACAGCGAGACCGGTCGGGCGCAGGGGAAGATTATTCTGACACTCTGAGTCGTTTGACGCGACTGTCAGCGGCTCCACTGTCAGTCGTCAGTCGTCACAGATGCCGATGTTGCTGACGCCTTCGTTGCTGGCCTGGAGGCGGATGCTGTCGAGCAGCGCGACATTGACGTTGGCGTTGCTCATTAGCTGCTCAATCAGGTTATCCTGAAACTGCTGTTCGATCTCGATCAGCGGATGGCTATTGATAAAACGCACCAGCTCTTCATCCGAGAGCTCAGCATCGGCGATCACTTCGAGGTAGGTTTCGATACCCTTCAGGGATAACTGACTGATCTGGCGTGCATCCTGATGGGAGGCTTCTATCATCTGGTTCAGGGTCGCGATCAGCGCAACGCAGGCATCCAGCGCCGGATACACCCCGTAGATATCGAAATCCTCGGGTTCGGGGATGACCGCATCCACCTTTTCCATCTGAGTCTCGAAATTAACCGAACCGCAGCGGTTGCTGAGTCTGTCCCAGACCTTGTCCAGGGCGGTGCGCAGTATCTGGGAATCGCCGAACTCGCTGACCCGTGAAAACAGGAGGTAGTTGGGAAACAGGCGTTCCGATACCGCAGCGCAAAATGTGGCGAGCTGCCAGTCATTAAGCTGCTTCAGATCTGGGCTGGATTGGTTAGCGTCCAAGAGGTCTCTCCCGTTGTGGGTTAGGGTGCCGAACTCATCGAGAGAACAGGTCGTGTAGTTTATTGCAGCTGTTTATTGCAGCTGTTTATTGCAGCTGTTCATCGCAGCTGTTCATCGCAGGAATGTGCATGAACGAGCAGTGGGTCAGGTCGAGATCCGGCAGCAGGCCGCCCAGGGTATTGCTGGGCTGTTTGGCGGCGGACTGCTGGCAACGTTGGGCCTGGCCAAAGGCGTCCCATGTCAGGGTGTCTGTAGCAGCAGCAGGGCTAGGCGACCGGAGCGCTGTCGGCGGCCTCTGTAGCGCCGCTCAGGAGCCAATCATCGAGGCGCTGGTGTAGCGGCTCGACACCCACCTTCTTCAGCGCCGAGAAGGTCTGGACGCTGACCAGCTCGCCCAGCTCGGGTTTGAGCTGTTTGAGCAGCTGCAGCGCCGTACTCTGAGCAGGGCCCTTGCTGAGTTTGTCGGACTTGGTCAATAAGATATGCAGCGGCATCTGTGATTCTTTGCACCAGTTCACCATCATCTCATCGAACGCTTTCATCGGGTGACGTATATCCATCACCAGCACCACGCCCTTGAGGCATTGGCGCTTCTGCAGGTATTCGTCGAGGTGCTGCTGCCAATGGACCTTTATGGCAACGGGTACTTTAGCGTAACCATAGCCGGGCAGGTCGACCAGTCTGTGTTCGGGGTTATTAAGCTCGAAAAAGTTGAGCAGCTGGGTGCGTCCGGGTGTTTTAGAGGTGCGGGCCAGCTTGGAGTTGTTAGTCAACGCATTGATAGCACTCGACTTCCCTGCGTTGGAACGGCCTGCAAAGGCAACCTCTGCGCCGGTGTCTTCGGGGCATTGGATGAACTTGTTGGCGCTGGTAAGGTAGTGAGCGGCATTGTAATGTATACGGGGTTTGGTCATAGAATTAGGCATTAGTTACTGCGGTACGGGAGCAGTGCGTTCCCGTTTGTGAGGATATTGGTATATAATGCCGAAAATTTTCCCTCGGGGATAGCTTGGACATGCTTATTTTAGAGGCGTAGATCTGAGTGGCTGGACTCGGCGCGGCATTCTTAAGGGAGTGCGGTTAAGGAAGCACCCTGTTTTTAACTTTAAACCTAGGATTGGGCGGTCGATGAATAAATTACTTATTAGTCTGTTAATTACGATTGGTGTTTCAGGTGCGGCCTGGGCTCAGGGCGACGCAGCTGTAGGCCAGGGCAAGGCAGCGCTCTGCGCCGGTTGCCACGGTGCCGACGGTAACGGTGCCGCACCTACATTCCCCAAGCTTGCGGGTCAGCATGCCAGCTACCTGGTTAAGCAGCTGAAGGACATCAAGGGAGGGGCTCGTATCAGTCCCATGATGGTCGGTTTTGCTGCGGGTCTATCCGAGCAGGATATGGAAGATCTGGGGGCTTACTTTAACACTCTGGAAGTGAGTCAGGGTGTTGCGACTGACGCCGATCTGGTCGCCCAGGGCGAAGCGATCTACAGCGCCGGTGTGGCGAGTAAAGGCATAGCCGCCTGTGCTGCCTGTCATGGTCCGGGTGGTGAGGGCAACGGCCTGGCAGTTTTCCCTTCGCTAAAAGGCCAGTACGATACCTATGTTGAGGCTCAGCTTAAGGGCTTCCGCGACGGCACCCGAGCTAACGATCCGGCTGCCATGATGCGTGGTGTCGCTGGCAACCTCAGTGATGGCGAGATCAAGGCTGTTTCTGCCTATATCCTGACGATGTAAGCAAGCAGTTCGCCTACTACTAGAAGGGCAGCTCAGGCTGCCCTTTTTTGTTTTTTGGCCACCTGCAAACCTCCTTATTATGTCTCCACTTATTCAAAAA
Source organism: Motiliproteus sp. (assembly GCA_047633175.1). Taxonomy (GTDB): domain Bacteria; phylum Pseudomonadota; class Gammaproteobacteria; order Pseudomonadales; family Balneatricaceae; genus Motiliproteus. Next base: position 13,752 of record JBLIEQ010000038.1, on the reverse strand, counting down.
ACACGCTCAACCGTTATGCTAGCGCGCGCTGACCGGCTGCTGCCGATTATCGGTTGGCTACTGTTGCTGGCGGTGCTGCTGTCCGTTGGTCATGGCTTGGGGCTGGTCGCAGCACCCTGGTCAGGCCTGTTTCTCTGGATGGCGGGGGTGCTGCTGTTTGCTCGGGTGAGCGGGGTCTTACGGATTCAGGTGCTGGTCATCGGGGTGATAGGGGTGCTGACGCTGGGCTGGGGGACGCAGGGCCAGGCCTTGCCCTGGTCGAAGATTCTGGCGGTAAACCATAGTCTGATCGCGATGCTGGTGGCGGTGAGTTTTCTGCGGCTGGTGACCTCGCTCAGGGTGGATTCTCAGGCCCGGCTGCCGACCGGGCGTCTGGCATTGTGTCGGACGTTGTTGGGGGTGCATCTGTTTGGGGCGGTGATCAATATGTCGACCCTGGTGATTATCGGTGAGCGTCTGGCGCGGCGGGCACCCCTGTCGCCGCTGCAGGGGATGTTGCTCTCCCGGGGGTTTGCCACGGCAGCGCTCTGGTCACCGTTTTTCGTCGCGATGGGGGTGGCGCTGACTGTCGCAGAGGGTGCTCAGCTATCGACCCTGGTGATCGCAGGGCTGCCTTCGGCCGCCATGGCACTGCTGTTTGCCGCGATCAGCCTGTGTCGGCACCCCGACGCGAAAACGATGCCCGGTTATCCGATGCATTTTGAAGCCCTGTGGCTACCGGGTTTGTTGGCGCTGATGGTGATGACGGCGTGCTGGCTATGGCCTGATATCGTGATTCTTACCTGGGTGTCTTCACTGTCGCTGCTGCTCTGTCTGGTGGTGCTGCTGGGGCGCGATGGTCGCCCGGGAATGGCGAGCATGCGCACCCATGTCGAGGTGCAGCTGCCGAAAATGGGCGGAGAGGTCTGTCTGTTTCTGGCCGCCGGGTTATTAGCCCTGGGGCTTGCAAGCCTGGTGCAGCGCACGGGATTTGCATGGCCGTTGGAGTCTTTCGGGCCCTGGCAGGCGTGGGGACTGCTGCTGATCATTACGGTGGCTTCGATGATCGGCATCCATCCGCTGATCAGCATAACCACCTCCGGTGGCATCCTGCTGGATCAGGTGAACGATCCCAATCTGCTGGGGATCACCTATCTGATGGGCTGGTCGCTGGGGGTGATGGCATCACCCGTCTCCGGGACGCATCTTAGCCTGCATGCACGATTCGGGTTGCCCGCGCACCATTTCTTCAAATTGAATCTGGGTTTTGTGCTGCAGATGTTGCTGATCGATCTGCTGGTACTGCAGGGCTATCACTGGGTTAGCGGCTTAACAGCTTAAATGGGCCTGTGAAAGCAGCGCTCGTGATGCTCTAATCAGACCCTGCTAACTTAATACAGTCAACACAATCGCTGATCAAGGTGGATATATGCTTAAGGGAAAAGTTGCTTTAGTGACAGGGTCGTCAAGCGGAATCGGTTACGCGATCGCCAAGGCGCTGGCCCAGCAGGGCGCACGGGTGATGATGAACGGGCTGGAGGATGATGCCCGGGGCGCAGAGATCGCACTCAAACTGGCGACAGAGAGTGGCGCGGACTGCAGTTACTGTTCGGCCGATCTCTCCAAGGCCGAAGGGGTCGACACTCTCATCGACCGCTGCGTACAGCACTTCGGCGGCCTGGATGTGCTGGTTAACAACGCCGGCATTCAGTTTACCTCACCGGTCGCCGAGTTCCCGCGGGAGCGCTGGGATGCCATCATTGCAATCAATCTAACGGCTGCATTTCATGCCACTCAGAAAGCGCTGCCGCTGATGGAAAAAAATGGCTGGGGTCGGATTATCAATATCTCCTCGGTTCACGGGCTGGTCGCCTCGGAGAACAAGGCCGCCTACTGCGCCGCCAAGCACGGCCTGATCGGTTTTAGTAAAGTGGTCGCGCTGGAGTACGCCGCTCACGGCATCACCTCCAACTGTATCTGCCCGGGCTGGACCGACACTCCACTGCTTAATAATCAGATCGAAGCCTTTGCCAAGCAGAACGATCAGACGGTCGAACAGGCGCGGCTTGGTCTGGTGCTGAGCAAGGCCCCCTATCCGGAGCTGATCGATCCCTCGGCAATCGCAGGGCTGGCGGTTTACCTGTGCAGCGATATGGCCAAGGCGATGACCGGCGTCGCGCTGCCCATCGATGGCGGCTGGACCGCGCACTAGTCTAAAAACTACCTGCGTTGCCAGGACGTCGTTAAAAACAACCTCAAAGTGCTCATATATTGACCATAAGCTGCGCCTTTTCGGTTGTTTTTGCCTCGCTAATGCTTTTATTCTTTTTCATATCAAGAATATAAATCTGTCCCCTGTTCTTTTTTGAACCTCATCTCAGAAAGGGCTTCAGCTGTTCGATAAGCACGTTGGGGAACTGCCGGTAATCGGGGTAGGGGGTGAGGAAGACGTTATCTCGTCTCCAGAGGCGTTGCTGGTCGTCGAGCGGCTCAAAATCATTCGGATCCAATCCGAGACGGATCCAGCTCGCCTTACCGGCGATCAGATGCCGCGCGCTGCCGGCTAGCAGCCGGTCATCAAAGCAGATTGCTTCCTTTTGCTGCAATAGTTTGTGGTCGCGATAGGATCTCCAGTCGCCATCGGCTGCCTTTAGTTTGGCTAGAATTGTGAATATCTTGCGCCAGTGATTGCCATTGATAGTAATTAACTGTTTGATGTCCAGTGGCTGATCGGCTGCCGGCATGAGTGGCGGATTAGGCAGGTAGAGGATCAGCTCGGGATCGCGGCTGCCCAGATAAAGAGATGTCATTGAATTCCCCCGTCCGGAGCGGTGGATGATGAGGGTGTCGGTCTGCAGCGCAGAATTTGGTAACAATGCCCCCAAGCCTGCGGCACTCTTAATAACGGGCTATGATAGCCCGTTTTAGTGGAAATATTGCATGTCCTTTCAACTGCTTAATTGGATCTTGCTGTGCGGTTTGGTGCTTCTCTGGGGGAGCTCATTTCTGTTCACGACGATCGCTGTAGCCACGATCAGTCCACTGGCTATCGTGACCTTTCGTGTCGTGCTGGGCGCTGTCGTGCTGGTCGCCGCGTTATGGCTAAAGAAGCTTAAGCTCCCGACCGGAGGCGCGGCCTGGGGCACGTTTTTCTTAATGGGGCTGATCGGTAGCCTGCTACCGTTTTTCTTGATCGCCTGGGGCCAGCAAGCGATTAGCTCTGGCATGGCGGGCGTTATTATGGCGATCATGCCCCTGGCCACGATGCTGCTGGCCCATTATTTTATCGCCGGAGAGACCCTCAACCGTTTTAAAATAATGGGTTTTTTCCTGGGTATCGGCGGTGTCACCCTGTTGCTGGGTCCGGTGTTTGTTGGCAATAGCGCAGAAATTATCGGGGCGTTCGCGGTCGTCGTGGCCGCCTGCCTCTATGCCCTAAACTCGGTGCTGGCGCGTCGGCTGCCCAGCTTTACACCGCTCGTCACAGGGGCCGGCGTACTGATCGCCAGCTCGACGCTGTCGGTGCCGATCTGGCTTTTTTACAGCGATATTTTAGGTGCTGCATTCGGCCCTGAGGCCGCGACAGTGGCGGTTACCACGAGCGTCAGCCTCGACTCCCTCATCGCTCTGATCTGGCTGGGTATAGGGCCGACCGGTATAGCGACCCTGATCTACTTTAATGTGATCCAGCGAGCGGGACCTACCTTCTTCTCGACCATCAACTACCTGATCCCGGCCGTTGCCTTTTTTGCAGGCGCGCTGTTTCTGGACGAGCCGGTAACTCTTCAGAATATGCTCGCCCTGAGCATCGTGCTTCTGGGTATAGGTCTGACCCGCTATCGCGCCTGAGGCGCAGGCCTGGAGGCCGACGGGACTTACCCTTCCCCTTACCCTTTAGATCAGCAGGAGCAGGAGCCGCTGTTTAACCCAGTTGTTTGGCCAGCACCCTGAAGCGGCTCTTAAATTCTGAACGGTCCACATAGCAGCCTCTGAGGTGGCGGTTGCCCGCCTTCTCATCAAAGGCATTGCGGCCGTGCAGCACCCTGCGGTTATCAAAAACGACCATGTCTCCCGCCGCCAATTTCAACTCAATTTTATAGCGCGGATCTTTTAAGCGGCCCATCAGCTCACGATAAGCGAGGTAGTAGTCGTACATAATCTCGCCGGGCAGATCAAAGACACCGGCGAGGTGAGCGTTGTATTTTATCTCGATAATATTGCCAAAACTATCCAGATTGATGACCGGCTGGTGCTGGCGGATATCCTGGGTCTGATCATGAAAACGAAAGGGTATCGCATGCTCACAAAGCAGCCTGAAAGACTCAGGCTGATCTTCACGCAGCTCTTCCAACACTTTTAAACCATCCACAAAAGTAGATTCACCACCGATACTGTCATTGCTCAGGCAGTGTAGGAACTGATACCCGGGAGGAATTTCCTGATTTGCCAGATCGGTATGCAATGGTAACGAGATAGAAGTGTAAGCCAGATTGATCGGATCTTTGACTGAGACCACATCAAAAGTAACCCCGAAATTGGTCTGACGCAGATAGTCGATCCGTGTTGCCGTCTGAGTAACGGCGTCATGATCATTCGGCATGCCTTTAATAATCGTGAGGCCGTACTTACCCAGAGCACTCATCCACTCATATAAGGCCCTGTCGCTGGTCATTATCTCCTGCTGATCTGCCACCGGAATCCTGTCAACAAACTCACAGCTCCAGCTTTGGTAGCCACTGCCGTTATTGTTTTCTCGTTTGTCGGAGTAACTCCGTTCACGTAGCCAGCTTTGTTCGAAGCAGCTAACATGCTCCTGTTCAGACCACTCTATACTCAGCGTCCCGGTATCCAGCGTGACGGATAACGGATGGATAGAGTGCGTGACGCTCAATAGGTCAAAGCAACGCTCGGCGGTTTGTGGATGAAAGGCTGTCGAACAGTTATCACGTAACCAAAGGTAGTGATAGGTCGCCTGGGTACCATCATTCCAGTGGACCCTGAGAGCGCGCTCATTTTGCTCGACCGATTCTATATAAATATTTGATGATGTTGAAAGATCTGTGATTGGTTGCGGTTGAGACATGGGCATTTCAGCGGGTCCTGGATAGATAGGCAGTAAAGAACGGCTACAGGTTATACCCTGATAATTACTTATTCAAACAATGATTTATGACCCTTTTGATAAGAAATGCTAATGAGTAAAAGCACGCAGCTGCCACCCCTGAATTGGCTAAAAACATTTGAAGCGGCAGCAAGGTTGCTCAATTTTAGTGCGGCTGGGAGAGAACTGCATCTGACGCAGTCTGCAGTGAGCCAGCAGGTAAAGCTCTTAGAGCACCATCTGGGTGAATCGTTGTTTATCCGCGAACACCGTAAGGTCTATTTGACTAACAGTGGCCTGGCATATCTGCCTGTTGTACAGAATGCAGTCAGCAATTTGCAGCGTAGCACCGCGGAGATTTTTTCTCCTCTGGGTAAAGGCCGTCTGGTGATTGAAGTGAATATCGCCTTTTCGATGCTGTGGCTGTCACCCAGATTAAGTCGTTTTTGTGAAAAATATCCCGGACTAAAATTACAGCTGGTCCACGCCAACTGGGATAATGAGTTTAATCGCAGCCCTGCTGATATCACCATCATGCATGGTCGTGGTGATTGGTCTGGAATGACGCTGCAGCCGTTATTTACGCCTGAGCTGAAACCCTACTGCTCCCCGGAGCTTGCCAGTCAGCTGAATGCCCCTGGTGATCTATTGGCCTTGCCTCTTATTGAGGTCCTAGGTAACCGTCAGGGATGGCGGGAGTGGTTTCAGCAAGCCTGCGTTAACATGGATGATGTCGATACGCTGTACCACCAGACGGATAGCCTGGCTGCGGGCATATCGATGGCTGAAGCCGGGCTTGGCGTGTTTCTCTGCTATCCGGGGTTCTTTAGGGGTCCATCAGACAGTCGGAAACTACGGTCGCCTTTCGATATCGCTCTTGAAACGGAGGATAACTATTATCTGTCCTACCCGGAAGGACGGCCTCTGTCCAAGTCTGCCGCCGTGTTTAATGAATGGTTACTCAGTGAGCTGGGGTTAGATTTATCGGGAATCCAGGCCAGCTGAATCGCCCCTATCTCAAATATATAGTAGCTATCAACTGAAAGTTGTTTTATTCCGAGCATAAAGCTGGCATCTTTGTTAGCTGGTCAGTGGACTCTAGGTGCTCATCGTTGCATCTTATACTGGATAAAATCCGCTCAGCCTACCGGCCTCTTGCCCTTTTTCTAAGTTTTAAGCTATGCCCTTATTCGCAGTATCCAAGATTTTTTGGAGTGAAGTTACATGGCAAGTTATCGATATTTAGTAAATGGTATCACGGGTCGGGTCAGCGCGCGTTTTCTGATTATCGCGTCACTGTCGATCCTGTTGATGGCCGGTATCGGCTATAGCAAGATCGACCAGGTTACCGCAAAGAATTCAGAAATCCGCATTAGCCGTGCTGCATACGCCGCAGCAGTGATCTTTTCCGAACGCCTTGAAGCGGAATTTGCTGTGGTGTTTGATATAGAGGGCGGTGTGGCGGCCCTCCGGCTCACAGGCGATACCGTAGCAACCTCCCTATCTTTCCGCGACGAGTATGATGCCCTCCTGAAGGTCATAGGAGCGACCAATAAGGGCGCGGCCAATCTTTTCAAGTTCAATGCTCAAACCAGGGCGTTCGATCGTTTTTCCACGACCTTCCGCAAACCCGATGGCTCCATGCCACCACCGATGTCTATCGGTCCGGGTCACCCCGCCTATGACAATCTGATCCATGGTCGGGTCCATCAGGGTCAAGTGCCGGTGATGGGGCGTTTAAGGCTGGCGGAACTTATTCCGATCCAGGCCCCCGATGACTCGGTGCAAGGCGCGCTTGCGGTCGATGTGGGCTGGGCCGATGACCTGATTGTCGCGCGGGATGAGTTGCGCAACCAAAGCATAGTGATTGCCGGTTTCATCCTTATTCTGGTAGCCCTCCTGGGCGCTACGTATATCAGTCGTGAACTCAGGCCCATTCGGGTGTTGGCAAAATATGCAGATGATATGGCGTCTGAAGCAACGCTGGAAAGCGTGCCCTTCCTCGGTCAGCATGATGAGATCGGCGCTCTGGCAGAGGGGCTCGATCGTGTGGCTGGCCTACAGGGCGAGCTCGCTCATCTGGCCTATACCGACAAGCTCACCGGTCTGGGTAATCACAGCCGCTGCCTGGCCGACCTGAAGGTGGCTCTGAGGGGTAGTCAGTCAGGGGCCGAATCCTGGGCATTGTTGCACCTGAATCTCGACAAGTTCGGCCACATCAATGATGCCTACGGCCATGATATGGGCGATAAGATTCTCAACATGGCCGGGGCTAGAATTCAGCAGGTTGCTGGAAGCCAGGCCAAGGTAGCGCGTCCCAGCGCAGCCGAATTCATGCTTATCATCGATACCCGTCAGGCAGCTGAAAAAATCCCTGTGCTCGCGCAAAACCTTATTAACGCCTTGCGCAAAGGGTTCCAGACCGAGGCTGAAGAAATCTTTATAACCGGCTCGATCGGTGTGCTGGATACGCTCAGAAGTTTTGAGGATCTTGGCGTCGTTCAGCTCAATGCGAATTTGGCGCTTCGTAAAGCTCAGAGCGCGGGGGGTGATCAATATGCCGTTTTCTGCCCGGAACTTAACGACGAGCACCAGGCCCTGGTTGAATTGAAAAAAATGCTCGAGATAGCGATCGAAAACCGGGAGATCGAGATCCATTTCCAACCACAGGTCATACTTTCATCCAATAAATTAGCCGGGTTAGAGGCCCTCGCCCGCTGGAAGCACCCAAGCCTGGGTCAGGTTCCGCCAGACAGATTTATTCCTGTCGCCGAAGAGAGCGGGCAGATCATCAAACTGGGAACCCTTATCCTAGAGATGGCCTGCCAGCAGGCGGACCAGTGGCGTAAGGCCAACTTCGACTTTAAGCATATTTCAATCAATGTCTCACCCGTCCAGTTATGGCAGGCCAATTTCATCGAGGTGTTGAGTGCGGCCTTAGAACGACACGGGCTGCCGGGTCATTGTATCTGCATCGAAATCACAGAGGGTGTGTTTATCGATAATACCCGTCACAACACGCTGCTGGTTCTGGAACGTGTGCGATCACTGGGTGTCATGCTTTCGCTCGATGATTTCGGCTCGGGTTATTCATCGCTGAGCTACCTGAACCGCATGCCCTTCGATCAGCTTAAAATCGACAGAAGCTTCGTTTCCGACATCGATACAGATGACCGTAAACAGAAGGTGATGCGCGGCATCCTTTCACTCGCCAAAGGGCTCGACTTTAATATAATTGTTGAAGGCACCGAAACTATTGAGGAGATCCTGATCGTCCAAGAGATGGGATGTGACCTAGTGCAGGGCTACTATCATGCCAAGCCTGCGCCCGCAGCTCTTATTCCAGACATGGTGGACAGTATTCTCACATCCCGCTTAGCCATAGAGGCTAAGCGGTCACCAGACTGAGGTGTGACTTGATCAGGCTGCGGGTGACCGAGGCCTACTCCGTCGCCCAGCCAGAAACGGCCTTAACCTCGAGGAAGTCCTGGATCCCAAATAAGCCACCTTCACGGCCATTACCCGACTGCTTCATCCCGCCGAAGGGCGAGCCTGGCGCGCGGCTGAGACCGTTCATCTCCACCATGCCGGAGCGTAGTTGACGTGCTAACCGGTTGCGGCGCTCGCCATCTTCGCTTTGCACATAATTGGTGAGGCCGTATAGCGTATCGTTGGCGATATGAACGGCCTGTTCTTCAGTGTCAAACTTCATAATCGAGAGCACCGGACCAAAGATCTCCTCGCGTGCGATGGTCATCTCAGGGGTGACATCAGCAAAGACGGTGGGTTTGACATAAAATCCACGGCTCAGACCCTCAGGCCGCCCCGTGCCGCCTGCAACAAGCCGGGCACCTTCGTCGATGCCCTTCTGAATGAGCGCCTGGATCTTATTGAACTGCATCTCGTTGACGACGGGCCCGATATGACGGCCCTCTTCAGACGCAGGGCCGACGGTGATGCTGGCGGCTATGCGTGCAGCCTCATCCACGGCCTGATCATAGAGGCCGGACTGCACCAGCATTCGGCTGGGTGCGTTACACGACTGGCCGGTGTTGTTCATCATATGGCGCACGCCTCGTTTGACGGCATTGGCGTCCGCATCGGCAAAGATGATGTTCGCCCCCTTACCGCCCAGCTCCAGATGAATCTTCTTCAGCGTATCGGCGCCGTTCTTAGAGATCGCGATGCCTGCGCGGGAAGAACCCGTAAAGCTGATCATGTCGACATCAGGATGCGATGACAGTTGGCTTCCTACACCTGCGCCATCGCCGTTTACCAGGTTAAAGACGCCCTTGGGGAACCCTGCCTCGTCCATCATTTCCGCAAAGATTATCGCATTGAGCGGGCTTTCTTCTGAAGGCTTCAGCACCATGGTGCAACCGGCTATGACGGCCGCACCCACTTTCAGGGTGATCTGGTTCATCGGCCAGTTCCACGGAGTGATCAGGCCGGCAACACCGACCGCTTCGTAGATGATCCTGTCGTCAGGCGCTGAATCGCCAAGCGGAGTGTCAAACTCGAACGCCTTGGCGGCCTTGATAAAGTTACTCAGGTGCCAGGCGCCCGCACCCACCTGCGAAGAGCGCGCCATCGTGATAGGCGCGCCCATCTCGGTGCTCATCGCGGCAGCCAACTCTTCCTGCCGACGACCGTAGGCGTTAAGGAGTTTCTCCAGTAGCGCGATACGCTCTGCCGGAGGCGTGGCCATCCAGCCCGGCAGAGCCTTCTGGGCGGCAGCGACGGCGGCGTCTGTATCTTCCTGGCGGCCCAACGAGATGACCGCGCAGGGCTCTTCGGTCGAAGGATTGATGACCAGGTGATCCTGCGGTTTGGCTGGCGTGCACCATTGGCCGTTAATATAGAAATCGCGTTTTGTTAACATGAAGATGCTCCAGTATTTTGTCTTTATTCAGCCGTATCTAAACAGCACAGTCTGATCGCTTTGGCTGTGCTTAACTTGCCCATGCTAAGGGGGACTGTCAATTGATTGAGGCGATTACGGTCAAAAGAGCCCGACTCAAAAAACAAAGTATCTGGTGATGGGTTCTATCGGTAGCAGGGGCTGGGCTCATTTAACAGGGGGACAACACTTCAGAAGGCCATGCCGAGAGGCGTAGGTCTGGAACCAGTTACCATAATGATTAATAACAATTTTCTAAAATGACTGGTATCTTGCTGCTCTAATAAGTTAGATATAATAAAAACACAGGCATTGAACGTATGGCATTGGGCACTAAAGGCGAGGCTTTCATACGGATGCAGCAGGTGGGCGAATTCTGCCAATCGCACCAGATCGATCCGATCCCACTAAACTATGTCGTCAGCTACGAGCACTTATCCGGTAACCATCCGCAGCTGTCGTTGGAGATGGCGCAGCAGCTGCAGCAGGGTCACCGGCTCAATCACTTCTTTATGGCGCGGCTGCATGACATTCACCTCGCTCCCGGATCGAAGGAACTTGCCAACAGCACCTCGCAGGTGGAAGAGATTATCCACTCGCTGCTCAGCTCGATGCGAGACAGCAGCGGCAGCGTCGGCCAGCTGACCCGCGCACTGGATCAAGGCTTGTCCAGTATGTCGCAAAAAAACACCGCTGCAGATATGAAGCCGTTGCTGTCGCACTTGTTGAAAGTCTCACTTAACGCCCAGCAGGATCAACTCAAGCTGGGGCAGCAACTGCAGCAGGCCAAAGCCAATGCAGTGCAACTGCAAGAACGGCTGCATATTTCTGAGCAGCTGGCGATGACCGATACCCTTACCGGTCTGCTCAACCGCACCGGCATGAATCATCATCTGCAGCGGCTACAAGAGTTCGATGAGCAGCCGCTGAGTCTGGCGATGTTCGACATCGATCATTTTAAACGCTTCAACGACGACTACGGCCATCTGCTGGGGGATAAAGTGCTTCAGGTCGTCGCCCAACGGATCAAAGCAGCGATTGGCGAGCAGAATCTGGCGATCCGTTTTGGTGGCGAAGAATTACTGATCATCCTACCGAATGTGACACTGGCCAAGGCGATCATACTGGCCGACAAAGTGCGAACGAAGGTGGAGCAGGTCAGGCTCACCAACAAGCGTACCCAGCAAACCATCCCCAATGTGACAATCTCTGCAGGTGTTGCCGAGTTACATTCGCAAGAGAGCTGGGAGATGGGGTTAGAAAGAGCAGACCGCGCGCTCTACAGGGCCAAGGATAACGGTCGTAATCAGGTGCAGGCGGCCTCGTAAGGAAGGCCCCGGCAAAACCGCCCAAGGAAGCTCTGGTGGTTGTCCAGCACTCGATGACGGTGACGTCCTGACCAATCCAACGATATAGCCACATCAGTGATATCAATACCTAACCAGCAATATAACGCTCGCTAAGTGTCGATAAGCGGCTGTTGCAGGCTCTTATTCTGATCTGCTTAAGCTAGCTTCGGGGAGCCTTGGCCCACCTAAAATACCTTCACTGCAGCCCTGGAGGTCATGCTGCAGCAATACAGCCTGCATACCTGTGCTATTAGTAGGGCGAAGGCAGTCGCATGCAGCGGTCACCGTGTCGCTCGTTAAGCTGCATTGTTACGGCTTCAAATCCTTTCTGGCTTTTATCCGTGCGCGCGAACCCCCCCGCACTATTAGTACGGGGGGGTTAGTACGGGGATAGATGGGTTAGCGTTAGTTACGCAGGCGTTGTCGCAGACGTCAGTGTCTTGGGTGCGACGTCCGAGCGCGCCTGAATAAACGCTTTGATTTTTGGCCCTATCTCTTCACGAAAACGACGTCCGTTAAAGATACCGTAGTGGCCTACATCGGGCTGTTCGTAGTGTTCTTTGTTGGCGTCTGGAATATTACTGAGAATAGCATGCGCGGCTTGGGTCTGGCCCTTGCCTGTAATATCGTCATTTTCCCCTTCTACGGTCAGCAGAGCAGTCTTCGTAACAGCGGACGTATCTATTACCTGTCCCTCGAAGCGCATTTCACCCTTAGGTAAACGGTGTTCGAGGAATACTTTACGTATAGTTTCCAGATAGAAATCAGCAGGCATATCCATGACGGCGAGATATTCATTATAGAAGTTCCGATGCGCTTCCGCGCTATCGCCATCCCCTTTGACCAGATCATCAAAAAACTTAAAGTGTTTCTTGATGTGGCTGTTCATATTCATGCTCAGAAAGCCGGATAACTGTATGAACCCAGGATAGACTTTTTGACCCGCGCCTTCGAAGTCTGCCGGTACGGTGTTGATCACGTTTTTCTCGAACCATTCCAGATCTTTACCAGAAGCGTAATCATTCACCTCGGTCGGGCTTATGCGGGTGTCGATAGGACCGCCCATCAGTATCAGCGATCGAGGAGCGCTGGGATTGTTGCGTTCAGCCATAACGGTTGCTGCGACAATAGCGGCAACGCTAGGTTGGCAGACAGCGATCAGGTGGGTATCCGGGCCGAGATGTTCCAGAAATTCGATCAGATAGCGGACATAATCATCAAACGTGAAGCCGCCTTCGCTGGCCGGTACGTCACGCGCATTCTGCCAATCGGTAATATACACTTCGTGGTCAGGAAGAAAATGCTCAACCGTGCCGCGTAGCAGTGTTGAGTAGTGGCCCGACATGGGAGCCACCAGCAGTACTTTAGGATGGTTGTGTTTACCTATGCGACGAAAATGCAGTAGATCACAAAAAGGCAGTCCATAAGACACTTCCTCTCTGACGCGCACCTCTTCGCCATTAATCTGGGTATGTTTTAAACCAAATTCAGGTTTTTCGTAGTTATCGGTACAACGTACGATGAGCTCCAGGTGCGCCAGCATCTTGCGTGTTATGCGCGGGGACTGGAAGGGTTGCATCCAAGGCTGCTTGAGTTGTTTTGTACAGGCTTGAGCCCATAGGTGTAAGGGTTGCGCAGACTGATTGAGTTTGTGGTGTAGTTGATACAGCATCTGAAAAAATCCTCATCAACCTATTTTGATTGATTGGTTTATTTGCCTGCAGGAAAAATTCCGCAGTGCAGCAATTTCCATGAAGATTATAAATATTTATTCATTTTTTACAAGCTTTAGTCTAATAGTGGGCTATGTTGCGTAGCAGCATAATTGCCCGAAGCCACATAAGAACGGGGTCAGGTCTTTCCGCAGCAGTCAGTAGAACGGGGCATACTTAGCGGAGGGGATCACTACTCTGAGAACCACAATAGCGGCACAATGGCGCACTCAAATAAATAACGTCAACCCTTGAATGCGCCTACAAACTGAGCCTCGGCGTACCGCTGCTGCCACTGTGCCCCCTTGGGGATTCGAACGACTGACCTTTGGATCGTTAGTGCTTGCCGAAACAGTGTCGACTGAGTAGACTACGCCCCTCTCGAAAGAGATCCTCTAAGCACCCGTAGCTCAGCTGGACAGAGTAGTTGGTTCCGATCCAATTGGTCGGGGGTTCGAATCCCTCCGGGTGCACCATTTCAAGTTCCTCGCATGTCTCTTAAAGCCCGTCCTATAGCCTTCTCAGGCTAGTTCTTCCTATACTCACGTCTGTAGTCGTCCAATAAGTTGCCCACCCCCCCCCCTCCAAAAAAAGGCTATGTACCAATCTGTTGTTGTGACTAGCCCTTTCATTCTGTTCAAAAGATCGCCTGCAGATAGGCAGCTGAAGGCTCCTGCAACAGCGGCACTTCCCACGTCCCTGTGGGTCGCC
>JBLIEQ010000037.1:0-36186 GCA_047633175.1 Motiliproteus sp. | reverse complement strand
ACCCCTCCGGCGTCACCATTATCGGCCCGGTGATCAAGCTCAACGCCGGCGGCGCACCCGGTTCTGGCAGCAGCCCGCAGGCCGAAAAACCGAGCCTGCCCGCTAAGGCCGACAGCGGCTGGAGTGGTTTTCCAACAGCGGCGAAGGCGCCGGAGGTGGTGCCGGAACGCTTGCCTTTTGCTAAGGCCGCGGCAAGCCGTACCCTGTTGCAGCGGGCCGCAACCGCAGGCGACGCCCTGGTAGAGCACTGTATGGAGCAGGCCGATGGCAGCTGTCCGCTGACCGATTGCCCCTGCGGCAAGCAGGAAAAGGGGGTTAGACGATGACCCTCAGTTTGATCGATCTGAAGCGGCTCCCCGCCGGCGCGCAATACTACGCCCTGCTGGATGGCGCCCACCCGCGCTACAGCCTGCCAGAGCTGATCAGCAGGCAGTTTGCACAACCCCAGTGGCAGCTGCTGTATCAGACTAAGGAGCAGACTAAGGAGCAGACTAAGGAGCAGACTAAGGAGCAGACTACGGAGCAGGCTACGGAGTATGAGGAACTGCTGGATATCAGCCCGGTGCTGCTGCGGCTGGACGATCCTGCCGAGTGGCTAGGTCTCTGGCAGACGGAATATGCCGCGCTGCCGGGCTGCCTGCTCTGCAGCGCTGCACCCCAGGACGCATTGATCCAGCACCTGCAGACACTGCTGACGGTGAGTCTGGATAACGGCGGCAGCGCCAGCCTGCGTTTTTATGATCCAAGGGTCGGCCCGGCATTCTGGCAGTCGCTCGCTAGCGACCGACGCACGGCCTGGTCGGGTCCCGTCGCGGCCTGGCTCTGGCCGCTGGATCTGATGCGTGGCTACCGGGCGGCACTCGGCCCCTCCGCGGAACTCGCCCCCTCTGCAGAACCTACGGCGGCGGCCCCGGCGGGACGATTTAATTACAGCCAGACGCAGCAACAGCGTTTTTTAACGGCCATCACCGAACTAGACAGGGAGATCAGTCGCAATGGCGTCTAAAGATATCCGCATCAGTGCAGGCCACCCCTGCGAGCCCGTCAGAGAACTCTGGCTCGAAGTCACCGCCAGCGGGTTGGCCGAACCCTGCACGCTGGTGCTGGAATCCCAGGGAGCGGTGGTCACCGAATTCGTCCTGGACCGGGAGCTGGCCGATCATAGCCTCTACAAGTGTGACTTCCCTTACGATGACCCGCAGCGCCGGGACCTGACCCTGAGCCTGCAGATCGAGACCGAGCAGGGCCCGCCGCTACGGCTGCCCTGGCTGGATGCCCCCAAGGCCACGCTTCGGGCCGAGGATGTGCAGGACCAGGTCCTGCTGCCCATCTACCCCATGGCCAATATGCCCGTTGCCAATTTCCCCGATGCCTACCTGCAGAGACCGGCGCTGCTGCGCCAAGGCTATCTCTATGTCTTCTGGCACGGCCTGCTGTGGAGGGAGCTGGAGGTGGATCCCCAGGGACATTTTCGGGATATCAACGTGATGGCCTGCCGGGGGCAGGCGCAACAGAGCGCGGATCCCAATGTCGAGGCTCAGGACCTGCGTCCGGCGGTCGGCAAGGCACTGCAGACCTTGTGGCTGCCGGCCCGGGTGAATGCGAACCAGCCTCGATGGTGCCTGGATGAGTTCCAGCTGGCCTGGTCCGAGGTGCAGTGGAGCTGGGCCTATATTCGCTCGCTGGAAAGCTGGAACCGAAAATCGAGCCTGCCCGCCTATTACCGCGAGCTGCGAGAGCCGGCTAATCACGACAATCACCAAGCGGCGCAACGGCGCCAGGAACGCTGCCTGCAGCTGGAAAAACGCACCGCCTACAGCCGGGCGCAGAGCATCCGCCGCTTTGGCCCGCAAGAACCGACACCCGATCACCTGTGGCCGCCGATTCATCAGATGCCCCCCTGCCGCCCGCGCGATCTCACGCTGGAGACCCTGGCTGACGCCCCGGCGGCGGTGACCAGCAATCTGTCCGGTTCGCCGCTGACCCAGGAAAGCGCGCCGAGCCTGTTCAACCTCAAACGCTTGCTTGAGCAGGCACGCGAGCAATTGGAAGCCGACATTAAGAAGAACAGCCAGAAAAACAGCCAGCGCAAATCCACGACCTGGCTGTTTGAAGGGCTGGCAGGTTTTACAGACGACCAAGACGACCAGGACGCCAGGCCACCCCTGCTGGCCGAATTGACCAGCCAACAGCGGGCACTGCAGGCGCTGGGCGTCAAACTCAAGGAACTGGACGCCCGCATCGAGGGTGCCGAGCCAGTTAAGGATGCCCTGCAGCCGCTGCGCGACAAGGCGGTGGCCGTGGTGCTGCTGCCCGATCCGCTGTTTAGGGCCGCCTGGCTGACCCTGCAGTACAGCCTGTTGCAGCAGCAGTTGGAAGCCCAGGTGGAAACGGTGCGCAACCACCCACATTTCGACAGCGCCTTGCTGGTGCAGCAACGCCTGTTCGGCCGCCATGCGCCCACGGGCAGCGCCAGTTTCGATCAGCGTAAACGGCTGGACCGCGACCGGCTTAATCGAGTGCTCGGCCAGCCGGCGCGGGTGGCGCTGCACCGGCAGCTGTCCCATCTTAACGGGCAGCGGGAAAGAATGCTGGGCAGCGCGTCGATGGCCGCCTGCCTGGAAGACTATTTCAGCCTCAACGGCGCGCACTACCTGCAGGGGTTTGCGCTGCTCAGTCAACTGCTAACCGGCTTGGCCGAAAGCGCCCAGACGCTGGATCCGCTGCTGGACGCCACCGATAACCAGATCGCCGACCTCTGGCGCGGCAGCAACCTGCTCGAACGCCTGCTCCGGCCCAGCCACCGCCTGGGGCGGATGTTGGTGCCCGATCCCCGGGCGCTGCCCCTGGACAGCGCGGTACCGGACCTGCCGTTGGAGATCAACGACGGCAGCGGCACCTTCCGCTCCGGCCTGCTGCAGACCCTGTCCCGCATGCCCGACTGGCCGCAGTCCTTTCCCGAGGCGCTGACACCCCAGCGTGACCAGGCCGATGCGCAGCTTCAGGAACTGCGCCAGCAACGCCCCAACGACAGCCTGCTGTCCAGCTGGCTGGATAACGGCTACACCAGCATGGGCAGCCTGGTGGCAGAAATCTGCAGCGACCTGACGGAGCGCTTTCAGCTGCGCCTGACCAAGGCGATGGCGACAGGCTCGGTAGGGGTGATCAGCCAGGAGATGCAGGCATTGGTTAGTTTCTCCCGGATCGCTGACCCGCTGATGCACGATATTCGGCTGATGGATCTGGATACCTGGCACGGCAGGGGTGGCGCCCGCTCGGGCCTGATCGTGATCGGCATCGATCATCCACAGGCGCAGCTGGGGATGGCGAAGCTGGAAGGACAGTTGCTCCAGGCGCGCGGCGGCGAGCCGCTGCAGCGCGTACACCCTATCCGCGTCGGCCACCCCGGCGCGGGCGGCAACCTGTCGGTCTTGACCGATAAAGGTCGGGCCGCGGCAGTGACCGGCGGCATGGCCAATCATTTCGAGACCCAGGGCCCGCAGGCCAATACCCGGGTGTTCGTCACCCAGGAGACCTCGCCGGTGGCCCGAATGCTGGCGTCCAAAGAACGGCTGATCAAGGAGCTGTGGCTGCCCAGATTGGCGCCGGTGGCGATGCTGGGGGTGTTTGGATTTTATAATGTGAAAGTGCTGCAAGACGGTCTCCGTACAGGTAAGGATTTTTACGAACTTTTTTATGGGCTAACAAGCCTAGGGTACTGGCTGGGAGAGCTGACCACCGCCAGCCAAACCTTGAAACAGACCCGCATGGGGTACCATCTGACCAAGGAGCTGGCCAGCGCTAACGGAAAAGGCATTTGGGTAAATCGTATTTTCAAGGTTCTGTTTAAAAGCCCCATAGCCACCTGGGGCAAGCTGGCCGGTGGCTTCGCCGTCTACCTGGAGATCGGCCTATTGCTGTGGGAGGCGCTGGAGCATGCTCAGCGCCAGGACCAGGATGCCGCCGCCAGCTATGCGACCGCCGCCGGTGGCCTGCTGCTGGTGGCCCTGTCTACGGCCATCGGCCCTCAGACATTTGCGGCGCTGGGAGTGCTCGTCACGGTGCCGGTGATCGGTTGGGTGGTGATCGGCTTTACCCTGGCCCTGGGCGGCCTGGCGTATGCGGTCACCCATACCGACTCAGAACTGGAGCAGTGGCTGGAATACGGCCCCTTCGGCACCGACCAGCCCAACGCGGCCAAGCGTTACCTGCTTTCCGAGCCGGAACTCGCCTACCGCCAGCTGCTAGCGCTGTGCAGTCCGCTGCAGCTGCTCCGCCGCGACCCCCGCCAGTTGCTCGACCAGCAGTATTTACCAGAGGAGGAGCGGATCTTTCTGACGCGATTTCAGGATCGGGTCGCGGTGATCGAGCTGCGCTCCAGCGCCTTGCCGTTGTTTAAAGACCCTGTCGAGGCGCTTAACGTTCGTTTCTGGAAACAGGAGCTGGCGACCGACCGATATCGAGCCATTCAACCGCTCTGGACCTACGGCAACCCCGCCCAGGGCTGGGTGCGCTTCTATTTCGAGCCTTGCCGCACCCACACCTGGGGAGGCCGGGGAGGCGAGTACAGGCAAGCAGTCGAGGTCTTGCTGGCTAAGGCCCGCCTGCAGGCAGAGGAGCTGTTGATCCCCGCTGGCGCGTTGGAACAGCCGCTGCGGTTGCCGGTGAGTTCACTCCTGTCACCACCCGACGTCGACACCCCCAAACCCGACGAAGACAGTCACTATTGGACCGCCCTGGAGGCAGACGCATGAATCAGGACCCGGTAGAGCAGTACCCCGATTATTACGCCTCGAGCGCCTATCGCTCGACCCGTATTCCGATCATGCCGCCCAGTAGCGACAGCGAACATGGCCCCAACTTTATCGCCAAACATATGACCTACGGTCGCTTCCCCTGGAGCCGAGGCTCGGATCAATTCTGTCCTGTCGGCGGCGTAAAGGATCAATTTGATGATCTTAGGTTCGAGAATGTTCAAGAGGGACCGGATTTTTGGACCCATGAAAGAATCGTCGTTATGACGACCAACCGGCTGGCCAATATCGTCGGGGTTATCCATTATATTTCGCTGATGTGTCAGCTGGGTTTTTTTGTCTCATTAATTGTGCTTGTTTTGGCCTTTTTTAGAGAAGGTATTCATGGACTAGTGTTAGGTGGTAAGTTTTCGGCGTTTTTTTTAATTTCATATCTAGTGCTTAACAAAGGCGTTAAATTCTTCGTAGAAAAAAAAATTCACCTGTTTACAAAGGAAGACAGCGGCTTCTATCGCCGTACCGGCATGGTGTGGGTGCGACAAAAAGGTGAGCTGTTCGAGGCGCCCTTTAGCGAGTTTGATGCCTGGTGGGATATCGTGCATATCGGCAACGGCGGCACCTATTCGATACTCAAGCTCGTCCACCGTTATAAAGAGGTGGCGTTCACAATGAACAGCGGCTTTCTTACTGGGGTTAACAAAAATGAACTCTACAGCATCTGGCTGATCCTGCAGCGCTATATGGATGTCAGCCAGCCGCTGCCGGACTTGCCGATCTTCGAACCCTACCGTGAGCTGGATCCAGTGACCGCCGAATTCGACCGGGACAGCGGCCGCGACCCACGCCGCTGGCGCAACACCACCTACGAGCAATGGCAGGAGACCGAAGAAAAAGCCATGGAGCAGCGCCTGTGGGATCTTAATTACAACATTCCCGACCTGATGGAGCCCTATGTGATGGACCGCGGCCCGCGCTCACCCAGGTCCCAGCCCGACCCCGCCACTCTGGCGGTGCGGGAGTTTTAGGGTTATGGGATTAGGTATTGATTGGGTGGTGATCGGTTTTACTCTGGCCCTGGGTGGGCTGTGGTATGCGGTCAGCCATAAAGACTCAGAGCTGGAGCAGTGGCTGGAATACGGCCCCTTCGGCACCGACCAGCCCAACGAGGCCAAAGGTTACCTGCTTTCCGAGCCGGAACGCGCCTACCGCCAGCTGCTGGCGCTGTGCAGCCCGCTTAAGCTGCTCCGCCGCGACCCCCGCCAGTTGCTCGACCAGCAGCATTTACCAGAGGAGGAGCGGATCTTTCTGACTCGGCATCAGGATCGGGTCGCGGTGATCGAGCTGCGCTCCAGCGCCTTGCCGTTGTTTAAAGACCCTGTCGAGGCGCTTAACGTCCATCCTGGAAACAAGAGCTGGAAACAGGAGCTGGAGACCAACCATTATCGAGCCATTGAGCCGCTCTGGACCTACGGCAACCCCGCCCAAGGCTGGCTGCGCTTCTATTTCGAGCCCTGCCGTACCCACACCTTGGGCGGCCGGGGGGGCGAACACACACGACCGGTCGAGGTCTTGCTGGCTAAGGCGCGCCTGCAGGGAGAGGAGCTGTTGATCCCGGCCGGCGCGTTGGAGCAACCGCTGCGGTTGCCGGTTAGCGCACTCCTATCACCACCCGACTTTGACACTCCAAAACCCGACGAAGACAGCCACTATTGGACCGCCCTGGAGGCAGACGCATGAATCAGGACCCGGTAGAGCAGTACCCCGATTATTACGCCCCGAGCGCCTATCGCTCGACCCGTATACCGCAGATGCCGGCGGAAAGCGAGGGCGAACACTCCGATGGTTTCCGAAAATATCACCTGCGCTACGGTCGTTTTCCCTGGAGCCAGGGCTCGGACAGAGTCTGTCCTGTCGGAGGCGTAAAAGATCAATTTGATGATCTTAGGTTCGAGAATACTCAAGAGGGACCGGATTTTTGGACCCATGAACGAATCGTCGTTATGACGACCAATCGGCTGGCCAATATCGTCGGTACCATCCATTATATTTCACTGATGTGCATAGTTGGCTTGTTTGGATCTTTATTTGTATCTGTTGTTTATTTATTTAAATTTGGCTTCAGCGGGTACCATGAGAAACTGATTTTGCCAGCCGCATTTATCACGGCATACTTCGTCCTAAACAAAGGCGTAAAGTTTTTCGTAGAAAAAAAATCCATCTTTTTACAAGGGAGGACAGCGGCTTCTACCGCCGCAGCGGCATGGTGCGGATGCGGCAAAAAGGCCAGCTGTTGGAGGCCCCTTTTAGCGAGTTTGATGCCTATCTCTACCAGAAGCAGATTGGCAACGGCGGCACCTACCCCGTGCTCAAGATCGTCCACCGTTACAAGGAGGTGGTGTTTGAAATGCACAGCGGCTTTCTTACCGGGGTTAACGAAAAGGAGCTCTACAGCATCTGGCTGGTGCTGCAGCGCTATATGGATGTCAGCCAGCCGCTGCCAGACCTGCCGATCTTCGAACCCTACCGTGAGCTGGACCCGGTCACCGCCGAGTTCGACCGGGACAGCGGCCGCGACCCACGCCGCTGGCGCAACAGCAGCTACGAGCAATGGCAGGAGACCGAGGAAAAGGCCATGCAGCAGCGCCTGTGGGACCTCAATTACAACATCCCCGACCTGATGGAGTCCTATGTGATGGATCGCGGCCCGCGCTCACCCAGGTCCCAGCCCGATTCCGACACACTGGCGGTGCGGGAGTTTTAGGATTATGGGATTAGGTATTGATTGGGTGGTGATCGGCTTTACTCTGGCCCTGGGCGGCCTGGCGTATGCGGTCACCCATGCCGACTCAGAGCTGGAGCAGTGGCTGGAATACGGCCCCTTCGGCACCGACCAGCCCAACGCGGCCAAGCGTTACCTGCTTTCCCAGCCGGAACTCGCCTACCGCCAGCTGGTGGCGCTGTGCAGCCCGCTGCAGCTGCTCCGCCGCGACCCCCGGCAGTTGCTCGATCAGCAGTATTTACCAGAGGAGGAGCGGGTGTTTCTGACTCGGCATCAGGATCGGGTCGCGGTGATCGAGCTGCGCTCCAGCGCCTTGCCGTTGTTTAAAGACCCTGTCGAGGCGCTTAACGTCCATTCTGGAAACAAGAGCTGGAAACAGGAGCTGGAGACCAACCATTATCGAGCCATTCAGCCGCTCTGGACCTACGGAAACCCCGCCCAGGGCTGGCTGCGCTTCTATTTTGAGCCCTGCCGCACCGTCACCCGGGGAGGCAGGGGTGGCTGGTCTACGCGCCCGGCCGAGGTCTTGCTGGCTAAGGTGCGCCTGCAGCAGGCAGAGGAGCTGTTGATCCCCGCCGGTGCGTTGGAGCAACCTCTGCGGTTGCCGGTTAGCGCACTACTATCACCCGACTACGACACCCCTGAGCCCGACGAAGACAGTCACTATTGGACGGCCCTGGAGGCAGATGCATGAATCAGGACCCGGTAAAGCAGTACCCGGACTATTACGCCCCGAGCGCTTATCGCTCGAACCACATTCCTCAGATGCCGGCCAGTAGCGACAGCGAACATGGCCCCAAATTCATCGCCGGGCATATGACCTACGGTCGCTTCCCCTGGAGCCGAGGGTCGGAGCGGTTCTTCCCGGTCGGAGGCGCACGGGGGCAGTTTCGTGATCTGAAATTTGCGCACGATAAAAGTGTGCCTGATTTTTATAACCACGAGCGAATCTTGTTCTTTAATACCAACCGTCTGGCCAATGTCGTCGGTACCATCCATTATATTTCGCTGTTGTGCTTAGTAGGTTTTTTTGGCTTTTTATTTGCGTCTTCAATTCACTTAGTGAAGTTTGGTATCAGTAGTTTTTATGAAGCTTTGCCGTGGCCAGCCGCATTTATCACGGCATACTTCGTCCTAAACAAAGGGGTTAAGTTCTTCGTAGAAAAAAAATCCATCTGTTTACAAAGGAAGACAGCGGCTTCTACCGCCGCACCGGCATGCTGCGGGTACGGCAAAAAGGCCAGCTGTTCGAGGCGCCCTTTAGCGAGTTTGATGCCTGGTGGGATATCGTGCATATCGGCAACGGCGGTACCTATCCGATACTCAAGATCGTCCACCGTTACAAGGAGGTGGCCTTCACGATGAGCACCGGCTTTCTTTGCGGCGGCAGCAAAAATGAACTCTACAGCGTCTGGCTGATCCTGCAGCGCTATATGGATGTCAGCCAGCCGCTGCCGGACCTGCCGGCCTTCGAGATCTTTCGAGAACTGGACCCGGTTACCGCCGAGTTCGACCGGGACAGCGGCCGCGACCCGCGCCGCTGGCGCAACACCACCTACGAGCAGTGGCAGGAGACCGAGGAGAAAGCTATGGAGCAGCGCCTGTGGGATCTGAATTACAATGTCCCCGACCTGATGGAGTCCTATGTGATGGACCGCGGACCACGCTCACCCAGGTCACAACCCGATCCCGCCACTCTGGCGGTGCGGGAGTTTTAGGATTATGGGATTAGGTATTGATTGGGTGGTGATCGGGATTATGGTCGCCCTGGCGTATGCGGTCAGCCATAAAGACTCGGAGCTGGAGCAGTGGCTGGAATACGGTCCCTTCGGCACCGACCAGCCCAACGCGGCCAAGCGTTACCTGCTTTCCGAGCCGGAACGCGCCTACCGCCAGCTGCTGGCGCTGTGCAGCCCGCTGCAGCTGCTCCGCCGCGACCCCCGCCAGTTGTACGACCAGCAGGAAGGGCAATCAGAGGAGGAGCGGATCTTTCTGACTCGGCATCAGGATCGGGTAGCGGTGATCGAGCTGCGCTCCAGTGCCTTGCCGTTGTTTAAAGACCCTGTCGAGGCGCTTAACGTCCATCCTGGAAACAAGAGCTGGAAACAGGAGCTGGAGACCAACCGTTATCGAGCCATTCAGCCGCTCTGGACCTACGGCAACCCCGCCCAAGGGTGGCTGCGCTTCTATTTCGAGCCCTGCCGCACCCACACCTTGGGCGGCCGGGGGGGCGAACACACACGACCGGTCGAGGTCTTGCTGGCTAAGGCGCGCCTGCAGGCAGAGGAGCTGTTGATCCCGGCTGGCGCGTTGGAGCAGCCGCTGCCGTTGCCGGTGAGGTCACTCCTGTCACCACCCGACGTCGACACTCCCAAACCCGACGAAGACAGCCACTATTGGACCGCCCTGGAGGCAGACGCATGAATCAGGACCCGGTAGAGCAGCATCCCGATTATTACGCCCCGAGCGCCTATCGCTCGACCCATATTCCGATCATGCCGCCCAGTAGCGACAGCGAACATAGCCCCAAATTTATCGGCAACAATATGACCTACGGTCGCTTCCCCTGGAGCTGGGGCTCGGAGCAGTTCTTCCCGGTCGGCGGCGTGCAGGGGCAGTTTCGTGATCTGAAATTTGAGCACGACAAAAGCATACCGGATTTTTATAATCAGGAGCGGATCCTGTTCTTTAATACCAACCGACTGGCCAATATTGTCGGTACCATCCATTATATTTCACTGATGTGTGTAGTTGGCTTGTTTGGATCTTTATTTGTATCCGTTGTTTATTTATTTAAATTTGGCTTCAACGGGTACCATGAGAAACTGATTTTGCCAGCCGCATTTCTCACGGCATACTTTATTCTCAATAAAGGCGTTAAATACTTCGTAGAAAAAAAATCCATCTGTTTACAAAGGAAGACAGCGGCTTTTACCGCCGCACCGGCATGGTGCGGGTGCGGCTAAAAGGTGAGCTGTTCGAGGCACCCTTTAGCGAGTTTGATGCCTGGTGGGATATCGTGCATATCGGCAACGGCGGTACCTATCCGATACTCAAGATCGTCCACCGCTATAAGGAGGTGGCTTTCACGATGAACGGCGGCTTTCTGAGTGGCGGCAGCAAAAATGAGCTCTACAGCATCTGGCTGATCCTGCAGCGCTATATGGATGTCAGCCAGCCGCTGCCGGATCTGCCAGCCTTTGAGATCTTTCGAGAACTGGACCCGGTTACCGCCCAATTCGACCGGGACAGCGGCCGCGACCCCCGTCGCTGGCGCAACAGCAGCTACGAGCAATGGCAGGAGACCGAGGAAAAGGCCATGCAACAGCGCCTGTGGGACCTCAATTACAACATCCCCGACCTGATGGAGTCCTATGTGATGGACCGTGGCCCGCGCTCACCCAGGTCACAACCCGACCCCGCCACTCTGGCGGTGCGGGAGTTTTAAAAGGTGAAAGGTAAAAAGGTGAAAGGTAAAAAGGAGCTGCAAAATTGGAAGATGAGCATCTCACCGCACCCTTAAAATATGAGCCAGATTGGTACCTGTTACGCCATATCTGTGTCATACCGATGATTGTTTTTGCGAAGGAACCCCGTAACGTCCCGGCATTCTATGCGATGGGTTTTGATGATCAGGCCCATGGGGATCAGACCCTCGTCTATCTGGCGCCTCAGGCGGAGGAGAGAGCCGCGCTCCGCTATCTCCTGAAGAATGAAGGGCTGCATGCAACGGAAATCCGCACCATCGCGCTAAAAGACCAGGCCCGAGAGGTCTATAAGGAGATATTAACGACCGATAATTCGGGGTTCTTGGTGTATATAGAAAACCGTCTGTACCCCGTGGTTGGTGCTGAGTTGATGAGCCTGATGCTGCATCCCGAGAACGGTCATTTTGAAGAAGCAGTGAAGGGATTCTTTCTATCGCAAAAGGTGACCTCAAATCTGCAAGAAAGTATAAGCAAGCAGCAACTGGGCTCACTGCCATCAGCGGAGTTACTTGAACCGCACCAGTGCCAGGCATTGCAAGAGCTGTTCGACCAAGAACCCAGCCTGTCAAAAGCCTGGGCATTACGGGCAATAGAGTTTGACGAACACAACCGTTGTTTAATCAGTCGGTGTTGGCTTGTGGTGTCGGGACCAATACCAGACCAGTCGTTGCGGCGGTTGCAGTCTCGGGCAGCCGTTTTAATGGGGGAGGGTGGCGGACATCTGCCAACGCTCCGGCTGCGTCATCTATGCCGTTTGAGTCACATTACGCAACAGTCTGTACTAGCGCACAATCCTGTTTATAAAGGTTCTTGGGGCAGGCGCGTCATCAACTGTTTACGCAGGACGCCCGCCTAAGGCCCTTCCCCTTGCCAGACCCGAGCCCCGGCAGGAAGTTGTTGGAATAAATTCCAACCTACAGAGGTATCCCTGTGGGTCGGGCTTTAGCCCGACGCAGGCTGCTCCTTGCTAACATTGTTGGGCTACTTTCTACCGAAAATAAATCACTCCGACCCTTTTTAGAGTGTAAAGGGCGGCCGCGCTAGGATCGAGGGGACCGGAGGCCCTATAAAATCCTCATCGTCCCCCCGCTGTATAGCCTCGTAGCGACTCTCCAGTTTGAGCATGGTCAGATAGCGCTGAATATTCTGCACGTACTTGACCGGTTCGTAGCCCCGTGCGTAGCCGTATTTGAGGTCGTTGTACCAGCGCGCCTGGGCCAGTTTGGGCAGGTGTCTGGCCACATCATTCCAGAGGTCAGGGTTGTCTCCGGCCGCCTGAGTCAGGATGCGTGCATCCTCTAGGTGTCCGCGGCCGACATTGTAGGCCGCGAGCGCGAACCAGGTGTGATCGGGTTCGGCGATCCTCTCGGGCACACGTTCTCGTAGGCGTTGAATGTATCTGGCGCCACCGAAGATGCTCTGTTTAGGGTCGGTGCGTTCGTTGACTTCCATCGCTTTGGCGGTATTTCGCGTCAACATCATCACCCCCCGAACTCCGGTCGGCGAAACCGCTTTGGGATTCCAGTGTGACTCCTGGTAACCGATGGCGGCAAGCAGTTCCCATTGCATCTCCTGCTCGGCTGCAGCCTGCTCGAACCAGGCCCGCAGTGCGGGAAGCCGCGCGCGCAGATGCGTGCGAAACGTCAGGTTATCGACCAGATTGAGGCGGTGATCGATGTCGAAATGGCGCTCCTTGAGGCTGAGGATCAATGCCTGAGTGCTGTTGAGGCCAAAGAAAACACCCAGGCTTTGCCGCAGACTGGTATCGGCGCCCTGTTTGAGCATCCAGGCCACCGGCTGTGGTTCGGAAACCGCAAAGGCGGATTTCAGGCGAGGAAAAAACGGCTGGCTGACCCTGAAGGCTTCAGAATCGGCCAGGGTATAGTCGATCTCGAACTGGTCGACCGCTCTGAGCAGGTCCAGCGCATCGGCTTCCGGCTCGGCCTCGGCCCAGGGCGGCGGATCCTGCAGGCGCTGCAGGTATTGCATATGGTTGCTGCGGGCGACGACCCGGATGGGGCTGTCGATCTGTTGCAGTGATTCGGGTGGGGACAGGCCTGCGCCGCTTCGATAGATCAGCAGCATCTGGGAGTCGAGATAGGAGGGGGCGAAATCAAACTGCCGGGCACGCTCCGGGGTTCGGCTCAGGCCAGCGGCGGCAAAATGGGCATTGTTAAGGCGCAGGGCTTCAGTGATCTCTTCGATGCCGGTCAGCGGCAGCAGCTTGAGGGTGACACCGATGTAGTCGGCATAGGCCAGCGCTAGCTCGTATTCGAAGCCGCCGGGCTGTCCCCCTTCGACATAGTAGGTGGTCGGGCTCAGCCGGGTGGCGACACGCAGCTCATGCCGGGCTTGAATCGTATCGAGCTGCGATACAGCGGCATATTCGCTGATCACCGGAACCAGTGACAGCGCCAGCCCGGTACCGATCAACAGCGGCAGTTTACGCATGATTGCCTGTCTTACAGGACTACGATCTCGCATAGTTTGTACCCGGTAGGCTGCTAAAAATCCCCCCATGCGTGGTAACGCGGGGGTGATTCCAGTATCATTTGGCCTCACTTTAGCGGCGGCTCAAAAGGCTTGTTGTTACTCCAGAATTGCTCTTTCAGAGGCTTGAAAACGACATGCTCGAACTGCGTGGCGCTCCCGCCCTATCCATCTTTCGTCGTCAAAAACTGCTCGCGTCTTTGCAGGCATCACTGCCCCTGGTCAGCGGAGTCTATGCCGAATATCTGCATTTCGCCGAGCATACCGATGCACTCAGTGCTGCGGATCAGGCCGTTCTTGAGGCGATTTTACACTACGGCCCCAAGGTGGCGATAGAGCAGCCTGAAGGCGAACTGTTTTTGGTCGCGCCCCGGCGCGGCACGATCTCTCCCTGGTCGAGTAAAGCCACCGATATCGCACATAACTGCGGCCTGACGGGGATCGTCCGGCTCGAACGCGGACTGGCCTACTACATCAGCACGCCTGTAGCGTTGACCGCCTCGCAGCGGCAGACGCTGGCCGCACTCCTGCACGATCGAATGGTGGAGGAGCTGCTGAGCGATGTCGAGCAGGCGGCCGGGCTGTTCAGTCACGCCCAACCCAAACCGATGAGTCAGGTCGATCTGCTCGGAGGGGGTCGTGAGGCGCTGGCGGCTGCTAATCAGACTCTGGGTCTGGCACTGGCCGAGGACGAGATCGATTATCTGGTCACCAGTTTTATCGAGCTGGGGCGTAACCCCAACGATATCGAATTGATGATGTTTGCTCAGGCCAACTCCGAGCATTGCCGGCATAAGATCTTCAATGCCAGCTGGGATATCGACGGCCAGGCGCAGGAGAAATCGCTGTTCGCGATGATCCGCAACACTCATAAGCTCTCGGGTGCTGACGTGCTGTCGGCATACTCCGATAATGCCGCCGTGATCAGCGGCTCGGTGGGTGGGCGCTTCTTTCCCGATCCCCAGACGCAGCAATACGGCTATACGCAAGAGCAGATTCAGATCCTGATCAAGGTCGAAACCCATAACCATCCGACCGCAATCGCGCCTTATTCAGGCGCGGCGACCGGCTCCGGCGGCGAGATTCGTGACGAGGGCGCGACCGGTTCCGGGGGTAAGCCCAAGGCCGGTCTGGGCGGGTTTACGGTGTCCGATCTCAATATTCCCGGCTTCGTTCAGCCCTGGGAATCCCAATACGGCAAGCCTGAACGGATCGTCTCGGCGCTGGATATTATGCTCGAAGGGCCTGTCGGGGGTGCCGCCTTTAACAATGAGTTTGGTCGTCCCAACCTCTGTGGTTACTTCCGTACCTTTGAGCAGTCGGTCCAGGGCGCCAATGGCGAGGAGGTGCGTGGTTATCACAAGCCGATCATGATTGCCGGCGGTATGGGCAATATTCGCGCTCAACATGTCCTCAAATCCCCGATCGAGGTCGGTGCCAAATTGATCTGTCTGGGCGGGCCGGCGATGCTGATCGGCCTGGGCGGCGGGGCCGCCTCGTCGATGGCCTCGGGCAGCAGCTGTGCCGATCTGGATTTTGCCTCGGTACAGCGTGAAAATCCCGAGCTGGAACGCCGTTGTCAGGAGGTGATCGATCGCTGCTGGCAGCGAGGCGAACTAAGCCCGATCGCCTTTATCCATGATGTCGGTGCCGGGGGACTGTCCAACGCCTTCCCGGAGCTTGTCAAAGACGGCGGTCGTGGCGGTGATTTCAACCTGCGTGCGATCAACAACGATGAGCCCGGCATGACACCGCTGGAGATCTGGTGTAACGAAGCCCAGGAACGTTATGTGATCGCGGTGATGCCGGAAGATATGCCGGTGTTCGAGGCGATTTGTCAGCGAGAGCGCTGTCCCTACGCCGTCGTTGGGACCTCGACCGAGGCTCATCATCTGACCCTGGGCGATACCCATTTTGATAATAAGCCGGTCGATCTGCCGATGTCGGTGTTGTTCGGCAAGCCGCCGAAGATGCACCGCAGTATCGTCCACAGCGACTATGTGCTTCCCGAATTTGATGCCTCTCAGATCGATCTGGAGGAGGCGGTCGAGCGGGTGCTTAAATTACCGGCGGTCGGCAGCAAGAGCTTCCTGATCACCATCGGCGACCGTTCGATCACCGGTCTCGTGGCCCGGGATCAGATGGTCGGTCCCTGGCAGGTGCCGGTAGCCGATTGCGCGGTGACGACCGCCGCCTATGACAGCTATGCGGGGGAGGCGATGGCGATGGGTGAACGCACCCCGCTGGCGCTGATCGATGGCCCCGCATCCGGACGGATGGCGATCGCCGAGACCATTACCAATATGGCTGGCGCGCGGATCGGTAAGCTGGGCGATATCAAGCTGTCGGCCAACTGGATGTGCGCCGCTGGTCATCCGGGTGAAGACGAGAAGCTCTACGCGACCGTCAAAGCCGTGGGGATGGAACTGTGCCCTGAACTGGGAATCTGCGTGCCGGTGGGTAAGGACTCCATGTCCATGCGTACGCTCTGGAACGATGATGATCAACAGGGACAAAGTGTTGAGAAGAGCGTGACCTCGCCGCTATCCTTGATCATCTCCGGTTTTGCCCCGGTGCTGGATGTCCGCAAGACCCTGACACCAGAACTGCGCACCGACCAGGGCCCCACCGATCTGCTGTTGCTGGATTTGGGGTTGGGACAGAACCGCCTGGGGTTATCGGCCCTAGCGCAGGTGTATAACCAGGTCGGCACCGAAGCACCCGATCTGGATGATGCGGGGCCGTTGAAAATCTATTTTGCGGCGCTCCAGGCGCTAAATGAGCAGGGGCTGCTGCTGGCCTACCATGACCGCTCCGACGGGGGGCTGTTCGTGACGCTGGCAGAGATGATGTTCGCCGGCCGAACCGGTATCGATATAGAACTGGATCTGCTGGCCGGAGACAGCAGCGAGCTTACCGCGGCACTCTTTGCCGAGGAGCTGGGCGGTGTTATTCAGGTCAGGCGCGAGCATACCGAAGCGCTGCTGAGCGAATTCAACGCAGCCGGTCTCGGCGATAGCGTCAAGGTGATCGGCAGCCTCAATGAGGATGATCGTTTCAATATCTGCTTCGATTATGAGGAGGTCTACAGCCAGACCCGCACCCAGCTACAACGCTGGTGGGCGCAGACCAGTTATGAGCTTCAGGCGCTGCGGGATAATGCCGACTGCGCTCAACAGGAGTTCGACGGCCTGCTGGACGCCGACAATCCCGGCTTGAGTGCCACGCTCAGCTTCGATGTTTCGGCTGACGTGGCCGCGCCTATGATCGCCACCGGGGTGCGACCCCGGATCGCCGTGCTGCGCGAGCAGGGCGTTAACGGTCAGGTCGAGATGGCGGCAGCCTTCGATCGTGCCGGCTTCGATACGATCGATGTACATATGAGCGATCTGCTGTCCGGCCGCCGTTCCCTGGAGGAGTTCAAGGGTCTGGTGGCCTGCGGCGGCTTCTCCTACGGTGATGTCCTGGGTGCCGGTGAGGGCTGGGCCAAGTCGATCCTGTTTAACAACCGTACCAGGGATCAGTTTGAGGCTTTCTTTACTCGTGATGACAGCTTTGCACTGGGGGTCTGTAACGGCTGCCAGATGCTCTCCAACCTGCATGAACTGATCCCGGGCGCCGAGCTCTGGCCGCGTTTTGTCCGTAACCTGTCGGAGCAGTTTGAGGCGCGGGTCGCGATGGTCGAGGTGCAGCAGAGCCCCTCAATTTTGCTGGCGGGGATGGCCGGTTCACAGATGCCGGTCGCCATCGCACACGGCGAGGGTCAGTCAGAATTTAGGCACGCCGAGCATCTGCAGGGCTTGCAGGGTTCCGGGCAGGTGGCGCTGCGTTATGTGGATAACCAGGGGCGGACGACGGAAACCTACCCGGCCAACCCCAACGGCTCTGCCGCCGGCATTACGGGTGTTACCACGCCGGATGGCCGAGTGTCGATCATGATGCCGCATCCGGAACGGGTGTTCCGCGCGGTACAGAACTCCTGGGCACCCGATAGCTGGGGCGAGGAGGGTGCCTGGCTGAGAATGTTCCGTAATGCCCGGGTGTGGGTGGATTAGGCAGAAACGGGCAGGTCTCTATTCCAACATTCAATACAGAGGAAGTAGTGATGTCAGTGAGACAGACTCCGGCTTGGAAGGCTATCGAAACCTACAGTCGTGACCCGTTGCAACAACGCTCGCTCAGTCAGCTGTTCAGCCAGCAGCCAGACCGCTTCGACTGCTTCGCGGTCCAGGCCGATCAGCTGCTGCTGGATATCTCCAAACAGCGCATCACCGCCCAGACCCTGGAGCTGCTGGTGCAGTTGGCGGAGCAGCAGCAGCTGGGCTCCTGGATCGAGGCGCTCTTTAGTGGCGAACCGATCAACAGCTCCGAGGGTCGTGCCGCACTGCATACGGTATTGCGGGCGCCACCCGAGAGTGCAGTGGCGGTGGCGGGCGAGCCGGTTGCTGCTGCCGTACATCAGAACCTGGATAAGATGGCGGGGCTGGTCGAACGGATACACCAGCAGCAGTGGCGTGGTTACAGCGGGAAGCCGATCACCGATGTGATCAATATAGGTGTCGGCGGCTCTGATCTCGGCCCGCTGATGGCCTGCCATGCGTTGGAGGAGTTCCGCATCGAGGCCGCACAACGGCTAAAGCTGCACTTTGTCTCCTCTATCGACGGCTCGCAACTGTCCGAGCTGCTCAAGCATCTGAATCAAGAGACCACCCTGTTTATCCTCTCGTCCAAGTCTTTTTCTACCATAGATACTCTGGCGAATGCCGATACTGCCAAACGCTGGCTGGCGGAGAAGATCGACAACCCCCAGGTGCTGCTGCGGCAGCACTTTATCGGCTGCTCGGCCAGTCCCGAGAAGATGACTCAATGGGGTATCGCCGAGGCCAATCAGCTGCTGTTCTGGGATTGGGTCGGGGGACGCTATTCGGTCTGGTCGGTGATCGGTCTGCCGATCGCGCTGCTGCTGGGGATGGCCGGTTTTCGCCAGTTTCTGGCCGGCGCGCATGCCATGGATAACCATTTCTGCTCGGCTCCCCTGGCCCATAATATGCCGGTACTGCTGGCGGTGCTGGGGATCTGGAATCATAACTTTCTCGGTACCCGCGGCCACGCTGTGTTGCCCTACGATGGCCGCCTCAAGTTTCTGCCCAACTACCTGACCCAGCTGGAGATGGAGAGCAACGGCAAGTCGGTCAACCGTGAGGGTGAGTCGGTGGATTACGATACTTGCCCGATCATCTGGGGGGAGGTCGGTCCCAATGCCCAGCATGCGTTTTTCCAGCTGTTACACCAGGGCACCCAACCGGTCAGTTGCGATTTTATCGCCCCGGTGCTGCGCTACCGTAATAACACCGTCGCCGGCACTCAGGATCAGCTGCAACAACAGCAGCAACTATCCCTGGCCAACTGCCTAGCGCAATCGCGGGTACTGATGCTCGGAGATCAGGCGCTGACGGCGCAGGAACAGGCCCGGTTATCTCGTAATGATCAGCGCTATCCTGGTAATCAGGCCTCGAGTACCCTGTTGATGGAGGCTCTGACGCCCTTCTCTCTGGGGCAGTTGGTGGCACTCTACGAACACAAGGTGTTTGTGCAGGCAGTGATCTGGGAGATCAATCCGTTCGATCAGTGGGGTGTGGAGCTGGGCAAGCAGATCGCCCATCAGACCAGCACCGCTATCGAGGACCCCGATTATCGTTTTGACGAAAGCTCGACCGACGGTCTGCTGGACTTTATCCGCAGGGTTGCTGAGCAGCCGCCAGGATCAGGGTCAGGATCAGAACAAGGAGAGAAACTCTAGATGCGCGTTTCAGTCTATGGATCAGGGTTGACTGCGCTGGTCACCGCCTGGGCACTTGCCGATGTCGGTAACGAGGTGCGGGTGCTACCCGGCAGTGCGACCTCGCAGGCGGATCTCCTGCGCCTGGCATTACCCTTCGATGAACCCGGTCTGAGTGAGCGGTTGCAGCAGCAGCTCAATAGCGGTCGTCTGCAGTGGGCCGAGACGGAGGCCCGGGCCTTTATGCATGGCGAGATCCACTGCCTGGCATTAGAGACCGATGAGCTGGCCTTTGCCGAGGATCTGGTCGCACGCCTGGCGCTGGCCGCCAGCATTCCGATCACCCTGATCAATCAGAGTACCTTCCCGGTGGGAAGCACTGAGCGATTGCAGCAGCTGATGTGCAAGAGGGCGGAGCAGGGCTTGGACCTACAGGGATTAGACCCGCAGGTGGCCTGTCTGTCGTTGCCCAGTTTTCTGCAGGAGGGTGCCGCGATTCAAAACTTTACCCGTCCCTCGCGGATTCTGTTAGGCACGGACAGCGACTCAGGCCTGGCGCGCGCGCGCGAGCTGCTGCGGCCCTTTAATCGTAACTATGACCAGTGGCTGCTGATGTCGACCCGCGAGGCGGAATTTTCTAAATATGCGATTAACGGCATGCTCGCGACCAAACTCAGCTTTATGAATGAGATGGCCAATCTGGCCGATCAGCTGCAGGTGGATATCGAGCAGGTGCGCAAGGGTGTGGGTTCCGATTCACGCATCGGCTATGACTATATCTACCCGGGCTGTGGTTTCGGGGGCTTGAGTTTTTCCGAGGATGTGATGCAGCTGGCCAAAACCGTAGAGCACTGCGTCGAAGATTCCTTCCTGATGAGTGCGGTGCTGGAAACCAATCGCCAGCAGAAAGAGCTGCTGTTCCGCAAACTCTGGCAGTACTGGCAGGCGGATCTGAACGGCAAAACGGTCGCGCTCTGGGGTGCGGCCTTTAAGCCGGGTACCGACAGGATCGATAATGCACCTAGCCTGGAGCTGATGCAGGCGCTCTGGGCCCAGGGCGTTAAGGTTCGGCTCTACGATCCTAAAGCGATGGGCCGGGTCGAGCAGCGTTTTGGTCTGCGGGCCGATCTGCTCTGCTGTGATGACCCCTACCAAGCACTGGAGAGCGCCGACGCGCTATTGATCGCGACTGAGTGGAAGGAGTTCTGGAGTCCCGATTTTGCTCGAATCGCCACCCTGATGCCCAGTAAGCTGATTCTCGATGGCCGAAATATTTACGACCCCGGTTATATGAAATCTCTGGGGTTTAACTATATCGGCATCGGTCGGTCGAGCTCGTTCTCCGCCAGTCAGGACACCCTAAAATCCAACCCCCATAGCGTAAAGGAATAACTATGCCTAATCAGGTACGTACCTGCGTATTTCCGGTCGCCGGTCTCGGGACCCGGTTTCTGCCAGCCACCAAGGCGGTGCCTAAAGAGATGCTGGCGGTGGTGGATAAACCGCTCATCCAATATGGAGTCGAAGAGGCGGTGAGCGCCGGGTTAAAACGCATCTGTCTGATTAATGGTCGCCATAAACAGGCGATCGAGAATCACTTCGATCGCAATGTCGAGCTGGAACAGCAGCTTGCCGGCAGCCCCAAGATCGAGTTGCTGGCGGGTATCAACAATTTGATCGACAGCTGCCAGGTAACCTCTGTCCGTCAACTGCAAGCCAAAGGCCTGGGCCACGCGATCGGTTGTGCCGAAGCGGTAGTGGGTAACGAGCCCTTTGCGGTGCTGCTGCCCGACGATCTGTGTGTTAATCCCCAGGGCGAGAGCGTCCTGGCACAGATGGTCGCGCTCTATGAGCAGTACCAGTGCTCCATCGTTGCCATCGAAGAGGTACCGATGGATCAGGTGGACAAGTACGGGGTGATCGCCGGCATCGAGGAGGCCCCCGGAATCTACAGGATCAGCGCGATGGTCGAAAAGCCCGTACCCTCAGAGGCACCGAGTAATCTGGCGATCATCGGCCGTTACCTGCTGACTCCGGATATCTTCGAACTACTCGCCACGACCCCTCCAGGTAAAGGAGGGGAGATTCAGATCACCGACGCGCTGCTCAAGCAGGCTGAACAGGGCCGGGTGATCGGTTTCAAGTTTCAGGGGCGGCGGTTTGACTGCGGCAGCGTGCCTGGCTATGTCGAGGCCACCAACTACTGTTACGAGAATTTCTATTCGTAGGATGCGGTGAGGCACGAACCGCATCAGGCAGGCTCCCACAGAGCTATTATTTGTGGGTTGGCGTTTCGTGGATAGAAAGCAGTCCAGCAATTCTAGCAAGGAGCTGCCTTCGTCGGACTGAAGTCCGACCTACAGGGGTCCGACCTACAAGGTCCGACCCACAGGGGCTAAGGCAGGACCTTCTTATAAGGCTTAACAATCACCTTGGCATAGACGCCTGCTGCTATATAGGGATCGGCATCGGCCCAGCTTTGCGCTGTTGCCAGCGACTCAAACTCGGCAATCACCAGGGAGCCGGTAAAGCCAGCAGGACCCGGATCTTCCGCGTCGATCGCCGGATGTGGACCGGCGACCAGCAGGCGTCCCTCGTCCTTGAGTGCGATCAATCGCGCGACATGGTCGGGGCGCGCGGCCAGGCGTTTTTCCAGCGAATTCTCAACATCTTCACTGATGATGGCGTAATACATGGCAGTTCTCTTTTCTGTGGGTCGGCGTTTTGTGGGTAGAAGGTAGTCCGACAAGGCTGGCAAGGAGTTTCCTGATATTTATGAACTACTTGTCCTGCTCGATCACCGGGGAAGAATCGGTATCATCATCGTCTTTTTCGCTGATGTGCCGGCTAAGGTAGATCCCTTGCAGAATGATAAAGATCAGGGTCAATCCGAGCATACCAAACAGCTTAAAGTTGACCCAGGTCTCCTCGCTCATCGTCTTGGCGACATAGAGATTCAGGGCGCCCATCACGATAAAAAACACGACCCAGGCCAGGTTCAACCGGGTCCAGATCGCAGCCGGCAACGTCACCGCGCTCTCCATCATGCGCTGCACCAGGGGTTTGGCGCCGATAAACTGGCTACCCAGGAAGGCCAACCCAAACAACCAGTTAACCACGGTCGGTTTCCATTGGATAAAGGTCTTGTCCTGGAACAATACGGTGGCACCACCCAGTACGATCACCAGTGCTAGGGTGACCAGTTGCATCTTTTCGATCTTGTGGGTGCGTATCCAGGTGAACAGTATCTGAATGATGGTGGCGGGGATCAGCACGGCGGTGGCGAGGATGATATCACCGGTATATTTGTAGACCCCGAAAAAGATCGCGATCGGTAAAAAATCAAACAGCAGCTTCATAAAAGGGTCCAGTGGCAGTTGAGGGATAAGACTATGAGTGTGGTCAGTATAAAGAGTTCATAGGCACACGCCTATCGGCCTAAGCCAAAAACCAGTATCCTCAGGTGTTGTGTATTGTGCTCTACTTTCCATCCTTAGACTTCAGGTAATCCCATGCTGCCCGCCATAGACCTACATAGCCATACTACCGCTTCCGACGGTGGCTTGTCGCCAACGGCCCTGGTCGAGATGGCTGCCGCCAAGGGGCTGCAGTATCTGGCCATTACCGACCATGATACCTGCGAAGGGCTGGATGAGGCGCGGATAGCGGCGCAAGAGCACGGTATTGGCCTGGTGGCGGGGATCGAACTCTCAACCACCTGGGCCAATTGCGGCATCCATGTCGTGGGTTTGGGTATCGACGATAAGCATCCGGCGTTGCTGGAGGCGGTGGCCGAGCAGGCGAAGGCACGGGCACTGCGCTCGGTCGAGATCGATCAGCAGCTATCACAGCGTGGTATGCCCGGGGTGATGGAACGTGCGCGCACCTTTGCCAGTGGCGACTCGCTGGGGCGACCGCATTTTGCCCGGGCGATGGTCGAGATGGGGTACGTAACTTCCGAACCCGAGGCGTTTAAGCGTTATCTGGGCTCCAAGCGTCCCGGTGATGTCCGCTGCCACTGGCCGTCCATGGAGAAGGTCGTCGGCTGGATCGTGGCGGCCGGTGGTATCGCCGTGGTGGCGCATCCGCTTAAATACGATCTTAACTGGACCCGGTTACGCTTGATGATTTCCGACTTTGTGGCACTGGGCGGCGGGGGATTAGAAGTCAGTTATGGCGGTGAAAATCCCAACCGGGTGATCGACCTGGTACGTCTAGCGGAGCATTTTAAGCTGAAGATGTCGGTCGGCAGCGATTATCACCGACCAGAATTCCACTGGACCTCCTTGGGTAAGTATCCGCCGCTCAAGGGCGATATAGATCCGATCTGGACGGCGCTGGGGATCGAGCTGCAACCGCGTTGTGGGTCGGACTTTAGTCCGACGCAGGGCGCTCCCAGCTAGCATTGTCGGACTGCTTTCTACCCACGGAACGCCGACCTACACCCCGGCCCCTCTGATTGCCGCTAGCAGTCCCTGCAGCGGATGGTCAAGCTGCTGTTGATCGATACGCTTGACCTGGCTGCGACACGAATAGCCGGTGGCGACCAGAGTGGTGGCCGGGCTGTCATCGAGCGGCGGCTGGTTGAACTCTGCGATCTTTGCGCCCCAGCTCAGGCTGTAGATATGTTTGGAGGTCTCCTGGTTGGCCGCTTCATGGCCATAGGTGCCGGCCATGCCGCAGCAGCCCAGATTCTGATGCACGAGTTCCAGACCCAGAGTGCTGAAGACCCGTTGCCACTGTGCCACAGAGCCCGGGGCGTTGGTGCGTTCGGTGCAGTGCGCCAGCAGTTGAAACCGCTGCGGGGGTAGGTTTAGCGCCAGGGTCTGCAGCTGCGCCTGCACCGGCGGACTGTCCAGCCATTCCTGTAACAGCAGTACGGCGGGGATCTCCATCTCCGGCAGGGTCTTGGCGTATTCCTGACGGTAACTCAGGGTCATCGACGGATCGATTCCCACCAGAGGAACGCCTGATTTGGCCAGGGCCTGCAGCCGTTCGGCGCTGGCGCGGGCGGTGCGTTCAAACTGGGTCAGGAAGCCGTGCACGTGCAGCGGTTTGCCGTTGGGACTGAAGGGCGCGACCAGTACCTCGAAACCGAGCCGGCGCAGCAGGTCGCAGCAATCGACCAGCAGCGGGGTTTCGAAGTAGCTGGTAAAGGCGTCCTGCACCAGGATGACGGCGCGCTCACGCTGTTCCTTAGAGAGTGACCGTAGCCTGGTCTCGTTGGCCCAGGGGATCCCGTGATTTTCTAAGCTCTTTTTCAGCGAAGGGCTGCAGATCTGCGGGCTGTCGACCATGCCCAGCTGCTTCTTCAGCAGGCGCTGGCTGGTCTTGTTACTCATCAGCCAGTTATAGGGTGCGGGCCAGCGGGCCAGCCAGGGGATCATAAACTCCAGCGTGCCCACCATATAATCCTTTAACGGCCGCAGGTAGCGACCGTGGTATAGCGACAGAAACTCGGAACGGAACTCGGGCACATTGACCTTGATTGGGCACTGGGAGACGCAGGACTTACAGGCCAGGCAACCCTGCATGGCGTCATAGACCTCATGGGAAAAATCGTACTCCCCTCGACGCTGATGCCAGCTGTTGCGAATCTTGGCGGGCAGATTCTGCCAGAACGGCGTCAGCTTGAGCTTGCGGCTCTCGGTCTTGGCGTTGCTGCCATTGTTGCTGAGCTGGCGCAGCCATTCGCGTACCAGCGATGCCCGACCCTTGGGGGTGTGGATCCGCTGGCGGGTGCCTTTCCAGGAGGGGC
This sequence comes from Motiliproteus sp., assembly GCA_047633175.1. GTDB lineage: Bacteria > Pseudomonadota > Gammaproteobacteria > Pseudomonadales > Balneatricaceae > Motiliproteus. The sequence continues at coordinate 11,138 of JBLIEQ010000037.1, read as the reverse complement.
ACATGGCATCATCGGGGTCGTAGTTGTGGCAGGCGCCGTTGCCATTGCAGTTCAAAGCGCTGTCGAACTGTTCGCGCACCGCTACCGGAATCTGCCGGTCGTGCTGGCCGCGGGTCGGTACGCCGTCGATCCGATAGAGCTCGGCGCCACTGTCGAGCGGCGTGCAGATCTTGCCGGGATTGAGCTGGTTGTGCGGATCGAAGCCCGCTTTGAGTTGCTGCATGCAGCGATACAGCTCGGGGCCGAACAGCTCGGGTGAATATTCTGAGCGGATCCCCTTGCCGTGTTCCCCCCAGAGCAGGCCTTTATATTTTGTGGTCAGCGCTACCACCTGGTCGCTGAGAGTGCGGATCAGCGCCTCCTGCAGCGGATCCTTCATATCGATCGCGGGGCGCACATGCAGCACGCCGGCATCGACGTGGCCAAACATGCCGTACTCCAGCCCCTGGCCATCGAGCAGGGCGCGAAATTCGACGATGTAATCGGCCAGATTTTCCGGAGGCACGGCGGTGTCTTCGACAAAGGGGATAGGACGGGCATCGCCCTGAGTATTGCCCAGCAGGCCGACCGACTTCTTGCGCATCCCCCAGATCTTGTTGATCTCGCTCTGGCCGTGGGCAACCGTGTATCTGAAACTCTTGCCGGCCTGACCCTGGCTGGCATCGAGCTGCCCGGTCAGTCGCTGGATCTGCTGTTGCAGGGCGTCGGCGTCGTCGGCAATAAACTCGACCAGATTGATCCCCTGGATGCTGCGCGTGTCGGTGCTGGGGAAATAGTCGCTGACGCTGTCCCAGACGATATCGGCCATCGCCAGGTTAAGGACCCTGGAATCGATGGTTTCTATGGATGCTGGCGCGCTCTGCATCAGCGCCTGGGCATCACGCAGGGCATCGTTGAAGCTGTCATATTGCAGGTTGATCAGGGCCGAGTATTTAGGGATAGGCAGCAGGTTGAGCTTGGCCTCACTGATAAAGGCCAGGGTGCCCTCGCTGCCGCAGAGCAGCGAATTAAGATCGAAGCGATTCCGGGAGTCGCGCAGATGAGCCAGGTCGTAACCGGTCAGGCAGCGATTGAGCTTGGGAAAGCGACTCTCGATCAGCGCGGCATGGTCTTGGCTGATCTGATCTGCCAGCCGGTGGAGCTCGCCGATCCGGTCATCGCGCTGCTGGACCTCACTGAGTGCGGCCTCATCTAGGGGCTCTGAGTGCCAGGTGCTGCCATCGAGCAGTACCGAGTCGAGCTCCAGCACGTGATCGCGGGTCTTGCCGTAGAGGCAGGAGCCCTGGCCGCTGGCATCGGTATTAATCATGCCGCCGAGGGTGGCGCGGCTGCTGGTCGACAGCTCCGGCGCAAAGAACAGCCCGAGTGGCTTGAGTGCCGCATTCAGCTGATCCTTGACCACCCCGGTCTGCACCCGTACCCAGCGCTCCTCGGCATTGATCTCCAGGATTTGATTCATATGTTTGGACAGATCGACAATCAGGCCATCGGTTAGCGACTGGCCGTTGGTACCGGTACCGCCACCACGGGGGCTGAGGCTGATCTGAACAAATTCTTTCTGGTTGGCAAGACCGGCGATCAGTTGCAGATCGGCCACCGTACGCGGATAGATAACCCCCTGTGGCAACAGCTGATAGATGCTGTTATCGGTCGCCAGTACGACGCGGTTGGCGTAGTCGGGACTGAGATCGCCGCTAAACCCCTGAGCACGCAAGGCGTCTATAAACTGAAGATAACGCCCCTGGACAGGGTTGATTTCGGCAAGTCTTGGTATCATGGCTGGCTCTCGGCGCTTTATAACAAAACCATGATTGTACCAGTAAAACCTATGGCTCCCACTCCTCACATTCTCCCTGAGGGTCGGGCTGTAGGTCGGACTTTAGTCCGACAAGGCTAGCAGGGAGTGATCATCGTCAGGCTAAAGCCTAACCCACAAAAGAAACAAATCCCCCCTGTGGTTCGGCGTTTTGTAGGTTGAATGTATTCCGACAAGGCTAACGCGTATAATCGACGCCCCTGTTTTCTTTGGCTAAAAGGCGTCAACTTATCGGACACTCTGTGAATGATCCCCTGCAACTACTGGCCAGCGAGATTGATCTGTGTCTGATCTCTGACCGGCGCGAGCTGCGTCAGCTATGGCAGGGGATGCAGCGCAATGCCCGGGCCAATAAGCCCTTTGATCGGCTGCGGTTGAAATTTCTGCAACGGGTCGCGCAGTCGCAGCAGCGGGTCGAGCCGCGGCTGGCGCCGATCGTGCCGCGCTACGATGACCAGTTGCCGATCTGCCAGAAGCGTGAGGAGATCCTGGGGCTTATTCGCGATAACCAGGTGTTGGTGCTGGCGGGGGAGACCGGCTCGGGTAAGACCACCCAGCTGCCCAAGTTTCTGCTGGAGCTGGGTCGGGGCAGCTTCGGGCTGATCGGCCACACCCAGCCGCGTCGTCTGGCCGCACGCGCGGTGGCCACCCGGATCTCCGAAGAGCTGGGCGAGCCGCCGGGCAAGAGTGTCGGCTATCAGGTGCGTTTTGATGCCACCACCGGGGATGCCACTCGGATCAAGTTGATGACCGACGGCATCCTGCTCGCCGAGGCGCAGCATGACCGACTGCTGGAAAAGTATGACACCCTGATTATCGACGAGGCGCACGAGCGCAGCCTCAATATCGACTTCCTGCTCGGCTATCTCAAGCGCCTGCTGCCACAGCGTCCGGATTTGAAGGTGATTATCACCTCCGCCACCATCGACGTGCAGCGCTTCTCCCAGCACTTTGATGATGCGCCGGTGCTGGAAGTGTCGGGCCGGGCCTATCCGGTCGAGGTGCTGTACCGTCCTCCCGAGCATCAACAAGAGCAGCAGCAAGAAGCGCAGGAATCGGACACCGATGCCGATGAGCAGGCCCTGAGCCTGCCGCAGCGGGTGGTGGCCGCGCTGGAAGAGATCGAGGAGCGTGAGCGCGCCGGTCTCGGTCCTAAGCTGGGCGATGTGTTGGTGTTTCTGAGCGGTGAGCGGGAGATCCGCGAAGTGGCCGAGCAGCTGCGTAAGGCCGCAGGTGGCAGGCAGTTGCGCGATATTCAGATATTACCGCTCTATGCGCGCCTGAGTCGGGCAGAGCAGAATAAGATCTTTAACCCCGCAGGACGGGGTCGGCGGGTGGTGCTGGCCACTAACGTCGCCGAGACCTCGCTGACGGTACCGGGTATCCGCTATGTGATCGATAGCGGGCTGGCGCGGATCAGCCGCTACAGCGTGCGCTCCAAGGTGCAGCGCTTGCCGATCGAGGCGATCTCCCAGGCCAGTGCCAATCAGCGCAAGGGCCGCTGCGGGCGGGTCGCCTCCGGGATCTGCATCCGTCTGTATGCCGAGGATGACTTTAACCTGCGTCCTGCCTTTACCGATCCTGAGATTATGCGTACCAATCTGGCGGCGGTGATCCTGCAGATGGAGGCCCTGCGTCTGGGCACGATGGAACTGTTTCCCTTTATCGATCCGCCCGATTCGCGTCAGATCCGCGATGGGGTGATCCTGCTCGAAGAGCTGGGGGCGATCCGCGATGACAAGCTGACAGCCCTGGGGCAGCAGCTGAGCCGGCTGCCGGTGGATCCGCGTATCGGCCGCATGGTTATCGAGGCTGCTAACCAGAACTGCCTCAAGGAGGTGCTGGTGGTCGCCTCGGTACTGGGGATTCAGGACCCGCGCGAGCGGCCCGCCGATAAACGGCAGCAGGCCGATGAGAAGCACCGCGAGTATCAGGACAAGGATTCCGACTTCAGCAGTTATATCAATCTCTGGAACCTCTACGAACAGCAGCGCCAGGAACTGAGCCAGGGCCAGCTGCGCAGCTATTGTCAGAAACAGTTCCTGTCGTTTATGCGGATGCGGGAATGGCGTGATCTGCACCGGCAGCTGCATCTGGCCTGTAAGGCGATGGGCTTAAAGGAGAATGCTACATCTGCCAGTTATGAGGTGCTGCACCGGGCGCTGCTGGCCGGCTTGCTTAGCCATATTGGCTGCAAGCAGGAGGATCGCGAATACCTGGGAGCGCGCAACCGTAAATTTATGCTCTTTCCCGGCTCGAGCCTCTCCAAAGGTAAAGCTAAGTGGATGATGGCGGCCGAACTGACCGAGACTAGTCGGCTGTTCGCACGCACCGCCGCCCGGATCGAGCCGGGCTGGATCGAGCCGCTGGCCCCTCATCTGCTCAAGCGTAGCTATGGCGAGCCGCACTGGGAGAAACGCGCCGCCCAGGTGATCGCCCATGAAAAGGTGACCCTCTATGGCCTGGTGATTATCCCCAGTCGCAAGGTCAACTTCGGTGCGATAGATCCCGAGCAGGCGCAGCAGATCTTTATTCGCTCGGCGCTGGTCGAGGGCGAATTCAATACCCAGGCGGCCTTCTTTACCCATAACCGTCAGCTGCTGGAGGAAGTCGCAGCCCTAGAGGATAAGACCCGGCGCCGCGATATCCTGATCGATGAGGAGCAGCTGTATGAGTTCTATCGCGAGCTGCTGCTCAAGCAGGGTGGCGAGCGGGTGGTGAATGGCGCGGCCTTCGAGAAATGGCGCAAGACCCTCGAAAAGCAAGATCCCGAGGCGCTGTTCCTGACCAAAGAGGCGCTGATGCGCCAGGGTGCCGGCGGTGTCAGTGCGCACCACTACCCCGATCTGCTGGAGAGTCACGGGCTGAAATTCCGGCTCCATTACCAATTTTCGCCGGGTGCGACCGATGATGGTGTCAGCATTGATGTGCCGGTGGGGGCTCTGAATCGGCTGCCGGTGAGGCGGTTGCAGTGGCTGGTGCCGGGGATGTTGCGGGATAAGTGCATCGCCTTGGTCAAGGGGTTGCCGAAGCCGCTGCGCAAACAGTGTGTGCCGGTGCCCGATCGGGTCGATCATTTTCTGCAGCAGGCCCGCGCCGATGAGACCAGCCTGACCGAGGCGCTGGCCCTGTCGCTCAAGCGCCAGACGGGGGTGAGTATCCAGCCCGACGACTGGGATGAGGCCGCCGCCGACAGCCATTACCGGGTCAATATTCGAGTGCTCGACCCCCAGGGCAAGCTGATGGCCCAAGGGCGGGACTGGACCGAACTGACCGAACGTTTTGCCTCGGCCGCCGAAGCGCCCGAGCAACCGGCACCCTCGGAATGGGAGCGCAGCGATATTAGTCGCTGGGACTTCGGCGCGCTGCCGCAGCGAGTAGAGCTGGATCAGGCGGGGATGAAGGTGCCGGCCTACCCGGCGCTGACGGCTCAGGAGCGGGACCTGGCCGTGCGGCTGTATTCGACCCCGGCCCAGGCCGAGCAGGCCCACTACTGGGGTCTGGTGCGGTTGTTACAATTGCAATCGGCCCGCCCCCTCAAAGAGTTGCGGCGCAAGCTGCCGGGGCTCGACAGCAGTGCGCTGCTGTTTGCCAAGCTGGGCAGCAAGACAGAGCTGGAGCTGGATTTTTACGCCGCCCTGGTCGCGCGAACCTTCCTGCACCCTGAAGCGGGACAGAAACAGCCCTTGCCGCGCACCCCCGAGGCCTTCGCCGCCATCCTGGAGCAGGGGCGGGCGGAGCTCTGGCCGGCGGCCGAGGTGTTGGCCAGCCAGCTGCAGGCGCTGTTAACCCAGTATCACCGGCTCAATAAACGCCTGACGGGGCAGATTCAGCTGGCCTGGGCGCCGGTACTCAATGATATCAGGCAGCAGTTGGCTCAGCTGATCCACAAAGGCTTTATCAGCGCGACACCGGCGGACTGGTGGCCACGGCTGCCGGTCTATCTGCAGGCGATCGAGATCCGGCTGGACAAGTTTCAGCAGGATCTGCAGCGCCAGAGGGTCGCCGGCGAACAGCTGCAGCAGCTGCAGTCCCAGTCCGAGGCGCGCTTAAAGCAGTGTCTGCAAGCGGGGGTCGATACCCGGGAGTTACAGCGTTATCGCTGGATGCTCGAGGAGTACCGGGTGTCCCTGTTTGCGCAGCAGCTGGGGACCTCAATGCCGGTCTCGGAAAAGCGCCTCCGGCAGCAGTGGCAGCTGACAGAAGCGGCGTTCTAGCTATCTGTTCCCGCGGTTCCCGAGGTTTCCAATACTGAAGGTTGAAGGTTGACTGCTTACGACTTAGTGCTTAGCCTTAAGTCTGCTTGACCCTGCAAAAGCGGCATGGTCAGATATCAGCGTTTGGTTTGGTTAGTCTGTTGTCGGTCAGGCAGGAGGTCTTGTAGGTGTCGGCAGTAGGTGTCGAAAACAGATTGTAATAACATCGGCCGGCTCGGAGACCGGCGACCCGGACCCTGTTTTGGTTGAGGATTGCTTGATAAATAACCGCAGCTGAGCAGAAAAGCAGCGAAATGGCGGTTTTTTTTGTATCAGGGTCTACATTTTTCAAATCTACTGGGTTAGAGTTGGGTCGCTTGGATTTAGGGAGGGCTTTCGTGAAAGCCATTGGGGAATGGTTTGAAGGTTCGCCGACCAGACGTTAATTAAACAGAAGTTAATGACAATAGTTAAAAATAATTTAACTACTCGTACGTTAAAAAACTGAAGGGGAATACCTATAATGAAAAAGTCTCTAATCGCGCTGGCTGTTGCCAGTGCTCTGACTGTACCTATGATCGCCCAAGCTGACGCAACATTGTACGGCGTTGCACAGTACCGTGGCATCGCTGCGGACAATACTAGTTTCGAAAATCAGATGGCTAAGACCCGTCTGGGCGTGAAAGGCACTGTAGATAACGATATCGAAGGCCTGACTACCGGTTATCAGTTCGAGTGGGAATTTGCTGGCAACCAGCAGGGTTCTCCCTCCTCGTCTTCTTCAACAGATTTTACTGTTGACGTTAGTGCGTCTCCTTCTACTATCACTGTTACAGACACTGTCGCTAACGACGTTAACATGCGTAAATCTTTGGTTTACGTTAAAGGTGGTTTCGGCCAGCTGACTATGGGTACCCAGAACAACCCGGGTAACGCAGAAGGCAAGACCGATATCATGGGTCGTCAGTCTGGTCAATATGCACAGATGCCTGACCGGATTTCTCAGGCTGTTGCTTATTACACTCCTTCTATGGGCGGCTTTATCGCATCTGCTGCTTTCACTGCTGATGGCGCTGCTGATGGCACTGCTACAGATGATAATGTTGATGTTTCCATCTTCGGTCTTAACTGGAGTGGTGCCGGTGTAGGTCTTGCTGCAGGCGTTGCCGATATTAAAGATACCGGTACAATCTCTAACGTGGGTGTGAGTTACTCAGGTGTAGAGAATCTGTATGTTGCAGTCTCTTACTCCAAATCAGATGAAGATGATGTGCTTGTTGATGACGTCAAGGTAATGGATATCGCCGCAGCCTATTCTATGGGTAAAACGACTCTGACCGCGCTTCATACTACCCAAGACGATGGCTCTGCCGATGATGCTTCTATGACCGGTGTTGGTGTAGCGTACGCGCTGGGTGCTAGTGCAGCAATCGGTGTTGATTACTACGATTTCAACGCGGAAGATGGTAGCAACGACGAAATCGTTCTGCAGTACACTGTAAGCTTCTAAGCTGTTACTCACAGTTTAAATGCTTGTTGAGGGCTCCTTCGGGAGCCCTTTTTTATGTACAGGATGTACGTGCCTAAAAATGCTCCTGCATTTTAGGCATTTCCGCCATCCCTGGCGGTCATATGCCGCGGGCGCAGGGATGCGCAGGAGCGGCGATGTACAGGATGTACGTGCAGTTTTTTGCTCGTGCAAAAACTGCACTTCCGCCGTCCCTGGCGGTCGGCGCTGCCCGTTCCGTACGGGCTTAGCGCACTTCCGCCGTCCCTGGCGGTCGTATGCCGCGGGCGGGGGCCGTTGTCAGTTCCCGACAACAACGGCATAGCTACGTCCCTGCAGGCAAAGCTTCCGCGTCCTGCTCACGCCCCTTACCTGCGTCCCTGCAGGCAAAGCTTCCGCGTCCTGCTCACGCCCCTTACCTGCGTCCCTGCAGGCAAAGCTTCCGCGTCCTGCTCACGCCCCTTACCTGCGTCCCTGCAGGCAAAGCTTCCGCGTCCTGCTCACGCCCCTTACCTGCATCCCTGTAGGCAATGCGCAGGAGCGGCGATTCTAAAACAGCGGCCGGATTCGGGCGTGACGGGCTCGGGCTGGCGGGTTATGCTTGGCATTAGTCGAATTAAATGAAGCGGACTCAGATGTTGAAACGAAATGTGCAGCGCTTGCTGCTACTGCTAGTGCTGATGCCTGGCGCCCAGTCCCAAGCCCAGGCAGGGACTGCCGAGCAGGATCCCTGGGAAGGCGTTAATCGTCAGGTGTTTGCCTTTAATGATTTTCTGGATCGCAACCTGCTACTGCCGGTGACCCGCGGCTATATGCGCTGGGTGCCGCAGCCGATCCAGACCGGAGTGCATAACTTCTTTGGAAATCTGGACGATGTGGTCTCGCTGTTCAGTAATATCTTGCAGCTCAAGCCCCACAATAGTGCCCAGGATTTCAGCCGGGTGGTGGGTAATACGATCTTCGGGGTGCTGGGTTTTATAGATTTTTCCACCGCACTGGGTATTCCCAAGCAGCATGAGGAGTTTGGGCAGGTGCTGGGATACTGGGGCATGCCATCGGGTCCCTATGTGGTGCTGCCCTTCCTGGGGCCCAGCAATGTGCGTGATGGCCTGTCACGGGTGCCTAACAGTCAGCTGGCTCCGCCCTATGAGGTCGATAAAAACCGCTGGTACTGGAGTGCTCAGGGGCTCTCGCTGGTCGATACCCGGGCGGGTCTCACTCAGTCCGAGGGTCTGATCAGCGGTGATCGCTACAGTTTTATCCGTGATGCCTATATGCAGCGTCGCGCCTTCCTAGTTAATGATGGCGTCCAGGACGCGGGTTTTCAGGATGATGGGTTCTAGCGTCTTACTAATGTCGGCTCTGATGAGAGGAAGCAGATGAGTTCTCAGCGCTATTGTGTATTGGTGACCGACGGTCCTGCCGCCCCAGCGCTGCAGGAGGTTATTGCCCTGCTTACCGCAGATGCCACGGTGGAGTTGCGGCAGGTCTCGACGGCGGCGCAGGCGCTGGAGTGTATCGCTCAGCGTCAGCCTGATCTGTTGCTGACCCTGCCGTTACCGGCGGCAGGTGCGGGTTGGTTGGCACGAGTCTGTCAGGCGATGCATCCCAATCAGGTCATTGCGCTGGAGATCGGTTTTGACGAGGGCGCTGCGCTCCGGGTGTTGCGTCAGGGTGCGGCGGATCTGTTCTTTTTGCCGCTGACAGAGCCGCAGCCGTTTAAGGCCTCGTTGCGGCGCCTGCTGGAGCGGGCCGAGCTGGTCTCGCAGACCCAGTATTTTCGTGAGGAGCTCGAGCGCAGCCTGGGCCTGTTACAGGAGGATCAGCAGGCGGGCCGGCATGTGCAGCAGAAGATGCTGCCGCCGCCGGAGAGTCAGATCAATGGCTATCATTTCGAGTTTCAGATTAAGCCGTCGCTGCTGCTCAGTGGCGATTTTGTGGATTACTTTCGAATCTCGGAATCGCTGTCGATGTTCTATCTGGCCGATATCTCCGGTCATGGTGCCTCGTCGGCCTTCGTCACCGTGCTGCTGAAAAACATGACCAACCGCTTGCTGCGCAATTACAATCGCGGCTCCAGCTTCGATATTCTCTCGCCGGTAGCGGTTCTGGAGCGGGTCAACAAAGAATTCCTGGAGACCGGGCTGGGCAAGCATATGACGATCTTTATCGGCCTGCTGGATGGCATAGAGAATACCCTGCAATACGGCGTGGGCGGCCATTTTCCCATGCCGATTCTCAGGCAGGGTACGAAGACCGAGTATCTCGGGGGCTGCGGAATGCCGGTCGGGTTGTTTGAAGATGCGCAATTTGAGGGCCGTATCGTTGAACTCGACGATGAGTTCTGTTTGACCCTGTTTTCGGATGGCGTGCTCGAAGTGCTGCCGCAACCAAATCTTAAAGCCAAGGAAAAGAGCTTGCTGGATGCCGCAGCCCGGGGCTATGATGATCTCAGTGATCTGGCAGCCATCTTGGGTGTCGATCAGGTGGATGAGGCCCCGGACGATATTGCCGCACTCAGTGTCTCCAGGCGGTTGTAGTCTTTATTTTTTCAAATACTTATTTTTTTACTACCTATAGTATCAAGCCATGTTAAACGGAAAAATTCTGTTTGCCGAACAGGCGGGTACTTATGTGCTCAAGTTTGTCGGTGACGTTCGTCTTACCCTCTGCACCACGCTGGACCAGTTTCTGGCCACCACGCTGGAGTATGATAATTTCAAGTCTATCATTATCGATCTCACCGAAACCCAGGGGATCGACAGCACCTCGCTGGGGCTGCTGGCCAAGCTCTCGGTTCGCTTGAAGCGCCGTCATCAGCAGCGCCCTACGATCGTCTCTACCAATGAGGATATTACCCGAGTACTGCTGAGCATGGGTTTTGATAAGGTCTTTATCCTGATCCAGGATAGCGTCGGCAGCAGTGCCGAGCTCCGGGAATTGGATCTGCTGCAGGAGTCTGAAGAGCGGGTTCGGGAGCGAGTGCTGGACGCGCATCGTGCGCTGATGGATCTGAATGTTAACAACCGCGAAGCCTTTCGTGATCTGGTGCGCTCGCTCGAGAATGAGCTCTGAGGCTTCTTTTCCTCTCTTTTCAGAAACTCCTTGATCCACTGGCATAACTGCCTATAGAATACGCCCACGTTTTGTTGAGGGGCCTTAGCTCAGCTGGGAGAGCGCAACACTGGCAGTGTTGAGGTCAGCGGTTCGATCCCGCTAGGCTCCACCAAACTCTAGGCACAATTGAAAGAGTTTAAATAGCAAAGCGTACAGTTAGTCCCATTCGTCTAGTGGTCCAGGACACTGCCCTTTCACGGCAGTAACAGGGGTTCGAACCCCCTATGGGACGCCATATCTTGTTTTACCCGTTGTATATTGGGGCCTTAGCTCAGCTGGGAGAGCGCAACACTGGCAGTGTTGAGGTCAGCGGTTCGATCCCGCTAGGCTCCACCAATATCTTCTAATAAAAGCATCAGCGGTGTTCTTCAAATACCCGCTAGGCTCCACCAATATCTTCTAATAAAAGCATCAGCGGTGTTCTTCAAATACCCGCTAGGCTCCACCAATATCTTCTAATAAAAGCATCAGCGGTGTTCTTCAAATACCCGCTAGGCTCCAC
>JBLIEQ010000036.1:0-36357 GCA_047633175.1 Motiliproteus sp. | reverse complement strand
TGTGGGCATTAAGGTCGGCACCGTACTGCTGCAGCCGGTTGGTTAGCAGCAGCATCTGGTTATCATCCTTAATCTCGAGGCAGGCGAACAGTGCTTCGCCCTGATTGACGTTGGCATCGGCACCGGCTTTCAGCAGCAGGGTGCTGAGGCTAAGAGCCGCTGTCGGGCTGTTGATGGCCTGACTGAGCAGCAGTTTCTGGTCGCTATCCCATTCAGGCAACAGGGCCCCAGCGTCGAGTAATTTTTGCAGACACTGGCTATGCCCTAGCCGCAACGCGTGCTCTACGGCAGGACGCGCCGTCGGCTCATCGGGCTCGAGTCGGAACGGCTCATTGAGGTCGGCACCCGCGCGAATAACCTTAAGCAAGCCCTCGAGGTCGTCGCGCTGCAGCGCTCGGGATAAGCTGTTTTTGGAAAACAGGCCTTTAAGCATAAGAGCGAAGGTTCCTTTTATCTGTGAGGGTGTCGTTCCTAACCTCCCAGATACGCGTTACGGACCTCGTCATTGGTCAGCAGCGCGGCCCCGGTGTCCTGCAGGACGATGCGGCCATTCTCCAGGACGTAACCGCGGTCGGCGATGCGCAGTGCCTGGTTGGCGTTCTGCTCGACCAGAAAGATGGTGACGCCATCGTCGCGCAGCATCCTGATGATGTCAAAGATCTGCTTGATGATCAGCGGTGCCAATCCCAGCGAGGGTTCGTCCAGAAACAGCATCCGTGGATTGCTCATCAGTGCGCGGCCGATCGCCAGCATCTGCTGCTCACCGCCGGACATGGTGCCGGCCCGCTGATCCTGACGCTCTTTGAGGCGTGGAAAGAGTTCATAGACATGGGCCATGTTCTTGGCATACAGGGCTTTGCTGGTAAAAAAACCGCCCATGCTCAGATTCTCTTCGACCGTCATGGCGGAGAATATTCGGCGTCCTTCAGGGACTACCGCTAAACCCTGGCGCATGATGCGGTCGGTCTGCTCTCGGGAGATGTCCTGGTCTTCATAGAAGATCTTGCCGGCGCTGGCGCGCGGGTCACCGCACACCGTCATCATCAGGGTCGACTTGCCCGCCCCATTGGCGCCGATCAGGGTGACAATCTCGCCCTTGTGTACCTCCAGCGAGACGTCGTGCAGGGCCTGGATCTTGCCGTAATGGGTGGATACGTTCTCGAGTCTTAGCATGCGTTACTCCTCCCCGGAGATAGAGAGCGCTTTGATCGCTTTGAGTGCTTGATGGTAGCTGGCATCACTCTTCTCCAAGGTAAGCTTTGATAACATCGGGATTGTCGCGGATCTCCGCAGGCACGCCGCTGGCCAGCGGCGACCCCTGATTGATAACAACGATCTGATCGGAGATTCCCATCACCAGGCCCATATCGTGTTCGATCAGCAGAATCGATACCTCAAACTCGTCCCTAAGGTTACAGATCAGCTGATCCAGCTCCTTAGTCTCGTTGGGATTGAGTCCGGCAGCGGGCTCATCGAGCATCAGTAGCCGTGGATTGGTGACCATGCAGCGGGCGATTTCGAGCCGGCGCTGTTGACCGTAGGCCAGATTCCCCGCTTCGCGGTTGGCAAATTCCAGCAGGTTGACCTTCTTCAGCCAGAAGGCCGCATTCTCCATCGCCCTTTTTTCTTTTTGACGGTAGTTCGGGGTCTTGATAAAACCCGATAATAGGTTGGTATTCATATGCATATGCTGGGCGACCAGCAGGTTTTCGATAACGGTCATCTCCTTAAACAGGCGCACATGCTGGAAGGTACGCACCATCCCTTTGCGGGCTAGTTTGTGTCCCGCAAGCCCCTGGACCTGCTCGCCGTCAAACAGGATGGTGCCCTGAGTCGGGCTGTAAAATCCGCTAATGCAGTTGAATACCGTGGTCTTGCCGGCCCCATTGGGGCCGATGACCGAGACGATCTCTTTTTCGTGCACGCTCAGGCTGACGTTGTTAACCGCCAGCAGGCCGCCAAAGCGCATGCACAGGCCTGATACTTCTAGCAGTGCTTTGCTCATTGGGGTTTATCTCCGGAGGCGAGTTCTAAGTGTGGACGCGATTTAGGCACCAGGCCTTGTGGGCGCCAGATCATCATAAAGACCATCAGCAGGCCGAACATCAGCATTCGGTACTCCGAAAACTCACGCGCCAGCTCCGGTAAAATGGTGAGGAGGATGGCGGCCAGGATAATACCCAGTTGTGAGCCCATGCCGCCGAGCACCACGATCGACAGGATGATAGCCGACTCGATAAAGATGAAGGACTCGGGGCTGATAAAGCCCTGTCGGGCCGCGAAGAAGCAGCCAGCAAAACCTGCGAAAGTGGCCCCTATGGTAAAGGCGGTCAGTTTGACGATGGTCGGATTGAGTCCCAGCGAGCGACAGGCGATCTCGTCTTCACGCAGCGCTTCCCAGGCTCGGCCGATCGGCATCCGGGTAAGGCGGTTGATCACGTAGATGGTGATCAGGACCAGTACCACGGCCAGCAGATACAGGAAGATCACCTTGTGGCTGGTATCGTAGGCGATGCCGAAGTACTCGTGAAACGGCACGTTACAGGCATCGGCCAGCTTGTCTTCGGCACTGCACTTGACCCGTCGAGTGAACTCCAGGCCGAACAGGTCGGGCTTGGGGATCCGACTGATACCGTTAGGCCCGCCCGTGACATTGGTCCAGTTCAGCAGCAGGATGCGGATGATCTCACCAAAGCCCAGCGTCACGATCGCCAGGTAGTCACCGCGCAGCCGCAGTACCGGGAAGCCCAGCAGGAAGCCGAAGGTGGCTGCCAGCAGGCCGCAGAGGGGCAGGGCGACCCAGAACGACACGTCGTAGTACAGTGACAGAAGGGCATAGGTATAGGCGCCTACGGCGTAGAAGGCGACGTATCCCAGATCGAGCAGTCCAGCCAGACCCACCACGATGTTTAGGCCCAGGCCGAGCATGATGTAGATCAGCGCCAGGGTTGCCAGGTCGACCGCACCCCGATTGGAGAACTCGGTAAACGGCCAGATTAGCGCGGCAGCGATCACAAAGGCGATGGTCAGTGCTTTAATCCGCTCGCCTTTCTTGCCTGCCGGCAGCAGGGCTGTGACGGAGGGGAGAGCGGGCAGCCTGATCAGGCCGCTGAGTCGCTCACGAAATAGCTGAAACAGGAACACCGCCAGGGTGGAGGCCGCGATGGCGTACCAGGTGAAGTCCGATGAAGAGTGCAGAGTCAGGTTAATGCCTTCGGTCTCGAGCTGAATGCCCAGCATCATGCTGGTCAGGATCAAGGTGACGATGGCGGCGAAAATAGCAGGATAGAGGGGTAGTTTCATCAGATTTTCTCCACCTCAGGTTTGCCCAATAAGCCGCTCGGGCGGAATAGCAGGACTAGGATCAAGAGGCCGAAAGCCACCACATCTTTATATTCACTGCTGAAGTACGCCGACGTCATCGCTTCGGTCGTGCCGAGCAACAGTCCTCCCAGCATCGCGCCAGGGATAGAGCCTATGCCACCCAATACCGCCGCTGTGAAGGCCTTCAGGCCGGCGATAAAGCCGATGTAGGGATTGACGATGCCGTAGTACATGCCCAACAGCACGCCGGCCACGGCGGCCAGTGCCGCGCCGACGACAAAGGTCAGTGCGATAATGTTGTTGGTATTGATGCCCAGCATATTGGTCATGCCCAGGTCCTGGGAGCAGGCGCGGCAGGCACGTCCCCATTTGGATTTGGATATAAACAGGGTTAACGCGCCCATGGTCACCAGGGTCACGACAAAAATAATCACCTGCATATAGGAGAGGCTGGCCTCAAAGGTGTCGGCGCTGCCGAAGGTCCAGCCGCCACTGATCAGGCTGGGCATGGCGATATCTCTCGAACCCTGAGCCAGGCGGACAAAATTCTGCAGGAAGATCGACATCCCGATCGCCGAGATCAGTGCCAACAGCCGGGGGCCACCACGCAGGGGCCGATAGGCAACCCGTTCGATCGTAAAGCCATAGGCCGAGGCTACCAGCATGCTGATCAGCAAGGCGGCAAGGAACAGCAGAGGGACGCTTTCCATTCCCAGGGTGGTCAGGCCTGCGATCACGATAAAGGCCACATAGGTGCCGATCATATAGACCTCGCCGTGAGCGAAGTTGATCATGCCGACGATGCCGTAGACCATGGTGTAACCGATGGCTATCAGTGCGTAGGTGCTACCGATAGTCAGACCGTTCAGCAGTTGCTGGACGAAATAGAGCACTGATTCGAGCATAGGATTTATGACCCTTCAATAAAAAAACACCCCCTTCTTGTGGAAGAGGGTGTTCAGGCTACAACAGATAACTGTTACTTGATGGCAGATTTAGTGCCGTCTTTGTGCCAATTATAAACCACGAAGCTGAAATCTTGCAGATCACCTTTGGCATCGAAAGCAAGCGTGCCGGTAGGGGTCTCAAAAGAGTTAGCGCGCATATGATCAGCCATCGCATAGGTGTCTACGCTGCCCACGGCCTTGATGGTATCGGCCATGATCTGTACAGCTGAGTAGGCGGGGAATACGAAGGCACCGCTGGGATCTTCGTCGTTGGCCTCAAACGCCGCTACCAGGGCTGCGTTCTTGGGATCTTTTTCGAAGCTGTCGGGCAGGGTAACCAGCAATCCCTCAGAGGCTTCACCGGCGATCGCGGTGATGTCCGGGTTACCGACACCTTCAGGTCCCATAAATTGGGCATCGAAGCCTTTTTCTGCAGACTGTCGCAGGATCAGCCCCAGTTCGGGGTGGTAGCCACCGTAGTAAACGAAATCGACATCATCTCTCTTCATCTTGCCGATCAGGGCAGAGAAGTCCTTGTCACCGGAGGTTACGCCCTCAAACATAACAATCTCGACGCCGCCTTTTTCCAGCTCATTCTTGACCGAGGTTGCCAGCCCTTCACCATACTGCTGCTTATCGTGAATAACGGCCACACGCTGGGGTTTGATGTTATTGAGGATATATTTAGCGGCGAAGGGGCCCTGCATGCTGTCCAGGCCGATGGTGCGGAACACCAGTTGATAGCCTTTTTCGGTGATGCTGGGGCTGGTAGATGCCGCAGTGATCATCAGGATGCCTTCATCTTCGTAGATGTCTGACGCCGGCTCAGTAGAGCTGGAGCAGAGGTGGCCAACAACCAGCTGGATGCCGTCGTTAACAATCTTGTTAGCAACGGCTGTGGCTTGCTTGGGATCACAGGCATCGTCGTAGGAGATGCCAACCAGCATTTCACCGTTGACGCCGCCGGCCTTATTGATCTGCTCGATGGCCATCTTGGCACCAGAGAACTGCATATCACCGTACTGGGCAACAGGGCCTGTTACCGGTCCTGCTAGTGCGATCTTGATCTCTGCCTGTACGGCAGTTGCGCCTAGTATCAGGGTGGAAACGCCTAATCCTAAAAGGGTTTTTTTAAAGTTCATTCTCGACTATCCCGGATTTATTATGATTATAGTTTTGTCCCTGGAGCTGAGCACGCAGAGGACCGCGTTGAGATACTGCTTTAAACTTATTTTAAGCCACCCACACACTCAGTGTTCAGGCCGCTTATAGACGACTAACTTTACCGCCACAAAAGCAGTCAATGCAACCTAATTTAGCATCTGAGACCGGCAGTTGCGGGTGTTTGGGGGTATTAGTCATATCCCTGGTACCGGAGCGTTTGCAGAACGCCTGGTTTTGTTCTCGAACGGATGCTTAGATAGCAGGCGCGGATATAGAAGGACCCCGAGCCGGGGTGACGAAATAACGATGGTAATAGCGGCGTTGATTGAGAAAATGGAAACCGGCGGTTGACACCCAAGCTCAATACGGTAATATGCGCCTCCTCAGCGGAGGGGTGGCAGAGCGGTTTAATGCACCAGTCTTGAAAACTGGCGTAGGTTAATAGCCTACCGAGAGTTCGAATCTCTCCTCCTCCGCCATTTTTTGTAGATCCTTGATAGCTCAGTTGGTAGAGCAGTAGACTGTTAATCTATTGGTCGCAGGTTCGAGTCCTGCTCAAGGAGCCACAAAAAGTTGTTTGACCCTCGGGTCACGCAGAGTCGCTTGAAGGTTCTGTTTGTAGTCTTCAGGTTTAGAAGTTCGGTATGGGTCGTTAGCTCAGTTGGTAGAGCAGTTGGCTTTTAACCAATTGGTCGCGCGTTCGAATCGCGCACGACCCACCATCGAATTTCACGTTTATGCCTTAGGTAATATCCCTCAGGGATATGGAACGGGTCGTTAGCTCAGTTGGTAGAGCAGTTGGCTTTTAACCAATTGGTCGCGCGTTCGAATCGCGCACGACCCACCATTCCATAAATCGTCCTCTGAGTCCTTCTTAGAAAGACGCACTCTCCAGACTTATATCACTGTTATAGCTATCTGATTCCTGTATTACTATGGGTTTCGATTCGCCGTGTCTGGGTGTTTGTTTTTGGCCCTGTCAAAATCTGTTGTTGTGACTAGCCCTTTCTTTCTGTTCAAAAGATCGCCTGCAGGCAGGCAGTTGAAGGCTCCTGCAGCAACGGCACTTCCCACCTCCCTGTGGGTTGGCTCCCACGGTGCTACATGCTGAGTTTCTTGGGTAATCAGGTAGGACCGTAGGCTGGGATGCAATCCCAGCACTATCCCAGCACTATCCCAGCACTATCCCGGCACTATCCCCGCAAAGCCCCGCAAAGCCCCGCAAAGCCCCCCATCACTACATCCGACTCACAGGGAATAGCTTCTTTTGTGGGTTAGGCTTCAGCCTGACAGCTTATTTGCAGCAGAGCGCGAGTCGTCGGAATACTTTCTACCCACAAAAAAAGTCGGGCATGCGGGCTCTGCTGCCGCAAGCCTCGTTGACCCCCGTAGATGCGGTGACGCTTTTGGTAACAACCTAGTCGCTTCCAGCATCTTGAAGACGCGTACTAAATTTTACACTGGCCTGAACGTTGGGGGGATTAGCACCTTGATCACCCTCACTCCGGCCAGCTGTTCGTCGGGGGTTATTAATCAGGGGTTGCGCACTCAGCGATCACTCCGGGATAGGAAGGATACTAACGATGAACGCCGCTGAACTGCATCGAGACGCCATTATTATTGATGGCCTGATCTGCGCGAAATGGAATCGTGAGCTGTTTGAAGACATGTCTAAGGGTGGGCTGACGGCCGCCAACTGTACCGTCTCTTTCTGGGAAAACTTTCAGAATACGGTCAATAACGTTGTCGAAATGAATCAGCTTATTGAGGCCAGCAGTGACCTGCTTATCAAGGTGCATACGACTGCAGATATTCAGCGTGCTAAGCAGGAGGGTAAAACCGGCGTCATGATGGGGTTTCAGAACGCTAATGCCTATGAAGACCAAATTGGCTATGTGCAGGTGTTCAAGGACCTGGGCGTTGGTATCGTGCAGATGTGTTACAACACTCAGAACTTAGTCGGCACGGGCTGTTACGAGCGGGATGGGGGTTTATCCGGTTTCGGTCGTGAAATCGTTGGCGAAATGAATCGTGTGGGCGTGTTATGTGATCTGTCCCACGTTGGCGCCAAGACCTCTGAGGAAGTCATTCTCGAATCTAAGCAGCGGGTGGCGTATTCACACTGTCTGCCCAGCGGTTTAAAAGATCATCCGCGTAATAAAGCGGATGCCGAGCTGAAGTTTATTGCCGATCACGGTGGGTTTGTTGGCGTCACCATGTTCGCCCCCTTCCTTAAAAACGGCATAGATTCGACCATCGAAGATTACGTCGAAGCGATCGAGTACATCTATAACATCGTCGGCGAAGATAGCATCGGTATAGGGACCGACTTTACCCAGGGCCAGGATCAGAACTTCTTCGAATACCTGACGCACGATAAAGGCTATGCCCGACGTCTGACGCGTTTCGGAAAAATCATCAACCCTGAAGGGATACGTACGGTAGGCGAGTTCCCTAACCTGACCGAAGCCTTACTTAAACGTGGTTTTTCTGAGACCCAGGTGCGCAAGATTATGGGTGAGAACTGGGTGACGCTGCTTAAAGATGTCTGGGGTACCTGATTATAAATAGCCCAGTGGCTCTGCGTCTGGTGGTCTGTATCTGTTGTTAAAAAAGCATTAAAAAATAATTAAAAAAATAATTTTTAAGGTCAGAAATAATGAGTGTACATGCACCAGAAATGCCGATTGTAGTCGATGATGAAACCGGGGTATGGACCACCGATGCGCTACCGATGCTGTATGTGCCGCGTCATTTCTTCGTGAATAATCATCGGGGAATTGAGGACGAGATCGGTGCCGAGAAGTACGCAGCCATCCTCTATAAAGCGGGTTATAAGTCAGCGCATTACTGGTGCGAGAAGGAAGCGGCAGAGCACGGAATTTCAGGTGCGGCGGTCTTCGAACATTATATGAAACGTCTGTCGCAGCGTGGTTGGGGGTTCTTTATTACTGAAGCCCTGGATCTTGAAAAGGGCACTGCTAGGGTGCGTCTGGAAAACTCAGCGTTTGTTTATCAGTACGGCAAAGTCAATCGTAAGGTTGATTATATGTTCACGGGTTGGTTTGCCGGTGCGCTGGATCAGATCGCCGCAAGCCTGGGCTCTCAAGTACGCACTAAGGCAGTACAGACCCAGTGTGCCGCAGAAGAGGGCTGTGATGTGGGTTACTTTGAAGTAACTCCATTATAAAGGCCTGTGGGTCATAACTGAGTTATTTCCAATGTACGTATACCTATAAAAACAGTTAACGCAGCTATGTATCTCCTGCGCCCCTAATAAAATATAAACCGGTTAATACCGTAAAGGTAGGGTCCGATCATGTCCCAGTTTGATATCCTGTTTGAACCGCTTAACATTAATAAACTGACTATCCGTAACCGTATTGTCAGTACCGCTCACGCCGAGGTTTATGCGACCGACGGCGGTATGACGACCGAGCGTTTTATAAAGTACTACGAAGAGAAAGCCAAGGGTGGCTGTGGTCTCTGTATCTGTGGCGGTTCCAGTACCGTCGCCATCGATAGCCCGCAAAGCTGGTGGAGCTCGGTGAATCTATCGACGGATCGGATTATTCCGCACTTCCAGAATCTGGCGAATGCGGTGCACAAGCACGGCGGCAAGATCATGATTCAGATCACCCATTTTGGTCGTCGTTCCCGCTGGGATGGTGGCGATTGGCCTAACCTGCTGTCGCCCTCAGGTATTCGTGAGCCTGTTCACCGTGCTACCTGTAAGTCCATGGAAGAGGAAGATATCTGGCGCGTTATCGACAACTTCGCGCAGGCAACACGTCGTGCCAAAGAGGGCGGCCTGGATGGTGTGGAGCTGGAGGCCGTTCACCAGCACCTGATCGATCAGTTTTGGTCACCACGCGTCAATAAGCGTACCGATAAGTGGGGCGGCAGCTTGGAAAACCGTCTGCGCTTTGGTCATGAAGTACTCAAGGCGATACGTGCCGAGGTGGGTCCTGACTTTGTCGTGGGTTTGCGAATGTCCGGTGATGAGTTTCACTCAGACGGCCTGAATCACGAGGATTTGAAGAAGATCGCCGCCTACTACAATGCGACCGGTTTGGTCGATTTCTTTAGTGTGGTTGGTTCCGGCGCGGATACGCACAACACCCTGGCGAACGTTATTCCTAATATGAGTTATCCGCCAGAGCCCTTTCTGCATCTAGCAGCCGGTATCAAAGAGGTCGTGGATGTGCCTGTGATGCATGCACAGAACATCAAGGATCCGAATCAGGCCAAGCGTATTCTCGATGCCGGTTATGTCGATTTCGTCGGCATGACCCGCGCACATATTGCCGATCCGCATATGATTGCCAAGATCAAGAATGATCAGGTCGATCAGATTCGCCAGTGTGTCGGCGCGAACTACTGTATCGACCGCCAGTATCAGGGGCTCGATGTACTCTGTATTCAGAACGCTGCAACCTCGCGTGAACATCTGGGCCTGCCGCACATTATCGAAAAAACGACGGGCGTTAAGCGTAGAGTCGTGGTGATCGGTGGTGGCCCGGGTGGCTTGGAAGCGGCGCGTGTTGCTGCCGAACGTGGCCATGACGTGGTGCTTGTGGAACAGCAGGAAGAGCTGGGTGGTCAGATTACACTGGCCTCTAAAGCACCGCAGCGCGATCAGATTGCGGGTGTTACCCGCTGGTTGGTCATGGAGCTAGAGCGTCTGGGTGTTGATATACGTCTGGGTACGGCCGCGAATGAAGAACTGGTCCGGGAGCTGAAAGCGGATGTCTGTATTATTGCTACCGGGGGGCGTCCGTTTATTGATCAGAACCCTGAGTGGGGTGCTGAAGAGGGCCTGGTTCTCTCTGGCTGGGATATTCTCAGCGGTAAGGTTGAACCGGGTAAATCGGTACTAATCTACGACACTATCTGCGAATTCTCCGGCCTATCTGTTGCCGATTACTTGGCGGCTAAAGGTTCTCTGGTTGAAATTGTCACTGACGATATTAAGCCGGGTGTCGGCATCGGTGGCACGAGTTTTCCGACTTTTTACCGCTCACTGTATGAGAAGGAGGTCATCATGACGTCCGACTTTATGCTGGAGAAAGTGTATCGCGAAGGCGACAGTCTAGTAGCGGTCTTGGAAAACGAATACACAGGTCAGCGCGAAGAGCGTGTGGTCGATCAGGTGATCGTTGAGAATGGGACCCGTCCTAATGAAGAGCTGTTCTTTGCTCTGAAAGAGGCGTCCTGCAACAAAGGCCAGATCGATGTCCAGGCGCTGTTTGATATCAAGCCGCAGCCGGTATTGTCGAAGGCCAGTGACGGCATGATCTTGTGGCGTCTGGGTGATTGTGTGTCGCAGCGCAATATACATGCGGCGATGTACGATGCCCTGAGGCTCTGCAAGGACCTTTAAAGGTCGGTGTGAACGCGACAGCGATCAGCCTTTAGGGTGCTAATAAAAAATAACAGGGCAGATTTTACTGCCCATCCACCTGCTTGTTGAGGGTGAATGATGATTTTTGAGTGGTTACATCCCGTTCTTATTGCGACTGCCCTCCTGCTGGCAGCAGTCGGTGCCGTACGCCGAGTTAACCTGTGGCGCGCGGGTCAGCCCGATTCAGTGGATCTGGTCGCGGGCTTGATCGCCATGCCGGGGCGTTATCTGCATGATCTGCACGCGGTTGTCGAGCGCGATCCCTATATGTCGAAAACACATGTCGCCACCGCGGGTGGCTTTGTGTTGTCGCTGGTCATGATCGTGCTGGTGCATCTGCTGGGTCTGGAGAGTCAGGTCTTAGCCGGGGCGCTGCTCGCGTCCCTGGTATTGATGTTTGTCGGTGCGTTGTTTGTGTTTAAACGCCGCCTGACCCCGCCGAGCCGGTTATCTAAAGGCCCATGGATGCGCTTGCCAAAAAGCTTGCTGGCATTTGCAGGTGCCTTTTTTATCCTTACGCTGCCGATGGCGGGTGTTTTGCCCGAGGGCTTTCTATCTTCATCAACAGGGGGCTTGCTGCTGACGGTTATTCTGAGCATCTTTATTGCGATGGGCCTGTCCGAGATGCTGCTGGGGATGACCTGGGGTGGGCCGATGAAACATGCCTTCGCCGGCGCGTTACACCTGGCTTTTCATCGCAGGCCGGAACGCTTTGGCGGTGGTCGCTCGACGGGGCTCAAACCCGTGGCTCTGGATCAGCGGGTGTTGGGGGTACAAAAACCAGAAGATTTTAAATGGACCCAGCTGCTGGGATTCGATGCCTGTGTGCAGTGTGGTAAATGCGAGGCTGTTTGTCCCGCTTTTGCCGCAGGGCAACCGTTAAACCCAAAGAAGCTGATTCAGGATATGGTCGTGGGCATGGCCGGTGGAACGGATGCTCAGTACGCGGGCAGCCCTTACCCAGGTAAAGAGGTGGGTGGGGCGAAAGGAGGCCCGCTGCTGACGATTACTCAGGGCTTGGTCGACCCTGACACGCTCTGGTCATGCACCACCTGTCGCGCCTGTGTGGAAGAGTGTCCGATGATGATCGAACACGTCGATGCGGTTGTCGATATGCGGCGTTTCCTTACCATGGAGAAGGGCAGTACCCCGAACAAGGGTGCCGAAGTCCTGGATAACCTGATCGCGACCGATAACCCCAATGGTCATGCGCCAACCAGCCGCATGAACTGGGCGGCTGACCAAAATTTACCCTTACTGCGTGATGTTAAAGAAACCGATGTCATCTTCTGGGTATCCGATGGTGCCTTCGATATGCGTAGCCAGCGTATTCTGCGTGCCTTTGTTAAATTGCTGAAAGCGGCGAACGTCGACTTTGCAGTATTGGGTGATGAAGAACTCGACAGTGGTGATGTCGCCCGACGCCTGGGTGATGATGCGACCTTCCAGAGCCTGGCGACGCGAAATATTGCAACGCTGCGGCAGTATAAGTTTAACCGCATCGTCACCACGGACCCGCACGCGTATCACTGCCTGCGTAATGAGTACGCTGATTTTGCCGACGGCTTATTCGACAATATTGAGGTATTGCATCACACCACCTATCTGAATGAGCTGGTACAGGCGGGCAGGCTTAAACTCAATCGCTACCAGGGCGGCACTGTCACCTACCACGATCCCTGTTATCTGGGGCGTTATAACGGCGAATATGAAGCACCACGCGAACTGCTGCGCTCAATGGGCATCGAAATTGCGGAGATGGAACGCTCTGGTTCCCGTTCCCGTTGTTGCGGAGGCGGTGGTGGTGCGCCGATCACCGATATTCCGGGAGAGCGTCGTATTGCCGATATGCGCATGGAAGACGTTCAGACCACCGGAGCTGAGTTGATCGCTGTAGGCTGTCAGCAATGCACGGCGATGCTGGAAGGTGTCGTCGAACCACGCCCGCAGGTGAAAGATATCGCTGAGATCCTGGTCGGGTCTCTCGTCGAACCTCTCGTGGAGCCTCACCTCGAGTCCCTCGCTAAGGAGCTGCACTGATGCCAGACACTCAGTCTTCAGACCCTCTATCTTCAGAAACCTGTCGTCGCGACCCGCGCGTAGAGTGGATCGCGCGTAACCGCTTACACCCATTACATACAGCCGTTAGCGCGGGTGGGCAGGTGACAGAGAGTCGCGGTCCCTCGGGTCTGCTGCGTAAAAATCCTCACCGGCTTGGCTTTATAGGCCCTAACGGTATTAAGCGTATCGATCGGCTTAAAGGCAATACCGTCGCGACTAAGGGTCGCCGTCATGCGCAAAGCAGCCAGGAAACGCTATTGCCGCTGCACCAGGTAGCAGAGCCCGCGTTCACGCTGGTTGTCGTGCCGGATATGGTGGGTGGACGACTTACAGCGCAGGATAAAGATCTGTTGGGGCAGGCACATCAACTGGCCCGATCCCTGGAAGCCGGCACCGATGCCGCAGGCGCGGTGATGGTGGTTGCCTTCGGGCTGTGCAAGGAACAACACTTTGCCGAGGCGGGTGTCGACCGCTTGCTCCTGCTCGATGGCACCGAATACCAGGGTTACTGCCCCGAGCAACAGCTGGCCGCACTGCTGCAGGTTGAAGCGCGTTTTACACCGCAATACTGGCTGTTTCCTGACAGTGTGCAGGGGGGGACGGATCTGGGGTCACGCTTAGCGGCGCGTCTGGGCATACGCCCTGCCACCCAAGCCTTGCAAGTCGACACTCAAACCACCCTCTGCCGTGGTGCCGGAGGTTCCGTTGACATTAGCAGGGCCACTCCACGGCTACTGATGTTATTGCCAGAGTGCGCCAATCCTATCGATGAAAGTCGCCATGAAGTGCTGCCGGTGGTGCTGACATCAGATCCAATTGTCTCCTGGTCGTTAGAAAACAGAGGGCAGGTCGCGGTCGATCCCAATGCGATCCCGTTGGCAGAAGCGGAATTTATTTTAGCGGCGGGCAATGGTATTCAAAACTGGGAGCAGTTCCATGCGGCGGCGGTAGCGCTGGGAGCCACCGAAGGCGCAAGCCGGGTGGCCGTGGACGATGGATATATGCCACGTTTTCGCCAGGTCGGTGCTTCCGGTACCTGGGTGACTGCACGCGTCTATCTGGCGGTAGGTATCTCCGGTGCGATTCAGCATCTGCAGGGTATCGGCCAATGCGATAAAGTCATCACGATCAACCTTGATGCGGGTTGCGATATGGTCAAGCGCGCCGATCTGAGTGTGATTGGTGACAGTGAAACGGTACTGCACGAACTGCTACAGCGGGTCGAGATGTATCGTCAGCAATCACAACAGCGCCAGAGTGATGTAACAGAGGAAGCCGAGTATGCAGCCTGATTCGAGTACAGCACTTGATGTAAAAGGCCTGGATTTAAAAGGCCTGGATCTAAAGATAGTATCTTTGGTTTCAATCGGTAAGCACCCGACCTCCGGGCGTGCCCGCCGGGGTGAGCAGGATGGCCGGGCGGTTGAGTTGGGCATGGTGCTGGCCGAAGCCTGTGGCCATAAGAAAAACCTGACCGTCATCCATGCCGGGAATGCCCAGCAACCGGCACTGCGTAGTTATGCAGGGATGGGGCTGGAGTCTGTGCGGGTGCTGCAAATGCGTGAGAGCACCGATGCCGTCCAGCCACTGAGTGACTATCTGCATAAGAAGGCCCCCGATATTATCCTAACCGGTGTGCGTGCAGAGAGTGGTGAGTCCTCTGGCATGCTGCCCTACCTGCTGGCTGAAGCACTGGGCTGGCCGCTGGTACCGCGTATCGCCAATATCGTATCGATTAACAATGGCGTAGCTGAAATACTGCAGGCCTTACCGCGAGGCCAGCGACGGGCGTTGGCGGTACGACTACCCTTTATTGCCAGTGTCGATAATGCCGCACCAGAGCCTCGCCAGAGCGCCTTCGGCCCCGGCAACCGTGCGCTAATGGATCTGCAGCCCTCAGCGGATGCTGAGGTGGAGGATGCAGTGCGCAGCGCCTGGAGCGAATCGCCCGCGCGCAAGCGGCCCAAGCGATTGAAAATCGTAAAAGCCAAGACGGCCGCCGCTCGCTTTAAGGCGGCGACCGCCAAGCCTCAGGGTGCCGGAGGCAAGGTATTGAAAGACCAGTCTGCTGGCGAACAAGCGCAGGCGATCTTCGAGCTGTTACGGGAAGAGGGAGTGTTGCGTTAAAAATACTTTTTTATGTGCGTTAGTTTGTATAGGGCTTGAAGAGGGAGAGTACTATTGAGTACCCTTTAGAGAAAAAGATGGGTAAGATCACAGATCTCAAAAAAGCCGGCATTGTTGCCGGCTTTTTCTGTTAAAAATCTATTTTTTTCTATATTCAAACGAAAAATTTTAGTGATATTAAAGGTGTTATTTAAGGAGAGGGTATTATGATGATTGCCGAGCTGGTGGATCAGGATGATTTTTATAACTTACTACAAGCCATCGGCATCCCACTTGAAAGCCATTGGACGCCCGAACACTGTGCACAGGCCGCTTTAGCGTGGCGCGCGGCTAACGATAATCATGCTGCCGAGGCTAAACTGAGTCGGGTTGTCAGTGAACTTAAAAACAAAGAACCACTCCTGTTGCCGGAAGTAAAAGAGGCGCTGCTGTTACTTTTATAGCAGCTGAAACGTCGAATAACGATTTAGAGTCGCTATTTCAGTGGCTCTTTACGAGCTACTCTTTACGTGTGACTCTGCCATCAATAAAAAACTGCATCGCAGTTATTATCTTCAATATCTATTAGAGAGCCATTACGCGTGCGAACAATATTAGTATCACTTACATCCCTCTTTATTAGTTGCTTTATCCTGTTTTTAGGAAATGGCCTGATCAATGTCCTGATACCGGTAAGAATGGGTTTAGATGGAGTCAGTACTAACACGATAGGCACCGTGTTATCGCTCTACTTTGTAGGCCTGCTGCTGGGTGCGGTCTACAGTAAAAATCTGATAAGACGGGCCGCGCATATTCGAGTTTTTGCCGGCTGTGTCGCCCTGGGGGCAGTGAGTATACTGATCTGCAGCCTGTATTCAGACCCGGTGTTGTGGGGGGGCATGCGTATCGTGTTGGGGTTTTGTAATGCGTGCGCGTTTACGGTGATGGAAAGCTGGATGAGCGACAGCTCGACAAAAGAAACACGAGGAAAACTGTTAGCTATTTATAATGCGGTTGTCTTAAGTGGCTTGTTTTTTGGTCAATTCTTTATGAATATCGCCAATCCTGAAAGTTCTACATTATTTGTGCTCAGTGGTATTTTTCTCTGTGCAGCTATCACCCCGATGGTATTAAGTCGTAATAATGGACCGGCGATAACAGAAGTAAGTTCCATGTCGTTGTTCGCACTTTATAAAATATCTCCGTTAGGCGTTGTTAGTTGTTTGGTCTCGGGTGTTATTTATTCTGCGACGTTTAATCTGTTGCCTGTCTTTGCCAAAGACTATGGCATTGTCGGTTTTCAGCTATCGCTTTATATAGGTGCCGCAATTGTAGGTTCCTTTTTATTACAGTTCCCTATCGGATATTTATCAGATCGTTTTGACCGACGCACGGTGCTGATCATTATTTTATCTATTTCAGCACTAGCCGATGTTGCTATTCCGTCACTCGCCTCTCAAGAGATACTCTGGGCGGTATTCACAGGGACTGCGATCACCTGCGGTATTATCTCCTGTACGTATCCATTAAGTATCTCTGAAGCCTTTGATAAATTGCGTAAAAACCAGATGGTCGAAGCTATGGGTAGTATGATCCTGGCATTTTCTATCGGCGGTATACTGGGCCCCTACACGGCTTCCATCGCTATGGATCTGTTCGGTAATGCCTCGCTCTTCTATTATGTAGCCTTTATCCAGCTGCTGTTAGGCGGCTTTGTTATGTATCGTATGTCGGTGCGTGATGCGCTACCGGTAGAGGATCAGGAACAGTTTGTTATGCAGGGTGCCGCTATCACGGCGTCGATTGAACTGGATCCGCGTACTGAATATGTAGAACAGCAGCAAGCATTAAGTTCAGAAGCGGAAGCTGCAGCGACGATTGCTGAAACAGACCCCGCCGCCGCCGTTAAAATGGCGCGTGCCATCGCGATGGCCAACCCGGTGTTGGGGGTGGAGGTGGCTGCTGCGGTGGCGACCGTTCCGGGCATTAATGTGCTGCGATTATACGAAGTGATGCAAGAAGCGGTACCCGATCAAATACTCGCGGTTACCCGTGCCGTGGTTAGCCTACGCCCTGAGTTGGCCTACGAGTTAGTCTCTAAATTAGCTGAATGGTATCCAGAACAAGTGGTTAGTGTCGCCGCTGAAATCGGGCAGGCCTTACCTGAACTGCGAATAGAGATGGCGCGAGTGGCGGTTGAGTCGGCGCCTGAATCTGCCATTGAAGTCGCAGAATATTATGCCCAGGTATTGGCCGAAGAACGAGAAGCCATGCGCCCTGCAGATCGAGCAGAGGATGCAGGCGACGAAGCCGCAGCAAGCATCGCCTCGCAATTGTGGAATCTCGCCCCAGAGCAGGCACTGGACGTCGCCGTGGTGATGGTTGAAGGCGTGCCGGATTCGGCCGTAGAGGTAGCGAAAGAGTTCTTAAACTGTCATGCAGGAGGCTCTGATACAGACAGTGAGTCAGGTGCCGATGAAGAGGCTAAGCCTTACCAGCTGGCCGTAGATCTGATTCTGCGGTTATCCGACGCCGCTCCGGAGAACGCCATGGACGTGGCCGTTGCTGTGATAGAAGCCATACCTGAACTGGCCTCCGACGTTGTCGATGCTATCAGTAAAGGCGATGAATCTACCGAAGGAGAGTGGGTAGATTCGGTAGACGAAATGCCCGCTCATTATTTACAGGCGGAGTCGCAGTAGGTCATTACGTTCTCGGTCAGCCTTCAAGGCTTGACCTGACACCCCGTGTCAGATCAAGCCTGCATTGGCGCAGCCTATTTATTGTTTTTAAGATTTTTCAAGACGGTGTCGCCATACCATTGCGTAAAGTTGATCAGGGCAAACTCATAGGTTTCTGAGTAAGGGCCTGGTCGGTAGCCCATCGAATTTATACCGCGTTGGTTTTCTTCTCCAAGAACCCGATCCTGTTCATTGGTTGCGTCCCATACATGGCGTAATTTTGCGACATCGTAGTCGATACCTTCTTGGGCATCTTTGTGGACAAACCATTTAGTGGTCACCAATGATTCCTGAGCAGAGATGGGCAGTACTCGAAACACGACCAGGTGATCGCCCTGCATGTGGTTCCAGGAGTTTGGCAGGTGCAGAATACGCATGGAACCCAGCTGAGGGTTTTTGATGCGTCCGAGCAGCTTCTTGCATGCCT
This sequence comes from Motiliproteus sp., assembly GCA_047633175.1. Taxonomy (GTDB): domain Bacteria; phylum Pseudomonadota; class Gammaproteobacteria; order Pseudomonadales; family Balneatricaceae; genus Motiliproteus. The sequence goes on along the minus strand of JBLIEQ010000036.1, from coordinate 18,183 downwards.
CGGTCCCATCCATAGTCATGGCCTGGGTGCCTTTTTTCAGCGGCATGCGGACGATACGGTTACGCTTGCCGGGGCCAAAGCTGCGGTGCTCATGCGGAATGCCCTCGGCATCCCATTCTGCCGCCTGGGTGTTGTAGAGATCTACAAACTCTTGAGGTGCGCGTGGATCGTTGGTGTCATCCCACTCCAGTAAGCTGTTAAGCAGTTCCGGGTGGTTCGCGGCGCAATGGTAGCATTCGCGGTTATTTTCTAAGACCAGCTTCCAGTTGGCTTTTTCATACATGTTTGATTCCACCGCCAGCTTGGTGTTTTCAACATCGTAGGGCTCCATGTACTCATCCAGGGTGGCGAGGAACTCGTCAAAATCGCCTTGAGGCTCTTCTGCGGCAAGGCTGATAAAAATGAAACCGCCTGCCGTTTTACAGAACGCTTTTTTCAGGCCGTTCTGCTTCATGTCGAAGCTTTTGCCCATTTCGGATCCGGCGAACAGTAGGTTGCCCTTCAGGTCGTAGGTCCAGGTGTGGTAAGGGCATACCAGGTTAGCGACTTTACCGCGCTCTTTGGTGCAGATACGTGAACCGCGGTGGCTGCAGGTGTTGTGGAAAGCGTTAACGTTGCCTTCGCCGTCACGCAGGATCAGTACCGGGTTTTGGCCGATCTCTACGGTCAAGTAGTCTCCCTTGGAGGGGACCTCACTGGTCATGCCAACAAACAGCCACTCTTTCTGGAAGATCTCCTCCATATCTACGCGGAACATCTGTGGATCATTGTATAACGGCTGTGGTAGCGAATAATTCGGATCCCTCGCTTCCAGCAGTTGTTCCATGTCCTGCTGTGCATCAGCGTAAGTGGCGCTGGTGACATTAAGCAGATCGGCCTGGTTCATTTTTTATATCCTCATGTGCACCAGAGTGTGCGTAAATTTTATAGCGTGCTTCGGCGTAACTGTAGCGGCTTAGGCCTAACGCTCATCGTCTTACAATGGCGGGTTTTGAGTGTGACTATTTACGACATGAAAGCGGCTATAAATCGACCTCAGGCAGTCGTGAAATCAGATAGATGTCGCTATAAGCAAGTTTTTGTCGCTATTGGCTAAATGCGTATGGGAGGCAGGCATGAGAATGCACCCATAGTCTTGCATTCATGCGAAGCACAATAGAGAGAAGAGCGATGGAAAATCCAGCAGCGGTGGCGGTGAATACCGATGCATTCATACCGGTTAATACACAGACATGGGTGAATGGTCGTCATAATGTTCGTTGTGTAAAGGTGATTGATGAAACCTGGGATGTAAAAACGTTCTGTTTCATGGCAGAACAGCCCGTCATGTTCTTCTTTAAGCCCGGTCAGTTTGTGACGCTTGAACTGGAAATTGAAGGCCAGCAGGTGATGCGCTCCTATACGATCTCCAGTGCTCCTTCAGTACCCTATAGCTTTTCTATCAGCGTTAAGCGTTCGCCGGGTGGCTGGGTCTCGAATTGGTTACATGACAACTTAGAAGAAGGGCATGAATTAGCGGTGCATGGACCGGTTGGACGGTTCAACTGTATCGATTTTCCGGCGAGTAAGGTGCTGTTTCTGTCGGGCGGAGTCGGTATTACCCCCGTTATGTCGATGACGCGCTGGTTTTTCGATACCAACGCCGATGTCGATATGGCCTTTGTGCACAGTGCCCGCACGGCTAAGGACATCGTCTTTCAGCTTGAGCTAGAGCACATGGCATCCCGGATCGTAAATTTTTCACTGCATATCATCTGTGAAAGGGTAGAGCGTGGCCAGGCGTGGAGTGGTTATCGGGGTTATTTGGACCAGGCGAAATTAAGTATGATGGCCCCAGATTTTATGGAGCGTGAAGTTTTTTGTTGTGGGCCTACACCCTATATGAAAGCGGTTAAGGCATTGTTAGAGAGCAATGGCTTCGATATGGACCGCTATCATGAAGAGTCGTTCGGAGCGACGCCAGTTGATATTAGAGAGGATGCCGTAGAGCAGGCCGAGATTGCGCAGGAAGAGATAGAAGCCCTGGTGCCGGCGGATATGGTCCGTGTTGAATTTGCATCTACGGGTAAGAGTATACAAATTGCACCGGGTGAAACGGTGCATGCAGCGGCGGCTAAGCTCGATCTGCATATTCCAAAAGCCTGTGGTATGGGGATCTGTGGTACCTGTAAAGTTCTGGTGAAAGTCGGAGAGGTGACTATGGAGCATAATGGCGGCATTACCGATGAGGATGTTGCTGCAGGTTATGTGTTGTCTTGTTGTAGTGTGCCCAAGGGTGATGTTGTAGTGGAGTTCTGAGAACTATAGGCTGGGATGTAATCCCAGCCTATCTCGCTTTTAGCAAAAAAAGGCTATGTAGCAGTTAGTGTTGCGGCCAGCAGCTCGCTACCCAAAAGATCGCCTGCAGGCAGGCTCCCGCGGTGCTAAGGCTTGTTTTTCTGGGTGTTTTTGTAGTTTTTTGAAAGGCTTGAAACGGCAATAGCACCATCAGAATGGCGCCAAATTCCCTTTCTAAACCGATGAAATACAGACTGAAAAAGGCCAGGGTCGAGCTTGGGCCGTTGTCAGTTCCCGACAACAACGGCATGCCTGCGTCCCTGCAGGCAATGGCGAGATTGGCAGCTGAGGCAGGATGCCGAATCTGTCAGCCTCAGGCTGGATTTCATAGCGCCGCAGGCGCGTACCCGCAGGGCGGTTTAGTAGGGGCGCTTTGATGGACAGGGATGTTCGAATGCCGGGGGGCCATGGATGGCCAGGAGCGGCCTTTGCTTCGCTTTCTTTGTCGCTACAAAGAAATGAAGCCGCCGGGAGGCGGAAACGGAGTTTGATTAAAAAGACAATAATGCAGAATAAACTGCCGCAACACCTAACTGGTACATAGCCAAAAAAAACGCATCAATGAAGATGCGTTTTTTATTGTAGTTTTATATCTTGCAGTCGTTAATGTAGCCCTGAACCGCTAGGCTTTAACGCTGTTATGTGGATCTATCACGTACTTCTTCGCAGCCCCGCCATCAAAGTCAGCATAGCCTTGCGGTGCCTCATCTAGGGTGATCATCTGCACGTTAACGGCATCAGCAATTTTTACTTTTTCAAAAAGAATGGCTTGCATCAGTGGACGATGGTATTTCATGACTGGGCACTGGCCGGTATGGAAGGAGTGGGATTTAGCCCAGCCCAGCCCAAAGCGCATGCTGAGAGCACCCACTTTAGCGTCCTCATCCATCGCACCCGGATCTTCGGTGACATACAGACCTGGGATGCCGATCTGTCCACCTGCACGGGTAAGCTGCATCGCAGAGTTGAGTACGGTGGCGGGGGCCTCCTGTCCGTGGTTACAGCCACAGGCGTGTGCTTCGAAACCAACGCAATCGACAAAGGCATCGACTTCGCGCTCACCCAGAATTACTTCCAGCTTATCAGCCATATCGCCATCGGTACGCAGGTCGATCGTTTCGCAACCAAAGCTTTCCGCTTGTTTGAGGCGTTCGGTTATCATATCGCCAACGATAACGCAGGCGGCGCCTAATAGATGTGCGGCTGCGGCAGCCGCCAGGCCAACAGGGCCCGCACCCGCAATGTATACGGTTGATCCCGGGCCAACACCCGCGGTAACACACCCGTGGAATCCAGTGGGGAAGATGTCAGACAGCAGAGTTAAGTCTTTGATCTTTTCCATGGCTTGTTCCGGATCAGGGAACTTGAGGAGGTTGAAGTCTGCATAAGGGACCATGACATACTCTGCCTGGCCTCCGACCCAACCACCCATATCGACATAGCCATAGGCCGCACCTGGGCGCGCAGGGTTAACGTTAAGGCAGATGCCGGTGTTGCCTTCTTTGCAGTTACGGCAGCGGCCACAGGCGATATTAAAGGGCACAGAAACGACATCGCCCGGATGGAGGAACTCGACATCCGAACCGCACTCAATGATTTGTCCGGTAATCTCATGGCCCAGTACTAAACCGGCTTCGGCGGTGGTTCTGCCTCGCACCATATGCTGGTCGGAACCACAGATGTTGGTTGTTAATACACGTAAAATCACGCCGTGATTACATTTCCTCTTACCGATGGAAAGCTCCGGAAAGGCGATCGATTCTACGGCTACTTCACCGGGACCTTTATAAATAACCCCACGGTTATCAAAGTGGCTTGTCATGTATTCACTCCTGTTTTTTTATGGCTGAGTAATGCCTCACTTGCCACTCTAAGCCGCTCGGAGTCTTGCTACATGACTATAATGACCAGATACCTGTCTGTTTGAGACATCGGGAAGGTTGACTCCCTTTTTGGGTTTCAGCTTATAGTCGTCGTATTGCCAGGGTCGAAAACCGAGAGCCTGATCCCTAGCTATCCTTTAGAGCCGAAACCCATTGGGGAACATCGATCGGCAAGTAACCGGTAATCTCCAGGCTGCGGTCTTCAAGGACATCGCGTTCGGGGTGTTTATTCTGCCAGGCTCCTATAATCTGATCGCGATGACGGAGCAGTAGTTCGATCTGGGGTCGGCACAGACGCATAAAATTTGTTAGCCACTGATTCACGGCTAAGTTAGGGCTGGCGTGCTCGATGCGAAACTGATCCACAAGCGAGATGGTCTCTTCAGCGCTGTACCAGGATTCATCGGTAACCCAGCGGTTGGTGGCAAAGAGTCCTATCGGCAGGCCGTCCTTGTTCATTGAAATACAGATCAGGTGGGCTAATTCATCGGCGGCCTGTGGTAGCGGTTCACTGCGTTTAAAGCCGGACGCTGGCTGGATATTAGCGGGAATAGCGGCACGGCGAATGAACGTATGGAAATGGCCGTGTTCAGCCTCGCGATGAGCGTGATAGTAATATTGAGCATGGCTCTGATCATCGAATACATCATCCTCAGGATAATGATTCATTTCGTAGAAGGTGCCCTGGCCTTTCAGAATCTCCCCGATAACATTTAAACCACCTCGACTCAGAGACCGCATCGCGGCTTGCTCGTTGTCGGCCGCCTGGCAAAGCACTTCTAACTCTCCAACAACCCTGCCTGTCGGTATCTGTAGTGGCGGGATTGGGCATTCTGGTAGTGCGGTCCAGGTTTTTGACATCGGTATGCTCTCTTAGCGGTAGTGGGGGCTAGCAGCCTGAGGTTATGAATCGACCTTGGCAGCGCAGGGTTTTTTAGGTGCGCTACACCTAAGTCATCCTATTGAGTCGTTAATCCTCAGTATCAGGATAGTTGTCATGCTCTTCAGAGTCGTGAAGCCGGCTTTCGTTACGATGGCGGCTGTCACCGTATCGGCTCAATTCAGGGCAATTGATTGGCCCTGCTACACTGGAGAGTCCGCAGAGTGGGCTTAAGATATAAGTCTGTATTTGTGATTAATTGACAAAGGCCTGTAACGCGCCGCGCCTTGCTGCATCTATCTATGACAACCACATCACAGTATTCAACCTACTCATAACGTTGATTAAGAATAAGAGGAACAGACATGATACAGAAATTTCCTATGATGCAGCGCTTCGGTCTCACGTTAGCTATCGCCACTAGCGTCCTAGCTTGGCAAGCTCCTGCCTATGCTGCCAGTAACCCTTGCGCCGCCAAGAATCCCTGTGCCGCGATGAACCCTTGCGCAGCTAAAAATCCCTGCGCTGCCAAGAACCCCTGCGCAGCAAACCCCTGCGCGGCCAAGAACCCCTGCGTAGCAAATCCTTGCGCAGCTAAAAATCCCTGTGCTGCCAAGAACCCCTGCGCAGCTAAAAATCCCTGCGCAGCCAAAAACCCTTGTGCCGCCAAGAATCCTTGCGCAGCTAAAAACCCCTGTGCAGCGACCTCTGTCGATGCTAAAGAGATCATCCGCCCACTGGGCAGTAAAATGTATGCTGGCAGTCAATCTGACCTGGCCGCCTACGGTGCCAAGCTCTGGAAAGATAAAACCCTGAGCAGCAACGGTCTGAGCTGTGATACCTGCCACTCTAACGGCATGGCCTTCAAGCAAAGTTTTACCCAGGCATATCCTCATCAGGTTGATATGGCCTTAGCACAGGCTGGCATGAGCAGCATCCAGCTAGAAGAGATGGTTCAACTCTGCGTTAAAGTCCCGTTTGCGTCTGAGCCGCTCCCTTGGGATTCAAAAGAGCTTGCCGCACTGACTGAATACGCCAAAATTACTCAACAACAGTTTATTACTTCAGCCGGAAATCCCTGCGCGGCCAAAAACCCCTGTGCTGCAAACCCTTGCGCTGCCAAGAATCCTTGTGCGGCAAACCCTTGCGCTGCCAAGAACCCTTGCGCCGCTAAGGCGTAGGATGACGGGCTATGCAGGAGAGCCTGCATAGCCAAACGATAGGCCCGCTCATGCCTCGGGCCTTCGAATCGAGCTATACTCTGTTCGAGCAGGGTCTGCCTCTAAGTAATAAACTCTCAGTCAATAAACCCTCAGCGAGTCCTCCCTACAAATCCAGCAGGTGAGCCTATGCACAACACTCTCAGACCCTTAATTCTGGCAACCCTCCTGACAGCCTACGCGTTGATCAACAGCGCCTCAGCCAGCACAATGATCGAGCTGACCCAGGTACCCTGCCAGTTTCTGGAGAGCGAAGCGGGAACCAACCATGGCTTTCGCAGCGCAGGCGCCAAGGACTGTAAGCAGATAAACACCGACACGGCCGCGGCCCGACTGGAGGCGATCGAGCCGCTGATCCTCAAGCCCGGCAAGTACCTCTTTCGTGTGACTAACCAGAATGTGCCTTACGCGCTGGGCTTTTGGCTCCGCGGCGAGGGTCTGATCGGCCGTGCTACGCTCCCCAGTGTTTCCGGTGGCGGCATGACCACCGGCACCACCCTAGAGTACGAGATCGAACTCAAGCCCGGACGTTACCTCTATTCTTGCCCGCTGAATCCAACCCCTGACTATCCATTGATTGTCCGTGAATAACGCCGGACCCAGGTGCTCCTCCACAAAAACAGCTGGCGCGCTGCTACCTATTGTCCTCTTGGGTTAGTAGACGTCCCTGCTGAGCGCGACCGGATACCGCCGATACTGCGTTTATCAGATAGGAAAAGTTGATGTGCAGGCTGGGATAACCACACAAAGGTCGTTTTAGGATGGTTTTTGGCCTGAAAGTGTCGTTTTTTGATGCATTTAAATTTTTTTGATAGATACTATTGACACTAACTGACTGCAGGGCGTGTTTAGCAGTGAGGGGGTGATGCCTGTATCAAACATCCACGTTCTCCGGCACTTTCTCCCACAGTAAAGATTTCAGGATGTTGCCTTTTATTGATGCTGATACTGATGCTTTTAAAGATGGATCTTTAGGTTGTTCGATAATAAATATAAATAACAACCAACCTCATGCTGCGCATCAGTGGAGGTTGATGAGGGCACTGCAATGACTACAGGTGTGAAACCCAACCCCGCGATCAAAAACAAGACCCTAACACGTGTTGGTTTCTTATTGCTCGATAACTTTACGATGATTGCCCTGGCTTCTGCGATAGAGACGCTGAGAATGGCTAATCAGTTATCCGGTGAGGAACTCTTTAGTTGGCAGTTGATTTCAGAAGATGGTTGCCTGGTTCAGGCCAGTGATGGGCTGTCATTTACACCTGATTTCTCCATCGTGAATGCTCCCGTTTTAGATATAGTTATCGTGGCTGGCGGCGTCGATATTACCCGCAGTTTCAGCCAGCGGCAGGTTAGCTGGTTACGCACCCTGGGACGCAAAAATTATACGTTGGGGGGGATCTGTACCGGCGCTTATGTTCTGGCGCATGCCGGTTTACTCGATAACCATGAAAGCAGTATTCACTGGGAGTGTCTGGCGTCTTTGCAGGAGCGTTATCCTAAGGTGCGTTGTAATAATCGTTTGTATAGTATCGATAAGAACCGCATGACATCGTCTGGTGGGACAACCTCGATGGATATGTTACTGAACTATATCGCATTAAAGTATGGCGGGAAGTTATCGGGTGCCGTGTCTGATATGTTTATCTGTGACCGGGTACGGGGTGAGTTTGACCAGCAGCGTGTTTCATTGCGGCAGATGCATACCCAGGGTCAGCCGGTGCAGAAACTGGTCGATATTATTGAACTGATGGAAGCGAATCTTGAAGAGCCGATCGAGCTGGATGAGCTGGCCAGCTATGTCGCGGTGTCCCGGCGTCAGCTTGAAAGGATGTTTTTAAAGAACCTGGACTGCTCACCCTCACGTTATTATTTAAAGCTGCGTTTAGACCGCGCCAGGCAGCTGCTGAAGCAGTCGAGTCTGTCGATTGTGGAGATCTCGGCGGCCTGTGGCTTCGTGTCTACGCCCCATTTTAGCCGTTGCTATCGCAAACATATCGGCATCTCTCCACGGGATGAGCGTAAGGGAATCTGGTCAGATTCGGTGCGCCCTTCGCTGCTGACTGAAACCCTTATCGATCACGCGATTGTCATTTCAACAGTCCGCTCGGCAACCGTGTTATTTCAAGCGCAGACCGAACCGAGTTACGGCTCGGTCATTCTGCAATAATCTTGTTGATGACCCCATTCACACTGTGAGTCGGCGCAGCCCGTTTCTGACGGGCTGCTAACCCCTGCGTAGTCTGGTTTCTAACGCTGTGCGTTCAGCAGAGCCGCAGCCTCCAGGGCGAAGTAGGTGATGATCAGATCGGCACCGGCGCGTTTGAAGGCAATCAGATTTTCCATCATCACCGCCGGGCCATCGATGGCACCCGCCTGATCTGCAAACTTGATCATGGCGTATTCACCGCTGACCTGATACACCGCCAGCGGCTGATGGCTGTGCTGGCGGATATCACTGAGCAGATCCAGGTAGGCGATGCCGGGCTTGACCATCAGGATATCGGCACCCTCCTCGGCGTCGCGCAGAGATTCGGCCAGCGCCTCTTTACGGTTACCAAAGTCCATCTGATAGCTGTCACGCGTGCCGCTGAACGAGCTGTCTACCGCTTCCCGGAAGGGGCCATAGTAGTTGGAGGAGAACTTGGTGGAGTAGGACATGATCGGTAGCTGTTCGAAGCCACTGTTGTCCAGTGCCTCGCGGATAGCCGCGATCATGCCGTCCATCGCCCCCGAAGGCGCGATGATATCGGCCCCGGCTTTCGCGGCCACGACGACCTGTTTTTGCAGATTGAGCAGGGTTTTATCGTTATCGACATCCTGGTCGCAGACCACGCCGCAGTGACCATGGTCGGTGTATTCGCAGAAACAGTTATCTGGGATCACCAGCATCTCGGGCGCGGTCTCTTTAGCGCTGCGAATCATGCGAGCCATCAGGCCCTCTTCGTTCCAGCTGTCGGCACCGATCGCATCCTTGTGATGAGAAATGCCGAACAGCAGGATCGCCTTGATGCCGGCGGCCTGGGCCTGCAGTACGGCCTCAGGAAGCATCGCCTCGGGATAGCGGCTGATGCCGGGCAGTGTGCGAATCGGGACGGGTGTGTCTATCCCCTCTTCGACGAAGATCGGTAGGATAAGGTCGTTCACCGAAAGCTGGGTTTCACGAACCAGGTCGCGCAGTGCCGCGGTGCGGCGCAGGCGGCGGAAGCGGTGGGTCAGTTGCATGCGTAAGCTCCTTGATATCGGCTAGAGTCTGCTGACAGAGGGCGACCGGCCGGTCGCCCTCTGTCAGCAGTATTTCTTATAACGGCTCTTTATAACGAGCGCAGCACCCGCTCAGCGGCATCCAGGGTGGCCTGGATGTCGGCATCGCTGTGTGCGGCCGACATAAAGCCGGATTCAAAGCTGGCCGGTGCCAGGTAGATCCCCTCGTTAAGCATGCCGTGGTAGAAACGGTTGAAGTGGTCGGTGTTGCAACCGGTCGCTTGCTGAAAGTTAACCACCTCCGGGCTGTCGGTGAAGAACAAGCCGAACATGCTGCCGACATGGTTGGTGGTAAAGGGAATGCCCGCCTTCGCCGCGCGTTCGCGCATCCCGGCGACCAGGGTCTCTGTGCGGGCAAACAGCGGTTCGTAGAAGCCTGGTTGGCTGATCTGCTCCATCTGTGCCAGGCCTGCCGCCATCGCGACCGGATTTCCCGACAGGGTACCGGCCTGGTATACCGGGCCGAGTGGGGCGATATGCTCCATGATGTCACGCCGGCCACCGAAGGCGCCGACCGGCATGCCGCCGCCGATCACTTTGCCTAGCGTGGTCAGGTCGGCATTAACGCCGTAGTAACCCTGAGCGCCCTGTAATCCTAGACGGAAGCCGGTCATCACCTCATCGATGATCAGCAGTGCGCCGGACTGGTCACACTGCTCGCGCAGGGTTTCCAGAAATCCGGGAACAGGGGGGACGCAGTTCATATTACCCGCGACCGGCTCGACGATGATGCAGGCGACTTGGTCGCCGATCTCGCTAAAGGCCTTTTTGACCCCTTCGATATCGTTGTAGGTCAGGGTGATCGTATGTTCGGCCAGCGCCTTGGGCACACCGGGAGAGCTGGGCACGCCCAGGGTCAGGGCGCCCGAGCCCGCCTTGATCAGCAACGAGTCCGAGTGTCCATGGTAGCAGCCCTCAAACTTGATGATCTTATCGCGTCCGGTGAAGCCGCGTGCCAGACGGATGGCGCTCATGGTGGCCTCGGTACCGGAGCTCACCATACGGATCATATCCATCGACGGCAGCAGGTCACAGATCTTGGCTGCCAGCTGGGTTTCGATTTCGGTGGGCGTACCGAAGCTCAGGCCCTTCTGCATCTTCTCGATCACAGCCGCGGTGATGGCCGGGTGGGCGTGGCCCAGGATCATCGGTCCCCAGGACAGCACGTAGTCGATATAGCGTTTATCGTCTACATCAAACAGATAGGCGCCTTCGGCCCGCTCGGTAAAGATAGGCGTCCCCCCGACGCCCTTGAAGGCACGTACCGGCGAGTTAACACCACCGGGAATATACTGTTTGGCTTGCTCGAAGAGGACTTCTGAACGCGTGGCTTTAGGGGTGTTCGGCATGGAGGCTCCAGTCGGGTTGAGCTGTGGTTGTAAACAAGGGTTGTGAATGCTTGTTGTAAGCATTTTTTGTAAAGAGGCGCTGAACACTCAGATATCGAAAAGCCCGGTCAGCTGTCGGGCACGTTCTTCGACATCGGTGGCCGCAAACAGGTCTTGAATAACCGCCACCATAGCGGCGCCTTGAGTAATGATCTGGGGCGCATTATCCACCCTGATCCCGCCGATGGCTACTATAGGCACATGCAGCCGTTGCCGCGCCTGTTGCAGCAGCGCCAGAGGCGCGGCCCTGGCACCGGGTTTGGATGTCGAGGGGAAGAACGCCCCAAAGGCGACATAATCGGCGCCCTGTTGTTGAGCCTGCAGCGCCAGTTCGAGGGAGTCATGGCAGGTGATGCCGATCAATGCATTTTTGCCGAGCAGTGCCCGTGCCCGGGTCAGGTCCGTATCCCCCTGGCCCAGATGCACCCCGGCGGCATCGCAGGCCAACGCCAGTTCAGGATCATCATTGATGATCAGCGGCCGCTGGAAGCGGTGGCACAGGGCCGTCAGCGCGCGTGCCTGACGCAGTCTTGTCGGCGCATCGCGGGATTTATCCCGGTATTGAATGATCCGGGCACCTCCCCGCAGCGCGGCGCTGACCTTGATCAACAGTTCGGGCTCCGGGGTGAGCGTGGCGTCGGTGATGGCGTACAGGCCTCGTAGCATTATTCGCTCTTCTTATACATGTAATGGTGATTAATGGAAGTGCGCAGCAGCAAGCCAAGCGGTGCCTGGGTATGGCTGAGTACACAGAGGGCGTCGACATCGTGTTGGTCGAGGGTCTGCAGCGCCTCGTGCAGGGAGGCCTGAATCGAGATCTCGGCCAGATCAAGCCGCAGCGCTGGGACATCCAGCAGATCTATAGGTTGATCAGGTGTATCGGGTTTATCAGCGGTCGACTCTTGTTGCTGAGGGTCCGACTGTTGTTGCTGCGCTTTCCGTTGTTGAAGATGGAGCAAAAGATCGGCGCGCGCCAGGCAGGCCTTGGGTTGGTCCTGGTCGAGAACCAATATCCAGTCGCCAGCGGCTGAGGCCAGTTGTTGCGCGGCCACCGGATCCAGATAGCGGCCGCTTTTGGGTGGATCTTTCAGCATCAGAGCGAATACTGAAGTGCGCTCCAGAAAGCGCTCCAGCGGAGCGCGTTGCCAGTCAAGTCCACGGCTGAACAGCATCGCCTGAAATGCCGAACCCTGGCGGAAGCAGTAACGATAGGTCAGGGTGGCAGAGAGGATCGCTAGCGCGCCGGGGAGGATGATATTGGCATTGAGGGTCATCTCCAGCAGTGCCATCAGGGCGGCGAGCGGTGCTTGCAGCGTTGCGGCCATCATCGCCCCCATCCCCAGCATGGCATACAGGCCTATGTCTGAAACCGGGGTGCCTGCCGCCGCTATCCCCAGCGTCCCCATCGCCGCGCCAGCCGCAGCCCCTATAAACAGGGTCGGACCTATCAGCCCCATCGGCATCCCCAGTCCGATAGCAACTGCGGTGATCAGCAGTTTAACCGCGGCCAGGATCAGCAACAATTTTAAGGTTCCCTGGCCAGCCAGGATCTGATTAACCGTATCGTAACCGATGCCCATAATCTCGGGCAGCAACAGCGCAGCGACGCCGGTTGCGACGCCTGCGATCTGCAATCGAATAAAGATTGAGGGTTTTTGCCAGCCGGAGATGACCACCAGCAGTTTGCTGAAAAGGACCGCGAGCAGGCCCACGATCATGCCCAACAGAATAATAAAGGGTATCTCCTGCAGCGTCTGGACCTCAAAGGCGGGGACCTCGAAGACGCTGTATTCGCCCAGTGCCAGCCGTAAGACCAGAGTGGAGGTGATGGCGGCGACCATCACCGGAATAAAACCGGCCACCGTGTACTCCATCATCACCACCTCCATGGCGAAGATGATGCCGGCGAGAGGGGTGTTAAACGCCGCCGCGATGGCGGCGGCGGTGCCGCAGCCGATCAGGGTGCGCAGGCTGTTGTTGGGCAGGCGCAGGTGTTGACCCAGGAGACTGGAGGCTGCGGCGCCCAGATGCACGGCGGGGCCTTCACGCCCACCGGAGTGACCACTGATCAGGCTGATGCTGGCGGTGAAAAATTGCACCAGTAGATTGGACAGCGGCATGCGTCCCTGATGGTAACTCAGGCGTTCGAGGACGTGGGCGATACCGACCTTTGCGGCAGACGCAAAGCGCCACAGCACTAGGCCGACCACTAAACTGCCGAGCATCGGCAGCAGCAATCGGGCTAAGGGTGGCAGGGCCTCGAAATTTTCCGGATTGCCATCAGGCAGTGCCTGCTGCAGGGGCCAGGTGGTCGCCTGGAGGAACGCCAGCATCAGCAGGCCGGTCAGCAGCCCCGATAGCAGTCCGATCAGCAGCCACTGCGGCAGCGCATCGGTGTCACCGATCCTAAGTCGAAAATGGTTGAGGCCAAGGGGTTTCAGTGACATCAATTAAGGCCTTGTTGTTTTAATAGTGGATCAAATGGAGGTGTGGGTGTTGATTTCCGATCAGGCATCATATTATACGGACTTTATTCATGTACAGGCTCAGGGGTATTGCAGCTATGACAACCATCAAGGTAGGTATCGTCGGTGGAACGGGTTACACCGGCGTGGAGTTGTTGCGTCTGCTCGCTCGGCACCCGCAGGTTGAGGTGACCGAGATCACCTCCCGGGCAGAAGCCGGCAAGTCCGTTTCCGGGCTCTATCCCAATTTGCGCGGCCATTTTGATATGGAATTTACGGCGCCCGACACCGAGGCGTTATGTCGCTGCGACCTGGTGTTTTTTGCCACGCCCAACGGCGTCGCCATGCAGCAAGCCCCTGAACTGCTTGCGCGCGGTGTGCGGGTGATCGATCTGGCAGGTGATTTTCGGATTAAAGATCTTGCGCTCTGGTCCAAGTGGTACGGCATGGAGCATGCGTGCCCGGAGGCGGTTGTCGAGGCGGTGTATGGCATGCCGGAGATGAATCGCGACCAGATACGTACCGCGCGTCTGGTAGCCAACCCGGGGTGTTATCCGACCGCGACACAGCTGGGCTTCCTGCCGCTGCTCGAACAGGGCTTGATCGATCAGCGTCGCCTGATCGCCGACTGCAAGACCGGGGTCAGTGGTGCCGGACGGGGTGCCAACGTCGGTTCGCTATTATGTGAAGTCGGTGAAAGTTTTAAAGCCTATGGGGTCGGCGGTCATCGGCACCTGCCTGAAATCAAACAGGTGCTGGCACAAGCGGCGGAATCTCCGGTCGGGCTGACCTTTGTACCGCACCTAGTACCGATGATTCGGGGCATTCATGCGACCCTGTACGGGGTGTTGAAAGATCCGCTCGATAATCTGCAGCAGCTCTTCGAAGAGCGTTATGCCAATGAGCCCTTCGTGGATGTGATGCCCGCAGGCAGCCTGCCGGAAACCCGCAGCGTTAAAGGTGCTAACCTCTGTCGTATCGCCGTCTATCGCCCTCAGGACGATGATACGGTCGTCGTGCTGTCCGTTATCGACAACCTGGTGAAGGGTGCCGCGGGACAGGCGATTCAGAACATGAATATCATGTTTGGTTTTGCCGAGACGCAGGGGCTGGAGGTCGTCGCACTGCTGCCTTGATAGCTACTTTTAACAGCTTTTAACGGTTTTAATCGCTGGCATTACAAGGGCAGCTAATTCTTGACTGTTTTGATAGGTTAATAGCATAATAGCGCTCATGAATAAGCGCTGGATGGAGATTTTATGAGTGCGGTTGAAGAGTGGGATACGAACGACATCGAGAGCGCGCTGGTCTTTACCGATGCTGCGGCAGCTAAGGTGAAAAACCTGATCGAAGAGGAAGAGAACGATGACCTCAAGCTGCGGGTGTTTGTAACCGGCGGAGGTTGTTCCGGGTTTTCTTACGGGTTCTCATTCGATGAGCAGATGAGTGAGGATGATACGGCGGTCGAGAAAAACGGGGTCACGCTGTTGGTCGATCCGATGAGTTTTCAGTATCTGGCAGGTTCTGAAGTCGATTATAAAGAGGGCCTGCAGGGCTCTCAGTTTGTGATTAAAAACCCCAATGCCACCACCACCTGTGGGTGTGGTTCCTCCTTCTCGGTGTAATCAACACTAGCCTCCTGGGAGGCTGATATTGCCGTAACGCATCACCGCCACCCGGCTGCTGATGCGTTATGTGGGAGCCTGCTTGCAGGCGATCTTTTTAAAAATACGACTAAGACCCTAGGCTGGGGTGTCATTCCGGCAATACCCCATCACTCACCCATCGTTAAATCCTAGCCTACCTCGCTGGAGAGTTTCTGCTTTTGGTCCCTAGCCGGACATTTAGGCAGGTGAGATTGAGTGTCGGCAACAGGCGCTTACGACACAGAGCGGACGCTGATAAATCATCTTAAACGCACTGCATGCAGGGTGTTGTGGGGGCAGAGGTTTAGATACCCTCGGCTACCTGATTATGCGTCGTTTTCATATTTGCTTATTCGGTAGTTCTAAGGAAATTTTGTTTATCGGTGTTCCGGCAGGTAGATTTTTTACCTGTTGATGAATCTGTCCCAAAAAATCGACATGAACTATCCATGAAATCGGGTGGAAATTATTTTTTCCATAGTTGCCTCCTAGAATTGGAGGGTGTTCTGGGGAGTAGCACTCACCATCGCCTAGTGGTTGATTCGACAATTCAATTAGTAAACTGTATTTAACCATTGACCTGGTACATTTTCCATACTCTTGATTATGGTCCGGAAATTGGTCCATGACCCTGACGCCATTTCAACGGTGCCTTCGTTCGTATCGATAAAGAAAACGGACTCGCGTCTGAATATGCCATGAGATTTAACGAAAAAAATATTACCCATAGCAGTGAGCAATCTTACTGAGGCAGATTTGCCAACGAGCCAACGCCAAGATTCAAGGGCTTCACAGTCACCAATATTATTTACAGGTGCAAAGATATCAATATCGTGGTTCATGGAATTTTCTCAAGACGCATAACGCCCACAGCAAACGCTCTCTTTTTGCGTTGCCTTGACTGTGATTGTTAAATTGCATTTGCTACGATATTGCAAACTTAACCGCTTCTGTTGCATGTATTTTCGTTGTGTCATAGAGCGGAACGGATGTGTGCTCTTGCTGAACAAGCAAAGCTATTTCTGTACATCCCAAAATTACAGCTTCTGCTCCATTTGCATAGAGAGAATCAATCACCTTTAGGTATTCTTTTCTTGATGAATCAAGAATTTTGCCAAGACACAACTCTGAATAAATCACATCGTGAATCACCTTGCGTTGCTTCTCGTCTGGGATAAGGACTTTAATGTCATACTTATCAGATAGCCGACCTTTATAGAAGTCTTGCTCCATAGTAAATTGTGTGCCTAGTAAGCCAACACAGGTGATCTTATCTCTTTTAAGTTTTTCTGCGGTGGCATCAGCAATATGCAGAATTGGAATAGATATTTTATTACCAATTTCTTCCGCCACTTTGTGCATGGTGTTTGTACAAATCAACAGAAAGTCAGCACCACCTGCCTCCACAGACATAGCAGCGCTGGCCAGAATTTCGGCTGTTTTATCCCATTTTCCCTGATGCTGTAATTCTTCGATTACTGCAAAATCAACACTGTACATACAGATTTTGGCCGAATGTAGCCCGCCCAGTGATTCTTTGATTCCTTCATTTAAGGCCTTGTAATAGCTGGTTGTAGATTCCCAACTCATGCCTCCCAACATCCCTATTGTTTTCATATTATCCGCTCACTCAAATATCTGATTGTATTTTAACGCCTAGTTAAGGGGCGCATGCTGTTTTGCGTCCCGTTTGAACGTCTAGTTAGGCATTTGATTGCTACAATTTATTATAATTTGTTGAAGAGTTTAGAATTTAATCCGTCTAAGCTTCCTTCAATTCCTCGATTGAGTTCGAGTACTACATCAAGACCAACAGATAAATCAGGCTCTAATAAGACAAGATACCGTTCTGCTAAGAATGGGAGATGCCATACCTTTGATGTTGAGCCAATTATAGTCATGGTTGTACCGACTGGTACTTCGTGTTGGAACGCAACCTCAGCTTTCTTGTAATATTTTTTAGAATGTAGATAAGCACGTGCTGTTTCTTTACTAAGTCTTCTGTTATTGAGGCTATTATAGGTGGCCATTATGTACACAGGATAAATGACCTTATATTGCTTACCAGCCACCAAGTTATCGTCTGCATAGCAATGATTGCAGAATGCGATAATAAAAATTATTAATGTGGTAATTGCTCTCAATTATTGTGTCATCCTTTTCTTTGATGCCTAACGCCCGCATTTGCGGCTTGGGTGAACTGGCGACTTTATTGCCGCGTAGCGCAAAGAAGGTGACAGTTTACCCAAGTCCAGCAAGATGCGTTTGTGTACGCCCGGCATGGGCATGAACTTATGGGGTGAAAGTCCCCTGTAGGAGAACCAACGTCGATGGATAGCGGTGATGAGCATACTGTTCCCTGTGAGCGGTTGATTCCTTGCTGCAACCCATTGAACGACAACTACTAGCCGAAGGCAAGGGCGGTCCCGCGAGGGCCTGTCTGGAGGAAGCCTGAGCGCAAAACTGCGAGCCGACGAACAGAAATCACATAGGAGGCTTAGCTCTGGGACGAGTCTGCACAAGAAGACGAAGTCCACTGGTTCAGGAGCAAAGTAAATGTGGCGGTTGTGCAGCGAAGGTTCATGTTCTTATCCGGGGAGATCTGCTTAACACGCGATCGGTAATTCACCAGTCTGGCTACTGGTTTCAACAGGCCTGGCGTGCAGGAATCATCAACCGGCACGAGCGAACCGATGACCACCGATAGCGCCTTACGGGGTAACTCGTCGGGTGATTAAGCAGAAGTCAGCAGACGGCATAGTAGCCAAACGCTCACCGTAATGGGTGAGACAGGGTGAAGGCCTGAACATTTAGAACAAAGGAGGAGCCTTGTCAGACTTGAATACACGAACGCCGTCCGGTGATGACGTGACTCAGCGTATTGATTCGAAGCCAGCCTTTAACCAGGATCTATTCGAACAGGTTTTGCAGCGTGACAACCTGCAAGCCGCATGGAAGCGCGTTCGAGCCAACAAAGGGGCTGCTGGCGTGGATGGCATGACCATCGACGAGTTCCCCGCTTGGGCAAAATCCGGCCACTGGAAAACGGTGACGACAAACCTGGAAACAGGTCTGTATCGGCCGTCACCGGTCCGAC
>JBLIEQ010000035.1:0-36380 GCA_047633175.1 Motiliproteus sp. | reverse complement strand
CAATATCTTCTGTAGGTCGGATTTTAGTCCGACAAGGCTAACAGGCAGCGGCGATCGTCGGACTAAAGTCCGACCCACAAAAGAAAAACACTTCCCCCTGTAGGACGAACGCCGACCTACAAAAAAACCTGCGCTAGTCCAGGTGGGCCTGCATCTCGGCACCGATCTTCTTTCTCATCTCCATAAGGCGGATCGCCGATTGCTGCAGATGGATATCCTTGGGCGTCTCCGGGGTCCATTCGGGGATAGGGGTGGGTTTTCCCTGGTCGTCAACGGCGACCATAATAACAATGCAGTGAGTGGTCAACTGACGCTCAGAATTTGTTGGGTCTCCGGCGCGTACATCGATGCCAATATGCATGGAGCTGCGCCCGGTATAGATGACCTGGGCACCCACCTCGACAATATTACCCACATGAATCGGTTGCACGAAACGTATGCCGCCGGCATAGGCGGTGATGCAGTATTTTCCGCTCCAGCCCGCACCGCAGGCATAGGCGGCAAGGTCGATCCATTTCATCACGGCGCCGCCGTGGACTTTACCGCCAAAATTCACATCGGCGGGTTCTGAAAGGAATCTGAGGGTAATTTTTCTGTCTTTTCCGGCCATCGTTGTTCTCGATTGTAAGGGTTGGATTCAAGGCGGTTTATCGGTTGGGCTGGGTGCGCGCTGCCTGCTTCTGCAATTAAACCCTAAATGAAAATTCTGTCAAACCTATTGGTCATATCCGGGACGCTGTACTAGGGGTTGGCGTGCATTATGGCGCCTGGCCGTCCGCTCAGCTACGGCGGCCGCCGTCTATATTGCCTCCTTTCCTGTAGCGTTTTGATGAAGTTACGGTCGCCTCTGTGATAGCAAGAGATCTGCTGGCGATGGATGATGTGACAGCGGGTTGAGGCGCAGATGTTTCGCCTGGCCGAGATTATCGTGAAATCCACCGTTACTAACCGGGTATTCTGGCGTGATCCGCTAGCCTCCTGGAGGGAGATTAAAAATGACTGATGTCGCCTGTCTACGGAAACAACCGCTGCTGACCGAAGTTTTTCTGATCGAAAAAAGAGGTGAGTCCTGCTGGTGGGTATTTTGCCAGCCTCTGGCCTGGGATGGCCTGCCGTTACCCACCAGTCGACCGGTCTTCTTTGCCCGCTTTGAGAGCAGGGCGCGTGCCTGGGTAGAGGCGAGGCAGAAGCTCTAGGAGGCTGACCGAGTTTTGCAGTAGGTCAGTCTGTTCTAGGTCAGCCTTCTCGCTGTCTCTCGGGCTTGACCGCAGTAGATCAGTATTAAGTCCGACAGGCTGCCAGTCTCGAGTATTCGCAGGGTTCGTTGTCAGCCGCTGCTCGATTCTCTCCGGTCGATGGCTGTTGAATCGGCTGTCCCGTACGATGAATACGGTTCTTTAGGTGTTCAGGTTGAAATTTTTAAACCCTTAGCTGTGGCCTGAGGCTATAGAGTGGCTGGCTGTTAGGATCGACAGCGCTGCTTAGGGCTTAGCCGGGATCTTTTTAGGCAAACTGTTGTTTTTAACTGATTTGAGCATAAACTATTGCCTTGCGGTCGCAGATATCCCGGAATAAGGGCGTAACATCGATGCGTTATCATCACCCCTTCTTCAGTCGACAGGAACCGGTCAGCTTCCTGCCTGCGTAGTGTCCAGGCCGCAGATCGGTGTCCCGTCAAACGATGCACGTATTAACTGAACCCAAACAATAATAATTCTTTTTAAAATGAGCGGAGTAGCGCCAGTCATGTCGGATCCACGCCAGAGTAGCAAAAGTAAAATTCTTACGAAGCTTGCTGAACTCTTCAACGCTAAGCTCGAATTCGGACTTGCGCAGGAGTTAGATCGTTTTGCGCGGCTCTACTATCACGTGACGCCGGTCGATGAGCTTCAGGAGCGTCGGCTTGATACGATCTACGGTGCCACACTCTCCTGCTGGAATTTTATGCAGCAACTGGATCCGGGCACGGCAAAGCTGCGGGTCTTTAATCCTGATATTGAGCAGCACGGCTGGCACGCTAACCATACCGTGATAGAGGTGCTTAATAGCGATATGCCGTTTCTGGTCGATTCGGTACGGATGGCGCTAAACCGCCAGGGACTCTCCATTCACGCGATTCACAACGCCATTATTAACGTCAAGCGTGATGATCAGGGTAAATTGCTGCAGGTGATCGAGAGTGACCAGGCGACACCAGAGTGTCGGCGCGAGTCGGCGATCTACCTGGAGGTCGATCGGCGTAGCGACCAGGATGAGTTAAAGACGATCGAATCAAATCTCCAGGACGGGCTTAACGATGTTCGTGCGGCCGTCAAGGATTACCCCGCGATGCTGGAGCGGGTGAAAGAGACCCTCAAGAGTCTCAAGAGTATCCCCAAGGCGATCGACAGGAGTGATGTGGCGGAGGCTGAGGCGTTCCTGGAGTGGATGCTCGATGATAATTTCACCTTCCTGGCCTGCGATGAGATCGAGCTGGCAACCGAGGCGGACGGGCTTGCTATCCGCCGTGTTAAGGGGCGCGAACTGGGTACCTCCCGGTTGCACCTGCCGCGGCGACCCCATAAGTTGCTGGAGCAGCTGCGCGACAACGAGCGCAGTTTTATCGAGACCCGTCTGCCGCTGATGTTCGGCAAGGATGCGCACCGTTCGCGTATCCATCGTCCGGTCTATAGAGACCTGGTGGTGATAAAACGCTTCGATACCGAGGGTCGGGTGGTTGGCGAACAGCGGTTTTATGGTCTATACACCTCCCCGGTCTATGACGCTATCCCCTCCAGCATTCCGATGGTGCGCTTGAAGGTGGCGGCGGTCATCGCCCAGACCGGTTTCGAAACGGGCGGTCACAGCTGTAAAGAGCTGCAGCAGGTGATTAAAGACCTGCCCCGGGAAGAGCTGTTCCTGGCGACCACCGAGGGGCTGTTTGATACCGCACTGGGGATTTTTAATCTGCAGGAGCGCCGCAAGGTGCGTCTTTTCGTGCGCCCTGATCCCTGCGGCAAGTTTTTCTCCTGTCTTTATTATGCGCCCCGCGATATCTACAGCACCGACCTGCGCCATCAGGTGCAGCAGCTGTTGGAAAAACATTTCAATGCGCTGGATACCGAGTTTACCACCCACTTTTCCGAGTCGGTGCTGGCCCGGACCCATTTTGTGATGCGGGTCGATCCCGACCTCTGTCCCGAATGGGACCTGCAGGCGCTTCAGGCTCAGGTGGTCGAGACCTCGCGTGCCTGGGATGAGGCGCTGCACGATGCCCTGATAGAGAGCTGTGGTGAAGAGCTGGGAAGCCGCTATATCAGCCTCTACCGGGGAGCCTTCCCCAGCGCTTACCGTGAGCATTTTGCGCCCAGCAATGCGGTGTACGATGTGCGCCGCCTGGCTGAGATCGACGCCGGTAAACCCCTGGCGATGAGTTTTTACCGGCTGCTGGAAGAGTCCAGCGAGGTGTTGCGGTTTAAGCTGCTCAATGACGGCGAGCCGTTAATCCTGTCTGATATTATCCCGATCCTCGAAAACCTGGGGATGCGCGTCGTCGGCGAGCACCCCTACGAGGTGCGTCGCAGCGATGGACGGATCTTCTGGATGCACGACTTTAAGCTCAGCTACAAGAGCACCGAGCCGGTCGCGCTACTGGATGTGAAGCAGCTCTTCCAGGAGGCGTTCGCGGCGGTCTGGGATGGCCGGGCCGAGAATGATGAGTTTAACCGTCTGGTGATTAGCGGCAACCTGAGCTGGCGCGAAGTGGCGCTGCTGCGGGCTTACTCCCGGTATAATCGCCAGCTGCGCTTTGATTCCAGTCAGCCCTATATCGCCGATGCGCTGGTGCGCCATATGCAGGTCACCAAGCTTTTGGTGGCGCTGTTCCGGGCCCGGCTGGATCCTACACGCCAGGCCAGTGTGAAGGTGGAGGCCCTGACGAAGCGGCTGGAAACTAGCGTGCTCGATGCCCTGGACCAGGTCGATAGCCTCAGCGATGACCGCATTATGCGGCGGATGTTGGAACTGATCAAAGCCACCCTGAGGACCAACTATTTCCAACTGGACGCCGATGGCGAGACCAAGTCGTATATCTCCTTCAAGCTCAATCCGCGACTGATCAGCAATATTCCGCGTCCCTGTCCGATGTTCGAGACCTATGTCTATTCACCCCGTGTCGAGGGCGTGCATCTGCGTGGCGGTAAGGTCGCCCGTGGCGGCCTGCGTTGGTCTGACCGGCAGGAGGACTACCGCACCGAGGTGCTGGGCCTGGTAAAGGCGCAGCAGGTGAAAAACGCCGTGATCGTGCCTGTGGGAGCCAAGGGCGGCTTTGTGCCCCGTAATCTGCCGGAAAAAGGCTCGCGTGAGGAGATCCAGGCCGAAGGGATCGCCTGCTATCAGATCTTTATCCGCGGTCTGCTGGATCTGGTCGACAACCTGGTCGAGGGTAAACTGGTGCCTCCCGTCAATGTGATCCGTCATGATGAGGATGATCCCTATCTGGTGGTCGCCGCCGACAAGGGTACCGCCACCTTCTCGGATATCGCCAACGCGCTTGCCGACGAGTACGGTTTCTGGCTCGGTGATGCCTTCGCCTCCGGAGGGAGTCAGGGCTACGATCATAAGAAGATGGGGATTACCGCCAAGGGTGCCTGGGAGTCGGTTAAGCGGCACTTCCGCGAACGTGACCTCAACTCTCAGGCCGATCCCTTTACGGTTGTGGGGGTCGGCGATATGGCAGGGGATGTGTTCGGTAACGGCCTGCTGCTCTCCGAAACCGCGCTGCTGACGGCGGCCTTTAACCATATGCACATCTTTATCGATCCCGATCCCGATGCGGCCAGCACCTTCGCCGAACGGCAGCGGATGTTCGACCTGCCGCGCTCCAGCTGGACCGACTTTGACGCCGCGCTGATCTCCAAGGGTGGCGGGATCTTCTCGAGGGCGTCCAAGACGATCGAGATCTCGGCGGCGATGAAGAAGCGTTTTGATATAGCGGCCGATAAGCTCAGCCCCAGCGAGCTGATCTCGGCGCTGCTCAAGGCGCCGGTCGATCTGATCTGGAACGGCGGTATAGGCACCTATGTGAAGGGCAGCAGCGAAAGCCATGCCGATGTCGGCGATAAGGCCAACGACGGACTGCGTATCGATGGCTGCGAGTTACGCTGCCAGGTGCTGGGCGAAGGCGGAAATCTGGGCTTTACCCAGTTGGGACGGATCGAGTTTGCACTCAAGGGAGGTGCCTGTAATACCGACTTTATCGATAACGCCGGTGGGGTGGACTGCTCCGACCATGAGGTCAATATCAAGATCCTGCTCAACGAGGTGGTCGCTAACGGCGATATGACGGTTAAGCAGCGCAACCGGTTGCTCAAAGAGATGACCGATGATGTCGGCGAGCTGGTGCTGGCCAATAACTACAGCCAGGTTCAGGCATTGAGTCTGGCCGGCGGCCATGCGGCCCAGGATCTGGATGAATATGTACGCCTGATCGACAGCCTGGAGGCCAGCGGCAAGCTGGATCGGGGTCTGGAGTTTATCGCGGACAAGGAGGCGATGCAGAGCCGTACGAGCCTGACCCATCCCGAGCTCTCGGTGCTGATCTCCTATATTAAGGCGGAGCTGAAGGAGGCGCTGATTACGCCGAGGATCTACAACGATCCCTATCTGGCACGCGAAGTCACCGGTGCCTTCCCGGCCCGCATCAGCGAACGCTTCCCGGAGGAGGTCAGTCAGCATCGACTGCGTCCGGAGATCATCGCCAATCAGCTGGCTAACGGCATGGTTAACCGAATGGGGATCACCTATCCGCATGTGGTCAAGCAATCGTCGGGTGCCGAGTATGACGATATAGCCGCGGCTTACGTGATCGCGCGCGATGTGTTCTCGATGGACCGGCTCTGGGCCGAGATCGAAGGCCTGGATGCCAGCGTACGGGCTGCCGATCAGGCCCAGATAATGACGGACCTGCAGCGCCTGATGCGCCGCGCCAGTTACTGGTTCTTGCGTAATTATCGCTATGACCTGGATGTGACGCGCTGTATCGAGCGCTATCGCGATGGTATCGCACTGCTGATGCCCAAGATTGTTGAGCTGATTGAGGGGGAGCGACTGGAGGATTGGCAGAACAGACATGCCCAGTTACTCGAGTGTGGCGTGCCTGATGCTCTGGCCGCCGTTGCTGCCAGCGCCGACAGCCTATTTTCGCTGCTGGGTATTATCCAGGTGGCCGAGCAGACCGGGCAACCGGTGGAGCGGGTGGCCCGGGTCTACTTCAGTCTGGGCGACCACCTGCAGCTGCACTGGTTTGATCAGCAGGTACGGGTTTTTGAGGCCAAGAGCCACTGGCAGTCGATGGCCTGTAACGGCTACCGTGACGACCTTAATGTCCAGCAGCGCAACCTGACGAGCAGGGTGCTGGACAGTGGCGGGGCCGACGAAAATGAGCAGGAGCAGCTAGAGCAGGTAGCGCAGTGGTTGGCGGTGCATGCGTTGCCTGTCGAACGCTGGAAACTGATGCTCGATGAGATACGTTCTGCCAGGGTGCACGACTGTGCCATTTTCTCGGTGGCACTGCGGGAGCTGCTGGAATTGTCACAGGCGTCGATCGCTGTAAACCCTTAGCGGCCGCGGTTATTCGGGGCCCTGCAACGGGGCCCCGTATTCTTTGGCGGGTGCTTTAGGACACTCCCTATAGCTGTAACAGTGTCAAATGTAAGGCCTGACCCTTTCAGTCCTTACCCTTTCAGTCCACTTTCAGTCGTATGACCCTTTCAGTCCTTTCAGTCCGTTAGCGCAAAAATAAAGCCATCGGGAGGCGGGAGGTACAGATTCTGAGGCTGGTTTCTAGCGTTCGGAACTGGCAGCGGATGGACAGCGGATCGGATCAGACGAGGCAGGTGATGGCTTGTCGGTACGAATAGCGGTTCTGGAAAACTCTTCGTCCGTCAGTATTCCGTAGGAGAGCAGTCGATCGAGTTCATTCTTAACGACCGAGTAGCATTCGCAGGTTCGCTGCTCTAATGCGGGACGGTCCAGCACGGTAATGTGCCCACGGCGGTAGCTGATCACACCCGCCTGCTGCAATTTACCGGCGGCAACGCTGATCCCTTCGCGATAGACGCCGAGCATTCGGGCAACCAGTTCATGGGTCACCACCAGCTCACTCGACGATAAGCGATCGAGGGTTAGCAGTAACCAGCGGCAGAACTGCTGCTCCAATGAGTGATAGCGATTGCAGACGGCATTCTGAGAGATCTGGGTGATCAGTGCCTGGGTATAACGCAACAATACCCGCTGGAGTAGACCGGAGCGGTTAAATTCGCGCATCAGAATCCTGTTTTCCAGTCGATAGGCGTAACCGGCCGTCTGCACAACCGCCGAACTGGCGGTGCTGTTGCCGCCCATAAATAACGCGACACCGACGACCCCTTCATTCCCCACGCCGGCGGTTTCGGCCGAGGCGCCGGATTCGAGCACATAGTGCAGCGAAACGATGCTGGTTGTCGGGAAATAAGCGTACTGTAGCTCAAGGCCCGGCTCATAAAGAAGCGCCCCCAGAGGCATAGGCACTAATTCGAGATGTGTACGCAAAGACTCAAATTCCACTGCCGGCAGGGCCGCTAGAATATGGTTTTGCGCGGGACTGTTTTTAGCCTTAAGTAAAATCATCAGCGCCTCAGCTTACTCAGGGCGGAGGCAGGGCTGAGCTCAATCCGACAATCAGGGTAATCGATAAAACGAGAAAACTGTAGGATATAGCTAAGCACTGCGATGATAACAAAGGGAAAGGCAATAACGTCCTGGGTTTCGGCGGTCAGTGGCCACAGTGTTTTATCCAGTTGATTGCTGATTCGTTGAGTTCCTGTATTAATAATTTGATGGAACTCTGGATGTTGCAGTGCTTTATATAAAACAATTGCTAATGCAGTTGTTTCTAATAAAAGACCTGCTCATATTAAAGGCTGTTGCAATATCTGATCAGAAAACTAACAAACGGGTCCTTGTTTTAATAAGATGTACCCTGGAGATTTGTTGGTCGCGTAATTAACCGCGCTATTTTCAGAGTAACTTATTTTTAAAATGTCTGCATCTCACGTAGTGGCATGTAGACAGGGTTTCTTTATACTAGACTTCGGATCTTATCCGGAATCTATGCTAGAAACTCCAGTAGTAGCAGGTTCAGTAATAGTGTTCATCTGGAGGGTAACAGCCGTTTGGGCCAATAATCTGCCGTTGATTGAGGCCTCTGTGTTAACCGAGATCTTGCATTTTCCCAGGATCACACCTTCAAAATGAGACGTCGTGCCCAGGGTTACCGGACCCGCAACCTGGCAGATAATATTCTCGGCTAATGCGCCTCCGGTTTATGTGATGTTAACGCCACTGGCTTGAACCAGGGATTCTGCAATTTGAAAAATCCAGGTATCGTCTGAATTGCTCGTGCCTGCAAGGTATAAATCGGTTGTAATGTTAACTTCGAAGCTCCATGTGTAAAGTCCAGGCTCAAGGGTTAAGCCGCCAATTCCGCCGTCACCCAGCTCAGTGGCATCAGGACCCGTTAGACCTGCAGCTTGGACGTATGCGGATTCCATAGAGCTGACAGCCGACCTTAAATGACTCGGTGAGATCTGGTAGCAGGAGGGGCCCTGCAGTATCGACAGTGTAGAGAGTACCAGTCACTTCTTTACAGGAGACCAGTATAGAAGCGCCCGTAATAGGGCTTGCTCCGATATCACCGGTAATGGATGAGCTAGCAACATTAGTGACACCCGTCTTGGTCAGGATGACAAATTGATCCGCTGCTCCGAGCTGAACCAGACCAGTAGGGCCAGTCTCTCCAGTATAAGGCCCCGCCAACGCTTCACCTACAAACAGGCCGCCGAGCAATAGGGGTAGTAGTACTTTTTTGAATGATTTTTAACCATGTCCGTAAGATTCTCCTCCAGGAGAAATGTTGAAGCGGTAAAACAGAGAGCATTGATAGCCTTGTCTCTCACCTGCGCTAAAAATAACGGTGAACAGCATCGAGCAGATTTTAAAATGCAGTACTATTGACACGTAAAGCCTGATAGAAAATGAACTAACCGTTACGTTAATTCATTTTCATAAATGTATTTTTCAGCGATTAAACGCATCTTTCTGTATGCCCGTATACGTAAGCCTGAGCCTGTGTGTAGGGCGTGCTGGATCCCTGCTTAACCCATAAATAATGCTCTGATGCCAGTAGGTGGGGGGTTTTTATTGCGCTTATTTTCAGCATTTATCTCTAGTCTTATGAGCCCTGAAGAACGGTAACCTGCAGGCCGCTCGCCTTGACATCAATAAAACTGATTTTTTATCAATTAAATATAGGCCTTGCTCCGGTATTTCTATAGGCTCTGCGTCTGGGTAATGCCTGTAGAGCTACGACGGTCAGGGATGTCGGCATCAATGGCTACTATGGAATCTCTTCGACGAGATTCCGCCACTAAGGGAAGAGTGGCGGCCTGTCTTTTTGAACACGTACAAAGGATCAGATTCACCATGCTGTTACGCATCGCTTCCCTGTTGAATTCCATGTTGCGGGGGTTGGGGCTTAAGCGCATCGACGCTCAATTCCTGTTCTCCTATCTGCTTATCATTATATTGTCCGGGACCTCGGTGCTTACGCTCTACCTCTCTCTGTCTGCCGATGCCGAGACCATCAATGTAGCCGGGCGTCAAAGGATGCTCAGCCAGCGTCTCGCTAAAGAGGCACTGCTGGTCGCCCAGCAGGTCGAGTTACGCAGCACGCTGGAAAAAACGCTGACCCTCTTCGAGCACTCCCATCAGCAGCTGGTTAACGGAGATCCTCAAGCAGGTATCCAGCCCCCGGGCAGCCCTGAAATCAGCCGGCAATTAAAGTATGTAGGTACACTCTGGGTGCACTATAAATCTGCCATCGAGACCTATCTGCAGAGCAGGAAACGAGAGCATCTGGAGCAGCTGCAGCGGCAGTCTCCGCTGGTTTTGGCTGAGATGAACAGGGCGGTTGGAATGATGGCCAAGTTGTCCACCGCAGGGGTTCAGCAGCAGCAGCTATGGGCGCTGATGCTGGCACTGGGTATCTTGTTTATAGCCCTGCTCAGTCGCTTCTGTGGCATGGCTTGGCTGATGACTCAGATCAGCCTGCTGCAGCAGCGACTGGAGTCGGTAGGCAAGGGCGATTTTTCTCAGCCCATCACCGCAAAAAGCAGCGATAACGAGATCGGTCAGATCTTCGCAGCCTACAATACGATGCTCGAACAGGTCGGTGGCGTGGTTCGCGGGGTCAAGGGTCTGAGCGAAGGGGTCAGTGATCAGGCTGACCGCTTGTCTGGCACCATGGTCACTACCGAGGCGGATGTGCAGCGCCAGCAGCGCGAGCTTGATCAGGTCGCCACGGCGATGAATGAGATGACCTGTACCGTCCAGGAGGTCGCCGGCAACGCCGCACAGACGGCCGATGCCGCCGTCATCGCTAACCAGTGCGCCCTGACGGGCGACCAGGTTGTGACCGACTTAACAGAGAGTATCAACCGCTTGACTCAGCAGCTTGCCACCTCCGGTGAGGTGATGGATGCGCTGAACAACGATAGCCAAGAGATCGGCAAGGTGGTCACGGTTATTTCGGGAATCGCGGAGCAGACCAACCTGCTGGCGCTCAACGCGGCCATCGAAGCGGCCAGAGCCGGAGAGCAGGGCCGTGGATTTGCGGTGGTCGCCGATGAGGTAAGAACGCTGGCGCAGCGTACTCAGGAGTCGACCCGTAATATTCAGAGCATTGTCGAGCGTCTGCAGGGGCAGGTTGTGAGTGCCGTCGGGGTAATGGGGGAGAGTGCGGCCCAGGCGCAACGCAGTTCGAGTCAGGCGGGTGCTGCAGGTCAGGCGTTACGGGAGATCGTATCGTCTGTCGATACCATCGCGCAGATGAGTACTCAGATCGCAACGGCAGCCGAAGAGCAGACCCAGGTAGCGGGAGAGATGGATCGCAATATCCTGGTCATCTCTGAGGCGGCCACCGGGACCTCGTTGGTCGTGGGTGACATTCGTAGCGTTGCCCATACGATCAACGAGCAGGTTCATCAGCTGCAGCAGCTGACCGCAACGCTGCAGGTCTGCGGCGATGACGAATCGGCTACGACAGTAATATAGCCTGGGTAGCAGAGCAGGTATAATAGTGCGATTGACACTGAACTGGGCCCCGGCATGAATGATGATATTGATTACAAGAACAACCCGTTGCACGGTATTAATTTAAAAAAGCTGTTGCAGGCGATGGTCGACCACTACGGTTTCGAGATCCTGTTCGCCTATTTGAATATCAACTGTTTTAAGACCAATCCGAGTATCGATTCGAGTGTTAAGTTTCTTAAAAAGACCGACTGGGCACGTGAGAAGGTAGAAGCCTTCTATCTATATCAATTTAAAAACCTACCCAGGGCTTCAGCCAAGCAGTTTCAACTGCCGCCCCGGGAGCGGATTATACCCCGAGAGGCGTTGGTCTCAGAGCCTGCTGAATTAAGTCTGGCCGATGCCGAACGATTGCGCGAAAAGCGTGCCAGGATGGCGGCGGAGCGAGGTCCGAGCAGCGGACCGCGCTCCTTTAATGAGCGGCGCAACGGCGCCGCGGCTGACAAGCGCAAGAGCGCCAGCGCTCGCGCAGAGGATCGTCAGGCGGCACGCGCCTCAGCGCCCTCTACCCAGGCCGATGCCGATCCCTGGGCGAAGTGGAGAAAGTAGAACGGATGTAGGGGTAGTTAAGCGCAGGCCACGGGGAAGTGGGTTGCGCCCTTGTGGGAGCCTGCCTGCAGGCGATCTTTTCGCAGTTGCTGTGCTATAAGATCAAAAGATCAAAAGATCGCCGGGAGCCCTGCTCCCACAGGGCAGGCCCCCAGAGTGCGGCGATGACTAGTCTTTGCCTTTATTTCTTTTCTGAATCCTGCTTAGCCGGGCCCTTGCTGCTGGGCTCCGGCACCCGAAACAGCAGATAGATATCGGTTAGCAGATCGGGGATCTCTCCGCATAAGCCCTGCATCAGCGTGGCGTCATTGCGCATCGTTTGCAGCTCGACATCATCGACGAACAGGTCTGAGGCGATCATCATCGGCAGCAGCAGTTCGGCCATCTGTTCTTCGTGACTACCAAACCAGACATCCTCGCGCATAAATACGCCCTCCATAAAGCCCTGGCACCAGATCGTTAGGAAGGAATCCTCGTCCAGGCTCAGGTCACAGGGTAGCTCGGGAGGCTCTTCGTGTTCGAGTTCATTCTGGATGCCCAGCAGCTCGCGCCGCAACAGGGATTCGATGCGGGTCTGCTGCTCGGCGCTGACATACTCAGGCTTGCCATCGAAGAGGGTTTCGAGCCATTCCGCTTCATCGATGGCCACCGGGCAGACGGCGATGGCGGTCAGCAGGCCGTGCAGGCTGGGATAGTCCAGCGACTCCTCGGAGACCGCGTCGGAGAAGAGAAAGGTCTCAAGTTCGTCGATTTCATGTTCGTCGAGCGGCTTGTTTTCGGCGCGATCCAGGGTCATGGCTGATCTCTCGTTGGCGGCTATAGTTGGGCGGATGTGGAGCCCTGAGCATAAGGGATAAGTATAAGGGATAAGTCTGAGGGGTCGTCTAAACGGGCATTATACGCGCAGCGGTTGCCAGAGGATACGTTTAACGCGGCGGGCGCGGGTACATCCTGAGATGGCCTGCTATTGACGGGTAATTCCGTCACCGTGGTTCCCTGTCCGGGCTGGAAAGTGGATAATCACCCGCATGCTAACTCTTGCCCTCGAACGTCTGCGCACTACCTTCGGTTACGACAGTTTTCGTCCGCCTCAGGACAGGGTTATACAAACCCTGCTCGACGGCGGCGATGCGCTGGTGCTGATGCCTACCGGTGGCGGTAAATCGCTGTGCTATCAACTACCGGCCTTGATCCGTGAAGGCACCGCCATCGTGGTATCACCGCTGATCGCGCTGATGCAGGATCAGGTTCGGGCTCTGTCGCAGCTGGGGGTTCGGGCGGCGTTTCTGAACTCTACCCTCGACTATAACCAGGCCCGCCAAGTCGAGCAGGATCTGCTCAGTGGTGAGCTGGAGCTGCTCTATATCGCCCCCGAGCGGCTGCTGCAGCCGCGCACCCTGGGGTTGTTGAACAGCGCTAAGCTGTCGCTGTTTGCGATCGATGAGGCTCACTGTGTGTCCCAATGGGGGCATGATTTCCGCCCCGAGTATCTGCGGCTGTCGGTACTGCACGAGCAGTTCCCGGCCATTCCCCGGATCGCACTCACCGCAACGGCGGATCAGCGTACCCGCGAAGAGATTATTCAGCGCCTGGCGCTGGAAAACGCCGCGATCTTCGTCCAAGGCTTCGACCGTCCTAATATCCGCTACCGGATCACCCAGAAACAGAGTGCCCGGCAACAGCTCAAACAGTTTATCCAGACAGAACACGCTAACGACGCCGGTATCGTTTATTGCCTGTCACGTAAGAAGGTCGATGAGACTGCGGCCTGGCTCCGAACCGAGGGTTACCATGCTTTGCCCTATCATGCCGGATTGCCGGCGGCGACCCGGGCGGATCACCAACACCGCTTCCTGACCGAAGAGAAGGTGATCGTGGTGGCTACTATCGCTTTTGGTATGGGGATCGATAAGCCTAATGTGCGTTTTGTCGCCCACCTGGATCTGCCCAAGAGTATCGAGGCCTATTATCAGGAGACCGGTCGTGCGGGTCGTGACGGCGAGCCGGCAGATGCCTGGATGGTCTATGGGCTCCAGGATATGATCTTCCTGCGCCAGATGCTGGACGGCTCGGAGGCGGGCGAGCAGCAAAAACAGATCGAACGTCAGCGGCTGGAAGCGATGCTGGGGCTGTGCGAGGTGACCAGCTGCCGACGGCAGGCGCTGCTGGGTTATTTTGGCGAGCCCGATCATTCGGCCTGCGGTAACTGTGATACCTGCCTGTCACCGGTCGAAACCTGGGATGGCACCGAGGCGGCGCGCAAGGCACTGTCGACGGTCTATAGAACCGGGCAACGCTTTGGCGTGGGTCACCTCGCCGATGTGCTGATGGGTAAGGAGACCGCTAAGGTCAAGCAGCATGGTCATCTGAGCCTGTCGACCTTCGGTATCGGTAAGGAGCTTAACGCCAAACAGTGGAGTTCGCTGTTTCGGCAGCTGGTGGCGCGGGGGCTGCTGGATGTCGATCATGACAGCTACGGTGCCCTGCGGCTGTCCGAGCGTAGTCGACCGCTGCTCAGGGGTGAGCAGACCTTAGAACTGCGCCAGGATCAGAGTGATAGCCGCCAGCAGGGGCGCAAGTCCCTGAGGGTCGCCAGTCATCAGCGTCTGAATCAACTGCAGCAGGGGTTGTGGGAGGCACTGCGGGAGGTGCGCAAAAAGCTGGCCGATCAGCAAGATGTGCCACCCTTCT
This sequence comes from Motiliproteus sp., assembly GCA_047633175.1. Taxonomy (GTDB): domain Bacteria; phylum Pseudomonadota; class Gammaproteobacteria; order Pseudomonadales; family Balneatricaceae; genus Motiliproteus. The sequence goes on along the minus strand of JBLIEQ010000035.1, from coordinate 21,971 downwards.
TTATCTTCCACGATGCCACCCTGATGGAGATGGTCGAGAAGCAGCCCCGCAGCCTGGGCGCTCTGGCGCATATCAACGGCGTGGGTAAGACCAAGCTGGAGCGTTACGGGGAGGCCTTTCTTGCGGTGTTGGGCGGCAGCAGTCAGCAGCCTCCGGTCGCGCAAGAACGTCAGCAGCTGGTCGATCTGCTGCAGGCGGGGATGACCCCGCAGCAGGCCGCGCAGCAGCTTAAACTCAGCCCGAAAGAGGTGTTGCAGCAGATAGCGGCCCTGATCGAGCGGGATGCCATTCCCCTGGCTCTGTTGCTTGATCTGAGCGAGGCGGATCAGCGGCAGATGGAAACCGCGTTGCTGCATTTCCAGGATGCCGGTATCCGCGATCTCAAGCAGGTGGCGCAGAGCCTCGATGATATGTTCGACCCTGCGCTACTGCGCTGCGTGCGTATGGAGCTGCAACGCCAGCAGCGCCTTTGAGTGCCGTGTTGACTGACTCGCTTTGGTCGCTTTGGTCGCTCTGGGGACTGTTCAGCAGCGGCTTTATCTCGTCTACCCTGCTGCCCGGCGGCTCCGAGCTCATGCTGCTAGTGCTGTTGGATCAGGGTCATTATGCCTGGTGGCAGCTGGTCGCGATCGTGACGCTGGGGAATAGCCTGGGCGGCGTGCTGACCTGGGGGATGGGTTACTGGGTGGCGTGCCGATTTCCTCTCAGGGTGCTCTCCGCACGGCGGCAACAGGCGCGCGACCGGGTGCACCGCTACGGCAGTCCGCTGCTGTTACTCTCCTGGTTACCGTTGCTGGGCGATCCGCTGTGCTTTATTAGTGGTTGGCTCAAGCAGAGACTGTGGCTCTGCGTGCTCTTTATCTGCCTGGGTAAGGCGGGTCGCTATCTGCTGCTGTCGATCCCCTGGGTTTGAGGCTGAGGGCTGAGGGCGGGCTGGTTGTCAGCTGACCAGCCCGGCTGGTTAATAGGGTGCTTTACGCGTAAAATCACCTGCTGTTTTCTTGATCCACTCTATTGAGTCTTCCGTCGATGACGAGCCCCGAGATAATACCCGCCGTGCAGCTGTACTCTATTCAAACCCCGGCTCAAACCCCGGCTCAACACCAGACTCAAACCCCGGCCCAGGCCTCTGGAGCGGCGGAAGACCTAACCCCTTCATCGGCAAAGACTCAGCTTAATAAATTGCAAAAACGTTTGCGGCGCGATGCCGGCCGGGCGATCGCAGATTTCAGCATGATCGAGGCGGGCGACAAGGTGATGGTCTGTCTGTCGGGTGGCAAGGATTCATACGCCATGCTCGATATTTTGCTCAACCTGCAAAAGAGCGCCCCGGTGCCGTTTGAGCTGGTCGCCGTTAATCTGGATCAGAAACAACCCGGCTTTCCCGAGCATGTACTGCCCGAATACCTGCGCGCCAAAGGGGTGCCGTTCCATATTATCGAGCGCGATACCTACTCGGTAGTTAAGGCGGTTATTCCCGAAGGCAAGACCACCTGCGGACTCTGTTCACGGATGCGCCGGGGCACTCTGTACCGGTTCGCCCAGGAGCATGGCTTTACCAAGATCGCGCTGGGGCATCATCGTGACGATATTCTGGAAACCTTCTTTCTGAATATGTTCTACGGCGGTAAACTCAAGACCATGCCACCCAAGCTGCGCAGTGATGATGGTAAGAATATCGTGATTCGGCCAATGGCCTATTGCCGTGAGAAAGACCTGGTTGCGTACGCCGAACTGCGCGAATATCCGATCATCCCCTGCAACCTCTGCGGTTCGCAGAAGAACCTGCAGCGGCAGGTGCTCAAAGAGATGCTGCAGAACTGGGATGAGCAGTTTCCGGGACGAATCGAGGTGATGTTCAGCAGCCTGCGTAATGTGGTGCCCTCACATCTTGTCGATACCGAGCTGTTTGATTTTAAGAGTTTTTCCCTGAATCCAGAGACCCCCGCTGAGCCCTTAGCCGAGCCCTCGGCCGAGTCCTCAGAGCCGGTGGATATTCTGGACTTATAGTCAGCCCGACAGATTGTTAGCCACTATTAATCTTGAGAATGCGATGCAACGACTCCTAATAATTATTCTGGCACTGGCACTGAGCGCCTGTCAGCAGAATCCCGTGCAGCCCACGGCGGCCGCCCTGAATGCGGCGGCGGTTTCGCGTTCGGCGGACGTTGTCGAACAGGTCGAGGAGACCAGTGCCAAGCGTTTCGACAGCGTCGAGCAGCGGATTACCCTGATGCAGGAGAAGCTGATCGCGCAGAGTCAGTTGTTACAGCGGGTGACTGTCCAAGAACAGCAGCAGCTGGCGTTGCTGCAATGGCTGCAGCAGGCGCAACAGTTTCAAGCCAAGCAGAAGAGGGAGCAGCAGGAGCAGCCTTCGGCGCTGGATCAGCTCACCGAGCTGGTCTTTCGGCTCGAGCAGATGTCGGCAGAATCACAGCAACAGTCTGACACCATGGGGCAGACCGACGCCACCAAGGGTCTGCCCAACTATCAGCTGGTCTCCGTTTACGGCCCTAAAGGCTGGGTGGTGTTGAAGTACGATACCCGAAGCGGCAGCACCTGGAAGGCAGATGAGGGCGACTGGGTTGCGATCACCGAGGTCGGGGTACTACCCGAATCTGATTATCAGGTGGTGATGCAGCCGGCGGGCAACGATGTCAAAGGCCATGTCGCCGCCCGAATCGATCGCAATAACGGCATCGCCTGGTGGCTCAAGGATAATCAGTGGGAACCCTTCTGACGTTCTGAGGATCTGACGAACTTGTGGGAGCAGGCAGCTGAAGGCTCCTGCAACAGCTGCACGCCCCACGTCCCTGTGGGTTGGGCTCCCGGCGATCTTTTGATCTTTTGAACTTTTTTGTTGTTGTAACACAGCAACTGCGAAAAGATCGCCTGCAGGCAGGCTCCCACAGGGCAGGCTCCTGACTCATATAAGCCTTTTTCAATCGACCCTAGTTGAGGGTCTTCTCTGGCAGGCTATGCCCTCCCTGAGGCATCTTCATTTTTTTCATCGGGCCGGTCTTTCTGATCGGCAGGCTGAACTCTGTGCTTTGGCCGCTGGAAAACTCCAGCATCAACGGCATCTCACTACCCGCTTTTAGCGGTGCTTTAAGGCCCATCAGCATCACGTGATACCCGCCCGGCTGCAGGCTGATACTGCCCTGTGCCGGGATCTTGATCTCCGGCACCTGGCGCATCCGCAGCACGCCGTCCTGTTCGACATGATTATGGAGTTCGGCGCTGTTGGCGGCAGGTGTCCGGGCCGCGATCAGCGATACCGGCGTTATGGCAGAATTATGCAGGGTCAGAAAAGCGGCGCCGTTGCTTATTCCGGGAGGCGATGCCCGGACATAGCCTTGTTCGATGCTGACATCGGCCTGGATTAATGTGCTGCTGAGGCCTAATCCCAGGCTCAGTAGTAGCACTAAGGGTAAGTTCTTCATGAGCTTTCCTGTAAGAGTTGTTGGAGTGCCCTGGCAAGTTCTGCGGCAGGAGTGTTGTGATTTAAGATGTTAACCAGTTGACCCCGACGGTCGATCAGATAGATGCGCGCGCTGTGGTCGACACTGTAGGCCAGCGCCGAGCCGGACATCTCAACCCGGCGGTAGAAGGCACCGTAGGCGCTGACGACCCGATCGACCTCGGCTTTGCTGCCGGTGATTCCCAGCAGTGAGGGGAAGAAATAACGACTGTATTGATCAAGCTGTTCCAGAGTGTCACGTTCGGGGTCGACACTGATAAATAACGGCTGAATCTGTTGCTGTTGCTCCGTACTCATACGATTCAGAGCCGCGGCCAGCGTTGCCAGGCCGGTGGGACAGACATCGGGGCAGGAGGTGTAGCCGAACATCATGACCACCCCTTTACCGGAAAAATCAGCCAGTGCCACCGGACCATCGAGGTGGTGCAGGCTAAAGGCGCCCCCCAGCTGCTGGTAGGGGGATGGTTGAGGGCCGTGCTTGGCAAAGAGGTAGAACGCGCCACTGAGCAGGATTAGCAGGGCACAGAGTAGTAATGCCAGACGCATCTTGAGGTTCCCAGTATTAAGCATTGCAGATTTCCAGGGTTATAGTTTGTTATCAGCGGGCAGTAAAGTCGAACCAGCTGCCGCTGCGTCCGTCCGTGTCGGTAATCCATACCCGGGCACGCCAGGTCATCGTGCCAGTGGTGCAGGCCGGAAGCTGGCCCTGGGCCCTAAATTGATTATCACTGCCGCGCTCCAAGCTGACTCTCAGCTCACCCATATACATATCCACGCCCTGAAGCTCTACGTCCACTTGTTGGGCATCAAAGCCCTGCAGGTCGACGCGCAGAGCCAGGGGTGCATGGCTGTTGATCTCGTCGGAGTCGATAAAAAAGCGAATCTGCTGCTTGCCGTTCAACGCGCTGCAGCCCTGTTGGAGCTGCTCCGGGTCGCAGGGTTGCGGCGCGAACAGGCGCGCATCGCTATCACGCTGTTGCAGGAGCTGTTGCCCCAGCCAGAGGCTGACTCCCAGTAGTAATCCGCAGGCCAGCAGTATGGCAACCAGGCCTTTATTGCCGCTGCCTGGTTCTGGATGGGCGACGACGGACATTATTCTATCAACTCATGGTCGGCGCGAAACGGATGGGCGACGGCGGACATCATTCTATCAACTCATGGTCGGTGCGGAACGGATGGGCTTCGTAGGTGCCAAGGTTACGTATGTCCAGAGCGAAGAACTCCAGCTCCTGCAGTGCTAGCTGCATCGGGCGCTGCTCCGGATGGGCGGCGACATCGAGATGGAAACTGCAGTCTTTGAGAGTGCCGCCGGCCATATAGCTCTCTAGTTTAAGCAGGTTGAGGTTGTTGGTGGCGAATCCGCCCATGCATTTATACAATGCCGCCGGGATGTTGCGGCCTCTGAATATCAGCGAGGTAATATAGCGTCTGTCGGGTTGATATACCGGCATCTTGCGGGTGTTGGAGAGGATCAGGAACCGGGTGGTGTTGCCCTTGATATCCTGCATATCAGTTTTCAAGATATCCAGCCCGTAGAGTTCGGCTGCCAATGAGGAGGCGATCGCGGCGCAACCAGGATCTTGGCGCGCGTTGAGGGTCATCGCCGCCCCTGCGGTATCCAGCATCGCCACCGGATCCAGCCCCAGGGTACGGATCTGATCGGCGCATTGCGCCAGTGCCTGGGGGTGAGAGCCGACGCTAGTCAGTTGCTCGATCCGGCTGCCTTTAGGCCCCAGCAGACAGTGATTAACCGGCTCGAAATGTTCGCCGATAATATGCAGACGAGTCTTGGGCATCTGCCGATAGATCTCATCGACACGTCCGGCGGTCGAGTTATCGAGCGGGATCATCGCCAGCTTGGCCTGACCCTTTTCGACCCGCTCCATCGCCTCGATAAAGGTATCGCATGCCAGGGCTGTCATCCCGGAAAAGACCTGTCGGCAGGCCAGGTGAGAGTAAGCGCCGGGATACCCCTGGTAGGCGATTATATTCTCGTACTTAGAGTCAGTCACGGCTGGTTGATACCTGTAAAAGCGAAACGAGTTAGAAAAAGGTGGCTGATCTTAACAGACAGCAGTCTGTTAAAGGAGAGGCAGAAGCGGACATCAAAGAGCGGGAGCTTTCTCTGACGTCCAGTTCTTGCTGTAGTTAAAGGTTGTAGTTAAAGGCTGCTAGGTCAGAGATTACAGACCTGGTCTTCAATATGGCTGCGCAGATCTTCATATTCGCCAGGGGATTCCGGCAGGAAGAATAGCTTGTAATAAGCACGCTGGTTGATCTGGCGATTACGGGATCCGCCACGGTTTTCTTCATGGCTGGAGTAGCGGTAGTCCATGGTCATATGGATAACGCGGGTATTCATGGGCACGGTCAGCGGTCCATGCTCGAGTGTCTGTCGTTGCTTATTCTCTTTGAGCGAGTAGAAAGAGATCTCGGCAACCTGGTTCAGATTGAGCAGGAAGTTGCTCGACACAGGAATCAGCATGCCCGATTCCATCGCATTGTTTTCCATAAGAATCCCGCAGTTCTTCTTGATCTTTATGAACATCTTTATATCCTTAAGGGCTGTGCCCGATGGTCGCAATGAAGGTGATTAGTGAAGGTGATTAGTGAAGGTGGTAAGTGTAGAAAACTATAGCTTGATATCGACCCGTTTCTCCAGGCGTTACGGCGGTCTCTTTGCGGGCTCAGTAAATAGTACGGGTTGCGGTGCCCGCGATCAACTCGCTCTCGGCAGACTGGCAGGCCGTTTAGCGGCTATTCGTTGGAAGTCTCAGGCATCTGATTAAGATATATACAAGGGTTCAGAGCAGGGGCGATCTCTATCAGCATGCGTTTAGGGTATTCAGGGCACTTTATTTCATAAGCGCCTAGCCGCAGTCTCGTCTCGATCTGGAGGTCTGATGATTAAAGAGGAATCAATTTATGTAGTGCTATTCGGTTAGTTGTTTGGGATAATCACTGATTAACTATTACCACTAACAATTTTCACTAAATGTTTATCATAAATAAGGCTAGTATTAATGTCCGATAATATTCAGAAATTGCTGCGTAAGACCTCTTTCCGTAAAGCCACTCAAGAGTTGAGCATGGTGGAGCTGCAGAAGCTTTTATCGAACGTGCAGGAAACGGTTGAAGAACGTGCCGCTGAAGAAGCCGAGCGTTTTGAAGCAGACCAAGCCCGACAGCAGTCTATTACAGATGTGCGTAAGGCGATGGCTGCAGCAGGCATCAGTCTTGACGAACTGCAGGGTTCGCTAGGTGGCGTTAAGGCGAAGAAAGAGAAGGTGACTGTCGCGCCCAAGTATCAGGTTAAGGCTGCTGACGGCAATGTGGTGCAGTGGACTGGCCGTGGACGTACTCCTAAGGTGTTTCAAGAGTACTTTGACAACGGTGGCAGCAAAGAAAGCTGCCTGATCTGATTGTTGTAGAGCGATAACAACAGGCCTCCTGGCAGGGCGTCTGGTTAGATCTGAGACTCAGAGTCTCCCGAAGCCTGGATGTGTAAATATTTAACGATATTATGCCATCCAGGTTTTTTTTAATTTTCGTTTAGTTATTAGACAGTTATTAGACAGTTATTAAAGCGTTATTGAATCATTGTTACAAACGGTAGCTGTTGGTTTTCAGGTCATAATGCAGCGTATTTTCTACCGCTATCCCGTTGAACATCTCTGTGAACATGTTCCTTAGTCTGTTGTTGTTATCAACGGGTGAACCTTTGAAATAGCTGTGCTCAGAACCGATGTGCTCCGCTGCAGTCAGATCAATATAACGAGCACCCGGGCAGTTTAGGTCGCTTATATAATGGCCAAGCCTGGCTTTTTGTTCTTTGCCCGGTTTTATTCTGGAGGCCCTGAGTGCCGAGTCATTTTCATTGATCACAATGTAAGTGCGCTTACGGACATCGATTTTGCTTATCCAGTCAGCATGATCTTCGCTATTTGTATCTGCCGCGACCAAACAGACATTGTCGAATACCAATTTTGATGAATCGTTCTCACTGGTTGCAAAGGTGTGTTTGAACAGATAGTTGCCCATGCTGTGGCAAAGCAGGCTGATTTTAAGCGTGCATTCATTCTTCATTAACTCTGTGAAAAGAGCCGCCGCCGCCATAGGGTTATCCTTATGCCTGGCATAGGCGGCATCCTGGCATTTTTTATTACGCGCTTGTGTTAATAGTAAATGAAATTGCTGGATCTTAGCGATTGTCCGATTAAGAGCACCTGCAGACGCGCGCGCATCTGATTTATCACTCAGGTAGGCGGCGGTACCGCTGATGGCTCCTCCACCATTGGCTGGCCAGGTGAACGGGACAACGATCACTCCATGTTTTTCTTCGATTTCATGGGCCGTTGTTAAAACGTCACCCACATCGTTGTTGTAGCCGTGTACGAAGAACAGCATTGATTTTCTTTCGACCCGTGCGCGCTCAAACAGCTCGCAGGCAATCTTAAGGCTGCCATGCCAGGTCTCGTCGGTATCGATATCCAGGTTGTACTTGATCTTAAGTTCCGCAACGGTGGCTGGAGACAGCTTGTCTTTAATTTTGTTAACGCGCCACTCCCCATCGACCTCGGTGACATCAACCATCAATAATTCGTTCGGACCCCTGGGGTTGGGTGTGCTGCCCAACGCCTCTATCGAACGTCCCTTGTTAAGTACTCTGTTAGTAATAAGGTACATTGAAGTGCTCCGTTTCTATGAAATACATCCGATTTTGCAGAAGTTTAAATATAACGATTGCTTAACAACGTGCGGCGCTTGTCGATGGCTAAATGGAGGTCCTGATTGTTGAGTTCAGGGTCGCCCACTATGTAGAGAGGGGGGAGGGGAGAGAGGGGTAATATATATTTATGACGATGTCTTCCCTAAGGCTGCTAGGGTTTCCAGAGAGCAGCGCTCTGCACATCCTGTTGCTGTTCTTTTTAGTCAGTCTAGTAGAAAGTTTTTATTTTTCTACTTAATTGATTCAATTCGGTGAAAGGTGTTTTGTGGGTCGGGCTTTAGCCCGACAAGGGTCGGGACAGCGCTTCAGCCCCAGGCAGGTAGGGAACGGGCAGCGCCTTCCCACAGAGGGGTTCTGTGGGAAGGCGCTGCCCGGACCAGAGTAGAGCGTCAGGACAGGGGTCAGGCGACCCGCAGGGCTTCTTCCTGGCTTGCCAGGTATTCGTCGTAGGTGCCCTGGAAATCAATGACTTCATGATCCTTGATCTCGACTACTCGGGTCGCCAGAGAGGAGACGAATTCACGGTCATGACTGACGAAGATCAGCGTGCCATCCCAGGCTTTAAGGGCATTGTTTAGGGCTTCGATCGCTTCCATATCCAGGTGATTGGTCGGCTCATCCATGATCAGGACATTGATATCCTGCATCATTAGCTTGCCAAACAGCAGGCGGTTTTTCTCGCCACCGGAGCAGACATCGGCCTTCTTGTTAAAATCATCGGCGGTAAACAGCAGCCGTCCCAGCATGGCGCGTACCATCAGGTCGTCGTGCTTGGCCGTGCGCCACTGTGACATCCAGTCGAACAGGGTCAGGCCGCCTTCGAATTCGGCAGAGTTGTCTTGCGGGCAGTAACCGAAGCTAGCGTTTTCAGACCACTTAATGGTGCCATGCTTGGCCTGGAGGTCATCGATTAGGCAGCGCAGCAGGGTGGTCTTTCCAGCACCGTTTTCACCGATGACGGCGAGCTTGGCGCCGGCTTCGAGGATCAGGTCACCGCCGCTGAACAGGGTCTTGTCATCGTAACCATGGGATACATGTTCGAGCACCAGCGCCTGGCGGTGCAGTTTTTTATGCTGCTTAAAGGTCAGTGACGGCGTCATTCGGCTCGATGATTTGACATCGTCGAGCTTGATCTTGTCCATCTTCTTGGCGCGCGCGCCGGCTTGCTTGGCTTTAGACGCATTGGCACCGAAACGGTTGACAAACGCCTGGAGTTCGTCGATTTCGGCGCTTTTCTTGGCATTTTCAGCCAGCAGCTGTTCGTGGATCAAGCCTGAGGCGGCCATGAAATACTCATAGTTACCGGGATAGATGCGCAGTTCGCCGTAATCGATATCCGCCATATGCGTGCATACCGCATTCAGGAAGTGGCGGTCGTGCGAGATGATGATCATGGTGCATTTGCGCTCGGTCAGCACCGATTCCAACCAGCTGATGGTATGGATATCCAGGTTGTTGGTCGGCTCGTCAAGTAGCAGTATATCGGGGTTGGAAAATAGCGCCTGCGCCAGCAGGACCCGCAATTTCCAGCCGGGAGCGACCTGTTTCATCAGTCCAAAGTGGTAGCCTTCGGCGATGCCTGCTTGCAGCAGAATCTCACCGGCACGGCTTTCGGCGGTGTAACCATCCATCTCGGCGAATTCGACCTCGAGATGCGCCACTTCCATGCCGTCTTCTTCGGTCATCTCCGGCTTGTCATAGATACGATCACGCGCCTGCTTGATCTTCCATAATTCGGCGTCGCCCATAATCACCGCATCGACCACGCTGTACTCTTCGAAGGCAAATTGATCCTGGCTCAGGGTGCCGACTCTTTGACCGGGAGTGATCGAGAAATTACCGCCGGTGGGGGCCAGCTCGCCACTGAGGATCTTCATAAAGGTCGATTTTCCGCAGCCGTTCGCGCCGATCAGGCCGTAGCGGTTGCCGTTACCGAACTTAGCGGAGATGTTTTCAAATAATGGCTCAGCGCCAAACTGCATGGTGATGTTCGCGGTGGATATCAAAGAAGTATTCCTGGGAGCTTAGAGAGGGTGGAGTGAAGCCTTGGTGCCAAATAGACCTACACAAAGGGGGCGCATCTTAAAGAGTTAGGGCCTGAATGTCGAGCCTGGTTGTACATTAAATGCACAGAAGTGACGCCGAGGCGGGTCTGTGATTTCGAAAGACCTGCCCCCTATGTGCTCTTTGCTTGCTTTTTGCTTTATATGGGTTGGAAATTATTCCAACAATGCCAGCAAGGTGCGAGCATCGTCGGGCTAAAGCCCAACCCACAGGGACCACCTGCGCTGCACTCGATTGCGTTAATGACTGAAGGCGGCGTGGAGCAGTGTCCGGGTGTAGGGGTGTTGCGGCTGGGCGAAGAGTTGGCCAGCATCACCCTGCTCGACGACTTCGCCGGCGCGCATCACCAGCAGTTGATGGCTTAGCGCCTTGATGACCGCCAGGTCGTGACTGATAAAGATATAGCTCAGGCCGTGTCTGGCCTGAAGCGCACGCAGCAGTTCGATAATCTGTGACTGCACGGTACGATCGAGTGCCGAGGTGGGTTCGTCGAGGATGATCAGTTTGGGCTTGAGCACTAGTGCGCGGGCGATGGCGATCCGTTGGCGCTGACCCCCAGAGAACTCATGTGGGTAACGGTGCAGGGCATCCGCGTCCAGCCCGACCTCCTGGAGTACCTCGATCACCTGCTGTTTAAAACTCTGGGTGCCGATCGCGTGGATCTCCAGCCCTTCGCTGATGATCTCTTCCACCGTCATCCTCGGGCTCAGGCTGCCGTAGGGATCCTGGAACACCACCTGGAGTTCGCGGCGCAGGGGTTTGACCTGCTTTTGATTGAGCTTATGCAGCGGCTGTCCCTGAAAAAAGATCTCACCCCGGCTGCCGATCAGCCGCAGAATCGCGAGTCCCAGGGTGGTTTTGCCCGAACCGGATTCGCCGACCACACCCAGGGTTTCGCCTTGGCGCAGGCTGATATCCACCCCGTCGACCGCTTTCACATGCCGGTGAACCCGTTGCAGAAAGCCCTGTTTGATCGGAAACCAGACCCTGAGCTCGGCGGTGCGGAGCAGGAGCTCGGCGCTCTGGGGCAGGGCCAGAGGCGCGCCCCTAGGCTCGGCATCTAGCAGCAGGCGGCTGTACTCAGCCTGGGGGTTGGCGAACAATTCGGCGCAGCTGTTACTCTCGACGATCCGGCCCTGATGCATAACACAGACCCGATCGGCGTGGTGACGCACGATATTGAGGTCATGGCTGATCAGCAGGATCGACATCCCCAGCTGTTGCTGCAGGTCGCGTAGTAGTTTAAGAATTTGCTGGGCGATGGTGACATCGAGCGCGGTGGTCGGCTCATCGACGATCAGCAGCTCCGGCTCATTGGCCAGCGCCATGGCTATCATCACCCGTTGGCGTTGACCGCCGGAGAGTTGATGCGGGTAGCTCTTGAGGCGCTGCTCGGGATCGCGAATGCCGACCAGGTGCAGCAGTTCGAGGGTGCGTGCGCGGGCCTGGGGTTTGCTCATGCCTTTATGCAGTAACAGGGTCTCTGCAATCTGCTTGTCGATCGTATGCAGGGGGTTGAGTGAGGTCATCGGCTCTTGAAAGACCACTCCGATACGATCGCCACGCAGCTGGCGCATCTGAGTATCGTCTGCCTGCAGCAGGTCGCGTCCCCGATATAGGATCTGTCCGGTGAGGGCTTCAGCCTGGGGCAGCAGGCGCAGGATCGACAACGCCGACACGGATTTCCCCGAGCCCGACTCACCCACCAGGGCCAGGGTCTGGCCGGGGAGAATCTCGAAGCTGATCCCTTTGACGGCCTCGACGCTCTGGCCCTGCTGATTAAAGCGGATGCTCAGGTTCTTAACTTCCAGCAATGGCTTGCTCACGGCTGTTTCCTCGCGGCGCTAAAGCAGATGCTCAGGCTCTTAACCCTGACCCCAAGAAACAATGGCAATGGCCGGTTCATAGCTGCTTCCTCGGATCGAAGGCATCGCGTACCGCTTCGCCGGTAAAGATCAGCAGGGTGAGCATGGTCGAGAGCACCACAAAGGCGGTGATCCCCAGCCAGGGTGCGTGCAGGTTACTCTTGCCCTGGGCGACCAGTTCACCCAGTGAGGGGGAGCCGGGTGGCAGGCCGAAGCCGAGAAAGTCTAGCGCGGTGAGGGTGACCACCGCGCCGTTAAAGATAAAGGGCATAAAGGTCAGGGTGGCGACCATGGCATTGGGCAGGATATGCCGGAACATGATCAGCCGGTTGCTCAGCCCCAGCGCCCGCGCGGCGCGGACATATTCCAGGTTACGACCGCGCAGGAACTCGGCCCGCACCACATCGACCAGCTGCATCCAGGAGAACAGCAGCATGATCCCCAGCAGCCACCAGAAGCTGGGTTCGACGATGCTGGCCAGGATGATCAGCAGGAACAGCACCGGCAAGCCCGACCAGATCTCGATAAAGCGCTGGAAGAACAGATCGACCTTACCACCGTAATAGCCCTGCACGGCACCGGCGATCACCCCGATCACCGAGCTGACTGCGGTCAGAATCAGCGCAAACAGCATCGAGATGCGGAAGCCGTAGATTACCCGTGCCAGCACATCGCGGCCCTGATCGTCGGTGCCCAGTAAGTTCTCGAGGGTCGGCGGGGAGGGTGCGGGCCGTGACAGGTCGTAGTTGATGCTGTCGAAGCCGTAGCGGATCGGCGGCCAGAGGATCCAGCCCTCGGCCTCGATCAGCTCCTGCACGTAGGGGTCTTTGAAGTCGGCCAGGGTTTTAAACTCGCCACCGAAGGTGACCTCGGAGTAGTCGTTCCACAGAGTCCAATAGAGCTGCTGTTGATGGCTGACCAGCAGCGGCCGTTCGTTGGCGATCAGCTCGGCACCTAAGGAGAGCACGAACAGCCCGGTGAGCAGCCAGAGGGACCAGTAGCCGCGGCGGTTCTTCTTGAAGCGCGCGATCCGGCGTTGGTTGATGGGGCTGAAGGAGGGCACGAGCCTGGAAATGGGCCTGGAGATGGGCTTGGCCATGAGCTTGGGGATAAGCTTGGGAATGAGAGTCGTCATGCTCAGCTCTCCCTGCTTTCAAAGTCGATCCGGGGATCGACCAGGACATAGGTGATGTCCGAGATCAGCTTTAGTAACAGGCCTATTAACGTGAATATGTAGAGCGTACCGAAGATGACAGGATAGTCGCGGTTAATCACGGCTTCGTAGCCCAGCAGACCCAAGCCATCGAGTGAGAAGATCACCTCGATCAGCATCGAACCGGTAAAGAAGATGCTGATCAGTGCGGCGGGCATACCGGCGATAATCAGCAGCATGGCGTTGCGGAACACATGGCCGTAGAGCACCCTGTTTTCGGTCAGCCCCTTGGCGCGTGCAGTGACCACATACTGCTTGTTGATCTCATCCAGGAAGGAGTTCTTGGTCAACATAGTCAGGGTCGCGAAGCTGGAGATTACCGAGGCGATCACCGGGAGGGTGATATGCCAGAAGTAGTCGCCGATCTTGCCCCAGAAGCTGAGCTCATCGAAGTTGGGCGAGGTCAGGCCGCGCAGCGGAAACCAGTCCAGGTAGGTACCGCCGGCAAAGAGCACGATCAGCAGGATGGCAAACAGGAAGTTGGGGATCGCGTAACCGACGATGATGGCGCTGCTGCTCCAGACATCGAAGGGGGTGCCGTCGCGGACCGCTTTCTTGATCCCCAGCGGTATAGAGACCATATAGGTGATCAGGGTCGCCCAGAGGCCGAGAGAGATAGAGACCGGCAGTTTTTCGATAATCAGATCCAGTACAGGGCGGTCGCTGAAGAAGCTGTTACCGAAATCAAACAGCAGGTAGTTCTTGAGCATCAGCAGAAAACGTTCGTGAGCCGGTTTGTCAAAGCCGTAGAGCTTCTCGATATCGGCGACCAGCTGGGGATCGAGTCCCTGGGCACCCCGGTAACCGCTGCCCTCACCGCTGGCGGTTACCTGCGCCATATCGGTCTGCAGCGAGCTGCCGATGCGGCTGGTGGCATCGACATTGAGCCCCTGCAGATGTGCCAACGTCTGCTCGACCGGACCGCCGGGCGCGCCCTGGACGATAATAAAGTTGATCGTCAGGATACCGAGCAGGGTCGGGATAATTAGCAGCAGGCGCCTCAGGATATAAGCGGCCATTAGTGAACGGTTTCTCCTGCGGCCTTACGCCACCAGCTATCAAGCAGCGCATAATGTTGGCGGTGAGTCTCGGGCATGCCGAGGAGGCAAATGGCCATTAGTGTGCAGTCTCCTTAAGCCACCAGCTATCAAACCCAAGCGCGTATTTAGGACGAGTCTCGGGCATGGCAAACTTATCCCAATAAGCGACCCTGTAGCTGCTGATATGAAACTGCGGTATCAGGTAATGGTTCCACTGGAGCGCCCGATCCAGCGCTCGGGTACGCAGCACCAGCTGTTCGCGATCGGGGGCGGCGACCACCAGCTCGATCAGGCTGTCTATGGCGGGATTCTTAATCCCCATCAGGTTGCGACTGCCTTCGATATCGGCCATCGAGGAGTGCCAGTAATCCCGCTGCTCGTTACCGGGCGAGCTGGACTGCCCGTAGCTGTAGACCAGCATGTCGAAGTCAAAGCTGCGCAATCGATTGATGTATTGAGAGACATCGACGATGCGGATCTGGGTCTCTATCCCCAGCCGCTCCAGATTTTTAAGCATGGGCGCCACGACCCGTTCGAACTCTTTCTGCACCAGCAGCAGCTCGAAGACAAAGGGTTCGCCGTTGGCGTTGACCAGCTTGCGATTCTTGACCTCCCAGCCTGCTTCTTTGAGCAGCCGCATGGCGGTGCGAAGCTGGCGGCGACTGTTGCCCGAGCCATCGCCTGCAGGGGCGCGGTAGACCTGGGTGAAGACTTCGGGGGGCAGCTGCTCACGCAGCGGTTCAAGGATGGCGAGTTCTGCGGCGTCGGGCAGCTCATCGGCGGCCATCTCCGAGTTGGAAAAATAGCTGTGGGTCCGGGTGTAGGCATCGTAGAAGATGTTCTTGTTGGTCCACTCAAAATCAAACGCGTAGGTCAGTGCCTCACGCACCCGGCTGTCGCTGAACTGTGGGCGGCGGGTGTTGAAGATAAACGCCTGCATCCCGGTCGGGTTGGCGTGGCGAATCTCCTGACGCAGGATCGCGTCGCTGTCGAACATGGGTCCTACGTAGCTGGTGGCCCAGTTTTTCGATGAGGTCTCCTGACGGAAGTCGTATTCGCCGGCCTTGAAGGCTTCCAGCGCCACGGTGCTGTCGCGGTAGTAGTCGTAACGGATCTCTGCGAAATTATGCCGGCCGCGGTTGACCGGCAGGTCTTTGCCCCAGTAATCCTCGCGCAGTTGATAGCTGAGGGAGCGTCCGGCGTCGAATGAGCTGATCTGATAGGGGCCCGAGCCGACGGGAATATCGAGTCCGGGCTTGGCAAAATCAGATTCGAGCCAATAGTGCTTGGGCAGGATCGACACCTCGCCGACGATCAGCGGCAGCTCACGGTTTTCCCCGGGCTTAAAGGTGAAGGTGACGGTTTTTTCATCGGCCGCCTCGATGCTGAGAATGTCGGCATAATAGGCGCGATAGAAGGGGTTGCCCTGCTCGCGCAGCAGTTTAAAGGTATGGATCACATCCGCGCTGGTGACCGGCCTGCCATCGCTGAAACGGGCCTGGGGGTGGATATGAAAGCGGATCCAGCTGCGATCCAAGGGTAGCTCGACCGACTCGGCCAGCAGGCCGTATTGAGAAAAGGGCTCGTCCTCGGCCCGGGTCATCAGGCTGTCGTAGATCAGCCCTATATCATCGGCCGCGGTCCCCTTAATGATAAAAGGGTTGAAGCTGTCGAAGGTGCCCAGCGCCCATTGGCGGATACTGCCGCCTTTGGGTGCGGCAGGGTTGGTATAGTCAAAATGCGTAAAGTCGGCGCTGTATTTAGGGGTGCCGTGCATCGCGATCGCGTGTTGCGATGGCAAAGACTCTGCTGCGGCTGCTCTATCCGTTACTAGCAGCGTGACCAACAGGGCGGCGGCCAGAGTGACCACTAATAACGCGAGTAGAGCCGATAACGAGCGAATGCTGGCAGCCATGCTTAAGATCCTTAACACGATGAATAGAGGCGGAGTCTGTTATAGCAGCCGGTGCCTGATCAAGCGAGCTTAGCAGAGATAACGGCAAACGATCGAGTGCCCCTGACTCCTGGCCCCGGGCACTCCAGATCAAGAGCGCTCCTGATTAAGAGCACTGGGGCTGTGACTCAGATGAAGAACAAGAGTTCCTCGGCAACCCTCACCTCAGCGGCCATCTCACCGCCTCACACCTCAGCGCCTCACTCCTTAACGCCTCACACCTTAACGTAAGCTGGTGACATCTACGTAAAGGGTCAGCTGCTGCCCGGGTTGCAGATATTTGGCGCGCGCGGCTGAGATGTTCCAGCGTTTGATGTCCTGAAGATTGAGGTTGAACTTGCTGGCGATGCGCGCAAAGGACTCGCCGTTACGCACCCGGTAGCCAATCTTGCGGATCACCTGGCGGTCGCTGTCACCGGAGACGGAGGTCTTGCTCGCGATGCTGCCTTCTGGCTGCCAGATCACCAGTTTTTTGCCGATCTTCAACGGATCTCCCGGTGCCATCTGGTTCCAGGCCGCCAGTTTGCGCACCGTTACTGCGTGTTTGCGGGCGATCTTCCAGAAACTATCTCCGGACCGCACGGAATAGCTGAGTTTGTCCTTGCCTGAGCGCAGCGCGATGCTCTGGTTTTTCTTAGCCTGGCGCTGACCCCGGCTGTAGACGTAATTGCTGGCGTGTTGGGAGGCCTTGGGGATCATCAGCATCTGTCCGGCGCGAATCTGAGTGCCGCTGATCGAATTGATGCTGCGCAGGGACGCGACCGTGGTCCTGTTGCGTTTGGCGATGCTGCCCAAGTTATCACCCGGTTTGATCTTGTAACGCGCCCAGCTGACCCTCTTGTCGGCAGGATAGGCCAGCAGTGCACTCCTGAAGGTGTCGGCTTTAGCAACAGGGATCAGCAGCTGATGGGGGCCGTCGGGATCGGTGGCCCACTGATTAAAGCCGGGATTGAGCAGATACAGCTCCTCGATGGAGATCTGAGCCAACTCGGCCGCCTTGGCCAGGTCGATCTGTGATTCGGTATCCACCGCGGTAAAGTAGGGTTGGTTGGCCAGAGTTTTAAGGCTCAGACCATAGGCATCGGGCTTGTCGAACAACTTGGCCAGGGCGATCAGCTTGGGAACGTAGGCGGTGGTTTCTCTTGGCAGCTGGAGTGACCAGAAATCGATCGGTCGATTGCGTTCGCGATTTTTACGTACCGCCTTGGAAATAGTGCCTCCGCCAGCATTATAGGCCGCCAGGGATAGCAGCCAGTCGCCGTCAAAGCGGCGGTTGAGGAGTTCAAGATAATCCAGTGCGGCGTTGGTCGAGGCCTGTATATCCCGGCGGCCGTCATACCACCAGCTGTGCTTGAGGTTGAAGCGACCGGCGGTCATCGGAATAAACTGCCAGGGACCTGCGGCGCGACCATGAGAGTAAGCAAAAGGATCGTACGCGCTTTCAACAATAGGCAGCAGCGCTAACTCGGCAGGCAGGCCGCGCTCGATGGTCTGATTGAGTACATAGTAGTAATAACGGCTGGCCCTGTCCGACATGCGATCCAGGTATTTAGGATGCCTGCTGTACCAGTTGAGCTGAGCCCGAATGCGTGAATTATCGACAGAGTGATCCAGCCCGAAGTTGTCGCGCGTCAGTTGCCACAGATCGGGTGCAGACGATTTCGGGGAACGAGAGTCGGCTCCCGTATCAGAACGCCCGGCTGTTTCAATGGCCGCCTGAGGTGCTGCCGTGTCCGGCAGCTGGCGAAGATCTGAAAACTCCTCGTAAGCGGGAGTGATCACCGGGATGCCAGAGGCTAAGACCGGATTCTGGGCTCTCTGGCTGCTTATAGGCGTGAGCGCCGACGCATTCGGGTGCGGCACCAGCGCCTGGCAGCCAGCGAGCAGTGTGCTGGCTAAGACAGCGCTAAATGTCTTGATAAAGGTGTTACTGAAGATAGAGACTGGCTGTGTAGTTCGGTTTTTCACTGGCGTCCTCGCAAGCAGAAGCAATCCCAACGGGCTGTTGGTGGCTGCCTGACGACACCCAAAAGTAGCGTATCTTATGGAGTAGCAGGGGTCGGGGTCAAGTCGGAGGCTGATCTGGACTTGAAGATCTCTTGTAACCCGGGCTTGAGTCCGGCGATGGCAGCACTTTGCCGGCATTGTTGGACTGAATACCGACCCACAGATCTGTAGCGTGTGCGGAGTTTGCGAACCGCATCAATCAGGCCGCTCAGTCTTCTAGAAACGGTCCTTCCACTGGCGAATCTGGGCCAGTACCAGGGCGTTGTCTTTAAGCGTTTTACCGCTCAGACGCTCGGCCGCCTCAATAACCTCAGGCTGGTCGTAGCGCATAAAGGGGTTGATCTGCTTCTCGTCGCCAATCCGGCTAGGCAGGGTCGGCAGCCCTCGGTCACGCAGCTGCTGGCAGCGTGCCAGGCTGGCGTGGATCGCAACGTTTTGGGGTTCGACCGCAGCGGCAAACGCGAGGTTGGCCAGGCTGTATTCGTGGGCGCAGCACACCTGGGTGTCATCCGCTAGGCTGCGAAAGAAGCGCATCGCCTGCAGTAGTTGCTCGGCCGAGCCCTCGAATAAGCGTCCGCAACCGGCCAGAAACAGGGTGTCGCCACAGAACAGCTGGGGCAGGTCAGGTGCTGTCGTCAGACTGTAATAGGCCAGGTGATCGAGGGTATGAGCCGGTACGGCCTTTACATGGAGCGTTTGGCCCAACAGCTCCAGCCGATCCCCTTCGCCTACGGCATGGGTTATACCCTTGAAAGGCGAGTGGCTCGGGCCATAGACCGGAATGTTGCCCACGTTAAGCTCACCGATGCCACCGGTGTGATCAGGATGATGATGGGTCACCAGGATCGCCGCCAGCGTTAACCGCTGCTGCTTTAACCAGGCGGTGACCGGAGCGCTCTGTCCCGGGTCGACTGCCACGGCAAGGCCCGGATGCGAGGGGTGTTGCAGCATCCAGATATAGTTGTCCTGGAATGCGCAGACGGGAGTGAGTTGAAACATATAAACCTCTAAGCAGCATGATAAGCAGCTCGAAAGTACGCGGTTTTTGAAAAAAGTAACAGCTATCTGTGCGTTAAGGGCTGTAACCAGTATGGCTCTGCTCGGCTGCTTGCGGTACTTGAGTCGTGGCATCAGGATGCCGAGATGACCAGCTTAAAGGCTACCCTGAGAGCCCGGCCAAGAGCCCGGCAGACCTCAGAGTTAGTGCGGCTTCTGTCGCGGCACGCGTGAAAGAATAAGGGTGTGCCCGTACAGGAAGTGCGTTAATCCCGCATTGTTGTTTTGCAATCAAGCTTTGGTTTCGCCCCCTTGGGTGGCATCATTATCTGGGATTACCCACAAAACTTAGTCATAGATGCTGCTATCTATTTGTGGGCTGGGCTTCAGCCCAACATAGGCAGCAACCTTGCTACGACTGCCGGAATAAAGGCCGACCCACAGGGACGTGGGACGTCCGACGAGCAAATGATAGTGGATATGTGGACGGTACCGACGATGACGTCGGACTACGCAACCGGCGCGGATCTATACGCCGACGCTATTTCCTCGGGTATCTTGACCTCCCAGGGGCTTGTGTAGTCGTACCGCTTTGGTACTCAATCCCGCGCCTGCCTAAGATCACAAACGCTCGATATCGCATATTCCGGCCCATCATGAATACCCATACTTGCGCAACCTGAACACCTCCCCCGCCAAGTGGCGGCGCTATCAAGGCCACCTCGCCCCGCTGATCCGGGGCACCAACCCCAAGATCACCTGGGATTCCATAATGATGGACACCCTGCCGACGGTGGGCATGCTCACCAAGGGGGTGGCGCTGTATCACGCCGATAACCTGGACGATGCCAAGTACGCCTTCAAAAAACTGCTGCACCATTCCTTTGACTAAGCAACGGCCAACAACATGCTGGGCCTGATCTATTGGCGCAAGGGGGTTATGTGTCTGATGCTGTACCGCTGCTCGAAAAGGCTCTGCAGAGCTGCCTCTGGTAGAAGGGGTGGCGTGACAACCTGATTCAGGTGTACGAGCGTATTGGTGAGCAGGAAAAGGCGGATGACCTGAACGCAAGGTCAGTCCGTACGCATCTGCATCGGTCGTGGCGGATGGCGAGGCAGCAGGTGTAGCGGATAGCCTGGAACCTGGCGCACCGACTAACCCCTGGTTGCAGGGCTCTGACTTATCGAATGCCAGTTGTGGGTAAAGGGTGCTTTACAAAGGGCCGTTAGATCGGGCCTCAGGCTTACGCCTGCCACATTCGCCTTAGGTATAGAGTAACGAGCGGCAATCCTTATCTGGACCCGTACCAGGCCTTGTTCTTGAGGGTAGAGTCTGGCCGTTCGGCCGCTGGATTATCCCGGCGGGTCGTAGCGCTAAGCGGGTTGAACTGCTTCTCATCGGCGGTCCGACCAGCAGGGGTCCGCAACCTCTGGACTCATGCCCAGTGCTTAATGAGTACGCGACAAGGCGAGGTGTGCGCTGCGTTAATTCTGACGCCTTATCTATTAAAAAGTAATTATATTTTCTAAACATGGCTTTTTAGTCAAATACGTGACAATACGCATTTTTAGCACTACCCTCCCAGCAAGTTAGTTATAAAACAGTTATATGGACGTCAATAAAGGATGTATGACGTTAATGTTATCAATACCATACAGGGAGTTTTTTGGATGGGTTTTCAGTTAAAGGTCGTTGTTTCTGATCAGGTTTCTTTCATGGCTCTAGACGAGCCGCTCGCGATTATTCCAGCCAATAACTCGGCGACCTACACCCTTGTCGATAGTAATGGCGAACCCGTCATCGAAGATCTGGTGCTCAAACGCAAAGAAAATGATTTAGAAATCGAGGTTGACGGTGAACCTGTTGCCAGTATCAGCGATTTTTATGCCACCGAAGGCCCTGTAACTTATAGCGTTGATGGTGCCTTGAATCCCGCAGAGGAGATGGCCGTTCAAGGCGGCCCCTCTGCGGTCGACGATGGCATCGTATGGCAGGCGTCTGCAACGGATGCACAGGGTTTTGGCATCGATGCCGTCTTGTTGAGTGCTGGCGCTGGGGGTGCCGCCACGTTTGCCGTGGGTGCTTACAATGACGGCGGGTCAGAGCCTGATACGACAGCCCCTGCTACCAGTTCGAGGGCGGTGGCCACCGACGATCAGGGCACAGAGCAGGGGCCCCTGACCAGCGGTGACACCACCGATGATACTGCGGTGGTGCTCAGCGGCACCAACGAGGCAGGCGCCACCGTTAAGGTCTATGACGGCGAAACGTATCTCGGTGAAGCCCTGGTTGACGGCACGAGCTGGAGCTACACGGCCAGCATTGACGATGGCGAAACCTACCAGTTCAACACTACAGAGACCGATGCGGCGGGCAACGTCAGCGATGCCACCAGCAGCTTCGAGCTAACCGGCGATACTTCCGCACCGACCGCTAATTCGATGGTGGCCACCGACGATCAGGGCGCTAAGCAGGGTGCTCTTACCTCGGGGGATACCACCGACGATACCGCGCTGGTGCTTAGCGGCACCAACGAGGCAGGCGCTGCGGTCGAGGTCTTTAACAACGGCAGTTCTCTGGGTGCGGCCACGGTGACGGGCACGACCTGGAGCTATACGGCC
>JBLIEQ010000034.1:0-37213 GCA_047633175.1 Motiliproteus sp. | reverse complement strand
ATACTTCCGCACCTGCCTCCAGCACTATGGTAGCCACCGATGATCAGGGTGCAAAGCAGGGTGCTCTCACCTCGGGCGACACCACCGACGATACCGCGCTGGTGCTTAGCGGCACCAACGAGGCAGGTGCCACAGTCGAGGTCTTTAACGGCGGCGTCTCCCTGGGTACGGCGACCGTGTTAGGTACCACCTGGAGCTATACGGCCACCGTGGTCGATGGCACCAGCTACCAGTTCAACACGAAAGAGACAGATACTACGGGCAACGAGAGTGCTGCCAGCAGTGACTTTACGGTGACCGGCGATACTTCCGCACCGACCGCTAGTTCGATGGTGGCCACCGACGATCAGGGCGCTAAGCAGGGTGCTCTCACCTCTGGGGGTACCACCGATGATACCGCGCTGGTGCTTAGCGGCAGCAACGAGGCAGGTGCTGCGGTCGAGGTCTTTAACAACGGCAGTTCTCTGGGTGCGGCCACGGTGACGGGCACCACCTGGAGCTACACGGCCACCGTGGCCGATGGCACCAGCTACCAGTTCAATACTAAAGAGACCGATACTGCGGGTAACGAGAGTGCTGCCAGCAGTGACTTTACGGTGACCGGCGATACTTCCAGCCCAATGATCAGTGAAGTATCAATCCCTGGGGGTACAATGATCGTTGGCGATGTAGTTACCGCGATAATCTCCGTTGAAAATGATCAAGGTGTCGTTTGTTCGAATGTTTCCGGTACTATCGGCGGTTTTTCACTGGGTAATTTGACGCGTTTAAATAGTACGACCTATACCGCGGAGTATACTGTCACTGAGGGTGGTACGGATATTGGCGTAGAGCAGGCCATTCCTGTATCTCTAACTATTGAAGATGCCGCAGGTAACACCAGTGCAACTTATTCCCAATCGATAGCCCCGTCGCCCGCGATCACCGATGACTCAATAACTTACTACCGAATTCATGTGAGTTCTGATCTAAATGCTTCCGATCTTGATTCGGTTGGCTTTGATGTTGTACATACTTATGTTAGAGATCTCGTGTTCGATTTGATTGCGCCAGATGGGTCACAGATAAACCTTGTGACCCAAGAGGGCAGTTCTCAGAATAATTTTACCAATACGGTAATTGCGACGGAAGGCGGTTCGATCGGCACTGCCAGTGCCCCATTTACGGGGACATATTCGCCCGAAGAGGCGTTTAGTCATTTAACCGGAACGGCAGAAGGTGTTTGGACACTAGTGATTTCTGATGTGCTGAGGGTAGATGTTGGATACTTAAATAATTGGTCTGTCAACCTGCCAGATTTTAACGGCATTATGGCCCCAGGATTTATTGACGCCAATAGTCCGACTATCGCCAGTGTCAGTGTGGCGGACGGGACCTATCAGACGGGTGATAGCGTCGCTGTCACCATCACAGCGTCAAATAATGAAGCGGGATTAACCCTGTCCAGTGCTTCCTTCAATGGGCAGGCCCTGACCGGCATCAGGGACAACAATAACGGCACCTACAGTGCGAACTACACCGTGGTTGAAGCGGATGGTGATATCGCCAATGCTGGTAGAATCTTAACCAACCTGGCATTTACCGATACTGCAGGTAATACCGGTGCGGTGACCACCAGTGTCACGCCATCGGCGGATACTAGTATCGTGGTGTTCGACCTCGTTCACGGGGTAAGTTCTAGCCACGATGGTGGCTCTGGCACCGCGCGGACGTTTTCGGCAGATGAGGCATATACCATCTATATCATGGTCGATTCGACTGCGGCGACGTTGATTACGTCGCCCACAGGGGCCGTCAGCGGTGCGGATTGGGGGATGTGGAACGGCGCCGATAACCTCGGGGCGAACGACCGGGTAATATTGGCAGGGAGTGGCGGTGAAGTAGTTGGGAAAGGGGGCGCGGGTGTCGACGCTGCGTATGAAACTGTATCCCAGATCCAGTGGGGTACAGGGGGCGCGACCGAGAGCGGTGAGGTGGCTGGGCGTGCTATGTGGTTGACGAAAAAGGGGTCGGTGGTGCGGTCGACCGCGGGGGATGACGCCCTGGTCAGGCTCTGGCAGGACACAGGTACAAGCATGCTGTTGGATTCTGGCACTGGCTCGGCGCTATTCACCAGCGCTGTGCCTGGCAGTATCTTGACCAGCCAGGGGCTTATCTAGCATTAGCCTGGTAGTGCTAAGCCCAGCGCAGGCCCAGTATCGCTAACGCTCTGTATACGCCATCACGCGCCGGCTGCGTCTCTCGATTGAGCAGGCACAGTCGGCGGGTTTACTCATGAAACCGATGGGTTTTATTAATCCGCATAGCGCACCAAGTTGTTCGTGCGCGCACTTGATCCTTGATCTCCATAGGATGTTTTTCCTCACTCGATCGTACTTCCCAGTATGGCGTTCTATCTGTTAAATTACTTCGAAAACAATTAGTTGTTCGATTGTTATGGCATTGATGTAATATCCGGGTTAAGAAATCTTTGCATCAATTTAATGGCAACCGCTTTTAAGCCTAAGCCGTTATAGTGATATCTAGGCAAGTCGACACCCGCGCGCCCATCGCAACGATTAACACATTAAAAAATCGGATTGATTGTCGCGCCGCAGGAGGTGGGATTTGCTAAGAGGGTGGTTTAATGGCCACCCCGCCCCCCTTGCTCTGCTCAATCAAGCGCTGCGTGTATGGGGTGGATCTGGCCGTGTTTCACACGACTAAGGTGTCACTAATTCCGTGACGCCGCACGGTTATTCGGATAGGCTGCTTATTAGTCTACATGCATTAAATGCACGGATATTTATGTATAGTTTGTGAAGTACATGAAGTTGCTTCCAGGAAAGGATATTTTCAAATGGATTTTCAGTTAAATGTTGTCGTTTCTGACCCGCTATCTTTGGGTGCTCCAGGCGAACGACTTCCGGTCATTCCTGCCAAGAGATCTGCGATCTGCACCCTTAAATAGTAACAGCGAACCGGTTACCGCTAGTTTTTAGGGGCTCGTCTACAAGCGATCCCACAGGGCTTGAGTGTCTGGTAAATCACGATCAATAGTAGCTGGAAGTATCAATGAGTAACAAAGCATCAGGCGTACCCTCGACATCGCGCTATCTCAACGTATTGCGTCAGCTCGTCGATCAGCAGCAGTTTGACTCCCTGCAAGCCGCAGCACAGCAGTACTCTCTGGAGTCGGGGGATCCTCAGGTTTTGCCGTTATGGGCGCTGGCTCACGCGCATCTGGGTGAGCGGGATCAGGCCCAGAAACGGGTCGCTGAGGCTCAGGCCCGGATGCCGGAGCTGGATCAGGATGCTCGCGTCGATCTGGCGGCGGTCTATTGCTTGCTTGGGCGCATGGATGAGTCAGTCACCCTGTTGCTCGCCGTGCTGGATGCTCAGCCGGAGCATGCCCTGGCACTGGCCCGGTTAGCCTGGTGTCGGATGCAGCAGGGGCAGCCGGCGGATGCCTGCGCCCTATATCAGCGCTCTGCGGCCCTGGCACCGCACCGGTTGCCGGTGTGGATGGCCGTGGCGCGCCTGCAGCTGGTGGCTGCGGACTATGGCGCCGCGCAACAGGCGCTGGACAGCGCGATCAGCCGGTTTGAAGCGACTCTGGCCGATCTGCCCGAAGGGGTCGTCAACGAGTTTACCGCGCAGTTGCGCGGGCTGCAGTTGGAGATCTGGGTCGCCAGCCAGGCGCTGGCGCAAGCGGAGCAGTGGCTGGATGAGCGCCGTGAAACGCTGTCAGAGGAGCAATGGTGTGCTCTGGTGCTTGGCTATTCGACCCTGCTGGCGGGCCGGGAGTGCCATGCCGAGTCGGAAGAGGCGCTGCGTAAGGGCTTAAAGCACTACCCCAAAAACCTGGAGCTGATCTCGCAGCTGGCCGAGCTGGCGCAGCTACAGGGACGCACGATGCAGGCGGTACAGCTGCTGCGACGTTCGATTCGGCTGGTCAGTGCCCTGGATGACTCCCAGCAGGCCAGGCAGGTCGGCCTCTGGGTGCGGCTCTCCAATGCCTGTTTGCAACAGCAGGAAGAGCAGGCGCGTAAGGCCGCTGATAAAGCGGTCGAGCTGGCCGCATCACTGCAGGAATCTGAGACCCTGCCGGCGCCGATGATTCGTCATCTGGGTCTACAGGCTAAAAATGCTTTGGCGCAGGTAGAAAGCCAGGCTCAGAACTTCGACCTCGCAGAGGCGCTGTTTCGGGCCGTGCTCGAAGAAGCGCCTCATTTCGTGCCCGCCCTGCAGGGGTTGGGGCAGATGCAGATGCAGCGAGGTCGGATCGATGAGGCGATAGCGCTGTTTGAGACGATTAAAAAGATCGATCCAGCCAAGGGCTATTCATCGCTGATTAATGCCCGTCGCTTTCCCGAAGATGACGAGACGCTGGAGAAGATCGAGCGCGCCGCGCGCCAGCCCTCGTTGGAAGGCTCGGTTCGCTCTGGCCTGCTGTTGCAACTGGCCGCCGCCTGGGAGAAGCGCAAGGACTATGATCAGGCCTTTGCCCTGGCGGTAGAGGCCAACGATGCCAGTAAAAAGCGCCTCGGTTACGACCCCAAAGTGCATCGCAATCAGTGCGCCCGTACCCGCCATGCGTTTAGCCAGCCGCTGTATGAGCATCGCCGTGAGTGTGGCGTGGATTCCAGCCTGCCCGTCTTTGTGCTGGGTATGCCGCGCTCCGGTACCACCCTGGTGGAGCAGATTCTGGCCGGCCACAGCCAGATCTTCGGCGCGGGTGAGCTGGGCGTGATCCCCAGTCGTATCGCCGGGCTCAACCGCTGGGAGCGGCATACCGGCTCGGGGCGTAAGTACCCCGACTGCATCGATGATCTTAATCCCAAGGTGACCGAAGGGATCGCCAATGGAATCCTGGATGAGCTGCGTGAACTGGCAGAATCTGATAATCCCGGCAGCCTGCATGTGGTAGATAAACTGCCGCATAATTTCGAAAACATCGGTTTTATCAAGTTTCTTTTTCCCAATGCCCGGATCATCTCGGTGCGCCGCGACCCGCGCGATATCGCGCTCTCCAATTATTTTACCGACTATCAAGCCAAGCACGGCGGCATGGGCTTTGCCTACGACCTGGGCTGGATCGGCGAGCAGCTGGCCGATCACAACCTGATGATGCACCACTGGGATCAGTTGTTTCCCGGCGAGATTCTGGAGGTCAACTACGAAGATGTGGTGGAGGATCTGGAGGGCTCGGCACGGCGGATGCTTGACTATATAGGCGTGGACTGGGAGCCTCGCGTCCTCGCCTTTAACGAGCTGGACCGGCCGGTAAAGACCGCCAGTGTGTGGCAGGTGCGCCAGCCGGTGTACAAGACCTCGACGGCCAAGTGGCGGCGCTATCAAGACCATCTGGCACCTCTGACGCAGGGCACGAATGCCAAGATTCGCCCTGATCCCGTTACTGACATGTTGACGCTGCCAAAGGCGGGCTTTATGACCGATGGGGTGGCGCTGTTCCGTGACGATGATCTGGATGGCGCCGAGCGCTGTTTCAAAAAAATGCTGCATCATAATCCCGGACATGCCGCCTGCAACTACATGCTGGGTCTGGTCTATTGCCGCAAGAATCGGGTGATTGATGCCGTTGCGCTGTTGGAACAAGCCCATCAGCAATGCCCCTGGCAAAAAGAGTGGCGTGACAACCTGATCCAGGCGTATGAGATGACTGGGGATACCGACAAAGCCGAGGCCTTAACCGCGACGCGAGCGGCACGTGGCACGGGACCTGAGAGCCTGGAGGCCGACCCGCAAACGGAACCCTCTAAGAATAATCAGGTTCAGGCTGATTCTTTTTCAGATCAGACCTGGGCAGCCAGCGTAGGTTTGCTGGAAACCGACCCTGCATAAAAAATTTACTTGATGTAACGGAGACTGAGCATGCATAAAAAACGGGCTAACGGGCCTCGGGTACAGCGTACCGAGCGCGGTTTATTATTCATAACGAGGTCCTTGGGATTCGTTGTGCTGTCCCTGATCGGTACTGCCAGTCTGGCGGCGCAACCGGCCAACGGTCAGGCTGAGATTTCAGCCGCCGAGAGAGTGGACGCAGTGCTCCAGAGCCAAGCGGCCAACCGCGGGCTGGGCGCTGCGCTCAAGGCCACGATGCGTAATCACCCCGCATTGAAGGGGAAGCAGGCGGAGGTGAATGCTCAGAGTGGCTTGGTCGATAGTGCCGAAGCGGGGCGTTATCCGAGTCTGAGCAGCCAGATACAGACGCTAGACACGGGGGCTAACACCGCCACGCTGCGGTTGCGCCAGCCACTCTGGGCCTTCGGCCGCATCGATACAGCCATCGATCAGGCCGAGGCGGAGAGCGTCGCAGAGCAGACACTGCTGCTGCAAGTACAGCGTGAGCTGATCGAGCAGACGGCGGTTGCTTACGCCGCAATACAGAGCCTGAGCAGTCGTTTGGCGATTGCCGAACTCAATGTAGAGGAACATGAGCGCTTGCATGAGCGCATCGAAACCCGTCAGGAGGGACAGCTGGCGTCGGAGGCCGATGTCAGCCTGGCCAGTTCGCGGTTGATCCGGGCACAGGGGGATCTCTATCGCTTGCAGGGCGAGATGGACGCGGCCCTGACCGAGCTGCTGCGGCTGACTCAAATAGTAGTCAGTATCGAGCCGGTAGTGGCGGATGAGCAGCTACGCCTGCCGGGTGATACTGAGGCTCTGCGCCTGGCATTGGACAGGAATGCCGATCTGCTGGTCAAGCGCGCTCAGGTAGAGGTGGCGCGTTGGACGGTTGAAAATACCCGTCTGGCCGATACCCCGACGCTCTATTTTCAGATCGATCAGGATGTCCTGGACAAGACCAGCGGTGTCGACCGGACCCGCGTGGGGCTGGTGCTTGAGGCAAGTACCCAGGGTCTGGGTTTTGCCACTCGCGGACGCACCAAGAGTGTAGAGCAGCGCTATGAAGCCGCACTCTTCGACCGTGACGCAACCGGCAACGAGATACGCAGCCAGTTGGACACCCTGCTGCTGAACCGCGCGCTGCAGAAACGATTGAGGATGTCGCAGCAGGCCGCCGTTACGGCGGTTGAAGAAACCCTGGCATCCTTTGTCCGCCAGTATGATTCGGGACGCAAATCCTGGATGGATGTGTTGAACACCCAGCGTGAAGTGACTGAGGTACGCCAGCAGTTAGCTCAAATCGATAATACATGGCAAACGATCACGTTGCGCATCGCCGCGCTGATCGGCGAGCTGGATCATCTTGCAGGTATCACATCTCAATGAGTACTCTAACGCCAGAAAAGGCATCAGAAAAAACACCCGCAACAACACCCGTAACAACGGCCGCAATCCCTGCTGAGGCTGTTGACCTTGCTAAGCCGGCGGCCATCGAGATCGAGTCGCCTGCGGCTGCAGAACCGCCTGTTGGCGCAGGTCCTTTGCCGCCGGTCAGCCTGCTGCATGCCTTGTTAAAAAAATTACAGGTGTCGGTGCAAGCAGGAGCGCTGGCAACGACCTGTGAGCAGCTGGAAAAGGAGCAGCCGCAGCTTGCGCTGTCTCAGCGACTGGCGGGGGTGTTTAATCATCTGCAGCTTAAAGGGGTGCAGGCGGCACTGCTGCGCTGGAACCGTTTCGATCAGCGCAAACTTCCTGCGCTGTTGCACCATCAGCAGCAGTGGTTCCTGGTGGAAAAGAGTGATGAGGGAACGCTGAGCCTGCGCGATGAAGCCGGTGTGAGCCTTCAGCCTGAGCCGGAGGAACTGGCCGATGCCCAGGTGCTTTTCCTGCGTACGCCCAATGAACAGCCCAAAGCATCGGCTTCTTTCAGGCGTCACGGCGCCGGCTGGCTGGTGTTAACGGAGCTGTTTCGCTCGCGTCGCTGGATTCGCGATATCGCCATCGCCACCGTGCTGGTCAATGTGCTTGCGGTCGGTACCTCGTTGTTTGCCATGCAGGTCTATGACCGGGTAGTGCCGACCCTGGCCTACAGCACCCTGTGGACGCTGGTCGCGGGCATGGGTCTGGTTATCAGCCTGGACTGGCTACTTAAGACTGCTCGGGCCCGAATACTGGACAGCGTCTCTTGCGCGGTGAACAACCGCGTTTCCCAACAGGTCTATGACCACATTATGCAGGTACGTCTGGATCTGCGTCCGCGCTCGCTCGGGACGCTGGCAGCCCAGGTAGGCGGGCTGGATTCGGTCCGGCAGTTCTTCTCGTCGGGGGTTGTTTTTGCGTTGGTGGATATGCCTTTTGCGTTGATGTTTATCGCGTTTATCAGTGTGATCGGTGGCCCGGTCGGTTGGGTCTATCTCGCGCTACTGCCTATAGCGGCAGTGCTCGGCTATAGCACCCAGGCGCGTCTACGCCGCCTGACACGCGAGCAGATGATGCGCGCGAACGAGCGCCAGGGACTGTTGGTGGATTCCATTCAGGGCATGGAGTCGATTCGATCCAACAACGCGACCTGGCGGTTTAGCGAGTCCTGGCACGACATCACCCGCACGATTGGCCAATACAATATCCAGAACAAAGCGATCTCCAATTTTTCCACGGTGACCACAGGTTCGCTGTCGAGCGCGGCCTATATCAGTGCGATCGTGGTGGGCGTGCAGCAGATCGAAGCGGGCAATCTGACCATGGGGGGGTTGATCGCCTGCAGTATTCTCGGTGGACGGGTGATCGCACCCATCGCCCAAAGCGTTCAGCACCTGGTGCAGTGGCAAAATGTTGCCCAGTCGCTACAGATGGTGGATCAGGTCTTGATGCTGGATACCGAGCGTGATCCTGAGCAGAACCTGCTGATACCCGAACAGGCGCCCAACAGCATCGAATTGGAAGAGGTCTGTTTCTCATATCTCAATTCACCCATTAAACAGCTTGATATTCCCTCGCTGCGCTTTAATGCCGGTGATCGGGTGTTGCTGCTCGGATCCATCGGCAGTGGCAAATCGACCCTGCTGAAAACCGTCGCCGGCCTGTATCGCCCCAGCAGCGGTCGTGTCCGGCTGGGCGCTGCCGATCTTTGGGAGATGGATCCCAATGCGGTCGCCGAGTCGGTGGGCTATCTGCCCCAGAGCGTCCATCTGTTTAAGGGCACATTGCGCACCAACCTCACGCTGTCGGGCGCTGTCAGCGACAATCAGTTACTGCAGGTCTGCGAGACCCTGGGCATCGATCAGATCGCCGCAAGCAGTCCGCAGGGGCTCAATCTCGAGATCAGTGAAGGAGGAGAGGGGCTCTCCGGCGGTCAGAAACAGATGGTGGGGCTCGGACGACTGCTGCTTAGCCGCCCGCGAATCTGGTTGCTGGATGAACCCACGGCGTCCCTGGATAGCCAGGCCGATAGCCGGGTAATGACCGCGTTGAATCAGCAGTTTCAACCCGACGACATCGTGCTGATCTCGACCCACCGGCCGGCTCAGGCGCTCGAACATGCCAACCGGGTCATCGTTATGCACGAGGGTCGTGTCATCGAAGACGGCAAGCCGGACCAGGTGATTCCGAAAATGATGGGCCAGCGTAAAGCGGCGGCAAAATCGCCGTCGGTCAGCCCTACGACAAAATCCTTAAATCGAGGCCCTGGCCATGTTATTTGATCGTTTTTTTGCAGCAGACGGGGCCCACAACAGTGCCGTCATTAAACGGTTGGAGACCTACCATGAGCGACGCTTATCACCCCTGCTGTTGATCCTGTTGCTGGGGATGGGAGGCTTTTTTTATTGGGCTTCCCACTTTGTGATTGACGAGGTAGCGCGTGCCACTGGTGAGGTGATCACCAGTAGCCGGGTACAGGTCATTCAGGCGGTGGATGGTGGGGTGTTGTCGAGCCTGAAGGTGCGCGAGGGTGACCGGGTCGAGGAGGGCCAGATCCTGGCTAAATTGGATGACACCCGCTTCGAAGCCCTGGTCAATGAGATCGTGGCGCGTTTGTCGGCGCTTAAAGCGAAGGAGGTCAGGCTGCGTGCTGAGATCACCCAGGCGGAAACGCTCGAGTTTCCCGAGGATCTGCTGCAGTTTCCGGGTTTGATAGAGGTTGAAACCGCGCTGTTCCAGCTGCGTCGTGACGGATTGAGTGACGAAATAAAGACGTTGCAGACCGCGATCAAGCTGAGCGATGAAGAGGTAAGGCTGGTTCAGGAGCTAGCAGGTTCAGGAGACGTCAACCGCTCGGAGGTGATACGTACCGAGCGCATGCTGAACGATGCCGAAGCGAAGTTGATCGTGCGCAAAAATAGTTTCTTCGAAGAGTCCAGCAGTGAGTTGACGCGTGTAGAGGATAATATCGCCCAGAACGAGCAGATCCTGACGCAGCGGACGCAGCAGCTGCAAGATAGTATCTTTGTCGCCCAGGTCGCTGGCGTGGTGAAGAATATCAGTGTTACCACCGT
Source organism: Motiliproteus sp. (assembly GCA_047633175.1). Classification (GTDB taxonomy): domain Bacteria; phylum Pseudomonadota; class Gammaproteobacteria; order Pseudomonadales; family Balneatricaceae; genus Motiliproteus. Next base: position 26,870 of record JBLIEQ010000034.1, on the reverse strand, counting down.
CGGCGGGGTACTGCGTGCCGGTGAAGAGCTGATGCAGATTATTCCGGTCGATGATGTGCTCCTTATCGAAGCCAAGATCAGCCCTGAGGATATCTCCCGGGTCCGGACCGGTCATCAGGCGACGCTGCGTTTTGATCCGTTCGACTACACCATCTTCGGTGGTGTTATGGGCGAGGTCGTTTATGTCAGTGCTGATACACTTAAAGAGGATACGCGCAACGGTGAAGAGATCTATTACCGGGCACATATCAAGACACCTACCTCTCCGGCGGTGACGACCACCGGACGCGAGCTGGAGATTCAGCCCGGGATGACCGCGCAGGTTGATATCCGCACAGGGAGAAGAACGGTGATGGAATATCTGCTTAAACCCTTGCGTAAGACGTTAACAGAGTCGTTTGGGGAGCGCTGATAGCCGGAGTGCGGGTCCTGGAGATCCTAGCAGCCTGTCGGACTTAATACTGATCTACTGCGGAAAAGCCGACTTTGGTCATTTTTCAAACTCTATTTCGTTGAATAGAAACACTATTCGACTCAACAGAGTTCAAAAGCTGCCTCAAATCGGTCTTCCCCTCGCTACGACCGGTCAAACCCGACAGGCTGCTGGGAAATTCGACTCCAGGCACGCCCAGGCAGTTGTGTTGTTCGGGTAAAGATATCAATATCCCAGGCTATAAGGACAACACTGCGGAGGAGTCGATGAAGGCCACTGTTTTTCCTGCACAGCAACAGAGTGCTTTTTATCTGCCCCCGCCTGCCAGGCCCCGCCTGGTTATCAAGCCGAGGCGTGCATGATCCTAAAAGAGTCCGATCGACCCCCGTTGGTGGAGCTGGAGGATGCGCTTAACCAGTGGTTTGAGTCTGGTTTGGGTCAGCAGCTGCTGGAGCGCGAGCGCGAGGTGCTCGAGCGGTTGATGCCCAGGCTACATGGCTATCACCTGCTGCAGGTCAGTGCCGTGGAGAGCGTCGATTTCACCGCCCAGGCTGCCGCCAGTCACTGCTTTAAACTGGTCTCGCGTATCGCCCTGGGAATGTCTGATGCGGTCATCGTCGGCGAGATGGAAAACCTGCCGATCGCCAGTGAATGTGTCGATGCGGTGGTGTTGCATCATGCGCTCGACTTCGCCTGCAGCCCGCATCAGGCGCTTCGCGAAGCGGTACGTATCCTGCGTCCGGGAGGGCGGCTGGTGGTGGTGGGTTTCAACCCCGTCAGCTTCTGGGGATTGTGGAGGCTGTGGTTTAAGCGACCTAAGCGTCCTAAACAGGTGCCCTGGTTAGGACGCTTTATGACTTATCGTCGACTTCATGACTGGCTGCGTCTGCTGGAGATGAAGAGCGATCGGGTCGAGTCCGGATTCTATCGACCGCCGTTGCAAAGCGCGCGCTGGATGCAGCGACTGAGAGTCTTCGAGCGTTGGGGAGAGAAGTCACCCTCCATCAATGGTGCCTTCTGGGTCGTAACGGCGACGAAGGAAACCTATGCATCAACACCCGTAGGGCGTAGCTGGCGGCGTCGCTTCGCGTTCCCTGTAAGAGCGGCGGGAGTCTCCCGCAACAGCCAGGAACCGGTGGGAAATGGCGGTTCTGTTGCCAAGGCTGCATCGGCGGCGGCAGTAAGCCCTGTCAGGCATAAGGAATAGTTAATCCTAATCATCAGTAATATTGATTATATTTTATGGTTGCCACGCGTTAAGGTAGCGCCTCAAGATCATCGCTTGCCTTCGAGGTTCGATGGGCGCGCTGGGTACAGCAATTGAATTGATGGCGGGAGAATAGCGATTGGAATCCAATAATCTGATTAACGAAGGCTTGAACCTGATGATGTTCGGCATGGGCTTCGTGTTCGTGTTTCTAACCCTGTTGGTGTTCGTTACGGGTTTTATGTCTCATCTGGTGACCCGATACCTTCCGGAACCTGCACCTGTTGCCGCCAAGTCACGCCGCCAGGCGGCAGCCCCGGCATCGGGTACGGATGATAAGCAGTTGGTGGCGGTCATCTCGGCGGCGATCAAAAAGCATCGCTCGCGCTGAACAACGCCTCCTCTTCATATTTAAAGACTCTCGGTAAATAATAAGGCCTCATATCATGACCGATACAAAAAAACCCTTGGGTATTACTGATGTTGTGCTGCGTGATGCCCACCAGTCGCTGTTTGCCACGCGTATGCGTCTGGACGATATGCTGCCGATCGCCGAGAAGCTCGATAAGATCGGTTACTGGTCGCTGGAAAGCTGGGGTGGAGCGACCTTCGATTCCTGTATTCGTTTTATCGGTGAGGATCCCTGGGATCGCATCCGTGAACTCAAGAAGCTGATGCCCAACACCCCGCAGCAGATGTTGTTCCGGGCGCAAAATATTCTCGGCTACCGCCACTATGCCGATGATGTTGTCACCAAATTTGTAGAGCGCGCCAAGACCAACGGCGTCGACGTGTTCCGGGTCTTCGATGCGATGAACGATCCGCGTAACCTGCAGACGGCTCTTAAGGCGGTTAAAAAGTTTGAAGGCCATGCGCAAGGTACGATCTCCTATACCAAGAGCCCGGTGCATACGACCGACATGTGGGTCGACTATGCCAAGCGTCTGGAAGATATGGGCGCCGATTCTATCTGCATTAAAGATATGTCCGGAATCCTGACTCCCTACGATGCCTTCGATCTGGTATCAAGACTCAAGGCCCAGACCGATCTTGAGGTGCAGCTGCACGCCCATGCCACCTCCGGTCTGTCTGATATGACGCTTCTTAAGGCGATCGAGGCGGGCGTTGACCGTGTCGATACCGCGATCTCCTCCATGTCGATGACCTATGGCCACAGCGCCACCGAGACCGTGGTCGCGGCCCTGGCGGGTACCGATAGAGAGACCGGCCTGGATCTGACTGCGTTAGAAGAGATCGCGGCCTACTTCCGCGAAGTGCGGAAGAAGTATGCTCAGTTCGAAGGCTCCATGAAAGGCACCGATTCACGCATCCTGGTGGCTCAGGTGCCTGGCGGCATGCTGACCAATATGGAAGGCCAGCTGAAGGAGCAGGGTGCGGCAGACCGGTTTGACGAAGTGTTGGCCGAGATCCCCCGGGTGCGTGAAGATCTGGGCTTGATCCCGCTGGTCACACCCACCTCGCAGATTGTGGGTACTCAGGCGGTCCTGAACGTACTGACTGGCGAGCGTTATAAGAGCATCTCCAAAGAGACCGCCGGCATCCTTAAGGGTGAATACGGCGCCGCTCCCGCGCCCTTTAATAAAGAGCTGCAGACCCGCGTCCTTAATGGCGCTGAGCCCATTACTTGTCGTCCTGCCGATCTGCTCGAGCCTGAGCTGGATAAGCTCACTGCCGAGTTGCAACAGCTGTCCAAAGACGGCGGCTTCCGCCTGGAGTCTGGCGATCGAGAGATCGACGATGTGCTGAGCTACGCTCTGTTTCCGCAGATCGGCCTGAAGTTTCTGCAGAATCGTGGTGATGCGTCGGCCTTTGAACCGGTGCCCACGCTTGAGTCTGCAAAGGCCGCCGCCGCACCCGCTGCTGCCAAGGCCGGGGCTCAGGAAGATGTCTATACGGTTAATGTTAATGGCCAGAGCTATGTGGTCCAGGTCGCAGAGGGTGGCGATGTCTCCGCCCTGGCCCCTGTCGGAGGAGCGGCTCCTGCCGCAGTTTCTGCAGCAGCCCCGGCCGCGGCCGATGGCGAGCCGGTATTGGCACCTCTTGGGGGCAATATCTGGAAGGTCGAGGTGGCGGTGGGTGAGCTGGTGAGTGAAGGAGATGTGCTGATCATCCTCGAGGCGATGAAGATGGAGACCGAAGTACGTGCTGCCAGGAGCGGCGCTGTAACCTCTATCTCCGTTAAAGACGGAGACTCGGTGGCGGTGGGTGATACCCTGCTGTCACTGGCGTAAGGGCTGACATACCATGGAAAAGCTAATTCTGCTGTTTACCAGCTCGGGCTTGTATAACCTGCAGCTGGGTCAAGCCTTTATGATAGCGGTATGCATGCTGCTGCTGTTTTTGGCGATCAAGAAAAACTTCGAGCCGTTATTGCTGGTACCGATCGGTTTTGGCGGGATTCTCGCCAATATTCCCGAGGCGGGCCTGGCCTTCTCGGCCGTCGAAAATGCCCTGCATCTGGGCGGGGCTGATGTTATGGCCATGCTGGCGCAGACGGTTGGGCTGGATGCCGGTGTAGATGCGCACGCGATCAAGGTGGCCTATACCAATGCAGAGGCGGCGCCGCATTTGCTAGCGATTCAGACCGCTCAGGATGCCGGTTTCAATAACGGCATGCTGTATAATTTCTATACCGTCGCTATCGCCAGCGGTGCCGCGCCCCTGATTATCTTTATGGGCGTGGGGGCGATGACCGACTTCGGTCCGCTGCTCGCTAATCCTAAGACTTTGTTCTTGGGGGCCGCCGCACAGTTTGGTATCTTCGCAACGGTTCTGGGTGCGGTGGCATTGACCTCGGTGGGCGTGATGGATTTCAACATCCAGGAGGCGGCTGCCATCGGTATTATCGGTGGTGCGGATGGCCCTACGGCGATCTATGTGGCGAGCTTGCTGGCGCCACATCTGCTGGGTGCCATCGCCGTTGCTGCCTACTCCTATATGGCGTTGGTGCCGCTGATTCAACCGCCCATTATGCGTCTGCTGACAACGACCGCAGAGCGCAAGATCCAGATGACGCAGTTGCGTCATATCGGTAAGACCGAGAAGATCTTCTTCCCGCTGGTACTCTTGCTGCTGGTCGCGTTGCTGCTGCCCGATGCCGCGCCGCTGCTGGGGATGTTCTGCTTTGGTAACCTGATGCGCGAGTGTGGTGTGGTCGAGCGTCTGAGTGATACCGCCCAAAACGCGCTGATCAATATCGTCACCATCTTCCTCGGACTGTCGGTGGGCTCTAAATTGAGTGCCGATAAATTCCTGGATCTTAATACACTCGGTATTCTAGTGTTGGGCGTGGTCGCCTTCGGAATAGGTACCGCTATGGGTATTCTGATGGCTAAGCTGATGAACAGGCTAAGCAGCACCCCGATCAATCCGTTGATAGGTTCGGCCGGCGTGTCGGCGGTGCCTATGGCTGCCCGGGTATCAAACAAGCTTGGCCTGGAGGCCAATCCACAGAACTTCCTGTTGATGCATGCGATGGGACCCAATGTGGCCGGCGTTATCGGCTCGGCAGTGGCAGCCGGGGTTATGATCAAGTTTGTTGGTTAGTCTGTTAATCTTGCAGCTATAAAAAGAAAGGGGCTCGCGAGCCCCTTTTTTTGTGGCTTGAACAATCCAGCCTCTGAGTCTAAAAGAGCGTTAACATGATGAAAATGACCCTGCGGCAGCTTACGTTGTTCGAGTGCGTGGCCCGGCTTCTTAGCTACACCCGGGCGGCGGAAGAGAAGCACCTGACCCAGCCGGCGGTGAGTATCCAGATCAAGCAGCTGGAGGAGCACGTTGGCTTGCCGTTGTTCGAATATATCGGCAAAAAGCTCTATCTCACCGAGGCGGGCCGAGAGCTGCAGCAGGCCTGCGTCGATATATTTACCCGGCTAGGTAGTCTGGAGATGGCCCTGACACAGATGAAGGGTGGTATGCAGGGCAGCCTGAGAATCGCGGCGGTCACCAGTGCCAACTACTTTGCACCGCACCTTATCGGTGAGTTTAACCGGCACTACCCCGATATAGAGATGAGCATGGTGGTGACCAACAGGGACAGCGTGGTTCAGCGACTGATCAATAACCAGGACGATCTGGTCTTGATGGCACAGGTTCCCGAGGATATGAAGCTCAGAGTCTATCCGATCCTGGATAACCCGATGTTTCCGGTAGCGGCGCCAGAGCATCCACTGGTGGGGCAGAAACGGATTCCAATTGAGGCCCTGACTCAGGAGCGTTTTTTAACGCGCGAGCAGGGTTCCGGCTCGCGTAAGGCAATCGAGGATCACCTGCGCGAGGCCGGTATCAGTCTGCCGCTCACCATGGAGCTGGGCAGCAGCGAAACGATTAAGCAAGGGGTGATGGCCGGGTTGGGGATCTCGATACTATCGCGTTTTAGTATGGCGCTGGAGCTGGCGACCGGTTGTCTGGTCAGCCTGGATATGGAGACCTTTCCGATCGTGCGGACCTGGTGCCTGGTGCATCCACTGGATAAGCGACTATCACCGGCGGCGCAAGCGTTTGTCGACTATATCCTCGATCATGATGAGCAGGTCAAGGAACTGATCAATAACCGCTTCCTGGGTGCAGAGCTACCGGGGTAGGCAGCTATGTTTCTTTTGTAGGTTAGGCTTCAGTCTGACGATCCCAGCCTACGGACTACATAGCCTTTCTTTAGCCCGGAAATCCTGAGTCTACCAACTGCTCTTTGCTTTCCGCCGCCTCGCGTGCGAGATCATCGACGCGCTCGTTCTCCGGGTGGCCGCTATGGCCTTTGACCCAGCGCCAGTCGACCTCGTGTTGTTGGTTCAATAGATCCAGACGTTGCCAGAGATCGACATTTTTAACCGACTGCCGGCTCGCGGTCTTCCAACCCTTCTTCTTCCAGCCATGGATCCATTTTGTAATCCCCTGGCGGACGTACTGGCTATCGGTAGTCAGTACTACCTGACAGGGTTCGTTGAGGGAAGCGAGTGCCTCTATGGCCCCCAGCAGCTCCATCCTGTTGTTGGTGGTCAGGGTAAAGCCCTGACTCAGTTCGGTGCGATGAGCCTTGTAGATCAGCAAGGCCCCATAACCGCCAGGACCGGGATTCCCCAGGCAGGATCCGTCGGTAAATACCTGAATAAGTTTCGTCGTGTTCAACAGCTATCTCCTTTGCAGGCCGGCATTGTAGTCATTCAGGCTATGATAAGATAGGCGCTTATCAGCTTGGACCAGGCTCGGATAACATGCCCGCAGGAGATCTATGAGACAGATAATACTGGATACTGAAACCACCGGACTCGAGCCCGCAGGGGGACACCGAGTTATCGAAATTGGCTGTGTCGAGATGGTCAATCGGCGTCTGACCGGCCGCACCTATCATCAATATATCAATCCGCGGCGCGATATGCCTGCGGAGGCGGAGGCAATCCATGGGCTGTCGGCCGAGTTTCTGGCTGATAAGCCGCTCTTTAAAGATGTTATGGGTGAGTTCAAAGAGTTTATCCGTGGCGGTGAGTTGGTCATTCATAATGCGCCCTTCGATGTCGGCTTTCTTAATCACGAGTTCAAGCTGGCAGGGCCCGGCAATGGCAAGATTAGTGATCTGGCCAGCGTTCTGGATACTCTGGCGCTGGCTCGCAGCATGCGGCCGGGGCAGCGTAATACCCTGGATGCGCTCTGTAAGAACTACCTGATCGATAATTCTAAACGTACTCTACACGGGGCGTTGCTGGATTCTGAAATCCTGGCGGATGTCTACCTGATGATGACGGGTGGCCAGACCAGTCTGGTGCTGGGGGGAAGTGGCGAGACGGATGGGATGGCCAGCGCCGTACGTCAGGTTGAAACCGGACTCTATACGCTGCCGCTGATCAGCGCTGCCGCGCTAGAACTGCAGGCGCATGAGGCGATGCTGGACCGGATCGATAAAAAAAGCGCCGGCTCGGTCTGGCGCGCCTCCCCGGTGACGGAGAAGGTCATCCAATAGAGTCTCAGACTTAATCAGTCAACGAGTTGGTTGATCTTCTGCTTGAGCTTGGTGTCCAGCGTGCGGATCAATTCCAGCTTCACCTTCAGGGTGCGATTCACAAAGCTGTTAATCGAGGAGATCTTCTGCTCGATCTCCTCGATCTGCGCCATGGAGAGGCTAGAGAGGGGAGGTGTGGGAGCTGGCCCTTCAGAACAGGCTGTTGCGTTCAGGCCGGCGATTAGGGTTTGCGAAGAGTCAATCGGTGGATTCATCTCGTCCGCCAGTTCTGCCGCCACCGTATTCACCGCATCGACACCGATCGTGCTTATCTCTTCCAGATAGCAGAACAGCAGCAGGCGATCGCAGAAGATATTCAGGCGTCGCGGCACGCCGCCGGTATGACCCTGGATGACCGCGAAGGTGGTATCGGTGAACTTGGGGTTTTGAACCCAGCCGGCGACAGTCAGGCGCCAGAGGATATACTCTTTAACCTCTGCGGTTTCCAAGGGCTTGAGGTGACAGAAGGCGATAATCCGTTGCCGGAACTGCTCCATATCCGGGCGCTGGATCATGCGTCTGAGTTCGGGTTGGCCAAGCAGGAAACTTTGCAGCAGCGGACTATCGGTAAGTTGGAAGTTAGAGAGCATGCGCAGCTCTTCGACGGCGTCGCTGGACAGGTTTTGAGCCTCGTCCACCACCAGCAGCACCCGTTTTCCCGCGTTATGGGTCCGGAGCAGAAAATCCTCGAACTGCAGCAGCAGCGCTGCCTTGCTCCTGTCTGCTGCCGGCAGCCCAAAGGCGCTGCAGATCAGACGCAGCAGGTCATCGGCCTCGAGCCTGGTGGTGACCAGTTGCGCCGCGATGATGTGATCAGGATCTATGTTTTTCAGAAGATTGCGCATCAGCGTCGTTTTACCGGTGCCGATCTCGCCGGTGATAACTATAAATCCTTCGCCCTGACCCAGGCCATATTGCAGATAGGCCATCGCGCGCTTATGTCCGGCGCTACCGAAGAAAAAATCCGGATCAGGGCTCAGTTGGAAGGGGTTGGTAAGCAGACCAAAATGGGACTTGTACATGGCAGACCCTGTTAGAAGCGGTGGTTTAAACTAATGCTGGCGCCGTATTCTTCATAATTACGACTGCTGTCATCGGAGTGAAGTCGATTAAACCTGAGTGCACTGCTGACGGAGGTCCTGGCACTGAGGCTGCGGTTAAAACCCAGATTAAGCCTCCGACGGTAATCGCGGATACTGCTGACTGCGTTGGTGTCGGGTTCAAGTGTGGTCCAATCGTAGGTTACGGTGATCGAACTTAGGCGTGATAACTGCAGCGCCCAGCCCGTATTAAAGCCGATATCCTTTTCGGTACGGCCGCTAAGATCCTGGAACTTTCGCCGATTCCCGGTGAGTCCCAGTGACAGGGTGCTCTTCCTGAAACGATAGCTGTAGTTGGCATTAAGCGCTTCATTGATAAATTGACCCTCATCGAGCGAGGTGGTCAGGGCATTGATCCCGATGATCTGTTCGTTGGGGCCGGCTATCGTCGAATCTCCAGGGTTGATAAAGCGACAGTCGGCGATAGTGAAGCTGTTCCCGGTGGGACAGATCAATGATCCGACCGCGATCGCTTGCAGTTGCTGCTGGCGAACGCTGCTGAGGCTCTGTTGCAGAGAGAGTGACAGGGTGCCGCGTTTGCGCCGGTGAGTGATCAGTACTCCGCGGCTGTTACTCTGGATCTGGTCGCTGTAATTGAGAACCACCGAGGTTCGCGGATTGGGTGTCCACGTCAGGCCAGCGGACATAAATGCAGATCCATCGCTGATGTCGGTATCGCTCGGGTTGTCCAGATGACTGTCGCTATAGCCGCCGCCGATACGCAGGTCCAGCTGCCTGCTATGCCGGTAGCCTAGCTGAACCTGAGCGAAATCATTTCTGTCCAGGTTATTGCTACCGCTGCTGGACTTGGCGCTATCCTGGCGCGTCTCCAGGGTCCAGTAGATCTTATTGGGGTTCTCCCGGGTGTCTAAGGCTAACTGGTAGTTAAAACCTTCGCTGTCTTCGGCGTTGGTCTGGTAGATAACCGCATCGTAACCTGCGCTCAGGCTGATGTTGGTATAATCACCGATACGCTGGCGCCAGGTGGGCGTGAAGGCAAAGGTGAGGGTGTTGGTGAAGGCATCAGGAGCCAGTCTGGGGTCGATGCTCCCCGCACTGCTGTTGTCGATCAGTTGCTGACTGGCGGTCGCCTGAGTGCCGACAAACAGATGGTCTTCGACCAGTTCCGCATCGGCAAAGGCATTCAGGTTGTGAAAATAGCGGTTACTTTGGGTACTCGCGCTGTATTCCACCAGAGATAGCCGGTAATCAGTTCCAAGCTTGAGATACCGGCCCTGGCGACGGATGGCGATACCGGGTGTGAGAGTGCCTATAAAGGTTTCGGTCTTGTCGCTGGCAGACAGATCAAGATTGTTGCTGTAGTCGATACCCAGTTGCAGCGAGGGGCTAAGATCCCAGTCCCGGGTCTGTGCTGAATAGCCGGGCACAGAGACTAGCGCAAGACCCAGTAGCAACAGGGTGCTAGGAGTTAGCGTAGTAATAGCCATAGTTATCCCTTCGGCCGTTCGATTTGTTCAGCACCAGACCGATCGCCATATTGGGATTGAGCAGGCTCAGGGATTGCTGCAGCTGGGCCTGAGAGGTTTTTTTCTCTTCGACGACTATCACGGCCTGGCCTGTCATCTGCGCTAATACATTGGTTTCACTGGCACCGAGCAGCGGAGAGGTATCGAAGATAACAATGCGGTCTGAGTAGCGCACGGATAACTGTTCCATAAAACGCTTCATCTTTTCACTGGCAATCATCTCGTTGGAGTGGTGGTGCCGCCGCCCGGCGGTGATCAGTTTGAGGTTGGGGATATTGGTGTTGAGAATAATCTTGCTGACCTCGGCCTTGCCGGTCAAGTAATCCATCAATCCGGGATGCTCGGCGATGCCGAGTCGGTCGCAGATGCTGGGTTTGATCAGATCTGCATCGATCAGGAGCACCTGACGATCCTCTTCCATCGCCATGCTGATCGCCAGGTTAATGGCGGTGAAGGTCTTGCCTTCGCCGGGTAAGCTGCTCGACACCATCACCAGGTTGGGTTGGTCCAGGGTGCTGGCGCCGGGACCAAAGGCATTGTTAAGCAGCGGTCGCTTGATGTAGCGATACTCCTCCTTAATTTTAGTGAAATTTTCGGTCGGGGAGACCATTCCCAACGATTCCAGGCGCTGGATATTGATATAGACCAGCGATTCGCGCCCCTCTTGCTGCGCCAGACGTGAGGCGCTATCCGCCGTCGGTGAAACCTCTGGCGGCTTGGTGCTGCTCTGCGCTGTTATCGGGTTATCCACGGCATAGGCCGCTCCGGCCGGATCAGGGGGTGCCAGTTCGCCAGCGGTAGGTGTCGTCTGCCGTTGCTCAAATTGCCGCCTGTTTGCGGCCAGTTGCCGTTGTTTGTCCAGGGCTCGCTCGATTGTACTCATGTAACTCCCTAGGAACGGTTAATCAGGTTGATGAGCAGCAACTTGCTCTTAAGGTAAAGCGCGTTGAACTGGCTGGGCATATCCGGCAGCAAGGCGATGACCTGGCTGTTAAGGTCGGGGAACAGCTGCAATAGCAGTATTGCTGCATAGGAGCCGAGCAGGCCTATCAGCAACAGGATAAAGACGATCCCCTGTCTGCGTCTTCGACGGCTGGACGTCGGGTTACTATAGACGCTGACCGAACCTAACACCGGAACGCCGGTGACTGCGTTTAGTTGCTTGCTGGAGAAAAACACCGGACGGAGTTGGCTGATCAGAAATGCCATGCCGATGCCTGCGGCTAATGAAGCTGCCAGTACTGTGGTGATGAACAGCGGCCGATTAGGGCCTATTGGTAGGCTGGGTGTCCGTGGCGGATCGATAATTCTGAACTGAAAGCTGTTGGAGCTGGCATCGGCCTGCTGCGACAGGTGGGCCGATTCACGCCGGGACATAAGCTCGTTATGTTTTTGCTGCGTAATCTGATAGCCCCGGTCCAGTGCTTTGAGTTCAGCTTCGATATCGGGGATGCTGTTGATTTTAGATTCCAGTTCCCTGAGCTGGGCATTGTAGGTGCTCAGGCGTACCTGGAGTGAGTTGACATTGGACTGCTCGCGTGCCTGGGTTAGCTTCAGTTCCTGATACACCGGGTTTTCGTTCAGGCTACTACCGCCACGCTGGCTATTGATTAGCGCGGTCTCCTTGTGCCGCTCCTGCAGTTCGATATCACGTTTGCTTTTGAGATCGTCGATAACTCGCTGGGTCCCCAGGATATCGGGATGGATCTCGGTGTATTTAAGGCGCAGCTCGTCGAGGTTGTTTTCCAGCGAGTCGATTCGGTTGTCAAAGCTGGAACTTACCCCGAACTGAGGGGTAAAGCTGTCCTGCATAAGGCCGAAGGTGGGTTGCTCTCCCGCGAGCTGTTGTGAGGCTGATCTGAACCGGATTTTAGCCTCGTTGAGTTCTAAATTGACACCGGCGATGGTGGCCTTGAGGCTCTGGACGCGGCTGTAGTAACCGTCGTTACTCATCAATTCGAAGTTGGCTTTCTTGAACTCCTTAAGGCGGTTGTCCGCTTCATTCAGACGGGTGGCATATTCCGCAATTTGACGATCGATAAAGTCGGCCGCGATGTCGGAATCTTTGCGATTATCTCCCAGGGTGTTTTCCACCAGCGTCGTCAGGGTGGCCTGGACGACATTTTTGGCCTCGTTGGCGGAGCTGCTGGTGTAGGCGATATGGTAGATGTTATCGCGCCCCGCCTGATTCAGTTTGAGTCCCGACTGCAGCCCGGTGATGATAAGATCGAACTCCGCATTATCTCTCGCCTTGATATCCAGGTCCGCCAACCGGGCGATCTTTTCCAGATTGGGACGGGTAAACAGGGTTTTGACGATCAACTGGACCTGCTGGGTGGGGTTGGTCTGGATCGTAAGGCCGCGCAGCAGCGGCGACAGCAGCGACTGAGTGTCGACGTAAATCTTAGCCTGGGATTGGTACTGGTCCGGAAACTTGAGTGCAAAGGGCCAGCCAATAAGGCAGACAAGCCAGGCGATCAGCACGGCGACCCAGCGGTGCAACCAGACACCAAGAACCAGAGTTTTTAGCTGGTCTAAAATATCTTGCATAGTGGACTATTTCCGGTGTTAGAACCAAGATTCAGGGATAATAACGATATCCCCAGGCAGAATATCCGCATTGGCGCTGATGTCGCCGCCCCGGACCAGGTCATGAAGGCGGACGCTAAACTGACGCTGCGCGCCGTCGACAATGCGGACCACGCTGGCACCATTGCCATTGGCGAACTCGGTCAGACCACCGACGCTGATCATGATATCGAGCAGCGTCATATCTTCACGATAGGAGAGAGCCTGAGGTTGCCCGGCTTCGCCAATGATTCGAACCTGTTCGGAGTAGGGGCCGATAAACCCCCCCACCAGTACGGTGGCGATCGGTTCTTTAATATAGATGCTGAGCTCTTCTTCGATCAGTCGGGCGATCTGGGTCGGGGTCAGACCGCTGACCGGAATATCTTCAACCAGAGGGGTAGTGATTTTTCCATCGGGACGTACAGTGACGCTCTGAGATACTTCGGGGTTACGCCAGACAAAGATATTAAGACTGTCGCCGGGTCCTACCAGGTAGTTGTACAGATCAGGATCGGTTGTCTTAGGTTGTTTGGCTATAGAGCTGTCGAGGGGGGGGTAAGAGCTGCTTGCGCAGCCTGTGAGTGCCAGAGCAAAACCAATCGCGATCGTCTGCATCGACCACTGCTTGCGAGTTCCATTCATCGTAGTGTTCTCCCGCTCCATAAAACTTCAAAATATCCATTGCATCGAAGGATAGCACTAAATATCAAGGCAGGAGTTTGTTCGCAGGTCCCTTGAAGGTATATTTATCAAAGTAGGAGGGCGGGATGCAGGCTATGGTGGAGGTATTTATTGTGCGGCTGTTGTTCGGGGCAGCGTAGAGCAGATCTATCCCCCCTCTGAGGCCTTGTTCCGACAAGGCTAGTAAGGAGTGGCGATCGTCAGGCTAAAGCCTAACCCACAAAAGAAACACAGCATCTTGTGTTTAGAAAGTAGTCTGACAAGTCTTAGCAGACCCGCATGCCGGGTTGTGCGCCCTCATGCGGCTCTAAAATCCAGAGTTCATCGCCGCCGGGACCTGCGGCCAGAACCATCCCTTCTGACATGCCGAATTTCATCTTCCGCGGTGCCAGATTGGCGACCATCACGGTGAGCTTTCCCTGTAACTGTTCAGGGGTGTACGCCGATTTGATCCCTGCGAACACGTTGCGTGATTCGCCGCCCAGATCCAGGGTTAAACGCAGTAGTTTCTTAGCCCCCTCGACATGCTCAGCCTTGGCGATACGCACGATGCGCAGATCCAGCTTGGCAAAGTCAGAAAATTCAATCTGTGCCGCGATGGGGTCGATACTCAGAGGGCTTGCTGCCCGTACTTCCTCTGGTGCTACCGGCTGGGGTTCGCTGGCGATAAGCTGGCTGGAGGCCGCAGTCATAGCATCGATCTTGTCCTGTTCAACCCGGGTCATCAGCGGCTTAAAGGTGTTGATTCTATGGTTCTCTAAGATAATATCCAGGGCGTTCCAGTTCAGCTCGCTGTTGAGAAAGCCCTCAGCCTTGGCACACATCTGCGGCAGGACAGGCTTGAGGTAGACCATCAGGATACGGAACAGGTTGATGCCGACCGAGCAGACGTCCTGCACCTGCTGCTCTTTGCCCTCCTGTTTGGCCAGAGCCCAGGGTTCCTGGTGATGGATATATTCATTGGCCTGGTCGGCGAGGTTCATAATGGTCTTGATGGCTTTGCCGAATTCGCGGTTTTCGTAGAGGGTGGCGATCTCAGCACCGGCGGCGATAAAGCTGCGCACCAGCTCTGGTTCGGCACAGGTCGCCGACAGCATGCCGTCATGCTTCTTGGTAATAAAGCCGGCGCTGCGGCTGGCAATATTGACCACCTTGCCGATCAGGTCTGAGTTTACCCGCAGGATAAAATCATCCAAGTTAAGATCCAGATCCTCGACCCGGTTATTGAGTTTGGCGGCAAAATAGTAACGCAAGTATTCGGGATCCAGGTGATCCAGATAGGTGCGGGCCTTGATGAAGGTACCTCGCGATTTGGACATCTTTTTGCCATTAACGGTTAAAAATCCGTGGGCATGGACGGCTGTCGGTGTGCGAAAATCCGCGCAGCTGAGCATTGCAGGCCAGAATAGCGCGTGGAAATTGATAATATCCTTGCCGATAAAGTGATAGAGCTCGGCCGTTGAATCCGAGTTCCAGTAGTCGTCAAACGCAAGTCCAGGGGTCTTGTCGCAGAGATTCTTAAAGCTGGCCATGTAGCCGATCGGTGCATCCAGCCAAACATAGAAGTATTTGCCTGGCTCTCCGGGAATCTCAAATCCAAAGTAGGGAGCATCGCGGCTGATATCCCACTCGTGCAGGCCGCCGTCGAGCCATTCGGCCAGTTTATTGGTGATTTCCTCCTGCAGGGCGCCACTGCGGGTCCATTCTTGGAGCATTTCAGTAAAGTCGGGAAGTTTAAAGAAAAAATGCACAGACTCTTTGTCGATCGGCGTGGCCCCGGAGATGGCGGAACGCGGGTTGATCAGCTCGGAGGCGCCGTAGGTGGCCCCGCAGGCTTCGCAGTTATCCCCATACTGGTCGTCAGTCTTGCATTGAGGGCAGGTCCCCGTGATAAAACGATCAGCCAGGAAGATGTTTTTTTCCGGATCGTAGGCCTGGGTGATCGTCCGGCTAGTGATATGGCCAGCCTCTTTGCAGCGCGTGTAGATCAAGCTGGAGAGTTCACGATTCTCTTCAGAATGGGTCGAGTGGTAGTTGTCGAAGCCGACAGAAAAGTCGGCAAAATCCGCCTGGTGTTCGGCGCTGATCTGGGCAATCAGTTGTTCCGGAGTGATCCCCTGCTGTTCCGCCTTAAGCATGATCGCCGTGCCGTGGGCATCGTCGGCACAGACATAGGTGCAGTGTTCACCGCGACTCTTCTGAAACCGGACCCAGATGTCGGTTTGAATATATTCCAGTAGGTGGCCCAGGTGAATGGAGCCATTAGCATAGGGGAGCGCGCTGGTGACGAGGATCTTACGAGCGGTGGTCGGCATAGTGCTTGGTTTTCCAGTGACAATAGCTCAAACAGCGGAGCCTTGGGTGAGTCTTGGAGCAGGCCTGGGAGGTTGACCGAGAGTAGCGCTCCTGATCCGGTTGCCGAATTGTAACCTGTTAGCCGCTGGTTACAAACTGGCAACCGGTGGGATAGGCCTACTGAGCTTGCGAGTCATAACATTTAATCTCCTGTTAGGAGTCAATCTGAGGCTTTTACAAACCTCTTCCTTCAAGAAGGGGTGATTGACTAACAACAAGCCATACACTGTGCAGGTGGAGGCTGTTAGAATGGCGGTTTTTGCCGGTCCCGTTTGTGAAATGAATATTGATGCAGTCAGTCCTGAGCAGTACTCCGCCCTGTTAGACGAGAAAGCCGTTGCGCTTCGCAGCCAGTTTGCGCTGTTCACTCCTCCACCGCTTGAGATCTTCGCCTCACCCGCCCGGCACTATCGCCAACGCGCTGAGTTCAGGATTTGGCATGACGGCGATGACCTCTATTACGCCATGTTTGCCCCCGGCAGTAACAAGACGCCGATACGTATAGACAGTTGTTCCATGGTGTCAGAGCGCATAGAGGGGGTGATGTTTGACCTGCTTGAACGGCTTAAGGCCGATACCGTGCTGTCACGCCGTCTGTTTCAGGTTGATTTTCTCAGCACCCTCAGCGGTGAGCTGTTGGTGACGCTGCTGTACCATCGTCCGTTGCAGCAGGATTGGCTTGATGCCGCCACTGTCTTGCAAACGGATCTGAATATCGATCTGGTCGGTCGCAGTCGTAAACAGAAGCTGGTGTTGAATCGCGACTGGGTGCTGGAAAAGCTGGCTGTCGAGGGTCGGGAGTTGAGCTATCAGCAGGTGGAAAACAGCTTCACTCAGCCGAATGCGGACATTAATATCCAGATGCTTGGCTGGGCACGCGATGTGACCCGTGACTGTGGTGGCGACTTGCTGGAGCTGTACTGCGGCAACGGTAATTTCACCCTGGCATTGAGTGATCAGTTTGATCGGGTACTGGCGACCGAGATCGCCAAGGTCTCTGTTAACTCGGCGCATTATAACCTGCAGCTCAATGGTATCGATAACGTCTGCATCGCCCGTCTTTCCAGTCAGGAATTTACCGAGGCGATGACCAAGGTGCGGCCGTTCCGTCGCCTGCGTGAGATCGATCTGGATAGCTACAATTTTACCACCGTACTGGTCGATCCTCCTCGCGCGGGACTGGATGAGGGGACCCTGGCGCTGGTGCAGGATTATCAGTTTATTCTCTATATCTCCTGCGGCCCCGATACCCTGGCCCGGGATCTTGAAACCCTGATCCAGACGCATCGCATCGAGCGTATGGCGCTGTTCGATCAGTTCCCCTACACCGAGCATAAAGAAGCGGCGGTGTTGCTTATCAGGCGCAGCTGATTGCAAGGATTAATCAGTGACGACCCAGGGATGGCTGCGTTATAGTTGACTCTTTTAGTTGGTTTATCCGGTGCCCCGGTGTGAGAGGACGTTAATGAAGTTAAGTCTGCAATCTTTGGTTGAAGCGGCTATCGCCGATTATATCCCTCCCTATAGTCAGCAGAGCCTCAAGCAAGCTCGAGCGATTAAGACGATCATCGTCGAGGGATCCGTCTGTCGGTTGAAGATCGAGCTTGGCTATCCGCTTAAATCGATCCGCGATCAGATCCAGTCAGATCTGCGTGACCTGATAGGGGCCGTTGCCGGGGTCGAATCCCTGGAGCTGGCGCTGGTCGGTACCGTCGTTGCGCACAAGGCTCAGAAAAATCTTAAAAGTTTGGATTCTGTACGCAATATTATTGCCGTGGCCTCGGGTAAGGGTGGGGTGGGGAAATCCACCACCACGGTTAACCTCGCGCTGGCGCTCGCGGCGGAAGGGGCCCGGGTCGGTGTCCTGGATGCCGATATCTACGGTCCCAGCCAGGGGCTGATGCTGGGGGTTAAATCCGGGGTCAAGCCGGAAACGACGGGCAGTGCGATGCATCCGGTGATCGCGCAGGGTCTGCAGCTGATGTCGATGAGTCTGCTGGTGGATGAGGATCAGCCGATGGTATGGCGTGGGCCGATGGCCAGCAGTGCATTGCAGCAATTGCTGACTCAGACGCTCTGGGATGATCTGGATTACCTGTTTGTCGATATGCCGCCAGGCACCGGCGATATCCAGTTGACGCTGTCGCAAAAAGCGCCGATCACCGGGGCGGTGATCGTCACTACCCCCCAGGATATCGCGCTGCTGGATGCCAAGAAAGGCATCGAGATGTTCCGCAAGGTCGATGTTCCGGTGCTGGGGGTGGTCGAGAATATGAGCCTGCATATCTGCAGCGAGTGCGGCCATAGCGAACCTATCTTCGGTTCGGGTGGCGGAGAGCAGATTGCTGCCAAATACGAGGTTGAGTTATTGGGGCAGCTGCCTCTGAAGCTGTCGATTCGGCAGCAGGCCGATGCCGGCCAGCCCACCCTGGTGAGTCATCCTGATTCGGAAGAGGCGGGGCATTACCGTGATATCGCGCTCAAACTTGCGGCATCCCTGGCGGTACGGGCGAAAAACTATGCCAATGTGTTCCCCGAGATTGTAGTTCAGAATGACTAAGAGGCAGTAATAGGGTCGGACTTTTCTGCCAGGGATACTGAGCTGCTGCGATAATCGCATTTCGGTCAGTTCCTAGAAAAACCGGCTTTATTGTTACATTGCAGGTATGATTAGCCGTTTTATCGTATCGAAATTAGACTAGTTAGGGTTGCAAAGAGAACTATGGGTATCAAGTCAGACACATGGATACGCAAGGCGGCTCAGGAAAGGGGCATGATCACTCCGTTTGAGCCGGGTCAGGTGCGTACCAGGGGAGACGAGCGCATCGTTTCCTATGGTACCTCCAGCTACGGTTATGATGTTCGTTGTTCGAACGAGTTTAAGATCTTTACCAATATCAACTCGTCGATCGTCGATCCTAAGGATTTCGATCATCAAAGCTTTGTTGATGTCACCACCGATGTCTGCATCATCCCGCCTAACTCTTTTGCTTTGGCGCGAACGGTCGAATATTTCAAGATTCCCCGTGATGTGCTGACCATCTGTTTGGGTAAGAGTACTTATGCCCGTTGCGGAATTATCGTCAATGTCACCCCGCTGGAACCTGAGTGGGAAGGCCATGTCACCCTGGAATTCTCCAATACAACGTCCCTTCCCGCCAAAATTTATGCCAACGAGGGCGTTGCGCAGATGCTGTTTCTGGGTGCCGATACCGTGTGCGAGACCTCTTATAAGGATCGTAACGGTAAATACATGGGCCAGACCGGCGTGGTTGTACCCCGTACATGACCCTGCGAATGATTCCTAATCTGGAGAAGATCACCGCCTTCTGGTGTGAGGTGGTTAATACGATTGATAATCTGTTGGAGGAGACGGACGAGCACTCGGTGCATGGTCTGCTTAGCCAATACGAGCAGCAGTTAAAAAGTATTGATGACAACCTCACTTTTCATTTTGAACGTAATGAGCAGGATAATCATATCGAAATGGTGATCGGCTGCGATGGTTACACCCAGTCGATTGCCGCCGTACTGAGTCTGGTCGATGCCGCGCCGCTGATCGATGGTGTACAGGTGACCGCCTTTAATGGTCGCCTGGATCCGATGCCTGAATGTATTCGAGTGGACGATGACGAGTATTCGCTGGATCAGTTCTGGTTTAGCCAGCGGCTGGATGGCGGGGAATATCATCTATCGGTGTTTCTTGACGATCTGGATGATATGGATGGCAACCCTGCGGTGGAAGCGGTCATGGTCTATCTGGATGCGCTCCTGGGTGAGTTTGATCTGATGACCCGGGTGGCGACGTTGAGCTGGTATGACAAGCCGGTTGACCCTATCGATTTTTGCTTATTGCCACTGGCCGCGCTGCGAGAGAGTTTTGATAAGTTTAGAAATCAGGTGCGACTGATCGGGGTCACCCTGCACTAGCCAGCCTGTAGCGTCACGATAACGGCACTGAATAGCGATATTCGGTGCCGTTTTTGTTTGTGCCACCGCTGCCTGAGATGGCCGCCGGGTGAGCGGTTATCCGACTTGCTTGTGCTATCATTGGCCGCTGTAGTCGCGGCGCACCTGCAT
This sequence comes from Motiliproteus sp., assembly GCA_047633175.1. Lineage (GTDB taxonomy): Bacteria > Pseudomonadota > Gammaproteobacteria > Pseudomonadales > Balneatricaceae > Motiliproteus. Next base: position 6,943 of record JBLIEQ010000034.1, on the reverse strand, counting down.
TGAGGGTGCCCGGGTAAGGTTTTTATACTAGTGAAGCGGGTTTAGCGACGTGATGAAACATACCCTTATTTTTTTATGGTTATCCCTGCAAAGTTCCTGGGTTTTAGCCGGAATTTCAACCCTGTTCAAAGATGAGGAAGGCCAGACCAATTGGCAGCATCTCGCCAACTGGACCAGTGCTGCCTCGATTATTTTACTAACCATCCTTTCGATGTATCTGTTCATTGCCAGGCGCCGTGCGTACCGTGCCAATCGTGATCTGGATGCCATACGTCGTGAACTCGAAGATCGCGTCCAGGAGCGCACCGCGACCCTGGACCAGTCCAACAAGTTACTGCTTAACAGTAATCAGTTATTAGAAAAAGAGGTTGCCCAGCATGTGATCACCACAGACCAGCTGCGATCATCTGAATCCTATATCAAGGATATCCTGATCTCGATGCCGCTTATTCTAGTCGGTCTGGATAAAGAGGGCCGCGTCACCCAGTGGAATAAAAAGGTTGAAGAGTTGTCGGGTATTAAGGCCGAGCAAGCCCTAGGTAAGACGCTCTGGGAGGCCTATCCGACCATGACAGTGGTGCCGGAACATATTAAACAGGCGCTGGATACGCATCAGGCGATTCATCTGAAGCAGAATCTGAGCGGCTTATCGTACTTTGATATCACGATCTATCCGCTTCAGGATCAAGAGGAGCCCGGCGTGGTGATTCTTGTTGATGACGTCAGTAAGCAGACAGCGGCTGAAAACATGCTGATTCATAATGACAAGATGTCCTTTATGGGCGAGTTGGCCTCGACCATGGCGCATGATATCAATGCGCCTCTGCAGGCGATTATGATCGATCTGAAGCGGTTCCAGATAATGCTTACTGATAGCAATATTCATCCTGACACGCAGCTTGTCGATGATAAGCGGATGCTCCGAATGGATGCGGTTATTCGCGACATGTCCCTCAAGGGGGAGAAAGTATCCAGCATTATCAGTAATCTGCTGGCGTTCGCGCGCAGCCGCAAGGACGCGAAGCAGCAGGCCAGTATCGTCGATGTAATGAATAATACGATTCGACTGGCCAATGACGTGATCACCGTCTCCAATGGTATGCCTTTTAACACGATCAGTCTCAAACGAGAGTTTGCGAGAAATCTGCCCCTGCTGTCCTGTCATATAACGGAGCTGCAGCAGGTTTTCCTGAGTCTGTTCCGGCACGCCTGTTATTCCTGTCATGCGGCCATGGAGGACCCCGAAAGGGCAGGCTACAGACCCAGGATAACGGTTACGCTGTCCGAGTCTTATGGCAATCTATGGATAAAAATCCAACACAATGGCGTGGGTTTAAATGCTGAGCAGCAGGTGAGTCTGTTCGAGCCGTTTTTCAGTGATCAGCCCCGTGTCGAGGATTTTGATGCCGGCAATCACCTCTCGTTCAGCTATTACATTATCACCCAGCAGCATCAGGGACATATGGCGGTAACCTCCGAGGTTGCCAGCGGCTCGACGATTCATATGCAGCTGCCGATAGAGCACTAGAATAGATCAGTCGGACTGAAGTCCGACCTACAATGGATCGGCTCCCGGATCATAACGACGCATAAAACTGGCGAAACGCGGTAAGCCTGCGTTGGTCAGGCCATAGTATTTAAAGCTGACTATCGAGCCGATGGGCGGCGGGTCCCGGCGCTGCTGATCGGTGAAGCCGCTGCCGATTTTAAACTGCTGTCCCGAAGCGAGGCGCACAACGATTGCGCCCAGCATGCCCTGATACTTGCCCTTTCCCTGCTGGTGCTGCAGAACGACCGCCTCGGCATCCTGGTGTGTTTTTAGCTTCAGCAGGGCATCGCTGCGCATGCCCTGATAGTGGGCATCGGCGCGATTCAGCATCAGCCCCTCGGCGCCGGCAGCTGTCTGCTCCTCAAGCAAACTCCGCAGCTGCATATGCGTGGCTACCTGTTGATATCTCAGAGGGACCAGGTGTCGGACGTTGATCTGCCGGGTGATCCGTTGCAGTTGATGGATGCGTTGACTAAACGGCAGCGTGCTGGAGGGCAGGTCGAACACCCGATACCGGATCTGCTGCCACTCCAGCTCTACCGGTTGGTAACGTCTTATCGTGGCAGATGTCCTATCAAACTGTCCTCGGCCGCGCCAGAGCTCACCGTCTAGCGGGGTCGCAGGTAACGCCCGGGTAAACCACAGCGGAGCGCGAATGGGGTAACCCTGGCGTGAGCGGAGCTGTTGACCGTCCCAGTAAGCGCGTACCCCGTCGAGTTTTTCACTGATCCAGTAGTCGCGTAGATCGATATCATCGCGGTAATTATTGGCGAGCATCAGTGCTGGTGTTGCGGCCGGCTGAGCATTGTTTGAATCAGGTGGATAAGCGTCCGCGGCGTCGCCAGGGTCAGTGCTGGCACCGGCTTGCGGAATTTGGCATAGCGCAGCGGCCAGTATTGAAACATTAAGCGGTGTAAAGTGCATGGCATCGTCCTTGATGACCGGTTTTCTTCGAGTGAGTACTGAGAATAGTCGAGTTTGAATAGGTATCGGCGGCTTGGCTTGCGCGGATGGGTAAGAGACGAGGACTAGAGGCAAGGGTTAGAGGTGGCTGGCACCGGGATAGATTCCACCGAGAATTCGCTCGCCACGGGCGCCGGTGACAGAGGGCATGTTGCCCGGGAGTTGTGCGACACAGCGCTTGGCGAGCCAGGCAAAGGCGCAGGCTTCTACCCAGTCTGCCGGTATGCCCAGGGCCTGAGTGGTTTCGATGCTGAAAGCGCTGAGTAGAATTCTCAGTCGTTCAAGCAGATAGTCATTATGAGCGCCGCCGCCGCAGAGATAGACCTCGGCACTGAGCAGCTGCTGCTTGAGAATGGCGTCCGCGATGCTGCGCGCCGTCAGTTCGGTCAGGGTTGCCTGTACATCGGCGGCAGCCACCGGTCTGCCCAGCGCAGCCAGTTGCTGATCGATCCATTCGAGGTTGAACTGCTCGCGACCGGTGGTCTTGGGCGGAGCCTGAGAAAAATAGTCGAGTCGCAGCAGCCGTGCCAGCAGTGGCGTATCTATAGTGCCACTACGCGCCCAGGTACCGCTGTGATCATATTCGCGCTGCAGATGGCGTTCGATCCAGCTATCGATAAGGATGTTTCCAGGCCCCGTATCGTAACCGATAATGGGCTGGTCCGGGTCTTTGCGCAATTGGGTGATATTAGCCATTCCACCAATATTAACAATAACGCGCTCGGCGCTAATTCTGGCGAAGCATTCGGCATGAAACGCGGGTACCAGAGGCGCACCCTGACCGCCTGCGGCAAGGTCTCTGCGGCGAAAATCAGCGGCAACACAGATGCCGGTCAGCTCGGCAAGGGTATTCGGATCGCCAATCTGCAAGCTAAAGGGGGTCGTCCCGCCGGGGCGGTGGCGGATCGTCTGACCGTGGCTGCCGATAGCGCTGATCTGGGAGGATTTGAGTTGAGCGTGCTGCAACAGATCGTTGACGATCTCCGCCTGAAGTTGGCTGAATTGGACGTCAGCGACTCCCAGTCTCTCGATCTCATTGTCACCGGGTTGGGTGAGTGCCAGCAGACTCTGTTTGAGTTCGGCTGGAATGGGCCTGGATACGCAGGCGATAAGTTTGATCGGCTGCGTATCCAGGTCGACAATCACGGCATCGATGCCATCAAGGCTCGTGCCGGACATCAGGCCTAGATAGTAGCCAGTCGTCGGCCTCATCTTATTTTTTAGCCAGCTGTGTTTGACGATAATCGTTGAGCTGGGCCAGGAGGTCGTTCGCTAAGGGTTTAAAGCGTGCCAGTTCAGCTTTGGGTAGTGCCTCGGCTTGCGGTAGCGGGACGGTCAGCGGGTTGCGATGCACGCCGTTGATGCGGAACTCGTAGTGCAGGTGCGGGCCGGTGGCGTAACCCGTGCTGCCGACATAGCCGATAGTCTGCCCCTGCTTGACCCGCTTTCCACGTTTCATTCCGGACTTGATGCGGCTCATATGCGCATACAGCGTGGTGTAGTTTTGGCCGTGCTGGACGATGACGACCTTGCCATAGCCGTTCTTCCTGCCTGCAAAAATAACCTTGCCATCGCCGGAGGTCTTGATCGGAGTCCCCGTGGGTGCCGCGTAGTCAACGGCACGGTGCGGGCGTCGGGTCTTGAAGATAGGGTGCTTGCGGTTAGGGTTGAACTTTGAGCTGATGCGGGAGAAGTCGACCGGCGTGCGCAGGAATGCCTTGCGCATGCTTTTGCCTTCGGGGGTGAAGTAATTGCTGTTGCCCTTCTTATCCGTATAACGCAGTGCTTGGAAGGTCTTTCCCTGGTTAATAAATTCGGCAGCGACGATTTCACCTTCCCCGATGTCGTTACCGTCCAGCCAGCGCTCTTCGTAAACCATTGCGAAGCTGTCACCCTGGCGGATGTCGAGGATAAAATCGATATCCCAGCCGAAGATTACCGCAAGCTCCATGATCTTTCGCTGGCTTAGGCCGGCACGCGCGGCGCTGAGGAACAGCGAGTCATCGATCGTGCCCTGACGGTAGTTGTGGGTAATTTCAGGGGTAAACTCGATAGCCTCGACAAGGTACTGATCGCCATTTCGGCTGATCAGGGTCTGGGTCAGTGGTGAGGTAATATGACGGAGCTTAACCAGTTCGCCCTGTTCGATCAGGAACTCGAGCCGCTCTCCGGGCCTGAGTCGATTTAACGTTTTACTCGGTTTGATGCCGTTGAGCATCGGGTAGAGTTGGTTGGCGTCCAAGTTGGCCTTGTCAAATAGAGTGGTCAGGTTGTCACCTGAGCGAATTTGAACCTTCAGCCATGGCTCGGCAGCCGGGGTTTTAGCGTCAAGCAGTTGCGCCTGAATGGCTGCCGTTATCAGCTCAACATCTGGCGCAGGAGCAGTTATGCCCTGGTCCTGGCCCTTGAGCAGGGGCTCGGCGGCAGAGTCGGGTGCCTGTAGCGTGATCATCAGTTGTTGTTTGTTTGCAGTAACCTGCTCCGAAGGCATAAGTAATGCGAGACCTAGCAGGGACACACAGATCGAAACGGCCAATAGATGGGTTTTGCTGGGAAGGTGCTTTAGAGATGGGTGTTTGGAGAGCATAAGTATCTTATCTGGATTCTGGTTTGGGCCAGTATAAGAACTCCGACCCTCGTGATCCATGATATAGGTCGATTAGTCCGCTAAAAGTTCAGTATTCGAACAAATATCCCACAGTAATTGTGTCTGCGGGAGGCTATCGCGTAAAATAGCTGATTTTTTGTGGCTAACAGGCCGCGCCATGCTTCAGGTGAACAGGATTAGGTGGACAGGATGACGTTTGAGAATGCCTTGTTAAAAGATCTGGATTCACGGGGCCTGGTTGCCCAGGTGACCGGCAACGATGAGCTGGATAAGCACCTTAGCGAAGGCTCGCGAACGCTCTATTGCGGTTTTGATCCGACTGCGGACAGCCTACATATAGGCTCGCTGGTACCCCTGCTGGCGCTGAAGCGATTTCAGATGGCCGGACATAAACCTATAGCTCTGGTGGGCGGGGCCACGGGTCTGATCGGCGATCCTTCATTTAAAGCCGAGGAGCGTAAGCTCAATACGCCGGATGTCGTGGATAGCTGGGTCGGACGAATCCGTTCCCAGGTGAGTCGCTTTATCGATTTCGAGTGCGCCGATAATGCCGCCGACGTGGTCAATAATCTGGACTGGACTCAGGATCTGGATGTGCTGACATTTCTGCGGGATGTCGGGAAGCACTTTTCGGTCAACACGATGATCCATAAAGAATCGGTCAAGCAGCGTCTGGATCGGGAAGGCGCCGGCATGTCTTTTACCGAATTCACCTATATGATCCTGCAGTCATACGATTACCAGCAATTAAATGTAAGTCACGGCTGTACGCTGCAGATTGGTGGCAGCGATCAATGGGGCAATATCGTCGGCGGCACTGAGCTGACACGGCGGATGAACCGGGAGCAGGTCTTTGGTCTGACCATGCCTTTGATCACCAAGGCTGATGGGACCAAGTTTGGAAAGACCGAGGCGGGCACCATTTGGCTCGATCCTGAAAAGACCTCGCCCTACGCCTTCTATCAGTTCTGGATCAATACCGCCGATGCGGATGTCTATAAATTCTTAAGCTATTTTACCTTCCTGCCGGTAGAACGGATCGCCCAGGTCGAGGCTGAAGATCTTGCAGCCGAGGGACGGCCGCAAGCGCAAGTTTTATTAGCGCGTGAAGTGACCAAGTTGGTTCACGGTGAGGAGGGGTTGCAGGCTGCGGAGCGGATTACCGCTGCCCTGTTTAGCGGTGATATGTCGTCGCTTGATGAGGCTGATTATAAGCAGCTGGCCCTAGATGGCTTGCCCTCTTCAGTGTTGGATGTGGCAGTGAATGATTTGCCAGGAACGCCGCTGACCACGTTGCTGTCCGATGCTGAGATGGGCTCAGGTAAACAGATTAAAGATGCACTGCAGCGCAAGGCGGTGATAGTTAATGGTGAGGCGGTTGGCTTGGATCAGAATATGAAGGCCGACGAGGTCTTTGCTGATTCAAAAGCGCTCTGCACCAGGTACTATCTGGTAAAGGTAGGAAAGAAAAAGCATCATCTGTTTGTGAAATAGGAAGTAGGTCAGTAGGTCGGACTTGTAGGTCGGACTTTAGTCCGACAAGGCTAGCAGAGAGTAGCGATAGTCAGGCTAAAGCCTAACCTACAAAAACTCTCTCCTTTTAAGGAATAGTTCGACATAGACGTTGACGGCAGCGCTGAGGCCTGTAGAATGCGCCCCTCGTTAACGCCAAGGCGCAAACGAAGTCGGTTTCCAGGAGATTTATTAACAACTCCAGGGGCCGTTTTTCGAAGTAGAGATACAGGTAAAGAATTTGATTACCGCTTCGAAAAACAACGTTAAATAAGACGTTGACTACTTGGAGTTAGGATGTATAATTCGCT
>JBLIEQ010000033.1:0-37955 GCA_047633175.1 Motiliproteus sp. | reverse complement strand
TTAGGGCTGATTTTTACGCACTTGGAGAGACGTTATAGAGACGATTTTCTATGGCATCGTGGGAAATTATTTCGCTCCCTGCTGGCTGACATCCACGCTGTTTTTGTGTTTTCACACAGCCTGTGTCTTTCAGAGCCGCTGAGCCATGCCAAATCACCTGTCCCTTCACCTCGTCAGGCTGAAGCCTAACCTACGAAAAAGACCCTGTGGGTTGGCATTTTGTAGATTGAGTGCAGTCCGACAAGGCTAGCAAGGCGCGGGCTGCATCAGGCATAGCTACCCTGCCTGATGCGGTTCGTGCCTCCGCGCACGCTACGCGCTGATCTTTGTGGGTTATCCTCGCAACAACGCCCTGCTACCCCGCCTTTTTTTGGCTAGAAATCAGAATGCTGACAGTGTGGTTCCTTAGTGTCTGGCACTGTTTTTATGGTAGCATTCGGCGCTTCCCCGAGGTGCTGGTCAGGCTCTTTGCAGTGGCAGAGGCGGGCGGCTAAGAGACATTTAAAAGGGTTCCCCCGTGCTGTTGATGATCGATAATTACGACTCCTTCACCTATAACATCGTCCAGTATTTTGGTGAGCTGGGTGCGGATGTGCAGGTGTATCGCAACGATGAGATCAGCATCGAGCAGATCGAGGCGCTGCAGCCCGACCAGTTGGTGGTCTCTCCCGGCCCCTGCACCCCCGATAAGGCGGGTATCTCGGTCGCCGCCATCCACCATTTTGCCGGTAAACTGCCGATTCTAGGGATCTGCCTGGGGCACCAGAGCATTGCTCAGGCCTTCGGAGGCCGGATTGTTCGTGCCGGGCAGGTGATGCATGGCAAGGTGTCGCCGGTACATCACCTCGATCAGGGCGTGTTCAAGGGACTTGCTAAGCCGTTTGCCGCGACCCGCTATCACTCCTTGGTGATCGAGCAGCAGAGTCTGCCCGACTGCCTGGAGGTGACCGCCTGGACCGAAACGGCGACGGGGGAGATCGAAGAGATTATGGGCGTGCGACATAAGACTCTGGATATCGAAGGGGTGCAGTTTCACCCCGAATCTATTCTGACCGAGCATGGCCATGACCTGCTGAAAAACTTTCTGCTGCGTTAGCCATTGATTAACCTGAATCCCGACTTATTAGCCAGAACCCTTAGCGGAGAGATGCGATGCATATCCAAGCGGCTATTAAAGCCCTGACCGAACGTCAGAATCTAACCGCAGAACAGATGCAGGCGGTGATGGGCGCCATTATGACGGGGGAGGCGACTCCCGCTCAGATAGGTGGTTTCCTGATCGCGCTGCGGATGAAGGGCGAGACCGTAGACGAGGTCGTAGGGGCTGCCAGGGTGATGCGTGAGCTTGCGACCGCCGTGCGGGTTAACGGCGAGCATATTGTCGATACCTGCGGCACAGGCGGGGACGGGGCTGGTATCTTTAATGTGTCCACGGCCTCGGCGTTCGTGGTCGCCGCTGCCGGTGGCCGGGTGGCCAAGCATGGTAATCGTTCGGTCAGCAGTACCTGCGGCAGTGCGGATGTGCTGGAGGCGGCCGGCGTCAATTTGAATACTACTCCCGAACAGGTCGCCGCCTGTATCTCGCAGGTGGGGGTCGGCTTTATGTTTGCTCCCGCGCATCACAGTGCGATGAAGCATGCCATAGGCCCGCGTCGGGAGATGGCGGTGCGAACCCTATTTAATGTGCTGGGCCCGCTGACCAATCCGGCCGGCGCGCCTAATCAGGTGTTGGGTGTGTATAGCCGCGAGTGGCTTCGGCCTCTGGCCGAGGTGCTGCAGCGGCTGGGCAGCCGGCATGTGATGGTCGTGCATGCCGAGGATGGCCTCGATGAGATCAGCATCGGCAGTGCGACCTCGGTCGCCGAGCTTAAAGAGGGTGAAATCTGCGAGTACAGTATCAGCCCCGAACAGCTGGGGCTTAAGAGCGCGTCGCTGGATACCCTGATGGTCGCGGATGCCGAGCAGTCGTTGCGGCTGATCCGCAGCGTCCTGTCCGGTGAAGAGAGCCCGGCGGCCGATATTATCAAACTCAATGCCGGGGCTGCGATCTATGTCGCAGGTCTTGCCGAGTCACTGCAGGCGGGCGTCGATCGTGCCGCACAGATTCTCAGCAGTGGTGCTGCGCTGGATAAGCTGGAGGCGCTGGTCAGAGTCTCCAATGCGCTGGCCGGTCAACCCTCACACTAAAAAAGGCTAGAGGCGATGAACACTCCAACCATTCTGCTCAAGATTCTCCAGCGCAAGCGCGAAGAGATCGCCGAGCGCAGTGCCCGGGTATCTATCCAGCAGCTGCAGCAACAGATCCAGCAGCAACAGCAGGATCCGCGCTATACCCCCAGGGGCTTTGTCGAGGCGCTGCGCACCACGATCGCGGCTGGGCGCTCGGCGGTGATCGCCGAGGCCAAGAAGGCCTCACCCAGTAAAGGGGTGATCAGGGAACACTTTGACCCTGCCGCCATCGCCCGAAGTTACCAGCAGGGTGGGGCCAGCTGTCTGTCGGTGCTGACCGATATCGACTTCTTCCAGGGTGCCGATCTGTATTTAGAACAGGCACGTGCGGCCTGTCAGCTGCCGGTTATCCGCAAAGACTTTTTTATCGATCCCTATCAGGTCTACGAGGCCAGGGTTCTGGGTGCTGACTGCATCCTGTTGATCGTGGCGGCGCTGGATGATGCGACTCTGCTGCGGCTCAATACGCTGGCCCGCTCGCTGGGTATGGATGTGCTGATCGAGGTGCATGATGGCGCAGAGCTGGAGCGGGCCTTAAAGGTGGATGCCAAGCTGGTCGGCATCAATAACCGCGACCTGCACAGTTTTGAGGTCAGCCTCGAGAATACCTACCGCTTGCTGGATAACATCCCGGATGACTGTCTGGTCGTCACCGAGAGCGGCATCGTCAGTCAGGAGGATGTGGCCGCGATGCGCGCCCACCAGGTGCATGCCTTCCTGGTTGGCGAGGCCTTTATGCGCGCCGAGGATCCGGGGCAGCAGCTGCGAGCGCTGTTTGAATAACCCATACTTCCTCCTCCCCCCCTCAAAAATAGCCAGGGCGATACCTAATATGAATGTCACTATCAACTGGGCGGGCGATGCCCGTTTCGACGGCACCACAGGCACAGGACATACCTACATCATGGATGGCCCCGAGGATCATGGCGGCAAGGATCAGGGGCCGCGTCCGATGGAGATGCTGTTGCTGGGGTTGGGCGGCTGTTCCAGCTTTGATGTGATGACGATTCTTAAGAAGACCCGTCAGGATGTCACCGACTGCCGTGCCGAGATCACCGCCGAAAGAGCCGATGCCGTGCCTGCGGTGTTCACCAAGATCCATCTTAACTTTGTGGTCTCCGGGCGTAAGCTCAAAGAGGCGCACGTCAAGCGTGCGGTCAGCCTATCGGCCGAGCAGTACTGTTCGGCGTCCATTATGTTAGAAAAAGGCGGCGTCGAGATTACCCATAGCTACCAGCTGGTCGAGATAGACTAGTCCTCACTCTCACTCTCACTCTCACCCTCAGCCTCACTGGAGTCCGGTATGAACAGCGCTTTTTTAGACCATCTCGACAAGCAGCTCAGCGGCCTCCATGACGAGGGTTTGTATAAACGCGAACGGGTGCTGGTATCGGCCCAGCAAACAGCGATCCGGGTTGGCGACGAGGACCCGGTCATCAATCTGTGTGCCAATAATTATCTGGGGCTGGCGAATCATCCGGCCCTGATTGCCGCGGCTAAGGCGGGTCTAGATGACCGAGGTTTCGGTATGGCCTCGGTACGTTTTATCTGCGGAACCCAGGATATCCATAAGCAGCTGGAGCAACAGCTGAGTGCGTTTCTGGGTACCGAAGACAGCATCCTCTACTCCTCCTGTTTTGATGCCAACGGCGGCTTGTTCGAGACCCTGTTCGATGCCCAGGATGCGATCATCAGCGATGCCCTTAACCACGCCAGCATCATCGACGGGGTGCGGCTGAGCAAGGCAGGCCGCTATCGCTATGCCAATAATGATATGGCAGATCTCGAGGCACAGCTGCAGGCGGCCCAGGGCGCACGCTTTCGCCTGATCGCCACCGATGGCGTGTTTTCGATGGATGGCAGTATCGCCAACCTGAGCGCTATCTGTGACCTGGCGGATCGCTATGATGCGCTGGTGATGGTGGATGATTCTCATGCGGTGGGCTTTGTAGGCGAGCAGGGGCGAGGCAGCCCGGAGTACCATCAGGTGATGGAGCGCGTGGATATCCTGACCGGCACGCTGGGCAAGGCGTTGGGCGGGGCGATGGGCGGCTATACCGCTGCGTCCAAGCAGATCATCGACTGGTTGCGGCAGCGCTCGCGACCCTACCTGTTTTCTAATTCGCTGGCGCCGTCGCTGGTCACCGCATCGATCGCCGCCCTGGCGTTGCTGATGGAGAGCGACGACCTGCGCGAGCAGTTGCATAAGAACAGCGCTTACTTCCGCGAGGGTTTAACCCGGGCAGGGTTCCGGCTCTCAGGTGCCGATCATCCGATTATCCCGGTCCTGATCGGCGATGCGGCGTTGAGCACCCGGATGGCCGACCGGTTGCTGGACGAGGGAGTCTATGTGATCGGCTTCTCCTTTCCGGTGGTACCCAAGGGCGCGGCCCGTATCCGTACTCAAATTTCGGCCGCGCACAGCCGCGAGCAGCTTGACCATGCGATCGAAGCCTTTACCCGGGTCGGGCGTGAGCTGGGCGTTCTTTAAGGTGAAGAGCGATAACAATAACTGTGACAGACACAGGGGACGCAACGATGAAAACACTGGCTAAGCTCAAAGCCGAACCGGGGATCTGGATGCATGACGCCCCGATGCCGGAACTCGGGCATAACGATCTGTTGATCAAGATCCGTAAGACCGCGATCTGCGGCACCGATATCCATATCTACAACTGGGACGAATGGTCGCAAAAAACCATTCCCGTGCCAATGGTCGTGGGTCACGAGTACGTCGGCACTATCGCGGCTATAGGTCAGGAGGTGAGTGGCTACGAGATCGGTGATCGGGTCTCCGGTGAGGGCCATATCACCTGCGGTTATTGCCGTAACTGCCGTGCCGGAAGGCGCCAGCTCTGTCGCAACACCGTCGGTGTCGGGGTTGATCGCATGGGCGCCTTCGCCGAGTACCTGGTTATCCCGGCCGTTAACGCCTTTAAGATTCCGGATAATATATCCGATGACCTAGCGGCCATCTTCGATCCGCTGGGTAACGCCGTGCATACTGCGTTGGCCTTCGATCTGGTCGGCGAGGATGTGCTGATTACCGGTGCCGGACCGATCGGGATCATGGCGGCGGCCGTTGCCCGGCACGCCGGTGCCCGGCATATTGTCCTCACCGATATCAATCCCTACCGGCTGGCGTTGGCCGACAAGCTCGGCGTCGCACGTACGGTCAATATCGCCCAGGAGGATCTAAGCGAGGTGATGGAAGAGCTGGGCATGAGCGAAGGCTTCGATGTCGGCATGGAGATGTCGGGCGCCGCACCCGCGCTGGAGTTGATGCTGGATAAGGTCAATCACGGCGGCAAGATTGCGATGCTCGGCATTCCCGCCACTCAGACCGCCATCGACTGGTCGCTGGTGATCTTTAAGGGGCTGACGATCAGAGGGATCTATGGTCGGGAGATGTTTGAAACCTGGTACAAGATGGCCAGCCTGATTCAGGCCGGACTCAACCTGGATCCGATCATTACCCACCGTTTTCCGATCGATGAGTTTCAGCAGGGCTTCGATGTGATGTGTTCGGGCCTGTCGGGCAAGGTTATTCTGGATTGGGGGGTGAGTTAGCCGACTCTCTGTTGCTGGGGACGCTGCTGCTGGGGGGCTGTTGCTGTGAACGTCGCACGATTAAGGCGAGCCTGTTCAGCGTTAAGCTGCTGTCAAACCGCGTTATAGGGGTACAATACACCGCAGGCTGAGAGGCTGGGCCGCTGCAATGGCGAAAGCGGTGTGAATACGACGAGGAGGTTCGAGCTTGGTCACAGACGTGGATTACAGCACTAAATCAGTCTTACTGATCGACAGTAGCGGTAATCTGCGCGCCACGGTTAAGAGCATGCTTCAGGAGATGGGCTTCTCCTCGATAACCACGACCTCTATCTCCCCTCAGGTGCTGGAGGTTGTCACCTCGTTTGACTTCGATATTATCCTGATCGGTCACAATGTTCAGGATTCATACTCTGGCTTGCAACTGCTGGAAGAGGCTCGCTTTAAGGGGCTGATAAAGCAGACCTGCGCCTGGGTATTGATGACGAGCGATGCCTCCCAGCAGTCGGTCCTCTTTGCGATCGAGGTTCAGCCGGATGAATTGCTGACCAAACCCTTTACCCTCGAAACCCTCAGCCGCCGCATCCGTCAGCTCTGTGTCCGCCGTGCGGCGCTGGAGCCGATACAGCGTGCGATAGAGCGCAAGGCGATGAATCGTGCGGTGGCGCTCTGTGATTCACTGCTAAAGCCCTCCGATGCCTGCTATAGCAAGGCACAGATGATCAAGGGCCGGCTGTTGCTGGGTCAGTCTAAGTATCTGGATGCCAAGGGGGTATTCGAGACCCTGTACTGGGCCGATAAGGCGCAGCTATCTGGCTATTATCTGGCAGAGTGCCATTATCACCTAGCCGAATTTGAGCCTGCTCAGCAGCTGTTGCAGGCGTTGCTGAGCGAACATCCCTTATTGATCCTGGCCTATGATCTCCAGGGTCGAGTCTTCGAGGCAGCGGGCGACCTAGTCTCGTCTCAGCAAACGCTGCAGATGGCGGTCGAGTATTCGCCGCTGAGTATTCCCCGGCAGATGGAGCTGGGGCGGCTATCGGTGCGTACCCAGAAGCTGTTGCAGGCGGAGAAAGCCTACCGCCGCTGTATTCACCTAGGCGAGCGCAGTTGTCTCGACAGCGCCGCACCCTATTTGAAGCTGGCTAACGTACAGCGGCTGCAGATCGAGGAGGGCGGCGATCTGCAGCGCCAGGATGCGGTGGCTCAGATTGAGGCGCTGCTGGAGCTCGCAGGGCAGCGTTTCCAGCGGGATCAGGATGTTCGTATCCAGACGCAGTTGATGCGTGCCAAGGTGCAAGAAACGCTGGGTGACGCCGATGAGGCTCAGCGTTGTTATGAGCGGGCACTTCAGTATGCCGAGTTGCGCGACGTCGAGATCGATTTAGACCAGATGCGTGCCGAGATCCTGGACGAGCTTGTGCCGCTGGTGCCCAGCGGAGCGCCTGCTGTGCCCGCTGAGGAGGCTCCGAACGCCCTGGCTGCGCCCGCTGAGGAGGGTCCGAAACTCGATCCGGTGATGAGCGCCAAGGTTAATCGGATAGGGGTGCGTAACTATCTGGCCGATAAGCAGGGCCAGGCGATCCGCTATCTCGTCCTCGCGTTTGAGTACGATCCAAAAAATGCGCGCGCCCTGTTAAATCTTTCCCAGCTGTTTTTAGAAGCAGCGCGTGATACCCCCAGTCGCCGTGAGGAGCGCCTGAAGATGTACCAGCGCTATATCCGCCTAGCGGAGCGCTTGCTCGTTGTTGCTGGAGAGAGAGCTACTGGGGAGCCGGTAACGGAGGAGCAGAGCAGACTGCTGCTGTTGCAGGGTTGTGCGGAGCAGGTCCTGGATCAGCTGCCCCAGGGTGCGTTGGCACCGCTGTTGAAGTGATTAGGGGGTGTGTTCTTTTGTAGGTCAGGCTAAAGCCTGACGATGGCTACACCTTGCTAGCCTTGTCGGACTCCTTTCGACCTACCGGGATGTAAGAAGTGTGCTAAGCCCATAGGGAACGGGCCGCGCCTACTCAAAAAACGCCAACCCACAAAAAAACCGACCCACAGAGGATCGGTTGTTTTTGTAGGTTAGGCTTCAGCCTGACGCCGTAAGCTCCTGCCGTTTAGCTCGGGAAGGCAAACTGAGCGCTTTCACGCACACCGCCCGAAGGCCAGCGCTGGGTGACGGTCTTGCGCTTGGTGTAAAAACGTACCGCATCGGGACCGTAGGCGTGCAGATCACCGAACAGCGAGCGCTTCCAGCCACCAAAGCTGTGGTAGGCGACAGGGACCGGTAGCGGAACGTTGATGCCGACCATGCCCACCAGGATGTTATCGGAGAAGTAGCGCGCCGCTTCGCCGTCACGGGTGAAGATACAGGTACCGTTGCCGTACTCGTGATCATTGATCAGCTGCATCGCCTCTTCCATAGAATCGACACACATGACCTGCAGCACCGGGCCAAAGATCTCGTTGGTGTAGGAATCCATCTCCCGGGTGACGTTATTAATCAGCGTACCGCCCACGAAGTAACCGTCTTCGTGACCTGCGACCTTCACATCACGGCCATCGACCTCGACGGTCGCGCCATCGGCCTCGGCGCTGCTGATAAAGCCGACCACCTTATCCAGATGCTGCCGGGTGATCACCGGACCAAAATCGTTGCTGGCATCGGTATAGACCCCCACTTTCAGCGGCTGCATCGCTACCTTCATCTTCTCGATAAAGGCGTCCTGCATCGGCTTACCGACACAGACCGCCACCGACAGCGCCATGCAGCGCTCGCCAGAGGAACCGAAGGCCGCGCCGACCAACGCGTTCACCGCGTTATCCAGATCGGCATCGGGCATCACGATGGCATGGTTCTTAGCGCCGCCCAGTGCCTGACAGCGCTTGCCGTTAGCAGTGGCCGTGGCATAGATATATTCGGCGATCGGGGTAGAACCGACGAAGCTGACCGCCTTAACAAGGTCATTGTGTAGCAGAGTATCGACCGCAACCTTGTCACCGTTAACCACGTTCATCACCCCGGCAGGCAGGCCCGCTTCAGCCAGCAGTTCGGCGATATACAGGCTCGATGAGGGGTCACGCTCGGAGGGCTTGAGGATAAAGGTGTTGCCGCAGACGATCGCCATCGGATACATCCACAGCGGCACCATGGCGGGGAAGTTGAACGGGGTGATGCCGGCCACGACACCCAGTGGCTGGAACTCGCTCCAGGAATCGATCGCAGGACCCACATTCTTGCTGTGCTCGCCTTTCAGCAACTCGGGAGCTGCGCAGGCGTACTCGACACTTTCTATCCCGCGCTGCAGCTCACCGGCGGCATCATGTGAGATCTTGCCGTGCTCTTCACCGATCAGGGCGCAGATCTTGTCGGCGTTGGCCTCGAGCAGTTCCTTAAATTTAAACATCACCCGAGCACGTTTGGCGGGCGGGGTATCACGCCATTTAGGGTAAGCCGCCTGAGCCGCCGCGATCGCAGCTTCGACGGTGGCTACCGAGGCGATAGCGACCTGCTTGGTCGCCTCGCCAGTTGCCGGGTTGAAGACGTCTTGGGTGCGCTCGGCGTCGGTGCAGATCTCGCCGTTGATCAGATGTCCGATAGTGTTCATGGTCTCTCCTAGATAACAAACGGCCGTGCAATAGCTCGACCGTTTACAAAAATAGTTAGTGTGCTGGGTTTAAAGAATTACGCTGAGCCTGCGATTGAAACTTGAGAATCAAAGCTGCTCATTAAAGGTCTCGCCAAGGGCTTGGATCAGTGAATCGATCTCGTATTTTTCGGTGGTAAAGGGCAGGCCCAGTTGGATGGTGGCACCGCCGTAACGCACGTAGAAGCCTTTCTCCCACATGCGCAGCGCAATCTCGAAGGGACGACGGGCAGGCTCGCCCGGCAGGGCATCGAGGGTGAAGGCCGCCGCGAAACCGAAGTTGCGGATGTCGGTGATGTGCTTGCAGTCCTTGAGGCTATGAACCGCTTCTTCGAAGTAGGGTGACAGATCGGCAACGTCCTGGATATAGTTACCCTCCTGCAGCAGAGTCAAAGACGCCAGCCCGGCCGCACAGGCCACGGGATGAGCCGAGTAGGTGTAACCATGCGGAAATTCGACCATGTAGTCGGGGCCGCCTTGCTCCATAAAGGTGTCGTAGATCTCCTGCTTGGCGATCACCGCACCCATCGGAAGAGTACCGTTGGTCACCTGCTTGGCGATGTTGATTAGGTCAGGGATCACACCGAACGCCTCGGCGCCGGTCTTGGCACCCATGCGGCCGAACGCGGTAATTACCTCATCGAAGATCAACAGAATATTGTTGGCGTCGCAGATTTCGCGCAACCGCTTGAGGTAGCCCACGGGGGGTGGGATTACACCGGCGGAACCGGCCATCGGCTCGACGATAACGGCGGCGATATTGGAGGCATCATGCAGCGTGATCAGGTCCAGCAGATCATCGGCCCGCTCGGCACCCTCTAGCGGCATGCCCTTAACAAAGGTATTGCCCGGCAGCATTGTATGACGGATATGGGCGGCATCGAGGCCCTGGCCGTACAGGGCACGATTGCCCGCGATACCACCGACCGAGATGCCACCCCAGTTCACACCATGGTAGCCGAGGCTACGACCGATCAGCTTGGTCTTACCGGGCAGTCCCTTCTTGCGCCAGTAAGCGCGGGCCATTTTCAACGCGGTCTCGGTAGATTCTGATCCGGAGCCGGTATAGAACACCCGGTTAAGGCCCTTAGGCATAAACTCGGTGATCTTTTCAGCCAGCTGGAAAGAGATCGGCGTGCCGAACTGGAATGCCGGGCAGTAGTCGAGTTTCTTGATCTGTGCCGCGACCGCTTCATTGATCTGCGGCACGCTATGGCCCAGGCCGCAGCACCATAAACCTGAGAGACCGTCGAAGATGTTGCGGCCATCGGCATCGATGTAATACTTGCCTTCGGCCGCGACAATAATGCGCGGATCCTTCTTAAACTGGCGGTTTCCGGTAAATGCCATCCAGTGCGCGTCGAGCTGCGCCTGTGTCAGGCCTGCGGGTAGCGTGTTGTCGGCCATGCGAACCTCTCAAAGTAATCCATCGGTGACGTGTTGATGTCGCTACTCTATGGCAGTCGATTCTTGTATTCCATTTAAAGTTCTTCAATTAAACTTTAGCTTTTGTTAAAGTTCTTTTATTAAAGTAAATGACTTGCCGGGATCATGTTGAGGCAGAGTCTTTTTAGACAAGGCTTTTTAGGCGGAGTGGAGTAGCGGAGGTCAGGCAATGAGTAAACGCAGCGGCTTGAGCGGTCAGGTCAGTGATATCGATATTCGTTTATTGCGCATCTTTCGGTCGGTGGTGGAAAGCGGTGGCTTCTCGCCCGCCGAAGTCGAGCTCAATATCAGCGTCTCGGCGATCAGTATCGCGATCTCTGATCTGGAAAAACGCCTGGGGATGAAGCTGTGTCAGCGCGGTCGGGCGGGTTTTTCGCTGACGGACGAGGGTGCCGAGGTATATCAGGCGATTCTGCAGTTGCTGGCATCTTTGGAAAATTTTAAGACCCAGGTCAACAGCATCAGTGATCAGCTTAAGGGTGAACTTAATATCGGTCTGACCGATAATCTGGTCACGCTGCATAACCATATGCGGGTGACTAACTCGCTGGCAGCGCTCAAACAGCGAGGAATCGTGCAGATTAATATCCGCATGATGCCGCCGGGAGATATCGAGAAATCGGTACTGGACGGGCGGGTGCATATAGGGGTTATCCCCGCTGTGCGTTATCTGGCTGGGTTGACCTATGTCGACCTGTACGATGAAGAATCGTTACTCTATTGCGGCAATAAGCATGCCCTGTTTGAGCGCCAGGATGCTGAGGTGGGTGAGGCGGATATTCACCGGCTCGATGCGGTTATTCCGGCGGCGGCCGCGCCTCTTGAACACAAGCTCCAGTTGCAGAAAATGAATCCGGCAGCGACAGCGACCGACAGGGAAGGGGCCGCTTTTCTGATTCTGTCCGGTCAGTACGTGGCCTTCTTGCCCACCCATTACGCCGAACGTTGGGTCGACGAGGGCCGTGTACGGGCATTGATGCCAGAGCAGTTCCACTTTAAGACG
Organism: Motiliproteus sp.; assembly: GCA_047633175.1. Taxonomy (GTDB): domain Bacteria; phylum Pseudomonadota; class Gammaproteobacteria; order Pseudomonadales; family Balneatricaceae; genus Motiliproteus. The sequence goes on along the minus strand of JBLIEQ010000033.1, from coordinate 26,096 downwards.
CGCTATGCCGCGATCACGCGTAAGGGCGCCCGCCCGAATTTAGTTCTGCAGACCTTTCTGGATGAGCTGGACCGCCCCGAGAATGACCTGCTTAGCTAAGAGATCCGGCCTGCTGTCCAGCGTTTTAGTCACTGCGATCTCGCTGGTCGCAGGGTATATTCGCTGCACCTGAATGTCGTCACGGGCTTTAGTGCCAGGGTTGTTGAGGGATAAGAAAAGCGTTGTGTAAATTGGCGTACCTCGATTTATCTTCGCAACTAACGAATTAACCTGACTCCTTTTCTCTTTTAAGCGAGCCGTGTCTCTCTATCTCTATCTCTCTACGATTATTATTCTGTAGCGTTCTTCTAGTCATAAATAGGCAAATGCTTTCTAATTAACATAATTAACATAATTAACATAATTAACATAATTAACATAATTAACATAATTAACATAATTAACATAATTAACATAATCTATATCTATATCTATATCTATATTTTATTGATCTGAGTCGGTATGTATAACGCCAATAAGAGGTATTATTATTTATTGCGATGGACCAGTGGGTTGGACTTAAGAAATAGATCCTGTATCAATCCATTTCTTATTATCCCCCCTCTTCCTATTTATTAAGGGTTACGCCTTTAGCAACAATTCTGTGATGAACATCATCCGGAGTTCTGCGTTTTTACGGCGATGTCCGTTATGAATAGTGGCGTCGTATGCTGGTCTCAAAGCCGGAAAATTCTCAGGTGGCATAACGTTTGAGAAACACGCGTGACCACCCATAAAAAGGAAAATAAATGAGTATTCGTATCCTTGCTGGCGTCTTTTTTTCGGTAATGTTGTCAGGTTGCGCTGGCGTAATGCACACCCAGAATGCACAAGAATTTAGTGGCTCCATGCACCGTGGTGATTTCCAGGCAGCCTCTCAGTTCGCGCTGACGGAGTCCGGTTATGACACGGATAAACAGGCCGTCGAAGACCTGCTTTGGGCCCTTGAAGCGGGTGCCACGTTAAGCTATGCCGGTCGCTATGAGTTATCCACCAAGGTGCTGGATGCCTCTGAAAAGGCAATGAAAAAAGAGGACAAGGAAAACCTGGCCAACGATGCTGCCGAACTGGCTCTCTCTCTTATGGGTAACGATGCCATGATGAAGTACGAGCAACGTCAGGCTGATGGTGTGATGGCCAATACCATTAAGGCTTGGAACTTCATGTTTGAAGGCGATTACAGCAATGCACGCGTGGAGTGGAACCGTGCCGAGGATCGCCAACGCCGTGCAGCGGAGTACTTTTCCGAACAGATCAAAGCGCATAAAGAGGAGCTGGCCGAAGAACAAAAGGAGGGTCAGAAGAACCCCTCTGAATTTGTAAATAAGACCCTGACGTCTGAGGAAACCAGCGAGTTACTGGTTAAGAACGGCGTAACATTCGACCAGTGGAAACCTTACGGTGGTTACGTTAACCCCTACACAACCTACTCATATGGCCTTAATCTGCTCGTTAATGGCAGCTCTAAGTCCGACTTTAACAAGGCTGCCGATGCCTTTGAACGGGTATACGGTCTTACCGAATCATCCCAAGTAAAGAATGACATGAAAATCGCGAAAGCCATGGCAAACGGCAAGAATGCCGCCGACAAAATGGTATGGGTGATTTTTGAAAACGGTGAGTCCATGTTAAAAGAGGAGTTCAGAGTAGACCTTCCTCTGTTCCTGTTTAGCGACGATGTGGCTTACTCCGGGATCGCATTACCGCGCCTGAAAGAGCGCGGTCTGGCCTATCCGTACATCGAGGTTAATGGGGTTAAGACTGAAACCATTTCCGACATGGACAAAATCATTGGTGCCGAGTTTGAGAAGGAGTTCCCGTTTATCCTGGCGCGCGAGGTCAGTCGTACCCTCCTCAAAACGGTGGCTCAGAAGCAGCTGAGTGACAAGAATCCCTATGCCGGATTAGCTGCCGGCCTGTTGCAAGCGGCGACCACCAGTGCCGACACCCGCTCCTTCACGGCTCTGCCTAAACAATTTCAAACGGCTCATTTCAAGCGCAACGGCGATACCGTCAAGGTGAAGGCCGGGGCGTATGAGCTGCCAGTGCATTTAGACGCTGAGGCCGATCAACATATCATCTACGTCAAGGCTACCACTGCCGCAGCAGTTCCCTCTATTCGTGTAATCAATCTCTAAGGTGTTCAATGATGCTCAAAAAAACCTTTATTAGCGCCTGTATGGCATTAGCCATGACCGGCTGCGCGACCCAAACCACGTACATCGATGCCGAAGATCGGTCGACCAATGTGGTTGCGGGGCTGAGCTATGCCGACTTCAAGGGTGCCGCGGTATCCATGGCTGACGAGATTATCGCCAATCCGTTGCTGACCCATAAAGATCCCGGCTCTCGCTACATCCTGGTGGTGTCAGATATCCAGAACGATACCATGCAACGTATCGACACGGATCAGCTGACCAAGTCGTTGCGGGTTAAGCTGATCAACGCGGGCAAGTTTCTCGTAACCAACGGTTTTGGCGCGAGTCGCGATGCCTCGGTAGGCGCTTATCACGAGTCCGGTGCGCTGGGTGATTCAAAGATTGTTAACAAAGGATCGCTGAAAAGTGGTGGCTCGGTCATGGCGCCGGATTTCAGTCTTTCGGGTAAGGTTTTACAGCGCAACAACAGCATGGATAACGGCGACCAGCGCATCGAGTACTACTTTCAGTTGTCATTGACCAACGTCAGTAACGGCCTGTCTTACTGGGAAGGTGAGCGTGTTGTTGGCAAGGTCGCCGACGGTGACAGCGTTTCCTGGTGATCGCTGGCATAGAAGGTGTCAGCAGCCGCTGCTGACGCCGTTATCCTTTTATAGATTTTGAAAGGAATTACCCGATGAAGTACCTAATAATTGCACTGGCTGCAGCGCTGGCGACGTTCAGCGTAGCGGCCAATCAGGTGCCCGCCGAGGCCCCTATCGAAGCCTCGATGACTGCAGCCGAGGAGCAGCAGGCCTTTGGTGAGCAACATGCCGAAACGGTGAAAAAAGCTAAGAAAACCGGTAAGACCGTCAAGAATGATATCAAAGAGTATATGCGCGAGGTGAGTGCTCAGTTAATTCAAGCAAAGCGGTCGCACTCGGTCACGCTGGTATCTGGCACCGCGCAGGTCTCTGTGACCAAAGAGCATTCGATGTGGTCGCATCACCGTGCAAATGCACTGCGTCAGGCCACGCTCAACGCTAAGGAAAGCTACCTGTCGAAACTGAACACCAGCGTCAGGAACGAGGTGGTTAACAGTCTGTTCAATGATGCAGGGGCACCGCGACCATCGCCGGAGGACTTTAAGTCCGAAAGTGGGATGGCCAGTATCAGGGATAAAGCCGTTGCATTGATGGAGGTAAAGCTGGACTCCGAGCTCAGTGAGGCGGGGATAGACCCGAATCTGTTTGCCGATTCCTCGCCATCCCAGAAGCAGCAGATAATGCGCAAGTACTTTGCCGAGAAAACGTTGACCTCGGCTTTCGGCGATCTGTCGGGAATGTTCGTGATTAAGACCTTCGAGAGCTACACCGATGATGGTAAAGGCACCATTGGCGTGGTGATGGCCAGGTCCGCCAAGAAACGTGATCAGATCAAAGCGCTGGTGGAGTCCCGGGGGCAGGTGAAGCCTGATCCAGCTAAAGCTAACCCGGACAATGCAAACCTCGCCGCAGTTCTGGCCGCTGATGAAGCGCCGTATCTGCAATACGGCACCGCCTTGGACTACGACGAGCAAGGCTACCCGCTGATTATATCCTTTGGCCAGGCGGGCGTTCAGTACACTGACGATGACGTGATGCTGTCGATTCAGATCGAAGCGGCTACCAGTGAAGCCGAGTCCAATGCCATGGCTAACCTCGCACAAACCTACAATATGAGTGGCGATTTCAGCAAGAAGGTGACAAAAGAAAGCGACCAGGGTAAAGAGCTCGTGCATACCCTGACTAGCAGCAGTTCCGTATCGACGACTGATCCGGGCGTGGTGATCGCTATCCGCAATATCCTGGATCAAAGCTCACGCATGAGCGCCTCTATCAGCGGCCTGAATGGTTTACGGACCCTCAACGCCTGGGAGATGGAACACCCGATTACCGGGCATCTCATGGTGGGCGTAGCTGTGGTGTGGCACCCGGTGCAGGTGCGCAATGCAGAGCTGATGCAAAGCGGTCGCAGTGCGGCTGATATTGACGCGGCGCAGAAGCAGAAGCAGGGGCCGCAGAAGGTTAGTAGTCAGCAGTCGACGTCCCGCTTTAACTCGGATTTTTAACATGCGTATACTCTTGTTTATCATGGCGGCCAGCTTGGTGGTCACTCTCCCAGCGGTTGCTGGAATCGAATCTATCGAAGTGAAGGGGAAGGGGCCAAGCAGCACCGCCGCTATCAACGCCGCGTTGGTCAGTGCCATGCAGCAGGTTGTCGGTGTCAATATTTCCAGTGACAATATAACCGCAAAGCACTCCGAACAATCCAATGAGGGTTTCGAGTTCAACAACCAGGATGCCAGCAAGGTCAGCTTCGGTACTGCTGGTAGTGCGACCTACCGGATCCTCAGTGATCATTGCACGGGTGGACAGTGCACTGTGCGGCTACGGGCTAATGTTGAGTTCGACGATGACGCCAGGCGGCAAAAAAGCCGCAAAGGCATGAACGCTAACCGGCGCACGCTGGCCATTGAGCCGTTCTACGGTAACGTTCACGCCAGGGAGCTGGGCAGAGCGATAGAGGCGCGTTTTGTCCAGGATCGCCTGTTCAGCGTGGTGGCTGACCGCAGTAAGCCCGGCGTTGACTATGTGCTGCGTGGTACGTTGGTAGAAGCCAAGACTTCCAAGGAGATCACCGATACTCGCCGTACTCTCGCGCTGACCGGGGAGAGCGTGGGTACGCTTAAGGCCCGTTACCGCAGCAGGGTCATCGTCGAGTACCAGATGATTGATCTGGTCAACAACCAGGTTAAATGGAGCGCCAAGCTACTCACTACCTCCGCGCGTAATAACCTGCCGCTGCTGATCGACATCGCCTCCCGCAAGGTGTTCGACCAGCTCAAGGACAATATCTACCCTCTGGTATTGTTCGCCACGGATGATGGTCATCTGGTGCTGAACTCTGGCGGCAAGACCGTGCAGATGGGCGAGCTCTATACGGTGTTCGCAGTGGGCGAAGAACTTCTGGATCCCTACACGAAGGAGAGCCTTGGCTTCACAGAGAACAGGGTAGGTCAGGTGCGGGTTACGCGGATACAGCACAAGATCGCTTACGTGGATCTGGTGAGCGGCAAACGGGAGGATATGGCTGATCTGCCAGTAGCGCGTCGGTCTGCGGCTCCCAGGGTGGTACCTAAGATTCAGCCAAAACTGACACCAAAAAAGTCAGCGGAACGCACGTCCGGGTTTGCCCTTTAGTCGGGCAGAATGAAATTTCTTTGTAACTTTTTGATAATAATTGGAAATGGTGACCCAGGGTGGATTCGAACCACCGGCCTGCCCCTTAGGAGGGGGCCGCTCTATCCAGCTGAGCTACTGGGCCTGATTATGCAAGTACTATAGGTATGTACAACAGGCGTGTAACAGCTTTCTACCCAAGATAAGAACCGCGATCTAAGCCTTGGAAGGCCTTGTTCACTCTTATTAGGGCATAGGATGCTGTGGTGCAGGATTCTAGCGGCTTAGGGGTGATAAGTCGATAGAGGTGGGCGTTTGTTATGCTTTCCCGAGGGTGTTTTGGGCGCTGTAATTACCCTTATGGCCCGCCTCGTTGTAGATCGTGGTTTGGGGGCTCTGCCCCTGGAGGATGCTGACCAGTCGGGACAGGTTTTTCTGACTGCGATTTACGATCTGTTCGTTACGCAGATTCAGTTCAGAGGCGCGTTTGAGTTGCTCTGTCAGCGCGCTCCAGCGGCTGGATACCTGTTTGGAGATGGCCGGGGAGAGTTCGGTCAGTAACAGGTTAAGCCCCTGTTCGTCTGCGCTACATCCCAGCTCGATAAGGGTCTGGTTGCGTTGCAGGGTGTTTTCAGCCAGGCGTTCGAGCTGGTGCTGTTTCTGCTGGACACAGTTTTGCAGTACAGTTGCCTCGAGCTGAGCGATGGCGTTTTTTTCTTCTTCGTTTAAATCACAGAGGGCGACCAGTATCTGGTTGCCTTCATCGATCAGTTCGCAAAAAAGCTTAACGATTTTAATGTCAGCGTCCATATCAGTCGAACAGCTGCTCTTCCAGAGAGGTTAGCTTGGCTGCTATCTGCTCCTGATTCACGCTAAAGGTGCCGTTTGCGATGGCTTGTTTGATCGTGGCGATACGGCCTTCATCAGCGTCGGGTAGCTGTGTTAGCTGTTCTTCAAGTTTGTTGAGCAGCTGAGCTTCGGAGCTCAGCTTTACGGTTGCCGTCTGATGATCAGTGGCAGTTATCGCAGGCTGCTTATCAGCAACACTCTGTTGGGCGCTCGTCGTCGACGAATCGCTCACTTTGCTGCGTGTATCTGTATTGGCTGATGACAGGCCGCTAAAGTTGATGGCCATCCCGCATACCCCTAAAATTGAAGATTCATGTACCTGATCCTTGTATCGACAGGGAGTCGGTAAACTTTAGTTAAAAACAGGTTTTTATCGCCACAGCAATGCGCAGTTCTGGTACAGCCGAAGTATAGGGTATCAGACCATTGAGATCACGCGCTTAGCGCATCACTCTGGCGGTACCGTATCCGGTTACCCTGGCCGTGATTACCCGTTTAGATCGGTTGTTTCTGATCGTGATCTGCTGGTTTAGGGCGCCTGATTCGAGGGCCGTTCCTGCCATCTCGACCGTGATGCCGTTATTTCCTGCCTGGATGCGTACCCTCTCTCCCTTCTGGATCAGTACCGGGGGTGTCAGGAGTTTAGGGCTCAGAGGCTGGTTGTCTGCTATGGAACGGTTTAGCACGTAACCCAGAATCTGCTGGCCTTGGGTGTAGAATCCGTCTCTCAGGCTGTTCTGATCTACGGCAGTGAGGCGGATGTCATCAGCCTGTAAGCGGTGTCCTCTGCTGAGTGCCTGGGTGCTGGTCAGCACCTCGCGCAGTAGCTGAACCTCGCCGTGCAGATAACGAGTCCAGCGTCGGGGGTAGTCGCAGCTCGCTTTGAGCGTGAAGCTGCCTGCTTGGATAGGTCGGCTGGAGCTGAAGGTCAGGGCATTGCCGCAGGGGTCTAGCTGCAGGCGTGAATCCGGTTTATTTAGATGGATCTGGAGTCGGTCACCGGGGTCTGATTGCGGCTGCAGCTGGAGGTGAAGAAACGCCCTGGCCTGTTCAGTAACAGATAGATCTGTGGCCTGGGCGGTTTGGCATCCAACCCATAAAAAAAGCCAGGTACTGAGGATTACTCTACCTTTGAACACGTAATTACCCTATGATTTCGTATTCGTCGCAGTTGTGATTAATTCCATGCGACAGTTATCTGGTATTTAAAGAGTTATTTCGGTGTAAAGCAAGTCTGTTTAGCTGCCTGTCGGACTTGGTTGATCTTGAACAATGTGGCTTTTCCGCACGACTGCAAGGATGCAGGAGGTAGCGCAACGCAGGAGCAATTGCCGAGTAGATCAGCATTAAGTCCGACAGGCTGCAAGGGGGCGTACAGATGGCCAGTGTTCTTGATAGTGTTAATCAACGCACTCAGCTGGTAGGCAAGAATCGTCTGGAACTGTTGCTGTTTCGGCTTGCCGGAGAGCAGATATATGGAGTCAATGTATTTAAGGTTCGCGAAGTTATACGCTGCCCCAAATTGACCGTGATGCCCAGGTTAAAGGCGGGGGTAAAAGGCATCGCCCATATTCGTGGCAGTGCTATTCCGGTATTGGATCTGGGCTCCACCATGGGGCGGGAGCCCATTAGCGATGAGGCCATGGCAGGCAGCTTGGTGATTGTCACCGAATACAATCAGCTGATCCTGGGTTTTCTGGTGCATAAGGTTGAGCGCATCATAAATACCAACTGGGACACGATTCATGCGCCACCCCCCGGTGCAGGCAAAAATAATTATCTGACGGCAGTCACGGAACTCGATGGCCAGTTGATTGAGATCCTGGATGTCGAGAGGATCCTTGCGGAGGTGGCACCGCGGTCCGAGGCGGTTGATCAGACGATCGCCAGTCAGATTCGTGATAATAACGTCGAGCACCGGCATGTGCTGGTCGTTGATGATTCTATCGTGGCCCGTAAACAGCTAGAACGCTGTCTTGTGGGTTTGGGTGTAGAAGTCACGCTTAAAAATAACGGTAAGCAGGCCTGGGAATATCTGCAGCAGCTGGCAGATTCCGGGCAACGTGTTGTCGATACGTTTTTCATGATCATCTCCGATGTGGAGATGCCAGAGATGGATGGTTATACCCTGGCCGCATCGATTCGTGCCGATGAGCGGATGAGCGGTGCCTATATAATGCTGCACACCTCGTTAAGCGGGATGTTCAACAAGGCGATGGTAGATAAGGTTGGGGCGGATGATTTTCTGTCTAAATTCCAGCCCGATGAATTGGCAATACGGGTGAAAAACCGCATGGACGCGTTGAAGGTCAAATAGAGGGAGGCGCTAGATCCGCCTCGCTTCATAATGAGAATGTAGAATTGACTAATCAGCTTTCCGGTTCACGCGTACAGATTACGCCCCAGGGCTTCGCCATTTTTAGAGATTACCTTCAGGATGCCTGCGGTATTCTCCTTGGCGATAACAAAGAATATCTGGTGAGTAGTCGTTTAAATCCCCTCATAAAGCAGCATAGTTTTACCGGCCTCGATACGCTGGTAACTCAGATGAAGAGCAGTGCACGATTAAAGGAGCAAGTGGTTGATGCCATGACCACCAATGAGACGCTCTGGTTCAGGGATGTTCATCCCTATGCCATCCTGCGTGACCGGCTGCTGCCGGAGGTGGCGCCCAAACTGGGTATACAGCCGTTGCGGATCTGGTCCGCGGCCTGTTCTTCGGGGCAGGAGCCCTACTCGATCAGCATGATTATCGATGAACTGCGGCGTGCTAAACCGGGTCTGATGAAGGCGGGAGAAAAAATTATCGCCACCGATATCTCGCCCAGTATGCTCAAGCATGCCCGGCGCGGTGAGTACGATATGCTCGCAATCGGGCGTGGATTACAGAAAGATCACCTGACGCGCTATTTTACACAGTCGGCCGGGGGGTCATGGCAAATAAATAAAGAACTTCAGGCGCGCGTCGATTTTAAGTCTCTGAATTTACTAGGTAGCTACGCCTCGCTGGGTAAGTTCGACATCGTATTCTGTCGCAATGTGCTGATCTATTTCTCCACGGCCCTTAAGCAGCAGATCCTGCGTAAGATCCATGCTCAGCTTAAACCCGGTGGTTATCTGTTATTGGGTGCATCAGAGTCGCTGGGTCCGCTGAGTGATATTTACGAGATGGTTCATTGCAGTCCCGGTATTATCTACCGCGCTAAGTAAGATGTTCGAGCGTGCGAGCCGCATCCGTCAAGAAGTCGCAACTATTCTCGCATAGAGAGCTCAGGCCCCTGCAGGCAATGCGCCCCTGGCGGATGCGGTTCGTACCTCCGCAGAGGGGCTGCACGAGTGCGTCTTTATTGCGCCGTTAAATAATCCTCTGAGCGGCTGGCGGCCGTAGACTTTGGCTGGTCATCTGAGTCTCATCCCGATAGCATAGAGCCTGCTGGCACAGTGGGCGGACAGGCCGCCTGTTTTTGATATATATGGGTCAACTTCACTATGAGTTATCAGGTTCTTGCACGTAAATGGAGACCCTCGACCTTCGCTGCAATGGTTGGGCAGGATCTGGTGCTACAGGCGCTAGCGAATGAGGGGGTTAGTGCGCTGGACAGCGACCGGTTGCACCCTGCGTATCTGTTTATCAGGGCTACCAGGACTTCACTATGAGTTATCAGGTTCTTGCACGTAAATGGAGACCCTCGACCTTCGCTGCAATGGTTGGGCAGGATCTGGTGCTACAGGCGCTAGTGAATGCGCTGGACAGCGACCGGTTGCACCATGCCTATCTGTTTACCGGTACGCGTGGCGTCGGCAAGACCTCGATTGCGCGGCTGTTTGCCAAGGCGCTTAACTGCGAGCAGGGCGTTAGCTCCAAGCCTTGTGGGGAGTGCTCACCCTGCCGCGAAATAAGTGAAGGGCGCTTCGTTGATCTGATTGAGGTGGATGCCGCCTCCAGAACCAAAGTTGAAGATACCCGCGAGCTCATGGATAACGTCCAGTATGCGCCGACTCAGGGGCGCTATAAGGTGTACCTGATCGATGAGGTGCATATGCTCTCAACCCACAGTTTTAATGCGTTGTTAAAGACGCTGGAAGAGCCGCCGCCGCATGTTAAATTCCTGCTGGCGACGACCGATCCTAAGAAACTGCCGATGACTATCCTGTCGCGCTGTCTGCAGTTTAATCTTAAGAATATGGTACCGGAGAAGATTGTCGAGCATCTGCAGCGAGTGCTGCAGGCCGAGCAGGTGCCCTTTGAGGATAATGCCCTCTGGTTGCTGGCCCACGCGGCCAACGGCAGTATGCGCGATGCGCTGAGTCTGACCGATCAGGCGATAGCCTTTGGTAGTGGCAAGGTGCCGGATGCCGATGTGCGGGCGATGCTCGGTAGTGTCGATCAGCGACAGGTGCTGGGGTTGCTGCAACAACTGGCTCAGGGTTCGGCTAAGGGGGTGCTTGATACAGTCTCGACGATGGCGCAGTTTGGCGCCGATGCGGATGCGATTCTGGCGGAGCTGTTGGGGCTGCTGCATCGGTTGGCTGTCGCCCAGATGTTGCCGGATGCCGTAGATAACAGCCAGGGTGACAGGGATGAGTTGATGGCGCTGGCGGCGGGGTTGCGTGCAGAAGATGTGCAGCTGTTCTATCAGATTGCCCTGCATGGCCGCCGAGATTTGCCGCATGTTCCTGTGGCGCGTGAAGGGTTAGAGATGGCCCTATTGCGAATGTTGGCGTTCCGTCCTGTGAACCGGGGTGAGCAGGCCTTGGCAGATGCGGGCGCTGACGCGGCCTCTCTGCCAGCGAGTGTACTGCCAGCGAAGGAGTCGTCGTCGACGGTGCAGCTGGAGCCGGCTCCTGCTTCAGTCACTGAATCACCAGCCGCACCGGCTGCGATCTCCGAACCTGCTGAGGCCAGCGTTGCCGTCGCAGCGGATGAACCGCAAGCCACATCGCCGCCCGTTTGTGACGACCCGCCCCCCTGGGGTATCACCGAACCGGCCGGGGAGAGTGGTTCAAAAAAGCCTGAGGCACCGGCCGCCACCAAGCCGGAAGCCATGCTGCCAGCCGCCTCGCAGTCAGCTGTGCTAAGCGGGTCTGACGTTGAATCCGTGGCAGAAGCTGCAGTTGAGTCTCCAGAGGTTGTTGTCGAGCGGGATCTGCCGGTCGCTGTGCAGAGCCCTGTAGCGGCGTCCGGCACCGTCGTATCAGATACGGTCGCGGTGACTCTGTTGACGCCTCAGGCCAGCCTGCCGGAGGCTGGGGAGCCAACCGGCGCGGACGCGGAGGTCATCGAGGTGACTTTCGGCGGGGCCGTTGCGGCGCGTTGGGTCGCATTGATCGATCAGATCGGGCTCAGTGGAATGACATATAATATAGCCGCTAACGCCTCGTTGCGTGCCGTCGAGGGCAGCGACTGGTGCTTTACGCTGGCCGGCGAACAGATTCATCTGTTTAATACCACGCATCGGCAGCGGTTGGCGCAGGCGCTTTCCGAGCATCTGGACGAAACGATTACGGTCGATGTTGTAGAGGCTCCGGCTGCCGGTGAAACACCTGCGCTGTATCGGCAGCGAAAGCGTGAGGAGCGGCAGTCACAGGCCGTGATCGCGATCGAGAATGATAGCAACGTACAGGCGATTATCGCCAACTATGATGCCCGTATCGATCCTGACTCGATCAGGCCGGTCGATAACGGCGAACCCCTGAGGTAGCGGACAATGATGAAAGGTGGAATGGGCGATCTGATGAAGCAGGCCCAGGAGATGCAGGCGCAACTGCAGAAAGCGCAAGAGGAGGTGGCCAATGCCGAGGTGACCGGCGAATCCGGTGCCGGGCTTATTAAGATAGTGATGAATGGCCGCCACGATGTGAAGAACGTCAGCATCGATGACAGCCTGATGAGCGAGGATAAGGAGGTCCTGGAAGATCTGATCGCAGCGGCCGTCAATGATGCGGCGCGTAAAATTGAGAGCACCAGCCAGGAGAAGATGGCTGGAATGGCGGGCGGTATGTTGCCGCCCGGTTTTAAGATGCCGTTTTAAACGAGTCGATATCTATGAGTTACAGCCCGTTAATCGATGAGCTTATCAGCGCCTTGCGCTGCCTGCCGGGAGTGGGTGGCAAATCTGCTCAGCGGATGGCGTTTAAGCTGCTGGAGCGGGATCGCCGGGGTGGCCAGCAGCTGTCACAGGCGCTGGCGGTTGCGATGGCGGAAGTGGGGCATTGTCAGCAGTGTCGAATCCTGACCGAGCAGCCAGTCTGTCGTATTTGCAGTAGTCAGAGCCGCGACAGGTTGTCGATCTGCGTGGTCGAGAGTCCGGCTGATGTGGTTGCGATCGAGCAGACCGGCAGCTTCCGGGGTACCTATTTCGTGCTTCAGGGGCATCTGTCACCGTTGGATGGCCTGGGTCCTGAGGATATAGGTATTCCGTTACTGGTAGAGCGCTTGCGGCACTCAGACATCGAGGAGCTGATTATCGCGACCAACCCTACTGTCGAGGGAGAGGCGACCGCCCACTATATCGTCGAACAGGTCAGGCCGATGGGTATTAAAGCCAGTCGGATTGCTCATGGCGTGCCCCTGGGTGGCGAGCTGGAATTTGTCGATGGCAGTACCCTGACCCATGCCCTTAATGGACGTAAATTATTGTGATTAATAGCCCCATCGAACAGGCTCAACTTGAACTCTGCCAGCAGGCGATTAACGACGCCGAGTGGGTGTCGAGCGACCAACGTTTAGCCGAATTATGCCGTTCCTGGCGTCTGTGTGAGCGGGTGGCGGTAGATACCGAGTTTCAGCGCACGGACACCTTCTATCCGATTCCGGGGTTGATCCAGGTAGGCTGTAGTAACCGCGCCTATCTTATCGATCCCCAGGCGATCACCGACTTCAGTCCCTTTGTTGCGCTGCTTGAGGATACCTCGGTGCTTAAGCTGGTTCATGCCGCCAGCGAGGACTTGGAGCTGTTCGCGCATTGCTATGGCGCGACCCCCAGTCCACTGTTCGATACCCAGACGGCCTGTGCCTTTCTGGGTCAGGGGTTGTCGATCGGTTATCAGCGCTTGCTGAGCACCCTGTTTGAGCTGGAGGTTGATAAACAGGAGACCCGTTCTGACTGGTTGCAGCGGCCGCTAACCGATTCGCAGCAGCGTTATGCCGCTGCCGATGTGGTGTATCTGGATGCGGTCTACCAGCGTCTGGCGGCGCGACTCGAGGCCGAGGGTAAGCTCGACTGGCTGTTGCTGGAGTGCCAGCAGGCGGCTGATGCCGCGTTAGAGGCGCCCGATATGGACCGGTATTATCTGCGCTTTAAACAGGCGTGGAAGCTGAGTCCGCCACAGCTGAGCGTCTTGCAGGAGCTGTCGAGCTGGCGTGAACGCGAGGCGCGCGCGCGTGATATGCCGCGTAACTTTGTAATCCATAACAATAGCCTGCAGTCGATTGCAACAACGTTACCTAAGACCATCGGGGCGTTGTCCGGGGTTGAGCAGATCCGTGGTCGGGCGCTCTCCAAAGATGGGGCGCAGCTGTTAGCGCTGGTGCAACAGGGGCTTGAGAGGGCTCAGTCCGGAACGGTAGAAGCCCTGCCGTTGCCGCTGCCGCGTAGCTGCAATGCGTTGTTAAAACGGCTTAAGGATCAGGTCCAGCGCTGTGCCGACCGGCTGCAGATAGCGCCTGAGTTGCTGGTGCGGCGTAAAGACCTGGAGGCGCTGGTGCGCACTCAGTTGGAGCAGGGCGAGGCGACGTTGCCACACGGGTTGCAGGGCTGGCGTGAGGCGGTTATTGGCAGGACGCTGGTGGCGGAGCTCACAGACCTGAGCTTACTGGCGTAAATGAGGTAGATTGTACTTAGGGGTAATTAATAGTATGAAAGTGATCTGTTCGATATACCGGAGTTTAAAAAAGCCGGATATGTACCTCTATGTCGAGAAGCGAGAGGGCTTGGCGCGAGTGCCGGAGGCGCTGATCAAGGTGTTTGGTAAGCCGTCTGGCGCCATGACCCTGTTGATTACGCCGACCAAGAAGCTGGCGCGCGCTGATGCCAAGAAGGTGCTGATCGAGATTCGCAGTAAAGGTTATTACCTGCAGATGCCACCGCCCCGCGAGGATTACATGCTGGATCTGTATCGCGAGCCGCCCGAGTCCCGGTGGTTGCAGTAGCCTTTAATCAAGAGAGGATCAGACTAAGATGTCTCCTGCCCAGCCGTTCTGGCTGTCCAAAGCGTTAGTCGAGATGAGTACTCCGGAGTGGGAATCGCTCTGCGATGGCTGCGGTAAGTGCTGTCTGCACAAGATCGAAGATGAAGATACCGAGGAGATTCTGTATACCCGTATCGCCTGTCGGCAGCTTGATCTCGATGCGATTTCCTGTCGTGACTATGCCGGGCGCTTTAAGGCGGTGCCCGAGTGTCTGAATGTCCGCGAGCTCCCGCAGGAAAAATTCCACTGGTTGCCACGCACCTGCGCCTATCGGCTGCTGTCTGAGTCGAAGCCGCTACCCGATTGGCATCCTCTGATGAGTGCTGATCCCGACTCGGTGATTAAAGCCGACATCTCCATTATTCGCTGGGTCGTCAGTGAGCGGGATATTAGCGAGGATCAATGGTTCGATCAGGTGCTTGAGGGTGTGGAGCTCTAAGGGGTCTCCTTTTCAAGCAAGAGCGCAGGAGCTGTTTCTGGACGATCCATTGTCGCGATCTTGTGGGAGCCGGGCTCCCGGAGATCTTTTAATCTTTTAGCGCAGCAACTGCGAAAAGATCGCCTGCAGGCAGGCTCCCACAAGGCACGCTACGCGGCCTCCTACATTCCCTTCTCCTTTTCCTTTCCCTTTTCTCCTTAGCTCTTATCGTGTCACCAGGTAAGCCGCTGCCGCGACCATCAGCGATCCTGCGGTGCGGTTGAGCCTGCGCACAGCGATCTCAGAGCGCAGCCAGCGGCGTGCTTTGGTAGCGAAGTGCGCAATCAGCATCAGTCCTAGCATCAGCGCTGCCAATGTCAGGGCGCTGGCTAGCGCTATATCGGCGTTGCTCAGGCGGTCCAGATCCATAAAGGTAGGCAGGAAGGCGATGTAGAACAGGATGACCTTGGGGTTGGAGGCGGAGATCAGAAATCCCTGTACGAAGCTCAGGGTCTTGTCCGTCTGGCGGCTGTCTGTCTGGGTGTCCAGCGTCAGCGGCGCCGTCCACATCTTCCAGCCCAGATAAGTAAGATAGATAGCGCCGAGGACGCGGATTAGGGTGAAGGCTTCGCCCCAATGCTGGGCGATGGCAGCCAGGCCGTAACAGGCGGCGACCAGATAGAGTATATCGCTGAGGGTCATGCCCAGTGCTAGCAAGAAGCAGCTGCCGGTACCGCGGGTTAGTGCGCGGGCGAGGATGGCGAAGACCCCTGGTCCCGGCGTAATGCCGAAGATCAGGATAGCGATAAAAAAGGTGAGTGCGCTTTCGGGTGTCATGATCGGTGATTTCGCTAATCAAAAATAAACGTCAGCCACAAAAAAAGAGCACCGAAGTGCTCCTTTTAATATCAGACTCTGCGTCAGGCTGCGGTGAGCAGCGGCCTGGCGCTTAGGACAGGAGCTTAGCTCTTGTTCTTCATCTGCTGCTTGATCAGGTCGCCGATGGTAGTCGGGCCGCCTGCAACTTCTGCCGGTTGGTTCTGGTTCAGCGTCTGGATCGCTTCTTTTTCTTCGGCGACGTCTTTCGCTTTGACAGACAGGCTGATCGAACGGTTCTTGCGATCAACGTTGATGATCTTAGCTTCGATTTCCTGGTCTACTTTCAGAACATCGCGTGCATCTTCGATGCGCTCAACGCTCAGCTCGGAAACCTTCAGGAAGCCTTCGATGCCATCAGCCAGTTCAATCTGTGCAGCCTTAGCATCTACAGACTTAACCTTACCGATGATGATGGTGCCCTTGGTGTGCGTAGACACGTAATCGCTGAAGGGGTCGCCGTCGAGTTGCTTGATACCCAGAGAGATGCGTTCTTTCTCGGAATCGATAGACAGGATAACCGCTTCAACCTGCTCGCCTTTCTTGAAGTTGCGCAGCGCAGTCTCGTTGTCCGCTTCCCAAGAGATATCAGACATATGAACCAGGCCGTCAAGATCGCCTTCCAGGCCAACAAAGATACCGAAATCAGTGATGGTCTTGATGGTGCCAGTCACTTTATCGTTGGTCGCGAACTTCTCAGAGAAGGTCACCCAAGGATTGCCAGAACACTGCTTGATACCCAGAGAGATACGACGACGCTCTTCGTCAACGTCCAGTACCATCACTTCAAGCTCATCACCGACATTAACAACCTTGGACGGGTGGATGTTCTTGTTGGTCCAGGACATCTCAGAAACGTGTACCAGGCCTTCAACGCCGTCTTCCAGAGACGCGAAGCAACCGTAGTCAGTCAGGTTGGTAACGCGAGCCTTGATGCGGGAATTAGCTGGGTAGCGTTGCTTGATATCTGCCCAGGGGTCTTCCTGCAGCTGCTTCAAGCCTAGAGACAGGCGACCGGATTCTTTGTCGAATTTGATAACCTTAACGGTGATCTCATCGCCAGGTGTCAGCATGTCACTTGGATGGGAGATACGCTTCCAAGCCATGTCGGTGATGTGCAGCAGGCCGTCAACGCCGCCCAGATCTACGAACGCGCCGTAGTTGGTCAGGTTCTTAACGAAGCCTTTAACTTCCATGCCTTCCTGGATCGTAGCCAGCAGCTCGTCGCGTTGAGCGCTGTTGGCTTCTTGCAGGACGGCGCGACGTGAAACAACGATGTTGTTACGCTTGGGATCCAGCTTGATCAGCTTGAATTCCAGGACCTTGCCTTCTAGATGATCGACATCACGAACTGGGCGAACATCGACCAGAGAGCCGGGCAGGAAGCCTTGGATATCGTTAATAGCAACGGTGAAACCGCCTTTAACCTTACCGTTGATGATGCCAGTAACAGTCTCTTCTGCTTCGAATGCTTTCTGCAGCTTAAGCCAGGTCTCAGCACGCTTGGCTTTTTCGCGGGACAGTTTGGTTTCGCCGAAACCGTCTTCGACCGCTTCCAGAGCTACAACCACTTCGTCGCCAATAGAGATTTCAAGCTCATTGGCAGCGTTTAGAAATTGTATGCGGGGGATGACAGCTTCAGATTTCAGACCGGCATTAATAGTAACCCAGTCGGCATCGATATCGATAACAGTACCGGTTACTAGTGAACCGGGCTTCATATCGATCTCTTTTACGGATTCTTCAAACAGATCAGCAAAACTTTCGCTCATGTATATTCCTATCGGGAGCCACCCTAGTAGCCAGTATGGATACTAAATGAGAACTCCGCATTACCCCTGCATTGTCAGCGATACAGGTCAGTTTAGAGGTAGCCCTTCTATTAACCAAGCTGACATTACGGCGGCCTAGAAGAGATAAAAGATGCAATATTATACAGGAGAAACGGAGGAGGTACAGACTTTCATGCGAGATGACGGGTTAGTGAGCCAGATTGTTAATAGTATTCGCTAAATTGTTTGTCTAACTGCTCCTCGCAGGGCTTGGTGATGGAGGTGACTTTCAGGGCTAAAGGAACATCCATATATTCCCTGTCCTGTTTCTGTAAGAAGTTGATGACTTGGCGCTCTTGCTGGTGATTATCGATAATAAACTTGAGTCCATCACCGTAGCAGAAGCCAAAGCGGGGCAGCAGATTCTGGATGATCTGATCTTTGATGGTTTCGTTCAGCACCAAGCGCTGGCGGGTGCTGAAGCCTGCGTAATGGTTGGCTGCTGCGTAGCTCATCGCCTGTTTTTCGAAACGGTTGAAGCGCCTGGCATCTCGAGACTCCTGCAGATAAGCCAGGAGCAGCATCTGGGCACGATCACGCTCCTCCAGGGCGGGCAGGGGAGCGAAGCGGGCAGTCGTATCCTGGTAGCGTTTAAGATCCGCGATCTCCTGTGTCTGCCGTGCCAGCTCCTGTTTCAAGAGGTTAGCCTGGGCTAGTACCCTCTCTTTGCCATGGCTGAGACTCTGGATAAGTAGCTCGGTTGGTGACAACGAAAGGTCGATCGTGCTCTCTGCGGGCGGGCTGCTCTGAGCCGCGCTGGTAAGCTCTGGGGCCGAGGTCGGGGCCGAGGGCGTGCTGTCTACGTTTGAGTCGGGCAGCCGTTTTCGAGATCCCTGCAGGAGGATCTGCGGGTTGAGTTCGCGGTTGAGCCGTTTGAGGCAGGGGTCGTAACTGATCTTGAAATCATCGGCAAGGCGTCCGGTTATCAGGCTCTGGTCGCCGGCGGTCAGGGCCTGGATAATGATCGATTCTTCTCTGTCACTGTTGGTTATATAGGGGATCCCTTCTCCCAGGCATAAGCTGAATTGAGGGAGTAAACTGAGCAGTTCGGTATCGGCTGGATCACTCTTGATATAGGGGTGCTGGCGCTTGATGTCGGTGTAAAGGTTGGCGGTCGCCAGTACCATCGCTTTACGTTGAAATACGTTAAAGCGATCGATGTCTGGGATCTTTGCGAGGCGCTTTTCTAATAAGGCCACGGCATTCTGGCGTTCTTCAAGCTGCAGCTGCGGGGCGAAGCGCTCGTTCTCGGCTTTATACGCCCTCAGCGCCCGGAGTCGTCCCTGTTGCTGCTCCAGGCTTTCGCTGATCTCGGCGACCTCGATCTGCAGCAGGTCCTTGTCCCGACTCAGAGAGAGGATGACTTTTTCAGTTGGCGAGAGTTTTTTCTCTTGGATCGAAGGCGGCAGCTGCATAGCGCCATCAACCAGGCCGTAGGAGGCACCGTTACCGTCATCGGTAAATGTACCAGGGATGACTTTGCCGCCAAAGCCGGCCAGATCTTCCGTGTTCTGTTTATGTACGGCCCCCATTTCGAGGAAAAGGAAGTAGCCCCCGATGCCCAGCCCCAGAAATGCAATAACACCTAGGACCGCATAGAGAAGTTGTCTAGGCGACATAGTATCTGGCTTGGTTCTGAGAGCTGGCCGTCATCCTAGTGCATCGCAGTGGCGTGGATGCTGAGGTAATCGAGCATGACCTCGGTGCTTTCCCGCAGCAGGATATCTGTCTCCAGATCTATCGCATCATTATTCTCGAGGCGTTCTGACTCGAGTTCGGCCAGGGTGCTCAGCGTTGGGAGGTCTTTGGCGCTGCGGCGGCGATTTTCGATCGCCAGCTGCAGGGCTTCATTTTTGTCGCGCAGCTGTCGCAACGCCCCTTCGTTTAGAGGCAGGCTGTCGAGTTGACGTTCGCGCCGGTTTTGGATCCCCTCCTGGATGGCGATCAGGTCAGGTTCGTTGGCAGCGCGCAGGTTATGGCGTTGTTCCAGCGCTGTCAGCTGACTGGCGGGCACCAGATTGATATTGAGATGCGGCAGCGGTTTTACTTCGTCCCAGGGCAGGGCTCGCTTGGCGATACTCTCTCCAATCTTCTCAGGATCATAGATGTCAGGCAGCGCTATATGGGGTTCGACCCCCCTGTTTTGGGTGCTGGTCCCGGAGACCCGGTAAAACATCTGCTGAGTGAGCTTGAGTTGACCGTGATTGAGCGGGTAGATCGCCTGTACCGTCCCTTTGCCATAGGTAGGGCTGCCGACAATCAGGCCGCGATCATAGTCTTTAATCGCGCCGGCAAAGATCTCTGAGGCAGAGGCGCTGAGGCGATTGACGATGACCTGGAGAGGAATATCAAAAAATTTCGAATCCAGATCAGACTCCACCCTGATTCGGCCCATCGTATCCTTTATCTGCACCACCGGACCCTGAGGGATAAAGAGTCCGGACAAATCGACCGCCTCTTTCAGCGAGCCTCCGCCGTTGTTGCGCAGATCGATGATCAGGCCTTCGATATCGTCGTCGAGCAGTTCACCGAGGAGTTTTTCGACATCACGGGTGGTGCTGCGATAGTTGGGATCGCCTGCCTGGAGGGCGCGAAAATCGATATAAAACGTCGGGATGCTGATAACGCCGATCTTATGGGTCTTGCCATCACGAACGAGTTCGATCAGTTTCTTTTGTGCCGCCTGCTCTTCGAGTTTGACCTCGTTGCGAACGATATTGAGGATGAACGGGCTCTTGCCCTCGGCACCCTCACGCTGGATCTGCAGGCGTACCCTGGACTTCTTGGGGCCGCGAATCAGGTCCACCACCTCGTCGAGGCGCCAGCCGACCACATCGACGATAGGCTCATCGTCTCCCTGGCCGACGCCTACGATCAGGTCGGCCGGTTTGAGCTGGCCCTGTTTGTCAGCCGGACCGGCAGGGATCAGGCGCACCACCTTGGTGTGTTCATCCTCGGTTTGGAGAACGGCGCCTATGCCCTCCAGTGACAGGCGCATATTTATATTGAAATTCTCTGAGGTCCGCGGCGAAAAGTACGTGGTGTGCGGGTCATAGAGGCTGGCGTAGGCGTTAGCAAACAGGCCGAAGGCATCTTCAGGGGTGTTCTGATGCAGACGGTTAATCTGGTTTTTGTAACGTTTACTCAGAATCTCTGCGGCCTCGACAAGGGTTTTGTCCGCAAATTTGAGGTTCAGCACGGTGCTCTTAAGCCGCTTGCGCCAGAGCTCGTCCAGCGCTTGGGTGTTGGAGGCCCAGAGGGCGTCTTCGCGTTCGGTTTCTATGGCTTCATCACGCTCAAAATCCAAGCGCTCGAGTCCCTGTTCGATCTCCCCCAGCAGGTAGTTGAGGCGCTCCTCGACCCGCTGCTGGTAAAGGTTGTAGATGGCAAAGGCGGGGCTGGGGTCGCCTTTGCGGATCGCATCGTCGAGTCGGTTGCGGTAGGTGTTAAAACTGTCGATATCGCTCTGCAGAAAATAGAGCCGAGAGCTGTCGAGTCGCTCTATCTGAGCTTCGAGAAGCTCTGCGGAGAGGGCGTCATCGAGATAACGCTTCTTGTAATGACTGAATCGCAGTGTTTTGGCCAACGCCTTCAGTGTCTCGCTGTGAATTGCGTCGGGTGCGAGTGCCTCCAGTGAGCTGGTGGCGCCCTGTGCGGCAGTATTGATGCTCAGTAGCAGCGCTACCGCCATTAATGCCAGGGGACGTTTTAGAGTTCTAAAAATCATAATTTCAGCCAGTCTGGGTTGGACACTGAAGATCGCCCGCTATTTGTATCGATCGATCAGTACTATTTTTAGCAGATCGTTAAACGCTATGACAGCAGATTGGTGTAGCGGGTTCCTGAGCGTCAGGATACCATCAGTACCCTTTGGGATGGAGTGGAAATTCTAGTGATCAAACTTTTAAAGCATTTTATGGCAATTAGTCTGCTGGGTACGGTGCTGCTGGGCCTCTGGGG
Source organism: Motiliproteus sp. (assembly GCA_047633175.1). Lineage (GTDB taxonomy): Bacteria > Pseudomonadota > Gammaproteobacteria > Pseudomonadales > Balneatricaceae > Motiliproteus. Next base: position 4,572 of record JBLIEQ010000033.1, on the reverse strand, counting down.
CTGTGATACTGAGCTGTTGTCGCGATTGGATAAGCTTGAGAGTCGGGCGGAGGTCAATCTACAGGCAGGACAGGATTTTCTGACCGACAATGCCCTGCAACCGAATGTGCGGGTGACGGACAGCGGGCTGCAGTACCAGGTGTTGCGCGCGGGCACTGGCGCAATACCAGCGTTGTCAGACCGGGTTGAAGTGCATTATCGCGGTACGTTGATCGACGGCAGCGAATTCGACAACTCTTATGCCAGGGCTGAGCCCGCAAAGTTTCCGGTTAAGGGGTTGATCCCCGGTTGGCAAGAGGCGCTGCAGCTGATGAGAGTCGGTGATCATTGGAAATTATTTATTCCCTCGGGGCTGGCTTACGGCAAGCGCAGCCCTTCGACACAGATTCCTCCTAACTCGACCCTGGTGTTTGAGATGGAACTCTTAGCTATCCTGGGAGATCGCTGATGCAAGCCGATCGTTTTAATCCGTCCCTGTTGCGTTTTTTGCAGCGTTCGCCAACACCCTTTCATGCCACTCGAGAGCTGGCCGAGCAGCTACTGGCGGCCGGATTTGAGGCGCTGGATGAGACCCTGTGCTGGTCGCTGCAGGCGGGTGGGCGTTATTTTGTGACCCGTAACGATTCATCGATCATCGCCTTCGTGCTGCCGATGAATGCAGATCTGGCCGAAACCGGCGTTCGTATGGTTGGCGCTCATACTGACAGTCCCTGTCTCAAGGTAAAGCCGACGCCGGAGCGCGTCAAAGAGGGGTATTTCCAGCTGGGGGTCGAGGTTTACGGCGGGGCGCTGCTTAATCCCTGGTTTGATCGTGATCTGTCGCTGGCCGGCAGACTGAGTTATCTCGACCCGAGCGGGCAGCTGGCGCATGCGCTGATCGACTTTAAAGAGCCGGTAGCGGTGGTCCCCAGTCTGGCGATCCATCTGGACAGGAGTGCCAACGAAGAACATACGATCAATCCCCAGCAGCACCTGCCGCTGGTGTTGTCTATCGCGTCCAAAGAGAGCAAGCCGCAACTGCGTCAGCTGCTGCTGGAGCAGTTAAGGCGACAGGGGACAACGGCGGAAGAGGTGCTGGATTTCGAAATCTGCTGCTATGATACCCAGCCTCCGGCACTGATCGGGCTACATAAGGAGTTTATCGCCTCGGCACGGCTAGATAACCTGCTCAGCTGTTTTATCGGCCTGCAGAGTCTTCTACAAGCGCTGGCCCCGGATAAGCAGGGCATGGAGAATACGGCTCTTAACAGTCAGGCTCTTAACATTCAGGAGCAGGGGATGTTGTTGATCTGTAGCGATCATGAGGAGGTAGGCAGTCTCTCCAATGCCGGGGCTAATGGCCCGTTTTTGGAGCAGGTGCTGGAGCGCATGGTGCCGGGGACCGAAGATCGACTGCGGATGCTGGCCCGGTCGGTGATGATCTCGGCGGATAATGCCCACGGTATCCATCCCAACTTTAGCGACAAGCACGATGCCAACCATGGGCCGCTGTTGAATGGCGGTCCAGTGATCAAGGTTAACGCCAATCAGCGCTACGCCACGACCTCGGCCACCAGTGCGCTGTTTCGTCAGCTGGCGCGGCTGGAGGGGGTGCCGGTACAGACCTTTACGGTGCGTTCGGACATGGGCTGCGGCAGCACCATCGGCCCGCTAACGGCGGCCAAAGTAGGTGTGGAGACCCTGGATATCGGCGTACCGACCTTCGCCATGCATTCCATTCGGGAGCTGGCCGGCAGTGAAGACGGCTTCAGTTTGTTTAAGGTGCTGAGGCGTTTCTATCGGGGTTAGCAGCTCTCTACCTTCCTCTCAGGAGGCTTTTTCGTTCTGAGCCAGCAAGCGATCGAGCTGGTTGGCAAAGGTCTGACGATCCGTCAGAGTGAAGGTTGCCGGGCCGCCGGTCTGGACGCCGCTGGCGCGCAGCGTCTCCATAAAATCGCGCATGTTCAGCCGCTGGCGGATACTCTCCGGGCTGTACAGCTCGCCTCGGGGGTTCAGAGCCAGGCCGCCCTTGTCGATCACCTCTGCGGCTAGCGGAATGTCGGCCGTAATCACCAGATCCCCCGGCGCCGTCTTCTGCACGATATAGTCGTCGGCGATATCAAAACCCGCCGCGACTCTGACCGAGTGCAGCCAGGGCGAGGGGGGTGTCGGGACCAGCTGGTTAGCCACCAGGGTGGTGTTTATGTGCGCCCGTTGAGCCGCCCGGAACAGGATGTCACGAATAACTCGGGGGCAGGCGTCGGCGTCGACCCATATCTGCATACTGATGCTCCTCTTTGATCCAGACTGTTTAGCATTAACAGAGTACAATAGTTGCCATCTGAGAGCAGTAGTTTGATATTACACAGCTCTCTGCCGTTACTGTGTTGATTTATATCTGAGGAAATTGCGTGTTTTCAGAGCTGCCGTTACATGACCGCCTGCAAAAAAGCCTGACAAAACTGGGGCTTGATACCCCTACCGAGGTGCAGCAGCGGGGGATCCCGCTGGCGCTGGAAGGCCGGGACCTGCTGATCAGTGCCGAGACGGGTAGCGGCAAGACAGCTGCATATCTACTGCCGATGCTGCACCGCTTTCTGGAACAGGCCGCAGCCGGAAGTGCTACCCGGGGCCTGGTGTTGCTACCCACCCGGGAGCTGGCGCGGCAGGTGTTTAAGCATTTCACCCTGTTATCGGAGTTTACCCATCTTAAGGCGGGTCTGATTACCGGTGGTGAGGACTTTAAATATCAGCGGGCGTTGATCCGCAAGAATCCGGAGCTGATTATCGCCACGCCCGGACGGCTGATGGAGCATATCGCGCATAATAATATAGATCTGAGTGATCTTGAGGTTCTGGTGCTCGACGAGGCCGACCGGATGCTGGATATGGGCTTTAGCGAGGATGTCATCAAGATTGCCAATGCCTGCCGGACAGAGCGCCAGACACTGCTGCTGTCGGCAACCCTGAAGACCCGTGGGTTGATGGGTGTTGCCAAGAAGGTGCTGCGTGAGCCGAAGCAATTGCTGCTCAGTGGTGCCCGTGATCAGCATGCGTCTATCAAGCAGCAAATAGTGCTGGCCGATGATGTGGCTCATAAAGAGAAGCTGCTGTTCCGGCTGTTAGAGCTGGAAACCTATAAGAAAGCGATTGTCTTTAGTAATACCAAGATTCAGACCAACCGTCTCGGCGGCCTGATCCGCTATCACAAGTTTCGCGCGGGTGTGCTGCATGGCGATATGCAGCAGGATGATCGCAACCAGGTGATGGACCTGATCCGCCGTGATCAGATATCCATTCTGGTCGCGACCGATGTTGCAGCACGGGGTTTGGATATCGCCGGTGTCGATCTGGTGATCAACTTTGATATGCCGCGCAGTGGTGATGAGCATGTGCACCGCATCGGTCGTACTGGACGGGCGGGAGAGTCCGGATTGGCGATCAGCCTGATCGCGGCTCAGGAGTGGAATCTGATGTCGAGTATCGAGCGTTATCTGCGGATGGAGTTTGAGCGCCGCGACGTCCCGGGATTCGAAGGCAAGTACAAGGGTCCGGCCAAGCTTAAATCTTCCGGCAAGGCCGCAGGCAAGCGTAAAGACTCGGGCAAGAAGAAGCCGTCTAAAGACGATGCTGAACCCGTTAAGAAAGATAAACAACGTCACCGCGATCAGAAAGCGGTGGGTAACAGGCGTAAACCGAACGCCGGGCCTGTCGCAGTCGGTGCGCTCGGCGATGGTCTGGCGCCGTTCAAGAAGCGCTCTTGAGTCTTTAGGGGCCTTCTTGAAACACAGTATCTGTTAGTTGATATTGGTTGAAAAACGTTCGCATGCTCCTGGATCTGTTTAAGCATAATCTACTAGAGGGAAGGCTTGTAAGAGCCTTGTAGATGGCTTAGCCAGAGCTTGCCAGAAGGTCGGTAAGCGGAGGGTTTCTTGATGTTAACGTATGAGGATTGCCTGGAAGTCAGTGGTCTGACTCAGGATGAGGTAGACGCTGTTGCAGAGTTTGAGCATTCATCACGATTGCCCGCCTTGGCGGAGTGTGACTTTCTGTTACATTGCGATGGGGGCGTCGAACGAATTCGGCACATGATTATCGATGATCTGCGGCATGCGCAGAGCTGCGGGCAGCAGCAGCATGCGCGTGACTTGAGGCAGGTGTTGATCCGTTTTGATCAGCAGCATGACGGTGGTAAAACGGTGAACTAGCTCCGATCGGGGTGTAAGAAGTAAAAGTAAAAAGGGCCGCGTTATCCGTGGCCCTTTTTTTTGGCTATGTCCCAATCTGTTGTTGTGACTAGCCCTTTCATTCTGTTCAAAAGATCGCCTGCAGGCAGGTTCCCACGGTGCTAAGGCTGAGTTTTGTAGGTGATCTTGTAGCTTTTTGAAAGGCTTGAAACGGCAATAGCACCATCAGAATGGCGCCAAATTCCCTTTCTAAACCGATGAAATACAGACTGAAAAAGGCCCGCAGGGTCGAGCCATGGATGGCGAGATTGGCAGCTGAGGCAGGATGCCGAATCTGTCAGCCTCAGGCTGGATTTCATAGCGCCGCAGGCGCGTACCCGCAGGGCGGTTTAGTAGGGGGCGCTTT
>JBLIEQ010000032.1:0-39464 GCA_047633175.1 Motiliproteus sp. | reverse complement strand
TGATCTGGCAACAGTTTCCCGGACACTTTTTTAAGCAGCTGCTTGTAGCGCCGATTCATAGTCCATAGAACTCATATAATCATTGCTCGAGTGCAGCCGCACCGGTTATAAAATACTTCGATATACTCGAAAATGGTCTGCTTCGCTCCTTCCCGCGTTTTGAAATCTTCATGATGCGTCAGCTCGGTCTTTAGCGTGTGGAAGAAGCTCTCTGAAGGCGCCTTATCCCAACAGTTTCTCTTCCGGCTCATGCTGCAGCGAAAGTCATGTTGCTTCAGCAACTCTTGGAAGCTTGTAGATGCATATTGACTACCTCGGTCACTATGGACCAATAAGCCTTTATCGGGGCGTCGCTTCCAGATCGCCATGTTCAATGCATTATTCACCAGAGACGCCTGCATACGGCCAACCATCGACCAGCCCACGACAGTACGTGAGCGAAGGTCGATAAAGACAGCTAAGTAGAGCCATCCCTCTCGCGTTGGTATGTAAGTGATGTAACCGTCATATTTCTGGCCCATTTTCTTAGCTGAAAAATCTCGGTTCAGCACGTTTGGCGCGACTGGCATGCCATGGTTCGAGTACGTAGTTGCCTTGAACTTCCGCCGAGTCTTGCACTCGAGACCTTCCTCCGTCATCAGTCGGTTAATCCGGCGAAGGCTGACAGTATCATCCGTTCCAGCCAGCTTTTTCTGAATGCGCCGTGCTCCATAGTTTGCCAGGCCCTCTGTATGGTGCTTATGGACCTTGGCCTTCAACGCGATATCCTGCTGCTTCCGTTGGCTGAGTGGTCGTGACAGCCACTCGTAATAGCCACTACGGGATACCTCAAACACCCTGCACATCAGAGCGATTCTGAACGCACTCTGATGGGCCTCGATGAAAGAGTATCTTAGCGAGATTCCTTGGCGAAGAAGACCGCCGCCTTTTTTAGCAGTTCACGCTCCTCCTTGAGCCTGGAGTTCTCTCGCCGTAACTGTTTCAGCTCTTCATACAGATGCCGATCATTCACCTGCTTGCCGGAGCTGGGGTCCTGCTTGTCGCTATACTTGTAGGTCCAGGTATGCACGTATTAGCATTGATGCCCAGCTCTCTAGCAGTTTGGGTAACAGGTTGAGTCGATTCCACCGCCAGCTTGACGGCAGTCTCTTTAAACTCAGCTGTATATGAATTGGTTTTCTTCTGACTCATGACACACACCTTTATTGGCAGGTGATCTTACCTGCGACTGTGTGTCCGGAGAACTATATCCACATCACCACCACCTGTTTTAGACATGGCAAATCTCCTTTTTTGAACCAGAAATAATCAACAAACATGCAACACAATTATAGCCGACAATTATCCACAAAATCTGTGGATAAACCTGTGTAAAGATCTGTGCAGAGTTGGCAAATCCAGCAGGAGCAAGGGCTGGGAGGAAGTGGCTGAAAACTGAACGGGGAGTATCAGGCGCGATGGTGCGGTATTACTTAGCAAAAAAAAATCCATAAAAAGGGTCCGTATAAAAGGGGGTCGGAGTGATTTTTTTAAAAAAATCAATCCGACCCCCTTTTCAGACCCCTCAACCTACAAAAAAAACAATCCCCGCCCATCTTATCCAGCAGGCCAGCATCAACCTAAAACGGATTGTACGGGAGCCTAACGACGAGCCTCCCCCTAAACCCCCTAACATCACGACGAGCAACTAAGGTGGGACAAGCCACCCACCTCAAAGAACTCAGCTGGCTTCAACCTGTAGTATTTCTCCTCCACGTCCTTAGACTGCTCTGCATAGGGCTGGGTCATCACCTCCTGCAGCTCTCGAATGAGAGTGTAATCTCCCGCAGCTGCTTGCTGATAAGCGGGCACAACCAACCACTCTCGCAAACTGTATTTAGGATTGACGCGCTTCATCTGCCTGGAGATCTCTTCACTGGACCGAGGCGCAGTCGCCTGCGCATCGCTGGCGGTGTTGAGGAGCGTTTTCCAGGTTGTGAGCCACGCGGTCCAGCGCTGGTCTATCCCTTTGGGGTTTGCAGCATAGGTCGCGCCAGCATAGAAACTTTTCTTGAGTGGGCTAATGTCGTCGGGGACCGACGAGAGCTCGCGGAAGAACATCGTGTAATCGACAGCCGTTTGCAGCATCAGTGTTTGCAGCTCTCTGAGGAGTGTTTTGTGAGCCTCTGTATTAAAAGAGCTAAGACCCAGCTTGGCGGCCCACATCTTGTCCATTTCCGCGTCCATGACTGTCGAAAAGCCACGTTGAACCTCGTCAAGTTCTCGCAAAGAATCCTGATGCGACACCAGCAACGGCCGTAATGCCGAACAAAACATGTCGAAGTTGCGTTGCGCGGTGTTGGGTTGATTCATAAACGAGAAATGCTGACCGCCACCCGTCCAGGGCTGGTAATGCGGGTTATAGGTATCGCAGAAACCGAAGGGGCCGTAATCGAGTGTAAAGCCACCGGCTGCGCAGTTGTCACTGTTGAAGTTACCCTGGCAGAAGCCGACGCGTATCCAGTTCGCCATCAGCGACGTGAGGCGGCGACGAAACTCGATCGCCAGCAACACCACTTTTTCCGGGGTGCTAAGTTGCTGATCGATCACCTCGGCATACTCACGATCCATCAAGTGCAGCACAATCTTCTCGAGTTCTTCCCGCGCTGTCGAGTGTTCGTGTTTACGGGCACGGCGAGCAAAAAGTTCGAGCTGGCCGACGCGGATAAACGACGGTGCGACACGGGTCGAGATGGCGACGGCCTCAGAGATAAGGATGTCAGGATTCTCCGAGCGCGAACCCTTCGAGTACCACGGCCGCTTGACCTTCTCCGTTTTCGACACATACAAACTCAAAGACCTTGATGTCGGAACGCCCAGCGCGTGCATGTGCTCCTGAGCCAGAAACTCGCGGATACTCGACCGCAAGACAGCGCGACCGTCCGCGCCGCGGCAGTAAGGCGTGCGGCCGCCCCCTTTGAGCTGCATCTCCCAGCGTCGACCGCTGATGACGGCCTCCAGTACGGAAACGGCACGACCGTCTCCATAGCCGTTGCCGGTTTGGAACGGGCACTGCCGGGTGAATTCAGTGCCGTAGATGGAAAGAGCGTAGCCCGTCGCCCAGCCAACCCTGCGCATCGGCTCCGGAACCTGCGAAATGTCGCCGGAGAACAGACGAACGAAGTCGAAGGACTCGGCCATGCTGTCGGCGAAGCCCAGCTCGGAAAAAAAGTTTTTGCTGTGCGCTACATACTCCGGGTCTTCGATTGGCGTAGGGGTGACGGGGACATAGTGGCCGGTGAAGACTTGTCGCGGCGCGTGGTCTGCACCGTCTGCTGTCGCATCAGGATCACAGTTGAGCCTGTCCATAAGGGAGTAGTTTGCCAACGTGGCGAGCTCGTCGAGCGTGGATATCGTCGGGGAGGTGTTCTGGAGCAGTCGGTTTGTCATAGGTGTTTGTACTTGGCTCGTAAAAATAGGGGGCAGGTCTTTTTCCTCGCCCCACCCTACTAAGAGCTAACCACAAAGGCAAAAGACAAGACAAGACATAACCTGACCCCGTTATTTTCCAAATATCGCCGGGAGCCCGGCTCCCACAAAAACTCGCCTGCAGCACACTGGAAGAGTCTGCCCTAGGATCGCAGGCCTGCAGGCGATCTCTTCTATCCGCCCTAAGTGGCGGCGCCAAACAGCATCTTGATCTCTTCAAAGCGCCTGGCCTTCTCCCCCTGCAGTTCGCCGCTTGCCGTGACCACGCGACGGACGGATTCCAGGCTCTCTTTCCTGACCTCAGCATCCTCGGGCAGCATCATCGAGATGGCGGCCAGCGCGCCTTCCTGGTCCAGCAGCACTGAAAAGAACTGCTTGCGGAAGGTTTGCTTGAACTCCTCCAGGCTCATCCCCTCGCCCTTCTCGGCCCTTATCTGCTCTAACACCGTAAACCAACGCTCATCGATCGCGCCTCCCCCCAGGCTGATGTAGGTCAGGGCACGGATCACCGCCTCCCGCACTCCACCTTCGGCGATCTGCTCCTTGATCTGGGCGATACGCTGCTTCATGTAACCAATCTCTTCCGGCTCGAGGCCCGGATGGCGCCGCGGGGCCTCCTCTGAGGCCAGCAAACCGACCAGCGCCTGCAGCAATGGATTACCATAGACCGCGAGAAAGAACTGTTCCTGGCTCTGATCGCGCAGCTGCTGCCAGCCGTCAAGACTGGCGATCACCTGCTCGGACACCAGCGCCTGGAGCTTCACGAAGGGATTATCTGCCGTGCTCTGCCGCCGTTGCTCGCGAACCTGCCTGGCGAGGTCTTCGACCAGTGGCATCAAGGGGTTGCTGGTGGAAAATAGCTGGTAGGGTTGCTCCGCAGAGCGCAACTTTCCCGCAGCACCATCACCCGCCCCCTTAGCCAGGGCCCGGACAGAAGGCTGCACCAGTGTTCGGTAGAGTCCGAGATTGGTCGCGGACAGTCGTTTGACGGTCGCGAAGCGGCGCTCGTCATCGGCGATGGGTTGGACGATCGCCCGGACATCGGCCAGGGTACGCCGCTCCAGGCGCACGATCCAGTCACCGCTGGCCAGATCCGCGCCGGTTGTCACCTCCGCCTTGGGGACCATCACCGCCTCATAGATGCCGGGGGGGAGGATGTCGATCAGGTCGATATTGGAGGCGAACTTCTGATGCTCCTTCATGGCGACGCCTTCGGAAACGAAAATGCCGAGATGGCCGACACTCTGGTGGATCGAGTACACGATGGTCTGCTCGTGCGCCAGGATATCGTCGTCGTCCTCGTAGAGATCGACGATCCAGCCGAGCGATTGCTGGGGCGGGGTGATATTGTCCTTTTCGGACGAGAAACAGAGGATCGGCGACTGTATATTGCGCAGATCGACCCGTACCCCGTCACGGGTGGTAATCTCGGCCGTCGCCAGCCGATTACCGATAAACAGCTGGTCGACAATCCACTGAATCTCCTCGCCATTCAGGGTGACGTGCCCACCCCACCAGCGCTCAAAGTTGAGAAAGCGCACCGCCTCGGTGTCGATCTTTGACCAGAGGTTGTAGTTTTTGCCCCAGTAGGTATGGGCCGGGTTGAGACTCTCAAAGTTATCCACCAGGTTTTTACCATCGAAGGTGCCCTGTCCCAGGTCGCTGGTGAAGGCGGTGAGCCAGCTTCCGCCAAGCAGCCCACCGGCGTAGCGCATCGGGTTCTGCCCCTTCACGCCGGCCCAGTAGGAGAGCGGTGCCCCGGGAACGATAATCGGCCCGAACAGGTCCGGGCGCACGGCGGCAAGCATCATGACCGCCCAGCCAGCCTGGCAGTTGCCGATCACACAGGGCTTACCCTCGGCCTCCGGGTGGAGTTCGATGACCTTCTCCAGGAACTGCTCCTCCACGCGCAGAATATCCTCGATGGTCTGGCCGGGGACCGGATCGGGCGTAAAACCGACGAAGTAACAGGCGTGGCCGGCCCGCGCCGCGACCCCAATCTCACTTTCCGCTTTGAACCCACCGATCCCCGGACCATGCCCGGCGCGCGGGTCGATTACCATAAAGGGACGTTTCTGGGGATCAGTTTTGGTACCCGGTAGCGGCTTGACGCGCTCCAGAAAGTAATTGGCCGGGCGTTCCAGCAGCCGTCCATCCAGGATCAGCTCGGTATCGAAACAGAGTACATGGGGGATATCCATTGCCCGGTGATCGTAAAACTCCTCGCTGCGCCGGCGCAGCACATCCCAAAACAGGACCGTTCGCTGCGCAGCGTCGATCATATACTCACCGAGAGGGTTATAGACGGGAAATGAGAACAGGCCCCGGCTTAGCGCTTCGGAATACTGGCCTGGGGGAATAAGGGGGCTCTGAACCTGAGCCGAGTTAGCGACGACTTGCATAGCGATAATCTCCTCATATGGAAAAAGGAAAAAGGAAAAAGGAAAAAATGCGCTCAACTGACGGTATCCGGGCTAGCACCTGCGAAGGCGACGAACAATGCATGAGCGCTCTGCCCTTAACTGTAGTCGCTTGGGCTCGCTCAGAGGCTCAGAAAAGGCTATGTACCCGTTAAGTGCTGCGATCGACATCTAGCTCTAGCTAAAAGATCGCCTGCAGGCAGGCTCCCACAGGGCTATCGGCGAAGTTTTGTGGAAGCAGGGCTCCCGCAACTTACTCATCACATTAATCCGATCACATTAATCCGATCACATTAATCCGAGCCCAGCGCTCTTCGAAAAAAACGCACCGCTTTGGTGCGCGACCGAAAAGCCTTACCCGGATTAGGCGCGAGTGTCACATAGCCGCCCATTCCCTGGTGCGAGAATGGATCAAATACGGTGATCGCAGGTTGCAAGCGATCCCAACCATGCTGCGCATTCGGATAGACTTTCAGTGACACCGCCGATCGATCGGTGTCCGGCAGCGAGGCAACGAGATTCTCACAGTGCTCACTGCCATCATCATAACCGTCTGACTCACCCACTTGAATCAACAACGGCTTACCCGTGAGATTACTAAAAATCATGCTGGGGATATCGGGCAGGCCCGGTATGCCCAGGACGTCTGGTATGCCGATACCATAGGCCCAGCAAACGGGATAGTGCGCCACATGAGCCGCGAATCTGAGGCCATTCTCTGCGAAACTCCCGACAAAGGGTTGGGTGGCGGCAAGCATTGCCACCACCCCGCCCCATGAAAAACCCATGACCCCGATGTGTTCCGGGTCTATATTCGGATTCTCAGAAAGATACCTGAGCGCTCCGAAAGCATCCGGAACGGTTAACCCTGGCCATACAGGTCTGTCACTGCCACCACTCAAACCTCGCGCTGCCCACATATCAATCTCAAGAGTCGCTATTCCTGAGTTGTTCAGTGCCTTAATGTAAAACTGACCCGTACTATCCACACCGCCACTGCTATGCAACACAACCACAGCAGGAAAGACCTGCACTGCAGCCGTGTCCTCAATGGGATGAAAAGGTATGCGCAATTGCCCGGAAATCGTTAGGGGAACATCGGGATTCAAAAGGTCAACTGATTGAAAAGAAACGTAAGATATTACCGGTGTTCGACGATCTATTTCTTTGGCGTTGACGGAAAAAGATATAATAAATGCGGTACATAGTAAGAATATTTTTGTTTTTAAAAACATAATAGAGCCCTCCAGGGAACATTAGCAGATCACCTGTATCAGCATAGATTTAAAATAACGACGCTGTAGCCGTAACTCCCCTGCCAGGATAATTATTATCTGTGTTAGAGCGTTTAATGTTTAGATGCAGCGGTGAGAGTTTGATATGTCAGGCTATTCAGTTTAGTGCAACGCAGCCGTACCGAGTGAATTATTATCATCCCATAAAGTGTCGGTAGGTCGAACGAAGGCCGTACTATTTCCGCCAACAACGGGACAGAGTCTGTCTAGCCTGAAAAGATGGCCGCAGCACTCAACGCACCGGGCTACTTAGCGGATTCCTGATGTGACTGGCCGCGCAGCAAGACACTAGGAGAGGATACCCATTAGATTAATGGCAGGCACCTGACTACTGAGCCAGGCGTTAAACCTACCTGAGATAAGACCCTGCGCTACAACTTAAATCGATTGACCAGGGTGCCTAGTTCCGAAGCAAGGGAGCCAAGCTCTGAAGATACGGCCGTTAACTGTTCGGTGCTCTGGGCAGTACGGGCAGAGCTCTGGCTGATGTCTTGCATACTTGACTCGACACTTACTGCCATCTGCGACTGCTCTTTAATAGAACTGGCTACCTGGTGGTTCATATCATTAATAACACGAACTTCTTCGGTGATATTGATCAGAGAGACTGAGGTTTCCTTTACACTTTCCACACCTGCTTCGGCGCTGGTCATGGCAACCTGCATCACCGTTACCGCGTCTTCCGCATCTTTCTGTAAACGATCAATAATGCTATTTATCTCCTCCGTCGATTGATGTGTGCGGGTGGCCAGGGTTCTGACTTCGTCAGCAACTACGGCAAAGCCTCTGCCTTGCTCACCGGCACGGGCTGCCTCGATTGCTGCGTTCAGGGCCAGTAAGTTGGTTTGGCCTGCAATCTTTTGGATCACTTCTAACACCGTGCCTACATTCTGGCTCTGAGTGTTGAGCTGTTGGATAGCATGCGTAGCCCGAACCATATTCTCTTTCAGGCTTTCAATTTGTTGAAGGGCAGCATCCGTAATCCGAGTTCCTTTGGTTGACTCCTGCAACGCTAAGTCTGAAGCCGTAACGGTATGCTCTGCAGTGGTAGCCACGCCATGAGTTGCTGCTTCCATCTGCTGCATTGCTGAAGCGACAGAACTTGTTTGGAGTTGCTGATTGCTTACGGCTTGAGAAGCCGTTTTTGAAATATCGTTAATCTGTGCGCTGGAAGTACCCAGCTGTACGATACTGCTACTGACCTGCTTCAAACTGTCGTGAAAATGACCCAACATAGAGTTGAAGGCGGCTGACATCCGGCCGATTTCATCCCCTGAAGCAACGTCTATTCTCAAGTTAAGATTGCCTTCTTGTTCAATAACATGGATGGTATTACTGAGGCGGTTGATAGGCGTAATAACCCAGCGGCGCAGGAGCAGGCTAATGACAAGAATACCCGCAGCAAAGAAGGCAAGCTCTACCAGAGCAATGGCGGTAACGCTGCTTAAAACTTCCGTATCCAGGCTTTCGTAAGAATAGCTAACACGCACCGCGCCAAGAATATCGCCTTCGGTGACCTGGTGACAGAGCAGGCAGTTAGTGCCTTTATAGCTGCTGAGCGCTTTCATGGGCGTCACAACGACAAGACGGTGACCCTTATCATCATCAATTTCTTCAACTATATGCTCGCCTTGCAGCGCTCGGCTATCAAAGTCATCCTCTATCCCTGAGTCGGCTGATCCAGGTCCATACGTGTCTGCTACAGCAGCACCACGGATAATTCGGGCTTCAGTTAGGTCTTCATTGGTAATTATTTTCTGCTGTAGTGTGGAGCGGTTGGCCATAGCGCCACTGAGCATCAGAATGTTGATGCTGTCAAAATAGGAGTCTGCGGTCGCCAACGTTGTTTTACGGGCGACCTCATGACTGAGTCTAGTTTCACTGTTGAATATGGCTGTCAGACTACTGATAAGAACGATCAGAAAAACAGCGATAAGTAACAGGTTGACCTTCGTTTGGATAGACATTCCCTTGCGGGTACTCATATCGGCATTCACATCAGGCTCCTAGTGTAGGCACTTTTTACTGAATAAAAAATAATAGCGAGGGACTATAGAGGTACTTTAGTTTTTTGTCTCTAATCTAAATCAAAGAAAAGCCAACTATTATAATATCCTAAGTTTTAATCACTATAAAATATGTGGACATTCATCTATCGATCTGCTTATGAGGGGTGTGAATGCGCCAGCCCTGATCCCTGTTATGAGATCATATCTCATTATAACCATTGTTTTTAATGGTAAAGTTATGGGATTCGTGGTTCAAAGAAGCCCTACCCAGGTTCCTCTGGATCCTGATGGTCCGCAAGGTGCCACTGCAGGGACTTATCTTAGAAATTTACAGAAGGGACCAGCCGCAACACCTTGCCCTTTTAGGCCGGCTCTGCGAATGCGATGACATCAGCATCTCTGATGTTATTTTATTCCCAGGAGAGGATATTTATTAGCATTTATTAATGTAGATGTGCGCTCAGACTATCGTGATCTTAGCTGCGAATAATAACAATAATAAGAATCATTATTAGTCAGAGCTGATTTTTAAATACAGATATAAATTGACCTTATATTCTTAGTAAAATAAGCCTTAGCCCCCCTAATGCTAAGTATAACTTGTAAAATGACTTGTCTTATTTTTAACAGGGCAGAGAAAACTGTGTTACCTGATTTTTTTTGTAAAATTTTTATTCACCAGGAAGCACAGAATTTAAAGAAGAATTCTCAATTAAAGATAAGTTGAATCTGCCCCGATACTTCAACATTAATCGTGCCTTTTCCACTTTCGATAGCAGGTGCCGAGGACACCGATGCCATTTCTGACCTCATTAATGTGCGGCCAAAGGAGGGTCGTTGGGAGCCCGAGTTTAAATTAAGAGATACAACCTTATACCGAACAGCCCCCATCGTTTCTTGTACCAATGCAGCACGCTCTTTAAATCTATTCAGCACTTCAATTGAGAGAAGGTTTTCAACTTTTTTACGAACCGCCTGGCTTATATCGAAGTTTATTGAAGATATCTTAAGTTCTTTTTGTAATACACCTAAAATATCTGATAACTGATTCACATCAGCGCTTTTCAATTCAAGGTTTTGAGATGCTTTCCAGCCGACAATCTGTTGGTTTTGGTAGACCGGTTGGGTGTGATAATTTCCTGTCTGGTACTGAACATTCTTCGTCGTTTTAAGAATTCCCAACGCCTCGGCCATCTGGCTGTTGACTACATTGCTTGCTTCAAAGGTTTGCAGTGCCTGATGAGACGCCGTAAGAGTGACTTTCATAAGGTCATTATCAATCTCATCCTCGGCGCTGGCTGACAGCTGATAGAGATTGTAGTTAAGGCTGCTGTTTATTCCGGCGGCGTATGTAGGCAACGAGGTTACCAACATCAACAACATTGCGGGGATCAGTAAGGGTCTCATAATAAGTCCGTCCATCTGCTTGCGCGTGTTAGAGTCAGCATCCTAGTAAGGCCCCATACCGAAACCATGGAACATACCACCAAACAACATGCCTGATATCATAAAAATAAATGCAAATATAATAAAGGCAGGAATTGATGCGACTGCAAGTTTTACCAAAAAAATAACCATAGAGATAAATGGCATTTTTATATCGACAATAGTGACTTCTTGTTTTTCATTATGCTGAATATCGGTCATTTCAACTCCTGAGCAATAGTATTGTTGATAGTTTGTTGCTATCTAAGCGCTGATGGAAGAACAGGCGTCGGCTATATAATTGCAGGGCTGGCACCGCTTCTCCTCATAAAGTGATAATGGCGCAATATTTGTCAGTTTTCCAGTCAAAAAAAACCTGCTATTGCTGGCTCCATCTGAGGTAGATAGAGCCCACAATGGCAGGATGCGCGTGCCGGCGGGTCTTGGATTTATCGATCGAAATCCGAGGCATCGTGGCGTTCGTGCAGCTGCTCTGAAGGCTCGCCCCAGGTGCGGTTGACCTTCCGCCCACGCTGGACTGCAGGGCGTTCAAGGATCTCTTCGGCCCAGCGGCGCAGGTTCTTGTAGCTTTCGACCTGCAGGAATTCGCCTGCACCATAAACCTCGCCCAGTACCAAATTACCGTACCAGGGCCAGGTGGCCATATCCGCGATGCTGTATTCGTTGCCACCCAGATAGCGATGCTCGGCCAACTCTCGATCCAGCACATCCAGCTGGCGCTTTATTTCCATGGTGAAACGGTTGATCGGGTATTCGAGTTTCTCGGGTGCGTAGGCATAGAAATGACCGAATCCGCCGCCCAGGTAGGGGGCAGAGCCCTGCAGCCAGAAGAGCCAGTTAAGGACCTCGGTGCGCGCTGCTGCATCCTTGGGCATAAAATGTCCGAACTTCTCGGCCAGATAGAGAAGGATTGCACCGCTCTCAAAGACCCGGCTGCCGGTCTCGGTATCCAGGAGTACCGGGATTTTCGAGTTAGGATTGAGCTCCACAAAGCCCGACGAGAACTGATCTCCCTCGGTAATACGGATCAGGTGGGCGTCATATTCAGCGCCCTGCTCACCCAGCGCCAGCAACTCTTCGAGCACGATGCTGACCTTCTGGCCATTGGGTGTGCCCATCGAGTAAAGCTGCAGGGGGTGCTTGCCACGTGGCAGGGTGGCCTCGTGTGTAGCTCCGGCAATGGGGCGGTTGATCTGGGCCCATTCGCCGCCATTTTCGGAGTCCCAGGTCCAGACCTTGGGGGGTTGGTACTCGTTCGTGTCAGACATACTACTAATTTCCTTCTTTCAGTGTCGGACAGGCTTGAGGTGCAAGCGCTGCGGTATTTCAGTCAAACGCAGAATAAGGGTAATGCGCGCCTTGGTTCAAGCCTGGGCTAACTGTTTCAGTCCTGGGCTAACTGTTGCAAGATGCGGGTGAACGTTTCGACCCCTTGCGCACCGCTGACCAGATGGCGACGGTTAAAGATCACCGCCGGCACACCCTGAATATCCTGGCTCAACCAGTGCTTTTCGACATCACGCACGGCTGATGCGAAGCGTTGATCCTCAAGGACGGCCAGGGCTTCGTCCCGATCCAGCTCGATTTCTGCGGCCACAGCCGCCAGCACAGCATCGTCAGAGAGGTTGCGACGTTCGGTAAAGTGAGCGCTGAAGAGGGCCAGTTTGAGGTCGTGCATCCGACCCTGCTGGTCAGCCCAGTGCAGAAGCTGATGCACGTTAAAGGTGTTGTGCATCCGCATGTCGTCGGCGAAGCGAAACTCGAACCCCAGGCCTGCACCAATCTCGGTCATATCGATCCGGCTGGCCTGGGATTGTTCCCTGGTGGAGCCGTATTTCTCGGCCACATGTTCGCCGAGTTCCTGACCTTCCGGGGGCATGCCGGGGTTCAACTCAAACGGATGCCAACGAATCTCATAGGGTGTGCCGGTCGCGTCCAACGCTTTAGCCAGCTGCTTATAGCCGATGATGCACCAGGGGCAAACGACATCGGATACAATGTCGATCTGCAGCTTTAGGGTCGAATCAGTCATCTTAAAGTCCTTGTGTATTATCCGGTCACACCGCAATCTTCCCGCAACAGCAGCCTGTTGCCAAAATCCAGAAAGCTTAGATCCGCTTACCTGCCCCAAGCGTTCAGATTACAGCCGTTGTGCAGGGAGTACAGGGACTGCTCATCCAGTTGGGGCTGAGGTGGCGGTTTACAGGTTAGCTGAGGTGGAGAGCCCTCAGCTTATCGCTGGCTGAACGATCGTTCAAGCTATAATTGAACATTCGTTTAGCCAACGATCAAGACAGCAATCGTAAGCGCGATCGTCATAACGGTACCGAACTCGTTACACTGCAGCCCCCAAAGCATAGAGGTGCTACCTTATGGAGCTGGCCGCACAGGCTATCGATCTCACATCTCCCGGGCCGCAGGTTTTGGCCTTGCTGCTGGTGCTGGGCGCAGTCGCGGGCTTTATCAGCGCCATCGCGGGTGCCGGTGGCCTGTTGGTGTTACCAGTTCTGCTACTGCTGGGACTGGATCCTATCGCTGCACTGGCGACCAACAAGTTGCAGAATGTGTTTGGCACCGCCTCCTCGATGCTCAATTACTTTCGCAAAGGCAAGATCGAACTCAGGGGCATGGGAAGCGCCATTCTCTGCGCCCTGTTCGGCGCAGCGCTCGGCACCTGGACGGTGCAGCGTATCGATGCCGCGCTGCTGGCGTGGCTGATCCCTCTGCTGCTGATCGGCATCGCGCTTTACTTTATGCTCTCCTCACGCGTCGGTGACAGCGACACAAAAGCGCACCTGAGCCACCGGGCTTTCGCCCTCAGTGCGGCGCTGGGGATCGGTTTCTATGGCGGCTTCTTCGGTCCAGGCATCGGTTCGTTGTTTGCCGCGGCCTTCGTAGCACTGCGCGGTTATAACCTGGTGCGCGCCACAGCCCACACTAAGGTGCTGGTGTTTGCCACCAATACCGCCTCGCTGCTGCTATTTATCAGCGCCGGTCAGGTACTCTGGAGTATCGGACTGAGTATGGCGGCAGGTCAGGTGATCGGCGCGCGACTGGGCTCCAATCTGGTGATTAACAAGGGTGCGCGGCTGGTTAAGCCGCTGATCATCATAGCAACCCTGGCGCTGGCAGCACGGCTGCTGTGGCAGCGTTTTTGATCATAATGCTGCGTACTAGCAAGGAGCCCGCTGTGGGTTGGCTTTTTGTGGGTAGAAAGTAGTCCGACAAGACTGGCAAAGAGTGGCCATCGTCAGGCTGAAGCCTAACCCACAAAGGCTCCAACCCACATCTATCTATGCCTGGGGACTGCCCATCCGACCTTAAAAAGGTAACGGATACCTCTTAAAGACGCTGTTGATATCGGACAGCGCGGCTTGACTCAGAGGCATAGAAAACGCGCTGATATTTTCCTGCAGCTGCGCTATAGAGGTCGCGCCTATAATGGTGGATGTCACACCCTCTACCTGATCACACCAGGCGAGTGCTAACTGGCTGGGGGTATAACCGTACGTGTTGGCAATCTCCACGTAGGCTGCTGTTGCGCTGTTGGCTAAGGGTGTATCTCTGAACAGGCCGTTACGCTGCATCAGGGTCCAACGGCTTCCCGCTGGACGTTCTCCATTTAAATATTTTCCACTCAGCATCCCCCCTGCCAACGGTGACCAGGGTAAGTACGCCAGGTGCTCGTGAACACAATTTTCAATCAGATAAGGCCAGTCTTTAGCATGCAATAGGCTGAACTCATTTTGGATCGACAGCATGCGTGGCAGATCGTATTTTTCACTGAGTTTCAGATAGGTATTAATACCCCAGGGGGTGTCATCCGATAAGCCACAATGACGGATCTTACCTGCCTTAATACAGCTCGCTAAACCCTGCAGAATATCGAGCATCTGCGCTTCTTCCTGCCTGACATCAAACTCGCTGAACTTGAATTGATTGGGAAAGTGTTTACCGAAGTGAGGCGAAGTGCGATTGGGCCAATGCAGCTGATACAGATCAATGTAGTCGGTTTGCAAGCGTTTTAGCGAGGCGTCGACTGCCGCAATGACTGCAGCACCGGTTATCGGGCCACCGTGACGAATCCAGGGTAAGCCGGAGCCGGTGATTTTAGTCGCGAGAATAAGCTCTTTACGACGGCCAGGGTTTTCACCGAGCCAATTGCCAATCAGGGTCTCGGTTGTTCCGCAGGTCTGCGCCGTCGGCGGGATCGCGTACATCTCAGCCGTATCAATAAAGTTAATACCCTGACTCAGAGCGTATTCAAGCTGTCGATTGGCATCTTCTTGGGTGTTTTGCATACCCCAGGTCATGCTGCCGAGACAGACGCGTGAAACCCGGATATCACTATTGCCCAGTTGAGTAAATTTCATACAAATATTGTCCTTAGACCAGTTTTAGGTGCCCTTTACCTGCCCGGCCTTGAGTGTCTATACAGCGATAGCCCTGAGAAAGTTTACCCTGACAGCCCTAACCCGGCCAGAGAGCGCTCCCATGGATTGTTCTGGGGGGGGCGTATTTTGTAGGTTAGGCTTCAGCCTGACGGCTTTGCTGACGGCTCTTCTATTTTGTTGACTTAATAGTCAGGTATTGTTTAAATCAAGAAATACAATCCGGCTAGAATAAATAATAAGACTGGGGGTTTGACTTGATCAAGTTTCTTCTCAATCAGGAAATACGGGTCGAGGCATCACTCGATCCGAACATGACGGTCCTGAACTACCTGCGTAACCAGCGGCGAAAAGTCGGCACAAAAGAGGGCTGCGCTTCGGGAGATTGTGGCGCCTGTACCGTCGTCCTCGGCGAGCTTGTCACGGACGACGCTGGCGACCAGATCCGTTACAAGAGCATCAATTCTTGCCTTACATTCGTCTCCGCCCTGCACGGCAAGCAACTGATCAGCGTTGAAGATCTCAAACACCAGGGCGTTCTTCACCCCAGCCAGCAAGCGATGGTCGACTGCCACGGCTCCCAGTGTGGTTTCTGCACCCCCGGTTTCGTGATGTCGATGTTTGCGCTTGGCAAGAATGTCGCCAAGCCCCAACAAGCCCAGATAGAGGAAGCTCTCTCGGGCAACCTCTGTCGCTGCACGGGCTACCGCCCGATCGTCGATGCCGCAACACAGATGACCCTCAATGCCGACCAGGACCCGTTTGATCGCAACCTACCGCAGACCCTAGAGCGCCTGCGCAGCCTGCAGATCGATGCCCAACCGCAGCTCAGCGAGGGCACTAAAAATGCCTTTAATCCGCGCACACTCGCAGAACTCAGCGAATTACTCGCTGCAAACCCCGGCGCCCGCATCCTCGCCGGCGGTACCGATCTGGCCCTGGAAGTCACCCAGTTGTACCGTCAACTCGAGACCCTGATCTACATTGGCGACATCGCCGCGCTAAAACAGGTCGAGGTATTCGACGATCGCATCGAACTGGGTGCCGCCGCATCACTGACCGACTGCTACGCGGCCCTGGCTAACGACTACCCGGATTTCGGCGCCCTGCTTCACCGCTTCGCCTCGCTGCAGATCCGTAACCAGGGCACGCTAGGAGGCAATATCGGCAATGCCTCGCCGATCGGGGATTCGCCACCGGCACTGATAGCGCTCGGTGCAAATGTCATCCTGCGTCAGGGCACGAGCCGCCGCACCCTCAAGCTGGAAGATTACTTCATCGATTACAAAGTCACCGCGCAACAGCCCGGCGAATTTATCGAGAAGGTTATCGTCCCCCGCGCCCAAGACCCTGCGCAACAGGGCAGCGCTTTTCGCAGCTACAAGATCTCCAAGCGGATCGACGATGACATCTCGGCGGTGCTGGGGTGTTTCAATCTGCAGATAGAGGCCGGTGTCATCCGGAGTGCCATCATCGCCTTCGGTGGCATGGCGGCTATTCCTAAGCGCGCCAGCCAAACCGAAGCGCTATTGACCGGAGCGCCCTGGAACCTGGACAGCATCGAGCGTGCCAAACAGGCACTGGCTCAGGATTTTAGCCCGATCTCAGACTTTCGCGCCTCCAGGGAGTATCGAATGCTGACCGCCAGCAACATGCTGACCCGCTACTTCATCGAGATCGACCAGCCCGGCACCGACAGTCGCGTGACCGATGCCTCCGTGGTCGAGGCCTATAGCCCCGGAAAAAGCCTCGAAAACACCCTCGAGAATAGCCGCTCGCAACTCACCACAGGGGACAGCGCCCATGTCTAATCATCAGGGCAACGGCCTCACCCCCGAACAGATGTTGATCCTGGCCAAACAAGGCTTGCAGACCGGCGTGGGCCGCAGCGTCAAACACGAGAGTGCCGCCAAACAGGTTAGTGGTGAGGCGGTCTATGTCGACGACCGGCCGGAGTTCCCCAACCAACTGCATGTCTACGCTCGACTGTCCGAGTGCGCTCACGGTCGCATCACCCGGCTCGATGTACGCCCCTGCTACGCGTTTCCCGGCGTGGCTCTTGTGATTACGGCACAGGATGTTCCCGGACAGCTGGATATCGGTGCGATCCTGCCGGGTGACCCGCTGCTGGCCGACGGCATCGTCGAGTACTACGGCCAGCCGGTGTTGGCGGTCGCAGCCGGCGATCATGACACCGCACGCCAAGCGGCGATGGCCGCGATCATCGAGTACCAACCGCTGGAAGCGGTGCTGTCGGTCGAAGAGGCCCTCGAGAAAAAACTGTACATCAGCGAGCCACATCACCATACGCGGGGCGATTCACAGACGGCGCTGGCCAATGCCAAGCATCGGCTGAGCGGTAACGTCCATATCGGTGGTCAGGAACACTTCTATCTGGAAACCCAGGTCTCAGCGGTGATTCCTACCGAAGATGGCGGCATGATCGTCTACACCTCGACCCAGAACCCCACCGAAGTCCAGAAACTGGTCGCCGAAGTGCTCGGCGTGCCGTTCAATAAGATACAGATCGATATGCGCCGGATGGGCGGTGGCTTCGGCGGTAAAGAGACCCAGGCCGCAGGTCCCGCCTGCATGGCGGCGGTGGTGGCCAAGCTCACCGGTCGTCCGGCTAAGATGCGCCTGCCTCGAGTGGACGACATGCTGATGACCGGCAAGCGACATCCGTTCTTCAACCAGTTCGACGTCGGCTTCGACGACAACGGCCGCATCACCGGCTGCGAGATGAAGCTGGCCGGCAACTGCGGCTACTCGCCCGACCTGTCCAACTCGATCGTCGACCGTGCCATGTTCCACGCCGACAACGGCTACTACCTCGGCGATGCCACTATCACCGGTTACCGCTGCAAGACCAACACCGCATCCAACACCGCATTCCGGGGTTTCGGCGGGCCCCAGGGCCTGATCATGCCGGAGATCATTCTTGACGATATCGCCCGCGCTCTGGGTAAAGACCCCCTGGAGGTCCGCAAGCACAACCTCTACAACGGCATGAACGGCCTCAACGGCTTTGGCCAACCATTGACCGCCGCCGACGAGGGCCGCGACACCACCCATTACTACCAGCAGGTAGAGGATAATCTGTTACCCGAGATGCTCGCCGAGTTAGAGCTGAGCTGTGATTACCAGGCACGCCGCGAGGCCATCCGCGCTTACAACGCCAGCAACCCTATCCTCAAGAAAGGTCTGTCGATAACGCCGGTCAAGTTCGGTATCTCCTTTACCGCCGGCTTCCTCAACCAGGCCGGGGCGCTCATCCACGTCTATACCGATGGCAGTATCCATCTCAATCATGGCGGTACCGAGATGGGTCAGGGTCTGAACACCAAGGTGGCGCAGATCGTCGCCGAAGAGTTTCAGGTCGATATCGACTGCATCCAGATCAGCGCCACCGATACCGACAAGGTACCGAACACTTCGCCGACCGCGGCCTCATCAGGTGCCGACCTGAACGGCAAGGCGGCGCAAAATGCCGCCCAGACCATCAAGCAGCGGCTGGTCGAGTTTGCCGTTAAGCACTACGACGTGACCGACGAGGACGTACGTTTCGCCAACAACCACGTCTTGATTCGTGATCAGATCCTGGCCTTCGCCGACTTTATTCAGCTGGCTTATTATCACCAGATCTCGCTGTCGAGCACCGGTTTCTACCGCACCCCCAAGATTCACTACGATCGTGACAACGCCCGTGGCCGGCCGTTCTACTACTTTGCTTACGGGGTGTCCTGTTCCGAGGTGGTGATCGACACCCTCAGCGGCGAGTACAAGATCCTGCGCGCCGACCTGCTGCACGATGTCGGTGCTTCTCTAAATCCTGCGATCGATATCGGCCAGATCGAAGGCGCCTTCGTTCAGGGTGTCGGTTGGTTAACCTCCGAAGAGCTGGTCTGGAACGCCGAGGGTCGGTTGCTGACCACGGGGCCGGCCAGTTACAAGATCCCGGCCATCGCCGACATGCCGGTCGATTTACGCGTCCGTCTGGTCGAGAACCGCAAGAATACCGAGGACACGGTCTTCCACTCCAAGGCCGTGGGCGAACCGCCGTTTATGCTCGGCATCTCAGTGTTTTGCGCCATCCGCGATGCGATCTCCAGCCTGTCCGATTACCGCATCAGTCCCAGGATCGACGCGCCAGCAACCCCCGAGCGCGTGCTCTGGGCGGTCGAGGCGATCAAGGCACAACTGGCCAGCACCAGCAGCACCAACCCCGGAGAGCGCGCATGAGTAGTCACTGGATCAGCGCCCTGGCCCGACTCGACGCCGAGGGCACGCCTGCGGTGATGATCACTGTGGTCGACGATATGAAAAGTTTTCTACCCCGCGTAATGCGGGCGCCAAGATGCTGGTCAGCTGCAACACGGGAGAGCGCGCATGAGTAGTCACTGGATCAGCGCCCTGGCCCGACTCGACGCCAAGGGCACGCCTGCGGTGATGATCACTGTGGTCGACGATATGAAAAGTTTTCTACCCCGCGTAATGCGGGCACCCAGATGCTGTTCAGCTGCAACACGGGAGAGCGCGCATGAGTAGTCACTGGATCAGCGCCCTCGCCCGACTCGACGCCGAGGGCACCCCTGCGGTGATGATCACGGTGGTCGACGATATGAAAAGTTCTCTACCCCGCGTAATGCGGGCACCCAGATGCTGGTCAGCTGCAACACGGGAGAGCGCGCATGAGTAGTCACTGGATCAGCGCCCTGGCCCGACTCGACGCCGAGGGCACGCCTGCGGTGATGATCACTGTGGTCGACGAGAAGGGTTCGACCCCGCGTAATGCGGGCGCCAAGATGCTGGTGAGCATTGCTGCGCAGTTCGATACGATCGGCGGTGGCCATCTGGAGTACCAGGCGATCAGGATCGCTCGCCAGCTGCTCGACGATAAACAGGCGGCCCCCCGCCTGGAACGTTTCTCCCTCGGCGCCAGCCTGGGCCAGTGCTGCGGCGGCGCGACCACCTTGCTGTTCGAACCCCTGGGCACGACCACCACCCAGATCGCCCTCTTCGGCGCCGGTCATGTCGGCCGGGCGCTGGCACCGATACTGGCCAGCCTGCCCTGCCGCGTTCGCTGGATCGACTCGCGCGACGAGGAGTTTCCCGAACAGCTTCCTGAGGGGGTTGAAAAGGTGGTTAGCGAATTTCCGGTCGACGAGATCGACAGCATGCCGGCCAACAGCTACTTCATCGTTATGACCCACAACCACCAGCTCGATCAGGAACTGACCGAGGCGATCCTCAAGCGTGGCGATTTCGATTACTACGGCCTGATCGGCTCGCGCACCAAGCGCAAAAAATTCGAGCACCGACTCAAGGCCAGGGGGTTCACCGACCAGCAACTGGCGACGATAACCTGCCCGATGGGCATCTCCAACGTCAAAGGAAAATTGCCGGCAGAGATCGCCGTTTCGGTCGCCGCCGAGGTGATCGCCACCTATAACGCCAAACAAACCGCCGCCTTCGGCAACCTGAAAGATCAGACCCCCAAAGAGACCCAGATCATCGAGCGGTTAGCGATTTAGGTAACCCATACGCAAGAATTAATCCTGACCGCTAACGCTACAGACCGAGACCCAACCTCATGACCATGACCCTTCACGCCCACCGCTCCGCCCTGATCCACAGCCTGGGCGATCCCGCCGTTCTCGGTCTTGAGGCCTCATTCGAATATCTTGACGACGGGCTCTTGGTGATCGAAGACGGTCGCGTACTGGCAGTCGGTGACGCGAGCGCCCTGCTGCCCTCGCTACCCGAAGGTACGCCGGTGACCCAGCACAGCGACAGCCTGCTGTGCCCCGGCTTTGTCGATACCCATATCCACTACCCGCAGACCGGCATGATCGCCTCCTACGGGGAACAGCTGCTCGACTGGTTGGAAAACTACACCTTCCCGACCGAGCAGCACTTCAAAGACAAACAGCATGCCGCCGGCGTCGCCGAGGTATTTCTGACCGAACTGCTGCGTAACGGCACCACCACCGCACTGGTGTTCGGTACCGTGCACCCCGAATCGGTCGATGCATTTTTTGAGGCCGCCGAACAACGCGACCTGCGCATGATCGCCGGTAAGGTAATGATGGACCGTAACGCGCCGGACTATCTGACCGACACCCCCGAGTCGAGTTACCGCGACTCCAAGGCGCTGATCGAGCGCTGGCACGGCAAGGGCCGGCTGCACTATGCGGTCACCCCACGCTTTGCACCCACCAGTAGCCCCGAGCAGCTGGCTGTCGCCGGGCAGCTACTGGGCGAATACCCCGGCCTGTATATGCACACTCACCTGTCGGAGAACCAGCAGGAGATCGAATGGGTCAAGGCGCTGTTCCCCGAGCGCAGCGGTTATCTGGATGTCTACGACCATTACAAGCTGCTCGGTGAACGCTCCGTGTTTGCCCACGGGGTGCACCTGTGCGATGCGGAATGCCAGCGCCTAGCCGAAACCGACTCTGCCGTCGCTTTCTGCCCGACCTCCAACCTGTTTCTGGGCAGCGGCCTGTTCGACCTGGCAAAGATGGAGTCCTACAGTATAAACGTGGGGCTGGGCACCGATGTCGGCGCGGGCACCAGCTTCTCGATCCTGCAGACCCTCAACGAAGCCTACAAGGTGATGCAGCTGCAAGAACAGCAACTGCACCCGTTCAAATCGCTCTATCTGGCGACCCTCGGCGGGGCCCGCGCACTTAAACTCGACGACAAAATTGGCAGCTTTGCTCCCGGTAAAGAAGCTGATTTTGTGGTCCTGGATTACAACGCCACACCGCTGCTGAGCTACCGAATGCAGCAGGCCAAGAGTATCCAGGAGCGGCTATTCGTACTGATGACGCTGGGGGATGACCGCGCTATCCGGGAAACCTTTGCGATGGGCCGCTCGGTACATCGACGCGCGTAATGGTCCCCACATCAACAGAAGAGCACAGAAGAGCACAGAAGAGGGTCAGGTCTTTCATCCTGTGCTGTCCGATGCGGTTCGTGCCTCCGCGCACGCTACGCGCTCGCACAATGAAAGACCTACCCTCCCCATCACACCCCACCCCACCCTCACACCGCATCATTTTTTGTAACCAGCAAAGAATTTTTCAAAGACTTCTTTGAGGCGGGTTTTTTCTTCAATGGCTAAAAAACTTGCTTGAAGGGCATTAAAACTCAATCTCTCCAGATCCTCTTGCACAAGCCCCAACCCCCTGGTGATTGAAAGCATATTGGCATTCATATATCCCCCAAAATAGGCGGGATCGTCGGAATTAATCGTCACACAAAGCCCCCTGTTAAGCAGTCTCAACAGGTTATGATCTTTCATCGTTGGCACAACCTTGAGGCATTGATTGGAGAGAGGACAGATCGTCAACGGGATCTGCTGCTCTTTCAGATACGCCACCAAATCATCATCTTCTTCACAGCCCACCCCGTGATCAATCCTTGCAACCCCTAAATCCAAGGCTTCTTGAATATATCCCGCATCTCCTTCCTCTCCGGCGTGAGCGACAAGCAAAAATCCTTCTTGGCGTGCTTTGGCAAACAGCTCTTTAAATTTACTGGGTGGATTGCCTTTTTCTGCGCTGTCTAACCCTATAGCAACAATGTCTTTTTTGTAAGGCAGGAGTTCTTGAAGTATTTCAAGGCCCTCTTCCTGGCTTAAATGTCTTAATATACAAGCAATAAGGTAACTTGATATTCCCAGCTCCTGCTTGGCTTTTTGAAGTGCTCGAGTGATTCCCCCAATGACTTCACGGATCGGTATTTCTCGCATGGTATGCGTTTGAGGATCAAAAAATATTTCAGTATGAATAATATTTTCTTCTTTGCACTTACGCATGTATGCCCAAGTGAGATCAAAAAAATCTTGTTGCGTGCGAAGCACAGAAGCCCCCGCATAATATAAATCCAAAAATGACTGAAGATCTTCAAATTGATAGGCATTTTGAATCTCTTGGATGTTTTTGTAGGGAAGTTTTATTTTATTTTTCTGACTTAGATCAAGCATCATCTGAGGCTCTAATGTCCCCTCTATATGTAGATGAAGCTCAATTTTCGGGAGTTTGGCGATAAAATTTTTCATTTGAAAATCCTTATAATAAAAAGTAAGAGCATCCGACAGGGTGTCTCTGTGGGTTAGGCTTGTAGGTCGGACTTTAGTCCGACGATGACTGCTCCTTGCCAGCAATGAAAGACCTTCCCCCCACATAAAGAATGGAACAGCTCAGATTCTGCGGGGCGCCGTCAATCGTCTTATACTGAGTACAGGTTGTACTTTATTGGTATGGAGTCAATAACCCGGTGATAGCCGGGATTGATCGATTCAGCACGGGCACAAGGAAGCGATGATGCCAAAGAACAAACCACCGACCCACAAGCCGGCACAGGTAAAGATAAAGGCCACCAGCAGACAGAAAACAGCCGCAGCGGATGCTATTTCGGGCCCTAAAAACGTCTTGATGCAACAAAAACCTGGCTTTCCTATTATCGGTATAGGTGCGTCGGCTGGTGGGCTTGAGGCCTGTGATGCGTTCATCAAGGCCATGCCCGAAGACAGCGGCATGGCCATTATCATCGTCTCCCATCTCGATCCCACGCATGCGAGTTTGTTGCCGGAGCTATTGCAAAAGCAAACGCGCATGCCGGTCATGCAGATACACGAGGGGATGCCGGTGCAGGCGAATCACGTCTATGTGATCCCACCCAACCGGAATGTAAGCATCCTCAATGGCGTCCTGTACTTAACCAAACTCAGCCTGCCACGCGGCTCTGATCTGCCCATCGATCACTTCTTCCGCTCATTAGCCCTCGATCAGGGACCCAACGCGGTGGTGATTATTCTCTCGGGGACGGGCTCCGACGGCTCTCTCGGCCTCAAAGAAATCAAGGCTGAGCTGGGCATGGTGATAGCGCAGACTGAAACGTCCGCCAAGTACGACGGCATGCCGCGCAATGCGATCGATACAGGACTGGTTGATTTCGTGTTGCCTCCGGAAAAAATGCCGGCCTTATTGACCCAATATATGGCCCTGGTGCCGGCCTCCCGACTCAGCCCGCTGCAGAGCGACACCGAAGCTTCGCTGCAGAAGGTCTTCGCTATTTTACACAAGCATACCGAACAGGATTTTTCGCTCTACAAACATAATACGCTCTGCCGCCGAATCGAACGCCGAATGAACCTGCACCACATCCTGGATATTGCCGACTACGTAGGTTTTCTGCACGAAAACGGGCCAGAGGTGGAGATTCTTTACCGAGAGCTGCTGATCGGTGTGACCCGCTTTTTCCGCGATCCAGACGCCTTTCACCGACTCCGGACCCAGGAGTTACTCGAGTTACTGAAGGATAAACCCGAGGATTATCGGCTGCGTGTCTGGGTGCCTGGCTGCAGCACGGGAGAAGAGGCCTACTCCATCGCTATCCTGCTACAAGAATGTATGGAGGAGATCGATCGACATTTTTCGGTACAGCTCTTTGCGACCGATCTTGACATCTATGCCGTCGACACAGCGCGCGCCGGCATTTATCCGGCGAGCATAGAAGCAGACGTGGGGAAGGCGCGGCTGCGACGCTATTTTAGCAAAGAAGATGATGGCCGTTACCGCATTCGCAAAGCCATTCGCGAGATGCTGATCTTCGCTCCGCAGAGCGTTATCAAGGACCCGCCTTTCACCAAACTGGACCTAATAAGCTGCCGTAACCTGCTAATTTATTTGGGGACAACGCTACAGGATAGAACACTCTCGCTGTTCCATTACTGCCTCAAACCCGATGGCTTGCTGTTTCTGGGTGCTTCGGAAAGCCTGGGGAAGGCCTCCAACCTGTTCACTACGCTCGACAAGAAATGGAAACTGTTTCGGCGTGAATCGGCCGTTGAAGGTCAAGTCCTACTGGGATTTCCCGGGGCGCTTCGTCGTGCCGACATGCTCCAGGAGATCGATGCCAGCAAGAGCTTAATACCAAGTAGAGATATCAGTACGCTGCATCTTATTGAAGCGATTCTGAATCAAGCCGAGGCACCACCCACCGTCATCATCGATAAAAATAGCGATATTATTTATATCCACGGTCGCGCGGGCCGTTATCTTCAACCCGCGGAAGGTAAGGCCAGTCTGAATATTCTGAAGATGGCCCGCCCGGGTTTAAAATCGGAACTCGCTGTGGCGCTCAGCAGCGCTCGTAGCCACAGGCAGGAGACTGTCCTCAAGGGGCTGAGAGTACCCCTGGCTAATCCGACCCTGCCCTTCGACATGACCATCAAACCGGTACTCGTGCAGGCCAACGTGCAAGGACTGTTGATGATTACGTTTAAGGACGCCGTCGCAGAAGATGCTGAGACTGCCGTTACGCCTATCGTTAAAGAAACCCGTGAGAACAGCAGGACCGAGCAGCAACTTCGCCAAGAACTGCGGTATAGCCGAGAGAGCCTGCAGACCACGATCGAGGAACTGGAGACCTCAAATGAAGAGCTCAATTCGACCAATGAAGAGCTGCAGAGCACTAACGAAGAGCTGCAGAGCACCAACGAAGAGATGGAAACCTCAAAGGAAGAGCTGCAATCACTCAACGAAGAGTCATACACAGTCAATGCCGAGCTGCAGAGCCGCATCAATGAACTGGCCGCAGCCCATGATGATATAAAGAACCTACTGGACAGCACCAATATTGCTACCCTGTTCCTGGATCTTGAGCTCTGTGTGCGGCGTTTCACGCCTAAGGCTACCGATATCATCCCCTTGACCCCGACGGATGTCGGGCGACCCATACAGCATTTTGTCACCCACCTGATCGATGTGGACCTGACCTGCATCGCCCAAAAGGCTCTGGAAGACTTGCATGGCAGTGCGCAGGAGGTTTGGAGTAAAGATCAGCGTTCATTCAACATGCGGGTAAGGCCGTATCGAACCCTGGCCAACGTGATCGACGGCGTGGTACTGACCTTTGAAGATATCACCCAGCTAAAACGGGCGGAGGCGGCGCTCAAAAAAATCAACGATGCCTTTTATACCCTCGGCAACCTCGCACCCATTGCCATCTTCCATACCGATAGCAACGGCAAGTATTCCTACGTCAACGAACACTGGTGCCAGTTAGTCGGCATGACTCAGGAGCAAGCCATGAGTACAGGTCCGTTTGATGCGGTTGCCCCCGCAGACAGGGGACCGCTGGAACAGGCGTGGTCCGAAGCCTGCAAAAATCGGCTACCCTTTAAACAAAAATACCGGTTACAAAAACCCACGGGGGACCGCATCTGGGTGATGAGCGAGGCCGTACCTGTGACCGAGGATCAGGGTACAGAGGTCAACTATATAGGCACGCTGATCGAGATCCCGAACGATGCTCCTAATAACATAACCGAGCAATAGCGGCCTGGAGTGTTCGCTATCTTGATAGGCATCGAGGTTTAAGGATTATGGACATCAACAAACTGCGCCGTCTGGCAGAATCGAGTAATGTAAAAACAAAGGCCGACTTTGCCGCGGAGGTGGCGGCACTCGACACGGATGAAATCCTCAATCTGGTGCAGGAACTGCATACCCACCAGGTCGAACTTGAGCTGCAGAACGAAGAGCTACGCGGCACCCAGTTGGAGTTGCTCGATTCTCGTAACCGCTACAGCGAACTCTATGACTTTGCCCCCGTTGGCTATCTCACGCTTAGCCCCCACGGGGTGATCCTCGAAGCAAATCTGGGCAGTGCAGAGATGCTGGGGATCACGCGCAGCCAGTTGCTAGAGCAACGCTTGAGCACTTTTTTTCACGCCCAGGCACAGGATGAGGTTTTCCTGTATCTATCGAGTATTAAGAAAACCCATATTCGCCAGCGCCGCGAGCTTCGCCTGCTTGATCACCCTGTGGGTAACAAGGATACCGGTGCCGATGCGAGTCTCTGGGTGCGCCTGGACGGCAAACCCACGTTGAATGTCGAGGGTGAAATCGACTGTATCTATCTATCCCTCAGTGATATTACCGAGCAGCGACATGCCTATGCATTGCTAGAGCGACAAGCCCTCTACGATACGCTCACGGGACTGCCCAATCGACAATTGTTACTCAACCGGCTAGGCCTGAATTTAGCGCACCTGCGAAGAGGATCCAACCACGGTAGCTTACTCTATATCGACATCGATAATTTTAAACAGATCAACGACTCGTTTGGACACGCCACGGGCGATCGAGTGTTACAACACGTGGCCGAGGTATTGAGGGTAAGTCTGCGCGCCGAAGACACTGCCGCTCGACTGGGCGGTGACGAATTTGTGGTGTTATTAACCGAACTCGATTCGAATACTAGCATTGCCGCCGTTGAGGCTGAGGCTATCGCTAATAAGATCAAAACCGCCCTGCTGCAAACACTGGTTTTGGAAGACTACAGCATCCAAACAGAGGTTAGCATTGGCATCGTCTTGTTCCCTAATGGCGCTAAAACCATCGATGAGATCTTCAGTCATGCCGACATAGCGATGTACCGGGTGAAAAGGAGTGGCGATAACGGCATTGGCTTTTACCATAAAGATATACACGAAAAATTCAGAAAGCGACTGGAGATTTCCCAGAACTTACGTCTCGCGTTGTCCAATCATGAGTTTGAACTCTTTTACCAGCCTCAGGTGGATCTATACGAGCGCATCCTGGGCGCCGAATGTTTGCTGCGCTGGCAGCATCCACTAAAAGGCATGATCCTACCCGGTGAGTTTATTTCAATCATGGAAGATAGCAGTCTAATTATGGAGGTGGGCACCTGGGTACTGACGCATGCCTGCAAAAAACTGGCGCAATGGGAGGCGTTGGGGCCACCCTTTTCGCAGCTCAGCCTGGCCGTGAATGTCAGTCCTAAGCAGTTCAACCAGGGTGATTTTTTTGACCGGGTAGAGATGCTGGTGCAGCAAACCGGTGCCAATCCTAAGCGACTGGTATTGGAAATCACCGAGAGTATGCTGCTTACCCATATAGAAACCACGATTGAGCGGATGAAACGGCTGCAGCACCTTGGCGTGATGTTTTCTATCGATGACTTCGGCACCGGGTATTCTTCGTTGAGTTACATTAAGCGGCTACCGATCGACACCCTTAAAATAGATCAGTCTTTTGTGCGTAATATCCACTTGGATGCTGATAATGCGATTCTGGTCGATACCATCCTGTCGATGGCCGAACACCTGAAGCTTAAAGTCATCGCCGAAGGGGTTGAAACTGCGGCAGAACAGGCGCCACTGATAGCCAAAGGCTGCCGCTATTTTCAGGGTTATCTGTTTTCCTATCCCTTGCCGTGCAATGACTTTGAACGACTGGTGCAGAGCAGGGCCGATTAAGCATGGTGTCAGGCTGAAGCCTAACCTACAAAAAAAGGCTATGTTGCAGTTAGGTGTTGCGGCAGTTTATTCTGAATTATTGTCTTTTTAATCAAACTCCGGTTCCGCCTCCCGGCGGCTTCATTTCTTTGTAGCGACAAAGAAAGCGAAGCAAAGGCCGCTCCTGGCCATTGCCTGCCAGGACGCAGGTATGCCGTTGTTGTCGGGAACTGACAACGGCCAATGGCTCGACCCTGCGGGCCTTTTTCAGTCTGTATTTCATCGATTCAGAAGGGGTTTCGGCGTCATTATGATGCTTTTATTGCCGTTTCAAACCTTTCAAAAGAAAGTCCCGATCACCCACGAAACTCACCAAGTAGCACTGTGGGAGCCGACCCACAGGGACGTGGGAAGTGCCGTTGTTGCAGGAGCCTTCAACCGCCTGCCTGCAGGCGATCTTTTGAACACAATGAAAGGGTTAATCAGAACAACCTGTTGGTACACATCCTACATTTTACCGGCCAGGTTCGAGAACACCGCTCGCAGGTCGCCCGAGGTACCCTCTTCATCCAGGTTCAGCTTATTTTCGATATGATCCAGATGATGCATCATCAGCCGAACCGCCTTGTCGTTATCTCTCGCCTCGATCGCGGCTATCAGTTCAAAATGCTCATCGTAAGAGCAGTGCGACTTAGCGCTACTCTCGTACAAGGCGATGATCAATGAACTCTGCGACACCAAGCTGCGTTGAAAACTCAGCAGCGGCGGGTTGTTGGCTATCACGGCCAGGGTCAGATGAAACTCACCGGAAAGTCGAATGCCCGCGCCACGATCGCCTCTGGCAAAGCAGTCTTGCTCGGCAATGACCTGTTGCCTGAGTTGTTCGATCTGCGCCGGCTTGGCTTGTTCGATCACAAGCTCCATTACTGCCTTCTCGACGACCCGACGGGCAAACACTATCTGGCGGGCTTCTTCGATCGTTGGGCTGGCAACGACCGCACCACGGTTGGGACGAATCACCGCCACCTGTTCATGGCCGAGTCGTGATAAGGCCCGACGAATGATGGTACGACTGACGCCGAAGATCTCAGCCAGGGACTCTTCATTGAGTTTGGTGCCCGGTGCCAAACGTTGTTCAAGAATGGCATCAAATATATGGGCATAAACCAGTTCATCCTGGGTGCCATGGGTTTTACGTCCGGTCGAGGACAGGGTGTTAGACAGTGGCTGACTCATAACGCATTAATCTGACTCGATCGGCTAACGATTTGATAAGCAATTAGTGAGCAGGGGGCGACTCAACGGCTGCTAACACGATGCTGGAATACTATAGCCAGCCCAAATTCTTGTATACAAAAACTATACTCACACATCCTCTAACGTTATCCAAGTCCTGTTATTTGACCCTAAGGATCGGCAACATCAGGCGCCAGATCGGTAATCTGGCGCATTTAATCTCATTAAAAATGTCATTAAAAACAAATGTTCATCAAAAAACTGACTCTAGGGTTGATTTATTTTGTATACAATCAGATACTCAGATCCAGTACAAAACGGATAATACATCCCTCCCTGTATTGAAACATGACGTAACAACGAGCCAGCATAAAACCAGCGGCTCTCTTTAACTCAACCCAGGAGCTACCGTTGTGGAAAGCACTCAACAAAAACAAAAACAAACGGGTTCGTCCAACCAACTCCCTTCCGAACGTGGATTTCTAGATCGCTTCTTTAAACTTAGCGAGCATAGAACCAATATAAAAACCGAGATGATAGCGGGTCTTACGACCTTTGTTACCATGTCCTATATAATGTTTCTTAACCCCATTATCATGTCTAAAACAGGCATGCCCTTCGACAGTTTATTCCTGGCCACCTGTATCGGCGCTGCGATCGCCACGATCTTTATGGGCCTGTATGCAAACTGGCCCATCGGACTTGCGCCGGGCATGGGCCTGAACGCGTTCTTCACGTTCACCGTCGTCCTGGAAATGAATTACAGCTGGGAGATCGCACTGGGTGCGGTATTCATATCGGGCATCTTGTTTGTGTTGATGAGTGTCACCCGTCTGCGCGAGTGGATGCTCGATAGCATTCCCTTGAGCCTGCGGCTTGCCATGACGGCAGGTGTCGGACTTTTTCTCGGCTTCATCGGCTTACGTTTCACCGGCATCATAGTACCAAACCCTGATAACATCGTGGCTCTGGCCGACCTCACCCACTTCGGCTTCGGCAAGTTCGGTCCTGAAGCACCAGCACTGGGTCTGCTGAGTTTCCTACTGATCGCCATCCTTAGTTACCGCCGGGTGTTCGGTGCCGTCATCATCGGCATCGCCATAACAACGGCCGTCGCCTTCCTGATGGCAGCCGTTCTGCCCCACGACTTTTTTACCGTCAGTGTCGACTGGGCGCCGGCTTCGGGTTTTGTGGCCTGGCCTGAGAGCGGCTTGATGGCAGTTCCCGACTTCGCGGCTCTCGAACCCGTGTTCTTGAAGCTGGATATCATGGGCGCGCTTGATGTGGCCTTGATTCCAGTCATCATCACCTTCCTGTTCGTGAATATCTTTGATACAGCCGGTACGCTGATGGGCGTGGCGGAACGCGCTAACCTGCAGGATGAAAACGGCAAGATTGAAGGTCTGAGCAAGTCGTTGAAGGCAGACTCCATCTCTTCTGTGATAGGCACTGCCTTCGGTTGCCCACCGGTAACCTCTTACGTCGAGTCTGCTGCGGGGGTCTCTGTGGGTGGGCGTACGGGGCTTACCGCTATCGCGATTGGTAGCTTGTTCCTACTGGGGCTGTTCTTCCTACCTTTGGCTCAGATGCTACCGGGTTTCGCCGTGGACGGTGCGCTGATCTACGTCGCCATGCTGATGATGGGATCGCTGTCTAAGATCGACTGGAATGATCTGACCGAATTTGCTCCGGCGATCCTGACAACCATCATGATGCCGCTGACATTCTCTATCGCCAATGGTATAGCGATAGGTTTCCTGTCCTACACGGTACTCAAGGTAGGCACCGGTAAATCCGCAGAGGTCTCAATTGGGGTCTGGGCGCTGACGGCAATCTTCGTCGCCAAGTTTATTTGGCTTTAAGGGTGTAACGACTCAGTTGCTTAGCTTAATGAGCAACTGATAGAGAGGTCTTGAGTAACAGAAGGCTCTCTATAGGGCCTCTATAGGCCGCACTTAAAACGAACGGCCCTCCTTGCGAGGGTCTTTTTAGGTTAACGAGAACACCCATGACTCTGGAAACCTGGCTACTGTTCTGTTCCGCCTCGGTATTGGTGATCCTCATCCCAGGCCCGCTGTCGTTGCTGATGGTCAGCAACAGCCTCAACTACGGATTGCTGCGCAGCACGCCTGCATTTTTAGGCGGCATCAGCGCCTCGCTTATGCTGTTAACTGCCTCGGCCACCGGTCTCGGCGCCCTGCTGCTGGCCTCCGAAACCCTGTTTAGCCTAATCCGCTACGCGGGAGCCGCCTACCTGATCTACCTCGGTTATCGTGCCTGGATGGATGCTCAACACCTCATCGCCAAGGATGACAACAGCACTCCCTCTAATCCAGATTTTAACCCGATGTTCTGGCGCGCCTTCACCCTGGGCATCAGCAACCCCAAGGACATACTGTTCTTTGTCGCCTTTCTACCTCAATTTATGGATCCGAACACTGCGCTCAGCCACCAGCTACTGGTCATGGCCAGCAGCTGGTGTGTGTTGGATCTGGCTTGTAAACTGTTGTACGGCAGCAGCGCCAAATTAATGGCTTCGACACTACGCAAAACTCCAAACCTTCGCATCTTCAACCGGCTTAGCGCAGCAGTTTTTGTTAGTGCTGGAGCCGCGGTGCTGCTCAAGTAGATTAAGAACGACGGCCTCCTTTGGCCAGATTTACTGGACCACTACAGGTAGCCTCACTATGACCATGAAGCCCATCTACCGGCTCAGTCTGTCGTGCAAATAACGGATCTGAAGGTCATGCCTGAACGAGTAAAAGAGGATGGGATATGCAACCAAAACCTATCAACACTCCTAGCATCTGGCGTTGTAGCTCATGGCTAAAAAAGAAAAGATTATCAGTATTGTTCGTAACAGGGTTCGCTCAGAAAAAATAAATGAGTACCTGTCATGGC
Source organism: Motiliproteus sp. (assembly GCA_047633175.1). Taxonomy (GTDB): domain Bacteria; phylum Pseudomonadota; class Gammaproteobacteria; order Pseudomonadales; family Balneatricaceae; genus Motiliproteus. The sequence goes on along the minus strand of JBLIEQ010000032.1, from coordinate 7,022 downwards.
AAAAAAAAATGACCCTTGCCTGTGAGAAATTTGAGGGCTATATAAATACCACCCTTATTGAGCCGGGCTCATTAACTCAGGACCCTGATGAATACATCGTCATTTTAAGATTTAGAAATAACGCCCTGATGTCAATCTGGATAAAGTCAACCATCCGCAATAATCTGCTGATAGAGTCAGAAAGCTTTACGCTTGAAACCCCTGTGATAAAAACATTTTCTGGCATTGAGCATTGGTTTATTGCAGCAGATAAAACACCGTCCAGAATAAAAATGACCCTGGTCTCATTTTGTGCGATATGGCCGCTAGTGCATTTTATTCCAGCTGCTCTCTCACCCCTTCTTGATTTTTCTGATCTTATCAACGAAACCCTGACCACCGCAGTGATTACTGTATGCATGTCTTATATCGCGCTACCCGCCATGACTAAACTCTTTAGACGTTGGCTGTAGGTGCGTGATGAGATCGGGCGACTGGGGTTTGCATACCGGCCCATCCATGTAAGTGCTTACTTACGCCCGCTCTACCACTGACGCGCTATTCCATAGCGCAGCACAGTTGCCGTCTCACCCTCATGTCAATCAACAACCCGCAAGGGTACCTAGGTGGCTGACCTGCCGATTTATCGTTACAAATGACCTGGAAATCCGACTCAAAATGAGTATCGCTCGCTACGATCGCTTTTCTCGGTCCGCCTTCTAGAGATCTTTTGCAACGGGGATCAAGACTAACCTCAGACTCAACCAACGGCCTGAATGCTCGACAGTCTGGCACCGTCGAGTGGAACCGCACTCAACTACCTCGATACGTCGAATAACTGTACGGAGAGATCAGCAACGGGACATGATAGTGCTCGGCTTCATCCGCGATGCCAAAGCGCAGCACGACCTCATCCAGAAACGCAGGCTCAGGTAGCGGTACTCCAAGAGCGCGGTAATAAGCACCGGCGCTGAACACCAACTCGTAAACGCCCGCCACAAACTCATCGCCAGCCAGCAGCGGCTGGTCGCAACGACCATCATCATTGCTACGGACCTGCTTGATGAGCCTGCGCTCGCCACTGATACGATACAGTTCAATCACTATATTGTTACCGGGACAGCCATGGGCAGTGTCCAGTACGTGTGTCGTTAGATATCCTGGCATCTGTTTTCGTGCTTAAAGCACCCTCGTCAAAGATGGAATACATGGTGGCCTAATGGTGGCCTGAATAGTGGTAAAAGTCGCCATTCCTTACCCATAGTGACATCACTATAAATCAGAAGCTCGGCAACAACAAAGAAGATTGTATACAATTAATTCGGTGCAAACTCTAACAAATCATCACCATAACCTTCTAATTTGTAATAATTATCGGCAACTATCGGCGCATCATAGTCTTATTTCCTGACCAGAAAGACAAGTTTTTCTTTACAGTTGGTTCTTTAAATTGTATACAATACTCTATCTCCAAATATGCCGCTTTTCAGCCGCCAAGACACCCAGTACGCACCACCAGTACCTACCACCAGTACCTACCACCAGTAAACGAGGATTTCACCCTGAGCTGCGATTATCCAAGAAACCTGATAGGTTACGGCGCCACCCCTCCCCACCCCCAGTGGCCCAACAATGCCCGCATCGCACTGTCCTTCGTACTCAATTACGAAGAGGGGGGCGAGCGCAACATCCTTCATGGTGACAAGGAGTCCGAAGCCTTTCTATCCGAGATGCCAGGCGCGCAACCGCTGGCCGGGGTACGCAACCTGAGCATGGAGTCCTGCTACGAATATGGCAGCCGCGCCGGTGTCTGGCGCCTGCTGCGGCTGTTTGCTGAGCACCAGATTCCGCTGACCATCTTCGCGGTGGCGATGGCGGTCGAACGTCATCCCGAGGTCGCTCAGGCGATGGCCGCCGCCGGTCACGAGATCTGTAGCCACGGTTACCGTTGGCTCGATTACCAATACACCGACGAGGCCGAAGAGCGCGACCACCTCAACAAGGCGATCAAGATCATCAGCCAGGTCACCGGCCAGCGCCCCCAAGGCTGGTACACCGGCCGTAACGGCCCCAACACCCGTAAACTGGTGATGGAAGAAGGCGGCTTTCTGTACGATTCGGACGCCTACGACGACGACCTGCCCTACTGGGTCGCCCATGTGGACAAGAGCGCGGGTAAGGGCGCGGGTAAGGGCCACCTGGTGATCCCCTATACCCTCGACACCAACGACATGCGTTTTGCCACGCCACAGGGCTTTAACAGTGGCGAGCAGTTCTACCAATACCTCAAAGACAGCTTCGATACCCTGTATGCCGAGGGAGCCGACAGTCCCAAGATGTTATCGATCGGTCTGCACTGCCGCTTGGCAGGACGACCGGGCCGGATTGCGGCGCTGGCGCGTTTTATCCAATACGCCCGTAGCCACGACCAGGTGTGGTTCGCCCGCCGGATCGATATTGCCAAGCACTGGCATCAACACCACCCCTATCAGGCGTAACGGCGATGCATAACAAAATAACAACTCGAACAAGCAGCGGAGAGAGCAGCATCAGCCAGCCATTTCAACACTGCACTCCCAGCCTAATGGACCATGATGCCTTTGTCGGCTGCTTTGCCGACATCTACGAGCATTCTCCCTGGGTCGCCGAGCAGTCCTGGAACCAAGGGCTCGGTAGCGAGCACGACCAGGTCGAAGGACTGCACCAACTGATGGCGGGCGTCTTGAGCAGCAGCAGCCGCCAACAACAACTCGCGCTTATCAACGCCCACCCGGACTTGGCGGGAAAGGCTGCGATCTCGGGACAGCTGACCGAGGCCTCCACCTCAGAACAGTCAGGTGCAGGCATCCAGGCATGCAGCGCCGCAGAGTTCGCCCGGTTCACCGAACTCAATGCGGCTTACAAAGCCAAGTTCGGTTTCCCGTTTATCAAGGCCGTCAAAGGCAGCAACCGCTTACAGATCCTTGCCGCCTTTGAAGAACGGATCCATAACAGCCCCGTAGAAGAGTTCGAACGGGCACTGCAGGAGATCGACAAGATCGCCCTGTTTCGCCTGCAGGCGATCTAAGGTCTGCCTCAGGGCATGCTAATTATTCATGGTACTTACAGATCGGGAAAACATGATGACATCCAACAGCACTCCCCCGTTTACCAAGCTCGTTAACCTGGCCGACGCCCGCCTGGGCACCCGGTCGATCTCGGTTACCGATGACTGGTTCGCCGCCGTCGACCGCATGCTGCAACCCGAAGCCCCGGTATGGAAAGAGGGCGTCTTTGACGACAACGGCAAGTGGATGGACGGCTGGGAATCACGCCGTAAACGCGTCGAGGGCTACGACAGCACGGTGATCCGCCTGGGGGTCCCCGGATCGATCAAGGGCGTCGACATCGACACCTCGTTCTTCACTGGCAACTTCCCGCCTTCGGCCTCGCTGGAAGCCTGCTTCTGTGCCGAAGGCGATCCCGTCGAAGATACCGTCTGGATCGAAGTGCTGGCCGCCGTGACCCTGCAGGGCGACAGCCAGCATCTGCATGCCATCGACGAAGATCGCCCCTTTACTCACCTGCGCTTTAACATCTTCCCCGACGGCGGCGTCGCCCGTTTGCGGGTGTACGGCACGCCCTATCGCGACTGGACCAACCACGGCAGCGACGAGCAGCTTGATCTGATCGCAGCCCTTAACGGCGGTCGCTCACTGGCGTGCAGTAACGAGCACTTCGGCACTATGGCCAACATCCTCAATCCCGGACGGGGTGTCAATATGGGCGACGGCTGGGAAACGGCCCGTCGCCGCACCCCCGGCAACGACTGGGTGATCGTCGCCCTAGGCCATCCCGGTGAGATCGAGCGGATCGTCGTCGATACCCTGCATTTTAAGGGCAACTACCCGGACAGCTGTTCGATCCAGGCCTCTTACGTCAAGGGCGGTACCGATGCCCAGATCGAGACTCAGAGCCTGTTTTGGAAGGAACTTCTGCCTTCGCAGAAGCTTGAGATGCACCAGGAGCACGTATTCGATGAGGCCATCTGCGACATCGGTCCTATCACCCATATAAGACTGAACATCTTCCCCGATGGCGGCGTGAGTCGGCTGCGGTTGTTCGGCAAGATCAGCCGCTGAGGCCCCTGCTATGTTAATTCTGCATCCCGAACCCCTGACCCGCGAAGCCTTCGCGCCCTATGGCGAGGTGATAGAGACCGCCGAGCGTGATTTTTTCATGATCAACCAGGGCTCGACTCAGCGCTACCACCAACTGGCTGAGGTACAGCTGGGTAAGCCTGAGGATCGTGGCATTATCAGCATCTTCCGGGCCAAAGCCTTATCTATGCCGCTCAATATCACCCTGGTAGAGCGGCATCCACTGGGATCGCAGGCGTTTATACCCCTCAAGGGTAATCCGTTCCTGCTGATCGTTGCCGAACCCGGCGATAACCCTCAACCCGAGCAGCTGCGCGCCTTTATTACCGACGGCAACCAGGGCGTCAATTACCACCGGGGCACCTGGCACCACCCCATCCTGTGCTGCGTCGCTGAGGACGATTTTCTGGTCGTCGATCGCGCGGGGGAGGGTAACAACTGCGACGAGCATTTTTTTGCCGATGACTACGAAATCCAGCTGAATCCTGGTTAATCACAGTAAACAGCCAGATAACGCCCAAATACCAATAATAACAACAACAACACCGGCCTCACCCCCTTCGTCACGCGACAAGATGGCCGAAATAAGAATAAGGAATCAACCATGGATCCGCACGTCACAGAATGGCTCAACCTGACAATTCGCTGGCTACATATGATCACCGGTGTCGCCTGGATCGGCGCATCGTTCTACTTCAACTGGCTGGAAAACCAACTCGACCGCCGCAACCCGGCCAAGGGCCTGGCGGGCGATCTGTGGGCAATTCACGGCGGCGGAATCTATCACCTGGAGAAATATAAGCTGGCGCCACCGCAGATGCCGGAGAAGCTACACTGGTTCAAGTGGGAGGCGTACAGCACCTTCCTCAGCGGTTTCGCCCTGTTGGCGGTGGTTTATTATCTTAATGCCGAGCTCTACCTGGTTGGTCCCGGTAGCGGCCTTAGCGCCGGCACCGCTATCGCCATCAGCATCGCCGCGCTGGTATCGGGCTGGTTTATCTATGATTTGCTGTGTGAGTCAGCACTGGGCAAGCAGCCCCGGCTGCTGGCGCTGGTACTCTTCGTGCTGCTGGTCAGTGCGGCTTACGGACTAACACAGGTATTCAGCGGTCGTGGCGCCTTTATCCACATCGGTGCCATTATCGGCACCCTGATGGTCGGCAACGTCTTTCGAGTGATCATCCCGTCACAACGTGCCCTGCTGGCCGCGATTGCGGCCGGGCAACAACCCGATCCTGCGCTGCCGGCCAAAGGCCTGCTGCGCTCGCGTCACAATAACTATTTCACCCTGCCGATGCTGTTTATCATGATCAGTAATCACTTTCCCAGCACCTATGGCAGCGAGCATAACTGGATCATCCTGTCGGTACTGGCGGTGCTGAGCGTCCTGGTACGCCACTACTTCAACACGCGTCATAAGACCCAGAGTTTTGCCTGGGCAATCCCAGCGGCGGCGGCGGGCATGATCGCGCTGGCCTTTGTATCGGCACCTCAATCGCTACCGACCCGCGATGTCGTCAGTGACCCGGTCGCCTTTACCGACGTTAAACAGATCATCAGCCAGCGCTGCACCGTCTGTCACTCGGCCACACCCAGCAATGCCGCTTTCTCCAGCGCCCCGGCCGGGGTGATCATGGATACAGCTGCGCAAATCAGGCAACTGGCCTCGCGCATCCACGCCCAGGCAGTCGCCACGCAGGTCATGCCGCTGGGCAACGTCACCGGCATGACCCCGCAGGAACGCGAATTGATCGGGATCTGGGTCGCCCAGGGTTCCTCGATCGACTAGACCCCGGCTTACAACCTGCCCCCCCCTTCGGGAAAATTCTCGAAGGGGGATCTGAACCGCCGCAACAGGCTAAACATGGCGATTTATGACGATTCCGGTTCTGGCTTGGCCTTTCTCAGACCCGGTGCTACCATTGCTGCCCGCTTAAAAACACACTAGGGCGACATATTTTTCCATGGCCAGAATCCGTGAACGTAACAGGGAAATTATCATTCAGGCAGCCAGTGAAATCTTCGCTGAGCGAGGCTTTTCGGCAACCAAGACGAGTGACATCGCTAAGCGTGCCGGACTGCCCAAGCCCAACGTTTACTATTACTTTAAGACCAAGGAAAACCTCTACCAAAGCGTACTGGAAAGCATTATCGAACCCCTGCTACAGGCCTCGGAACCCCTTTACAACAATGACGACCCTACCCTGGCACTCAAAGGCTATATTCGGGCTAAAATCCGCATCTCTCAGGAGCACTCTCACGCCTCCAAGGTGTTTGCCAGCGAGATTATGCACGGTGCTCCGCTTCTGCCCCAAGCGATCAAGACCCAGCTGCTGGAACAGACTCGCCTCAGCACCGAAAAGATCCAGTCTTGGATCGAGCGAGGCCTGATGTCCCCCATCGACCCTCACCACCTGCTATTTACCATCTGGGCATCGACCCAGACCTATGCCGACTTCGACTGGCAAATAGCCGCCGTAACCGGCAAAGACAAGCTGACGGACAGTGATTATGAAGCCGCTGCTCACTTTATCGAGCAGCTGGTACTCAAAGGCTGCGAGGTCGGCTCTCGCCGTTCTTTTGTAGGTTAGGGTTCAGCCTGACGATCGCCGCTCCTGCGCATTGGCTACAGGGACGTAGCCATGCCGTTGTTGTCGGGAACTGACAACGGCTCCCGCCCGCGGCATATGACCGCCAAGGATGGCGGAAATGCACCTCTTTTTTAACAAGAGTGCAGGAGCATTTTTAGGCACGTACATAGCCTACAGGGACGTAGGTATGCCGTTGTTGTCGGGAACTGACAACGGCCCTGTACATCGCCGCTCCTGCGCATTGGCTACAGGGACGTAGCCATGCCGTTGTTGTCGGGAACTGACAACGGCCCCCGCCCGCGGCATACCTTAC
>JBLIEQ010000031.1:0-41063 GCA_047633175.1 Motiliproteus sp. | reverse complement strand
CGGCAGAGCCTGATCATCAGCCAGTCGTTTGCGCCAGCTGCAAAAGCTGGCATAGCCAATGGCCTGAGCATCACAAAAGCGGGCAGCGGACTGGCCGCTGCTCTGCCATTGATCAACCAGGGCTTGCCATTGTTCGGGGGTCCGGCGGGGTGCATAGCTCATGTGTTGCCTCCTAAATGAATGAGAAGACCAGCTTATCGCGCGTAAAAGTGGTTGGGCAGAACGCCTTAGAATGAACGGTTACGGCGTAAAAGTGTCAAATGTAAGGCCTGACCCTCTTCATTTTTCTCTTCATTTACTCTTCATTTACTCTTCATTTACATAGTTTTTTAAAAGACTTGAAACAGCAACCGCAATATCAGGATGACGCCAAATCCCTTTTCTAAACCGATGAAATTCAGTCTGAAAAAGGCCCCTGGGTTCTAGCCATCTTTGCTTATTTGTCCGTGCTGCTGGACGGCACTCAAAATGTGGACATCTACAGCATCCTATATGACTGCTTCATGTTTTTATAAGCTCGCCCTGTAAATACACTTGCACAACGTAAGTGATATTGAAGTATTTAGAATATTATTCACAGTATCTAGGTTGTGCGCCGAGGGTCATCTTGTTTTTATAGATCTACCTGTTCTAATTTCTTCTTACTACTTCGATATTCGAGCATAGAAACATAAATACCGCTTAAGGAAATGATAGCGATACCCAGCCAGGCTATCGCGTCCGGAAAGTAGCCAAACAACAGGTAGCTTACGGCCGTGGCGCCTATGATTTCGGTGTAGTTGAAGGGTGAAAGCACAGAGGCCGACGCATACTCGCAAGCTCGGATAATCATGTAATGACCCGCGGCGGCGAATAGCCCCATCAATGCCATCAACCCCCAACCCTTGGCGTCGGGGGTGACCCAGACCGCAGGTACGATTACTGATAAGAGTAACAGGCCGGCTATGGCGGTGTAGAAAAGCGTCAACAAGGGTGCAGATCGGTTAGCGAGTCGCCGAGTGGCCATGAGATAGAAAGCGTAGCTAATACCTGCAGCCAGGGCGAAGAGAACGCTGGGTTGGAACGTGTCAGATGTTGGACGTAAGACCACTAATATACCCATAAAGCCTACGACTGCAGCACCAGCGCGTCTTCCATCAAAACGCTCACCCAGTACCAAGGGGGCCATCAGCGTAACCACCAGGGGTGATATAAAAAGGAGTGCTAGGGCATTGGGAATAGGGTTGTCTTTAATCGCCAAAAAAAACAACAGCGTGGCACAAGTAAGAAACAAACTACGGACTATTTGGATACCAGGTGTAGAGGGTATTTTCCACCAAGGAAGGCGTTTCCAGTGGACCAAGGGTAGCAACCAGAGGAAATGAAACATAAAGCGTGCCCAAGTGATCTCTAGAACTGGGTAGTCTTGGCTTAGCACCTTGGCACAAGCGTCCAGCAACGGAACCAGCAGCATAGCGAGTACCATCAGGGCGATTCCGAGTAGCGGGCGTTGTTGAGATGTTGTCATAGTAAGGGTATCTCTGTTTTTTTGTCTTGATGGTCTCGTTACCGGTACGGCAGAAGGGGCAGCCTAGAAATCGCCAGTTAGCGACTCCTTCCTGGTGCTACTCCCAGGCTTGAGTGGGTGAAGGAAGACCTTTAAGAAGTCCATATGACAGACATTAATCCGAACGTCGGCTCGCGGCAGACCTGAGAACCAAACGGTCGCTTTTTCTATGTTACATGCGCCTCTGTCGTGATTTGTAGTTGTTTGTAGTTGTTTGTAGTGCTGGGGTACCACCTTTGGCAGTAGCTGCGGGTCTCTATAGGAGGCTGGTTATTCTGAATATCCCTAATCACCTAGCAACCGGCATCGAGATCTTTGAAGGCCACCGAAGTAAAGAAACTGTTTGCGTTGAGATGGTAAACCGAGGTTTGGCAGGGCGTGCCTATCACGACAATATCAACCTGCAGTAAAAGATACCTGAGGATGCAGTGGCAATCCACGGTCAGACTACAGAGTTTCTTTCTGACACGCTGTCATTTAAAGAGGTTATGGGCGAGTTCAAAGCGTTAATCCAGGGGCTGGTCAGCGAGTGAGCAGCGCTGGGATCGGGGAAGGATCTGGGAAGGAGTTGCGAATCCTTGGTGTGTTCTTTGGCGTAAATAGGTTATCCATAGCATTGCTCATTCGTTCCCGTTAAAATCGGCGGTTGATTCAGCATCAGCACCTAAGAACCCGGAATTAAGTGAGTTCGCAACATGAGTAGAAAAATAGAATTATTAGCGCCCGGTGGCGATGTCGAAGCCATCAAAGCCGCCATCGTTGCCGGCGCTAATGCCGTTTATTGTGGCTTAGATACCTTCAATGCCAGAAACAGGGCCACCAACCTGTCTTTTGATGAGCTGACCGGGGTCTTACGACTAGCGCACCGGTACCAGTGTGAGGTGTTTTTGACCCTGAATGTGGTCATCCTGGAACATGAAGTGTCTGGCATCATCAAGTTGCTGAATAAACTGGTGAATTCAGGATTAGACGGTATCATTGTCCAGGATTTGGGTGTTTTTACTCTGGTGAAGAGATATTTTCCAACCCTGGATATTCACGCCTCGACTCAGCTGACGACCCATAACGAAGGCCAGATTCTGTTCCTGGCAAAAATCGGTGCCTCTCGCCTTAATCTGTCGCGGGAGTTGAATCTTGGCGAGATCAAGTCACTGACAGCGGTGGCGCACGAGCAGGATGTACTGACAGAGGTCTTCGTTCATGGCGCCCTGTGCATAGCTTTTTCCGGACAGTGTTATTCCAGTTCCGTCAGCGTGGGCAACTCCGGCAACCGGGGGCGTTGCAGCCAGGCCTGTCGAGATGAGTATGAAATCACGGCGGAAGGTCATCGTTTTCCGCTTAATCTGAAAGATAATTCTGCCTATTTTGATCTGCCAGAGTTAGTCGATGCCCAGGTGGATTCCTTGAAGATAGAAGGCCGCATCAAGGGCGCACATTACGTTTATACCGTTATCGACACCTGGCGTAAACAGGTCGACAAGTTCGTTGAATCAGGGGAGCTGTTGGCAGACGATTCTAACCTGCACCGAGTCTTTAACCGCGACTTTACCAATTCGTTTTTACAGGGCAACCTCACCAAGGATATGTTTATAGATAATCCTCGTGATTACAGTGTTGAACATGCCGTCAAAACGAGTGATGCCATCTCTGTCGTGCAGATCCAGGACGTGAAACAGGAACTTTACGCCCAGAGAAATGAGCTGGGACAGGAACTTGCTGAGAAGATTAAACATCTCAGCATCGATAAAGCCTCATTGCGGCTGGAGTTTTCCGGCATGCTGAACGAGCCTTTGCATCTCACTCTGAGGGTGGGTGCCAACGTCGAGGTTTACCAGGTGCAATCGGAATCGCTGCTCCGTGACGCCAGTCAGTTAACGATCAGCCAGGCGGTCATAGAAAAACGCTTTAAAAACTTTGCCGGTAACGACTATGCGCTCGAGAGTCTTAATTGCGATGGTTTACATGCGGGCCTGAGTATTCCGTTTAAAGAACTGACAGTGCTTAAAAACCAGGCGCTATTGTTATTAAATGATTCAGTAGAAATAGTGCCACACATCGAAGCGACGCCTCTGGTTAGCCACAAAAAAACCGTCAGTAAACCGAGTCTGTCGATATTGATAGCCGATGAAAAAGATCTCTATCTGTGTGAGCTGACTGACGCCGATGTCTATTTCAAACTACCGGAAAGCTTAAAAAAAGGCTCCAACAAGTACATCGATATCCTGTTAGACAACCCTCGTCTAATTCCCTGGTTTCCGGCGGTGTTGATTGGTAAGGATTACGATGAGGCGGTTCGGCTACTCGAGCAGGTTCGCCCGCCGCGTATCCTCAGCAACAATACAGGGGTGGCCTACAAAGCCTTTGAAATGGGTATCGAATGGCTTGCCGGTCCCTTTCTCAATACCACCAACTCCTACGCGCTGTTGACGTTAAAAGAGGAACTGAACTGCGCCGGTGCCTTTATCTCCAATGAGATAAACCGCATGCAGATGAGAAATATTGCCCGGCCTGAGGGTTTCAGAATGCTGTACAGCATCTACCACCCCATCCTGATGATGACCAGTCGCCAGTGTTTCTTCCAGCAGACCGTAGGTTGTAAGAAGCCGAGCATCGACGACAGTTGCATGCTGAGCTGTCATAAGGCCACCACCATCACCAATGTGAAAGGCGTCTCTTTTTCCATCGATAAGCAAAAGGGTGGCTACCCGAGTATCTATAACGACGAGCAGTTCTTAAATACCGATATCGTCACCGATCTGGCCGACCTGTTTGATGAGTTCTTTATCGATCTGACCAATATAGGCGCAGGCTCTAAGGCGGAGCAGGACAAGGCGCAGCTGATTACCCATTTTGAAAACCTCCTCAATGGCGATCAGCAAGCCCCCGAGCAGCTACAGACGATGATCAACAGTTCGACCAAGGCTCAGTACAGCCAGGGTTTATAAAGGGGTTAGGGATGCCTTGCAGCCTCTGTCGTTCACGGAGAGGAGAGGAGAGGAGAGGATAAATTGCCCATACTATACTCCCTGCAGAACTGCCCTTACGCGATGCGTGCAAGGCTGGCCATACTGTTAGCGCAGCAGACGGTCTCTATACGTGCTGTAGATCTGAAAAACAAACCGGCCGAGTTGCTGGTCGCATCCCCTAAAGGCACCGTGCCCGTCTTAGTGCTGGATCCAGACGTCGACCTCGCTAAACCACCGGTGATCGATGAGAGCCTGGAAATCATGCTGTGGGCGCTGCAGCGTAACGACCCAGAGGATCTTCTCTATGCGCATACGCCTGCTGCGCTAACCGAAATGCTAGCCATCATTGCAGAAAACGACAACGACTTTAAACCCCGGCTCGAACGTTACAAGCATGCCAAACGCTTCCATGATGACACCCAAGAAAGGTATCGTCTCGAGTGCGAACCCTTTGTTCAGCGACTGGAGCAGCGCCTGGCACGCCATACGTTCTTCATGGGATCGACGCCGAGTTTGCTCGATTACGCACTGCTACCCTTTATCAGACAGTTCTCTAGGGTAAACCGTCAGCTGTATCTGAGGGGACCGTACAGCCATTTAGAGCGTTGGCTAAAACAGCATCTACAGAGTCGATTGTTTTCCAAGGCGATGACCCAGTATCCTTTATGGTCAGATGATCGCGAACCTGCAGCCATTTTTAAGTAAGGAGGGAGATCACCGTTGAGCACCCAGCCGCTCAGTAAGCGAGCACTCAGTAGCGTTAAAGAGTTATTGGAAAGCAGCGCCGATTCGAGCAGAGAATCTCTGCATCGTTTCTCCAGCGAACGTAAATACATCGGTATCACCGGTTTAAGTCGTAGCGGGAAGTCGACCTTTATTACTAGTTTAATCAATCAGTTGCTGATGCATAGGGATGCAAGGCTTAGCGCCTTTACACCCTGGATAACGCAGCGGATAGCGGCCGTCAGGGTGCATCCACTCGAAGATCGTTCCCTTGCCGAGTTCCCCTATCATCAGGCCATCGAGGCGCTGTCGGCGACAGAACCGGTCTGGCCGCAATCCACCCTCGATATCAGCGGCTGTCTTATCGAGATCAAACTGCACAGGAAGCGGGGCTGGGCATGGACAGGCGCGACCCGCAGTGTCTTTCTTGAGATCAGAGATTACCCAGGAGAGTGGTTGCTCGATCTTCCGCTGATGGATATGAGCTATACGGACTGGTGCTCGCAATGCACGGCCCAGTTTACCCTGGAACCTCGGGCATCGCTGCTTGCGGATCTGCTTGCTCAGCTGCAAACGCTGGACCCGTTGGCACCCTATGACGACGCAGTGGCAAAAGCACTCAACGAGAAGTACTGCGAATTTTTAAAGCGTTGCAAGTACTCTGAGCATGCCCTGAGTGTGATACAGCCCGGTCGGTTTTTACTGCCTGGCGAATTCGCAGGGCATGAGGCGCTGTTGTTCGTTCCCTTGCTCCGCAGCAGCTCACGCACCCGAGCACAGCTTGAGAATGCCAGTCCCACGAGCTATTTCAAAACCTTTGAAAAGCGTTACAACCGCTATATCAGCCAGATCGTCGAACCTTTCTATAAGAAATTCTTCCGTCCTATTAATCGCCAGGTAGTACTTGTTGATGTGATCAACGCGCTTAACGGTGGGCCGGATTATATAGATGACATGCGTCAGGCGATCTCAAATATCAGCGATAGCTTTACGTACGGCCGTCAGAGTCCGATCAGATCGTTGTTCCGTCCTAAGATAGAAAAAGTGATCTTTGCCGCCTCAAAAGTGGATCAGGTCGTGGCTAAAGATCACGACTACATAAGAAAGATGACCACAGCGCTGGTGCGTAAAGCACTGGATGATGCCGCCTATAAAGGGATAGAGCCTACCTCGGAAGCTATCGCGGCTATCAGGGCCTCGCATGAGATCGCACACCGGGGTTCGCCTGCTATTACCGGCACGGATGCTGACGGACAGGCAATCGGCTATATACATCCGGTGATGCCAGACCATCTGCCTAAAACTGAAGAGTGGCAGTCCTTTCGGGAATGGAAAATTCCGTTGTTGCGACCGCCTAAGGGGGTGCGTTGTCATCAGGACCAGGCCTTGCCGCATATACGCATGGATCAGGTCCTCCAGGAGCTGATAGGAGATCTCTGTGAATGAGTAAAGAAACGCGTAACAAACCGGGAACCTTTAAAACCGTGGAATCTGTGGATGCCAAAGAGTCTTCGGCGCAGCAGGGACGTATCCCCGAAATCTTTATGCTTAAACCGGAGGAAACACCGGAGGGCCCCCCGGAATCTATAGATACCAAGGCAGGAGGGCTGGAGGGGCAAGATGACGATCAGCCAGCTGTGCTGCCAGGCTCGCTGGAGCGTAGAGCGACGCGGGGGCTTAAGACCCTGGTTATCGTGGTCATGTCATATGTGTCGATCTTGCTGGCCTACAACACCTACGAGGTGATCGCTGCGGCGCTGGCCATTCACTGGTCACTGGCAGCACTGGTCGGTGCGGTCATAGTGACCCTGTTACTGATCGCAGGCCGTATCCTCTGGATCTGGCATAAGGACCAGGAGTCGGTGAGTGTTGTGTATCAATTTCAGCGGGATGCTAAGCGCTTCAGGTCTCAGCGTTCCCATCAGCATATTGAACCTTATCTGAACGCTCTCTCGGCGTTTTACGCTGACAAGTCTCAATCTGAAACGTTTGCGCATATGCGTGCCCTGTTGCCCGATTATGCAGACGATAAGGAGGCCCTGGAACACATCGATAATTTATTCGTATCTGTATTGGATAAGCAGGCGTTCGCTTGTATCACAGATTATAGCGCCCAAACCGGTGTGGCCGTGGCCCTTAGTCCTTGGGCACCCCTGGATATGGTTCTGACGTTATGGCGCAACGTCAGAATGATCATGGAGATCAGCAAGGTCTACGGCATTCGACCTAGCTACCGGAACCGGCTGCGTATCTTTGTTCAGGTGATGAATAGCATGGCATTCGCGGGAGTCTCAGAGATGGCAACTGACTTTCTGGTTAGCAGTACCGCACAGAGCAACCTGTTGCCGCAGGTGATGGCCCGGACCGCACAGGGGTTCGGGTCAGCGATCTTTTCGGTGCGTATAGGCATAAAAACGGCGCGTCACTGTCGGCCGATCCCTTTTACTGATCAGGCGGTGCCGAGAGCGGCGCAGTTTATTAAACCCATCTCTGGGAAGATCTCGAGTGTCCTGAGTTCTGAATCGGCCCTTTGTAAGCAGCGCGACGAGGGTCCTGTATAGCTTGTAAAGAGCCCGGTAAAAAAAGGCTATGTCCTAGTTAAGTGTTGCGACCAGCCGCTCGCGCTAACCAAAAGATCGCCTGCAGGCAGGCTCTCACGGTGCTAAGACGGGGTCTTTGTGAGTAGTTTTGTAGCTTTTTGAAAGGCTTGAAACGGCAACCAAAGTATCAGAATAACGCAAAAACCCCTTCTGAACCGATGAAATACAGACTGAAAAAGGCCCGCAGGGTCGAGCCATTGGCCGTTGTCAGTTCCCGACAACAATGACATACCTGCGTCCTGCGTCCTGCGTCCTGCAGGCAATGGCGAGACTGGCAGCTGAGGCAGGCAAATCGGCAGGATAGCCGATTTGCACAACCGCAGGTTGCCCGGAGGGTGAGGCACAGGGACGTGCCGAGTGAATTCGAATCTGTCAGCCTCAGGCTGGATTTCATAGCGCCGCAGGCGCGTACCCGCAGGGCGCTTTCTTTGCTTCGCTTTCTTTGTCGCTACAAAGAAATGAAGCCGCCGGGAGGCGGAACCTCGCTTGATTAAAAAGACAATAATGCAGAATAAACTGCCGCAACACTTAACGGGTACATAGCCAAAAAAAACCCCCAGAAAAAAGCTAGGCAGAAATTAGTGGTTATGCCCATACGGCGCTGTACCAACTGGTTTTGCTACTCTCACCCGAAGAATGAGCTATCACCAGGCAGGGTGAACGGCATCTTGTGCAAGCGGGGCTAGCATTGCTTGGTTTTCCCACCCTCAGAAGGCTATTTAAAATTACCAATGGGGTATAGAAAGACAAATAACTAAGCCGATTAACAGGTCCGTGGCTCTAAATATCTGAGGACAGGGGGTATGGCTTTTTAATGTATTAGATGATTGAAGATCTGAAGGCTTAACGATTAATTCAGACTTTTGATTACCAAAAATTCGGTTGATGGGACTCGGGATTAGTTGATTGAATTCTGAGGCCAACCGCCCTTGGTGGTGGCCTGACATCAGTTAAAAACTGTCAGGATTACCTAGTAGCACTGACTTCATTACCATTGCGAGTAAGCTAAGCACCATAACTAGGTGCAGGCTCATCTACATCTTTTTTGATGGTTTTGGTAATTAATATGGCGGTCATGGGTTCAAGCACCGTTGGCTGTATAGGTTTTAGTTGCTTAGGTCATTATTTTTCAGTTACATTGCATTATATGATTTTTTTCTGGTGACAAGGGTTCAGGTTTGTAGTGCAGACTCAATAATAGCCCTTGCTGTTTGCAGGCGCTTACAGGCTTACATACGTACTCGATATTTAATGCTTACGGCCTTTATAAGATCAGAATGTTTATTAGATTTTTATTGATTTGGATAAAATATAGGAACCAGCCTAGATGCAGAGGTAAATATTTGGTGGTAGCACAGTGAAACGTTGGATCCAGATCGCGAGTCGTTGATGAGTGTTGTTCACCTAAAGGTGGAAGGCTGATTCCTTAACTCGCCCACCGCACCGGCTCTGAACGCAGTGCTGGAGAGGGTGCCTAGAGTTCACCGTTTCAAATGTTAGATGTGCGTCTGTAAACAGGGCGATATCTCGGCATAATAGAGGGAGTAGATGCTGCTTTATTTTCTATGTGGGTTATATGTATAAAAGTTATAAGTTGTTTTTAAATCATATGCTTGTATGGGCTGCACGGACTGTTTTGTCTGTATTGAATCCCAAAGCTTGAGTGTAGAAATAAATATTATGAAACTTACAAGGCAATTGCTTTTTATCCCGCTACTTTGTGTTGTATCTAGTGCGCAAGCGGATCTTCCGCCGCAGCTCACCGGCGCCCTTGGTAATGTGGTGATCTATTCCGGCGCGGCCATAGACGTGGGTACGGGTTCGGCCGTCGGCGGCAATATTCAGGTAAATGCCGCCGGACGCTTCGGCGTAGGTGCGGATCTCGGTGGCCATATAGTGACCGGAGACTATGTAACGATTGGCGCGTCTGCAAAAGTCGTTAGCTATGTTACCGCCCGCAACGCCGGAACGGTCGGCGCAGATGCAACGATCGGAGGCTATTTTACAGTCGGAGACATCTTAAAACTCGAAGGGACTACCGTTGTCGGTAATATTATGGTCGGTGGCGATGTTAAGGCTGGCGGCTCGATATTCCTTGGTGGAAATTCAGTGGTATCCGGTCACCTCAGGTCCGGAGCTGGCGCAGCCACAACCCTGGGTGCTGATTCGATCGTCGTAGGTAATGTTACGGCCGGAACCGCTCTGACACTCAACGAGAGAGCAAGAGTCGGTGGCCATGCTCAGGCTGGAACCAGTGCTATGAAGCTTATTGATAACGCTATAGTGAATGGCAGTGCCAGGGCCGGAACCACCATCACGCTCTCCGCTGGAGCAAAAATTGTAGGCGAGAAAACAGAGGAGAGTATTGAAACCTTTACTAACGACCCCAAAGAGCCCATAGATGATCAGAGTCCACAGGTTGCGCAGGTGCAAGCAGACCTTGCCGAGATGGCAGCCCCCGTGCAGAATCAACTTCCGGCTTCGATTCTCGCAAGCAAAACACTCATCAAGGGCGTCTATCACGCAACGGCTATTACGACGACTTCGGCTGTAATCCTCACGTTTGATGGCGAAGGCGTCGAGGGCCATTGGCTAATCAATAGCGATTCCTTTATCTCCTTCGGAGCGGAGACGAAAATTGTACTCAAAGATGTCATCCCCGGCAGCACTATTACCTGGAATGCAGGAAGCTACACCTTCGCAGGCGAAAGGTCGGATCTGATAGGTACTTTCTTTGCGGGTACTTATATCCTCACAGGAGTAGACGCTACGCTAAAAGGCATTGGTGGCGAATGTGGCGGATTGTTTACCAATACCGGGGGCGTGACCCTAGGTGCCACTAATACTATAGGACCTAGAGGTTGCATGGCTCAGCCAAGCGCAGCTATAGATCATTATCAAATAATTCATGACGGTCAAGGCCTAACCTGTGAACCAGAAACGATTAAGATTAAGGCCTGTACTAATCCCGTTGATGATGATAATTCTTGTATGCTAAGCGATGAAGAAGTAACGGTAGTTGTTAAAGCGGAGGGTTCTTATTCGGCTACTGATCGTATCAGTTTCATCGGTTCCGGTATCGCCAGGATTTCCTATACAGTTGCTGAACAAACCCTTTTATCACTAAATACATCTATAGAACCCACATCCGCACTGGTATGTATTGATAGCGGGACGAATAGTTGCGATCTGGTATTTTATAATGTTGGTTTTAGATTTTTATCAGGCGACTCAGGTTTGTTTGATAATATTGAAAACCAGATAGCAGGAACGACTTTTCCTCTCAGATTAGAAGCGGTTAAATCTAATGGTGATTCCTGCCAGGGTTTGTTTTCCGGTGATCAGGCGATAAATTTATCGCAGGAGAACGTAGAAGCCGATGGCAGCAACAGTCTCAATTTTAGTATTGATGGTACTGATATTGCGAAACACCCTAGTGTCACTAGTATCCAATTGAACTTTGATGCAGACGGCATCGCGACTATACCCACGCCGATATATCACGATGCAGGCGAAATTAGGTTACATGCCAATCATAAATTTGGCGGAGTGACCATAGCTGGCGACAGTAATACGTTCTGGGTAAGTCCAGCTAAACTTGTTATTAGTGTAAAATCAGGGACAAAAGACTTAGAGGGGGGCTCCGCGACGGCAACTACAACCCATGCAGCAGGAGAGCGCTTTAACTTCAGCGTCACCGCATTCAATAGCCTTGATGTTATCACGCAGAACTATTCGCCTGGACAGATACAACTAAAGCTAATGCGCACCGCTCCTACATTACCCGGCAGTGTAGACGGTGATCTAAACTATGCCGCGTCGAGCTGGTTGGCAACAAGTACTGACGCTGTATTCCAAGACGTTACTCTGACAGATTTCTCTTCGGGCGTATCTGCTTATGCTGCTGCGCACTATTCAGAAGTGGGTCTGCTTAATCTGGATGTTCAGGACAGCAGTTATGGTAACGAGAGTCTTGTTGTTCTAGCGGAGGCGATTAATCTGGGTCGCTTTATTCCTGCGCACTTTACGCAAACCGTCGTGCAGCAGGGTCTTTTACATACGAGCTGTAATCTTACTAAAACGTTTACCGCCTATAGCGGCCAAAGGGAAGAAGCTGCGAATGCTGTGGGTGCCATTTCGTATTCTATCAAACCTATATTAGCCATTGCGGCCTACAATGAGCAAGGGGATATTACCCGAAACTATTATAATGATTACATGAAACTCAGCGTTTCCGGTATTAGTATCACCGCGCCAACATCGGATCAAACAGCAACAGGAGTTGGTGGCATCCAGCTACCCTTAACGGCCAATATGTACCCGGGCGATCTGAGTCAGTATGATTTAATGACAGCAGAACCTCTTGATAATCCGTTACCCAGAGGGGTGTTGCACTACCAGTTGTCGGCTGATGATAACTTTTTCTACAACCGCTCTACCAACGCGCGGGTGTCACCTTTTACGTCGGATATGGTTTTTTCTGTCGCTACTATCACAGACGCAGATAGTGTCGAGGAAAAATATACCGCTGATGTATCACCCGAGGGTGTCAGGATCCTGTTTGGCCGCTTATTGCTGGATAATAGTTCCGGACCCGAAATATATAATATTACTCAACAGATGCGGCTTGAATATTTTACTAGTACTGGCTTTGTTCTCAACTCGAATGATAACTGCACCAGTTATGATGCAGGTAAAATTGTAATTACTGATGTGAGTTTAGCTCCTGGCATTACCAGTGCACTGGGAGGGACAGGTAATTTCTCTGCTGGTCAGACTCAGGGGATTGAATTAAAAGCTCCTGGCGATGGGCATCAGGGAGATGTGAAAGTGCTCTATGACGCCTATGATTGGTTAACATATGATTGGGATGATGGTGATGCTTATGATGACAGCCCTTCGGCAGTCGCCACGTTTGGTGTTCGCAAGGGCAACGACGGTATCATCTATTGGACATCAGAATAGAGGGTGCGAGCGAGCAGTACCGGGGCAGCTACAAGCGCCATGCTGTAATGTTGCTGCAAGTGGTTTAAGCACAGTTGAGTGAATAGGTTTTGTTGCTCAGATCTTAATGTTCAAGGTATATTACCTTGTTGCGGTATAATAGCGGTTCTCTCCTCGAATACAGAAATCCGTTTTTAAGATACCGGTAAGTATCTACCGATACTATAGGCTATATTCCTTTAAATCATCGGCTGCGCGGATTCTTTGTCACTGTGTTTTATTCCGAAAGTTGAGTTGTAAGAAACAAGTTTTATGAAGTTTACAAAGGCATTGTTTTTTATCCCGCTGCTTGCTGTTCTGTCCAGTGCACAAGCGGCTCTGCCGCCGGAGCTGGAGGGCCCTCTAGATAGCCTGACGATCTATTCCGGCGCGGCCATAACCCTGGGTGCCAGTTCTACCGTGGGTGGCAATATTCAGGCAAAGGCCGCAGGAACGCTCGAAGCGAGTACCGCCGTCGGTGGCTTTGTGGTGACCGGAGCCGCCGTAACGCTCGGCGCGACTGTAAGAGTCGATGGCTATGTGTCCGCACGTGACGCCGGAACGATCGGCCAAGATTCAACGGTCGGTGGCAGTTTTACCACAGGAGATGCCGCAACGCTCGGCGCGACGACCCTTAACGGCTATATTATGGTCGATGGCGACCTCAAGGCCGGCGCCGCCATACTCGTCGGCGCGAAGTCAGTGATCACAGGTAACCTCAGGTCCGGGGCTTTAGCATCCGCAGGTCTTGGTGCGAATGCAATAGTCGGTGGCGATGCGACGGCTGGAACCGCCCTGACGCTCGGCCCGGATGCTGTAGTCGATGGCCATGCTCAGGCCGGAACAGGCGCAATTGAGCTTGATGTGCGGGCAGCAGTGAAGGGTAATGCCACGGCCGGAACCAGCGTCACGCTCGCCGATCAGGCAACCGTCGGTGGCACTATTACTAAGGAGAGTGTCGAACAATTTACCAACGCCCCTAAGGAGCCCGTTGATGATCAGAGTCCACAGCTCTCGTCGGTGCAGGCAGAACTGGCTGCGATGGAAGCGCCTGCAGAAAATCAGTTGCTTACATCGATGACCGTAGATAAAACGCTCACCAAAGGCGTCTATCACACCACTGCCCTGACGACGACTGCTGGCGTAACCCTCACCTTCGATGGCCAGGGTGGGGAGGGCCATTGGCTTATCAATAGCGATTCCTTTATTGCCTTTGGTGCAGATACCAAAATGGTATTGAAAAATGTCGTCGGTAATAGCACGATTACCTGGAATACAGGAAGTTATACATCCACAGGTGCACGCACTAACCTGATAGGTACTTTCTTTGCAGGTTCTTACATTCTTACAGGGTTAAGCACCACACTCAAAGGGATTGGTGGTGCCTGTGGAGGTCTGTTCACAAATACCGGGGCCGTTAGCCTGGGAGCTAGCAACGAAATTGGACCGACGGGCTGCACGGTTGAGCCTATCCCGTTGATCGATCATTATCAGATAATTCATGATGGTCAGGGCCTGACCTGTGAAGCTGAAACGGTCACCATTAATGCCTGTACGAATGCCGATTGGGCTTCCTGTACGCTAAGTACGGACCTGGTAACGCTGGATGTTAACGCGACGGGTGCTGATTCGTATTCGGTCACTGACAGTCTTGAATTTACCGGCACAGCTCAAGCCACTATTGCCTATACGCGTGCTGAGCCAACGCTGCTCTCACTGGGAGATGCGTCGATAATTGCAGCAAGCCAGGCAGTCTGTTCCGATGGCAGTACGACGACTGATTGTAATCTGGTGTTTGCTGATGCGGGTTTTAGATTTTTAAACAGTAGTTCAGGTTCGTCTGAAACGATTCCAAATCAAATTTCCGGAACCAGCTTTCCTCTCAGGGTACAGGCTGTTGAAAATGACGAGGGTGCCTGTGTCGGTTTATTTTCAGGTAATACGACGATAGGTTTATCGCAGGAAAACGTCGAGCCGGGTGGTGATGGCGGTCTGAATTTTAGTGTTGCTGGCAATGAGATTGCGAAATACCCAAGTTTTACCAATACCCCGTTGTCATTTAATAATAAGAGTGTCGCGACCCTACCCACACCGATATATCCCGACGCGGGAAATATTCGCTTACGTGCCTATTATCAGGCAGACGATGTTACCCTATTCGGCAGCAGTAATATGTTCTGGGTAAGTCCTGTCGAGCTTGTTATTAATGCTAAATCAGGGGGGTTTGACTTAGATGGCGCCACCGTATCGGCAATCCAAACCCATGCAGCTGGAAAGGTTTTTGATTTAAATGTAACCGCATTAAATAGCCTTGGCGTCATCACGCAGAACTATTCGCCCGGGCAGATGCAGCTGATGCTAACGCGTACCGCTCCATTAGCCGAGGGTGTAGACGGTGATTTAAACTATGCTGCGTCGAGCTGGTTAGCAACGAGTACCACCGCGGGATTCCAAGACGTTACCCTGACAGATTTTTCTTCGGGCGTATCTGCTTATACTACTGCGCACTATTCAGAAGTGGGTCTGCTTATTCTGGATGTTCAGGACAGCAGTTATGGTAACGAGAGTCTTGTTATTCCAGCGGAGGCGATTAATCTGGGTCGCTTTATTCCCAATCACTTTAAGCAAACCGTCGTGCAGCAGGGTCTTTTACATGCGAGCTGTAATCTGACTAAAACGTTTACCTCCTATAGCGGCCAAAGGGAAGAAGCTGCGAATGCTGTGGGAGCCATTTCCTATTCTATCCAACCTGTATTAGCCATTACAGCCTACAATCAACAAGGGGAGGTTACCCAAAACTATCATAATGATTACATGAAGCTCAGCGGTTCCGGTATTAGCATCAGCGCGCCGACATCAGATCAAACAGCAACAGGCGTTGATGGCAACCAACTACCGTTAACGGCCAATATGTATACGGGCGACCTGAGTCAGAATGATTTAACGACAGCAGAGCCCCTTAATAATTCGTTACCCAGAGGGGTATTGCACTACCAATTGTCGGCTAATGATAACTTTTTTTATAACCGCTCTGCCAACGCGCGGGTGTCTCCCTTTACATCGGATATGGTTTTTTCTGTCGCTACTATCAGAGATGAAGATAGTGTCGAGGTAACAAATACCGCGGATGTATCACCTGTAGGTGTCAAAATTCGGTTGGGCCGCTTAGCACTGGATAACAGTTCCGGACCCGAAATATATGACATTCCTCAACAGATGCGACTTGAATATTTTAATGGCACAGGCTTTGTTGTTAGCTCAGATGATAGTTGCGCTAGTTATGATTCAGGTAAAATTGAACTTACTAGAATTCCTAAAGATAGTTTAGATCCTGCGGATACCAGTGCACAGGGAGGCATAGGTAATTTCTCTGCTGGAAAAACTCAGGATATTGTATTAAAAGCTCCCGGCAATGGGAAGCAGGGGGGCATAGGCGTGCTCTATGACGCTTATGATTGGTTAAAATATGATTGGGATGATGGTGGCGCTTATGATGATAACCCTTCGGCTGTCGCCACGTTTGGTATTCGCAAGGGCAACGACGGGATCATCTATCAGACATCAAAATAGAGAGTGCGAACGAGCAGCGCCGGACATCTGAAAACGCCATGCTTATCCCCGGTTGGTAGTCGCTGTTAGCCGTGTTAGATCATTCCGTTTGCAGTACATATTGCAGTATTTCAATGACGTGGTCGGTGGTTTGTGCCCATGCCAGAGCTGACGCGTCCACCTCTTTCAAAGGGTGGATGATGTCGGTGGCATGCAGGGTGATGTAAGGCGTCCCGAGAGCGGCGCAGTAGCCGGCATCAAAGGCAGCATTCCACTGCCGGTACTTTTCTCCAAAACGGATCACCACCAGATCTGCACTTTCGAGCAGTGATTTGGTGCGAATCAGATTGATTTTCGACGATTTGTGATCGCGCCAGAAACTGTCTGTTTCCTGGCCCAGGTGATCGCCTGCTGCATCGCTGGCAGCATGGTTTGTCACCGGTGAAAGAAAGGTGATGTCGAGTCCCAATGCTGCGACACCCTGTTTGACCTCCTCTCTCCAGGCAGAATGAATCTCTCCGGACAGATAGACGCGGTAGCTCATGGTGAATCTCCTCTATGGGTTAAAACAGCTTTACTTGACCACGACAGTTCCTTACTTAGAACAGGAGCGCGCAACCCTCATCAACAAGGGGTGACTTAAGGTGTCGGCGGAACCGGGTGGCATCGACCGACAAGATAGCATTGACGCTACTTAACCGGCTACTTAACCGGTAATAAGAAAGACGGTCACTCACGGACCTGCTTGCAGTTGAGCTACTGGCGGTCAGTCCCGGTCGATCTGTTCGATGGCGGCGCGAATGATGCGCTTCTCCTGCAGTTCAATCTGGCGCAGTGAGTCGCTGACGTGGCGTACATGGGCCGTGGCTGCTTTCTGGGCCCATTGCGCCTGACGACTGATTACCGCATTGAAAATCTGGCGATGATGCTTGTCAAGCTGCTGCTTGAAGCTCTTGCGGTGGCTGAGGTTTAGCACCGCAGCCTGAACGGAGTGTAGCATCAGGCTTTTCAGGCTGTTCAGCACGTGCACCAGCACCGGGTTATGGGAAGCTTCGGCGATGGAGCGATGGAAGGCGTGATCGAGTTCGGCATTGGTCAGGGGGTCGGCCGCTTCCATTGCGTTAAAAGCCTTGGTGATCTGATACTGGTCCTTGTCGGTAGCACGCTGTGCCGCGAGACTCGCGGTCTGCCCTTCCAGTTGTTCACGCACCTCGAACAGATCATAGAGGGTGCGGGGGTGGCTGTGGAACAGCTGCATCAGCGGACTCTTCTGATCCGGCTCGGCGACTATATCGGCGACGAAGGACCCCTTGCCGTGACGTGTTTCGAGCACCCCGCGGCCCTGCAATTCATGCAAGGCTTCGCGAATAATCGAGCGCGAGACCCCCAGTTTGGTCGCAAGCTGCCGTTCTGACGGGATCATCTTTCCCGGTGCCAGGCTGCCCTCGAGAATCAGCTGTTCCAGGCGGTGGGCGATCGCATGTGAGATCGAGGTCGCTTCTATCTTCATAACACACTGGTTGGACCAGTTCTCCTTAGGCTGCTGGCGGATTGCCCTGATCCGCTATCGACCCAGCTACTATCAAGTATTCGTTGTTTCCCGTCTATAAGTCGATTTATAAACTGGTCCTACCAGTTAGAAAATGCGTGGACCCAGCTGGAATAAGATGACCATATGCATGGGTGCATTGTTCCGGTCGCCTTGATTCAAAGTGCTGTAGCCGGCTCCCCACTGCACTCAGGACTAACACAGCATAGCAATTCTAAAAATAACAAGGTATCTGGAGATCCTCTATGAAGACCGACTACAGCAGCAACCAGCAACCCAGTACACCGCCCCGTCGCCGCTTCTTTAAGGCGCTGGCCTTGACAACCGCCGCCATCTGCGGGGCTTCGTTTATGACGTCCGCTGTAGCGGCCAAGACCCAGACCTGGAAAGTTCAGTCGACCTGGGATGCCGGAACGATTGGTTACACCCTGTTCGAAGAGTGGTCCAATAACATGGAAGAGAAGACCAATGGTGCGTTGATCATCAAGCCGTTCCCCGCTAAATCTGTGATCGCGGACAACAGTGGTCTGTTTGATGCCGTACGTAACGGTGTTCTTCAGGGCATGAACCCCTGGACGCTGTACTGGTCAGGTAAGATCCCTGCCACGGTGTTCCTCTCCTCCTATCCGGCCGGTCCTGACCAGCCGGCTCAGTGGGACCTCATGTTCTATAAGTTGGGGTTGCTGGAAAAGGCCCGTGAAATCTACGCCAAGCAAGGCCTATTTTATGTAGGTCCTATCCATCACGATGCCAACATCATTCACTCCAAAAAGCCGGTTAAGCACCTTTCTGATATGAAGGGCATGAAGGTTCGTCTGCCGGGCGGTATGGTTGCTGAGGTGTTCCAGAAGTTCGGTATTGCAACAGTCAGCCTGCCTGGCTCGGATATTTTCCCTGCGTTGGAGAAGGGCACTATCGATGCAGCGGACTTCGTCGGACCTGCGGTTAACTGGGAGCTGGGCTTTGCTCAGGTAACCGACAATATCCTGTTTGGGCCTCCTGGAATGATGTCTTTATACCAGCCGGTGGATGTGATGGACCTGACCATCAACATGAAGGCTTGGAACAAGCTCTCTGATGAGACCAAGGCGATCGTTGAGTCGGAAGTTCGTCTTTACTCTCAGCATCACTACCTGGAGATTCAGGCCGCTAATATCGTGGCTCTGGAGAAGTTCAAGAAAGCGGGCAGCAAGGTAAACCGTTTGGGCCAACAGGATGTTGAAGACTTCCGTAAAGCCGCAATTCCGGTTTGGTTCGATTGGGCCAACAAGGATAAAGATGCCCAAGATGTCTTTAAAATCCAGCTGGATTTCATGAAGAGCGATCTGATGGGTTACGTCACAGATGAAGATCTTAAAGGCTTAGAGCTCAAAGATTTGTAAGCTTAAAGCATAACGACTGGACTCTAAGCATCAGTGCTCAAAGAGTTGTTCCAGGGGAGGAGTGGAAGGTCACTCCTCCCTTTTCATACGGGATTGAGGTTGAAGGTATAACTCATGTCTGATTTAGAAGGTTTTGGCTTTGTCATGCCTCACTGGCTCTATTGGGGCTGGTTGGCAGTAATGCCACTGATTATGATGGCCCTGGACAGAAGGGCATTAAAAAAGAAGGAGGCAAATGTTGAAGTACCCCACCTGAATTTTGCTGAGGTTCAAGCCGAGGAAGATCCGATTATTCTCCACCACTTTGAGGGGAATAGATTGACCAAAGCGATTGATTGGATATCTGAAAATTCAGGCGTATTTATCTCATTTTGGACCATCAATGCGGTCTGCTTCTACTTTTACGAAGTCATTATGCGCTATGTCTTCAATATGCCGACCATCTGGGTTCATGAGGCGTCGTTTCTGTTGCTGGGGATGCAATATCTGATGGCGGGTGGATTTGCGATGCTGCACGGTGCCCATGTTCGAGTAGATGTCGTTTACAACTACCTGCCAGAGCGTGGCCGGGTGGGGATGGATATATTCACCTCGATGTTTTTCTTCGTTTTCGTGCTGGCGATGACGATTACCTCCTGGATCTATTTCGAGTACGCCATGCAACTGGGTGAAACCACCATGGAAACCTGGGGCATTCAGCATTGGCCGGTTAAAGGGATGATGTTCCTGGGTTCCTTGTTGCTATTGCTTGCCGGAATTTCAAAGCTGATCAAGGACATCATGTTGTTCGTCCGGATGGGACAGGAGAAATCAGTATGAGCGCAAGTATATATGCCGAAGACGGCAAGCTGCTAAACGGTACTAAGCGTGCCTTAGGCACAGTGGGTACCTGGGTGATGATTGTCTTCACAGTGGCGTTCGCGCTGGTGATCTGTGTAGAGATGATTAACTCTCTTTTTTATGCGGTCGATGAAGGTGAGTATTTCCTGTTTCATATAGCGGGGACTTTATCCGATGTGGAGATCGGACCGCTGACCTATCTGATGTTCGGTTCGCTGTTTATTGCGCTGATGATGGGGCTACCGCTGGCGTTCGTGACCGGTGGTTTGGGGGTCGTGTTCGTCTATCTAGTAGGTGACTCGGCGATGCTCAATATCATTCCGGGCCGTATCTTCCCGATGATGACCAACTCCGACATAGCGGCTATTCCGTTGTTTATCTTTATGGCCTCGATGCTGGAACGGGCCGGCTTGATCGAAGAGATGTTCAACGTGGTCTATAAGTGGATGGGCGGGCTCAACGGTGGCCTGGCGACCGCAACCATTCTGGCTTCTACTATCCTGGCGGCGATGGTCGGTGTGATCGGTGCTGCGGTTGTGACCATGGGGATTATCGCCCTGCCGGCGATGCTCAAGCGTGGCTACGATCCGCAGATCGCACTGGGCTCGATCATGGCGGGCGGTACCCTAGGTATCCTGATACCGCCGTCTATCCTGGCGATTCTTTACGCAGTAGTAGCACAGCAATCGGTCGGTGAACTCTATCTGGGGGCCATCATTCCAGGCTTGGGCCTGTCGGTGCTGTATATCGGCTATGTACTGCTTCGCACCAAACTTAATCCTGCTCTGGGTCCGGCTATACCTGTTGAAGAGCGTATCACCCTTAAAGAAAAACTATTGCTAGTTAAAGACCTAATAGCGCCGCTGATCTTGGTGTCGTTGGTACTGGGTCTGCTGTTCGGTGGTATAGCAACGCCGGTCGAAGCGGCGGGTATTGGCTCCTTTGGTGCCATCGTCGTGGCTTGGATGCACGGTGCCTTCAGTATCGAAGGACTCAAAGATGCGTCGGTGCAAACGGCTCGAGCTTCGGCGATGGTGTTGTGGATCATGTTTGGTGCCTCGGTGTTCGTAGGCTTCTACATCCTGCAAGGGGGGCAGGATTTTATTACCGACAGTATCATGAGCACCGGCATGTCGGCTTACGGCATTCTGTTCCTGCTGATGGTGCTGCTGGTTGTGCTGGGGATGTTCCTGGACTGGGTCGGCATATTGCTGCTGGCGGTGCCGATCTTTGTTCCTATCATCAAAGCGCTGACCTTCGATGGCCTGTTCGGTTTTCCCGGGGTGGACAGTAATGATGTGGTTCTCTGGTTTGGGGTGCTCTATCTGGTCAATATGCAGATGTCCTTCCTGAGTCCGCCCTTTGGCTATGCGCTGTTCTATATCAAAGGCGTCTGCCCTCCAGAAATCACCATGGCCACCATCTTTAAATCGGCGCTGATCTTTCTGTTTCTGCAAGCCGTTGGTTTGGTGCTCTGCATCGTCTTTCCCAGCCTGGTGACCTGGTTGCCAGGCCTGGTTTATGGCTAGGGAGTATTTAGTTTCCGCCAAAGCACGCGGGCCCTGCCACGAGGACGGGTTTCTGTAAGAGTAATTACCCAAGGGATTAGGCGTGCTGCTGACAGCGGCTTAACGACCATAGTTGTGCAACAAGAGTGAGCGACATGAACGATAGAACCAACATAGGCAGCCTGCGGGTAACGACCGCGCTTTACAATCTGCTCGCCAACGAAATTGCACCGGGTACCGGTATCGATCACGCACAGTTCTGGGCCGGATTTGAGGCGATTGTGAGCGACCTGGGACCGACTAACCGGGCGCTATTACATCAGCGTGAGCTGTTTCAAACGCAGCTGGACGAGTGGCATCGCGCCCATAAGCTACAGCCGCTGGATATGCCTGCCTACCAGCAGTTTCTGACCGAGATCGGTTATCTGGTGCCGGAAGGGGAGGCATTCAGTATCTCCACCCTTAACGTCGATGCTGAGGTCGCAATAATCGCCGGTCCGCAACTGGTGGTGCCGGTCAACAACGCGCGTTTTTCCCTTAATGCCGCCAATGCCCGCTGGGGCAGTCTTTACGATGCCCTGTATGGCAGCGATGTTATCGACGACACCGAGGGTGCCGGCCAGGGCCGTGACTTTAATCCCGCACGCGGGGCGAAGGTGATCGCCTGGGCGGCCGCTTTCCTCGATCAGGCCGCGCCATTGGCGAGCGGCTCCCATGCGGAGGTGATCGAATATCGGCTGCAACCCGCTGCTGAAGGTGAGGTGCTGTCGGTCATCCTGGCTGACGGGCGGATCACAGGGCTGTCACAACCGCAGCAGTGGGTCGGCTGCCGCCGCGAGGAAGGCACTTTGTGCCTGTTGCTCCGTAACCACGGACTGCATCTGGAGATCCAGATCGACCGCAGCAACCCGATCGGAGCGATGGCTGCTTCAGGGGTCAAAGATCTGGTGCTGGAGTCTGCCCTGAGCACCATTATGGACTGCGAGGACTCGGTCGCCGCCGTGGATGGCGATGACAAGGTTGCCGTCTATCGTAACTGGCTGGGGCTGATGAAGGGGACCCTCGAGGAAACCATTACCAAGGGGGATCAGCAGTTCACCCGCCGTCTCAATGCTGACCGCAGTTATCAGACCCCGGCGGGTGAGGCCCTGACCCTGCCGGGCCGCAGCCTTTTGCTGGTCCGTACCGTGGGCCATCTGATGACTACCGATGCGGTGCTCGATGGCCAGGGTCAACCGGTTCCCGAGGGGATGCTCGATACGATGGTGATGGCCCTGTGCGCCATTCACGATCTACAGGCTAGTGGCGCGCTGCGCAACAGCCGCGCGGGGAGCGTCTATATCGTCAAACCCAAGATGCACGGCCCCGAGGAGGTTGTTTTTACCAACCTGCTGTTTGGCCGGGTCGAAGCTGCACTGGGGCTCAACCAGAACACGCTCAAGGTAGGAGTGATGGATGAGGAACGGCGTACCTCCGCCAACCTCAAAGAATGTATCCGTGCGGTGCGTGATCGTCTGGTGTTTATCAATACCGGCTTTCTCGATCGGACCGGTGACGAGATCCATAGCTGTATGGAGGCGGGTGCGATGCTGCCCAAAGATGCGATCAAGGCTCAACCCTGGATCGCCGCTTACGAAGATCGCAACCTGGATATCGGCCTGGAATGCGGCCTCAGGGGGGTCGCGCAGATCGGTAAGGGGATGTGGCCAATGCCAGACGAGATGCGTCTAATGATGGAGGTCAAGGTGGCCCATCTCCAGGCAGGAGCCAGCTGCGCCTGGGTGCCATCACCGACGGCGGCAACCCTGCATGCGACCCATTACCATCAGGTCGACGTGGGTGCCCGGCAGGTGACGCTGGCCAAGCGGCCGCGGGGTAGTCTGGAACTCTTGCTGACGCCCCCATTGCTGGGCAATGAGCGTCTTGCGCCGGTGACGATTCAGGCCGAACTCGACAACAATATTCAGAGCATCCTGGGGTATATGGTGCGCTGGGTCGAGCAGGGTATCGGCTGTTCCAAGGTTCCTGACATCAATAATGTCGGGTTGATGGAGGATAGAGCTACGCTGCGGATCTCGAGTCAACACCTGGCCAATTGGCTGCTACACGGTATCTGCACCGACGATCAGGTGATGGAGACCCTGAAACGGATGGCCAGTATCGTCGACGGCCAGAACGCCGGGGACCCTGCATACCGCAACATGGCACCTGATGTTAACGACAGCGTCGCGTTCCAAGCCGCCTGCGAGCTGATTTTCAGCGGTTGCGAACAGCCCAGCGGCTATACCGAGCCGGTGCTCCATCGCCGTCGTCGCGAGGCTAAAGCCCTATTCAATAGTTGAGGACTTGGCTGTTTGAGAGCTAAGGGTTAAAAATCTGGCTATAAATTTTTCGCCTGACCTCCGGAGTCGGGCCCTGCCGCACTACAAAAAGTGTTGCGCGGGTAAGTAAACAGGAGTGAGTAACGATGTTAACCATTAATAGATTGGATCAGGCTGAAGCCCGACTATTGATTGAGGGCGCTGCCGCCAAGGCCACGGAAATTGGCGTACCTATGTGTATCGCTATTACCGATGAGTCCGGTGTTCTGGTCGCTTTCGAGCGCATGGATGGTGGCAAGGTGACCAGTGTTACTCTCGCTCAGAACAAGGCCTTTACCGCCTCGGCGGGACGTAAGGCGACCCATGACGTTAACGCCGCCTGTGTGCCCGGCAGTCTGCTGTTTGGCATCCATACCTCTTTTGAAGGAAAATTCTCCGTCGTTGGTGGAGGATTACCGGTCATCATCGGTGGCGAGGTCGTCGGCGGGATCGGACTGAGCGCCGGTACACCCCAGCAGGATATCAGCTGCGCTCAGGCGGGCATCGATCATCTCCAGAGCCATCAGGCGATAAGCTAATCGCGGCTTTAAATGCAGCGATATCCTCGGTAATAATAAAACAGGTAGCGCCCCGATGACCGATGTAAGCAAACCCAACCAAGCCGAGCTGGTGCGACTGTTTCGGCGTTTTATCGACCCCGACTATGTGATTGCCGATGCTGAGACTCAGCGGCCCTACGAGTGCGATGGGCTGTCGGTCTATTGCGAAATGCCGTTGATCGTGGTGCTGCCGGAGACCGTCGATCAGGTACAGGAGGTGCTCAGAATCTGCCATCGCCTGCAGGTGCCGGTGGTGGCAAGGGGGGCGGGTACCGGCCTCTGCGCCGGGGCGATGCCCCATGCCGAAGGGGTGGTGTTATCGCTGGCAAAATTTAAACGCATTCTCGAGATCGACCCCCTGGCCCGCACCGCCCGGTTGCAGCCGGGGGTGCGTAACCTGGCAATCAGCGAGGCGGCCCAGCCCTACGGGCTCTATTACGGTCCGGATCCCTCCTCGCAGATCGCCTGTACCATCGGCGGCAATGTGGCGGAGAACTCCGGTGGCGTGCACTGCCTTAAATATGGCCTGACCGTGCACAACATTCTCAGGGTCGAGATGCTGACCGTCGAGGGTGACAAGCTGGTGATCGGCAGTGAGGGGCTGGACAGCTCAGGTATGGACCTGCTGGCGCTGATTACCGGCTCCGAAGGGTTGTTGGGGGTGATCACCGAGATCACCGTCAAACTGTTGCCCCAGCCTGAGGTGGCGCGGGTAGTGATGGCTACCTTCGACAGCGTGCAGAAGGCGGGTGATGCGGTGGGCGGTATCATCTCCCAGGGGATAGTGCCTGCGGGTCTGGAGATGATGGACACTCACGCCATAGGCGCGGCCGAGGATTTTGCTCACGCAGGTTATCCCAAGGGCGCCACCGCGCTGCTGCTCTGTGAGGTGGATGGTACTCGGGAGGAGGTGGAGGAGAATATCGAGCAGGTTGAAAACCTGTTCAAGAGCTTCGGCGCCGATACGGTCCGTACCTCCCAGAGCGAGGCCGAGCGCGCCCTGCTGTGGAAGGGACGCAAATCGGCGTTTCCGGCGGTGGGTCGAATCTCTCCAGACTACTACTGCATGGACGGCACCATCCCCCGCAGCCAGTTAGCCCGGGTGCTGACCGAGATGCAGAAGATGTCTGAGCACTATAACCTGCGGGTGGCGAATGTGTTTCATGCCGGTGACGGTAACCTTCATCCGCTGATCCTGTTCGATGCCAATGTGCCCGGTGAATTTGCAAAGACCGAAGAGTTTGGTGGCAAGATCCTCGAACTCTGTGTCGAGGTGGGCGGCTGCATTACCGGGGAACATGGTGTCGGGATCGAAAAGATTCGCCAGATGCCGATCCAATTTAACGAACAAGAATTGCTGCAGTTCAATGGGGTGAAGGATGCCTTCGACCCCAGAGGTACCCTCAACCCCGGTAAAGGTGTGCCGTTACTCAAACGTTGTCAGGAATATCGTTCCATCGATTCCGCACGCGATCCCAATACCGTCGGTCAGGAGTATCGTTCCATCGATTCCGCGCTCGATCCCAAGGAGGTCTCTTATGACTGAAATGATGGAAAGCAGCCAGCAGCTGCAGGATCAGGTCCTCACCGCACGAGCCCGCGGCCGCACACTCAATACCGTCGGTCAGGAGTATCGTTCCTTCGATTCCGCGCGCGATTCCAAGGAGGTCTCTTATGACTGATATCAGCCAGCAGCTACAGGATCAGATCCTCACCGCACGAGCCAGCGGCCGCACACTCAATATCGTCGGCGGCGGTAGCAAAGCCTTTATGGGTCGCGCCCCCGATCAGAACGCCGAACCGCTGAATCTGGCGCCACACAGCGGCATCGTCAGCTATGAACCAGTGGAGCTGGTGCTGACCGCCCGGGCCGGCACGCGGTTGTCAGAGATCGAAGCCGCGCTGGCTGAACACAACCAGATGCTGACCTTTGAACCACCGCATTTTAGTGACCAGGCGACCCTGGGTGGCACCCTAGCCTGTAACCAGTCAGGGGCGGGTCGGCCCTGGTGGGGCTCGGTGCGGGATCAGGTGCTGGGTGTGCGGCTGCTCAACGGCCGTGGCGAACATCTGCGGTTCGGCGGTCAGGTGATGAAAAACGTAGCTGGCTATGATGTCTCCCGCCTGCAGGCTGGTGCCATGGGCACGCTGGGGGCGATTACCGAAGTCAGCCTCAAGGTGCTGCCCAAACCCCTCTGTAATCAAACCCTGGTACGTGAGATGGATCTGGATGCCGCCATCGACTTGATGACGACCCGCGCGGCCGAACCCAAGCCGCTAACAGCCGCCTGTTGGTTGGATGGCCGCCTGTATCTGCGCCTGTCCGGCTCACAGCTGGCGGTCCGAGCTACCATAGATCACTGGCAAGAGCGCGTTCTGGAGGAGGGCGAGGGTACGCTCTTCTGGCGTGGGCTGGGCGATCAGGCCCTAGCTTTTTTTCAGGGTGAGCAGCCCCTGTGGCGATTTTCGGTCAGGCCTACGGCATCTAATCCCAGCCTGGACGGCAACTGGCTGATCGACTGGGGCGGAGCACAGCGCTGGTATCGCGGCTCGGGAGAGCGGGCCCGAATGGAGGCGTTGGCCGCTGAGATGGGCGGCCAGGTCAGCCTGTTCCGCGGCGGTGATCGCCAGGCAGAGGTGATGCACACCCAGTCTCCGGCGTTGCAGTTGATTCAGCAACGTCTCAAATACTCATTCGACCCCGACGGACTGTTTAATTCCGGTCGTCTCTATAGCTGGTTGTAACAGGCAGGTGCGCTATGCAAACTAATCTAATCCCCATATTCAAAGCCACGTCCGAGGGGCAGGAAGCCGAAACGATTCTGCGTAGTTGCGTTCACTGTGGCTTCTGTAATGCCACCTGCCCGACCTATCAAGAGTTGGGCGATGAGCGCGACGGTCCGCGTGGACGTATCTACCTAATTAAACAGCTGCTTGAAGGCGGCCCGGTGACTGAGAACACCCGCACCCACCTCGACCGCTGCTTGACCTGTCGTAGCTGTGAAACCACCTGCCCGTCGGGGGTGCAATATGGTCGCCTGATTGATATAGGTCGTGGCATCGTGGACGACGTCCTGCCGCGGCCGCTGAAACAGCGTGTGCTCCGTTGGAGTCTGCGCCAGGTCTTGCCCTACCCGAACCGTTTTGGGCCGCTGCTCAAAGCGGGCCAGCTGTTTCGGCCGCTGCTGCCCGGCGCACTCAAGACCAAGGTGCCGCCACAGCGCAGCGCGTCCCCCTGGCCCTCCAGTAGCCACCCACGGGTGATGTTGGCGCTGGCGGGCTGCGCCATGCCGGCAGCGACACCCAACACCAACGCCGCAGCCGCCCGGGTGCTCGATCGGCTCGGTATCACTCTGGTGGAAGCACCTAAAGCCGGCTGTTGCGGAGCGGTGAGTTACCATCTGTCTAAACACGATGAGGGTTTGGATTTTATGCGGCGCAATATCGATGCCTGGTGGCCTGCTGTGGAAGCGGGAGCCGAGGTGATCGTGATGACCGCGTCCGGTTGTGGTGCCATGGTGCAAGAGTATGGCCACCTGCTGCGCGATGATCCCGCCTACGCCGACAAGGCCCGGCGTGTCAGCGAGCTAACCAAGGATCTGAGTAGCGTACTGCTGCATGAGGATCTCTCGCAACTGCAGCCCAAAGCGGACAACGGCAAGGTGGCCTTCCACTGCCCCTGCACCCTGCAGCATGCGATGCAACAAAACGGGGTTGTCGAGGAGGTGTTGACTAAAGCGGGGATCAATCTGGCGGTGACCCGAGACAAGCACCTGTGCTGCGGTTCAGCAGGGACCTACTCGATCCTGCAGCCGGAGATGAGTCAAAAACTGTTGCACAACAAACTGGAGGCCTTGACCCAGGATCAGCCCGATCGCATCGTCACCGCTAATATCGGCTGTCAGCTGCATCTCGAAACCAAGGCGCAGGTGCCGGTCCAGCACTGGATCGAACTACTCGACACCTAGGCGATTGGCAGAGCACGCTCACTGAACTCGAACCGACCGGACTATCGGCTGGCTTGGGTTTATTATCCTGGGCGCGTTGTTGTAATAACCAGCACTACTTGATAAACCTGTAAACTAGCCCTGATCAGGCCCGTGAAAT
Source organism: Motiliproteus sp. (assembly GCA_047633175.1). Lineage (GTDB taxonomy): Bacteria > Pseudomonadota > Gammaproteobacteria > Pseudomonadales > Balneatricaceae > Motiliproteus. The sequence continues at coordinate 12,390 of JBLIEQ010000031.1, read as the reverse complement.
TAACAACCTGAGGCGAGCAGAATGAGCTTTTATTCGATCCCAGAAGTCCGTCATGCCAGCCACCGAACCCTCTTGAACCAGGATGGAGGCTCGGTGGAGGAGCTGCTCAGGCACGCCTGCGATAGGGCCAGAGCCAGCGATGCCTTTGATGTCTTTCTGGTGTGCAATGCCGGTGATGAAGCGCTGCTGTTGGGCGTAAAGACCCTGTTGCAGGAGCGGTCGATGAGGGTTTACGCGGATCGTTTATCGGCGTACCTGCTGCCAACCCACTGCCTGACTCCGCAACGAGTCGTGCAGCTCAAGCAACGGATGGGCCAGGCCCGGTCGTTGCTATTTGTTGTTGCAGGCACACCTAAGCTGTCACCTTTAGCTGCCTGGATGCTGGGTTTCTTTGATGGTGCTCATCAGGGTGGGGTTGCGATCCTGCCACTGGTTGCTAGCTGTGGTGAGGAGCCAGAGGTTGGCAGTGAGATCGGTTTCTACCCGGTTATCGTTCACAGTGATCAGCTGCCACAACCGGCGAATGGGGGAAGGGATGCTACGCTGATCAGCCTGGATACCTTTCTGGGGATGAATCGCACCTGGAGCGGTATCTAAAGCCTGCTAGTGTGTGCCCCTCTCGGGCGCTGGCAGGCAAGGCTAGCCACTAATTTTTCAGCACTTGTACGTCAAAGGGAGGAGCAGACCGGCCAATAACCTCCTGAATACCTACAAAACTTAGCCATGGTGCTGCGCTTTATTAGTGGGTTGGGCTTGAGGCCAACAAAGGCCCTGGATCGTATTGACGGAATAAATACCGACCCACAAGGCTATGTGGGAAGTGCCGCAAGTCAGAACTCCACGCGGCGGTCGGCGCTGGTCCGGCCGACGCTTGAATCCTTACAGACTGATCCGCTTGGCTAGCCCCTGTTGCTCGGCCAGCTTGCTGGCCACTGATGCAACGGCCAGATCCTGCAGGCCTACACCGGTGCCATCAAATAGGGTGATCTCTTCGTTACTGCTGCGCCCGGGGTGGGTGCCGTTGATCACTGCACCGATGGGCGTTATTTGATCGGCATGGATAAGGCCTGCTGCGATGGCGTGTTGCGCTTCGCCGATGCTAAGCGATTGCGCCACCTCATCGGTAAACAGCGTCGCTACCCGTAATAACTGCGGATCGACTTCTTGTTTGCCTTTGGTATCGGTGCCCATGCAGGCGATGTGGGTGCCCGGCTTGATCCAGTCTTTCATCAGCAACGGCTCGAACGCGGAGGTGATGGTAATGATGACATCAGCTTCGGCCCCCAGCTGCTCAGGATCAACGGCTTGGAAGGGTAGTCCTAGTTCATCGCACACTGCCGCCAAGCGTGACAGGTGTTCGGGGTGCTGATTCCAGGCGATCACTTTTTCAAAGTTGCGCTGCTCGACGGCGGCACGCAGCTGGAAGGTTGATTGATGTCCGGCGCCGATCATGCCCAGTACCTTGGCTTCTTTGCGGGCCAGGTGAGCGATCGATACCGCAGTCGAGGCAGCGGTACGTACGGCGGTCAGATAGTTGCCACCGACAACCGCTTTTATCTGGCCTGTGTCCGGATCAAAGAGTGCGATAGTGGATTGATGATTGGTCAGCCCCTTGGCGGAATTGCCGGGCCAGTACCCGCCGGACTTAACCCCGAGTGCCATCCCGGCGCGATCAAAACCGGACTTGAAGCCGTAGAGTGCATCGGCGTGACCTATAGCTTCACGAACGACGGGGAAGTTGTAGGCATCGCCTTTGGCCATGGCTGCAAACACGCTTTCAACGGCGCTAAAGGCATCGGATCGGCCAATCACTTTTTGGCAAACCGCTTCGGAGATGATTAGGATCCCTTTTTCGGCGATCGTTTCTCTCTTGCTGTTGGTCGCCATCTTTAAATCAGTAGGCATAAGTAGTTTCCTTTGATGCATTAACGTTGATCTCCCTAACCCTTGCGACTGTAGTGGTCAAGTAAATCTGACCCCGGGGGTTAGGAAGCTTAGAGAGAAGGAGCCGCGTTATCAGAACGCCTTGCCGCGAGCAGAAACAGGCCACAGACACTCAACCTTGCCGTTACGAACACCGACATAGTAGTCATGGATGTTGCAGGTTGGATCACAGTGCCCCGGCACCAGCTTGAGCTTGTCGTTGACCTTCAGGACGCCTTGCGGATCGGCGATCACGCCGTGCTCGTCCGAGCATTTGATGTAGGTGACATCGTCACGCCCATAGATGTAAGGCATACCACTGTCGACCGACTGTACTTTCAGCCCCGCATCACAGATCGCCTTGTCGACTTTGGTGTGGCTCATCACCGAGGTGAGAATAAAGAGCGCATTTTGGAACTCGCTGATCCGCTGACCGTCCGCATCATGGATGGTCTGGTAGTCAGCATCCATAAACGCATAAGAGCCGCACTGCAGTTCGTTGAAGACGCCCGAGTTCCCCTCAAAGTAGTAGGAACCGGTACCGCCACCGCCGACGATGTCGCACTCCAGCCCTTCGGCGTTAAGCATCTCGATGGTATGGGCCACCATCGAGATCGCGATGGCGGTTTTACCCTGGCGTTCGCTGTAGCTTTCCAGGTGCTGCATAGCACCCTGGTAGGCCTGGATGCCGGCGAATTTAAGCCCCGGTGCAGCGGCGATCGCCAGTGCTATATCGACTACCGGCTGACCGGCTTGGACACCACAACGACCCGCGCCGCAATCGATCTCGACCAGACACTCGATCTGGGTGCCGTGCTTCTGGGCGGCTGCCGACAGCTCGGCGACGTTATCGATGTCATCGACACAACACAGGGCCCGGGCACCGAGCTTGGGGATCCGTGCCAAGCGGTCGATCTTGGCGGGATCACGCACCTGGTTCGAGACCAGTACGTCCTTGATGCCGCCGCGGGCAAACACTTCGGCTTCAGAGACTTTCTGGCAGCAGACCCCACAGCTTCCGCCCAGTTGCTCCTGCAGTAGGGCGATGTCGACTGACTTGTGCATCTTGCCGTGAACGCGGTGGCGCACACCCATCGCTTTGGCGTAGTTACCCAGGGTGCGGATATTGCCTTCCAGCGCATCCAAATCGACGATCAGGCAGGGGGTCTGAATGTCCGCTTCGTCCATGCCGACGGCAGCAGGGATGTCGTAACCAACGTCCAGGTTTTCAAATCTAGTATGTGAATTCATGGTTTTCTCCAGCAACAGTATGATTTAAATAGATTGATTGAATCGTTCAGTCAGGGTCTGCTATTTAGTTTTTCATCCAGGGGAGACTATCGAGATCGACGTTGCCACCGGTGATGATCACCCCGACGCGCTTGCCCCTGAACAGTTCTGTATTTTTCAGAATGACCGCCAGGGGCACCGCACAGCTGGGCTCGATGACGATCTTCATCCGTTTCCAGGTTAGTTTCATCGCTTCGATGATCTCTTCCTCGGTGGCGGTGAGGACGTCGGTGACCTGGTTACTGACGAAATGCCAGGTCAGCTCCTTGAGCGGCACTTTCAGGCCATCGGCCACGGTATCCGGGGCATCGTCGGCGATGATATGACCTGCTTTGAATGAGCGCGCAGCGTCATCGGCATTGAGTGGTTCAGCCGCATAGATCTTGATATGCGGTGCCAGGGTGGAGACGGTCAGACAGGTGCCTGAGATCATCCCGCCGCCGCCGATAGGCGCAATCACCGCATCCAGATTGTCGACCTGACTCAACAGCTCTTTGGAACAGGTTGCCTGCCCCGCGATGACCCTCGGGTCGTTGTAGGGGTGGACAAACTCGGCGCCGGATGCAGCCACTACCTTGGCAAATACCGCTTCACGTGAGCTGGTCGAGGGTTCACATTCGACGATGGTACCGCCGTAGCCGATCACTGCATCCTTTTTGGCCTGGGGTGCCGTGCGTGGCATCACCACCGTGACCGGGATACCCCGTTGGCCCGCCGCGTAGGAGAGCGACAGCGCGTGGTTACCCGAGGAGTGGGTGGCCACCCCGATCGCAGCCGTCTCCTCGTCGAGGCCGAACACCGCATTACAGGCGCCGCGAACCTTGAAAACGCCGGCTTTTTGAAAGTTTTCACATTTGAAAAACAGCTCAGCACCGCTCAGTTTGTTTAAAAAGCTCGACGTTAATATCGGTGTTTCGTGGATATAGGGTTTGATCCGCTCATGGGCGGCCAGTACGTCATCGTAGGTAGGAATCCGCAGCGGCTGTTGGGTTGTTCTGTTCATGGGTTACCTCAGGCGATCCGTTGATGAAAAGTTGTGGGTTAGGCGGTCTTACGGTAATACTCCTGGGCGGCGCGAACCCCCGAGCCCAGCTCGATCGGGTAGTCCAGATCAGCCATCGCCATCTCGATGGCAGCCAATCCGGACAGCAGCATCACATCGGTCAGCGCACCCAGGTGACCGATCCGGAACGCCTTGGTGTTCATCTCGCCGAGCCCTATACCGAAGGAGACGCCATACTTGCTAAAGACGAGCTCGGTCAGGTCATTGCTGTTGAAGCCTGCGGGAACATAGATGGCGCTGACGGTGTCCGAGGCGAGTTCGGGCGAGCTGGCACATAGCTTCAAGCCCCAGGCGGCGACGGCTCGGCGAACCCCTTCGGCTAACCGGTAGTGACGGGCGTAAACATTTTCCAACCCCTCCTCGAACAGCATCATCAGGCTTTCTTTGAGGCCGTAGATCAGCTGCAGCGGAGGCGTATAGGGAAAACCGCCGTTGGCATTGGCCGCCAGCATGTCGCGGAAATCAAAGAAGGTGCGTGCCAGTTGCGCGCTCTCCATCGCTGCGAGAGCCTTCTGGCTAACCCCCAGGATCGCAAGCCCCGTGGTCAGCATAAAGCCCTTCTGCGAACCGGATACCGCAATATCGACACCCCAGTCATCCATCTCAAAGGGCATGGAACCAAGCGAGCTGACACAGTCGACAAAAAACAGCGCCGGATGGGAGGCCGCATCGATCGCCTGGCGAACCGCACGGATGTCGCTACGAACCCCTGTGGCGGTTTCATTGTGGGTAACCAGAACCGCTTTTATATCGTTACCGCTATCGGCCTTGAGCGCCGCTTCAAACGCCGCCGCCGGAGCACCCTCACCCCAGGGGCATTCGATGATCTGGACATCCAGGCCGTGGCGCTGGCACAGGTCGATCCAGCGGTGAGAGAACATCCCGTAACGGGCGATCAGTACCTTATCGCCGGGCGAGAGAGTGTTGCAGATGGTCGCTTCCCAGCCACCGGTGCCGGTAGAGGGGAATATGATCACCCGGCCGGTTTCGGTGCCGAACACGCGTTTGCACTCTTCTAGTACTGGCGCGAAGGTCTCGACAAAATCTGGAGCGCGATGGTCACGGGTCTGGACGTGCATCGCATTGAGGAGCCGATTGGGTATGTTGGTAGGGCCAGGTATAAAGACCGGATTTTGATCAGACATGGGTGTCAACTCCATAGGGTTCAGTAAGTGAGGGTCCTGATTCTCTGGTCTTAACGTGCCGCCAGCGACTTGCCCATAACAATAGCTTTGGGTTGTATTTACCGCAATGTGCAATCATTTCATAATATGAAAAATGGTTTATATCTTTAAAAATACAAACTAACTAATTGAAAAAAGTGCATTTATACTAGGTTTTAAGAAAAAATTTGATTACCGCATTGTGAAACGCGATACTTTCTCTCTTGCTATATGAAGTTTTTATGGTTCCGCGGCTGATTTAGTCAATCACGAGCCGTGCTAAATGGACGCCACTGTTATGAATAACGCCAAGCCCGAAGCTCGTATCCAGGTCATTGATCGCGCAGCCCTGTTGCTCGATACCCTCTCCCGTTACTCCAAACCGGTCAGGTTGAAAGTGCTGAGCGCAGATACCGGATTACACCCTTCGACGGCGCATCGCATTCTCCATTCGTTAATCGCCAATCGATTTGTCAGCCGCGATGCCCAGGGTGACTATCAGCTTGGGCAACGACTGCTGCAGCTGAGTAATCGTCTGCACAGCGATGTCGACCTGCGTGAGGTGTCTTTACCTTATATGCAGCAGCTGCGGGACAAGCTGGGAGAGAGCATTAATCTCACTATCAGGGAGGGCGACGTGGTGATCTATTTTGAGAAAGCCACGCCAAACCGGATGATGCATGTGCAGCAGGTCATCGGCAGTCGGGCGCCGCTGCATGTAACGGCAGTGGGTAAGCTGATGCTGGGGATGGCGGGTGAAGATGAGATCCGTAGTTACGCGCAACGCACCAATCTACCGGCCTATACGCGCAACACCTTGTCGTCGTTGCCTGCGCTGATCGAGGAGTGTCTGAGCAGTGTTAAGCGGGGCTATGCACTGGACAATGAGGAAGCGGAGATCGATGTGGGCTGCATCGGAGTGTTGTTGTACGACCGATCAGCCAATGTGACTGCAGGTCTTTCCGTGTCAGCGCCGATCGACAGGCGTAAAGATGCCTGGGTTCAGGATCTTCTGGAGGCAGGGAGGGTGATATCTGCACAGCTGGGTTATTCCCCTGCAGCAGAGCTATCCTAGTAAATCCAGCTGAGCGCCCAAAGGGCAGGGCTTTAAAACTCTCTTGGATCGAGATCTACGATGCGTTTAGTCTGTCTTCGGGTGGTGTTCTGAGGGCTTGGTTAAGTGCGGCTGAGGTCATATTCAAGCTCCGTCACGGCCGTTCATCCATAAATATCGGCACGCTATTGTGAGGCAAAAGCTCAGAAAGACGGTCGTATTAAAGCTATAAATAACTTTAGTTTTATGTGATAACATGCTGAAAAATTAGTTTAATAATAAATTGTCGTTTAATTTAGGGCGTGAAGAGTATCCGCTAAACAAGCGTTGCTTCAGCAGTTGGCTGGCACCGGAATTGTGATAAACCGCCAGCGCATCAACTGCCTGGCGCAGCTCGCGAACCTACCATGGAATCGCTTTATTATCCCAATCCAGATAAGAGAGCTGTCCATCGATCTCGGCGTTACCCATAATTACGCACAGTCGCGCGGCGACAAATTCCGGGGTAAAGAGTTTGTCCACTGGCACTGAGGCCTGAAACGGCTTCGACAGAGCGGTATCTGTGGTGCCCGGATGGAAGGAGATCAGTTTGACGTTTTTCACCCGCCGCGCATATTCGATGCTCAGAGTGCGCATCATCATATTGAGTGCGGCCTTAGAGCTGCGGTAGGCGTACCAGCCGCCGAGATGGTTGTCGCCAATGCTGCCGACTCTGGCACTCAGAGCGACTACTACGCAGCGCTGTTTGCCTTTTAATACGCCGTGTAACAGTTTCAGCCACAGGGTTGGCACCACAGTATTAGCCTGAAACACAGCGTGTAGCGCTTCGGCATTAAGATCTTCGAGGCGCTTCTCCGGCCACAGCGTATCGCTGTGCAACAGCCCATGACAGATAATCACTCGAGTGATGCGCCCGGCAAAGGGCCGTAACTGCTCAACCACGGCGGCCATCGCAGGCTCAGCATACTCACTCTCGATCCACAGTGGCGCGTTGGCTGGATTCGCTGCAGAGGTCAGATGCGCAGGCGCAGGCTTGCGACTTACTGCGACGATGCTGCCTATGTCGGCATCTGACATCAGCTCTCGAATGATTGCCTGGGCGAGACCGCTACTGGCGCCGAGTACCAGTGCAACAGCAGCCACAGTCATAATTTCTCCCGCTTGATGTCACAGACCTTGCAGCGAGCACTGCCGGTTAATAACTTGGAAATACGCGAACGGTGCCTGGCAAAAAAAAGATAGACCCAATGAGATACCTGCTTGACCAACGGCCAGCGCAACACGCTGACCCAGTGGCGCTTGCCCACAAGAGCCCAGGCGGTATAGGTCACATCCAACGCATAGATCATCTCACCATTAGCCAGCTGGCCATGTAGCATCTGATCGGCTTGCCGCGGATCTATATGCGGGAAGCGTTGCGAGAAACCTTCGGCGTGAATATCTTCAAGCACGATTTTTTGCTCGCGGTCTAGCCGACACAGGTGGCGCATTTCTGAGACGCAAAGCGGGCAGCCGCCATCGTAAAAAATAGTTAATTCAGGCATGTTTATAACTCCGTCAGCATCAGTGCTGCAATCAAAGCATGCAACAACACGACTGTTATTGTGATTCGTAAACGCATAGCCCCATAGCTGCCGTTGCTGGTTAACCGAGTTTTTCCACTAGAGTGCTCTACCCAGAGCAAACTTAAAAACCCCGCCATCAATAAGCAGAGCGCAACCAACGTCATAATCGGCGCAACAGAGATGAGCAGCAGGCAGACCCAAGACGTCAGCGCTATTACATTGCTGAACAAAATTAATGAGGTAGTTACCGAGGCAGTCAGCCCCTTCGACTCAGCAAGCCGGCTTCGCTCCCAGAGTGCACCGCTTAAAAAGCTCAGAATAACCGCACTATAGGCTGTAAACATAGAGAACACCTGGAGGCCAAATAACGATGCACTCTGCACACCCTGACCGCTGAAATGGCCATTAACGATCAATCCGGTAAGCAGCACAAATGGCAGGACGCCAAGGTATCCCAGCAGCGAGCTAAGGTGATATCTGGGTACAGTTAAGTGAGCGCGGTCAGACATAAAGGAGATCCCTTTTAAGCTTTACAGCTAACATACGCATCACCTGGTGATTCGGATCATTCTGGCAAGCGGACAAGGGGTGTCGTGGGCGGAAACAGCCCGGTTTGGACCGGCTTAAGACGCAGTTGCGAGTTAACTGAATAGCCCGAATTTCAGTCTGTAGGATTTCAGGCTATTGGTTAGCAGCAAGCACCAGCGTCCTGTTGATTAGCTGTCCAGTACCAGATTTTTGAGGCAACTGACCCAGAGCGGGTGGTCGTTCAGGCTTTCCACCAATTGGATTTTATCACCGCCATTCTCGGTAAAAATCTGCTGGTATTCATCGCCTATTTCGATCACTGTTTCGAGGCAGTCGGCGGTAAATGCCGGCGAGAAGACCAGTAGTTTTTTGGCGCCTTGTTTGGCCAGGGTCTCTACAACTTTGTCGGAAAAGGGTTCCAACCAGTTCTTGTCCAGGCGCGACTGGAAGCAAACTGTGTAATCGGCTTCTTTTAGACCCAGTTTCTCCGCCAGCAGTCGCGTGGTCGCAAAGCAGGTGGCCTTATAGCAATACTGATTCTCCGGGGTGATCTCATGATCACAGTCCCGGTCTGAGCACAGGCCTTCTGCATAAATCTTATCGACATGACGGGTGGGCAGGCCGTGGTATGAAAACAGTACCTGGTCATAATCGTCCAGGTCATACGTGCTGGCCCGGTCGACAACCGCATCAATGAAGTCAGGGTGGTCGTAATACTGACTGATGATTTTCAGTTCGGGGATTGCCCACCACTGGCTAATTTCACCCATCACCTTCTCCAGCGCCGAACCGGTTGATGCTGAGGCGTACTGCGGGAACATGGGCAACACGACGATGCGGGAATAATTGAGCTTTTTCATTTGCGCCAGCACCTCGGGAATACCGGGGTTTTTGTAACGCATCGCCAGGTGCACGCTGTAATTCTCGCCCAGCGCGTCATCTAGCAGCTGGCTGACCTTGTTGCTGTAATAGAACAGCGGCGAGCCATTTTCGGTCCAGAGTTGCTGGTAAAGTTTGGCGGATTTCGGCGCTCGGAAGGGCACTATAATCAGGTTTACTAGGATTTTGCGCAACAGCCAGGGCAGATCTATAACCCGCGGATCATTCAGAAACTGGAAAAGATAGGAGCGTACATCTGCCGTAGACGGGCTGTCGGGAGTGCCCAAGTTTATGAGTAGTACGCCGGTTTTGTTTGTCATTGGATGGATGCGCCAGTTGAGAATAGAGGTGGTTATAGGGTAACACCATCCTCAGGATTTCTGTGCGCTGTTCTGGGGCTGTATTGAGGGTAGCTAGGCTATGTGCTTGGGCTTCGCAATTGGTTGAAATGACAGACACTGGGGATGCCGTCTTCCGGCTGGATACCCCCCTCCCTAGGCAGGGGAGCTGGGGTTTATAGGATTCAATCAGACGCTTTAAGATCGTCAGTACAGAACATCTGACGCAGGGCGTGGATTATTTGCATAGCGCCTTCGCCGCTCAGTGAGTAGTAGATGGTTTGAGAGGCACGACGAGTCGTCACCAGGCCATCTTTGCGTAATACGGCCAGGTGTTGAGACAGCGCTGACTGGCTTAGATCCAGGTGCTGATTGAGCTGAGTCACAGAAAGTTCTTTGCCATCGAGATGACACAAAATCATTAGACGGCTCTCATTAGCAATTGCCTTGAGAAATTGTGCAGCCTGAGCTGCATTTTCACGCATCTGTTCGAGAGGAATAGAGCATGTATCTGTTCGAATAGCGACTTGATCCACATTGGGCTCCTACTACTGCTAGACCTAACTTCTTATAATGTACGTTATTTTTGTTCGCCAAACAATAAGTTTGGCAGGTTGGTCCGGTTAAATATGTGCAGGAGGCAGAAGGTTGCCGAGTAAATCAGAACGAAGTCCGACTGGCTGCTAAAATTAGGCATAATTAATTAAGGATAATCTTAATTAATTATGACTAATTTTAGCTAGTTGCAGATAAGGAGATCTTGCATGCCTGCCATCAATAAAATACTGTTATTGCTCGACAAGCAACCACCGTCATCTGCACTGCTCGATAAGTTGGTGTTGCTGGCAAAAAAATTCGGGGCTAGGCTGGAGTTGTTCGAATGTTGTTATAGCCGGTCGCTGGTCTCGAGTTATCTGTTTGACCCTCAGGGTGCCGTCCATGCCAGGCAGGGTTATCTGCATGGCGAAGAAAAACGTCTGCAAGCGGTTGCTGATCGATTAGAGAAGGCGGGGGTAGAAACCTGTATCGATGTAGCCTGGGAGGCTGATGCTCAGCAGGGAATTTTACGTAAGATTGAGCGCTACGCCCCTGATCTTGTCGTTAAAAACTGTGGCTGTCCGCATCGGTTGTCTGATTACCTGTTCGGCAATCTCGATTGGCAATTGCTGCGTCACTGCAGTATGCCACTGCTGTTGCTCCGCTCTAGGCCTTGGCGAACATCACCGGTGGTGGTGACGGCGCTGGATCCGCTGCAGCAAAAACCGCGTCCCAGGCATCTGGATGATACAGTGCTCCGTTGGGGGGAGTCGCTGGTGGAGCATCTTGGCGGTGTTCTGCATCTCTTCAGCGCTTATCAGGCGTTACCCGCCTCGGTCATCTTTGATGATACCCTGATGCTCGATTATGAAACGCTGAGTACGCGTCTGGCGCGGCGGGAGAAGCAGGCGGTGGATGCGTTGATCACAGGGCACGGACTGCAGCTGGCAGCCCCTCAGGTGCATCTTGCACCCGGAGAGGTACACAAAGAGCTGCCCCGGTATGCCAAAGCCGTGGATGCGGATATCCTGGTGCTGGGAGGCATGGCGCGCGATACCTTTCAGCGACTCTTTGTCGGCAGCACCACCGAGCAGGTGCTCGACCATATCGATGCGGATGTGCTGGTTGTCAGGAGGGGTGCTTGATCCGGTAATCACAGCATCAGGATGAATTTCATCGGTTCTTGTTAGTCTTGTCGGACTACTCTCTGCCTACAAAACGCAAACCCACAAAGAGTCTTTTTTTTGGTTCTGTCCTAGTTAAGTGTTGCGACGCTGTCATCGTCAGGCTGAAGCCTAACCTACAAAAGAAAACACCCCCCCCCTTGTGGGTCGGATTTTTGCGGGTAGAAAGCATTCCGACAATGCCAGCAGAGCACTGTCATCGTCTGGCTGAAGCCTAACCCACAGAGAACGACACTCCCCTTTCTAAACCGATGAAATACAGACTGAAAAAGGCCCAAAGGGTCGAGCCATTGGCCGTTGTCAGTTCCCGACAACAACGGCATACCTGCGTCCCTGCAGGCAATGGCGAGACTGGCAGCTGAGGCAGACAAATCGGCAGGATAGCCGATTTGCACAACCGCAGGTTGCCCGGAGGGCGAGGCACAGGGAGGTGCCGAGTGAATCCGAATCTGTCAGCCTCAGGCTGGATTTCATAGCGCCGCAGGCGCGTACCCGCAGGGCGGTTTAGAAGGGGGCGTTTTGATGGACAGGGATGTTCGAATGCGGGGGGGCCATGGATGGCCAGGAGCGGCCTTTGCTTCGCTTTCTTTGTCGCTACAAAAAAATGAAGCCGCCGGGAGGCGGAACCGGAGTTTGATTAAAAAGACAATAATGCAGAATAAACTGCCGCAACACTTAACTAGTACATAGTCTTTTTTTGTAGGTTAGCCGTTAAGCGCTCCTGCATGGACGGCACTAGCTACATATATGGACCCACCCCGTTTGCAAGACATCTGAACCTTTTTTAAAACTCAGTCATTGCACCCATTCTAGTGGTCAAGTAAGTCCGGCCTGTTTATGGAGGACTATTGCCTCCTGGCCCTGAT
>JBLIEQ010000030.1:0-42556 GCA_047633175.1 Motiliproteus sp. | reverse complement strand
CTAGGAAGCTGCTTTCAAGCGAGGAGCGAATTATACATCCTAACTCCAAGTAGTCAACGTCTTATTTAACGTTGTTTTTCGAGGTGGTAGCTAACGGTTACCCGTCTACCTAACTACTTCGAAAAACGGTTGCTGGAGTTCTTAAAAGAGCCTCTAGAAACCGACTTCGTTTGCGCCTTGGCGTTAACGAGGGGCGCATTCTACAGACCACAGCGCTGGGGTCAACGGCTATGTGAACTATTCCTTAAAAGGAGAGAGTTTTTGTAGGTTAGGCTTTAGGCTGACTATCGTTACTCTCTGCTAGCATTGTCGGACTAAAGTCCGACCTACAAGCCCGACCTACAAAGGACCGACCCACAGGGACGGTGGCAACTACCATTCGAAATGATTCAGAGAACCCCGCCCCTGCCCAACTGCAAACCGGTCTGCGGTGAGCAGAGTCCGGGTAAGATAGGTCTTTGCTGCAGCCACCGCATCTGTCAGCCTCATCCCTTTAGCAAGATTCGCCGCAATCGCAGAGGCCAGTGTACAGCCTGTACCATGATCATTCTGAACCACCAACCGGGGTGCACTGTACCTATGTAGACTGTCATTCATCCACAGCAGATCCTCAGAATAATTACCGCTGCGATGCCCACCCTTTAACAGCACGGCCTTTACCCCCAAATCCGCCACCGCACGAAGCGCACGCTCGGGATCCGCATCTACCCCCTCGATACTCATACCGGACAGGCAGGCGGCCTCTGCAACATTGGGTGTTAACAGTGTCACCTGCCGAAACAGCCGCTGCACCAGCAACTGCTGACCGGCAAGATCTAACAGCAAGCGCCCGCTACTGGAGATCAGTACGGGATCGAGCACCACAGGTATATCGGGGTAGTCGTCCAGGACCTCGCTGACCGCCTCAACAATCGAGGCCTCAGCCAGCATCCCTATCTTGATCACCGACACCGACAGATCCTGCAGCACTGCCAGCATCTGTCGCCTGACCATCACCGCAGAAACCGGCTCGACAAACGCCACACCCAGAGAATTTTGGGCCGTAATTGCGGTCACTGCCGTCGCCGCATAAACACCCAGCGCCGCACAGGCCTTAAGATCGGCCTGAAGCCCTGCGCCTGCACTGCTATCAGACCCGGAAACCGCAAGCACGCAGGGAAGCGCCATCCTGTTCGTCATATAGAACCCCTAGATCGCTTACGCAGATCAACGCTGACAATCGCCACAAAACACGGTCGCCCGCTGACCCAGCCTGACCTCCTGTAACACCGAGCCACAATGGCAACAGCTCTCCCCACCCCGTCCGTAAACCTGTAACTGCTGCTGAAAATAGCCAGGCTTACCATCCCCACCTACAAAATCCTTGAGCGTCGTGCCGCCCTGCTCTATCGCCCTTGCCAACACCTCTTTAATAATCTGCGCCAGGCGCTGATAGCGCGCCAGCGAGACCTGCCCTGCCTCTCGCCTTGGGTCTATTCCCGCCTGAAACAGGGCTTCGTTGGCGTAGATATTCCCCACACCTACAACCCGGTGTCCGTCCATCACAAACTGCTTAACGGCCTGCCGCCGATTACGCGACAGTCGAAACAGGTGCTCACCATCGAAGGCATCCGTCAACGGTTCGGGGCCCAGACGCGCTAACAGGAGATGCTCTTCAGGGCATCCCTGATGCCAGAGCACAGATCCAAACCGCCGTGGGTCAGTCAATCTCAACAGCTGACCACTCTGAAGACCCAGATCAACATGATCGTGCTTGCCCGGCGGCGTATCCTGAGCCACCAGCCTGAGACTGCCCGACATCCCAAGATGTATCAGCAGATAACCATCGCCAACTTTTAGCAGCAGATATTTTGCGCGTCGCAACACCGCGTCGATCGGCTTACCGACCAGCTGCTGCCTCATCAGCTCGACAGGCACAGGCCAGCGCAGCCGAGGCTGGCGCACCACGACAGCCGTTATCTGCTGACCCTTGATATAAGGCTCTATGCCTCGCCGGGTGGTTTCAACTTCGGGTAATTCAGGCATCTGCTCTCCAACTTAGACACTCCAACCTCAGCGCAGCATATCACCGATCTCCAGGCATAAAAAAAGCCCTGACAGGCAGGGCTTTTTGATAGGAACCAGATCAGTGCTCGATGGTCGAGTTACTTGATCTTGGCTTCCTTATAGTCAACGTGCTTGCGAACAACCGGATCGAATTTCTTCATGACCAGCTTTTCAGGCTTAGTACGCTTGTTCTTGTCTGTGGTGTAAAAGTGCCCTGTACCTGCACTGGAAACCATTCTGATTAAATCGCGCATTTTTTCGCTCCTTAAACCTTGATGCCGTTGGCACGAACATCAACCAAAACCAGATCGATGCCTCGCTTATCGATAATACGCATACCCTTGGAAGCTACACGCAGACGGACAAAACGGTTTTCACTTTCAACCCAAAAACGATGCCAATGCAGGTTGGGTAGGAAACGACGACGAGTTTTGTTCTGAGCGTGAGAAACATTGTTTCCCGATACAGGGCGCTTGCCTGTAACCATGCATACTCTAGACATAGTACTGATCTCTATATCGCTATCTGATCATCTCGGTGCCAGTCAGACCTTAGAGCCCAGGGGCTGCTCCGTTGTCGACGACCACCTCAGGCGGAGCGTCTTCACCCATTGAAGACAAAATCCCGTACCTAGATAGGAGCGCGGATTTTAAAGCAAAGCCAAATCCAAGGCAATCTATCGCTTGTTTTTTTTATTCAACCGGCTGCCGATCGTTCACAGGAGACCACGCTCGGCGAAGGAGACAGGCTCAGGGTCACCTATAACCAGATGATCCAATACCCGGATATCGACGAGTGCCAAGGCATCGACCAGCCGACGGGTGATCTGCTGATCCGCCAGACTGGGTTCCGCCACCCCCGACGGGTGATTGTGCGCAAGAATGACCGCCGCGGCATTACTACTGAGCGCCAGCTTGACCACCTCCCGCGGATACACGGCAGCGCTGTCGAGCGTGCCTTCAAACAGCTCCTTATAGGCCAACAGCCGGTGCTGATTATCAAGAAGCAGGATCGCGAACACCTCTCGATCCCGATCACGCAGGCGACTGCACAGAAATCGCCCGGTCTCGGCGGGACTGGTAAAGCAATCTTGACGACTCAATTCCTCGGCCTGATGACGCCGCCCCATCTCCAGCACTGCCTGCAGCTGGGCAAATTTGGCTGGCCCCAGACCCTCCCCGACACAAAACTGGGCCTGACTGGCTGCCAGCAGCTGACGCAAGCCACCAAACTGTTTGACCAGCCCGCGCGCCAGATCCACCGCACTCTTACCCGGTACGCCGGTACGCAGAAAAATGGCCAACAACTCAGCATCTGAAAGCGCGCCGGGGCCCTGCGACAGCAACTTTTCCCGCGGCCGATCCTGTTCAGGCCAGTCTGGAATCGCCATCTCTTCCTCCTCCTTAAATGTAAGACCGCCTCTTTAGGGCGCCTCTTTAGTGCTGCTTCTTCAAAAGAGCGGTCTGCGGCTACGCAATAAGAGTAGCCGGTGTTAGCATGGTCAGTCCTTCTAACCGTCAAGCGGCTGTTATGACTCAACCCTTATCGACTCTGGCTAATAAGCGCATTCTCCTGGGACTCACGGGAGGCATCGCTGCCTACAAGAGTGCCGAACTGACCCGTCTATTGAAGAAAGCGGGGGCCGAGGTACGCGTGGTACTCACCCCTGCTGCGGCTGCGTTCATCACCCCTCTGACCCTCCAGGCGCTATCTGGAAACCCAGTGCACCAACATCTTCTCGACCCTGAAGCCGAGGCCGGAATGGGCCATATCGAGCTGGCGAAGTGGGCAGATCTTATTCTGGTCGCGCCTGCCAGCGCCGATTTTATGGCCCGTATGGCCGCAGGCATGGGCAACGACCTGCTGACGACGCTCTGCCTGGCCAGCGACGCCCCGATCGCGATCGCGCCCGCGATGAATCAGGCGATGTGGCATGATTCCCGGACCCAGATTAACGCTGAAAAACTTCAGGCACTCGGAATACGGCTCTGGGGTCCCGGTGCGGGCGATCAGGCGTGCGGGGATACCGGCCTAGGCAGGATGCTGGAACCCGACCAGCTTGCGGAACTCAGCGGCTCGATGTTCTCTAGTGGCGCGCTCAGCGGCCTGCGGGTCTGCATCACCGCCGGACCCACGCGTGAAGCGATCGACCCGGTTCGCTATATCAGCAACCATAGCTCGGGGAAGATGGGTTACGCCCTGGCTGAAGCGGCTATCGAAGCCGGGGCGCGGGTCACGCTGATCAGCGGGCCGGTCACGCTGAATTGCCCGGCGCGTGTCAGCCAAGTCCTGGCCAGCAGTGCACAACAGATGCTCGAAGCCGCCTTAGCGCAGATGGGACAGTGCGAGATTTTTATCGCCGCCGCCGCCGTGGCCGACTACCGTCCTGCAGCCATCGCCGAACAGAAGATCAAGAAAAACAATGATGCGATGACCCTTAGTCTGGTCAAGAATCCTGACATTGTTGCCACCGTCGCCAGCCACCCCCAGCGGCCATACACGGTGGGTTTCGCCGCCGAAACCGAGAAACTGCTAGAACACGCCCGCGGTAAACTGGCGCGCAAAAAGCTGGATATGATTATCGCCAACGATGTCGCCCAGCAGGGGATCGGCTTTAACAGCGACGATAATGCTGTGACCGTGGTGACCCACAGCAGTGAGCAGCACCTGCAACTGGCAAGTAAGACTCAGCTGGCACGCCAACTGATCGCACTGATCGCGCTACAGGTCGCCTCAGACACGCATTAGCTATCGCCTTAACCATCGCCTTAGCCATCGCCTTAACAACAAGCAGCATCGACAGAGACTCTCCAGATAATGAAACAGTTACAGGTCAAAATTCTCGACCCCCGCATAGGCTCCGAATTTCCACTTCCGGCATACGCGACGCCAGGTTCCGCCGGTATGGACCTGCGCGCGATGCTGGAGCAGCCTCTGCAACTGGAACCGGGGCAAACCCGACTGATACCCACAGGGCTGTCGATTCATATTGAAGACCCAGGTCTGTGTGCGATGTTGTTGCCGCGCTCAGGACTGGGACATAAGCATGGCATTGTGCTGGGCAACCTGGTCGGCCTGATCGATTCCGATTATCAGGGTCCGCTGATGGTTTCCTGCTGGAACCGCGGGGATAACGCCTTCACCATCGAGCCCGGCGAGCGCATCGCACAGATGGTCTTAGTACCGGTCGTCCAGGCTGACCTTGTGATCGTTACCGAGTTCGGAGATTCCGATCGTGGCGAGGGTGGATTCGGTCACTCAGGCCGTCACTGAGTGACTCTGCAGCCAAAGAGCCGCCTAATAGGATGCCTGTTCTCTTGTTTGAAAAGGAAACGGTTTCCACCTCCCTGCGGATAATGGAAACAGTACGATCCTCTTAAGCCAGGCTATTAAGCTAGGTTCTGGGTCAGATCCGACCCTAAATCTACCCATTAATACCATGGACCGATTCAGGGTCGGGATCTCATCTCTCTCATTGAGGGTGAGTGCCGCTCTTCTGCTCATATTTTTTGATCAGGTAGCTGATCGTCTGGCCGACGCTCTTGTGTGATTTTTCCTCCTGTATCTCCAAGAGATTTTCATAAGAATCTGGTTCTAAATGAATTATTTTTTTATGCGATCGAAAAAAGCCCTGCCGCATCGCCTGGTCAAGCTTGCGCTGCTCGTCAGCAGTGATACCCATCAGCGCACCCATTATCAGGTCTTTAGTTTTAATCTTTTCATTGCTGCCGAAGGCTTCGTCGCTAGTAGCAAGTTGCTTTTGAATAGTGTGTATTTTATTAATCCATCCCACGTCCATTGCGGGGTACTGCTTCTTTAGCTTCTCAGAATTTTTGAGAAGGTAATCACAATCATGCAGTAAACGATTTTTTTCATTCCCTTGTCCCTTTTTCATCTAGCTCTCCCTTCCTTATTCATGGCTATCTTAATGGCTATGCAACGTCTCACTTCCAGCCGCCGATCATTCAGGCAACTAGGAAACACCTGCAGCAAGGCTTAACCTATGGCAGAAAAAACATATAATCAATTGATTTACAATGATATATGATCTACTACTAGGACTGCGCAACCTGTGCTCCCAGCACGTTGATTCCTGAACGGCAGCTGCAGCTCCAGCATCAGGTGGCTGACCGAGGGCAGCGATCGTAACGATCTTAGAGAAAGTCGCAACTATTAATGCAGACATTACGATTAAACGCTACCCGCCTACAACCCATCAGCCTTGCAGGGTTAGTGTCTATTTACGTAGAATAGAAGGCAAGAGTGTCTGGAAATACGCCCCTTGATGAACCCGGCCTTAGTATCGATCAGACACCCTGAACAGCCAGTGCGCATTGCCTCAGAACAATGCTATATCGAGGGTAGTGATACGCCTATACCGGCCCTTACACAAGCCATAGAGACAGCCGAGCGCAGTGGGTATTAGCGCCTGTCGTCCGGTTTGACGTTAAGCGCGTTACCGAGCTTCATCATTCCGATCGCAGCGCTGGCGGCTTCGGACACCCTGACCGGCAGTAACGACTTCTTAGACGTTACCTACACCACATTTAAGAACTTTAAGGACTCTTTCCCAATGGACTATAGCCTACCGCATACCGTTCCCGAATCGATCTTCCGCGCGTACGACATCCGCGGTCAGGTTGGCGATACTCTGACTCCGGCGCTGGTTTACCATATCGGTCGTGCGGTAGGTGCAGAAGCGGCGGCCCATGATGAACAGTCTGTGGTAGTCGGTGCGGACGGACGGCTCTCGAGCCCCGATATGAGCGCCGCACTGATTGCCGGATTACGCGCCAGTGGCCGTAACGTACTGGATATCGGCATGGTACCGACCCCGGTCGCCTACTACGCCACCCACACCCTCGATAGCCGTTCCTGCGTGATGGTCACGGGCAGTCACAACCCCGCTGACTACAACGGTTTCAAGATCGTGATCCAGGGCAAGACTCTCTCCGGCGACGATATCCAGGCGCTGCTGACCCGCATCAAACAGCAGGATTACTGCACCGGCCAGGGTAAGCTCAACAAGCTCAGCGTCTCCAAGGATTATCTCCAGCGCATCACCGGTGACGTTACGATGTCACGACCGCTAAAGGTCGTGATCGATTGCGGTAACGGAGTGGCGGGTGAGCTGGCGCCGCAACTGCTCAGAGCCATGGGCTGCGAGCTGACCGAGCTGTATTGCGACATCGATGGCACCTTTCCCAATCATCATCCCGATCCGGGCAAGCCCGCCAACCTCAAGGACCTGATTACAGAGGTCAAAGCCCAAAACGCCGATGTCGGACTGGCCTTTGATGGCGATGGTGACCGTCTTGGGGTGGTGACCAATAGCGGTCATATCGTCTACCCGGACCGACAGCTGATGTTGTTTGCCCTGGATGTGCTGAGCCGTCATCCGGGTGCCGATATCATCTACGATGTGAAATGCTCACGTTTGCTGCATCAGGTGCTCGAGCAAGCGGGCGGCAAGCCACAGATGTGGAAAACCGGCCACTCGCTGATGAAGGCACGGATGAAAGAGACCGAGGCATTGATCGCCGGCGAGATGAGCGGCCATATCTTCTTTAAAGAGCGCTGGTTCGGCTTCGATGACGGTCTCTATGCCGCGGCACGCTTGCTGGAAATTCTCGCCAATGAGACGCGCACCTGCGATGAGATCTTCGCCGCCTTCCCTGAGGATATCAGCACCCCGGAGCTCAATATCGAGGTCACCGACGTGTCCAAATTTACCATTATCGAACAGATGCAGCAGGCCCTCTACCCGGGCGGTAACGCCCGCACCATCGATGGCATCCGGGTCGACTATCCCGATGGCTGGGGACTGGTGCGGGCATCTAACACCACGCCGGTTCTGGTGCTGCGCTTCGAGGCTGAGACACAGCACGCACTGGAGCGTATTCGCGAGCAGTTCCAGCGCAACCTCCAGGTGATCGATAGCAACCTGATTATTCCGATGCACTGATCCGACTAGCGACTTTTATCGCTATTCAGCAACCCACCTAGATCGAGAACGGCATGACACAGCGTGATTCAGCCATGAACGTGGCCAATGTACTGACCGAAGCGCTGCCCTATATACAGCGTTTTGTTGGCAAGACCCTGGTGATCAAATATGGCGGTAACGCCATGATCGACGACGAGCTCAAGAACAGCTTTGCCCGCGACATAGTGCTGATGAAAACCGTCGGGATTAACCCGATCGTGGTTCACGGCGGTGGCCCACAGATCGGCGATCTGCTAAAAAAGCTCAATATAGAATCGCGCTTCGTCAACGGCATGCGGGTCACTGACAACGAGACCATGGATGTGGTGGAGATGGTATTGGGTGGGCTGGTCAACAAGGATATCGTCGGCCTGATCAACAATAATGGCGGCAAGGCCGTCGGACTCACCGGCAAGGACGGCAGGCTGATCAAGGCCAAGAAACTCAGAGTGAAGCACAAGACTCCCGAGATGACCGTTCCGGAGATCATCGATATCGGCCATGTTGGCGAAGTCTCCAGCATCGATACCGAGCTGCTGACCCTGCTGGGCAACAGCCACTTTATCCCGGTGATCGCACCTATAGGTGTCGGCCAGAACTCCGGTCGCTCCTACAACATCAATGCGGATCTGGTGGCGGGGAAAATTGCCGAGGTCCTTAAGGCCGAAAAGCTGATCCTGCTGACCAATATCGAAGGGCTGCTGGATAAACAGGGCCAAGTCCTGACCGGCCTGACCACCGAGCAGGTGAATGCGCTTATCGCAGACGGTACGATCCACGGCGGTATGTTGCCCAAGATCGGCTGCGCCCTGTCGGCGGTTAATAATGGCGTAACCAGCGCCCATATTATCGACGGCCGAGTCCCGCACGCCACGCTGCTGGAGATCTTCAGCGACGATGCCGGGGTTGGCACGCTGATCTCAAACACCACGCCTGAGCTGAGCACCAGCAACGATGATTAATGCCTCGCCGATACCAGCAGTGGCCGATAAACTGTCCCGCCGCGAGCAGATACTGCAGTCACTGGCCCATATGCTCGAGGCCAATGCTGGCGCACGCGTCACCACCGCGGGATTAGCCCGCGAAGTCGGGGTTTCCGAGGCGGCACTCTATCGGCACTTCCCCAGCAAGGCGAAGATGTTCGAGGGGCTGATCGGTTTTATCGAGGAGACTCTGTTCTCGCGGGTAAAGATGATCACCCAGAGCGATGGTAATAGTCTCAAGCAGTGTGAGCAGATTCTGACCCTGCTGCTGGCCTTCGTCGAACGCAACCCGGGCATGGCAAGGATCATGACGGGCGAGGCGCTATCAGGGGAGAGCGACCGGCTGCGCCAGCAGGTGAGTCAGCTGTTTAACCGCCTGGAGTTGCAGCTCAAGCAGATCCTGCGTGAAGCGGAACTCATTGAGGGGCTGCGCACTCAGGCATCGCCGACGGTCAGCGCTAATCTGCTGATGGCCTTTGCCGAGGGCCGGATTCGCCAGTTTGTACGCACAGAGTTCAAGCAACCACCGACCCAGGGCTGGGATGACCAGTGGCCATTGCTTGCACAACTGCTGTTTCGCTAGGATAAGCCCGGGCTTCTTTCTTACCGGCTGTGGGTCGGAATTTATTCTAACAATGCTGGCAAGGTGCCGCCATCGTCAGGCTGAAGCCTAACCCACAGAGAGCGACACTCCCCCATTGCTAACCGATGAAATCCATCCTGAAAAAGGCCCCAAGGGTCGAGCCAGAGATGAGGTCAAAAGATCTTCTGCTGCTGCAAAACGACCAGCGCCTCGAACTCCCTGGCGGGAACCGGTTTACTGAACAGAAACCCCTGCATGGAGTCACAGTGCTCGGCCTCCAAAAATTGACGCTGTGCCTGAGTTTCCACCCCTTCGGCCACCACATAGAGCTCCAACGCAGCAGCAAGGGCGATGATGGCACGCGATATAGCCCTGTCCTGCGGGTCGCCAGGGAGATCCTTGATAAAAGAGCCGTCTATCTTGAGCGTATCGATCGGAAACTGCTTGAGGTAGGCGAGTGACGAGTAACCGGTACCAAAATCATCCAGGGATACCCGAATCCCCAGCTGCTTGAGTTCCTGGATAACCGCCAGCGCCCTATCCGGATCTGCCATCAGCATCGACTCGGTCAGCTCACATTCCAACAGCTCCGGCGCAAGCCCTGTGCTTTGGAGCGCCTCGATGATCACCGCCGCTAACTGCTCATTGGCAAACTGTTTGGCCGACAGATTGACCGCGATGCTCAGCTGGGTGCCACAGCGTTTATTGATCTCACTGGTCATCAGACAGGCCTGCTGCATCGCCCAGGCGCCCATAGGGATGATGAGCCCGGTATCCTCTGCAGCAGGAATAAAATCGACGGGAGAGACCAGCCCGCGCAGTGGATGAATCCAGCGAATCAGAGCCTCAGCGCCGGTAATTTTGCCACTGCGCAGATCCACCTTAGCCTGATAATAGAGCTCGAACTCGTTGCGCTCGACCGCAGTGCTAAGTTCCACTTCCAGCGCCAGCTGCTCCATCGCACGCTCATTAAGCTTTGGGGTATAAAAACGGAAACTGTTGCGCAACTCCTTGGCGTTGTACAACGCAGCCTCGGCATTACAGAGTAATTCACTGGCACCCATGCCATCCTGAGGATAGACCGCGACCCCGACCGAACAGGTCAATGCCATCCCCTCGGGCCCTGCCTCCAGAGGTTCTGAAACCCGCGCCATCAACGCTCGAACAACCGGCGCTATATCTTCCAGATCGCTGACATCATGCAGCACGATAGCGAAATCATCCGCACCCAACCTGGCCAGCGTATCGCCCTGGCGTACCACCTGACTGAGACGGGCTGCTAGCACCTGCAACACCGTATCGGTAGCGCTGATGCCGATGCTCTGGTTAAGCATCTTAAAACGATCCAGGTCGAGCATCACCAGCGCCGTATGGCACTCACTGCGACCGGCATGAATCAGCGATTGCTCCAGACGATCACCCAGCAGATTCTTATTCGCCAGCCCCGTTAGCCCATCGTAGTTGGAGAGTGTCTGCAGCTGCTGTTCCAGCGCCCGCCGTTGGGTAATATCGACCAGGGTACCCACGATGCAGGGCTTGCCAGCAAACGTCGTCTGGTTGCCAATCACCTCCACCTGTATGCGGCGCCCATCCGCACTGAGTCCGGTAAATTCATACCTCTGCCCCCCGGGCTCCCCCTCGAGGCGCTGCCTGAGGTTTTCAGCGACCCGTGCCCGGCTCTCTGGCGCCACCAGCTCTCTGACCGAGAAACCGTTGCATAACAGCTCAAGATCATATCCAAAGAGCCTGGCCATATAAGGATTAGCGTAAATAAACCGTCCGTCCTGGATCATATAGATCCCGACCATCGAATCCTCGGCCAGGACCCGCAATTTAGCCTCGCTATCGTTCAGCGCCTGGCGAGTGCGGTGCGCCACCAACCCAAAGATCATATCTTCGGCCAGTTCATCGAGCAGTCCGGATTCGAGCGCATCGAAGGCATCGACCTGGTCAGAGAGTATCCATAATACGGAGTAGATACCCTGCTCAGGACTGACCATCGGCAGCGCCATGGCGCTGCGTATCCCCTCGGGCAGGTAACTGAGCGGCGTCGTCGACTGAGAGTCGAGCTGATGAAATATCTGCGCCCTATTTTGACGTATACAGTCCCCCGAGAGACGCTCACCCCGAAGATGTTCAGCGATATTCTCCAGGTAGCTCCCGACATCACCGGCATGCACCTGGGGTGTCACCAGGCCGGCTTGCGCCGAACTCGCGGCACCCACCCAGGCAACGTTATAGCCGCCATGATCAACCAGAATGTCACAGACCCTCTGCAACTGCTGCCGTTCATCCGTCGAGCGGATCAGGGCCTGGTTGCATTCTGACAGCAGCCGGAGCGCCCGGTTCGTCCGCCTCCGCTGCTGTTCGGAGGCTTTAAGCGGGGATATATTTTCCTTGATGGCGACGTAATGACTGATGTGCTGCGCACTGTCCCTGATCGGCGCAATGATCAATGATTCATACACCGGCTCGCCACTTTTGGTTTTATTAATCAGCTCACCGCGCCAGATCATTCCGGAACTGATGGTTTTCCACAGCTGCTGATAGGTTTGCGGCGGCGTATCGCCGCTCTGCATCAACCGGGGAGTATGGCCGATAACCTCTTGCGAGCTGTATCCCAGGGTCGTGGTAAAGGCTGGATTGACATAACTGATCAGCCCGTTGACATCCGTGATCATGACACTGGCCGGGCTTTGCTCCACCACCGCAGACAGCACCCTGAGTTGCTCGTTGGCAGCCTGACGCTCCAGCTCTGCCGCCGCCCGTACCGAAAAGATCCGCAGCAGGCTCTCCGCCATCGGAATATCGGTCATCGGCTGCTTATAGAGCACCACCAAAACACCCAAGGGCTGCCCCTGAGCGTTTTTTAGTACCGCACCCAGGTAGCCCCGAACACCCCGTTCTTCGAGCAGCAGATCATCGGGGTAAGCCAAATGGACGTCATTCGGGTAGCAACAATGATCGTCACGGAGCAGATCTTTGCAGGGCGTATGGGCGAGTTCATAACTGAAGTTATCGACGCTGATACCGCCCGCGAAGACCTCCCTGGTATCGACCCGGCTGGCATCGGCACTTAAGACCCCGACAAAAGCAAGATCTGCGTCCAGCACTTTCACCAGGTGCTGCGTGAGCGCCTTGAAAAACTGCTCTCCGGTCTCAGCCGAAACGCCACTGGCCACATACGCCAGCTGCTGCTCATAGTTCTGTTTATCGGTGACATCCACGGAGATACCGCAGACGGCATGGACCTGACCGCCGGCATCGGCGAGTGGCGAGTAATGCGTTTCAAACCAACGGCCTTTAAATCGAGACCTGGAACTGGACGCTTCGCCCTGCTGGGCACGGTGCAGTCCATCCAGTTCGGCCTGTTTACCGCGGAACAGCTCGAGCACCGACAGCCCGACCCACTGCCCCTGAGCGATGCCGAGCGCGTCCAGACCGTCGCCCTCTACCTGGATGATAATACCCTGGAAATCGACCACCCAGATCACCAGCGGCAGATGTTCAAACCAGGATGATTTAGGTTGATTACTCAGAGTTACTGCAGAGATATCAAGCATGGGAGAATCGATGACCCTCTAGATGGTTACCAAGCCACTCTCCATGTAGCATTAATTCTGAAAAACGCCAGTGTATACCACTTTAGTCACATGATATAAGGCTTAACTGGTTTGGCGTCTGCTCATGCTGGTTGTAACTTGGCATAACTGACCACCAACCACTTGCTGCCCTGGGTATCAAAGTTGACCTGAACCCGGGCATTGCCTCCCTGGCCCTCGTAATTGGTGATCACCCCCTCGCCGAAGATCGAATGCATCACCCGCTGCCCCAGCATCAGGCCGGTGTCTGGAATATCGGTTCCAGCAAAGCTGCTGGACATAGGCGGGGAGGACTTGGTGAAACTGACCGGACGCGAGAACTGGGTCTTAAGCCGGACCTCCTGCATCAGTTCGGTCGGAACCTCCTGCACAAACCTGGATAAACGGTTGTTGTTGTCCTGGCCATGCAGGCGCCGCGATTCGGCGTAGGTGAAGTAGAGCTTCTGCATCGCTCGAGTGATGCCGACATAACAGAGCCGCCGCTCCTCCTCCAGCCTGCCCGGATCCTCCATCGACATCTTATGCGGGAACAGCCCCTCCTCGACGCCGGCCAGAAACACCAGCGGAAACTCCAGCCCCTTGGCCGAATGCAGGGTCATCAGCTGCACACTGTCCTCGAACTCGTCGGCCTGGCCATCGCCGGCATCCAGTGCTGCCTTATCCAGGAAGGCCGCCAGGACCGGCAGTTCCTGCTCCCCCTCATCGCGCTGCCACTCCTGATCGAACTGGCGGGTGGCGCTGACCAGCTCCTGGAGGTTTTCGATCCGCGATTGGGCCTTCTCGCCCTTCTCTTTGAGGTGGTGCTCGATCAACCCACTCTGGGCGATCACATGCTCGGTCCGCTCGTGCAGCGGCACCCCGTCGGTCTCGCTGTCGAGCCGGTCGATCAGCGCTATAAAGCCCCCCAGAGCATTATTGGCCCTGGCCGGTAACAGTTTCAGCTCGATCACCTCGTGGGCCGCCTGCCACAGGCTGACCCCCTCATCACGCGCGCGCTGGCGCACCAGCTCGACGGTCTTGGGACCGATGGCGCGGGTAGGAATATTATTGACCCGCTCGAAGGCGGTATCGTCGAGCCGGTTGCCGACCAGGCGCAGATAGGAGAGCGCATTCTTGATCTCCAGCCGGTCATAGAAGCGCTGCCCCCCGTAAATACGATAGGGCATGCCGGCACGAATCAGGGCTTCTTCCAGCACCCGCGACTGGGCATTGGAACGGTACAGGATGGCACTGCTGGAGCGCTCGTTGCCCTTGACGACCCAGTTCTGGATGGTATCGACAATAAACCGTGCCTCGTCCTGCTCATTAAACCCGGCATAGAGGGAGATCAGCTCGCCCTCGCTGCCGTCAGTCCAGAGCTTCTTACCCAGACGTCCCTGATTGTTGGCGATCAGGGCGTTGGCGGCATCGAGAATATTGGCGGTAGAGCGGTAGTTCTGCTCCAGCCGCACCACCTGAGTATCGGGGTAGTCGCGGCTGAACTGCTGGATATTCTCGATCTTGGCGCCGCGCCAGCCGTAGATCGACTGATCATCATCGCCCACCACCATCAGTTTGCCGTGTTGGCCGGCCAGCACCCGCAGCCAGGCGTATTGAATGGTGTTGGTGTCCTGAAACTCGTCCACCAGGATATGCGCGAAACGCTGCTGGTAGTGCTTGAGGATCTCGGGTTTGGTCAGCCACAACTCGTGAGAGCGCAGCAGGATCTCGCCGAAATCGACCAGCGAGCTCCGTTGGCATGCCTGCTCGTACAGGCGGTAAAACTCGACCTGGACCCGCTTGAAGGGATCGCCACCCGGATCTATATGCGCGGCACGCAAGCCTTCATCTTTCTGGCCGTTGATAAACCACTGCAGCTGCTTGGGCTGGAAACGCGTCTCATCCAGATTCATCTCTTTCATCAACCGCTTCACCAGCCGTAACTGATCATCGGAATCGAGAATCTGGAAGCTTTCCTGCAATCCGGCATCGGCCCAGTGCATCCGCAGCAGTCGATGCGCCAGACCGTGAAAGGTACCGACCCACATTCCCTGCGGATTAAAACCGAGCATCTCGGTGATCCGCCCGCGCATCTCCTTGGCCGCCTTATTGGTAAAGGTGACGGCCAGGATGGCATGCGGCGAGACATCCTCGGTCTGCATCAGCCGGGCGATCCGATGCACCAGCACTCGGGTCTTGCCGGAACCGGCACCGGCCAGCACCAGCAGATTGACCGGAGGGGCCGCCACAGCAGCGCGCTGGGCATCATTTAGGGGGTCGAGAATGGTAGAATCATCCATCGGTGGAGGCCTGTGTCACGTACAAAGGAGACAATTATATCAGGTATCAGTCGCAGGCTGATTCGGCAACGGCTGCCAAAGGCGTTAAAATGATTCATTGTGCACTCTAATCGTTACCGCGAACTCTTTCCAACATGCTCAAGGAGCCTCTTATGTCACTGGCGATGGCACGTCATATTCTGGTCAAGACCCGGGAAGAGGCCGAACAGCTTAAAGTCAAACTGGCCAAGGGCACCGATTTTGCGCTGCTGGCCAAGAAGCACTCGCTCTGTCCCTCCAAAAAGCGTGGCGGCAGCCTGGGCGAGATACGTCCCGGGCAGATGGTCAAAGCGGTCGATCAGGTGATCTTCAAGAAACCGCCAAACCAGGTGCACGGACCGGTCAAGACCCAGTTCGGCTATCACCTGATTGAGGTTTTATTCCGTGATTAAAGAGTAGAGATTAACCGCTAGGGCAAGTTCCTGAGCTGGGTCTCCACATCCTTAACATTCTCCATCACCGCGAAGGTGCTGGTCTGCAGCACATGCGGCAAAGTAGACACCTTCTCTCCCAGCACACTGCGGTAAGCGGGCATATCCGCAGTCCGTATCTTCAGCAGGTAGTCGAAGGCGCCGGCAATCATATGACACTGCTCGACTTCGGCAATGGCCCTGACCCCCTCATTAAACGCACTCAACGCCTTGCTGCTAGTGTCACTCAGGGTGACCTGGACAAACGCGATATGACTGAGCCCCAGCTTGGTGCTATCGACCAGCGCGACGTAACCAAGAATATAACCCCGCCCCTCCAGCCGGCGCATGCGGATCTGGCAGGGGGTCTTGGAGAGACCGACCCTGGCTGCAAGCTCGGTAACGGTGATGCGTGCGTTGCGCTGCAACTCGTCGAGAATCGCGCGATCGAGACCATCCAATTCGTCCATTATATCCTCTTTTATAACGCTAACGTCTGCTGTTAAGACCAAAATGATACCACCCGGGCCACCGAGACGCTAACTATAGGAAATACGACTATTGATTATTCTATAAACTGGCTCTCAGTTCGGTTACCAGATTCTATGGCTGTTACCCGGGCATTACCCATAAAAAAATAGGCCCATAAAAAAACAGGCCCATAAAAAACAGGCCCATAAAAAATAGGCCCATAAAAACAATAGGCCCATAAAGAGGAACAACCCGTGATTACACTAACGTTTTTAATCTATCTCGCCCTGATGATGGGGATCGGCATCGTCGCCTATCGCCGCACCAAGGACCTGTCTGACTACGTGCTCGGCGGACGTAACCTGGGCCCTCTGCCCAGCGCCCTATCGGCCGGGGCTTCTGACATGAGCGGTTGGCTGCTGCTGGGCTTGCCCGGCTATGCCCTGTCCGACGGTTACGGGGTCTTCTGGCTGGCGGGTGCCCTACTGGTCGGCACCTGGCTAAACTGGCTGCTGGTTGCCCAGCGGTTGCGGGTCTATTCCCACCACGCGGATGACGCCCTGACCCTGCCCGCCTTCTTTGAGAAACGCTTCGAAGACCATAGCCACAGCCTGCGGGTGGTCTCGGCCATCTTCGTGCTGGTGTTTTTCTTGTTTTACACCAGCTCGGGACTCGTCGCAGGCGGCAAACTCTTTGAGACCGTGTTCGGCTTCGACTATCAGCTGGCGGTCATCATCGGCGCTGTCGCGGTAATCTCCTACACCCTATTCGGCGGTTTCCTGGCAGTCTCCTGGACCGATGTAGTCCAGGGTCTACTGATGGCCGCCGCGCTGCTCGTGGTGCCCCTGATCGCCATCGGCGAAATTGGCGGACTCGATGCGACCTGGGCCGCGATGGATGCTAAAAATCCTGAACTCTTGAATGCCTTTACCAATACAGACGGTACCTCTATCACCCTGATCGGCACCCTGTCACTGCTCGGCTGGGGACTGGGTTACTTCGGCCAGCCGCATATTCTGGCCCGTTTCAAGGGGATCAGGAGCAAGGACGACGTGCCTACGGCCCGTCGTATCGCGGTGTTCTGGAGCGGCCTGAGCATGCTCGGGGCCTGCTTTGTGGGTTTCGCGGCGATTGGCTATCTTGACAACCCGCTGGGCGACAGCGAGACGGTGTTTATGGTGCTGGTAGATGCCCTGTTCCATCCGGTGATCGCCGGCATCCTGCTGGCCGCTATCCTGGCTGCTGTCATGAGCACCGCCGACTCCCAGCTGCTGGTGTCATCGTCCGCCCTGGCCGAAGACTTTTATAAGACCCTGTTCAACAAGGACGCCAGTCAGAAGCAACTGGTCATGGTCGGCCGGATCGCGGTGGTCGTTATCGCCCTGATTGCCACCTCCTTGGCCATGGATAAAGACTCCAAGGTCCTGGAACTGGTCTCCTATGCCTGGGCAGGCTTTGGTGCGGCCTTCGGACCGGCGCTGATTCTGGCGCTGTACTGGAAGCGGATGAACAAGTCGGGCGCACTGGCCGGCATCATCGTCGGCGGCGTCACCGTGGTGCTCTGGAAGCAACTCGAAGGCGGCTGGTTCGATCTTTACGAGATCATCCCCGGCATGGTGCTCGCCACGGTGGCTATCATCCTGGCGAGTCTGATGACGGCCGCACCCGCGCACACAGTGGTCGCTACCTTTGACGAAGTGGATGCGATCATCAAGGACGAGGCGACCGTGCCGGTCCCTGCCAACGCCTGATACCGGAACCATCCGCACCTCCCTGGCTGCCAGGGAGGGCGGACTGTGTTTCGACCGGACCGGAGAACGGCACCCTTATAAAGAAGTACTTTTTAAAATCAAGCGTAAGGCGACTAACAGCCGCCTCACACTAAAAACAGGTGTATTGGCAACGCATTCTGATAACTTATAGAGTATTAAGCGTTAAACACCCTCCATCATATTAAAATATTCAGGAGCAGTTATGGGACAGGTTCAGGATCTCACTGTTACTACCGCACAATGCCGGTTGCAGGTTCGCCGCCATTATCTGGCCGACGAAGCCAAGGTGATCGGCGAGCTGATCCACAAGGCCCAGCTAACCGAAGGCGACCGCGAGACCATCTCCACGTCAGCCGCCGCGCTGGTCCAAAGTGTTCGCACCAGCGCCAAGTACACCATTATCGAAAAATTTTTGGCCCAGTATGGCCTGAGTACCAAGGAGGGGATCGCGCTGATGTGTCTGGCCGAAGCCCTGCTGCGGGTACCGGACAAGATCACCCTCGACGATCTGATCGAGGATAAGGTGGGCTCCGGCAACTGGGCGCTGCATCGCGGCCAGTCCAACTCATCCTTGATCAACTCTTCCACCTGGGCGCTGCTAATTACCGGCAAACTGGTCGCGCCGATCGAGCGCAAAGGGCTCGGCGAAACGCTACGCGGCCTGGTCAAGCGCTTAGGCGAGCCGGTGGTTCGCGGTGCCGTCGCCCAGGCGATGAAGGAGCTGGGACGCCAGTTCGTGTTCGGACGCAGCATCACCGAGGCGACCCGGCGCGCCCAGAAGCAGCAGGCCAAGGGCTATACCTACTCCTACGATATGCTCGGCGAAGCGGCCCATACCGATGCCGATGCCCGCCGCTACCATGCGGCCTACTCTTCGGCCATCGCCGAACTGGCCGATTCCTGTCACCACACCGATATACGCCTTAACCCCGGTATCTCGGTCAAACTATCGGCGCTGCACTCGCGCTACGAATTCAGCCAGCAGCAACGGCTGATGCTGGAGCTGGTGCCCCGGGTGCAGGAACTCGCGCGCCAGGCCAAAGCGGCCAATATGAGTTTCAATATCGATGCCGAGGAGGCCGATCGGCTGGATATATCGCTGGATGTGATCGAGGCGGTACTGGCGGATCCTGAACTGGCAGGCTGGAGTGGCTTCGGTGTCGTGGTCCAGGCCTTCGGCCCCCGCGCCTCTTATGTACTGGACTGGCTCTATGCGCTGGCGCAGCAACTGGATCGCAACATCATGGTACGGTTGGTAAAAGGCGCTTACTGGGATGCCGAGATCAAACGCGCCCAGGAGCTGGGACTAGACGGCTACCCGGTGTTTACCCGCAAGGTCAACAGCGATCTGAGCTACATCGCCTGCGCCAAGCAGCTTCTGGCGATGACCGATCGCATCTACCCGCAGTTTGCGACCCATAACGCCCATTCGGTCGCGGCCATTCTGCACCTCGCCCAGGGACAGGATAACTTTGAGTTC
The DNA here is from genome assembly GCA_047633175.1 of Motiliproteus sp. GTDB lineage: Bacteria > Pseudomonadota > Gammaproteobacteria > Pseudomonadales > Balneatricaceae > Motiliproteus. The sequence goes on along the minus strand of JBLIEQ010000030.1, from coordinate 22,905 downwards.
CAGCGCCTGCACGGCATGGGCGAATCGCTGCACGAGGAGGTCGCCAACGCGCATAACACACGCTGCCGGATCTATGCACCGGTCGGCGCGCATCGCGACCTGCTGGCCTATCTAGTACGTCGATTGCTGGAAAACGGCGCCAACAGCTCCTTCGTCAACCAGATCGTCGATACCGCGATCACCCCCGAACAGATCGCCCGCGATCCCTTTGCCGTCGTGATGGAACTGGGAGAGCAGGTCTCCAGCGAGCAGATCGCCCCTCCGGTCGCCCTTTTCGGTAGCACGCGGCGCAACGCCAAAGGCTGGGATATCACCGACCCCCTCACGCTCGCCGAGATCGATGCCGGCCGCGACCCCTTCAAGAATCATCTCTGGAGCGGTGCTCCGATCCTCGCCGGCGAGACCCAGGGCGCGGAGATAACCAAGATCTATAACCCGGCCGTTCCTGGTGAGCAGGTGGGTACCGTCACAGACGCCTCGAGTGCGGATATAGCGCAGGCCATCGAGGCCTCTCAGGCAGGATTCCAGGCCTGGTCTGCGCTAACGGCAGAACAACGGGGAGAGAAGATCCGCCGCGTGGCCGATCTGCTCGAGCAACATGCGCCGGAGCTCTTTGCACTGGCGACCCGAGAGGCGGGTAAGACCCTGCTCGATGCGGTGGGCGAGATCCGCGAGGCAATCGATTTTGCACGCTACTATGCCGATGAGGCCGTTCGCAATGAAGCGGACGGCACAGGGCGTGGCGTGATGGTCTGCATCTCACCCTGGAACTTCCCGTTGGCGATCTTTGCCGGTCAGGTACTGGCGGCTCTGGCGGCCGGTAATGCGGTGATCGCTAAACCCGCGGAGCTGACAGTACTGCTGGCAACCCGCGCGGTAGAACTGATGCACCAGGCGGGTATTCCCAGGGCAGCCCTGCAGTTGCTGCCCGGTACTGGCGCCAGCGTAGGCACCGCACTGACCTCTGATCCGCGTATCGCGGGCGTCTGTTTTACCGGCTCGACCCCCACCGCTCAGCGTATTAATCGCGTGATGGCCGAGAACCTCGCACCCGACGCCCCCTTGGTCGCCGAAACCGGCGGCCTGAATGCGATGATTGTCGACTCCAGCGCCCTGCCCGAGCAGGTGGTGCGTGATGTGCTGGCCTCCGCTTTCCAGAGCGCCGGACAGCGCTGTTCGGCACTGCGGATGCTCTACGTGCAGAAGGATATTAGCGAACCCCTGCTGGAGATGCTGTTTGGCGCCATGGACGAACTGACGCTGGGTAACCCCTGGCAGCTGTCCACGGATGTAGGGCCGGTGATCGATCGCGCCGCACAGCAGAAGATAGAGGCGCACTGCGAGCACCATCAAGCCCTGGGTCAGGTGCTTAAGTGCATACCGGCGCCCCAGTCCGGATTCTTTATCCCGCCGACGGTGATCAAACTCAAAGGGATCGAAGAGCTGGGCGAGGAGATTTTCGGCCCTATATTGCATGTGGCAACCTTCGAGGCGGATCAGATCGACCAGGTGGTCGATGCGATCAATGCCAAGGGTTACGGTCTGACATTCGGCCTGCATACGCGCATCGATTCGCGCGTCGAACGCATCACCCGCCGGGTCAAGGCGGGCAACCTCTATGTTAACCGCAACCAGATAGGTGCCATCGTCGGCTCTCAGCCCTTCGGCGGCGAGGGCCTCTCAGGCACTGGCCCCAAAGCCGGCGGACCGCACTATGTGCGCCGCTTTATGCGCCTGCAGCAGCCCGACGGCCCGACGGCCGCAGGCGCTGCCAGCGTGACGGCGGCCCAGCTGCAACAGGCGCTCGATCAGCTAGACCCCAGCGTCTGGCGCGCCCTGGCCGATCGCCAAACGCCGCTCAAACGGCTGCTGGGTAACGACTACCAGCCTCTGGGCAGCAACCTGGCACCGACACTGATGCCCGGACCCACCGGGGAAACCAACCAGCTCAGCCAGGTGCCGCGCGGCGTCGTGCTCTGTCTGGGACCGGACCGGAAACAGGCGCTGGCGCAGGCAAATCTGGCGCTGGCACAGGGCAACGCCGTGGTTATTATCGCCCCGGACCTGTCGTTAACGAACGCGGATGCGGCGGCGGCAGGCGTGCCACTGATCGTCATCGACGGCCTGCTGCAGCCCGAAGCGCTGCAGCACTGCAACGGCTTTGAGGCGATTGCCAGCAGCGCGGATACGCAGACACTCAGAGACTACCGCATCGCACTGGCAACGCGTGAAGGCGCCTTGCTGCCGTTGATCAGCGAGTGGGATGCCCCCGAGCGTTTTGTGATTGAACGTCATCTGTGTATCGATACGACGGCGGCCGGCGGTAATGCCAGCCTGATCGCCTCGATGGAGTAGTTGACTACTATCTACCTGTGAAAGGGCCCTGCGGAGAGATCCGCAGGGCCCTTTTTTTGTGGGTAGCTTTCAACCTGATGGATTTTTTGTAGGTTAGGCCTCAGCCGCGCGGCAGTTCGCCCGGATGGGCGATATGATTGAGCAGAATGGCTTTGAGCGGTTCGGGGTCCTTGATAAGCTGCACGCCCTCATACTGATTCTTCTCCAACCCGTGCAGGCTGATCAACCGCGACAACCAGAAACGCATCGCCGCTGTGCGGATCAATACCGGCCAGGCAGCGTACTCACCCGGCTGGAACGGCCGCACCCGTGCATAGGCACTCAGGAGCGCGTCGAGAAGTGCAGGATCGAACTGGCCCTCGGCGCTTACACACCAGTCATTAGCAACGATCGCCAGATCATAGAGCAGGTAACCATTACAAGCATTGTACAGATCGATAATGCCGCTCAGGCTGTCCCCTGCGTCCGTCGGTTCGAAGAGCGCATTGTCGTGGAACAGGTCGCCGTGAATAATCCCTGTAGGCAGTTCCAGCGGCTGCTCCCGCAGCGCATCGAAGAGCGCCACCTCCTGCTGTAGCAACGCCCGCTCTTTCGCATTAAGCAGCTCGGCTACCCGCTTGGATTCGCGCCGCCACCAGAACACACCCCGGTGCGCCTGGCGCGTCATAAAAAAGCCCTGCCCGGCCAGATGCAGCTGCGCCAAGGCCGTACCCAGCTGATGGCAGTGATCTGCGGTAAGTGCCGCGACATGACGACCGTCAAAGCGCGGTAGCAACAGCGCCGGGCGGCGCGCCAGGGTTTTTAAGGCGATGCCGTTACGATCCTTATAGGGGGCCGGCACCGGCACCTCGCGGTCGGCCAGGTAGCCCGTCAGCTCTACAAAGAACGGCAACTCATCGTGCGCCAACTCTTCGAACAGGGTTAACACGAAGTGCCGGGTTAACCCCTGGTGCTGGGTATCGACAAAATAGTTGGTATTTTCAATGCCGCCATCGATCCCCTGGAAAGCACTCAGAGTGCCCAGCTCGAAATCGGCCAGCAAGCCTTCCAGATCGGCGCTACTCAGTTGGGTATATACAGCCATGGTGTGAATCCAGACGAGGCCTAACGACCCTCGGTTAATCTGAGCCGACCCTGGGGTCGGCGCTTATGGGCCAGAGTATTTTTGCCAGCACTTATTGGCAAGAGTGTATTGGCCAGCACTTATTGGCAAGAACTTATTGGCAAGAACTTATTGGCAAGAGCTTACCAGCGAAACAGCACCCACTTGGGAATTAACAGCTGACTGCCATCCATGCGGATATACTCTCCGTCCTGGCTGTCTGCAGGGACCAGATAATAGGGCTTGCCTATTTCAGGCACCACCCTGATCTCCTTAATAGCGCCATTGACCCGGTATTCATAATAGAGTTCGCCCTTATCTCCCGGACGTATGGTGATCTCGTCATCGGCACTCGAACGCACCTCCTCCGCCTGGAGGGGTGCTAGGGGAAGTGCCAGAGATAGTGCTAGCAGCATCCCCAAACATACACGCGCTATCGTTTTCATCAGACTGTCCTTTTGCCATTAACCAGGCTCTATTCTAAACCCTGCGTGGAATGCCCAACAGGCAGACTGGCGTTATTGAATGAATTCTTTATCATGACGTTCTCTGACTCTGTGAACAACGTCTGCAACCAACCCTCTAAACAACAACGCGGAACACCACATGCCCGATTCGGCCAGCACCCCGCCCCTGATCCTCGTCGATGGATCCTCCTACCTGTACCGCGCCTTCTTTGCCTCGCAACAGGCCGACTTGCGCACCTCGGCCGGCGTACCCTCCGGTGCGGTGCGCGTGGTTACCAGCATGCTGCGCAAGCTGATCAAGGAGTATCCTGGCAGCCCCGTGGTGGTGATCTTCGATGCCAAGGGCAAGACCTTCCGCGACGACATCTATCCCGAGTACAAGGCCCAGCGGCCATCGATGCCCGATGATCTGCGGCTGCAGATTGAACCCATACATGCGATCGTCCGGGCGCTGGGCTTGCCGCTGCTGATGGTGGACGGGGTCGAGGCCGATGATGTGATCGGCACCCTGGCGGTGCAGGCCAGCGCCGCCCAACGCGATACCCTGATTTCCACCGGAGACAAGGATATCGCGCAACTGGTTAGTGATCACGTCACTCTGATCAACACCATGACCGATACCCGTATGGATCGCGCCGGGGTGATCGAAAAGTTCGGCATCGCGCCCGAACTGATCATCGATTTGCTGGCATTGATGGGCGACAAGGTCGACAACATCCCCGGGGTGCCCGGCGTTGGCGAGAAGACCGCGCTGGGACTGCTGCAGGGGATCGGCAGCATTAAAGATCTGTATGCCAATCTGGATAAGATCGCAGACCTTAATTTTCGCGGCGCCAAGACGATGGCTAAAAAACTCGAAGCCAACCTGGCTAATGCTGAGCTTTCCTACCGGCTAGCCACGATCAAGACCGATGTTGAACTCGAACTAAACATCGACGATTTCAGCGCTCCGCAGCCCGATACCGAGGCCCTGATCGCGCTCTTTACCGAGTTTGAATTCCGCAGCTGGATCAGTGACCTGAGCCCGGACGCTGCCACCATTGCGCCTGCAACCGGCGACGGCGATCTGCCGACACCCCCAGCCACACTGGACTACCAGACGATCCTCGACCAGGCCGAGCTGGATCTGTGGCTGGCCCGACTGAAGGCCGCGCCGCTGTTTGCCTTTGATACCGAGACCACCAGCCTCAACTATATGGAGGCCGAGCTGGTCGGGGTCTCCTTTGCGATCACCCCGGGGGAGGCCGCCTATGTGCCGCTGGCGCACGATTATATCGGCGCGCCGACCCAACTCGACCGCGATTCGGTGCTGGCCCAGCTTAAACCCCTGCTCGAAGACTCGGCTCTGGCCAAGGTCGGCCAGCATATCAAATACGATATGAATGTCCTGGCGCGCTACGATATCAGCCTCCGGGGGGTGGCGTTCGATACCATGCTCGAATCCTATGTCCTAAACTCCATCGCCGGGCGCCACGATATGGATTCTCTGGCCCAGCGGTTCCTCGGGGTGAGCACGGTCTCGTTCGAGACGCTCGCTGGCAAAGGCAAGAAGCAGCTGACCTTCAACCAGATCGATCTGGAGCTGGCCGCCCCCTACGCCGCCGAAGATGCCGATATCACCCTGCGTCTGCACCTGGCGCTGCATGCTAGGCTGGAACAGGAACCCCGGCTGCTGGCAATCTTCGAGGAGCTGGAAAAGCCACTGATCACGATCCTGTCCAGGATCGAGCGCACCGGTGCCCGCGTGGATGCCACCATGCTCGGCCAGCAGAGTCAGGAGCTTGGCAAGCGGCTGTCCGAACTGGAGCAGCAGGCCTATGAGGTTGCCGAACAGCCCTTCAACCTCGCCTCGCCCAAGCAGCTGCAGGAGATCCTGTACGAAAAACTCAAGCTGCCGGTACTTAAAAAAACCCCAAAGGGGGCGGCATCCACCGCCGAAGAGGTACTGGCCGAACTGGCACTCGATTATCCGCTGCCCAAGCTGATTCTCGAGCATCGCAGCCTGAGCAAGCTCAAGTCGACCTACACCGACAAGCTGCCCCTGATGATCCAACCCAGCAGCGGACGGCTGCACACCTCCTACCACCAGGCAGTCACGGCCACCGGCCGGCTCTCCTCCACCGAGCCTAACCTGCAGAACATTCCGGTGCGTAGCGGCGAGGGCCGGCGCATCCGCCAGGCCTTCGTGCCCGCCGAAGGCTACAAATTGGTCGCGGCGGATTATTCCCAGATCGAGCTCCGGATCATGGCCCACCTGTCGCAGGATGCCGGGCTCCTGAACGCCTTTAAGAAGGGGGAGGATATCCACAAGGCCACCGCCGCCGAGGTGTTCGGGGTCGAACTCGATCAGGTCAGCGTCGAGCAGCGCCGCAGCGCCAAGGCGATCAACTTCGGCCTGATCTACGGGATGTCGGCGTTTGGATTGGCCAAACAACTGGGGATCGGTCGCAGTGATGCGGCCCTGTATATCAAACACTATTTCCAGACCTACCCGGGTGTCGAACGCTACATGGATCAGATCCGGGCCAGCGCCGCAGAACAGGGGTTTGTTGAGACCCTCAGGGGTCGCCGTCTCTACCTGCCGGAGATTAATGCCCGAAATGGCATGCGCCGCCAAGCCGCCGAACGCACCGCCATCAACGCGCCGATGCAGGGCACCGCTGCAGATATCATCAAACAGGCGATGCTCGACGTCCAGGCCTGGCTGGATGAATCCGCCCTGGATGCACGGATGATTATGCAGGTTCACGATGAGCTGGTATTTGAGGTGTCGGAGGCTGATCTAGAAGCATTTCTCGCCCAGATTGACGAGAAAATGGCCGCCGCTGCCGCACTGGATGTGCCGCTCCTGGTCGAGACGGGGATCGGGGACAACTGGGACCAGGCGCACTGAGGATATATAGAGAGAAGCAACTCTTTGATTCACAGTGGTTAAGTAAAATAATTCGATTATTTCATGCGTGATCCGAACCATCGACCATACTTAGAGTCTCAAGTATATGAGAGTTGATTCATGCTTTGGCTGTAAGTTCATCTTTGCGACTCTCTGTAATGCCTGTGTTCAGCCCTGACCTCACCCCCTTCCGACGTCAGGGTCTTTCAAGCAGTAACTCCCCTAGTACTTCTGTTTAACCCGGCTCCGGCCGGGTTTTTTTATGGCTATGTACCCGTTAGCCGTTGCGGCAGTTAATTCTGCATTACTGTCTTTTTAATCAAACTCCGGTTCCGTCTCCCAACGGCTTCATTTCTTTGTAGCGACAAAGAAATGAAGCAAAGGCTGCTCCTGGCCTTCCATGGCCCCGCAGCATTCGAACGTCCCTGCTTATCAAAAGCGCCCCCTACTAAACCGCCCTGCGGGATTTTTTCAGGCTGGATTTCATCGATTTAGAAAAGGAGTTTGGCATCATCCTGATACTCTGGCTGCCGTTTAAAGCCTTTAAAAAAAACTGCGTAATTACCCACATAAATAAACCAAGAGCACTGTGGGAGCCTGCCTGCAGCCGATCTCTTAATCAGCCGCTACAGATAATTAAACAGCGATAGCTGACTAACCCGCGAGAAGGTCTGCTGGGCGGCTTGCAGAGCCACTTCCTGAAAACTGAACCTTGAGATCGCTTCGGAATAATCCAGATCTTCCAGGACCGACAGGGCCGCCTGGGTCTGGATGCTAAAGTCCTCGTTCACTGCCTGCTGGTTTTGCAGCGTGACCATTCTGCCGCCCAACTGAGCCTGGGTCTGAATCATCCTGTCCTGAGCGACCACCACCTCATCCATACCTTCGGCCATGGTTGCCGTAAAAGTGGATCGCGCATCTTCATTGGCTAAGGGGGTCCGCAATGCATCGATCAACGTCTGGGTACTGGTCAGGATCGAATGCTTCGACTGCTCCGGGCGGATCGCGGTTGAGGTCGATTCAGGAGTGGTACCGAAGATGACGGGATCCGCTGGCGGCGCCAACTCAAGATCGAGCCCCAGTTCTGTCAAGTCGACCTCCAGGCTAGCGCCTGTATTGAGCGGATCGATCTCTCCGGTCCAACTAGTGCCTGCTCCGTTGGTCACTGTATAGGTTGCTGGCTGGTAGTCCGCGGTACTCGGATCAGCCGTATCTGCAGCGACGGCTCCGGTGATGACCAGCGTCAGATCCTGGTTACCGTTCTCTTCGACATATTGCTGAAAATCGGTCACCGTACCTACCGACGTCGACGGCTGAATACTGACCTCTACGCCGTCCGGCTTATTAAGCAGCTGCAGATCCATTTTACTGGGAATCACCTGAAACACCGCCCGCCCGGTATCGGTACTCTGAACCTGTGCGGCGGGTCCGGTCTGAATAAAACGAACCTCGTTGTCGCCGGCGTAACTAAAGTCATCCTGGTCAAAGGGTTGAACATCGCCCCTGGCTCCCCCAAACAAGAACTCACCCTGAACATCCCGGGTGTTCATCAGACCCAGCATAAATTGCTGCACCTGCTCGATCTCATCGGCGATGCCGATTCGGTTCTGATCTGTCAGGGTGCCGTTGCTCCCCTGAAGGGCCAGTTCTTTGATCCGGTCGCTGGCATCCTTTACCTGCGACACCACCGTCTCCTCCTGCTCCAGCCTTCGCTGCGAGACGGAGATATTGTCTGTATAGGTATCGCCTGCTGAAATTTCACGCCGCAATTTGAGGATCTGCGCCGCGGCCACAGGATCATCCGAGGGCCGGTTAAGGTTTTTACCGGTGGAAATCTGCTCCTGCGTCTTGGCCAGCGCTGACTGGCCCGTTTGCATGTTACTGACGCCACTATTATAAATCTGCTGAGTTGAAATACGCATAAGGAGTCTCCTAACCTACCGATGACAGCAGTGTATCAAACATGCTGCGGGCGGTATTGATCACCTGCGAAGCCGCTTGATACTGCTGTTGGAATTTGATCAGGTTAGCGGCCTCTTCATCCAGATTTACACCAGAAATACTATCGCGGACGGATTGGGCACTCTGCATGATCGCCTCATTGGCCTGAAGGTTAATAGTGGCCACCTGGGCCTTGGTGCCGACCCGCTCCACCAGTTGTGCGAAGCTGTCCTGGTAGCTGGCGTTGTCCTCAATCAGCTTGAGCTGCTGCAAGCTGGAGAGCTGCAGGGCATTGCGGTTGTCGCTGACCGCCTCGCTGTTGAATGACAGGTCCAGCTTGTCGCCGGGTTCCGGATCACCCACGAGGGTGATTTCAAAGCCGTTCAGCTGAATGGCATCGTCCACACTATAGGGTTGCGCGGCCAGGAACAGCTGAGGATTCGTCGGATCGTCATTGTCGACCTGATAAACCTCAAAGGTCGTCTGTTGATCGGCATCTTTACCAAAAACCAACTGCAGACTGTAGCTATTTAAGCTCTCGACATCGGCACGACTCGGAGTGACCGCATTGGCCAGTGTCGCCCTAACATCGGAGCTGTGGATCTGAAAACGATAGGCGTCGCCATCGGCATCGTGAAGCCCCGTAGCGGCGCTCGTATTGCCCACGACCGTATCGATACCCGCGTCCGGGTCGTAGGTCTGCGCCTCCAGGTTCTGCAGGGTCCCTACCCCCTGATTGAAGTCATAGAGTGTTGCCGTCGCCGGATCAAAATCAGCAACCGGGCCTTCATAGACGCTATAGGCTGTCTCGCTGCTGAAGTAGATCACTGCGGTTGCAGGCACTGCAGCATCCCCTGCCGCATCAGTGGCGTCCGACAGATCCATGCTGATCTGCTGTCCGGTTCTGGGTGCCAGATTATTGACCGTTGTCAGGGCAACACTGAGAGTACCGTTATTATCTATCGCGGTCTCGGTACGCACGGGTGAGGCAAAGGCGAGCTGCCGGCCAGAACTCAGCGCGACCTCGATCCCCCCCGCGCCGCTGCGTACAGGCTTGATCAGGATCTTATCATTCAGGGCAAAGTTCTGACCGTTGGTGGATTTTAGCGTGATATCCAGGCCATCCAGATTTAACTTCAGCTCTCCGGCTGTAGTTTGCTCCAGAGTGCCGTCCTCATAGGTGGAATCCAGGGTCGCGGTTCGGGACTTGAAGTCGTCCTGAGTAAAGACCTTGCCATCACTGGTGCGCGTCAGGGCAAAATTCGCGCTGATGCCGTCGGCACTCGTCTTAGCAAACCGAATCTCATAATCGCTCGCCTGCAGCTGGCTGCTGTCACGGATCGCGACCGCCGAGTTTGTCGACATCGGGACCGTATTGCTGGCGTATGCCCGGACATCGCCAGAATTTATCGGATCTTTGAACCAGTTACTCGCCATATTGCCGTCCAGATCAACCCCCTGGCTCTGCTGCTGATTGACGGTATCGGCGAACACGATCGCTAAACGGCCCAACTCATTCCAGCTCGGGATCAGAACCTCGTTCCTATAATCGAGCATACCGCCAATCTCTCCGCCGCTAATCTGCTCGCTGACGCTGGTCTGCTTACCGCTCACCTCAACGAAGATAGTGACATCATTAATATCAGGATCACCCTGCTTGGAGGTCAACGTACTGGCCGTCCCGCCGATCACCAGAGGCTGACCGTTACCCACATACAGATTGATATCCTCACTGCCGGTCGCTGTCTGCACAGAGATGCCAATCTTGGTGCCGATCGACTGGATTAGCGTGTCACGATGATCTTTCAACTCATTGGCCGGTTCGTTACGGACCTCCGCCAGTCGAATCTTGTCATTGAGTTCAGCCACCTGTACCGCCATCTGATTCGTTTCGTTGACCGTGCCCTCCAGCGAGGCATTAATGGCCTCATTTTGAGCCCGTAATTGCCGGTCCACCTCGACAAAGCGCTGCGCCAGCGCTTCGGACTGCGCCAGAATAAGCTCACGATTGGGGGTAGACGCCGGATCATCGACGCCGGTTTGCAAGGCTGCAAAAAACTGATCGGTGACCGCAGAGATATTCGTCGTGGTATCGGCCAGCAGATCATCGGTCTGGCTGGCAAAAAACGAATACATCTCGGTAGAGGAGTAACTTGAGGCGCTGGACCAGAGCTGCTGGGTCGCAAAGGTATCGGCGATGCGACTGACACTGCGGATCTCTACGCCCTGCTCAGGCGAAGACCGGGACGCGATCTCGACCTGCTGCCGCGAATAACCGGGGGTATTAACGTTGCTGATGTTGCTGCTCGAGGTCTCAAAACCGCGCATCGCGACATTGAGCCCCTGCAGGGCAATGCTTATTGATCCCGCCATGTGAATCTCCTAGAGCTGTTCATACGTTAAGCGGCGCAGGCATCCGTAGTAATGGAGCCTGCCTAGCAGCCACTTAACGTCCTGATAGGTTGCCCAGGGCGTTTTGCAGCAGATCGCCGTCAAGAATGCCCATAATCTTGTTGCTGTAGTCCGGATCGGTGGCGTAGCCAGCCAGCTGCAGTTGCCGGGTGTAGCTCCGGGCATCATGAGCCTGTTCCAACGCGCCCTGGTAGCGTGGGCTCTGACTCACAAATTCGACATAGTCCTGCATACTCTGCTCATAAGAGCCATAGGCGCGGAAGGTGGCTTTTTCGCGCTGCGCCAGACCGTCACGGAACTCCAGGGTGCTGGTGGTGACGCGCTCACCCTCCCAGCGCTGATCGGCTTTGATGCCGAACAGGTTATGGCTGCTGCCGCCATCCCCGTGACGCGGCAGATGTTTGCCCCAGCCGGTCTCCAATGCCGCTTGCGCCACCAGCATCTCCGGTGCCACGCCTGCCTTTGCCGCGACCCGTTCGGCAACAGGCAGCAGCTGCTGTATAAACGCCTCGGGGGTGTCAAAGCCCTGGGAAATCGGAGCAGCAACAGAGGCCTGGGTTTCACCGGCCTTTTTGATCGAGGCCTGCACCGCTAATGCGGCACTCTGCTCCAGAAGATGAGTCAGACCTGCACCGGCCTGATCCAGCGGCTGTCGCTGTATCACCTGCTCAGCATCCACCTGTTGCGGCTCAGAGCCCTGCGACAGCTGCCGTATCAGCACATCGCGCAAGCCGATACCGCTGCCCGAGGAGAGTGTCAGACTCAGCTGCTGATCCATCATGTCCTGGTAAAACTTGCTCTCACTACTATCGAACAGGCCACCTTCAGACAGACCCTCATTCGCCTTGCGCATATTTTTGAGGAGCATATTTAGAAATAACGACTCGAACTGCTCAGCGACCGCGGCCAGGGCTTCAGGCGCGTCATCACGGCCCGCCTTCTTGAGCTTATTAAGCTCATTAAGATCGGTATAGGACTTGATACTGAGGTCGTTGCTCATGCCGCTGCTCTCCGCTAAGCGGCAAAAAAAGTCCGCTTAGCAGATACTATGCACAAGGAGTGCCAATATTAATTATTGTCTGCAGCAGCTCTGCGTCAGACTGATAACCCACAAAAGATCGCCTGCAGGCAGGCTCCCACAAGTGAGCTAGGCAGGGATTGCATCCCAACCTACGCCCTCCCTCTGCTGTCATTTTAAATAACGATCAGCTCTGCCCGCAACGCACCGGACTGTTTCAGGGCCTCGAGGATCGCCATCAGGTCTCCGGGGGCGGCACCGACCTGATTCACCGCCTGAACGATATCGTTCAGCGAGGCTCCTGGCTGGAAGCTGAACATATGCCCGCTGTTCTGATCGACCTGGATCCCGGAGCGCGGCGTTACTACCGTATTGCCACCGGAAAGGGCGTCGGGTTGACTCACGGTGGGATCCTCTAGGATGGACACGGTCAAGCCTCCATGCGTGATCGCCACGGCAGAGACACGCACGTTCTCGCCGATGATAATAGTGCCGGTCCGGGAGTTGATAATCACCTTGGCCACTTCGGCTGCCGGCTCCACCTCCAGGTTCTCCAATACCGACAGATAGGTCACCCGCTGACCCGCATCGCGCGGGGCCCGCACCCGAATCGAGATCGCATCCACCGAGGTGGCAACATCAGGCCCCAGCAGAGCATTGATTCGCTCAGCGACACGCCTCGAGGTCGTAAAATCGGGATGATGCAGGTTAAGCACCAGATGATCGCCACGCGCAAAGGGGGATGGCACCGAACGTTCCACGGTGGCGCCTCCCGGAATCCGCCCAACACTCGGAATATTGATGGTGATTTTCGAACCGTCAGCCCCCTGCAGACCCAGGCCACCGACCACCAGGTTCCCCTGCGCCATGGCATAGATCTGGCCATCGGCCCCCTTGAGTGGCGCCATCAGCAAGCTTCCGCCGCGCAGACTGGAGGCATCACCGATCGAGGAGACGGTAATATCCAGGGTTTGACCGGGCTTGGCGAAGGCCTGCAGCTCGGCATGAATCGACACCGCGGCGATATTTTTTGATTGTGGATTCTGCCCCTCCGGCAGGGTAAGTCCGAACTGGGTCAGCATGTTTTTAAAGGTCTGGGAGGTGAAACCACCACTATCCCCGCTGCCACTCAACCCCACGACCAGGCCATACCCCACCAGCTGGTTGGTCCGCACGCCTTCGACATCGGTAATGTCCTTGAGGCGCTCCGCCTGGGCGAGGCCACTTAGACTCACCAGACCGATGCTAACCATTAGCATCGCAGGCCGTAGAATATATTTTATCTGATTGATATTTAACATATTTTTACCTTAGTCAGAAAAGCCCTTAACCAGAAGACCCCTTATCCAGAAGAACCCTTAATCAGAAGGGCCAGAGGGGACTAAAGAAGAAGCGGGAGAGCCAGCCCATATGGTTGCTGTCATGCACCTGGCCAGTACCGCTGTAGGTGATCCGTGCATCGGCCAGTTTGACCGAATCCAGGGTATTGTCAGGGCTGACATCTTGCGGCCGAACCAGCCCACTGACTCGGATATATTCGTCACCACTGGTCAGGGTCATCCACTTTTCACCCCGCACCCGCATCACCCCATTGGGCAGGACAGCAAAGACTGTCACCGTGATGCTACCGCTAAGACTGTTGCTCTGGTCAGTATCGCCGCTACCCTTAAACGTGCGCGTGCCACCCGCCATACTGGCGCTCAGCGGCTTACCGCCGAGGGACAGCGCCGTTCCGAAAACTGTTGGGGTCGCGATCTCTATACTGCTGTCCTTTCCAACATCCGTTTCGCTGGATTTACTGGACTGAGTACGCTCCGTCAGGGTGATGCTGAGGATATCACCGACCCGTCGCGCCTTGGAATCCTCATACAGCGACAGACTAGTACCTGCCTGAAAGATGGCACCATCGACGGGCTTAGGGCTCGCCATTGCAGCCGGAGGAACAGGCGCGAAATAGGGGTTGTTCGGCTTCGGCGGAGCCTGGATAGCACAACCTGCCAACCCCAGCATCGCCAACCCAACAATAAGATAGTTCATCCGCATACTCCTACTTACTCTAGCTAGTTCCAGCACAGCCGCCGGCTCTATAGCTGCTGCGTCACAAATGACAGCATCTGATCGACGGTCGATATCACCTTGGAGTTCATCTCAAAGGCGCGCTGGGTTGAGATCATATTGACCAGTTCCTCCACCGAGTTGACGTTGGAGTTCTCCAGAGCCCCCTGAACGGTACGGCCAAAGGCTGCCGAATCCGGATTACCGGTGCTGGGCGCGCCGCTGGACACCGTCTGCTGAAACATATTGCCCCCCATCGCCTGCAATCCCGTGGGGTTGGTAAAGCCGGCCAGGGACAGCTGCCCGATCTGAGTCGCCACCGTACTGCCCCCCTGAGTCACAGAGACGGTGCCATCGTTGCCGATAGAGACACTCGTAGCATCTTCCGGAATCGTGATCTGCGGGTCCAGCAGATACCCCTGCGCCGTCACTACCTGACCCGACGAGTTAAGCTGGAATCGGCCGCTGCGGGTATAGGCCGTCTCGCCATTGGGCATGGCTATCTGGAAAAAACCCCGACCCTCGACGGCGATATCCAGGTTCTGATCGGTAACGTTGAGCGTGCCCTGAGTAAACTGCTTGACGGTACCTGCGGTACGCACACCGGTGCCCAGCTGCAGCCCTGATGGCAGTTCGGTACCCTCGGCAGACTGCGCACCGGGCTGGCGTTTGATCTGATAGACCAGATCTTCAAACACCGCGCGATCACGCTTAAAACCATCAGTACTGAGGTTGGCCAGGTTGTTAGATACCACGCGCAACGCGGTGTCCTGTGCACTCAGGCCGGTCTTGGCGACAAATAAAGCACCATTCATCTCGTTATTCCTCTATGTGGACAGCCTTAGCCGCCTCTGTAACTCGCGTCTTATGACTTACCAGGACAATACCCGGTGAGACTGGCCAGACGGTTAGCCGACATCCTGCAGCACTCGGGCGGCGGCGTCGGCATTCTCTTCCGCATTTTTCATCATCTTGATATTCATCTCGAAGCGACGCGACAGATCGATCATCGCCGTCAGCTCACTAACCGCATTAACGTTGCTGGTTTCGATATAACCCGATCTGAGCCGCACCAAGGGATCGGCTTCCGGGGCGGCACCACCCTGGGTCCGCAACAAGCCATCCTGACCCTTACTCAGGGTCTGGGGGTCGGGGTTAACCAGCTTAATCCGATCAACCACGGCCAACTCTCTTGCCTGACTCCCCTCCACCCGTACGGAGATAGTGCCATCGTTGCCGATTTCTATTTTAGAGCTCGGCGGCAACTGGATCGGCCCACCATCACCGAGTACCGGCAAGCCACTGCCTGTACGCAGCTGGCCGGCGGCATCAACCTGCAGCTCACCGGCACGGGTGTAGGCTTCACGTCCATCGGTGGCCTGGACCGCGATCCAGCCCGATCCCTGAATGGCAACATCCAGCTCACGCCCCGTGGAGTTATTCATCCCGGCAGACAGATCGGTCGCCGGACGCTCGGTCATGGCGTAGACCCGTGACTGGAATCCAGCCCCGACCACCGGCATGGCCCGGGCTTGAGCCAGGTCAGACTTGAACGCGGTGGTGTTGACGTTGGCCAGGTTGTTAGCGTGCGCCGTCTGCGCCAGCATGGTCTGAGTGGCCCCTGTCATCGACAGATACAGTAACTTGTCCAATAGATGCTCCTCTCTGGCTACGTCGATGGGGCTATGCCGCACCGCACTTAGGTGTTTGTTCTTACCCGCTTAACGCTCTTAACTAATTATAGCTAGCAAGATAGATGCCACTTTATAACAGTCGTAAAAAAGCACGCCCGGAATCGCGTCCGGGCGTGCTGTATTAACGATAAACTAGAGTACGGTAGAGGAGTGCTTAGCTTAGCTGATCTGCAGGATCGTCTGGGTGATAGAGTTCTCAGTCTGCAGCGTCTTCGAGTTGGCCTGGAAGTTCCGCTGCGCCTCGATCAGTTTTACCAGCTGCTCCGACAGATCGACATTGGACTGCTCCAGCGCTGCCGATCGCAGCTGGCCGTTAAGACCCGTACCGGGGGGATTCAGGATCGCCTGCCCGGAATCCAGGGTGGCGGACCAAGCGGTATCCCCGATCGGCTGCAAGCCATTCTGGTTTTCGAAGGTCGCCAGAGCCACGATACCCAGGTTGGACTTCTGGCCGTTACTGAAGCTGGCCTCCATGGTGCCGTCCGTCTCGAAGGTCACCCCGATCAGATCGCCCTTGGTATAGCCGTCCTGGGTTGATGCCTTGACGATAGAGTCCGAGGCAAACTGACTGGATCCGGACAGATCCAGATCAATCTCATTGATAGGATTGGTGGGATCGGCCCCGACTACCGTCAGCGATGGCGCGGTTCCATCCGAACTGACCAACGCACCATTGACGCTACTGAGCAGGCCGTTGCTGGCATCAAAGGCGACCAACACCGGCCCTTCAGCGGTAGTGGTAAGGCCTGAACCTGGCTGGGGTCCGCGGCCAATATTCAGCGGTGTATCGCCATTAAAGAGCGCGTGCATCTGATAGATGCCGTCATAGCTGTTATCACCGACCTCTGCTACGGAGCCTGCACTCAGCGCCAAGTCCACTGAGTCATTATTGCCCCCCGTTACGGCGACACTGGGCTCATTACCCAATTCAGGGTTATAGGTGATGACCAGATCTCCCTCATCGTTCCTATCCAGAGTCTCTATCTCGGGATGAGCATTGAGGATGGCATTGGCACTCTGAGTGATCAGCTGCACGACCTCAGCACTCGTCATTCCATCTTCGACCCCGATCTGCACATCACCGACGGTAACAAACTTATTACTACCGTCTACCACGCCGTTAAAGGCATGACTTTCGACCTTATTGGCCGCAAAGAAAGGGTTCTCGAGATTGGCCGAGACCAGATCTGTTGTGCTACCGCCGCTCTCCAGTGAGATCAGAATCGGCCGGGTATCGGCGGCACTGGCCTTATAGGTCACCACCAGCTCGCCGTTCACTGCACTCATCGTATCGATAGTAGTATCCGCGTCTGCTAACTCCGCCGTATCAAACGCATCCGCAATGGCCTGAGCAACCTCGGCATCAGTAAGATCCGCTGAAACGGTGAAGCTGTCCGCCCCTACGCTGATAGTGTCACCGCTCGTGGCACCCGAAGCGAAACTCACCGTCTGTCGCTCACGCCAAGGCCCCTGCTCGATAAAATCGAACTTGATGGTATTTTCATTACCCAGGCTATCGAAGGAGCGGCTGGTGGTACTAAAAGAGAAGGTCGACGAATCGCCCGAGTCATACGCCAGGTTGGTCGGCTCTTCCGCATCATCGATGTTAAACGACAGGTTCATCACTTCGGTGGACTGGGGCGGACTCTCTTTCTCCGACACCGCCAGATTACCGACAGGCTGGGCATTACCCGACGCATCCAGTCCGTAACCCTGCAGGAAGTTACCGTTCTTGGAGACCACATTGCCGTCTTTATCCAGCTCGAAACCACCGGCACGGGTGTAACTGATCCCCCCCTGACCGTCGTTAAGCTGGAAGAAACCACCGCCATCGATCGCAAGATCCAGGTTGCTGTTGGTGAACTGGATGGTACCGGCAGTAAAGTCCTGGGCAATATCCGAGACGATAACGCCGGAGCCTGCGCTGTTGGCACTGCCCGAACCCACCGCCACCGTGGAGAAAATATCGGCAAACTCGGTGCGACCCGACTTAAAACCCACCGTGCTGGCGTTGGCGATATTGTTACCGGTAACATCCAGTTCTGTTGTAGAGGCCTTGAGCCCCGTAATCGCTGTACTAAAGGCCATAGTTAGACTCCAATCTGCTTGATCTGGTCGAGGGTTACAGAGCCCCCGGCGATGTTGATCTTCATCCCGACGCCGTTCTGACCCAGGCTGACGCTATCGACGTTACGGCCCAGGTAGGCCTGCACCGGTACGTATTCTCCATCCTCGAGAGCCTCAGCCACTAACCGGTACTGTCCGGCCCCCTGCTCGGGCGGCAACTGCAATGAGAACTGACTATCCCCGGCCGCCTGTGCCCCCAACGACTGGTTGCCGATCAATTGCCCGCCACTGTCATAGACGCTGACGCGTACATCTGCTTCACTGGTCTCAAGCGCCAGGACTCCATTGACCTGGCCATCGGCACCCACCTCCGCAGTATCTGTCGGCACATAGACGGTCTTGCCCACCATCGAGGAGGCTTGGAGCGCCGTCTGACTCGACAACAGTCCCGATGAGAGATTCTGCATCGAGACGTTCATGTTGTTGATACTCTCGACCATGCTCATCTGTGAAATCTGATTCATATAGTCTGCGGTATCCGCAGGACTGCTCGGATCCTGATTCTGCATCTGCGCCATCAGCAACTTCATGAACATATCGCTCTGATCTTCGGTCGCGGTCGTGCTGGTGTCAGTCTGCTGGTTCATATCCAGAAACACATTGCTCTGGCTGTTTACGCCGTTGATATCACTCATTGTCCATCTCCTGAAAAACGTTTAGCCTGCTTCCTGCCTGCATCTCGATTGTTTTATTCGGGGCTTTTTTATCCAGGTCTTTTTTATCTAGGCCTTTTTATCTAAGGAAGAGTCGGCCATCAACCCTGCCCCAGCTGTAGCACTCGCTTCATCATATCTTTAGCGGTCCCCATCAAATCGGCATTGGTCTGAAAGGAGCGCGAGGCCGAGATCATATTGGTCATCTCTTCCACAACATTGACGTTGGGATAGAAGACATAGCCCTCGTCATTCGCCATCGGATGGTTGGGCTCAAACTGCTTGCGCAGCGGCGCATCACTCTCGACGATGCCCGTCACCTGGACACCCACACCTGCACCCACGACCGCGCTGTCCGCGCCCGACATGCCCGCCATCACCTGCTCTTGCGCCATCGCAAACAGCGGCTGCCGGGCACGGTAGGTGCTGTCCAGGCTGCTGCTGACACTCTCGGCGTTGGCTATATTTGAGGCCACCGTATTGAGGCGAATGCTCTGCGCACTCATGCCGCTGCCGGCGATGTTAAAGATGTTGGTCAGAGACATTTTGAAATTCCTTAGTTAACTCAATAACCTTTAATGGCGGACATTAATCCGGGCTGGGCACTCATGCCGCTACCGGAGTGTTTATCAGAGACATCTAAATACCTTCTCTTTAGTTAACACCTAATAATCTAATCGCCTTTAATGGCGGACATTAATCCGGTCATCTTCTTGTTCAGAAAAGTGTAGCTCGCCTGGAATGCCAGGGCATTCTTGGCATATTCAGCCTGCTCCTGCTGGACATCGACCGTATTGCCATCCAGCGACGGCTGCAGAGGGGTGCGGTACAGCATCTCAGCCGCAAAGTCAGGATTAAGCACCCCGCCCTGGTGACCAGACTGGGTCGCACTCATGCCCAGAGGCGCCCCCTGCTGCTTGAGTGCACCATTAAGAATGGCCTGAAAGTCGATATCCCGAGCCTTGTAATTCGGAGTATCCGCATTGACAATATTGCCTGCCAGAATCTCGGCACGCTCGGTGCGCAGGAGCAATGCCTGCGGATGAATACCCAATGCCGATTCAAAAGAGATGGCCATACTGTCTGCTCCCTTCCCGTATAAAGTGCGTCTTAAGTTCGTATACAGAACTGTCTACATAGGAACAAAGCAATAAAGGTGCCAATATTTTAAGTGCTTATTTTATATGGGATAGTTTGTTTTGGTGGGAATTATGACATCCAGAGCGGCAAGGCCTTACCGCTAGAGCGGCAATCCCTGTGGGTCGGCGTTTTGTGGGTAGAAAGACTGGTCGCGGTCAAAATTTACCTTATCGCAGTATTATCTTAAGCTGTGCCTTTATTTATTAATAAGCGACAAGCCTTTTTATGACTAACCGTACAGAGCTCACCGTTTATCATCAGGATCTGTTTCCGACGCGCGTGTGGACGGTGGACCTGGGCGCACTGGCATCATATAACGCTAGCTGGATTGATATCATTACGCAGATGCGTCGCAATAACCCCAGTCCCGCTGGGCGCTCGAATCGCCTGGGCTGGAATAGCGCGCCGACGTTATTTGAAGATAATCGCTTTGCGCCCCTGGCGGACGCTGTTCGCGGGGTTGTCGATCTTATTTTTAAGGAGATGGGCCCACCCTATTTTCCTAATAAGCTTGAAGCCTGGGCGAACGTTCATGATGCCGGTGGTTACAACATCCACCACAACCATGCTGGTGCGTTGCTCAGCACTTGCTACTATTTGAGCGTGCCGCCGGAGAGCGGTGCTCTGGTTTTACGTGACCCACGTCCAGGTGCGATGCTCTCTCCCTGGCAAGGTAGTTTGCGCCCCAATTGTGGAAGCGAGATATCGATCACCCCACAACAGGGTCAGTTAATCGTCGCTCCCAACTGGCTGGAACATGGCACTGAAGCACATGTGGGAAGTGAGGTTCGGATCTCCATTCCGATAAATATTGTCTTAAAACTGTAAAACTGTAAAACTGCTGAGTTTATATTTGATCGTCCTACTGTAACGCTGTTCTCTGTTGAGGTTTTTAATGCCAAATCTGCAGTTAGTTGAATCCCCGTTGATCATTCCAAACAAATCGGCTGTGGGCCTTAAGCCCCTCGCCAGCGCTGTCGCTATAGCCATGTTCAGCATGGCCGCTGCTCATGCTCAGGCTCTGCCCCCCAGCTGTGGAACGGAGGGAGATTCGCAAACGGAAACGCAGACGATGACGGTGAGTAGTTGTACGATTACTTCTGGTGGGGCGATCGATGTGACTGAGGGGGACGCTCTCAGAGTAAGCACAGGAAGTGAAATCGCTACCAGCATCAGCAACGCGGGGCGGATCACAGGTACAACAGCCATTTATGTTGCCGATACCAGCGCCACCAATTCTACAAACATTACGAATTCTGGAATCATCGCGGGAACTAACTTTGCAGTGAATCGAGCGTTCGCAATACCATCGCAGGCTGTCAATATCACCAACCATGATAAGGGACAGCTTATTGGCAATATCGTTGCAACCGATCTCAGAAACATTAGCTCTTCAACCGTAACCCTTAAAAGTGATGTGGACCTTCAAGATATTGAAAATTCTGGCGGCTCAGCCTCAGCCGTGCTGAGTGGAAACTTTGAAGGAGAATCTGGCAGCACCCTGCGCATTGCCATTGTGAATACCAATGTTGAGGGCCGGGATTACAGCTATCTGCAAGCGGCTAGTGCCGAGGTTTCAGGCACCCTGGATGTTGATGTTAAGGCCGGCAGCGGATTAGCCGATGGGCAAGAGTTCTACGTCGTCCGTGCGTCAAATATGACAACACAATTTACTGAGGTGACCGACAACAGCGCCATGTTTGATTTTACTCAACGCCTCGTTGAAGATCAGATCTCTGATGTAGGCGAGGGTCTGTATATAGATTCAGTACGGGTCTTATCTGCCTTCGATGCTTCAGGCAGAGATGCGGGGCGTGCACTGGACTCAGGTGCGCCGGGTTTAGCCGATGTGGTTTCGGCCTTGGGCCTGCTCTCCACCGAACAGCAGGTGTCTGAGGCAGTGACGCAAACGCAGCCTATGAGCGGTATGAGCCAGGCGACGGGCAACGCCTTAAAGGGCAGTAATAACGCTATCCGGACACGCCAAGAGCGCCAGAGCGGCCAATCTTCGGGTGATGCCCTGTTTGAGGATCAACACGCCTGGGCAAAACCCTTTGGTAGCTGGGCCAATCAAGATGATCGTAACGGCGTTTCTGGCTATGAGGCTAACACCTACGGCATCGTCCTGGGGGCAGATGCACAGGTCTCTGATACCGACCGCCTGGGGGTGGCCTTTGCGTACGCCAATACCCATGTAGATGGCAATTCCAACAGCGCAGCTCAATCTGCCGACGTAAACAGCTACCAGCTGGTGGCTTATGGCAGCCGCAGCCTCAGTGAGAGCACGGATATTAATTTCCAAGCTGATATAGGGGTGCATGCTAATGAAGGGGTGCGCCAGATTGCATTTATGAGCAGCACCGCTAAGAGTGACTATACGAGCTGGAGCGCGCATGTCGGGACCGGACTCTCACATAGCTACACGCTCAATGAGCAAACGATACTCACACCTTCGGTGCGCGCCGACTACACCAGGATTCGGGCAGGTAGCTATACTGAGACAGGTGCCGGCAACCTGAACCTGAGTGTTAACAGCCATGTCAGCGAAGAGCTTCTTCTCGGTGTCGATGGCACGCTGGTGCATGCTGTCTCAGACCAGTCTTCCATTACCGCAACTATCGGCATTGGCTATGATGTTATCGATCAAGATACTAGCATCACCTCCGCATTTGCCGGTGCGTCTTCTGCCAGTTTTGTCACTCAGGGTTTGAATTCGAGCCCCTGGCTAATGCGTACCGGTGTGGGTATCGAAAAGAAAGTGAGCGAAACCGTCAAGATTTCGGTTAATTATGATCTGGAAGCCCGCGAGGATTTTGATAATAAAACGGCGTCTGTAAAGGTTCGTTGGATGTTCTGATGCGATGCTAGTCATTATAGAAATGGGTGTAATAAGAAGCCAGGTGTTTGTAGCTCCTGGCTTTTTTATGGCTATGTACCAATCTGTTGTTGTGACTAGCCCTTTCATTCTGTTCAAAAGATCGCCTGCAGGCAGGTTCCCACGGTGCTAAGGCTGAGTTTTGTAGGTGATCTTGTAGCTTTTTGAAAGGC
>JBLIEQ010000029.1:0-42706 GCA_047633175.1 Motiliproteus sp. | reverse complement strand
CATCGAGTGTTTCGGGGAACAGCGTACCTTGTGATCGCTGAACTCCGGTAATGAAGCGTTTCATGTCGAGTCCTCACAACATGCTTTGATATAAGCATAGCTACTCGGACGTTTTCACACAGCCTGGGCCCAAAAGAGCCACTGTAGGTCTGTGGCCTCGGCAACCGCCCTTGCTAGCCAGGAACATGGAAGCGGACACTAGCTTTACTGTTCTGACCACCTATTAGTGACAAGAGCTGCGATTTTGCGGTCACTCGTAGCCGCGCTGATTCGGCGTTGAAACGCAGGCGGATCTGTACTGTTTATATGTACAGTGTAGAGTGAATAGCCCGATGCACCCGGCAAGGAATGCCGGTGGATCGTACGCATAAAAGTACGAGCGCCGCCAACCGGAATTAACTCTTCTTTACTCGATCATCGAGCATCATTACCCGGTGTTCAAACAATACCTGGATGCGCAGGGGCGGTCGCTGCCTGGCTATGTACAGCAGGAATTCGATAATTTCCTCCAGTGTGGTCGCCTTGAATACGATTTTTTGCGGGTCCGTTGTGAAGAATGCAAGCATGAGCGATTGGTGGCGTTTAGCTGCGAGCGTCGTGGATTTTGTCCCAGTTGCGGTGCACGCCGAATGGCCGAGTGCGCTGCGTTGTTGGTGGATGAGGTGCTACCTCATGAACCGATAAGGCAATGGGTGTTGAGTTTTCCGTATCAGCTGCGGCTCTTGTTTGCCAACTATCCCTAGCACATGGGGAAGGTGCTGGGAATTGTCTATCGTATGCTCTCGACGCGGCTGATTAAAAAGGCGGGGTTTGCCAAAGCCACTGCCAAAACTGGTGCTGTGAACTTAATTCAGCGTTTCGGCAGTGCGCTCAATCTCAATATTCACTTCCACATGCTCTTTCTTGACGGCGTTTACGCCGGTAATAGCCACGGAAAAATGCACTTTCACCGAGTAAAGGCCCCAACCATTGAAGAACTTAAAATCCTGGCGCACACCCTGAGCCATCGTGTCGCCAGATTTTTGGAGCGAAAAGGGTTGCTCGAGCGTGATGCCGAAAGCAGCTACCTGGCGTTGGAGCCAAATGATGAAGACGCTATGTTGCAACTGGAGGGGCATTTGACGTGAAGGGAATCACTAATGCCGCGGGCGCATGGATGCGCAGGAGCGGTCCATTACCTATCGAATTGCGGTGAGGCCACATCAGGGGCGCAAAGTCTTTTCGCTACAAACCGTACCCCCGCAATCAGAAACAAGCCCAAATAGAGTCGCGCAGGTTGCTGGATTCTCTCTCCACGCCGGCGTGGCGGCCGAAGCCCATCAACGCGACAAGTTGGAACGACTTTGCAGATACATTACCCGCCCTGCAGTATCAGAAAAACGGTTGGCACTGACGACGAACGGGAAAGTGCGCTACCAACTCAAGACCCCCTACCACGATGGAACGACCCACGTGATATTTAATCCATTGGATTTTATTGCGAGGCTGGCAGCACTAGCGCCCAATCCGCGTGTCAACTTGACCCGTTATCACGGTGTATTTGCGCCAAATAGCAAGTACCGAGTTCAGATCACTCCGTCCAAACGAGGCAAGGGTCGTCGAGAGTTTGCTAAGGCCGAAAACGGGCAAGATAAAACACCGGCTGAACGACATGCCGCCATGACGTGGATGCAGCGATTAAAGCGAGTATTCAATATTGATATTTCTACCTGTGAGCAATGCGGTGGAGCGGTCAAGATCCTCGCCTGTATTGAAGACCCGGCGGTCATCGATAAGATACTCACGCACCTCCGGCAGCAAGCTGAAAAAGGGCTTCATGCACACTCTGTGTCATTGAGACTTTTACCGAAAAGAACGGGCACCGCCGCAATTTGGCCTGTTTGGCTAATGTGACAAACTGATAGAAACTAAATGCTGCATAGGCGTGACGAGAGCCCCTTTGATCTATCAGCAGGTTTTTATCCTCAGCTACAGGCTTGGGGGCAGCAGCGCATGACCACATCGCGGAAACTACTGGATTTTGAGTATAGACAGATGTCGAACATCACTCTAAGATCAGCGTGATAGGTTAAGATTTACGAGAAAAGGGCTTTTATTCTTCCTATAACTCACCCTATACCTAGGTATGTTAGTTATTATGAAAATTAGAATCGTATTACTCCTCTCGCTGCTTATTATGAGTCCGTTGAAGGCCGAGTCGCTAAAAATTGTAACTGAAGACTTTCCACCCTATAACTTTCAGGTGGGCGAAGAAGCAAGAGGGTTATCTAGCGAAGTCGTTCAGGCGGTGTTGAAACAGATCAATCTACAGGCCACGATCGAATTCTATCCATGGACACGCGCCTACGAAATGGCTCAGGCTGAGAAAAACACCCTGATTTATTCGATCGCCCGAATCTCTGAGCGCGAGGCATTATTTCACTGGGTAGGTGCAATCGCACCTTATAAAACATCGTTATATAAACTCAAGGCGAACAAGTCTATTCAAGTCAATTCTATTAAACAGGCTAAAAAGTACCAGATTGGTGTATCGCTGAACGATGTGACGGTCACTTACCTACAAAGACATAAATTTCTGTCCTTCAAGACTGTCTCGAGCGATGTCCTGAATATCCGGTTACTCGCTAACAATCGTATTGATTTGATCGCATACGACGAAGCATCGTTTGTTCAAACATTACAAAATGAAGGCCTGGATGCCTCTTTGTTCGAGCGGGTCTTTCGACTCGACGAGTTATCAGATCAACTTTATATGGCCTTTAGCTTAGGTTCTGATACAGAGCTAGTAACCGCATTTAAAGAGGGTTTAAAAACAATAAAGATGAACGGAATATACGATAAGATTCAGATGAGGTACCTCAATCTTGAGTAAGCATTTGTCGCGTAAACTGCCCCCCCCCCCCCACACTTTTTCTGTCTCAGCAGCCAATTACCAAAAATATGCCTGATAAGGGTAATAGCGTGATAGCAATATGAGGCAGGTACTCCGTAAAGATAATATCATTGCAAAACGTCTGATTGTTGGCGTCGTACTGTTTAGTACATTGCTGACACTGTTAACAACCTCGATACAATTGTATTTCGACTACCGCCAGTCTGTCGAAGCGATCAACGAACATCTGCATCAAATTGAAGTTAGCAGCCTGCCGACTATCGTTAACAGCGTCTGGGTAATCGACAACGATCAGATTAAAACGCAACTCGAAAGTCTGGTGAAACTGCAGGGCATACAGCATCTCGAAATATTAGTCGGTGATGAGGTTCGCTGGCAAGCGGGTAACCATAAAAACACCAGCGTCATAGAACGTAGCTTCCTATTGGAATACAAGCACCAGGACAGGATGCAAAATATCGGCACGCTACGAATACTTGCAGACCTTGATGAGGTCTACGCTCAACTACGCGATAAGATACTAGTCATATTGATCACCAATGCTTTGAAGACATTTCTGGTAGCCGGATTTATTATCTTATTTTTCCACTATCTGGTCACCCGACACTTATATCGATTACTCGAGAGTTTTCAAAATTTTCGACCTCAGGCTATCAATGCTAAGCTTACATTTAATCGACATAGGAAATCAGACTCGCCTCCTGATGAACTCGACCTGCTCGCCTCGGCTTTTAATCAGTTACAGGAAAACACAAGGGACTCATATCAACAATTAACTAACGAAAAAGAAAAGTTACATATCACTCTGAACTCTATCGTTGACGGGGTCATTGTTTGCGACGATTCCTGTCTGGTTGAATTTCTTAATCCAGTGGCTGAGGCCTTAACTGGCTGGACAAACAGGGATGCGGTTGGACAGTTGGTCTCGACCGTATTCAAGGTATTGCATGAAATAACCCGTGAGGTAGTGCCCGACCCCGTAGAAATGGCTGTTACATCTGGCGCTGTACATCATCTCAGTGATCATGCCGTATTAATCAGTCGATCAGGAAACGAAACGGCGATAGAAGATTCTGCCGCACCGATCATCGGTGCCGGTGGAAAGATTCTTGGTGCAATACTCGTGTTTCATGACGTTACCAGCGCCAGACAATTAACTCAGGAGCTGAATTGGAATGCCAGCCACGACCCGCTAACCTGTCTGCCCAATCGACGTGAATTTGAACGCCGACTGCAACTAGCTATTCCCGAGCATGAAAAGGCAACAGTCTCGCATATCATTCTGTTTATGGATTTAGATCAATTCAAGGTGGTAAATGATACGTGTGGGCATGCTTCCGGTGATGATTTACTAAGACAATTGACATTATCGCTTCAGTCACAGATTCGAAAAAGCGATCTGTTGGCGCGTTTAGGCGGTGATGAATTTGGTGTTTTACTACACGATTGCTCCATAGAGAAAGGGCTTCAAATCGCTGAAAAACTGAGAAAAACCGTAGACAGTTTTCGTTTTACCTGGCAAGAGAAATCATTTCGTATTGGCATATCCATCGGCTTCGTTCCCATTCGTGAAACCGACTCGGTTAAAAACTACATCCATCATGCCGATATGGCTTGTTACGAAGCTAAGGCAGGGGGCAGAAACCGTATCCATGTTTATCAGGCAGAGGAAGGTGTTGTCAAAGAAGTCGAGTTAAAGTGGGTACACCGTATTACCGACGCCATTGATAAGAATCAGTTCAAGCTACATGTACAGCCCATCGTTTGTGTTGAGTCTTTAAAAGTACACCACCACGAAATTTTAATCCGCCTCGTCTCAGACAATAATAAGATAATTTATCCAAATGAATTTATCCCTCCCGCTGAACGATATGGAATTATGTCGAACATTGATCGATGGGTTATTAGCCAAACTTTTAGCTGGCTAAAAAAACATACAGCTCACGCACCCAAAGTCGCGATAAATCTATCAGGTGCCAGTTTGGGTGACACCGAGTTTTCCCGATTTGTGGCTGATCATTTTGAAGACGGCCTTGTGCTGGGGCATCAGATTTGCTTTGAAATAACCGAGACGACGGCAATTGCTAATATGTCGCAGGCTCTGTCACTCATCAGCAGCCTGAAAGAACTCGGTTGTAGTTTCGCTCTTGACGATTTCGGTAGTGGCCTTTCATCGTTTGCTTATTTAAAACGCTTTCCAGTCGACTACCTTAAAATCGATGGTTCATTTGTACGCGATATGGTGGATGACCCGGTTGACCTAGCTATGGTACAAGCCATTCACCAGGTTGGTAAGGTGATGAATATAGAGACAATTGCTGAGTATGTAGAAAATGACGCATTAGTTCGCGCCTGTCAGGATATTGGTATCAACTATCTGCAAGGATATGGCGTCGGTAAACCCGTACCGATATCATCCCTGGTCTTTAACGAATAACTGGCCTGAAAACTGCCACACTATTCAGTAGCAATAGGGGACAGACCCCGTTTTTGCGCGCTTAATTGAAGCGCTGGAGGGTAAAACGTGGTCTGTCCCTTATTTTCTAGAGCTGGCTGTTAGATCAAATCAAAAGAAGCTGGAGCAATCAGACGTCGTCAGGGGTGCCTGACGATGGCTGTTGTTACAGAAGTCTCCCGCGAGCAACCCACAACCACTCTCAGAGTGCGTTGCCGCAGGCATACCCCGCAGCCCAAGCCCATTGAAAGTTATAGCCCCCGAGCCAGCCGGTGACATCCAGGACTTCGCCGATGACATAGAGTCCGGGCACGCGCTTGGCGGCGAAGGTCTTAGAGGAAATCTCATCGCTGTCGATGCCGCCGCGGGTGACTTCGGCGGTGCGATAGCCCTCGGTGGCATTGGGTTTGATCTGAAAGCGGTGCAGCCGCTGTTCCAGCTCTAGGCGATCCTGCTTGAGCAGTTGGCTCAGTGGCTGCTCGGCGCTGGCGAGGTCTTCGCAGAGTCGTTCGACCAGCCGCCTGGGCAGTGTCTGTGCCAGGGCGTTTTTAAGGGCCTGGTTGGGGTGTAGAGACGTCTGTTGCTGCAGGAGTTCGGCGAGCGGCAGTTCGGGTGAAAAATCGATCCACACGGGCTCCCCGGGGTGCCAGTAATTGGAGATCTGCAACACCGCAGGCCCGGAGAGTCCGCGGTGGGTAAACAGCAGGTCGCGTTTGAAGGCTACGCCGTTGGACGCGTGGATCTCGACCGGCAGGCTGATGCCCGCGAGTGGGCTGAGCCGTTGCTTGTCTTCGACATGCAGGGTGAAGGGCACCAGGCCGGCCGAGGTGGGGATGATACGCAGGCCAAAATGTTCGGCGATGCGATAGCCGACGGCCGAGCTGATTTTGGGGATCGACAGGCCGCCGCTGGCGATCACCACCGCTGCCGTGTGCAGGGACTGGTTGGGAGTCTTAACACTAAAATTCCCATCCGCCAGGCGCTCTACGGCGGTGACTTCGGTGCTGAGGCTGATATCGACCCCGGCCCAGTCGCATTCGGTCAACAGCATCGCGACCAGTTGCTTGGCAGAACCGGTACAGAACAGCTGGCCATGATCGCGCTCCTCATACTCGATGCCGTGACGTTCGATCAGCTCGATAAAATCCTCAGGCTGATAGCGTGCCAGTGCGGACTTTACGAAATGGGGGTTGCCGCAGAGGAAGTTGCCGGGATCGACTCGACGATTAGTGAAGTTACTGCGTCCACCGCCGCTGATCAGGATCTTCTGTCCGGCCTTACGGGCGCTGTCCAATAGCAGGACTTTCTTGCCGCGATAGCCCGCCTGGGCTGCGCACATAAGTCCGGAGGCGCCGGCGCCGATAATGATGGCATCATAGTGGTGTTGAGTAGAATTCAAACTGCGGGTCTCTGGAGCGAAAAACGCTGATTAGATGTCAGTGTGCTGTTAACAAGGGTGCGGTTAACAGGGGGTCTGGCCGAGAATGGACCGACTGCAGCGCTAGTCGGTCTTATGCTTATATTCACACAGATCCTCGATCAGGCAGGCCGCGCAGCGGGGTTTGCGGGCGATGCAGATATAGCGCCCGAGCAGGATCAGCCAGTGGTGGGCATCGAGCATAAACTCTTTGGGAATGAACTTTAACAGCCGCTGCTCCACCTCGACCACGTTCTTGCCTGGGGCGATGCGGGTACGGTTAGAGACCCTGAAGATATGGGTGTCGACCGCCATGGTGGGGTGACCGAAGGCGGTGTTGAGCACCACGTTGGCGGTCTTGCGACCGACGCCGGGAAGGGCCTCGAGTGCGGCGCGGTTGTCCGGAACCTCGGAATGATGCAGCTCGACCAGTTGCTGGCAGGCCTTATAGACGTTGGCGGCTTTGGCGTTATAGAGTCCCAGGGTCTTGATATAGTCCTTGAGGCCGTCGACGCCTAGTGCGACGATCTGCTCGGGGGTATTGGCGACCGGAAACAGCCTGGCGGTGGCCTTGTTGACCCCCACATCCGTGGACTGCGCCGACAGGGTCACCGCGACCAGTAGCTCGAAGGGATTACTGTAATTGAGCTCGGTAGTAGGGTGCGGATTATCGTCACGCAGGCGAGCGAAAATCTGGTAGCGTTTGTCTTTGTTCATAGGTAGCGTTTGTCTTTGTTCATGCGCTCAACCGCTGGTCACTCGGACCCGCTTGGAGCCGGCGGCTGCCAGGGTCACCGGTTTCGCACGCTGCCGGAGTCGTTCGTCGATGATGTTCTTAACGGCGATGATCAGGCCCATGCCGACGAAGGCGCCGGGCGGCAGGACCGCAAAGAGGAAGCCGCGGTAGTCATCGATCAGGATCAGCTTCCAGGACTCGGCAGCGGGGCCGAACAGCAGCTGCATATCTGCAAACAGGGTGCCACTTCCGAGCGCCTCACGGATGGCGCCCAGCAGCACCAGCACGATACTGAACCCCAGGCCCATCATCAGACCATCGAGCATCGCCGGTAGCGGCGGGTTCTTCCGTGCGAAGCCGTCGGCGCGTCCGAGGATGGCGCAGTTGGTGACGATCAGCGGGATAAAGATGCCGAGAATCTCGTAGAGCTCATAGGTCATCGCCTGCATCAGCAGCTCCACGCAGGTGACGACCGAGGCGATAATCATCACGAAGGCCGGCAGACGGACGGTCGGGGGCACCAGCTTACGGATCAGCGAGACACTGAGGTTGGAGCAGATCAGTACCAGGGTGGTCGCAAGACCCAGCCCCAGGGCATTGACCACCGAACCGGTCACCGCCAGTAAGGGACAGAGCCCCAGCAGCTGCACCAGCGCCGGGTTGTTGTGCCAGAGACCGTCGAGGGTGATCTTGCGCAGTTGCGGCAGCGTTTCAGACGCCGGGCTATCAGCCATTATCAGGATCTCCGGTGGGGGTCTGGTCTTGGGATGAAGGGAGCTTGGTAGCGAGCGGCTGTAGCAGCGCGACGCGATGCTGGCGAAAGGTCAGGATCGCCTGCCTGACGCCATTAACCACCGCCCTCGGGGTGATGGTCGCCCCGGTGAACTGATCGAACCGGCCGCCATCTTTCTTCACTGCCCAGTCGGGATCGTTGTCGCCCTGCAGGCGGGTGCCGTTAAAGCTCAGCACCCAATCCGATTTCTTGATATCGACCTTATCGCCCAGCCCCGGGGTCTCCTGATGGTTCAGGATACGTACGCCGGCCACGCTTTCGTCGCTGTGGATGCCCACGATCAGCTCGATATTGCCGCTGTAACCCTCGCTGGCGATCACCGGCAGAATCACGGTATGGACCCGGCCGTCGCGACGCGCCAGGAAGAGTTCGACGGGTTGTTCATAGCCCAGGGATGCACTCTGATCGAGGCGGTAGCTGTCGTGGATCAGGTCGTTGTCGTGCTGCTCTTGCGGCACGATCTGAAACAGCGCCTTGGCACGGGCCTGTTCACGGTTATGGGTAATGCGATCCTCGGTGGCCGATTGGGTCAGGGCGATGGCGCCGGCGGTGAGTACCGCAAACGCACCCAGAGCCAGGGCGTTGTTGCGAATGGCGCTGATTAGCGTGGAAGCCAGACCGGTCATCGTTTGTTCCCCACGCCGCGTTGCGACGTCTTGTGGCCGTAGGTCCGCGGACGGGTGTAGTAATCCAGGAAAGGCGCCGTCAGGTTCATCAGCAAGATGGCGAAGGCGATCGCATCGGGATAGTTACCCCAGGTGCGGATCAGGTAAACGAGTATGCCGATGCTGGCACCGAAGATCAGCTTGCCCTTGTTGCTGGTGGCGGCGGTGACTGGGTCGGTGGCGATAAAAAAGGCCCCCAACATCGTCGCACCCATCGTCAGATGGAACAGCGGTGGGGCGAAGTTGCTGGGATCCGAGGCATAGAAGAACCCCGAAATCAGCAACAGGCTCAGCAACATGGCGCCGGGAATATGCCAGGTGTAGACCTTGCGGATCAGCAGGTAGAGTCCGCCGGCCAGATAAGCCAGGCTGATGCCCTGCCAGGGTTGCAGGTTATTGAGGAGTACCGACTGCGACCAGAGTTCGTCGGCGGTGACCGCACCCTTATGTTTGAAGGTATCCAGCGGCGTCGCCATGCTGAAGGCATCGGGCAGCTGCAGCTGACCGAAGATGATCGCCAGGCTGTTGCCTAAATCGGGTAGCGGTGCATCGCTGAGGTTGAAAGGCAGACTCCAGCGGGTCATCTCCACCGGGAAGGACACCAGCAGCAGCGCGTAGGCGATCATGGCTGGGTTAAAGGGGTTCTGTCCCAGCCCGCCATAGAGTTGTTTGGCGACCACGATCGCAAAGAAGATCCCCACGCAGGTCACCCACCAGGGAATGTAGGGCGGCAATGCCAGCGCCAGCAGCACGGCGGTCAGGATGGCGCTGTAGTCTCCTAGATAAAAGCCCAGCGGCCGACGGCGCAGCTTGATCACCGCCGCTTCAAACAGCAGTGCCAGCGTGCAGGCCAGCAGGACGTTGATCAGCGGTCCCCAGCCAAAGTAATAACAGAGCGCACCGAGGCCTGGCAGGGTGGCCAGGATGACCTGCCGCATCACCTGACCGGCCTGGCCCGCCTTGGTGGCGTGGGGTGAGCTGATATGCAGTAACGACATCGATTAATCCACCGTCTGAGCGTCGGGTTGTAGTGGTGATTTTAGTGGTGATTGTGTTTGTGATTGCTGCTGGGCGTCCGCCAGTGCCTGTTCCGCAGTCAGGGCCTTGGCCCTGAGCTTGGCCAGGGCCGCGTCCAGCGTATCGGCCGAGGGCAGCTCCTTGGCGCGGGCCGCGGCCAGCGCTGTTTCGGTCTTACTGACCTGGGTGCGTACCCTGGCGGCGGCGATTTTGAGTGCCTGCAGATCAGGTGCGCTGCTCGGCGGCTGGCTGGGCTCTTCTGCCGGGGATTGCGCCGCAGGGGACTGAACGGGTGGGATGATGCTGTTCTCCAGCTGTTGCAGCGCCACCTGTGCCTGTTCGCTCTTGATTCGGAGTGCGTCTAAGGCCAGTTGTAACTTTTCGGCACCGGGCAGCTCCTTGGCCAGGGCATCGGCCAGTGCGGTCTCAGTCTTACCAACCTGAGTGCGTAACTTGGCGGCGGCGATCTTAAGCTCGATCAGTGTGGGGGCCGGGGCGGCTTGATCGCTAGCTACGGATGTGGACGGGCTGGACTCTTTCGGCAGCGCCTCTTTACGCTTCGCCTGAGCGCTTGCGGCCTCTGCGGCACGGGCCTTACGCTTGTCAGCCTTGTCCTGTTTCTCCTGCTCCAGGCGCTGTTGCCGGGCTTCGAAACGGATTCTGGCTTGCTCGGCGTTCTGCTTGTCAGACTGATCGCGGCGAATCTCGCCCTTGGCGAAGCGGTAATACTGGACCAGCGGGATATTGCTGGGGCAGACATAGGCGCAGGCACCGCATTCGATACAGTCCATCAGATTGTGGGACAGCGCCTTGTCGAACTCTTTGCCCTTGGCGAACCAGAACAGCTGCTGCGGCAGGAGATCGGCGGGACAGGCCTGCTCGCAGAGGCCGCAGCGGATGCAGTTTTGCGCGGCAGGAGGCTGGGGGAATTCCTCCGCGGTGGCCGCGATCACGCAGTTGCTGGTCTTGATGATCGGCACCTGGTCGGTGTCGAGGGTATAACCCATCATCGGGCCGCCCATCACCAACCGGCTCAGCTGTTTAGAATCGACGCCCGCATGCAGCAGCAGCTCGTGGATGGGCGTGCCCAGCAGCACCTCGACATTGCCCGGGCGGGCCAGGGCATCACCGGCCAGGGTGGTGATCCGGGATATCAGCGGCTCGCCATGCCTGACGGCACTATAAACCGCAGCCATGGTGCCGACATTCTGGACCACGATGCCGATATGGGCAGGGAGTTTTCCAGAGGGGACTTCGACTCCGGTCAGCAGCTGGATCAGCTGTTTCTCGCCGCCAGACGGGTATTTGGTCGGGACGACCACGACCTCGATATCCCTGGAGCTGTTGCGGGCGGCGCGGATAAGCGCCATCGCCGCCTCCGGCTTGTTATCTTCGATACCGATCAGGCAATGGGTGGGCCTGATCAGATGGGCGGCGATCTCGATGCCGCCGATCACAGCATCTGCGCGCTCGCGCATCAGGGTATCGTCGGCGGTAATATAGGGTTCGCACTCGGCGGCGTTGATGATCAGGGTATTGACGATATGATCATCGGACAGATGCAGTTTGACCGAGGTCGGAAAACCCGCACCGCCCATCCCTGCGATACCGGCCTGGCGGATGATGCGGGTCAGTTGCGCTTGGTCCAGGCTGCGGAAATCCTCGACCCCCTGATGCGCGATCCACAAGTCCTCGCCGTCGGGTTCGATCTGGATGCAGGGCCCGTCCATGCTGGACGGATGGGGCACCGGATAGTTGCCGATAGCGGTGACGGTCCCTGAGGTAGGGGCGTGCAGATAGACGCTGATATGGCCGGCGGGCTCGGCGATCACCTGGCCTTTGAGGACGCGGTCACCCACGCTCACCAGCGGCATGGAGGGCGCGCCTATATGTTGCTGCAACGGCAGGATTAACCGTTTGGGCAGCGGCAGACGCTCGAGCGGGCGCTTGAGCGATAGCCGCTTGTTCTCGGGGGGATGGACGCCACCGTGAAAACTCCAGATACGGCTCATGCGGAGCGACCCTTGTCATGCTGCTGCAACGGCAGGATTAACCGTTTGGGCAGGGGCAGGCGCTCGAGCGGACGCTTGAGCGATAGCCGCTTGTTCTCGGGCGGATGGACGCCGCCGTGAAAACTCCAGATACGGCTCATGCGGCGTTACCCTTGGTGTCGGTGGTGTCAGCGGCAGGATCCTGCTGCTCTTGCTCTTGCTCTTGCTCTGGATCGAGGCGATGCGCTGCGATCGCCTGGTGGCGCCTGCGATCGGTGGTGATCAGCTCCACGCCCGGCGGGGGTCGGGACCAGCTCCAGGTGGCCATCGAGGTGGCAATAGGGATCATATCGATACAATCGACCGGACAGGGTTCGACGCACAGATCACAGCCCGTGCATTCGGCGGTGATTACCGTATGCATCTGTTTGGCCGCGCCCAGGATGGCATCGACCGGACAAGCCTGGATGCATTTGGTACAGCCGATGCATTCGTCTTCGCGGATAACCGCCACGGTCTTGATCGCCTCGGTGCCATGCTCGGCGTCAAGCGTCAGGACCTCAACATCCAGCAGATCGGCGAGGGCGGCGATGGTACTTTCACCACCCGGAGGGCATTTGTTGATCGCCTCACCGTTGGCAATCGCCTCGGCATACGGGCGGCAGCCGGGGAAGCTGCATTGACCGCACTGGGTCTGCGGCAGCAGGGCGTCTATCTGGTCAACGATAGGGTTGCCGACGACCTTGAAACGAATGGAGGCATAGCCCAGCAGTGCGCCGAACACCAGGGAGACCCCCAGGAGTGCCAGTACCGCGATCCACACTGAATCCATCAGACCTGCACCAGACCGGTAAAGCCAAGAAACGCCAGCGACATCAGCCCGGCGGTGATCATGCCGATGGCAGCACCCTGGAAGGGCCAGGGCACATCAGCCACGGCGATACGCTCGCGCAGCGCCGAGAACAGGATCAATGCCAGGGCGAAGCCCAGCGCGGCACCGAAACCGTAAAACGCCGATTCCAGGAAGTTGTTCTGTTTATTGATGTTCAGCAGCGCCACGCCGAGGACGGCGCAGTTGGTGGTGATCAGGGGCAGAAAGATGCCCAGCATTCGGTACAGTAGCGGGCTGGTCTTATGCACGACCATCTCGGTGAACTGCACCACAACCGCGATCACCAGGATAAAGCTGATGGTGCGCAGATAGGTAATATCCAGCGGCACCAGCAGGAACTCATACACCAGGTAGCTGCAGATTGAGGAGAGCGTCAGCACGAAGGTGGTGGCCAGGGACATGCCCATGGCGGTTTCCAGTTTATTAGAGACCCCCATAAACGGGCACAGGCCCAGAAACTGGACCAATACGAAATTATTCACCAATACGGTGCTGATCAGAATTAGCAGATAATCGGTCATCGACCGGATGCTCTCTCTCTTGTCTGTGGTTAGTCGAGACTAGCTGACGACCGCGTTAGCAAGTACCAGGCAGGCGTCGATAAAAAGGGCGCCCATTCTAGCTCTAAACAGCCCTGTTCGTCATGTCCCTGCGCCGATTATTGATTATTCCTTCCCGAAGGAAAACAGCCGGAGAAAGATAGCCTGCGGCGGTGAGCCGACGCAGGGAACCGATCAGAGTGCGCCGGCCTGTTTCAGCAGGCTGATCGCAGCAGGCTGATCGCGGCAATGACCGCCTCGCCGGGGTTTTCGTCATCGACGCTGACGCTGTGCTTGGCATAGGGGGGCACATCCGCCACCACGCATAAGCAGATCAAGCCGGCCAACCGCATCAGCTCGGCCACCGCATCGAGGCGCATCAGTGCCTGCTCGGCACCCTGGTCATCATTCAGATCCTGGCTGATCGCCAGCTGTAACTGTGCATCGCTGATGACAGTGACGGCCCGGCCCTGATCGAACAGCTGTCTTTCGATCTCCTGGGCCACACTCGAGCGTTGCTCATGGCTGGCACCGCTGATATAGAGTTTGGCCGGCTGCTGGCCGAAACGGCGCGCGCGGTCCTCGGCGGAGACTTGGGACTGCCCCGGCGTGCCCGACTCGCTGAGCTGGACGCCCTGGTGGCCGAACGCCTGGGTGATCATGCCGGCACCCATGGTCAGGTTGCTGAGGCGGTCGACGACGATAAAGCAGCCGGTATCGGCATGGGTAGCATAATCGTCACCGATCACGGGCCGGTCCAGGCTGAATTCGCACAGGCCGATCTCATTAAGATCCAGGGCGTTGCCGGGCAGCTGTTCCAGGGTGTTGACGTCGATCTTGTGTCGCAGGCTAGAGAGATGACCGGTGACCGTGGTGGTGCCGATCTTGATCAGGTACTCCTTGCCCGGCAGCAGCGCGGTCTCGTGCATCCACACCAGGTGGGCGTTGAAGCGGTCGGTGGCGACCGGTTCTTTACCCGCATGGACGATCATATCGCCACGGCTGACATCGATCTCGTCTTCCAGCGTCAGGGTGACCGCCATAGGGGCGAAGGCCTGGGGCAGATCGCCGTCGAAAGTGACGATCGACTTAACCCTGGAGCGCTTGCCTGAGGGCAGGACCGTGATCTCGTCGCCGGGTTTGACCACACCCGAGGCCAGGGTGCCGCAGTAACCGCGGAAGTTCAGGTTAGGGCGGTTGACGTACTGCACCGGAAAACGCAGGTCGTCGAAGTTGCGATCCGAGCCTATCTGTACGGTCTCCAGGGTCTCCATCAGCGGCAGACCTGTATACCAGGGCATCTGTTCGGAGGGGTTGACGACGTTGTCGCCCTTAAGCGCTGACAGGGGCACAAACTGGATGTCGGGCATGTTCAGGCCACCGGCAAACGCCAGGAAGTCGGCCTGGATATCTTTGTAGACCTGCTCGGAGTAATCCACCAG
This sequence comes from Motiliproteus sp., assembly GCA_047633175.1. Lineage (GTDB taxonomy): Bacteria > Pseudomonadota > Gammaproteobacteria > Pseudomonadales > Balneatricaceae > Motiliproteus. Next base: position 27,866 of record JBLIEQ010000029.1, on the reverse strand, counting down.
ATCCATCTTATTGATGGCGATGATGGTGTGCTTGATCCCCAGCAAGGAGGTGATAAAGCTGTGGCGGCGGGTCTGGGTCTGCACCCCATGACGGGCATCGATCAGGATGATCGCCAGATCACAGGTCGAGGCACCGGTGGCCATATTGCGGGTGTACTGCTCGTGACCGGGGGTGTCGGCAATAATAAACTTGCGCCGCGCGGTCGAAAAATAGCGGTAGGCCACATCGATGGTAATGCCCTGTTCACGCTCGGCCTGCAGGCCATCGACCAGCAGTGCCAGATCGATCTCATCCCCGGTGGTGCCGGACTTGATGCTGTCGGATTTGATCGCCTCGAGCTGATCTTCATAGATCATCTTGGAGTCGTGCAGCAGACGCCCGATCAGGGTGCTCTTGCCGTCATCGACATTGCCGCAGGTGAGCAGCCGCAGCAGCTCTTTGTTTTCGTGTTGCGTCAGGTAGGCGTTGATATCGCTGCTGATCAGTTCGTCATGGTGGCTCATGGTGTCACTCGTCTCGAATTCTGTTGTCTGTTAGCCGGAATATTTCAAGCCAAACAGGCGGTAAAAAATTGATTCAGGGTGCTGAGGCAGTCCTGAAATCTTTTTTTAAAAGTAACCCTCTTTTTTCTTTTGCTCCATGGAGCCCGCACCGTCATGGTCGATGGCCCGGCCCTGGCGCTCGGAGGTGGTGGTCAGCAGCATCTCCTGAATAATCTCCGGCAGGGTGGTGGCCTCGGATTCGACCGCGCCGGTGAGCGGGTAGCAGCCTAGGGTCCGGAATCGAACGTTCTTAAGCATCGGTTGCTCGCCGGGCTTAAGCGGCAGGCGGTCATCGTCGACCATGATCAGCAGGCCGTCGCGCTCGACTACCGGGCGTTTGGCCGACAGGTACAGCGGTACGATAGGAATGCTTTCTAGATAGATGTACTGCCAGATGTCCAGCTCGGTCCAGTTGGAGAGCGGGAAGACGCGGATGCTCTCGCCCTTATCGATGCGGGCATTGAACAGGCTCCAGAGCTCGGGGCGCTGGCTCTTGGGATCCCAGCGGTGGTTCTTGTCGCGGAACGAGAAGATCCGCTCCTTGGCGCGAGATTTCTCCTCGTCACGACGAGCACCGCCGAAGGCGGCATCGAACTGGTATTTATTCAGCGCCTGCTTCAGACCCTGGGTTTTCATCACATCGGTGTGTTTCTTGGAGCCATGCACGAAGGGGTTAATGCCCATGTCGACACCGTCCTGGTTGATATGGACGATCAGATCCATGCCCGCCTCTGCGGCCATCTTGTCGCGGAAGTCGATCATCTCGCGAAACTTCCAGGTGGTATCCACATGCATCAGCGGAAAGGGTGGCTTGCCCGGATAGAAGGCTTTGCGCGTCAGGTGCAGCATCACCGCCGAATCCTTGCCGACGGAATAGAGCATCACCGGGCGGTCGAATTCGGCAGCCACTTCGCGGATGATATGGAGACTTTCGGCTTCGAGCTGCTTGAGGTGGGTGAGGCGATGCTCTGACAGGAGAGGTTGAGCGTTCATAGCGGTCTCGGTCTGGAATCGTGGATGTAGTGGGGTGACCGGGCTCTGCGTACAACGGTGGCACCCTCAAGGGGTGCTATCATACGGGGATCTGTATAAAATAAAAAAGAATATAATAGAATTCTTTTATTACTTTTAGTTATTTAGAATGGTGTCGGGCTTGGCGCCGAGCCGCTTATTCTTTATTGATCTATCTAGATTTCTAATTATTCTTTTGCGTTATAACTCAGGATCTTTATGATAGCGGCTATTGAATTCTGAGTAGAGGTACAGATGGAACTGGGTTACAGCTTTGCAGGTCTGCTGGTAGGTCTGATCGTTGGTATGACAGGTATTGGTGGTGGCGCCCTGATGACGCCGATCCTGATTGTCGGCTTTGGCATTAGCCCGGCCGTGGCGGTGAGTACCGATCTGATCTATGCCGCGGTGACGAAGCTGGGTGGCGTCTGGCCTTATGCCAAGCAGCGTTTGGTTAACTGGCGGATCGTCGGCGCGATGCTGCTGGGTAGTATTCCCGGTTCGTTGATGACGCTCTGGTGGCTCAGCGGTATCGAGGAGATGGCGACGATTGAGCACCTGATGAACCTGACCCTAGGGCTGAGTCTGGTGCTGACCTCGGTGGCGGTGTTCTGCCGGAATCGGATTCGCAATTATGTGATCGCCCTCGATGCGCCACGTTTAAAGGCCGTGGGTCGGCGCTGGCGCCTGCCGGTGACCTCTCTGGCCGGATTGATCTTGGGGATGCTGGTGACGCTGTCATCGGTGGGCGCTGGCGCTCTGGGTACCGCGCTGCTGATTCTGCTGTTTCCGCATATGACCATGCCGATGATCATCGCCACCGATCTGGTGCATGCGGTGGTCCTGACCGGCATCGCCGGGGCAGGGCACTGGCAGCTGGGCAGTGTGGATCCAGTGCTGCTGATGTATCTGTTAGCAGGATCGCTGCCCGGGGTTTATCTGGGTGCACATCTCGGGGTGCGTCTGTCGCCTAAATTGATTCAGCCGCTGATGGGCACCTTGCTGCTTATTATCGGTATCCGCTTTGTCTTGGCGAGTTAGCGCTAGCTAAGCAAACATTATATTTGGTAGGGTGCGCCTCTATATTTAGCCGTTAGTTGGCTAGTCGTTAGTTGGCGTGATATCCAGTAATAAGAGTCTCCAGTAATAAGAGTATTCAACATGTATCAATACAGCGAGCTAGACCAGCAGCTGATCGATGAGCGGGTAACGCAATTCCGCGATCAGACACGGCGCTACCTTGCCGGCCAGATCCCGGAAGAGGAGTTTCGGGTATTGCGGCTGCAAAACGGTCTCTATCTTCAACGCCAAGCGCCCATGCTGCGAGTGGCGGTCGGCTACGGGTTGATGTCATCGGCGCAGATGCGGGCGCTGGCGAAGGTCTCCCGCGATTTTGACCACAGCTACGCACACGTCACCACCCGTCAGAATATCCAGTTCAACTGGCCCGCGCTGGAAGCGGTCCCCGATATTCTGGCCGATCTGGCCAAGGTGCAGATGCACGCGATTCAGACCTCGGGTAGCTGTATCCGCAACGTTACCTCCGATCATTTTGCCGGTGTCGTTGCCGGTGAGATCGAAGATCCTCGTCCCTGGAGCGAGATTATCCGCCAGTGGGCAACCCTGCATCCGGAGTTTGCCTACCTGCCGCGCAAGTTCAAGATTGCGGTCACCGGCTGTGAGCAGGATCGCGCCGCCGTGCAGTTGCACGATGTAGGCTTGCGCCTGCGCCGCAATGCCGCAGGCGAAACCGGGTTTGAGGTCCTAGTGGGTGGCGGTCTGGGCCGGACACCTAAGATCGGCAAGGTGATTCGTGAGTTCCTGCCACAGCAGGACCTGCTCTCCTATCTGGACGCGATCCTGCGGGTCTACAACCTGCTGGGCCGACGCGACAACAAGTACAAGGCACGGATCAAAATTCTGGTCGATGCGATGGGCGCGGATGCCTTCCGCGACAAGGTCGAGGCCGAGTGGCTGCATATCCGCGATTCCGATCTTAAACTGACCCAGGCCGAGATCGATCGGGTCAAGGGCGGCTTCCTGCCGCCGGCCTACGAGACCGATGCCGCCACAGACAGTAGCTTTGCCGCGAGGCTGGTCAGCGACGCTGACTTCCGGGTCTGGTACGAACGTAATAGCTTCGAGCACAAGGTGCCGGGCTATCGCGCCCTGACCATCACCGTTAAAGGGCTGCTTAAAGCGCCCGGTGACGTCACCGATGTGCAGATGGATACCATTGCAGATCTGGCGGATCGTTATAACTTCGGCGAAATTCGCACCACTCACGAGCAGAATATGGTGTTTGCCCATGTGAAGCAGGCTGATCTGTACCCGCTCTGGCAACAGCTGGTAGAACTGGATCTGGCCCGGCCCGTGGTCGGCACGATTCAGGATATGATCGTCTGCCCCGGGTTGGATTTCTGCTCGCTGGCTAACGCCGAAACGCTCAGTGTGGCGCGCGAGATCAACGACAGGTTCGACGACCTCGACTACCTCTACGAACTGGGTGAGATCACGCTGCGGATGTCCGGCTGCATCAACGCCTGTGCCCATCACCATGTCGGGCATATCGGTATTCTCGGGGTCGACAAGAAGGGTGAGTCTTTTTATCAGTTCACCCTCGGTGGCGCCTCGACGGCCGATGCCTCTCTGGGCAAGGTTCTGGGCAAGTCAGTGCCACAGGCCGACGTTGCCGATACCCTGGAGAAAATCCTGAATGTCTTTGTCGACGTTCGTGAAGAGGGCGAGCGTTTTATCGATACGGTTCGCCGCGTCGGTGACCAGCCATTTAAGGAGTCCGTATATGCCGTTAATCATTAATCAACAACCGGTCAACGATGATCGCTGGATCAGCATTAACGATGTCGAGCAACTGCAGGCGCAAGCGGGCGATGCCGACCTGATTGTCAGCTGGGCGCTTTTTCAGGAACAAGAGCAGGATAAGGAGCAGTCTCAGGAGCAGGAGCAGGCTCTGGCCGCTCGCAGCGGCCAGCTGGGGCTCGCTATCCCCAACGACCTGGATGTCAACGAGCTGGTGTCCCTGCTGCCGCAGCTGGCACTGATCGCGGTGGATTTCCCCAGCTTTGGCGATGGCCGGGCCTTCTCGCAGGCCCAGCTGTTACGCAGGGCCGGTTTTAGCGGCCAGATCCGTGCCCTGGGTGATGTGACCTGGGACCGGCTGCGTTTTATGCACCGTTGTGGTATAGATGCCATGGAGATCGACGACGCGCGTTATACACCCGAGATGTTGCATGCTTTTGCAGAGGTTACCGTGCGTAACCAGGGCGCTGCCGACGATCCCCGCCCCCTCTACCGACAGCAGGAAGCTTAGTCATGAACACCAAACTGGATCTGGTCTTGCAGGCCAAAGTCGATAATACCGTTGCTGTACTCACGCAGGCCTACGCCGAGCATGGCGTCGTCACCTTTGCCAACAGCCTGGGCGCCGAAGATGTCGTGATCACCGATCTGATCCGCTGTTTTGTTCCCGAGATCGAAATATTCAGCCTGGATACCGGGCGTCTGCCCGAAGAGACGCTGGCGCTGCTCGCCAAGATAGAGCTGCGCTACAAGTTTAAGATCAAGATCTATTATCCCGAGTCGGCCTCGGTCGAGACCTATGTCGCAGAAAATGGCATCAACGGCTTCTATGACTCGCCAGAACAGCGTAAAGGCTGCTGCTATGTGCGCAAGGTCGAGCCGCTCAAACGTGCGCTGACGGGCAAGAAGGCCTGGATCACCGGTATTCGCCGCGAGCAGGCGGTGACCCGCGATACGGTCGAGTTCAGCGAGTGGGATGAGACCAACCAGCTGCACAAGATCAATCCGCTTGCCGATTGGACCGAGACCGAGGTCTGGGACTTTATCAAGCACTTTGCGCTGCCCTACAACGCCCTGCACGATCAGCACTATCCCAGCATCGGCTGCGCGCCCTGTACTCGTGCGATCACGCCAGGCGAAGACGTACGTTCGGGACGCTGGTGGTGGGAAAATCCAGAGAACAAAGAGTGCGGCCTGCATCCTGCGTCCTCGTCGCTGGTTAAACCCGAATAAGAGTCATCAGTGACAGATCAAGCCCGGCCCTGTGCCGGGTTTTTTGATTCTGGCACGGATGTCGCCTTACGGAAGTCGCATTAAGAGTGCGACCCTGTTCACATCAATGTCGGTCACTTAACGACAGCACGACCCTCAACCCGAGCCGTTAACGGAACCTGCCATGGATTACTTACCGCTGTTCTTCGATCTGAAAACCAAACCCTGCCTGCTGATCGGCGGGGGTGCGGTGGCGCTGCGCAAGGCCGAGCTGTTATGCCGCGCGGGCGCCCGGATTACCGTCGTCGCACCCCAACTGCGCGAGGAACTGCTTGAACTGGTGCAGGCGCACCAGGGGACAGCGATCCAGGCGCCTTACAGTGGCGATCTCCTGGAAGGCATGACCCTGGTGGTTGCCGCAACGGATGATCCGGAGCTCAATCAACAGGTGCACCAGGATGCGCAAAACCTGGGGATACCGGTCAACGTGGTCGATCAACCGGCGCTCTGTGATTTTATCTTTCCTGCGATCGTGGATCGCTCACCGCTGATGATCGCGATCTCCAGCGGTGGCAGTGCCCCTGTGCTGGCACGGCTGGTGCGGGCCCGATTGGAAGCACTGATACCGCATGCCTACGGCCAGCTGGGACGGTTGATGGGGCAGTTCCGCGAACGGGTTAAAACACGTTTCAGCCGCATCGAATCGCGGCGATCATATTGGGAGCAGGTGCTCTACGGCCCGGTACCCGAACAGCTGGCCACCGGACAGCAATCCCAGGCACTCAGGTGGATGGAAGATCTGCTCGAACGGGCCGACGACAGCAGCTGTGGCGAGGTCTATCTGGTCGGTGCCGGTCCCGGTGATCCCGATCTGCTGACCTTCAAGGCGCTGCGGATGATGCAGCAGGCCGATGTCGTGCTCTATGACCGGCTGGTATCACCCCGGGTGATGGAGCTGTGCCGGCGGGACGCCGAACGCATCTACGTCGGTAAGGAGCGCGATAACCACTCTGTGCCTCAGGAGGGGATCAACCAGCTGCTGGTCGATCTGGCCCGACAGGGCAAAAAAGTATTACGTCTCAAGGGCGGCGATCCCTTTATCTTCGGTCGTGGCGGAGAAGAGCTGGAGATGCTGGCCGAGCAGCAGATCCCCTTTCAGGTCGTGCCCGGCATCACCGCCGCCTCCGCCTGTGCCTGTTATGCTGGTATCCCTCTGACTCACCGCGGCTACGCCCAATCGGTAAAATTTGTCACCGGCCAGCTTAAGAATCGCAGTGCCGATCTCAACTGGCCCGAACTGGTACACGCAAATCAGACCATTGTGTTCTATATGGGGCTCCACCGGCTCGGCCATCTGGCCAGCCAGCTGATCGCCCATGGCAAGGATCCTGCCACCCCGGTGGCCCTGGTGCAGGCAGGTTCCACGCCGCAGCAGAAGGTCGTTACCGGCACCCTGAAAACCATCGAGCAGGTACTCAAAGAGAATCCGCTGAGTCCGCCGAGCCTGATTATTGTCGGCGAGGTGGTTGAACTGCATAAGAAACTGGCCTGGTATAAGGGCCATGAAGAGGCCAGCCACCCGGTATTAAGCCTGAGAGAGTGAGGGAGTGAGGGGCGAAACGACTGGAAGGAATAGATACGGCCCCCCAAGGATTTTGAGGGCGCTGGAGTGCTTTGGGTAATTTGTTTTTTAATGAGGTATATTTGTCTTTGGGAAGACCTTGGCTGAATGCCAAGGTCTTCCCGATAGTAATTTTTATGAGGCAAACGGCCCTCTAACTGGCAATTATGTATATTAATAGTAATCATTTTCGTAATCAAGGAAGGCTATAAATGAGAGTTGCAAAGAACTTAGGGTTTCTGTTGTTGGGTATCTGGCTTATTGTGACTGGACTCATCCCCTTTATTAATTTTGGTTTTTCTGGTCTAAGTACCCTCATGGCCGGTTTAGCAATTGCAGCGGGTGTCTTGATTATCGTAGGTAGGTAGCAAATGGGGGCAAATGGGGACGCTACCCTTTTCAGAAAGCTGTAGCGTGCGAAAAAACCGGGGTCAGGCCTTACATTTGACATAAAAACCGGGGTCAGGCCTTACATTTGGCTCTGTACCAGTTAAGTGTTGGAAAAAACCGGGGTCAGGCCTTACATTTGACATGTAAAAACCGGGGTCAGGCCTTACATTTGACATGTAAAAATAAAAAAATCGGGATCAGACCTTACATTTGGCTCTGTACCAGTTAAGTGTTGCGACGCTGTCATCGTCAGGCTGAAGCCTAACCCACAGAGAACGACAATCCCCTTTTTAAACCGATGAAATATAGCCTGAAAAAGGCCCGCAGGGTCGAGCTTGGGCCGTTGTCAGTTCCCGACAACAACGGCATACCTGCGTCCCTGCAGGCAATGGCGAGACTGACAGTCTGAGGCAGACAAATCGGCAGGATAGCCGATTTGCACAACCGCAGGTTGCCCGGAGGGTGAGGCATAGGGACGTGCCGAATGAATCCGAATCTGTCAGCTTCAGGCTGGATTTCATAGCGCCGCAGGCGCGCGTTTTCTTTGCTTCGCTTTCTTTGTCGCGCACAAAGAAATGAAGCCGCCGGGAGGCGGAACCTCCCTTGATTACAAAGACAATAATTCAGGATTAACGGCTGCAACAACAGATTGGTACATAGCCTTTTAATTCTCTAGCACCAAGAGGATAACCACATGAAAACAATGACCTGCAGACAGCTTGGTGGTGCCTGTGACCTGGAGTTTCGAGGAGACTCGTTTGAGAAAATGGCTGAACTCAGCAAGAAGCATGGAATGGAGATGTACCAAAACCAGGATGCCGCGCACTTGGAAGCCATGCAAGAAATGCGAGCACTAATGCAGCATCCGAAAGATATGGAGGCGTGGTTCGAGTCCAAGCGTCAAGAATTTGAGGCGCTTTCAGAGAGCTAACTGAGGAGAATCCCGCAACACATAACGAGTCGGTCAACTAAGCGCCTGTGGTACCGGACAGCCTAGACGTGGCTTCGCCGCAGGCTATCGATTACCGATATGTTAGCGAAAAAGGGCCTGATTTATTTAATCGCTGGCAAGTCATCAATCTCGTCTGCGGTCAAGAATCCTGCGTAGTTCCTCCAGGGCCGGCAACATCGCCTCTACCTCATCCAGACTGAATTCTTCGGCTATTTCATCAACATCTGGCGCCAGGCTCTGGATAGCGTTGTTTCGAAATGCTCGCCCTGTTTTGGTGATATATATGCACTTGGAGCGCTTGTCCTTTACGTTTTCGCGCATCTCTATATAGCCAGCTTTGACAAGTCCTGCCAGGGTGTGTGTCATGGAGGCTTTGGGGATCTGGAATGCACTGGAAAGTGCTAAGGGTGTAGTGCCTTCGCCAACACGCATCAGGTGATTTAACACCGTAAAATGTGGCAAGAGCATTCCATTCCCCAGCCGGGATTCCAGCATGCTCCGGCTGAGTTGGCTCAGTATTCCTATCTCGTTGAAGAGCTGAAAAAAAAGGGTAAGGCGTTTATCAGGCATTGATCAATCTTGTCTCTATTGGCCACCGAGGTGTGCGTTCAGTTAGTGCACCATAACCGAGAAGACCCAGCATTTGCACGGTTCCTCCCTGGTTTGAAAATTCGCGATGTAGTCGATCACGGTGCGGCTTCATCTCATCATACTCCTGTAAGGCCTGACTGACAGGCCGCAGTGCCAAGCCCAGACTGGTGGTCTTGAGGTTGAGTCGCAGCCATTGTCTACCTGCTTCCAATTGGTCTGCGCGAGTGTTACCAGGGGTTATGTTCAGAGTAAATGCCGGGGCAGACAAAATGGCATTGGCCGTGCTTTTGATAGCATCGCGCGAGCCCTGGCTGTTGAGATCAGCGGCTGCCTCACGTGTGAACAGCCCCAGCAACGCCAGCGTGTCCGGCACAGGGCCACCGACATCAATGCCGTCAGGGCTTGCATTGATTTCCGACTTGCCGATACGCAGAAGATCAACGCTTTCCTGCCAGGCATTCGGCGTGGATGCTTCAGTCAACCACGCAGCGTGAGCAATTTGACTTAATAGTTGTTGTTTATAACCCTGTGGATAGACGTTGGTGAACCCGCTTAATTGCTGTGCAGTTGCAACGTCTATGTCTCGCTTTTCAAACAGTTCCTTGTGCGAGCGTCGGTTCATGACATGCTGGAACAGGGGGTCGGCCTTGCCCTTTCCCTCTACGAAAATGCACCGTGCAATCGGTCCATCTTCACCTTCCGGCATCAGTACCGTATCAAGTCCATAGCCTTGTTCGGCTGCTGCCATCCGCATCAATTCGGTGAAGCATCCCATGCCGATCATCAGTTGTCTGCCAAACGGATCCGTTACCGGCAGGTCCCGCTGCTTGTCCCTGTATAGAGTGACTCCATTCGTACCGACCAGCTCGGCGATCCACGGCTGTCTGTTGTGCGGATTCGGTGCCAACAAGGCATATGACATGGCGCGCAGGCGCGGGTCGTTATATGAGCCTGCATTATCCCAGGGGGCAAGGGCTTTGTGTGGGGTTCGCGTGGCAAGGAATGTTGCAGTAGATGCAGCGGCTGCTACAACAACACCGCCACCAACAAGACTCAGAAACTTTCGACGTGTAACAAGCATGATGCATCCTCTATAGTTTGATATCGAACTATATAGTTCGATATCAAACTAGTCAACCGCTCACAGGGAACAGTATGCCCAACCCTACCCATTCAACCTATACCATTGCTCGATCTGCCGGAAAACAGCGGACGGTGGCGGGTATGAAATAAATTTGAGAATTGCATGCAGTCGGACTACGGCAAATTGCACTCGCCTTCGCCACTGATGAAGGGCGTTAAACCCGCGCGGGAGAGTTTTTTGCACAAGGCTGGTGCAATAGGGTTGAACTGAGGCCTGCTTCAGGGTTTGATAGCACTCTTTTTTTGTTCGCCGTTCCTACAGGGGCCGCGAAGCTCAATGTTAACAGGGCCGAGCCTGACATCGGTTGACGATCAGGCTTGCCAGCAGATACCCCGGAGTTTTAGATGACCCCCATCTCGTACCGCATGGATTATCCCGTCTCCTGGGAAGAGTTGCACCGCAATGCCCGCGCGCTCTCCTGGCGCTTGCTCGATCAGGGTCCTTGGAAAGGGATCGTTGCTATCACCCGGGGCGGGCTGGTGCCTGCCGCCATCCTCGCCCGGGAGCTCGATATACGCCTGATAGATACCCTCTGTGTGGTCAGTTATGAACAAGACAGCAGCGGATCGGCATCGGTGCAGGGTCAGCTCCGGGTGCTTAAAGGCGTCGAGGGTGATGGCGAGGGGATGCTGATGATCGATGATCTGGTCGATACCGGGAAAACCGCCCGCCTGGTGCGCGAGCTACTGCCTAAAGCGCATTTCGCTACCCTTTATGCCAAACCGGCGGGTAAGCCACTGGTCGATACCTTCGTCACCGAAGTCAGTCAGGACACCTGGATACGCTTTCCCTGGGATATGGAGCACAGCTTCTCAGCCCCGATGGTCGATCGCGGTAATTAAGCGGGCAGAGCGCCGCCTTTAGGTTTTATCCAAACATTTATGATAAGCCGTATCAGAATTAATAAGTACAGCATCGAGCTCTAACAAAATCAGGAAGGGATAAATCGTGCATATACCAAAAAAATTCCAACAAGATGATAGTGCCAAGTTAGAAGGTTTGATTCGTGATTATCCCTTCGCGACGCTAGTTACTTATTCAAAGCAGGGTGTAGAGGCGAATCATTTGCCGGTAATTCTTACCGAGATAGGCGATAAGAAAGTGCTTCAGGCACATATAGCCAAAGCCAATCCTTTATGGAAAACCGTCGACGATAAATCTAATGTGCTAGTAATATTTAAGGGCCCAGATTGTTATATATCTCCCAATAATTACCCTACAAAAACAGAGACAGGACGAGCCGTGCCAACATGGAACTATGTGGCGGTTCATGTCAGGGGGCGGATGTCTTACATCCAGGACCCCGGCGTTATTAAAAATATGATAGATGATTTGACTACCCGGCATGAGGCAGAGCAGGATGCTCCATGGTCAACCTCTGATGCACCCAATGGCTATATTGAAAAAATGTTGACGGCTATCGTCGGCTTAGAAATAGAAATAAGCTCCATAACCGGGATGTGGAAGCTAAGTCAAAATCAACCCGATACGAATATATCAGGAGTGATAGCAGGCTTAGGATCAGAGGGGAATCACCAACAGAAAGCAGTCGCGGAGTTGGTGAAAGAGCATGCGGGTAAAGTCAGCAAGGGCTGAAGTAGGTTCACAGGGTTAGAGTTCCATGGTTTTATATTATTTAACATCAATGCCAAGTGTGTTTTTTTAATACTACGATGATAGACCTGACCCTGCTGCTACTGCTGCTCGCTGCTGCTACTTCATTATGGCTGCTTAAGCGTTAACTCTGGGAGATGCCTGTGCTCTGTTAAAGTATTGTTTTTAATGTTTAATTAGGCAGTCTCGTTAGTCAGGATAAATTTACAGGACGACAGATGAAAATCGGAACACTGTTAAAAACGATGAGATCACCCTTTCTCATACTGACACCTGCCTGTGTTTTTTTAGGTTTAAGTGTTGTTATTGTTGATCATATTAAGGTAGATGTTTATTTGCTGGTATTAACACTGCTGGGTGCAGTGCTCGCACACATTTGTGTTAATACGCTAAATGAATATTATGATTTCAAAACAGGTTTGGATTTTAGGACTAAAAGAACAAAGTTTAGTGGGGGTAGTGGGGCTTTGCCTCAGAATCCTGAAATGGCATTCACGGTGCTGATTGTCGGAGTTTTATCTTTCATTGGTACATTTATAATTGGTCTGTTCTTCGTTTGGACATTCGGGCCAGGTGTTATCCCTATAGGGGTAGCGGGTCTGGTGTTGGTCGTGGTCTATACGCCATGGATCACTAAAATTCCCAGTCTCTGTTTGATTGGGCCTGGGATAGGGTTCGGTTTTTTAATAGTTCCAGGTTCATACTTTTCAATGACTGGAGAATATTCCCTATCATCCTGGTTGGTTGGAATAATCCCCTTCTTTCTGGTAAATAATCTGTTGTTACTGAACCAGTACCCGGATATTGAAGCCGACCGGAAAGTTGGTCGCAATAACATACTAACCGCCTATGGAACGACTATTGGTAATATTACCTATGGTTCGTTTGTGACAATGACAATGGTCGTCATTATTTTTTTTGTTTTCGATGGCTTCTTACCTACATTAAGCCTTATTGCGTTGCTGCCAATGCCCCTCGCGTTTTTTGCTTTAAAAGGGGCTGTTAAACATGCTGATGCTATCGGGAACTATCCTCAATATCTTGGGGCAAATGTAGCGGTGGCAATATCGACACCCGTATTGCTTGGTGCGTCTATCATTTTTGGCTATTGAGCGCCTGTTGACTGTGCTTGAAAGATTGCCGCGAATTCAACTCTCAAGTGCGGCAGATCCCTTGTTAGAACACCCCTCAGGCTCCAACAGGCACGTTCTATCGCCGGTCGTTTTTTGTCGCATAGAACTCAAAATGATGCCGTCGGAGGGGCGGCATCCAGACTTGATTACAAAAAAAGTCATGTAGACTTACGCTGGTACTCTATAACAGATATGCTTAATCTATAATGCTAACAAGTCACTAAATGTAGACTACGACGACGTACGTTGTTGTCTTGATATATTTTAACCAAAATTTTTAATTTCAGTCCGTTAACAAGGACGTTATATTTTATAGGGAACGGAGTATGGGTTACTGGTATTTAGCAATAGCTATAGTAGCCGAGGTAATAGCAACCTTAGCACTTAAAGCATCAGATGGTTTATCTCATGTGATCTCTAGTACGGTTTGTGTCATTGGCTATATTGTTGCATTTTATTTCTTATCCTTGGTTCTAAAAACAGTGCCTGTAGGGATCGCTTACGCGATTTGGGCAGGGATGGGGATAGTCTTAATTGCATCAATAAGTGCGGTCATGTACAAGCAGATCCCTGATGCCGCAGCAGTTGCAGGTATGTTTTTGATTTTTTCCGGTGTCATCGTTATTAATGTGTTTTCAAAAACGCTGAGCCATTAGAGTTGAATTATTATAAGCAGAATTAGCTGCTCATAAACAATGTAAATATAAATATAAATATAAATATAAATATAAATATAAATATAAATATAAAGGATATAGCATGACGACTCGAGTCTATGTTTTAGCCCAGTTTAAGGCAAAAGATGGAAAAGAAGCAGAGCTTTTCGATATTCTCAAAGCGCTCGAACCGGATTCTTATCGAGAGGAGGGCTGTCTTCAATATATGCTGACGCGGCAAATCGATCATCCAAGTGCAACAAAAAACGAGTACAGTATTGTATTTAATGAGATTTGGAAAGATGCGGCAGCCTGGTCGGCGCATGGTCGTCGACAGCAGGTTCAGCACTTTTTTGAAACTCAGGTTAAAGCAGACGCCGGTTTAGTTGCAGACGCTATAGTCACCGCCTATACAGATGAAGGGCATGATTTCGATACGCCGGTTTATGAATGAGAGAATAAATTAGTGTCCGCACTGATGTAAAAATCAGGTTTATACTGGATAGCACTCTAAATGGAATTACGTATGCGTAGTGAAAATATCAAACGATTATTTGAAACTGAATTCCCTATTATCCAGTCGCCTATGGCAGGCGTTCAGGACAGTGCTTTGACTATCGCTGTATGCAAGGCGGGCGGTTTAGGTTCGTTACCCTGTGGCATGCTGTCTATTGATAAAATAGTGGATGAGATCAGGGTGATTAAAGAGGCAACAGCTAAGCCCTACAATCTCAATTTTTTCTGCCATAAGATGCCAACTTATGATGAAAAGCAGCAATCAACATGGCGAGATCAGTTAAACAACTATTTTACAGAAGTGGGTGTCGACTGTGAGATTTCCCCTAGGAGTGCAAATCGAACCCCATTTAATCATGATGTTGCGGATGCGATAGAATCAACTCATCCTGAGTTTATCAGTTTCCATTTTGGTCTTCCTGATAGGGAATTGCTTGCTCGTGTGAAAAGTTGGGGGACTAAAGTCGTTTCTTCTGCAACAACGCTCGAAGAAGCCCTATGGTTAGAGTCTAAAGGTGTTGATGGGATTATCGCCCAGGGTCTTGAAGCCGGAGGGCATCGGGGAATGTTTCTGTCTGATGATATTACGACTCAGGTAGGGATGTCAGCGTTAGTCCCTCAGCTTGTTAATAGGGTGAGAGTACCCATTATTGCGGCGGGTGGCATAGGCGATAGTAAAGGCGTACAGGCCGCTTTATTGCTGGGTGCCAGCGCTGTGCAGATAGGCACGACGTATCTGTTGTGTGCAGAAGCTAAAACATCTAGGCTACACCGTTCAGCACTAAAGAATTCAAAGTCTCAGCATACCGCTGTTACGAATGTTTTTTCTGGAAGACCCGCACGCGGTATCGTTAATCGAGTGATGAAAGAGCTTGGGTATATAAGTTGTTACGCGCCAACCTTTCCTCTGGCGGGCATCTCGATGGCGCAATTACGCGGTCATTTTGAAAAGTTAGGTTCCGATGACTTCTCACCGTTATGGAGCGGACAAAACAGCTCTGGCTGTAAAGAGGTATCGGCAGAGGCGTTAACGTTACTGCTCGCTACCGGGCTCGGTTCGTCTTAGTCATTGGGAATAGTAATTTTATGTGGTTGTCGAAAGATCGGTATTTATCGGTGCTGCATCCAAATTCGATAGCCTTGTTATGTTCATATTAATTATGGAGAACTATCATGGAGAAACCTATACAGGCATCTGATACACCTTTTGCCGTAGACGTTGAAGCGGGTAAAAATTATTTTTGGTGTGCTTGTGGTAAAAGCGCCAAACAGCCTTTTTGTGATGGTTCTCATAAGGGTTCTGAGTTTTCGCCGGTAAGATTTACCGCTACCGAGTCTAATAAAGTATTTTTTTGTGGCTGTAAGCTAACGGCATCACAACCCCTGTGTGACGGTAGCCATAAACGAAACTTAACTTAACTAAAAAACAATGAACCAATCGATTATTTATTATCATAAAGATGAAGAAAATCATTGGGTGGCTGAATTAAGATGCGGTCACTTCCAACATGTCAGGCATGATCCGCCCTTTATTAACAGGCCCTGGGTCACAACGGTCGCGGGTCGTTGTTCAATGTTAGGATGCGAATTGAATTGTAAAAAATGTGACACCGGAGAACCTGAAGATATATTGCAATAGCGTCGAAATTGGCTGTTAAAATCACCTAGCGGCCTGTTGTTGAACCCACTCCACACCCCTGCCCTGATCGAGGATATAAACATGTCGAATGAAGGCTATCACGAACCCATAGATGAGCTTACTGACGAAACCCGGGATATGCACAGAGCTATTACATCACTGATGGAAGAGCTCGAAGCGGTAGACTGGTACAACCAACGCGTCGATGCGTGCAAAAATGAAGAGTTAAAGGCAATTCTTGCCCACAATAGAGATGAAGAAAAAGAGCATGCTGCGATGGTTCTCGAATGGATCAGAAGACAGGACAAACGCTTTGATAAAGAGTTAAAAGATTATCTCTTTACCGACAAACCTATCGCTCACCTGTAAGAGGCATGACGGGTGTTCAGAGCCCGGGCAGGCTAAAGCGACATAGAGTTGTTGCTAGGGAGGAGGGGTGCGTTGAGGCTGCTCTGACGTGCTGCCAGCGCCCTGTGAGAGCTGGCTTGCAGGCATTTGTAAGCGTCCCGCACACGGTCCTGTACCGATAACTACCGGGATGCTTAGCTGTGATCGTCGCGATGGCTGTGGCGAACATACGCGATAGCCTCTGCGACCACTTTATGGACCTTCGCGTTCATCTCTTCATGTTCCGTACCAGAAAGGTAGAACGCCATATCGATCTGATGACGGAAATAGCGCGGAGGCAGGTGGTTCAGCGCCACACAGGCGATATCGGCCCGCTCTTCTATATCCAGATTTGTGCCTTTAAGCTGAACGGCTAGGGCATCCGCCACCATCGTCTCGTAGTAATTATTAATGTGCTCTTTAATGCTCATTAAATCAGAACCCTGGTAGTATTTTTCGGTTGTTTGGACGCAGGCCTTAAGCCTATTGTATTAAAACAAAAAAGGGAGCCTGAGGCTCCCTTTTTAAGTCGGATAGTGAGTTGCCTCGATCCGGGTTACAGAATCTGACTCAGGAACAGCTTGGTTCGGTCTGACTGCGGATTATCAAAGAACTCATTAGGTTCATTCTCCTCGATAATCTGCCCCTGATCCATAAAGATAACCCGATTTGCCACAGTCTTGGCAAAGCCCATCTCGTGAGTTACGCAGATCATAGTCATCCCTTCCTGGGCGAGTTCGATCATAACATCGAGCACCTCTTTGATCATTTCCGGATCAAGCGCCGAGGTGGGCTCATCGAACAGCATCACCTCGGGATTCATGCACAGGCTGCGCGCGATCGCGACCCTTTGCTGCTGCCCACCGGACAGCTGCCCCGGGTACTTATGTGCCTGGTCGGGAATCTTTACCCGCTCCAGGAACTTCATCGCCAACGCCTCGGCCTCTTTACGGGGAGTCTTACGTACCCAGATCGGTGCCAGGGCGCAGTTTTCCAGCACCGTAAGGTGCGGGAAGAGGTTGAAGTGCTGAAACACCATGCCCACTTCACGGCGGATAGTTTCGATATTATTAAGATCATTGTTGAGGACAGTGTTCCCTACAGTAATGTCGCCAGCCTGATGCACTTCCAGGCGGTTGAGGCAGCGAATCAGAGTCGATTTTCCTGATCCAGAGGGGCCGCAGATCACGATGCGCTCGCCTTTATGCACCTTCAGGTTAATATCTTTAAGCACGTGAAAATCGCCGTACCATTTATTGACGTTGTCTAGTTCAATCATCACCTTTTCGGAGATGTTCATAGCGGTGTTGTTATCTTGTGCTGACATAGCAGACTCCTGAAATTCTATCACTGTCGGGTGCTAGCGAGCACCGTGGCCGGTATGAAGTTTGCGTTCGAGGTACTGGCTGTAGCGCGACATGCTGAAACAGAAGATCCAGAACACGAAGGCGACAAAGGTGTAACCCTCGATCGAATAACCCAGCCAGTCGGGATCGGACAACGCCGACTGAACAATGGCCAGCAGGTCGAACAGACCTATAATCAATACCAGCGAGGTATCTTTAAACAGGGCGATAAAGGTATTAACAATCCCCGGAATCATGATCTTCAGCGCCTGAGGCAGCACGATAAGGCCCATCTTCTTCCAGTAGCTAAGACCCAACGCATCGGCTGCTTCGTACTGACCCTTGGGTATCGCCTGCAGACCGCCCCGAATAACCTCGGCCATATAGGCCGATTGAAACAGGGTGATACCGATCAGTGCGCGCATCAGCTTATCGAAGTCGATCTCTTCGGGTACAAAGAGCGGCAACATGACGGAGGCCATGAACAGGATAGTGATCAGGGGCACACCGCGCCAGATCTCTATAAAGACGGTGCAGAAACTGCGTATCGCCGTCATTTCGGAACGCCGACCCAGTGCCAGGAAAATACCGATGGGTAAAGACGCGACGATGCCCACCACGGCGAGAACCAGAGTCAGCGTAAGACCACCCCATTTGTGGGTATCGACCACGTCCAGCCCGAATATACCGCCATAGAGCAGGAAGAAGGCAATGACCGGGAAGACCGTTAGCGAAAATGCTGCGATCCAGCCCTTTTTCGGGGTTCCTTCATAGACCAGAGTGCCGACCAGAAGCGCCAGCATTACAAACAGGATGTTGACCCGCCAGTATTCGGTATCAGGATAAAACCCGTAGATAAACTGGTCCAGTCTGACTGAGATAAAGACCCAGCAGGCACCGCCACTGGTACAGGCATCACGGCTCTCGCCGACCCAGTCAGAATCGATAAAGACCCATTGGAAGGCTGGAATCACGGTTATCCATAG
Source organism: Motiliproteus sp. (assembly GCA_047633175.1). Classification (GTDB taxonomy): domain Bacteria; phylum Pseudomonadota; class Gammaproteobacteria; order Pseudomonadales; family Balneatricaceae; genus Motiliproteus. The sequence continues at coordinate 9,305 of JBLIEQ010000029.1, read as the reverse complement.
CAGGTAACCGACGATCAGACTCAGAACCGAATAAAGGGGTGTGGAAAAAAGATTTGTCCGTAACCAGCCGATCACGCCTGAGGCGCTGGAGGGAGGTGGCAGGTCGGGAAGCTTAGTATCATTAATAATCATCTTAACGCTCCTCCAGCGACACGCGTTTGTTGTAAAGGTTCATCAGCATCGATACCAGCAGGTTGATCGTCAGATAAACCGCCATGGTCATAAAGATGATCTCGATCGCCTGGCCCGTCTGGTTGAGGGTGGTGCCCATAAATACCGACACCAGATCCGGATAACCGATCGCGGTGGCCAGCGATGAGTTCTTAATCAGGTTCAGGTATTGGCTGGTCAGGGGGGGGATAATGACCCGCATTGACTGGGGGATCACGATCAGACGCAGGGTCCTGGCCTTGCTCAGTCCCAGGGCGCTGGCCGCTTCGGTCTGTCCATGACTGACCGCCAGTATTCCGGAACGGACAATTTCGGCGATAAAGGTGCCGGTATAGACCGATAGCGCAATCAGTAGTGCGATGAGTTCAGGGATAAGTGTCGCACCACCCACGAAGTTAAAGCCCTGCAGTACCGGTTGATCCCAGCTCATGGGCGAGCCTGCAAGGAGAAAGACGACGAGCGGAAAGCCGATTAACAGAGCAGATGAGGTCCAGATAACCGGGAAACGCTGTCCCGTTGCGTCCTGACGTTTTTGGTTCCAGCGTAGGAGCCAGACCACCGCGCAGATGGCGATTGCGAGGGCTGCAAAGACCACAGAAAATCCGGACTCGAGCACCGGCCAGGGCAGGTAGAGACCGCGGTTATTCAGGAACGCACCACCGACCTCGATGCTGGCGCGCGGCAGAGGGAGCGGCTGAAGCACCACCACATACCAAAACAGAATCTGCAGTAGTAGCGGGATGTTACGAAAGATTTCGATATAGGCGGTGGCGACTTTATACACCAGCCAGTTTTTAGACAGTCGGGCAATACCCATGACAAAACCAAGCGTGGTTGCCAGGATTACGCCCAGGAAAGAGACCAGCAGGGTGTTGAGCAGGCCAACGGCAAAGGTGCGGCCAAAACTATAGGTAGCGTCATAAGGGAGTAGCGATAACAGTATTTCGAAACCGGCTGTTTGATCGAGAAAAGCGAATCCGGTGGTGATGCCTCGCTTTTCAAGATTAAACAGCGCGTTAGATATGATGTAGGCAAAAAAACCCAGTACCGTCAGAACCATTAATACCTGGAAAAACATCGCCCGTTTATCGGGGTCGTTCCAGAATTTTGGTTTCGAGGAGGGGGCCACGCCTTTGTTTACATCTTCGGGCATGGAGAGTGCTCCAAAAAATAGTAGATCAGACTTAGAAGCGGAGTAAGACAACGGCCGGCGAGCTACCAAGCTCACCGGCCGTTTTCAGGAGTGATACCTGATTAACGCATTGGAGGGGCGTACATGAAGCCGCCGTTGCTCCAGAGTGCGTTAACACCACGGGAGATCTTCAGAGCAGAACCGGTGCCGACATTACGCTCGAAGCCTTCGCCGTAGTTTCCGACCTGCTTGACGATCTGGTAAGCCCAGTCATCATTCAGCTCAAGACCGGAACCTTTAGGACCTTCTGCGCCGACAAAGCGTGCGATGCTTGGGTTGTTGGTGTCTTTCGCCATCTTATCGATGTTAGCGGAAGTCAGTCCCAGCTCTTCGGCGTTGATCAACGCATTCAGAGACCATTTGACGATGTTAAGCCACTGATCATCGCCCTGGCGAACAACAGGTCCCAGAGGCTCTTTAGAGATCACTTCCGGTAGAACCATGGCGCTATCTGGATCGGCCAGCTTGATACGCAAGGCGTATAGCTGTGATTGGTCAGAGGAGACCATGTCGCAACGACCGGCTTCAAAACCCTTTACCGTCTGGTCAGAGGTATCGAATACTACGGGTGAGAAGGACATGTTGTGCTGACGGAAGTAGTCAGACAGGTTCAGCTCGGTGGTCGTGCCTGATTGCAGGCATACCGCTGCACCGTCTAGTTCAGACGCATTTTTTACGCCTAGCTTCTTCTTGACCATAAAGCCCTGGCCGTCATAGTAGTTAACGCCGGCAAAGTTCAGGCCCAGGGTGGTATCGCGGGTCTGAGTCCAGGTCGTGTTGCGCGAGAGGATATCGATTTCACCTGACTGCAGCGCGGTGAAGCGCTCTTTGGCCGTTAGCGGGATGAATTTAACTTTAGAGGCATCGCCAAGTGTTGCTGCAGCGACGGCACGACAGACATCGACATCCATCCCCTGCCAGTTGCCTTCAGCATCAGGGTTAGAAAAACCGGGAAGACCCGTAGATACGCCACACTGTACATAGCCTTTATCTTTAACTGCTTCGAGGGTGCTGGCAGCTTGGGCGCCTGAAACCATGCCGATAGCAATGGTGGATGCGACGGCAAGAGAAGTGATTTTTTTCATCATTAGTCCTTCTTTTGTCAGGCTGTCTGGCAGATAAATCTGTCAGATAAGCACTAAACGGGTAACGTTATTGTTGTTTTGATTAAGCAATCATTGTGCCAGTTATTATTTTTTTTGTTATGCCAGTTTTATAGCCTGTCTGCTACTCGAGTAAACAGGAACAAAAAACCGCCTATGACAGCAACGCATTACTGAAGCTGATTGAAGCAAAAGGGCCGAGTGGCAACAATACCTCAAGTTGACTCTTAGTGGCGCTAGTTGTTGCTTTTGAGGTGTCATATAGAATCATTTTTGCAGTGCGGTATTTGCTAAAGCTTTTATATCTATTATTGTTTTTTAATGGCTTAGCGTGTTTTTTACGTAAAAAAAACAAGCACGAATGGGTTTTTTTGGTGCGATTGCGTAATGGAGAGTTTTGTTGGTGCGTATCGGGGGGGGGGGGGGGGGAGGGGGATTCGGCTGTTGCTGGAACCTTCAGCGGCCGACTCACAGGGATAGGTCTATATATGTGGGTCGGCAGCAAGCCCGTCTAGAACGGGCTGCACCAGCCCACTGCGGGGCTTTCAGAGTGAATTGATTTCGGTGTTAGCCGTTGTTGTAAGGCATGCCAGATTAACGCATGGGTGGCGCGTACATAAAGCCGCCGTCACTCCAGAGCGCGTTGACGCCACGGGCGATGTCCAGAGGAGAGTCTGTGCCGACATTGCGCTCGAAGCCTTCACCGTAGTTGCCGACCTGCTTGATGATCTGGTAAGCCCAGTCATCGTTCAGTTCTAGGCCGGAACCTTTAGGGCCTTCTTCTCCGACAAAGCGTGCGATGCTGGGGTTGTTGGTGTCTTTCTTCATCTTATCGATGTTAGCGGCAGTCAGTCCCAGTTCTTCGGCGTTGATCATCGCATTGAGAGACCATTTGACGATGTTGAGCCACTGATCGTCACCTTGACGAACAACAGGTCCCAGAGGCTCTTTTGAGATCACTTCCGGTAGCACTATGGCGCTATCCGGATCGGCCAGTTTGATACGCAAGGCGTACAGCTGTGATTGGTCAGAGGTGAGCATGTCGCAACGACCGGCTTCGAATCCCTGTACGGTCTGGTCGGAGGTATCGAACACGACGGGTGAGAAGGTCATGTCGTGTGCGCGGAAGTAGTCAGACAGGTTCAGCTCGGTTGTGGTGCCTGAACTGATGCATACCGCTGCACCGTCGAGTTCAGAAGCATTTTTGACGCCTAGTGTCTTCTTGACCATAAAGCCCTGGCCGTCATAGTAGTTAACGCCGGCGAAGTTCAGGCCCAGGGTGGTGTCGCGGGTCTGGGTCCAGGTGGTGTTGCGTGACAGGACATCGATTTCGCCCGATTGCAACGCGGTAAAGCGCTCCTTTGCCGTTAGCGGGATGAATTTAACTTTAGTGGCATCGCCGAGTGTCGCGGCAGCGATGGCACGACAGACATCGACGTCCATCCCTTGCCAGTTACCTTCCTCGTCAGGGCTGGAGAAACCGGCCAGGCCTGTAGACACGCCACACTGCACATAGCCTTTGTCTTTGACAGACTCGAGGGTGCTGGCGGCTTGGGCACCTGCAACCATGCCGATGGCGATAGTCGATGCGGCGGCAAGAGAAGTGATTTTTTTCATAATTATTCCTTCTGTTGTCAGGTTGTCTGGCAGCTAAGCCTGTCAGACAAGCACTAAACGGGTAGCATTATTGTTGCCTGAGTAATGCAGGCGTTATGCCAACTGTTTTCTGCCGTGTCAGTTTCTTATTCTGTTGGTTACTAAGAACAAACAGCAACAGTAAACACGCACAGAAAACCGCCTGGCCTGCGCATTACTGGGGCTGATTGAAGCAAAAGGGGGCAGGGGTAACAATGTCTCAAGTTGATGCTCAGTGGCGCTAGTTGATGCGCCTGTTCAGCCATGTCGAATAATGTCAGTAGTGCAGATAACGTCGCTTTATGTCTGTATATTATTGTTTATAATGGGTTTATTTTTTATAGACAATGTAAGAATGTCAGTAAATGCGCCTGTATCAATAGTGTAATAAATATTCCTATGGGTGCGAATCTACCTTTAAATTTCAGAGGTCGCCTGGCTGCGGGCAGTTGAAGACTCCTGCAGCAGCTACAGAAATATAGATTGATGTGGGTAGGACCCTTTTGTGGGTTAGGCAACGTCCGTTCCCGAGGACTTGTTGCACTTCCCACGTCCCTGTGGGTCGCGTTTTTTGGGTTGAGTGGAGTCCGACAATGCCAGCAAGGTGCAGCGATCGTCAGGCTGAAGCCTAATCTACAAAAGCAGCCTAACTAATCCGTCTGTTTAAAGGGCAGGTGCTGGCGAGCCTGGACCATGTAAGCGGCGATATGCTGGCGTTCATGGTGTAAGGATTCCTCCACCGCACGGTGCAGTCCCGGGTGTATTATCCAGTGGAGTGAGGTGGTACGGGTCGGTTCAAAGCCTCGCACCAGCTTGTGCTCACCCTGAGTACCGGGATCGAAGCGTTGCAGGTTGCGCTCGATCGCAAATTCAATCCCCTGGTAGTAGCAGGCCTCAAAATGCAGGCAATCGAGGCCGGGATTTCCACCCCACCAGCGCCCGTACAAACATTGCTCATCAAACAGAAACAGTGCCGCGCCGACCTGTTGTTGATCCTGCTCGGCCACCACCAGCATCAGGCTGTCGCGTAGTCCTGCATGGAGGCGCTCAAAAAAATTCCAGTTCAGATAGGGCGTCTGGCCGCGCTGATGATAGGTCTGTTGGTAGAAGCTGAAGAAGGCGTGCAGCTGTTCCCGTGTTAGATCATTTCCGCTAAGCCGGCGCAGTGTGATCCCCTGCTCCTGGACCCTGCGCCGCTCGCGACGAATGCTCTTGCGCTTACGTGAACTGAAACGTTGCAGAAAATGATCAAAATCGCGGTAGTCCGCATTGATCCAGTGGAATTGGCAATCGTGACGCTCGAGCAACTCTTGAGTCTCGGGCCAGTTGGCGCGAATTCGTTCGCGAGAGTCTTCGTCGGCAAACAGCAGGTGCCAGCTGGAGGCTTGCTGGCGCTTCGCCTGTTCGCACAGCGTCAGCAGCAGTTGCCGGGTGGACTCTGGCGGACTGTCATTCGCAAACCCCAGACGTGGGCCTGTGGTTGGAGTAAAGGGCAGGGCGGTTATCAGTTTGGGATAGTAGGGGATGCCGGCCTCGTGGCTAGCATTGGCCCAGTTCCAGTCGAATACATACTCACCGTAGGAGTGCTGTTTGAGGTATAGCGGCAGTGCCGCCAGGGGTTGTTGGCTGGCGGATCTAAGGAGCAGGTGCTGGGGGCTCCAGCCGCTGGTCTGGCTGAGGCTGCCGCTCTCCTCCATCGCCATCAAGAATGCATGACTGAGCAGTGGCTGCGACCCGAACAGCTGCTCCCAATGGTCCGGATCGATCTGTTGGATGCGTTCGACGCTTTCCATACTAAAGGGATGGGTCACTTATCAACTCTCTTGGACTGTGAACGGACAAGCATATATCGTCAACGCTCAATACACTCGTTTATACTGGCGTTTGATGACATCTGATTGCTGGTGAAGGGGCAGAGTATGACTGAGCAGAACGCAAGTGCCGATATCGATTATGATCCAGATCGTGAGCTTGATCCGGAGTTGCACCCCTACCAGCTGCATGCGCGGCTGGCCGAGGATTGCATCCTGCTGGGGCAGTTTGTGCTCTGTGATCTGTTGTTGATGAATGACGCTAATTATCCCTGGTTTATTTTAGTACCCAGGCGGGCCGATGTGAGTGAAATCTATCATCTATCGGCGGAGAATCAGCAGCAGCTGACGGTCGAATCCAGTCTGCTGGCGTCTAACCTGGCGGATATCTTTAATGCAGACAAGATGAACATGGCGGCGCTAGGGAACATGGTGCCTCAGTTGCATATTCACCACGTGGTGCGCTATCAGGATGATGCCGCCTGGCCTGCGCCTGTATGGGGCTGTGTTGCGGCAATTGCCTATGAGGTGGCCGAGATAGAGGAGCTGCGCGAGAGGCTTAATACGCTGCTGGCGCACTGCGCCGCCTACCAGCCAGAACCTTGTTAGAGCCTTGCTAGGGCCGTAAAACCATTAGTATAAGTGTCCTGGTTTATATTTTTATCAATAGGTTACGGAGTCTTTATGGTCACGCGCAAGGTTGGGCCCTTTGATGTTTCAGCCCTAGGTTTGGGTTGTATGAATATGTCCTCGGGCTACGGTGCTGCAGACGATGATGCCTCGGAGGTGCTGCTTCTGGCAGCGCTGGATGCCGGTTATCGGTTTTTCGATACGGCGGCGATCTATGGCGATGGCCATAACGAGAGGCTATTGGGCCGGGTGCTTAAAAAAAGGCGTCAGGAGTTTGTTCTAGCGACTAAGGGCGGCCTGTCGAAAGACGCCGACGGCTCACCGCGCGTTAATGGACGCCCCCAAGCGCTCAAGCTTGAATGCGAGCAGAGCCTGCGGCGCTTACAGACTGAGGTGATCGACCTGTATTACCTGCATCGGCTGGACCCTGATGTGCCGGTTGAAGAGAGTGTCGGTGCGCTGGCGGATCTTCAGCGGCAGGGTAAGATTCGCGCTCTGGGGCTATCGGAGGTCAGTACCGCAACCCTGCGTCGGGCGCATAGAGAACATCCTATCGGCGCGCTGCAGTCAGAATACTCGCTCTGGAGCCGTACGCCTGAGCGATCGATTCTGGCGGTCTGCGCCGAGCTGGAGATCGGCTTTGTGCCCTTCTCGCCACTGGCCCGCGGGTTCTTGACCGGAGGGGCCGGGGATGTAAATACTCTCGGCGAGGGCGATATCCGCGTCGGTGTGGCTCGGCCCAGATTTGAGCCGCATAACTTCGCCGCTAACAGTCGTTTACTGGTGCCGATGCGCGATATTGCCGCTCAGCAGGGCTGCACCCTGGCGCAGTTGGCGCTGGCCTGGTTATTAGCGCGCAGCGATAAGCGGCTGGTGCCGATACCGGGGACTAAGCATCTCGATTTTATGCGTGAGAATGCGCTTGCAGCTGAGTTGGAGCTGTCGGTCTCTGTGGTTGACGAACTCGATCAGCTGATCAATGAGGAGACGGTGGCGGGTGCCCGGTATACGGAGCCGGTTATGGAGACGATAGATTCTGAGTGCGACTTTTTTTGATAAAAGAGTGGTCTTGGACGATACCGCAGGCTCAGTGCGGCTTTCGTCCTAGGAGGCAAAGGTGCTAGCAGTACCCGCTCAGGGCTGCTCCTCAACCAGGGATTTCGGTTTCAGGGGTGTAACCAGGCCTTTTTTGAGTCGCTCTGCCCGGACTTGACTGTCACCGATCACCAGGTCCAGATCATCTCTATAGACCTCATACCAGGTGCGAGACCCCTTCAGCATTTTCGAAAGATCGTACATCCCCTGTTGCAGGGCGGCCAGGTACTGCTGGTAGCTAGCCTCCTGCTCGATCATCAGTTTGCGTAGTGTAGAGAAATTATTGAGTTGAATCGTGGTCATGATTCGATCCAGTTTTTCTTCCAGCTGCAGGGCGTTGTCATTAAATGTCTGGGCTGTGTCGTAAGCGGCTTGCATGCTGGTGGTTTGAGTCTCCAGTGCCTCCAGGCGTTGCAGGCCCTCGGCAACCCGGGGATCGGCGTCTCGGTTGGCAAAGAACGCCAGGGCTGCGCCTTCGATTATTATAAATAACAGCAGTACCCCCAGGATGATCCAGCTGGTCCGGCGTCCTTTCTCGAGTTTGGCGATGCGCTCTTCTGGAGAAAGGGGCACCGCCTCTTCTTGTTCTTTGTTTTTATCTTTATCTTTGTCGGCCATCGATGCGGTCCTGTCATAGAGGGAGTCGGCGCGATCTGTGCGTAACTTAGGGGCACGCGGTTAAGAGGTTAGAGCATACTGCTTGAGGGGAAAAATATCGAACTCCGTCGTTAGGGTGCCAGCAAGGACCGGTAATCGCCCGCGCTCTTGTCGACCCGCAGGAGGGAAGGGCGGCGGATAGGCGGAGGTCTTTATCAGTTGGTGCTGTCAGGTTTCTCAGTCGTTGGCGGTGGCAGACTGAGTCCTGCTGCTCAATAGTTAATCGCTTTAAGCCCCCAATCCAGGGCGGAACAGGGGCGTTTTCGTGGCTGTGTTACGTGTGAAAAAGTGTGCTGCGTGTTATGCCACTTCAGCCTCTGGGTGTTCCTCGTCATCGATTAATACGGTGGGCTTGGGTGTTCCTTTCTTGATAGATTGCTTCTCTTTGATCTTGATCAGCTGGCGGTCGACCTTGTCAGTTAACGCATCGATGGCGTTGTAAAGGTTCTCTCCGGTTGCCTTGGCAAACACATCCTTGCCCTTGATATGCAGGGTCGCTTCAATATTATCCTGACGCTCAAACTGTTCGATGATAACCAGTGCCGAGCTGATTTCACCACACCTTTCCTGACTTTCTTTCAGCCAGGCTTCGATCTTTTCCTTGATGGCTGGAGATACCTTACCGTGACGATTGTTAATAGTTATATTCATCGCTTATTCCTTTGCAGTTCGCAGAAGATTGGTGAGAGACAGTTTATTTATACGCCGATGCGTAGTGTTTTCAACCGTATACACAAATATTTCGGCATTGAGTGCTGATCTGGGTCAAATGAAGGCCTATCGAGTGTGTTGGTTTGAAAAGCTTTAGGCTGATGTTTAACCAGCCCTGTGGGCGGCGTTTTGTGGGTAGGCGCTGCCCGTTCCCTGCGGGCTTAACGCACTTCCTACATATATGGACCCACCCCGTTTGCAAGACATCTGAACCTTTTTTAAAACTCAGTCATTGCACCCATTCTAGTGGTCAAGTAAGTCCGGCCTGTTTATGGAGGACTATTGCCTCCTGGCCCTGAT
>JBLIEQ010000028.1:0-44213 GCA_047633175.1 Motiliproteus sp. | reverse complement strand
CCGGACCAGTTTTCCTGCTCTGTTGACGGCAAACATATGAAAGACCGATTTTGCGATATCCAATCCAATTAGGCTAATATCCATGATGACTCACCCCTTTTCAGATGCGTGGCTTACACATACATCTTGGCTCACAGAAGCCGCTTAAGAGAGGGGTGGGTCCATTTCATTATCCTTGTAGGTCGAAAGTAGTCCGACAAGGCTGGCAGAGTGCAGCAATCGACAGGCTGGAGCCTAACCCACAAAAGAAGCCTAACCTACAAAAGGCCAATTTTCAGCCAAAAAAAAACCCTGAATCTGAGATCCAGGGGTAAAAGCCCGTCATGGGCTAAACGCTCTTAGGTTGTTAGCCGCCTTCGCCCTTGTTAAGCGCCGTTTCAGGTCCCTTGGGGGGATAGATCCGGTTACGTAAAGATCCCAGAAGAGGCAGGCAGAGTATAAAGAGTGCGATCAGGCAGATGCTCAGCGTCAGTGGACGTTCCCAGAGGAAGGAGAAGCTGCCGTCGGATAGGACCAGAGACCGGCTCAGGTTCTGCTCCATGATCCCGCCGAGGATATAACCCAGCAGCATCGGTGCCATCGGGAACTCCAGCAGCTTGAGAAAGATCGCCGCGATGGTTATAAATACCATCATATGGATATCGAAGCTGTTGAAACTGACCAGATAGACGCCGGTGATCGAGAAGAACAGGATCAGCGGGATCAAGATCGGCCGGGGGATCGCCAGCAATCGTGAGATATAGGGGATCAGCGGCAGGTTGAGGATCAGCAGAACCACGTTACCGACATACATCGAGATGATCACCGACCAGAAGACATCGGGGTGGTCGACGAACAGCCGGGGTCCGGGCTGAACGCCGGCGGCGATCAGGGCACCGAGCATGATGGCGGTGGTGCCGGAACCGGGGATACCCAGCGTCAGCAGCGGTACGAAGGAGCCCGTGGAGGCAGCATTGTTGGCCGTTTCAGGTGCCGCCAGGCCGCGCAGCGAACCCTTGCCGAACTTGAGTTTGTCCTTGGCCGAGGCGAGGTTACGCTCCATGCCGTAGGCCAGGAAGGAAGCGATCGTTGCCCCGGCACCCGGCAGCACCCCGATCAGAAAGCCGAACACCGAGGAGCGGGCGACGGTGGGTGCGACCTCCTTGATCTCCTCTCGACTGAGTTTCATGCTCCCCAGCGCTTTCATATCGATCTCGGGTTCTTTATCCAGGTGCTGGCCTTTGAGCACCGTCATAATCACCTCGGTCAGGGCGAAGGTCGCCATCGCCAGCAGCAGGAAGCTGACCCCGTCGATCAGGTTGACGGTGCCGAAGGTGAAGCGTGGCGCGCCTGTCATAACGTCGGTACCGACGGTGGCAATCATCAGACCGAATACCGTCATCAGCATCGCCTTGATCACCTGGCCCTTGCCAGAGAACGCGGCGACGGCGGTCAGCCCCATGACCATCAGCGCGAAGTAGTCGCTGGACTGGAAGCTCAGGGAGACCGCCGCCAGCGCAGGGGCGGCGAACAGCAGGATGATGGCACCTATGGTGCCGCCGACAAAAGAGGAGTAAGCCGCCAGTGCCAGGGCTTTACCCGCCTGGCCCTTCTGGGCCAGTGGGTAGCCATCGAAGGCGGTAACCACGGTGCTGGAGCAACCGGGGGCATTGATCAGAATAGAGGAGGTGGAACCACCGAAGACCGCACCATAGTAAACCCCTGCCATCAGGATGATCCCCGAGGAGGGGTCGAGGCTGTAGGTGATAGGGATCATCAGGGCCACGGCCGAGATCGGTCCCAGGCCCGGCAGCATGCCGATAAAGGTGCCGGCAAAACAGCCCACCACCACCATCATCAGGTTAAAGGGCATCATCGCCGTACCGAGTCCGGTAAAAATTCCGTCTAACATGGGATTAGCCTCCGAAGAGCATAAAGATAAGTCGCCCTGGGGCCAGATAGATATCCAGCAACTGCGACAGGGAAAACCAGATGAAAACAGCAAAGGGCACCGAGGCTATCAGCAGGATCTTGATCCGACGCTCTCCCAGTAGCCAGTAACCACCGATCAGAAACAGGATGGTCGACAGCAGAAAGCCCAGCCACTCCAGGGCAATCCCGAATACCACGACCAGTAGCAGTAAGCGTCCGACCAGAGCAAAATCGTAGCCAGTCAGGCGCAGCCGTTGTTCAGGGTCCTGACGCGTCGTCAGCAGTAGTGCTATCGATAATACTGAGCCCATCACGGCCAGTGCACCGGGTACCGTCTGGGCATTAAAGGGTTGGAATTCGTCACCGGGTAACATCGGGATCTGTACGCCATAGTAGCCGTAGGCAACCGATAGACATAGAAACACCAGACCACCGATATGGTCCTTGGTAATGATCATGGGATTGTCCTTTAATAGGATGGGTTTCTGACGGGGGAGTTGCACCGTCCTAAAAGGGAACCGGCGAGAAAGGTCTCGCCGGCGTCGTACATCAGGCTTTATAGATCAATACAGGGATCTAGAAACTCACTTCAGGAAGCCCAGTTCACGCATCAGATCACCGACGATCTGTTCCTGCTCTTCAAGGAAGGTAACAAACTCGGCGCGTGGCTTGAAGGTCTCGGCCCAGCCATTGCGGTCGCGGACAACCTTCCACTCGGGGGTGTCGTACATCTTTTCGAACATCGTGGCATACTCGGCCGCATCGCTGTCGGACAGTCCGGGTGCGGCAAAGAATCCGCGCCAGTTAACGAAGCTGGCGTCGTATCCCAGATCCTTCAGGGTAGGTACATCGGGGGCTGCCGACGAGCGGTCGTCGCCAGTCATCGCCAGGATCCGTACTTCGCCAGCTGCGGCCAGGGCCAGCGCCTCACTGAAGCCGGTAGACAGGACCTGAGCTTCACCGGAAAGGATGCCAGCCATCGCCTTACCACCGGCATCGTAGGCCACGTACTTGACCTTGCGCGGATCACCGCCAGCGGCCTTGAAGGCCATCGCGGCTACCAGATGGTCCATGCTGCCACGGGCAGAGCCGCCAGCGATGGAGACGGAGCGGGGGTCGTTATTGTAATCGGCCACCACCTCTGTAAAGCTCTGGTATTTAGAGTCGGCAGGCACGACAAAGGCACCGAAATCACCGATAGTGGCGGCGATCGGAGTCAGGTCACGGAAGGATTGTGGAAACACCTTGGTCAATGAGCGGATTACGATCGGGGTGGAGTTGACCATCAGGGTGTCGTGCTTCTGGTCTGCGGTCTCGATCAGGTGGGCAATGGCTTTACCGCCGCCGCCACCAGATAGGTTCTCGTAGGAGACGCTGCCGACCAGGCCAGATTTGGACAGCGCTTCGCCAGTACCGCGTGCGGTACCGTCCCAGCCACCACCGGCGCCACCGGGAATCAGAAAGTGGATAGACTCCACCGCCAGCACGCTGAAGGAGGCTCCTGCGGTTAGGCAGGTCGCCAGAGTGGCGGCGAGCAGAGAAGCGCGTTTACGGGTGATAAAGGTGGGTAGCATAGCTGTAACCTCGTATTGTTTTTTTATTGGATTGTTCTGAGGCAGAGCATATGTCGAGGCTTTGCTGACTAGAAGATTCTGAGTCTAAAGACTTTTTTATTCTATAAAGCGCATTTTGTGCATACTGTTCACGAGAGCCGGTAAATCAGATCGGCTACTATCGAGTCCTAGGCCTAATCATCAAGCCCAATTCTCAAGCCCAGCCCTTAGGTTCTGATCGTTAAATGAGCGTAAACAATAAAAAAATTAGCGAGGCACGACAGCGATGAACGATCGAAAGGCGTGACTGTGATGTTGCTTCCCAGGCTAAAGCTTAAGACCCGCATGTTGCTAGTGCTGGGATTGGTGGCGCTGCTGCAAACGATCTCTATCGGACTCTTTGCACTGCATTATCTTAGTCAATCGCTTGAGGAACAGATGGGCCAGCGTGCCCTGCATGTGGCTAAGACGATCGCGGCAGTACCGCAGATCATCGATGCAGTAGCGGCCAGAGATACCACCACCCTGCAGCCGATCAGCCTCGATCTGGCCTATAAAACCCAGGCCCACTTCGTCGTGATCGGTGATAGCCTGGGAATTCGGCTGGCGCATCCTAATCCGGAACGTCTCGGCCGCTCGATGGACGATGATGACGGCGACGATAATGCGCCGGTGCTGGTCGAGGGTCGCGGCTATATCTCCAAGGCGCTGGGCAGCCTGGGCCCGACCATGAGGGGCAAGGCACCGGTCTACGACCATCAAGGTGCCCAGGTGATTGGCGTGGTGTCGGTCGGTTACCGGTTGGATCGGATTGCAGCGCTGATTGAACGCTACCAGCGCACCCTGATTATTGTGATCGGGGTGGCTTTTCTGATCAGCGTGTTGACCGCGCTCTGGCTGGCCAACCACTTTAAGAGGGCGATCTTCGGCCTGGAACCCGAACAGATTGGGCGGCTGTTCGAGGAGCGTAACGCCACCCTGGAATCGGTGCGCGAGGGGATTATAGCCATCAATACTCAGGGGCTGATTACCACCTTCAACCGCACCGCCATAGAAACACTAGGGTTGTCGCCTGAGACCCAGCTGACCGGTCGTCAGATCGATCAGGTACTGCCCGATAGCCGGATGCTGGAGGTGCTCCATACCGGCATTCCGCAGTTTGATCAGGAGATCTGGTTAGCCGATCGCAATCTGATCGTCAATCGGCTGCCGCTAAAGCAGGGCGAGCGGGTTACCGGTGTGGTCTCTAGTTTCAGGCGTAAGGATGAGCTGGATCAGGTCAGCCAGAAGCTGACCCGCATTCAGCAGTACGCCGACAGCCTGCGCAGTCAGGCGCATGAGTATGCGAACAAACTCCATACCATCGCCGGCTTGATCCAGATCGGTGCCACCGACGAAGCCTTGGGGCTGATCGGTCAGGAGACTCAGCAGCACCAGGCGCTGATCAATCTGCTGCTGGAGGCGGTGCCCGACCCGGTGCTGGCGGGTTGTCTGCTGGGGAAATACAACCGCGCCCGGGAGCTAGGGCTCTGGTTGCTGATCGATCCGGAGAGTCGCATGACCGAGCTGCCCGTCCGGTTGCCACTCGAGCAGCTGGTCAGTATTCTGGGCAATCTGATCGATAATGCCCTGGAAGCGACCCTGAGCCACCGCGGCCCCGGGGGCGAAGTGCGGCTGACGATGACTGATCTGGGCGATGATCTTATTTTTGAGATCGAAGATCAGGGCAGCGGCATCAGCGCGGCCGAGCAGCAGCGCATTTTCGACAAGGGGGTCAGTAGTAAACGCGAACAGGGGCATGGTCTGGGGTTGCATCTGGTCCGCAACCTGTTGGGGTTGCTGGGAGGGAGCGTCGATGTGTGCGCCAATGAGCAGGGCGGGGCGCGCTTTACCGTTTATCTGCCCAAAAAGCCCAGTCCTCAGGGCATTACGCGACCAGTCTGGTTAAGGGAAGACGCTAAATGAGTGATGTTATCAGGGTGGTGATCGCCGAAGACGATAGCCGCATAGCCGAGATTCAGAAACGTTTTCTCGAGCGGATTCCCGGCTTTGAGCTGGTGGGGATCGCTCACGGGCTTGAAGAGGCTCGGGATCTGGTCGAGGTGCTCGAGCCGGAGTTGCTGCTGTTGGATATCCAGTTTCCGACCGGAACCGGCCTGGAGCTGCTGCGCACTCTGAGGTCCCAGAACTGCCGTACCGATGTGATCCTGGTCACGGCGGCGACCGAAGTCGATACCCTGCGTGAAGCGCTGCGCGGCGGGGTGTTCGATTATATCCTTAAGCCGTTGATCTTCGAACGGTTGCAGGCGTCGCTGCAGAACTATGGAAAGCATCTGAAAAAACTCCGCGAACTGGAGTCTCTGCTGCAGACCGATGTCGATACCCTGCTGCCGCGTACTCAGCAGAGCGCGGGACTCGAGACCCCGGGGCGGCTGCCCAAGGGCATCGACAGCCTCACCCTAGAGACGATTCGCGCGCTCTTTGCCGCAGAGGCCTCGCTGCTGAGTGCCGAGGAGGTGGGCACGACTATCGGTGCCAGCCGGACCACCGCCAGGCGTTATCTAGAGTATCTGGTCGGTACCCGCGAGCTGCAGGCCCGCGTCAGCTACGGCACTGTGGGGCGTCCCGAGCGACGCTATTGCCGCAGCGGGGTCACGCAGCGGGGTTAGGTTTTTTTCAATTCAGTATCAGGCTAGGTGCATTATTGAAATGCTACGATGATAGCCCCGGTCCTTTCCGCTACTAAGGCGAGATACCGTTACTTCAACACCAGATCACAGGCCGTTAACGCGTGCTGAAAGCACTCACTATAGTGCCTCGCTTGCTCTGATCTTTTGCGGGTACTCGGGTGCGATGAAAGATAGTCCATAAAGTTATCGTCTCTATTCCTGGACACCTCAGTGCCATTTTTGGTCGTGCTATCTATATACTCTGTCATTCGACGCATGATATCTGAAAAACCCTGAGGATCGATTTTTACGATAAGCATCTGCTCAAATGCGAATTTATCTGCTTCAGACTCATGTATACGGGAATAATTACTGCTGGCCAGCAAGGAGCCTACACCTAAGCCCATATCTACCAAGCCGCTATTATCCCCGGACAATAACATAACAGCGGTGGTTACGATGGCACTCTCAATAACCATTTCCAGGCTATGGCGATTCACTATATGCCCCATCTCATGTAAAAGCACCGCGTCTATTTCATCCTGACTCCGGGTTAGCTCGACAAACTTATCCGTAACAATGATATCGCCTGAAGGCAGCGCAAACGCATTGGGAATAGAGCGACCACCATGGCTCCACTCACGAAAGTGAAGTCGATAATGTATCTCATCATTATGCTGACCGAGCGGAATGAGCCGGGCGCTGAAGTGCTCGCGTATCTCCTCTTGTCTTGCTCCACTGAGCATACTCTCGCTGAATACGTACTCATCCAGGAACTCGAGACTGCCTTGGCCTATAAACTGCTGTGACTTATAAGGCAAGGCCTGTGCGATACCAGAGCTGACCAAGGGGATGCCCCAGCGGAAGAAAGCGAAGCTAAAAGCAACGGTAGCGGCTAGCGCCAACAGCGCCAGCCCCCAATGAGATTCAAAAGCGTGAATAAAGCGGTTGATGCTTTTATGCTGTTTAAACAGAGCATCGACAGACAGATTGTTGCGCGTAAAAAATATAGAACCATCGGCAAGCGTCAACGAACGCTCAACATGACCCAAACGATCTGATACCTTGATATCGGAAAGCTTGCCGGAATATGACAGGCCATGCTCCGTCTCAAGCCTGTAATGGCCATGTGACGAGTTGAACGCTGCATTAAATTGCGCAGCACTCCCCTCGGCATACCATCTCCCTTTAATCAACAATTAAATACCTATCTCGACTTGAACATCAAAGGCATCGCCAATTTGCTCACCAAGAGCTGATTCTTTATTTTTAATCTCAGTTACATACTTATCAAATCCTGAGCTAGCAGCTATCTGGGTATTCTTGAGGATCAATCTAGCCATTCGCACCTTGGCCCAGGGGATAGCGAACCCTAAGCTGAAAATAATTATGATTAAATTTGAAATCATAACCCAAGCCATTGATCTCGCACGTAGCGTGGATACAAATGCAACCTCGTCGTCTAATCTGGAATTTGAATATATATATGCGCGCTGTCTCGTGTATGAGTATGCCATTATGAAAAGACTCGCCGCGATCATTCCAGTATAAACCGGCACTATCAGCAATCGTAGGCCGTCACTTATCAACATCGCGGTTTTCTGAGGATCACTCATCGCTAGCTGCATGACCTCGACCCCACTCATATCTCTCGTCATGCTGACCGCAAACGGCAGGGTCAGTATAAAAGCGATGATTACCAGGAAGCCTAGACTCATTGTTCTCAGAGAAATTATTGCAAATCCTCTGGTTTCTACGGTGGTGCCAAATACCCCTTGACCGAAACGAAAGCCATTGATCGTATAACAGGTGTTCCTTTTCTTCAAAAATGAAGACCCATATATGGCCAGTACTATGAAAACCAGCAGCGCAAGTGTGCCCAGCACAATTGTCAATGTATTAAACGATATGCCAGTCTTATATATAACAAATGCCAGGCCGGCGGGTGTACCATAGACAACAAATGCAAGCGCAATTGGCAATAACAAAAAGTTAATATAAGCATTACTTAAATCGCCTGAAAAACTAAAGCGCACGTTGCTAAAGCTCGTCATTATCAGATTGAACTTCAAGCTGCGCCAGATTATCCACGGCGATGCCAAGAACAACGCGGATAATAAAAATAAGTTCCCTGTAGGAGACATTTTCTGTACCAGGACAAAGATGACTAACAGCACCATCGCAATCAAGTAGCCTATAAAAAGCTGTTTTCCAGTAGCATGGAAATTGAATTTTTTTCCTTCGAGGCTAGAGTTGGCATAAAAATAACGCAGGTTCCGTACCTTGGCCCAGGGGTAATATATTCCTAAAGTGATAACTGTCAATAAAACATTAACGATCCATATTTTAAAATATTCCCAGCCATTCCCTTCAAAGCTCAGTGTTTTCATTACAGTCTAATCCTTTAGTTAATTTTCGTTGATCTGCACACCACGGAGCAGCTGTTACAGCGTTATTACCTGCGAGTGATCAATCAGACCAGGTTGCAGATGCTTTAAAAACGGGGTTGTCTATCTATGAATGCTGAGGCACAGGCTGTACCTTTTAAGTCGATAAGTTTACAGCGCCATCACTCTTAGCTTGCAAACGACCCACTCGATATGAATCTGCAATACCGACTACCCAGGCGACCATCAACCCGGTGGATGCGAATTCGACCAGCGGATAATTGCCCTCTATAGGGTTGTTCGTCAATAAATAATAAATAACTGATATCTCTGGCTGAACCTCCCCTCGGATAATAGCGTTAACTATCGGCTGTGTAATTGTTATCGACTGGCTTATCAATACGTAAAGCGAAGCTAGCACCACGGAAGCTAAAGCGGCTGCCATAATATAAGATTTTAAATAGAGATGCCCGGCACCTGGCATAATAAAAACTGACATCAGGGCTGCTTTGGTTGATTTTCTCATTAAATATGTACCCGCTCATTAACTGCTGTCAGTGATAGCTACGCGTGTAGCTGCAGCGCTTTGCGGTAATCACTGCTGTTATTACCTGTCAGCCGCTCCACTGATCCTGTTCAAGAAGAGTAGCCCAGAATCTTCCTGTGACTCTCCGAACCCGAATCTCTTTGGCCTTTCTCAGGCTATGTCCTCGTTAGTTGTGCAGGGTTAGAATACAGAACTCGTCATGCTCTTTTCTATAAATATTTTAATTTATTATTTAAAGTCTATTGAGCGACAACTGCCGGGCAAGGGCAGGAGTCGTGCGGGATCAATGCTTACTTAGCATCCGTGCTGTGCGCTTAGTGCACAAACCATCCAGCCGTCGCATGGGCAACCATTATCGCCCGATCTATGACCAGGGCATTCTCGCGTCGTTCATGTTTTTATCCGATACTTTTCTATTATTAACAAGGATATGGTGAGTAACAAGGAGTTCTGTTAGCTATAGCAGGTATAGAATTGGAAGCTATATCTGGTTATTCTTTCTGAGATACATCGGTGGTTTCGTCTGGTTAGGCAGGCATGCTTAGGCAGACATGAGCCCTTTATAGATCTTATCAACAGAAGACAACCTATGTGGCTTAAGAGCGTCGAATTAGAATCCAACACAGTCAGGCTGGTGCCGCTGCGAAAAGAGCATGCCGATAGCTTGGTGAAAGCGGCCACAGACGGCAAGTTATGGGAGCTGTGGTTCACCGCTATCCCTAACGCGGAATCGATTGCTGACTATCTCTCGGCTGCCTTCGCAGAGCAGGAGCGGGGCACGGCCCTGGCGTTTGTTGTTATCGATAAAGACAGTAACAACATCATAGGTGCTACTCGATTTTGTCATGCGGATGAGGCGAATCAGAGGGTTGAGATAGGTTACACTTGGTACGCAAAAAGTTATCAGCGTTCGGCTGTCAACACCGAATGCAAGCAGCTGCTGCTGAGTTATGCGTTCGAGGCTCTGGGCGCCATCGCCGTGGAGTTTCGTACGCATTGGCACAATCATCAATCCCGGGCTGCGATAGCGCGCTTAGGCGCCAAACAGGACGGCGTACTCAGGCATCATCAAAAAACGGCTGAGGGGGTGTACAGGGACACCGTCGTGTTCTCCATCATAGATACCGAGTGGCCTGCGGTTAAGATGAGCCTGGCGCACCGGTTAGCGACGCACCGCTAAGGGGGCTGGCTATCGCCCTCTTGAGGTTCTCTCCTCCTCAGGCCCTGCCCTGACGCTCAAACAGGGCAATGGATTCGACGTGGGTGGTGTGCGGAAACATATTCATAACGCCCCAGTGGGTCAGCCGGTAGCCACCCTTGAGCAGTTCGCCGGCATCGCGTGCCAGGGTTGCGGGATCGCAGGAAATATATAAAATCTGTTGTGCCCCCAGTTTGACCAGCGGTTCGATCAGTTCAAAGGCACCGGCGCGAGGCGGATCGAGCAGGACCTTGTTAAATCCGCGACCGAACCAGCTCTTGTCGGTGATGGGTTGGCTGAGATCGGCGGCATAAAAGTGGACGTTATCGAGCCGATTAAGGGCCGCATTCGTGCGCCCGCGCTCGACCATCGCCTCTACCGCTTCGATGCCCACTACCTCTCTGGCCAGACGTGCCAGGGGCAGGGTGAAGTTACCCAGGCCGCAAAACAGATCCAGTACCCGGTCATCGGGACCGGGCGCTAGTAATTCCAGAGCCCTCCGGATCATCTGCTGGTTGAGCTGCGGGTTGATCTGGGTGAAGTCCTGGGGTTGGAAATCTAACTGTAGCTGCAGATCGGGCAGGGCGTAACTGAGGGTGCGGGCGTCGCCGCTTGCTAGATGCAGGCTTTCCGGGCCGCCGGGTTGCAGATAGAGATCGAATTCCAGAGCGTCGGCCAGGGTCTGCAGCCGCTGTTGATCGGCGGCGATTAATGGCTTGGGATGACGCAGCACCAGAGCGGCTGCGGTATCGGCCAGACAGATCTCGATATGACTGATGACCTGTGACTGCTGAAGTTGGTTAAGCACCTCGTTGAGTGGGGGAATCAGTTGCTCTGCGCGACTCTCCAGTACCGGACACTGATCGATCGGCACCAGCTGGTTACTCTGCTGCTGCCGGAACCCCAGAGAAAGCTTTCCGCTGTGTTGGTCTTTGCAGATTCCTAAGCGCGCCCTGCGGCGGTAATGCCAGTGCTCAGCCTCCAGCGGTGTCAGGATCGTCTCCGGGACGACCCCACCGATGCGCTGCAATTGATTCAGGGCCTGCTGCTGCTTGTGATGGATCTGGGCCGCCGCGGACAGATGCTGTAGCTGGCAGCCGCCGCAGTGGTCGAAATGCGGGCACTGGGGTTCGGCGCGCTCGGGGCTAGCGCTGAGCACCTCCAGGGTGCGCGCCTGGTCGAACTTACTCTTTTGCTGGGTATAACGCGCCCGGACCCGCTCGCCAGGCAGTGCACCCTCGATAAACAGGGTCTTGCCGGAGGGTCGCGCCAGGCCCCGGCCATCGTGACTCAGGCTCGTCACCTCGATCTCAAAGGGACTGTTGTCCAGCTGTGTTTTTTTAGGCGGCTGGTAGAAGCGGCGACCGGACTTGTTCGGGGAAAAGCGTGACATGGCGGCGGTTCCTAGAGGCTTTTGTTCAGCATTTCTTGGTAGTTCGGGCTTAGCCCCTGTTTGAACTCCTCTTCGGTGATATCGAAGTCGAGCTTGCCGACCAGTGACTGCAGGATCACGGTGCAGCTGTTGGAGACGTTGTTGGCCTGCTGCCAAAGTGTGGGAATATCCAGCGCCTGACCCTCCTTGATCACCCCTTCGGCCTGCAGGCATTGGATATATTCCTGGGTGTAGGGCACCAGCAGATCCATATTGCTGAGCAGGTTCTGCTGCACCCGCAGCAGCAGTTTCCAGTCGATATTATTGAGGAGTTCGGCGATAAGCTGCTCTGCCTGCAGGGCTGGGGCAGGTTGTTTGGAGATGGCTTCGGAGGTCGATGGTTCGGCTTCCGCATAGGCGCTGTTGCTGTGTATCAATGTCAGGAGCAAGGCGGCGAGGAGTTTCATAATGACCTGCATATTAGCTGGGATTTGGATTCTGTTAGACGGTCTAGGTCTGGGTCTGGGTCGGCAGAGTCTCTATAGCGATAACATCGATACTGTCGTTATTGATCCGCCAGCGCACATTATAATGGTCCAGTCGAATGCCGTATATTCGTTCATCATCGGGTTTGCGTCTGTGTGTCGGGCGCGGGTCGCAGCTGAGCAGGTCTTCGATCAGTTGCTGTAAGGCATGCCGGTCGGGATGCAGTGACAGCATCTGCTCTGCCGATTCACTGAAATGGATCGCTAAACAGGTTTTCTGGCTGTCGGTGGCGTAATCGTAGTGGGCGTCGGGCAGGCTGTCGGCATAAGGCAGATAGGGCTTGATATCGATCACTGGGCTGCCGTCTAGGATATCGATCCCGGACAGATGCAGTATAGGTGTGCCGTCGCGATTTTCGATGCGCTCCAGTTTAACTACCGACATGCCGATGGGGTTGGGGCGGAAGGTGGCACGTGTGGCGAAGACCCCCATTTTTCCGCCCTGGGAACGCGGTGGCCTGACCAGAGGGGTCCAGCCACGATCGAGGTGTTCGCTGAACAGGAACAGCACCCAGATATGGCTGCAGTGATCCAAGCCTCTGACCGCATCCATGCACGCATAGTCGCCGGTCAGCTCCAGTTCTGCCCGGGCCGTCGCGGCCAGCCCCGGCTGCCGCGGGATGCCAAACTTCTCCTTAAAACACGAATGTACCGTGCCTATTGACTGGCATTGAAACGGGCTGCTCCCGGGCTTTTTTTCAAGAGAGTCAGTTTCAGATAAGCCGGTTTCAGGGGCGCCGGTTTCAGGGTCATCGGTCACAAGATCGTTAGTCACAGGGCCTCAATTATCAGCGTTGTTTACAGGGTGTTGTTTACAGGGCATGGATCACAGGTTTCAGTGAGAGCTTCAGCCATTGTGGCTCAGTTGCAGCGGATCGGCCTGGATGCTGTGGCGTAGTTCGGAGATCTCCATCAGGTGCTCCATCCAGTAGGATTCGGTATTGAACCAGGGGAAGTGCATCGGGAAGGCGGGGTCGCCCCAGCGCCGTGACAGCCAGGCGCTGTAATGCATGATCCGCAGCGCCCTCAGCGGCTCGATCAGCGCCAGTTCGCGGCGATCGAACGGCATAAACTCCTCGTAGCCTTCGATAATCTCGGCCATCTGCTGCTGTTGCTGCAGACGATCACCGGAGAGCAGCATCCACAGGTCCTGAATCGCCGGGCCCATGCGGCAATCATCAAAGTCGACAAAGTGGGGTGCATCATCACGCCAGAGGATATTGCCAGGGTGGCAGTCGCCATGCAGGCGGATCTTGCGCATCTGTGGAAACTGCTCGAAGCGCTGCTGGATCAGCCCCAGCAGCTCTTCGCTCAGCTGCTGGTAATCGGTCGCATAATGTCCCGGTAGCCATTTACCCTTCAGGAGTCGCTCGCGGCTGTGGTGGCCGAAGCTGGCAGCATCGAGATCGGGGCGCTGCTCGAAAGGCTGGATCGCGCCCTGGAGGTGGATGCGGCCGAGGGTACGCCCCAGCACATAGAGATTTTCCAGGTTATCGAGTTCCGGTGCACGGCCGCCGCGACGCTCAAAGAGCGCGAACCTGAACCCCTCATGCAGGTGCAGGGTTTCCCCGCGGGCATCAGCAGTGGGGGCGACCACCGGGAGATGGGCATCCTTGAGCGCCTGGGTAAAGCGATGTTCTTCGAGGATCTGCTCCCGGGTCCAGCGATCGGGGCGATAGAACTTGGCGATCAGCGGCTGAGCGGCTTCGATCCCCACCTGATAAACGCGGTTCTCGTAACTGTTAAGCGAAAAGATGCGGGCATCTGACAGATAACCTACCGACTCCACCGCATCCAGAACCCGATCGGGGGTCAGTGTGTTGTAGGGATGTTCGTTGATCGCTGTCATTGCTGCTATCTATCCTGTTGTCTAAAACGTTACCGGTGTGTGGCTCATCTGACCACTATGGTAACCCAGATCAGGAGGCCAGCGTCGGTATCGTCTCAGGCAATTTTATCGCGATGTTGTCATCAGCAATAAAGAAAGATGCCAGTATTAGCGTCACAGGCTGCTAGGGTCATGAGAGGCTCTTAACGTCCCAAGGTGGATTCTGAACCACTACAACTAGCATACCGCTCCCGCCCAGCAGAGGTCATGGTAATGCATGCCTAGTGGCTGAAATATGACCCTTGGTTGGATGCATCCGATATGAGGGGCTGCCGTTTGAATGGTCAAAGTCCTTAGGCTTTACGACACATGCCGTCATATAGGCCGAGCATACGGTCAACCCATTCATGTATGGCGTCATCCTCTTCCAGAATTTTTTTGTCCGAGCCACAGCGTGCCAGCATGAAGCAGCCCATCAGGATGTAATCGGCATAGGCCGGTTTGGCACCGCTCAAGAATGGCTGTGCGGAAAGCATCATACGAACAGGGGTAAGGGCTTTAGCTAATGCAGCGCGTTGTTCGTCGTCGTTTTTCTCGAACTGCTCCAATGTCATCCCAAAACGCTTTTCGCGTGTTTCACGAAAGTAAGCTTTGTCACCTTCATCCAGACCGTTGAAAACATCCATAATGATAATGCGGAACAGGGTTCCCATGATATGTGTGTTGGTCCAGGTTTCAATGAATTTGGCTTGCCCTCTGGCGATGTCGCTACCGAGCAACGCAGGCGCGTCTGGATAGGCTTCATCAAGATAGACCGCAATATTAAAGCTATCACTGATCGTTTTCTCACCATCGTCAATCACGGGAACGGTCGGACTGCCGGAATGAGCGATCTTGTCTTTTTGGGTGAAGCGAATAAGCTCGGTTTTAGCTTTAAGTCCCTTGTGTGCGAGAGCTAACTTGCTGCGCCAGCAATAAGGGCTGAAGCGGCGGTTATCATCGGAACCGGCAAGTTCGTAAATTGTAATAGACATATTATGACTGCTCCAGAATGGTTTTTAACGACGGTTTATTGCCCGATCAAACTAATGTAATTCTGAGTTATTTGCTAGGGTTTAGGCATGGGTGCCTACAATCACGTATATCGCTGGCTTGGAAATGGCTCTTGCTAGAGGGGTGTTTTAGTCTGCAACGCCTCAGGGTCCGTAGATCTTTTTATATGGCCGGTATGAACCGCCACTCTGTCTTCGTAGGGCAGCACATCCATCCTTGCTACAAAGCCTTGCAGATTGAGTAAATTGCGCTCGAAACACGCCCTTGTGGGTTGGGATTTATTCCAACAATGCTGGCAGGGTGCCGCCATCGTCAGACTGAAGCCTAACCGTAAAGCCCAGCTTGCTGGGCGAGCCTCTCGCAGCAACCGCGCCGGAAGGCGAACAGATCACCGTGAGCTATCAGCGTGGCAAGGCCGCCAAGCAGCGTCCGGAAGATTGCGTCAACGACAGCGGTCTGCGTTTCACGGCAGAGGTTCCGGTGGAGGTGATCACACTCAGCGCCCCCGAGCTGAAAGGCGCCGATGCGGATCAGTTCGAGACCATCGGCACCAAAAGCACTCTCCGCCTGGCGCAGCGTCCAGCCAGTTGCGTGGTGTTGCGCTACGACCGTCCGCTGATCAAGCGTAAAAACGCAGAGCAGCCTTTGCCCAGCCCTGCTCCGGACAATGTCTTGGACCGCAGTCTGGCGGATGTCAGTCTGCTGGTGGGACTGCTGGTCGATAAGTTCCAGTATCACCTGCCGTTGTATCGCCAGCACCAGCGCGTCACCCAGGCTGGCATCACCTTAGCCGAGCGACGCTGACCAATCTGGTTAAGCGCGCTATCGAGCTGCTGCGTCCTATTGTGGGGGCTCAGCTGGAAAATATCCTGCTCAGTAGAGTCCTGGCGATGGATGAAACGCCGATCAAGGCGGGTCAGGCCGGCAAAGTAAAACTGAAACACGCCTGGTTCTGGCCTCTTTATGGGGATGGGCACGAGGTGGTCTTCACCTACTCGGCCTATGCCAGCTATGCCAAACAGAATGAACAGATGATCCATGCCCAGTGCTGGGTTCATAGCAGGCGTACCTTTATAAAAGCCGAATCCCAGGAGCCGGGGGCCGTCCGCGAAGCACTCGACTACATAGCAGCGCTGTACCACATCGAAGATCAGGCCCATGCTCAGAACCTGAGCGGTGACCCGAAACACCAGTATCGACTGGAGCACAGCAAGCCGGTAGTCGATAGTTTCTATGAGTGGTGTGACAAACAGATCAGGCGGGGCGACCTGACCCCGTCAAACCCTCTCAGCAAGGCGCTGGGTTATGTCATGAAAAGAGAGACCGCTCTGCGCGTGTTCCTGGAAGATCCGGATGTGCCGCTGGATACCAATCATCTGGAGCGCGCCCTTCGACTCATTCCGATGGGACGCAAAAACTGGTTATTCTGTTGGACAGAATTGGGCGCCGAACATGTGGGAATCATTCAAAGCTTGATCAGCACCTGCAAGCTACATGACGTCAATCCATACACCTATCTAACCGATGTGCTGTTGCGGATCAGTGAACACCCGGCCAGCTGGGTGGAGGAACTAACGCCAAGGGTATGGAAAGAGAAATTTGCAGATCAACCGTTAAGGTCAGACTTGTATCGGGATATCAACCACGCCTCAGAATGAACGGTTACGCAGCTATTGCCGTTACCGAACACTCAGAACAGTAAAACCAGCGTCCGCCACCATGTTCTGGCTAGCAGAGGTAGTTTCCGTGGTTACAGACCTCTAGTGGCGCTTTTGGGCCGAATACTACCGCTTGCTGTAGACCTGTAGTCTCATTGAACGGCAGCACCTGAGCTATGCCCAGGGTCTGTAGATTTTGTTGTCGCTGCCGGTATGGATCGGTCCTTGCCGTTAAGCCCAGTCTTCGATGCGCAGACCGCTTACGCGCTTAAACTCTTTGCTGTTGTTGGTCACGACGATTAAACCCTGCGAACGGGCGTGGCCGGCAATCATCTGATCATAAGGCCCAATCGGCGTACCCAGTTTGCTGATTTCGGCTCTTATCTGGCCGGTATGAACTGCCGCGGCATCGCCGTAGGGCAGCACATCCATGCGTGCAACAAAGCCTTCCAGATTTTGTAAATTGCGCTCTGGATTTTGAGAATTTTCGGCACCGTAAACCAGCTCCATATAGGTGATGCTGGAGATACACATTTGGCCGTAGTGAGTTTTAAACGCCTCGCGTACTGCCTGGGGCTTGTTTTTCATCGTATAGATGACGATATTTGTGTCGAGCATATACTTGAGCATCAGAGACTTTCCCGCTCCTGATTTTCCGGCTGATTACGTTGCGCCATAAAATCCTCTGTCACCCCGTCGTCATCGAACCAGCTTTCCCAGCCCTCGCCTGCAGGCACGACGAGTCGAGCGCGGCCAATGGGAATAATATCCACCCGCTTAACGGAATCAGGCATGGCAACAGGTTTAGGGAACCTGACAGCCTGAGAGGTGTTGCTTTTGAAGATCGATGCACTTTCCATATTTGTTTCCTCCTGGGATGTACGCCCTGTATATCCATTGTAGATGTCGGCATGTGTATGTCAAATGTATATCCCTTATTCCCGTAAGTCTGAGCGATGTCTGTCGGCGGCGGTTCTCGCCAGGCACCAGATATCAACCTGTTCGATACCCGCGCGGCGCAGCGCCTTGGCCAGTACCTGGGCGGTGC
Source organism: Motiliproteus sp. (assembly GCA_047633175.1). Lineage (GTDB taxonomy): Bacteria > Pseudomonadota > Gammaproteobacteria > Pseudomonadales > Balneatricaceae > Motiliproteus. The sequence continues at coordinate 26,444 of JBLIEQ010000028.1, read as the reverse complement.
TGCCGGTGGTCATAACATCATCGATCAAGGCAACGTGGCGGTACCCGCTGAGATCCAGCTGTTCTGCATTAACACTGAACGCATGGCGTAGATTGCGGCGTCGTTGTTTGGCGCTGAGACCCTGTTGATGGGGGGTGTCGAGCACGCGGCTGCAGGCCCCGGCATTGGTGCCGATGTTAAGCCGCTGACCGATGCTATGGGCCAGCTCCAGCGACTGGTTAAAGCCCCGTTGGCGTAAGCGCTTCAGATGCAGAGGAACGGGGATCAGCTGCTGTGGTAGAGGGTGCTCGGGGGTCGCGAGGGGGAGCTGTTGCGCAAACAACCGGCTGAATAGTTCGATGCTGTGGTAATCGGCCCGCTGTTTGAAACGCTGGATAAGCAGATCAACTGGAAATTCGTAACGCAGCGGTGCGTAGGTGTGAGTAAAGGCGGGAGGGTGCCTGATGCAGTGACCACAGCTCAGCTGCGCGGGCCTGGCATTTCTGGGCTGTTCCACTGGATACGGTTCCCCTGGGGGAAAGGTTCGCAGATCGGGTAGGGGTTCTGCGCAGTGCTGGCAGTAATGGTTTAGCCAGGGGAGGTCTCGCTCACAGCCCTGGCACAGAGGGAAGGATCGTAGGCTAGGTTGCTGGCATAGCAGGCAACAGGGCGAATCCAAGATCTGGTTAAAAAAGGACCTAAAGTAAACTCTGATGTTTTTCATGGGTTGACAGAGAAATCCGTGCCGGTAAACTCGTGCCTTTCCATTGGCCAGAGCGGTTGTGCGGATAGTCTAGCAGGCTGTTCGAACCCTGCGTGGCCGGCGCATCTTATTCAGGATCCTCCTTATGCTTTACCCTGCAGACGCTAGCCCACGCCATAACTGGAGCGCCGCTGAAGTACAGGCGCTCTTCGAGCTGCCTTTTAACGACCTGCTCTTTAATGCCCAGAGTGTCCATCGGCAGCATTTTGATCCTAACCAGGTTCAGGTCAGCACCCTGTTGTCGATCAAGACCGGTGCCTGCCCGGAAGACTGCGCCTACTGTCCGCAGAGTGCGAAGTATGCCACCGATCTAGAGGTCGAACGCCTGATGAAGGTCAAGGAGGTGCTGCGCGAAGCCGGAGCCGCTAAAGCCAAGGGCGCTACGCGGTTCTGCATGGGTGCCGCCTGGCGCAGTCCCAGAGCCAAGGATATGCCCTATGTGATCGAGATGATCCAGGGTGTCAAGGCGATGGGGCTGGAGACCTGTATGACCCTGGGGATGCTGGATGGCCAGCAGGCAACGGATCTGGCTGACGCGGGATTAGATTACTATAACCACAACATCGATACCTCGGCAGAATACTACGCCAGTATTATCACTACGCGCACCTTTGAGAATCGGCTCGATACCCTGCAGAATGTTCGCGACTCCGGCATGAAAGTTTGCTGCGGCGGGATTATTGGGATGGGTGAGGAACTTAAAGATCGAATCAGCATGCTCTTAACCCTGGCCAATTTGGCCGAGCATCCAGAGAGTGTGCCGCTAAATATGCTGGTGAAGGTCGAGGGCACTCCGCTGGATCAGGTCGAGGATCTGGAACCCTTCGAGTTTATCCGCACCATCGCCGTGGCGCGCATCCTGCTACCAAAATCGCATGTGCGGCTGTCGGCAGGACGTCAGGCTATGAACGAGCAGATGCAGGCGCTGTGCTTTCTGGCGGGCGCTAACTCGATTTTCTACGGTGAAAAGCTGCTGACGACCGATAATCCCGAGACCGATGCGGATCGGCAGCTGTTCGCCAAGCTGGGGATTAATCCTGAGCCGGGCGAAGATGCGTCTGACGCGGCGCACGAGCAGGCCATTTTAGGGCAGCTGCAACAAACGCAGCAGGCCGCCGAAGGTGATGCCCGATTCTACGATGCCGGCAGTTGATGAGCGGGTTTAGTGGACTGGCTGGTGCGCTGCGGCAGCGCCAGGATAATAATTTATACCGTTATCGTCGAGTCCTGGAGTCTGCCCAGGCACCGGAGGTGCGCGTCGATGGGCGCGCGTATCTGGCTTTTTGCAGTAACGATTACCTGGGGCTGGCTAACCACCCTGAGGTGATTCAGGCGTTCCGTGCTGCCGCTAATGAGTTTGGCGTCGGCAGCGGTGCCTCGCATCTGGTTAACGGCCATAGCCGTCATCACCATCGACTCGAAGAGGCGCTGGCCGAGTTCACCGGTAGGCCTAGGGCACTGCTGTTTTCGACCGGTTATATGGCCAATTTGGGCGCGGTCAACGCCTTGATTGGCAAGGCTGATGCGGTATTTCAGGATCGGCTCAACCACGCTTCTCTGCTCGATGCGGGGCTCCTGAGTGGCGCACGTTTTCAGCGCTACCTGCACAATGATCCCGAAAGTCTGGCGATAAAACTGCAGCGCACTCAGGCCCGCCGTAAATTGGTGGTGACCGATGGGATCTTCAGCATGGACGGTGACAGGGCGCCGTTAGCCGAACTCAGCCAGGTCACTCAGCAGCATGGCGGTTGGTTGATGGTCGACGATGCCCATGGGTTTGGTTGCCTGGGCCCGAGCGGTGGAGGTTGCGTGGAGCAGTCAGGCTTAACGCTCGAACAGGTGCCGGTGCTGGTCGGCACCCTGGGTAAGGGCTTCGGGACTGCGGGCGCTTTTGTGGCAGGTTCCGAGGTGCTGATCGAGACGCTGATTCAGCACGCGCGCAGTTACATCTATACCACCGCTATGCCCCCGGCCGTCGCAGCCGCGAGTCTGGTCTCTTTACGCCTGATCCAACAAGGCCAGCCGCTTCGCGCGCAGCTTGCACAGCTGATCGCTCAGTTCCGCCAGGGGGCTCGGCAGCTTGGGTTAGCGTTGATGGACTCACAGACGCCAATCCAGCCGATCCTGGTCGGTAGTTCGGAACGCGCGCTGGCGCTGAGTGCCGCGCTCGCCCGGCGGGGTATTCTCGTCACCGCGATCCGTCCTCCGACGGTCCCCGAAGGTAGCGCGCGGCTGCGGGTGACGCTGAGTGCGGCGCATACCCGCGAACAGGTCGAGCGCTTGCTGCAGGCGCTAGCCGAGGCTGTCACCGAGGTTGAACAGGCCGGAGTCAGCCCTTTATGAGCCTCTATGGCGCTCTGAGTGGTAAGCCCGGCGCCCAGCCTCTGGTGCTGCTGCATGGCTGGGGGATGACAAGCGGCATCTGGCAGAGTTGGTTGCCGGCTCTGGAGGCGGAGTTTCAGGTGCTGATTATCGATCTGCCGGGATTGGGGAGCAGCTTCTTTGAGGGCGACAAACCCTATACTCTTACTGCCCTGGCTGAACAGATCCTGGCGTACAGCCAGCCGCTGCTGCAGCAGCAGCCTGCGATCTGGCTGGGCTGGTCTCTCGGCGGTATCGTTGCCGCGCAGATCGCAGACCAATATCCTGAGCAGGCAGCGGGGCTGGTGACTATCGCGACCAATCCCTGTTTTGTTGAGCGACCCGACTGGCCTGAGGCGATGGCCCCGGAGACCTTCGAGGCCTTTCAGGACGCGCTCGGCACTCATACCCTTAAAACACTAAAGCGCTTTGCGATGCTGCAGGGGCAGGGTGATCCTGACCCGCGACAGCTGCTACGTAGCCTCAAGGCCGTGACGGCCGAGTCCTTAAGCAGTGCGTCCAGACTAGAGGAATCCCTGGCCTTGCTGGCCACCGATTATCGTCCGCTGTTCGCCGGCCTGAGTCTTCCCAGGCTGTTTCTGTATGGTACCGAGGATGCGCTGGTGCCCGCCGCTGTGGCACATTCCACGCTGCTCAGCGCGCATTCGCGGCTGATCGCTAATGCCGGGCATCTGCCCTTTATCACGGCAGAGCACGCGGTTACTGATGCGGTAATTCAGGCCACCAGACACTGGCAAGGGAGCTGATTTATCGCTGAACAGGCGTTACTAAGAATTGTTGATGAGCGTTTTAATAAACAGCTGGTGGCCAGCTCGTTCAGTCGCGCAGCCGTAAGCTATGATTCGGTTGCGGGCCTGCAGCGCCAGGTGGGCAGTCACCTGTTACAGCTGCGGCCAGGAGACTGGGGCGGACAGTTGTTGGATCTAGGGTCGGGCACCGGTTATTTTACCCTGCCCATGGCGCAGCTCTCCGGTAGTCGGGTGTTGGCGTTGGATCTGGCTCAGGGTATGTTGGACTATGCCCGCAGCATTCGCCCGCATGCCGATATCGATTATCTATGCGCGGATGCCGAGCAGCTGCCCCTGGCAGATAGCTGTGTTGACGGGCTGTTCAGCAGCCTGGCCATTCAATGGTGCCAGCGCCCGGAGCGGTTGTTTGCAGAGCTTGCCCGGGTGATGCGCCCCGGGGCCCGGGCGTTGATCGCAACCCTGGGCCCCGATACTCTGGGCGAGTTGCGCCAGGCCTGGACGGCGGTGGATAACTATCAGCATGTTAATGAGTTTGATTCCCGGCAGTGTATGGAAGCGGCCATGAGCCCGGGATTTGAGATCGAGTCTTTCGAGCAGCAGCACATCACCCTGCAGTTTGAGCAGCTCAAGCAGCTGACCGATGAACTTAAGGGGCTGGGGGCGCATAATCTGAATACCGGGCGTCCAGCGGGTCTTTCCGGACGTCAGCGCATCAAAGCCTTCCGTTATGCGTATGAAGCCCTGCGTGATGCTCAGGGGAAGATTCCTGCGACCTATCAGGTCTTTTATTATCGGCTCAAACGGCGTTAGGCTATCCTGACGTTATTTGTTCACATTATAACTTTTCATCTTTTCTAACTCTCTAAACAAACAACTAAGCAGGGAACCCCTTGGCACAACGCTATTTTATAACAGGCACGGATACCGATGCGGGTAAGACGCTCGCGACAGCGGCCTTGTTACAGGCTGCCCGACAGCGCGGTCTGCGCTGCTTCGGACTCAAGCCGATCGCGGCGGGGGTTGAAACATCTGCCGCGGGCGTGGGTAACGGCGATGCATTGCTGCTGATGGCGCATAGTTCGGTGAAACTGAGCTACGCGCAGAGCAACCCGGTACTGCTTGCCGACCCTATCGCCCCTCATCTGGCGGCTCAGCGTGAGGGTAAAAATATCAGGGTCGATCGGCTGGCAGGTTATTGCCGTGGAGCGCTGCTGACTCCCGCGGACCTGGTGTTAGTCGAGGGTGCCGGAGGTTGGCGAGTCCCGCTCAACCACAGGGAGACGCTGGCAGACCTTGCCAAAGAGCTGAAGCTGCCGGTGATTCTGGTCGTGGGTATGCGCCTGGGGTGCCTCAATCACGCGCTGCTGACAGCCGAGGCGATTGCCGCGGACGGCTTGCCACTGGCGGGTTGGGTCGCTAATCAGATAGATCCGCAGATGCGTTGCTATCAGGAAAATCTGGATACCCTCAAATCACGACTCAGAGCGCCGTTGCTGGCAGAGATTCCCCATCTGCCCGGCGCCTCTATCGAGGATGCCGCTCACTGTTTCGAGCAGTCGCTCGATCATCTGTTGCTCCAAAGATGATGAGATTCAGGCTTCAGCCTGACGATGACCGCACCTTGCCAGCATTGTCGGACTACATTCTACCCAGGTGAATGTGGGGGTCAGGAACGTGGGGGTCACAGGAACGTGGGGGTCAGGCCTTACATTTGACACTTTTACACCAATGTCTCTTCGCCTCACAATAACTAACAGGGACATAGCCTGTTTTTTGCACAAAAATTGATCTGTCTGGATGTCAGGGCGTATACTGCTGACTAGTGGTAAAGACCACATGAGGTATTTAACATGCAGATTCCATCATTCACCGCGTCGGCCCAGGCCATTCTCAGCAACAGTGCCCAGAATGTCGACGGTTCGCGCAAAGAGTCAGGTTCTATGGCTGGCGTTTCATCGCCTGGCGAGGGTGATCTGCTGACGGGTCGTATAGACAGCAGTGAGGCGGTACAGTCCGCAGTTGAAGGCCTGGATCAGGTCGTCGCGTCCAGCCAGGAAGCGGCGGTTCAGACCAAGGTGGTCGTGAGCGCCGATGAAGTACTCGGCGCCCTGCTGGGGCTCAATATCAATACGACGGCCTGATCGCAGTCTGAGGAGTCGGTCGTACTCTCAAATACACATCCGCATCAGGCTGCAATCTCGTTAAGTCCGGACACCTGGCGACGCCGGTATTCTCTTAACCCCCTTTACGTACTCTTTTCCAGGAAACGCATAATCAATGCGTTGAAGGCTTTGGGCTTTTCGGCATGTGGCCAGTGCCCTACCGCACTCATGATCCGCGCTTCGGCTCTGGGAAACAGTGCCGCGATCGCCTCCCGGTACTGAGCCTGGATATAGTCGGACAGTTCGCCTTTAATAAAGAGCGCAGGACCTGAGTAACTGCTGCCTTCGCCGCGGACTTGGGGGGCCGCTGCGATCTGCTCATAACCGGATTCGAGTGCCGCCAGATTCATTCTCCAGCCAAAATGATCGCCATCGCGGTAGAGGTTTTTAAGTAAAAACTGGCGTATAGAGGGATCTGTAATAGATGTTTCGAGCAGCCTGTCGGCATCTCGGCGAGAACTCAGGGTGCTCAGGTCTAACGTATTTAAACCGGCGAACACCTCGTCGTGGTGCGCCGGATACCGCACCGGGGCTATATCCACTACGATCAGTTTTTCTACCCGGTGTGGATTATCCAGTGCAAACTGCATCGCCACCTTGCCTCCCATTGAGTGACCGAGGAGCAGGATTTGGTCGAATCTCTTGGTATCGATAAACTGAAGCAGGTCGTCGCTCATGGCGGCATAGCCGGTGTCCCTATCCCAGTCCGAGCGGCCGTGGTTGCGAAGATCCAGCGCCCACACCTGATAGTGCTCGGCGAGGGCGTTGGCTTGTCCCGCCCAGTTATCCTGACTGCCAAACAGGCCGTGCAGGATTACGAGTGGCGGGTTGTTGTCGCTACCGTAGCATTTGGCGTGCAGTTGCATATGCGATAATTCCGTAGGTGACAGTTTTTTGTGGGTCGGCTTTCTTTGGGCAGAAAGTAGTCCGACAGAGCTGGCAAATCGCAGTCGGCGTAGGGCTACCTTCTATCCACAAAACGCCGACCTATATTGCCAAAGAGGCTCTTTCCACAAACACTCTATGATCAATCAAACAGCGAAAATAAATGTGCTGAAGAGTTACAGCGTTCGATCTAAAAAAGGAGAGTGCAGAGATGGAGCCGCCCGCACTCTGAGTACTTTCTGAGCGCTGCTAATGCTGTGGGTTACAGAATATCTAAGAGTACGATTTCAAAGACGAGCGCGCAGTGAGGTGAGGGCAGTGATGAAGCCGCCCGCCTCCTGAGCACCTTCTAAGCGCTGATGATTCTGTGGGTTACAGAATGTCTAAGAGTTCGATCTCAAAGACCAGAGTACAATGGGGAGGGATAGAACCACCCGCGCCCTGTGCACCGTATCCCAGCTTGGCGGGAATGACCAAACGCCATTTGGAACCGACAGCCATCATCTGCAGCGCTTCGGTCCAGCCTGCAATAACACCGCCGACAGGGAATTCGGCAGGTTGGTTGCGATCGACCGAGCTATCAAAAATACGACCGTCGATGAACGTCCCGTGGTAGTGGGTGCGGACGGTAGAGTCGGCGCTGGGCTTGTCGCCATTGCCAGCGGTAATGACTTCATAGTGCAGTCCGGACTCGGTGATGGTGACACCTTCTCGCTTAGCATTTTCTGCGAGGTAGCTGAGTCCTTCGGCTTCGGCAGCCTCAGCGTTGTTCTTATCTGCCGCCTGACGCTTTTCGTTCAGCGTATTGAAGGCTTCTTTGAGATCTTCGTTCGAGACGCTGGCCTGTTCTCCAGAAAATCCGGTTCTCAGGCCCTGGAGTACAAGTTCGACCTCCAGTCCTTCGATGGCGTTCTCACGCAGTTGGGATCCCATCTGTAGTCCGATACCGTAACTGACTTTCTGTTCGACGCTGTCGATCTGGCTCATCTATCTGCTCACTCTAAGGATTAAAAGTCGCCATTGTACAGCTAGAAGGGGCCGGTCGCAGCCTCCTAACGGTCGCTTGGATCTAAAAAGAGCAGGGGGTCGACCCGAACGTTGTTAAGGCTGATGCTCCAGTGCAGGTGAGGCCCTGTGACCCGGCCACTGCTACCCACCGTACCCAGCGTGTCGCCGGTGCTGATCTGGTCACCAATGCTGACATCGAAGCGCTCCATATGTGAATACATGCTGATCAGGCCGCGGCCATGATCTAGGATCAGGTTGCGGCCGTTGAAGAAGTAGTCGCCTGCGTCCAGTATCACGCCGGGAGCCGGTGCCAGGATAGGTGTGCCCCTGGCTGCGGCTATATCGAGTCCGCTGTGGGGTTTGCGAGGCTGGTCATTAAAAAAGCGGCGCAATCCAAAGGGGCTGCTGAAGGGACCGGGGGCGGGCAGTTGAAAGCGGGTTGTGGTAACTTCGGGTTCGCTCCAGCTCGCCAGTGCGCCAAGCATTCGAGCCTTTTCAGTGGTGATGCGCTCCATGTCCAGCTTATTCGGATTGACCTTGCGCTTGTTTTTGATGACCAGACGCTGCTCGCGGTACTCCTTGGAAGTGACCTCAAACTCAAACGTTTGCTTGCCTACATTAATAGAATGAAGCCCGGCTGTCGTATTCAGTGAAATGCCGACCAGCGCTAACCAGGGTGCCTGTTGCTGGTATCGGGTTCCCTGAGTGCTCTGTACCAGCAGACGCTGTTTGCCAAGATAGGCGGCAGGGGTTGTGGCCGTATCGATAGGTAGGAGTACGTGTGCGATGCCGCCTGGTACACTCAGTGCATCAGGAAGCGATGCGGTAGCGGCCAGGCCATTAACGCTGATCAATGCCAGTAGAACCAGGGCAAGAGGGTGCAGTTTAGGGCGCATAAGGGGTACCGAGTTAAGTATCTGCTTTTTTAATGGAGAGCAGAGATGGGGGTGGGGGTTCGATCGCGGTGACCTGACTCCATACCGATCCTTGGGCCAGGCGACTGTGGAGAGTCTCTCCGAGACTGACCTGGTGACTGCTAAGCAGCAGCTGTTGATCGCTGGTCGTCACCAGGGCATAGCCGCGATCGAGGGTCGCCAGAGGACTGATGGCGTTAAGCGCATGTGCCTGTTCGGCCAGGCGTTGCTTCAACAGTCGAAGCTGGTAGTTCAGGGCTTGAGTTAAACGCTGTTGCAGCTGCGGAAGCTGTCGCTGCAACCGGGAGATATGCTTATTCGGTAGCTGAGCCTGTAACCGCCTTTGCAGCTGAGCCAGCCGACTCTGTTGCCGCACCAGAAGCGCGGTATTGGCGTGGCGTAAGCGCAGCTCTAAGGAATCGAGTCGCTGAGCTTGCTCCTGCAGCCGTTGACCAGGATGGCGTAGTCGGGATCGCAGCGCATCCATACGATGCTGGCATAGTCGCAGGTTATGTTGGAACAGTTGCAGCATCCGGCTCTGGTGGTGCTGCAATTGAGCCGCGAGCTGCTCGCGATCTGGACTGATCAGCTCGGCCGCAGCCGAGGGTGTGGGTGCTTGGGCATCGGCCACAAAATCACAGATGCTGACATCAGTTTCGTGCCCGACGGCACTGATGATCGGAATGGGACTGTTAAAGACGGCGCGTGCCAGGGACTCATTATTAAAGGCGGCCAGGTCTTCCGCGGAGCCGCCGCCTCTGCCGATGATCAACAGATCGCAAAGTTGCGAGCGGTTGGCTAAATCGAGTGCCTCACAGAGTTGCTGCGGGGCCTCATCACCCTGGACGGCGGCAGGATAGAGCGTCACCGGGATCGCGGGAAAGCGGCGTTTTAGGACGCTGAGGATATCCTGGATGGCGGCCCCTGTGGGGGAGGTGATCACGCCTATATGTCTTGGAAAACGCGGTAAAGAGCGTTTACGCTCTGCTGCAAAAAGACCTTCTGTCTGAAGTTTTTGTTTTAGCAGGTCGAAGGCTGCCTGGAGGTCACCACTGCCGGCGGCTTCGAGATATTCGCCAATCAGTTGGTATTCACCACGTCCCTCGTAGAGACTGACTTTGGCCCTGAGCAGTACCTGATCGCCATTCTTCGGGCGATACCTGAGAAATCGGGAACGGGTCTTAAAGAGCGCGCAACGCACCTGAGCACGGTCGTCCTTAAGGGTGAAGTACCAGTGACCAGAGCTTGGACAAGCGAAATTTGAAATTTCACCGGTTACCTGGATGATCGAAAAGTTTTGTTCCAGCAGTTGTCGCGTCTGTTGGTTAAGGTCGCTAACACTAAGGATGTCTGAACGAGTAGGGGTCAAGGTGTGGATTGCCTGAGATAGATGTTTAACACGATGAGTTGTAACTTGAGTCTATATTACAGTCTGTGAGTATCGATCGAAAGCCAGTGGATGCCCAGATTTTTTTTATCGCTTATTTAGGTCTGTACTTGAGGGGTCTTGAGTCAGAAGAAGGTGGTTAAAACACCGGTCTGATTTAACAGGGCTTGAAGACAGGCTGATGGAGGTAGTTATGAGCAGATTGAGCCAGCAGCAGTGTGAGGCGTGTGATGCGGACGCCGCTCGGGTTTCTGAGCAACAGGCGGAGCAACTCTTATTGCAGCTGGGGGAATGGACTATCATCGAGCGCGATGCCATCCCCCGGTTAACGCGGAGTTTCAAGTTTAAAGATTTTTCAGAGGCGCTGGCCTTTACCAATAGGGTTGGTGCTCTGGCCGAGCAGCAGGGGCATCATCCCGATCTGGTCACGCGCTGGGGAGCCGTAGAAGTGTATTGGTGGAGTCATAAACTCAAGGGGCTGCATGCCAATGATTTCATCTGTGCGGCAAAAACGGATCAGCTGTATTAGCTGGCGGTCATTAATGCCGATCTGGTCGTAGAGCAGATGCTGAGGATAGAGTAGTATTGCGTTGATAAGTTTCTAAAATTCAGAAAGATACAGCCGATTATATCGCCAGTGGGGTCTCCAATCATGACGACTTACGTAGCATGGTGGAGTGGCATGGGATTCCCTATTATCACGTCCCGGTCCATGCTGGGATAAGCAGTCGGCCTTTGATCAGGTTATTGATATTGTTTATTAAAATAAGATCGATATGATAGAGATGGCGCGCCATATGCAGACTTTCCCCCAGTACTCTGCCAGCGTTATGCGTCCCGGGTGCTTAATGCCCACACAATTTTCTGCCCTCGTTCGCAGGTACCAAGCTCCAGCATCAAGCTTATGAGCGAGGCGTTAAACTGATAGGAGCGACCTGTCACCAGGTGACTGCATTCTGGTGCATGGCAATAAGACCGTTGTGTTGACTTTGATAGATATCTATCCCTTTGAAATAAAGGATATTGAGGAGCTGTACCATGCTGAGAAGTGTAAAAGTTGAAGACTATATGACCCATCAACTGGTCACCTTTAGGCCTGAAACCGAGTTGTTTGTGGCGATCAGTGTGTTCTCTGAATCGAATATCTCCGGTGCGCCTGTGGTTAATAATCGGGGCGAGTTGATTGGCATGCTGTCAGAGGTGGATTGCCTGAAGGCAATATTGCAGCATACGTACCACGAAGAGGAAAAAGGCGGCTGTGTCGGGGATTTTATGAGCGCCAACGTGGAGACCATCTCGAGCGATGCAGACATTATTGCGCTTTCTCAGCAGTTTATCAGTAGTAATCGGCGCCGTTTTCCGGTGCTGAAGGCGGGTAAGCTGGTGGGGCAGATCAGCCGCAAAGATGCGTTGCGGGCCGTCAGTGATTTTGTTTCAAAAAAGACGAAATAGTCCCCTGCTGAACGGCTAATAAAACGGATTTCTGAATCCCTTTGCGGATCCGTTTTATGGTATGGTCACTGCTTTATTAAGGTGGATTTTCTGCTGATGGGTGAATCTGATTCATCAGCAAACGGAATCCAGGCAGTGAGGTCGATGAGTAAACTTTTTCCTGAATCCCCCGTACTTTTTTACCCCTCGCTGGCGCGCCGTTTCGGTGCCGAACAGGCGATTCTGTTAGCCATCTATTATCAATATGCTGCCCACCATGGCGCCGATAATGTACAGGGGAACGCCCAGTTTGTGCTGCGTCGTCGCGAATGGCTTGCCCTGACGCCGTTTTTTGACGAAGAAAGGCTGGCTCAGTTGACCAGTAGCCTGGTTGATCAGGCCGTTCTTGATGCCCAGTTTCAGGCTAATGGCAGTATACGTGTGATCGTATTAGAGCCGGACGTCGAGGCGGAAGTCGCGACCATGGGGCAAGCGTCGGTGCAGAGGCCGTCGCAGCAGGCTGCAGAGGCTGTTGAACCCAGAATAGAGCCGGACCCAGAGGCCTGCGCGCCGCCTTCCATACCGGCCCGCAATTCACAGCCGGCACCGGTATCGACGCACCCCTCTCCTTTCCAAGGGGGGCGGTCTGAATCAGCTGTGCCAGAGGCGTCGTCAAACCTGATGGGTCGTGGGCCTGCACCCAGTTTCGGCGGCAGCACCGGCTGGGCTAAGCCTAAGGATGACCTGGAGTTGTTGTTTGAACGCCAGGAGTTACATCATCAGCAACTTAAAGAGATCACCCCTAACTGGCAACCGCAGCAGGATACGCTGCAGCTGCTGGCTAAAAAAAGCATCACCCAGGAGTTTTCTTTGGCCTGTGCCGATCAGTTTGTGGCGTACTACATGGGGCAGGGGCAGCGCAAAAAATCCTGGGAGCAGCCTTTTATGAAATGGGTTATGCGAGAGTGGGTCGATGCCCAGAAGAAACAGTATCGAGAGCAGGCAACCAAGGGTCAACAGGGGTTCAGTGGTGAAAGAGATCAAACAGGTACTCGGCAAGATAAGCGAGAGCGGATTACAAGCTCAGTCATGGACATCAACAACATCGACTGGATCTAGATCTTCTAAGGGCAGTATCAGCCCTGAAACCGGCCGTCTGGTAAATATGATTTTTACCCGATTTATGATTATTTACGGCCATAAGTTTAAGAGTGTATTTAGCAGCGAGGACGAGGTTCGGGTTGCCAAGCGCGAGTGGGCGCTGAGTCTGGGTGGCTATGCCGAACAGGAGTTGGTTTGGGCTGTCGACCGCTGTAAAGAGCAGTTTGTGTGGATGCCTACCGTTGCGGAGTTTTTGGCACTGCTGCGTAAGGATCTGCAGGATTATGGTCTGCCATCGGTGATATCGGCTTATCAGGAGGCTTGCCTGCATGCGGATCACCCCAGAGAGCGCGATTGGAGTCATCCGGTTGTCTATTTTGCAGGGCGGGCGACGGACTGGTTTCGTCTGCGAACCGAAGAGAAGTTCGATGTCTTTAGCGATTTCGAATTTAATTATCGTCAGTTCTGCAGACGCGTGATAGCCGGCGAAGATCTGACGGTACCCTTGCCGCTGGGTTTGCCTGATAAGTCCAGTAATACCCTGGCGCTGTTTGTACAAAGCTGGGGAGAGGCGCAGGGGGTAACGCCGCAGCAGGCCGCTACACTATTGTATTATCTGGAAAAACCTAAGGGTAGTCCGGTCCGGGCTCATCTCAGGAAGCACGCCGAGTTCAAGGCGAGCCAGTGGGGATTGACGTTAACGCTACCGGATGACGTGCCGGCTAGCTGATTAAAATCTGTGACTGCCTGCAGGCGATCTCTTAGCTGTTGCGACGGTAACTATTCAGCGCCTTTGCTTTCGCGATTTGTCAGCATATAAAACTTCGCTATGTGATGAATTATGGAGTGTTTGTGGAAAGAGTCTCTTTGGCAAGGTAGCCAAAACAAAGCCTGCAGGGATCGGTCCATATATATAAGCACGGCGTCTCTTGGAACAAATACTCCATAATGCAAAGTCGATGCCTGTGCTCAATAGTTACTTGCTGTGCATATTAGAATGATTCTGTTGCAATAGCGGCTCCCCTGGAGCCGGCTGAAAAAACGCATCGATTCCTGCTCTTTCCCACATCGCATCTTTGTAACCCAGATCTATCAGGGTTTTGCTAAAGGGTGGGGAAAAAAGCAGGTAGCTGGCTGCTGTAGCGCCACCGCCGCTGGCGGTGGCGCCTATGGCACGCATGAAATAACGCAGAGTTCGGGGAAGGTAGCGAATATTGCGTCCGGCTATCTTATCGATCTCTTCGGAGGGAGAGATGACGAGGCTGTCTACGGGTTTGAGCGGCATCCCCGCTGCCGCCCGTTGTGATTCCGGAATAAGCCTTAGTAGTTCGTTGATTCTGTCGAGATGTTCAATATCACCCTCCAGCGAGTCAACAAACGCGCTATTGAGCAGGTGTCCCATAATCTGTGCTATCGACGGTGAATGACGGGTACGGCGTCGCTTGGTCCAGAGCTCGGGGTTACGGTTACCACTAACACCTATAACAAAGACGCGCTCGGCGCCCAGGTGAAGAGCCGGGCTGATGGGGGCCAGCTGCCTCAGAGCGCCATCACCAAAATACTCCCGGTTGATCCTGACGGTAGGGAATATTGTGGGTATGGCCGAGGATGCCATCAGGTGGTCGATGCCGAGCTTGCATTTGCTTCCTATCCTGTTGTGGCGACGCCAGGTTTCCTGGTGTTGGGCTGCCTGGAAAAAACTGACGGATTGACCGCTGCTATAGCCCATCGCGGTGACACTGACCGCCTCCAGATTACCCTCGGCGATGGCAGTTTCGATCGCATCGAATGAGATGCTCATCTCCAGGAGTTTCCTCAGCGGAGAGTTATCCAGCAGCGCTACGGGGTGTTTTAGCCCCACTCCTTGATTAAACAGCGATCTCAGCAGGCGTCCGCCGCCTTGAAGAAGAGACCAGAGGTCGGCGCGATAGACCTGTTCGGGTGTTAGATGACGCCAGAGCGCTTCGAGATCATAGACCGCCTCCCTGAAATTACCCGTATGACACGCCAGAGCCAGTGCGTTGATCGCGCCTGCAGAGGTGCCGCAGATTATAGGGAAGGGGTTGGGGTGGTCGGCAGGAAGAATGTCAGCGATGGCTTTTAATACGCCAACTTGATAAGCGGCGCGCGCGCCACCGCCCGATAGGATCAGTGCTCGTTTGACCGGAGCAGGGGATACCATCAGATTTTCAGCCGGTTTGCGGCGGAAGAGTACATCAAGGGTCTCTCTCATCGATAGAGTATATCTTGAGATTGAAGCGGATGTTGCTCAATTATGGGGGTGGTCATGATTTTGGAGGGGATAGAGGGGTAGGCTGAGGCAGGCTGGGATTGCATCCCAGCCTGGGTCTGAATGCTGGGGGGGTGCTGGGATTGTATCCCAGCCTGCGCACTATGCGCCTAGATTTGCGTCGATCGCATCTAGGAAACCGCACATATCGACCACCTGTTCTTTGCTCGGCTCGTTGGTCTTGCCCTTCAGATCGCCGGTGATGATTCCCTGATCGACGGTATCTATAAGTGCCTTTTTAAGTTTTTGCGCGTATTCGATCAGTGCTGGATTATTTTCCCGATTACCCAGGGTCTCCAGGGCGTTGGCAACGGCGAACAGCAGGGCAGAGGAGTTGAAGATGGCCTCCTTGCCATCGCTTGCCAGATAACGCAGGTACAGGTCATGGGCGGTGCCGTGAGGCGCTTCGAACAGCAGGGTGCCGTCCTTGCTAGCGATGATCGAGCTGGCTGTTGCCAGGCTGCCGCCCAGGGCTGCCGCGATATCCGAGTAGATATCGCCATCCAGGTTCAGCGCTGGATAGAGGGCACTACGGGGTGGGTCGGAGATCATCTTTTTCAGCTGGGCCGAAGGGCGCATGATCATAAAGGAGGGCGGCGCGGTATTAGCCCTGGCCAGCTCCTGACGCACCTCGGTGATCACGTTGCTGAACACGTCATCGTAGGCCATATATTCACGCTTGAGGCCAAAGTAGACCTCCTTGTCGTTTAGCGAGGCATCCTGGAATACCTGCTTAACCCAGTCTTTGATCGAGCTGCGATCGTTCGACATCAGCAGGATAGGATCACCGCGCTTGACGCTGCGGGCATGTTTTTCGTCGCCGTCGACGATCACCTTGATGATCCCATCCTCGGATACCGGCATGTTGAAACTGCCGTACTGGTCGCCGCCGCCAGCACTCATGCGGGAGATGGATGTGTGTGAATCACGGTTGGGAATGCCATGTTTTTTCAGGGTATTAACCAGCTTGAACAGCTTGCGTCCGG
This sequence comes from Motiliproteus sp., assembly GCA_047633175.1. Taxonomy (GTDB): domain Bacteria; phylum Pseudomonadota; class Gammaproteobacteria; order Pseudomonadales; family Balneatricaceae; genus Motiliproteus. Next base: position 10,407 of record JBLIEQ010000028.1, on the reverse strand, counting down.
TGGTGTTATCCGGGACGCCCCAGAGGGCGCTTAAAGGCGGGTTGGCGATGATCCGTGCCGCCTGAGCATCGATCAACTCATAATGATAGGCGATGCCGGCGCTCTGAAACGGCTGCTGGTAGTCGGCGTAGAAGATCTCTTCGATAGCCGCTTTCATAATCCCGTCATAGCCGGGAATTACGGTATCTTTAAGGCCCAGATATGCATCACGTTTTTCGCTGAGGGCGCGCTTGAAGAAATGGTGCGCCCAGGCACGGACATCGTCCAGATCGTTAGTCGCCAGCAGCCAGGGATCGTCTTTATTGATCTTGCGCCGGTGCAGTTCGACCGGATCACCACTGCTGCCAACGAACATCAGCTTGACGATGCCGGTGGCATTGGAGAGTTCGTTGTGGCTGTGTTTATTACCACCGCGCTCCATGGTATCGACGTCTATATCACGGCCGATCCAGTTGGGTGGGTTCTTCTGCAGGTTACGGAACTGGATATCTTCGCGGGTGATGTTTCCACTGATCCCTTTACGGATCGCACCGTTGGGTGATTTGGTCGCCAGTTTGTCCAGCTCCGCTTCCTCGATGGCGGGATGTTTGGCCAGGAGTTCGTCAAGCTGAGTACGGTTAACGGTCATGCCGGCATTTTTGATGCCCACACCATGAATCCTGAGCGCCTGAATGGCATCTCGCACGGCCTGACCGTTAGTGACTAGCCGGTTTTCGGCGGTCAGGTCGATCTCGATCAGGTTGATGTTCAGTCTTGAAGTGACGAACTGTTCCAGAATACGGTCAAAAGCGACCTGAGCCATCTCGTCCCCGTGTAGGATGACGAGTGGTTTTTCGACTGTGATCTTAGTACTCATAGAACTTATCCGCATAAACAGGTAATTATCGGGCGCGATTGTGAGCTAAAATGACTATTTTTTCAATTCTACATTAGGGTGTCTATGGTTTTTGCGGTCACTGATCATCGCCTTAACCAGATTCTCCCGGAGGACAACACAGCTGACAAGCACCCTATTACGCTCAGGGTCTATGCATTTAGTACTGAAGTACAAGCGTTGTCCCGCGGCGGAACTCATATACTCAGGTCCGTTAGATTTATCTGAGTGAGGTTAGAGGGATACCTATGAAAGCTATATCCACGATCGCAGTTTCCGTACTGCTAGCCGCATCGGCGGTTGTTTCCGCCGAATCGATGGAAGCCGCTGCCGGCAAGAATGTGTTTAACCACAACTGTGTGGCCTGCCATTCGGAAGACTCCAGTAAGAATACCTTTGGACCGACGTTGACCGGCGTTGTCGGTCGTAAGGCGGCTAGTCTACCGCGATTTGCCTATTCCGATGCCTTGAAAGACTCCGGAATCGTCTGGAACGAGGGCAACCTGCGTAAGTGGGTGGTGAATAATGAGAAACTGGTACCGGGTACGCGCATGCGTCATGTCTCCATTACTGACAAGGCGGAGCAGGATTACCTGATCGCCTACCTCGAGACTTTGAAATAAACAGCTTGCCGCGTCAATTTAAGAGGCGCGGTTTTTTTGGCTATGTACCTGTTAAGTTTTGGGATCGGCAGTTCACGCTAGCTAAAAGATCGCCTGCAGGCAGGCAGCTGAAGTCTCCTGCAACACCTGTACTTCCCACTTCCCTGTGGGTCGGATTTCACGGTGTTAAGGCTGATTATGAGAGTACTCTTGTAGTCTTTTGAAAGATTTTAAACGGCAATTGCACCATCAGAATGACGCCTAATGTCCTTCTAAACCGATGATGTTCAGACTGAAGAAGGCTCGCAGGGTCGAGCCATTGGCCGTTGTCAGTTCCCGACAACAACGGCATACCAGCATCCCTGCAGGCAGCGGCGAGACTGACAGCCTGAGGGTGAGGCACAGGGAAGAGCCGAGTGAATCCGAATCTGTCAGCCTCAGGCTGGATTTCATAGCGCCGCAGGCGCGTACCCGCAGGGCGGTTTCGTTATACTATCGGTGGCTGACCATATCTTCCTGGAGCCATTCGATAAAGCTTCGAACAGGTTCCAGCTCCAGCTTGTCCTTGCGACATACCAGCCCCCATTCCCCTAAACCTTCGGCACAGTGCGGCACCGGTTGGATGAGTCGCCCTGCATTCAAGTCTTTTTCTGCAAAAGGACCGTTAACCAGGGTAATACCTTCCCCGTCCATCGCCATTTCCAGAGCGATGGAGGTACTGTCGACGCTGATCGAGTGCCTAGCCTGGACGTCATATAGACCTGCTGAATCAAACCAGTCCTGCCACTGCCAGGCCTCGGACGTGACGATCAACAGCGGATAATCCAGTAAATCCCGGGGTTGCAGTGGGCTTTGGGCGTTAGCCATCAACCCGGGGCTGCAGACCGGGAACAGCTTGGGTTGGATTAGAGGTGTCCAGTGCATGGGGTATCCAGGGGGGGTGCGGCAAAATATCAAGCCGATATCGGCGTTAGCGTCGTCAAAATACTGTTCTTGTATGCTCGATAGCAGCTGTAGTTCCAGGTCTGGGTAGCGTGCTCTGAAGCGTGGCAGTCGGTGGGAGAGCCAGCGAATAGCGACCGATATATAGGTTTGTACTCGCAAGCTGGGCTGACGGCCGTTTCGACGAACGGCTTCGCTGCCATTGATCAATAACTCCAAGGCTTTGCGGACGACTGGATAGAAACGTTTTCCCTCATCAGTAAGCACTGTATAGCGGCCTTGGCGGACAACTAATTTGCAGCCCAGACTCTCCTCAAGTGCGTGTATCTGGTGGCTGATTGCCGGGTGGGTCAGGTTAAGCTCTTCGGCGGCTTTGCGAAAACTAAGCAGTCGGGCAGTGCTCTCAAACCCTTTAAGGGCTTTGAGGGGGGGGAGTTTGCGAAAATCAAAAGAGGTCGTCATCGGATCCTGTGTTACCCGTTCATGGTAAGTAAAGTTACCGCAGTGAAAAAAATTGTCAATTGTTACTGGTGCTGACTCATGTAAAAATCCCTTTAACATCAGATTGTGTGGCGTTTGCCCAGATATCTTTTTGTGTATTATGAAAAAAAACAATCACAGGCTGCTGCAGGGTTGCGGCATGGCTCTAGTGCCCGCTTCTTAAACCACCCTTGGCTGCATCATTCTTTAAAGTCTCTTGCATTGACCGCGATCGGCGGCGAGTGACTAGCCATAAAAAGGTTATACCTTATGACGAATAAAAACGAACTGCCCGCTAAGGCTAGCGTGGTTATTATTGGTGGCGGAATCGTGGGTTGTTCCATCGCTTACCATCTGGCAAAACGTGGCGTTAAGGATGTGGTGGTGTTGGAGCGCAAGCAGCTTACTTGTGGTACTACCTGGCATGCAGCGGGCTTGGTCAGCATGCTCTGGCCTACGCCTTATCTGACGAGTCTGGCTAAATATAGCCATGAACTTTATGCCTCGCTGGAGGAGGAGACCGGGCAGGCCACGGGTTACCGACAGATCGGCAGTGTCTCCGTCGCGCGTTCCGCTGAGCGTTTGGAGGAACTTCGTCGGACAGCCTCCATGGCTGCGGTCTTTGGCGTGGAATCTGAGATGATCGACACTAAGCGTCTCGTCGAACTCTATCCCGGTATTAATACCGATGGCATCGTCGGGGCTTTGTATATAGAAAAAGATGGTCAGACGAATCCTGTCGACACCACCATGGCGCTCGCCAAGGGTGCGCGTATGCAGGGTGCCAGGGTTATAGAAAACGTTAAGGTCGAAGAGATCCTACTAGAGGACGGTCAGGCGGTAGGGGTTAAGACCGCACAGGGCTCCATTGTTGCAGATAAAGTCGTACTAGCCGGAGGGCTTTGGTCAAGGGACATCGCTGCCAATATCGGTGTTGACCTGCCGCTGTATGCTTGTGAACATTATTATGTCGTTACCGAGGAGATGGATGGCTTAACTAAGCGTCCGGTCCTTCGAGACTTTGACAAAGGTGTCTATTTCAAAGAAGACGCCGGCAAGATGCTGGTGGGGTGGTTCGAGCACAATGCCCGTGGTTGCTCGATGGAGCGTATCCGGGAAGATTTCTGTTTTGATGAATTTCCTTGCGAACTCGATCATATCGAAGAGTACCTGATGCGGGGTATGGAGACCTTACCGGCGCTGGAAAAAACCGGCATCCGTACCTTCTTCAATGGCCCTGAGAGTTTTACCCCTGATAATCTCCATCTGCTGGGTCCAACGCCTGAAGTGGACAATTTCTATGTCGCCTGCGGTCTCAACTCCAAGGGGATAGGCGCGGGGGGTGGTTTAGGCCTGTTGATGGCGGACTGGATCATCGATGGCTACCCACCCGGTGATATCTGGGAGTGCGACGTACGGCGTCATAACCCGGCACAGCGGACTCAGTCTTATATAGAGGCGCGCATTCCTGAGGCGCTGGGTCACACCTATGCCATGCATTGGCCGTTCTATCAGTATGAGAGCGGCCGCGATCAGGTTCGCTCACCTCTGCACGAAGTCCTTGCAGAGCAGGGAGCGTGCTTTGGCGAGGTGGGTGGTTTTGAACGTCCGAACTGGTTTGCCCAAAATGGTGCCCCCGCCAAGTATCAATACAGCTACAAGCGCCAGAATTGGTTTGATTTCTACGCATCAGAACACCGTTCAGTACGTGAAAATGTCGGCGTCTGCGACCTGTCCTCGTTTGGAAAATTTGAGGTTTCAGGTCCTGATGCCGAGAAAGCATTGCAGTGGATCTGTGCGGGCGATGTCGCTGTCGAACAGGGCTCTCTGATTTACAGCCAATGGTTGAGCCCGCGCGGAGGCATCGAAGCCGACCTTACGCTCTCCAAACTCGATACGGATCGTTATCTGGTGACCACGGGTATCAGCTCTCTCAACAGGGACTGGTGGCACCTGAAAAAGAATTTGCAGGGGGATGTGCAGCTGCGCGATATCAGCGCCGACTATGCCTGCCTGTCGCTTCAGGGCCCCAATGCTCGTGCGGTTCTTGAAATATTGGCCGACACCGATGTGAGTCCAGAGGGTTTTGCCTTCGGTACCGGACGCTTTGCCAGGGTCGCGGGTACTGAGGTCTGGTTGCAGCGGCTTTCCTTCGTAGGGGAGCTGGGGTGGGAGATCTTTGTGCCCGCCGCACAGGCAACAGGGTTCTATCGGGCGCTGCAACACGCCGGCGCTGCCTTTGACCTTCGAAATATGGGCATGCATGCCCTTAACAGCTTGCGTCTCGAGAAAGGGTTCCGCCATTGGGGGCATGATATAGGCTCTCAGGATAATCTACTCCAGGCAGGGCTTAGCTTTGCGGCAAAACCCGATGCGGGTGATTTTATCGGGCGTGATGCATTTTTGGCAGCAAAAGCCGCGGGCTTACCCGACAGGCGCCTGGTGCAATTTAAATTGAACGACCCCGAGCCCCTGCTTTATCACAACGAGCCGATAGTGATGGACGGCGCAATCGTAGGCTATCTGACATCGGCTATGTACGGTCATAGCCTGGGTGCGGCTATAGGGATGGGTTATGTCGACGTGCCTGGTTTGGCCAAAGATCGCATCGAGTCAGCGAGTTTCGAGATTGAAGTCGCCAAGCAGCGCTTTAGCGCCCAGGCATCCTTGCGAGCTCTCTATGACCCTTCTGGCAGTCGCATGAAGGTTTAACGGCAGCCGCTGCTTTGCTGAATGTCTGCCAGTTATTCGAAGTTACTTCCGTTATCAATAAAGAACGCTTCGAACTCCTGGCAGGCATCGACCCAAAATATCCATCATGATTTGGTGTAACTATGAAGGAAAAACCTGCTTTTATCTTAAAGGTGGCCTGTCCCGGACGTAGTGGGATAGTCGCTGCGTTAGGAAATTTTCTGGCCGATCGCGGTTGTTTTATTAAAGAGTTTCATCAATTCGATGATCTGGATTCGGGTCGCTTCTTTTCGACTATTGAGTTCGTCTTTGAAGGGGACCGGAACCCCAGTACCGATCAGCTTCGAGCGGCTTTTGAAGTGACCGCACTGAGGTTTGATATGGAGTGGGAGATCCGCGATGCCGACCAGCCTGCCAAGGTTTTGATTATGGTGTCCAAGTATGATCACTGCTTGCGTGATCTGCTGTATCGCCGCTCCACAGGTGAATTGAATATAGAGATCACAGCCGTCGTCTCCAACCATGAAGACTTAAGCGTTCTGGTAGAGCGTGAGGGCGTTCCCTATATTCACTTGCCAGTAACCAAGGAGAACAAACCCGAACAGGAAGCGCGGTTGTTGGATATTGTTAAGGAGACGGACACTGAATTGGTGGTGCTGGCGCGTTACATGCAAGTGCTATCCAGTGCGCTCTGTAAGCAACTGGCTGGACGATGCATCAATATCCACCACTCCTTCTTGCCCGGTTTCAAGGGGGCCAAGCCGTATTTTCAGGCCTACGAGCGTGGCGTTAAGCTGATCGGGGCTACCGCGCATTATGTCACAGCGAACCTTGATGAAGGCCCCATTATCGATCAAATGGTTGAACGGGTCTCACACAGTCACGATCCTCAGCACCTGACTCAGGTAGGTCGTGATATAGAAGCGCAAACGTTGGCTCGAGCCGTGAAATATCACGTCGGCCAGCGGGTATTCCAGAATGGATTGCGTACGGTAGTTTTTTAAAGAGCTGATAAAATGACAATTAATAATCTCGCTGAAGAAAAAACACTCATCAAACCGCTGCAGATTTGATTGATGGCAAGGCCTTCGCAAAAAAATTGCGTGCTGAGGTGGCGGTTCGTGCAGAGTCCTTTGCCCAGGAGAGAGGGCGTCAGCCTGGATTGGCGGTGGTGCAGGTTGGTAGTGACCCTGCTAGCGAAGTTTATGTTCGCACTAAAATACGTCAGGCTGCTGAAACCGGGATTGCTTCCTTTCAACACCTACTCGAGGTGGCCGCTACAGAGACCGAGTTGTTGGCACTGATAGAGTCGCTTAATCATGATAATCGGGTGGATGGTATTTTGGTGCAGTTACCGTTACCCGAAACTATCAATACAAGGACGGTGATCGAAGCGATAGATCCAACCAAGGATGTAGACGGATTTACCCCCTACAATGTTGGGAATCTCAGTGCCGGTCAGCAGACGCTGGTGCCTTGTACTCCCTTGGGTTGTTTGCTATTACTTCAGGATCGTTTAGGTGATTTATCCGGGCTTAAAGCAGTGATCGTTGGACGTTCCAATATAGTCGGCAAGCCGATGGCTAGCCTGCTATTAAATGCCAATTGTACGGTTACGACTGTGCATTCCCAGACCCGTGATTTAGCGGGTGAGTGCCGCCAGGCAGATATTTTGGTGGTGGCGGTTGGCCGGCCATGCATGATTGGAGCAGACTATATCAAACGAGGTGCCGTTGTTCTTGATGTTGGTATTAACCGAGTTGAGGACGCCAGCGGCAAGACTCTATTGGTAGGTGATGTTGACTACGAAGGGGCTAGCGGTGTTGCGGGCGCTTTAACACCGGTGCCAGGCGGCATCGGTCCAATGACTGTCGCCTGTCTGATGCATAACACCCTTGAGGCTGCTGAACAGAGCAATCGCTGATATTGTTCGCGTTAAAGATCATTCAGACTTGTTTTATGTACAAATTTTTATAACTGCTACCCGGGTGCAGAGGTTGTTTCTGGTATAACGATGCTGTTTGATTAAGTCTGACTATGGCTGCCACAGAGTCTGCCCAAGCATTCTCTGTGTCAGCCATAGTCAGCCATATCCAATAGGGATATTTCTTGATCAGTTTGCTATCCAAGGGGTCAGTACCGTACCCCAGAGGGCCGCAGTAACCGCCAACATGCCTACCAGCATGACCATACCCACGGTCAATATAGAGCTCGAGAAGAAAAACCCACGATCTTCGGGAATCTTCATCATCTCGGGCACCCCGCTATAGAGCAGATAGATGGTATAAGCCACCGCACCCATTCCGATCAGCACATCCAGCCACAGGAGGGGTATCAACGCCGCCAGTCCCATCAGAAACAGTGGTGTGGAGGTGAATGTAGTCAGTACCATACAGTCATCAAAACTGGACTTTGAACCATAGGTCTTTTCCATCCAGTAGATAAAGCTAGCCATGACCCCCGCGCCGACCAACAGGCAGAGGTAGAACGCTAGGGCCATCGGCAGCGCACTGGCGACCGTTAACCGGGTCGGATCACCGCCGGTAAGGCTCCAGCCTACCTGCGTGGTACCGATAAAGGCGGCCAGCGGAGGGATTGCCGCCAGATAGATCATATGTGAGCTGTAACACCTTAAGGCACTGTATTGTTCTTTCCTGATTAGGCGCCACTCTTTCTTTGGATCCTGAAGTACCCCGAACATGTGTTGTAGGAACATAGTTATATCCTCCTGACTCAAAAACTGCCGGGGCAGCAGAGTCGTTGCTGGTTAATAGATCACAGCAGGGATGCAGCCCCGCATGATTTAACATCTACAGATAGCCCTAGCGGTCCCAAACCACTCAGAAGATGAGGAGGTAATGGTCGACCAAGAGCACTACAAACAGCCCCATAATGTAATTGATGCTGTAACGGAACATGGCCATCGGAGCCTGGTCATCATGACCGCGAAACACCCGGATGGCCCACTGCATAAAGCGTATATTGAGTGCGCTGACCCCGATCAGATAGATTAAACCACTCATGCCCGTCATGACCGGCAACAGGGTAGTGGCGATCATCAACAGGGTGTAGAGCAGGATCTGAAGTCGGGTAAAACTAAGACCATGGGTCACCGGCAGCATCGGTATGTTGGCGCGCGCATACTCGTCCCGCCTATGGATGCAGAGCGCCCAGAAATGCGGAGGGGTCCAGGCAAAGATAATCAGTACCAGCAGCAGCGCGTTAGGTTCAAGCTCCCCGGTTACCGCAACCCATCCCAGCAGCGGCGGGGCAGCACCTGCAATACCGCCGAGGACGATATTCTGCGGCGTGGCTCGCTTGAGATACAGGGTATAGATCAATGCATAGCCGATCAGAGCCGCCAGTGTCAGCCAGCCGGTCAACGGATTGACCCAAATGACCAACAGGGAGATTCCGGCGATACCCATGAGTGCCGCAAACAGCAGCGCCTGAACTGGCGAGACTCGCCCTTGCGGCAACGGTCGGCGCTCGGTACGGGTCATCTGTGCATCGATATGGCGGTCGGCGATATGATTCAGGGCCGCCGCCGATCCCGATGCCAATGCAATCCCCAGTGTGCCGAGCAGCAGTGCCGATAAGGGTGGCAACCCGGGGGTGGCCAGGAACATACCTACCACCGCGGTCAGTAACATCACCATCACCACCCGGGGTTTACAGAGCACATAATAATCACGCCAGGAGATGCCTGCGTCGATAGGCGGGGTGATGGCAGGGACGGACAGGCTTGTGGGTTCAGTCATAGTTAGTCTCCTCAATAATACCTCTGTGGCCATATAGGTGCATCAACGCCAGCAGCAACGCCACTGCACCCAGATGATGCGCAAAAGCCAACCCTAGCGGCAGCCCGAAATGGACATTTAACCCGCCAAGCATTAACTGCAGAGCCAGCAGCAGCAATACCGCCCCTGTAGCCCGGCGCAATGCGCGACGCCTTAACAGCAGCGCGCTAAGCCCAAGCAGGTAGAGCGTCAGCAACACGCCAGCGGCCCTGTGACTCATCTGAATCGCCGCACGGGCGGCCTGTGGTAATTGTCCACCCTGGTAGTTAGTGCCATCGAGTGCAGCCAGGCTGAAGCCGGCATCAAAGTCCAACGTCGGGTTTTGGTTCAGCTCGCAGACCAGCCAGTGACTGCAGGACCAGCCTGCGTAGTTGGAGCTGGTCCAGCCTCCCAGCCCGACCTGAATCAGCAACAGCAGGATCCCTAAGCCGATCCCCGCACCGATCCCAAGAGATGATTTTTTTAGAGCGGGGGGGCTATCGATCCATCGCAGGCGTTGTTGTAAGCGCAGCAGCAGTGTCAGCGTCAACAGCCCCCCCAGCAGATGCAGGGTGACCACTTGAGGGAGTAGTTTCAGGGTTACCGTCCACATCCCGAACAGCGCCTGCAGCATAACCAGTCCCAGCAACAGTCCGCTTAACCGCAATGGATAACCTGGCCGGGCACGCTGGCGCCAACCGATCAGCGCCAGAGCAGCCACCAGCAGGCCAAGGGTGCCGGCCAAGTAACGGTGACTCATCTCTATCCAGCTTAGGGACAGGTCCAGCGGTCGTTGCGGATAGTGCAGCTGCGCCAGGGCCAGAGCCTCGTCGCTGGACGGAAGAATCAACGCGCCATAACAGCCGGGCCAGTCAGGGCAGGAGAGTCCTGCGCCTTTAAGCCGGGTCCAGCCGCCCAGCAGCACCACCATAAGCGCGAGGCAGATCGCAGTCTGGGCGAGGCGCAGCGACCAGCGTAGCTGTGCCGCGGTTACTTTCAGTATTCTATCTTCTGCAGACAATGGCAGCGCAGACATGTT
>JBLIEQ010000027.1:0-51619 GCA_047633175.1 Motiliproteus sp. | reverse complement strand
TCTCCCGTAAACCATCTCGTAACGTTATGGGCCGACTTTGGAGGTTGGGCATTTGAACCCTCAGCATCCGCAAAGGGCCGTACTTTGCCCCCTAGTGCCTGAGGTCCCAGGGGGCGCTTGTCGACACTGAGCGGTCTCTCACCTCTGGCTAGAATTGGCCGCTGATGAGGTTGCGGCGTTCCTGATAGCGGACACACCGCGTATCGTAAGGCCGTTACTGGAGTATCTACAAAACGGTCATGATGGATGGAGCAGGATTCACCATTCTAAGTGAACCGCCCTGTGCGGACCCGTATGCAGGGTGTTGTGGTAGATGAGGGTTAGATACCCTCCGCTACCCATTTATGCTTTTATCAGTGTATTCAATGAAACTAAATCACAATATATAGCGTTGAGTAAATTTGCTTGAACAACTACAAATGAATCGTCATTCAGCATTTCAGGCGATTGGTAACCAGAGTATTTCTTAAAACCCTCGCCGATCATGATCTGTTTCTTTTTTACCTTGTTTTCTTTGCCGTGATCAAGGTCATGCTGGATTGATGTTCTGAAGCTATTAATGTCCTGAAGACTAGAAGGAACTATCCCATCTAATTTCGTTCCTGGTCCTTCATGAAAAATAAAATACATATTTTCAATAAAATCTTTATATCCATCGAAATCCTTGAGAGGTGTAGCCATAGCCTGCAATGCGGAGACTGTTTTATTGGTAGACTTAAATAAGTCACCACCATTTTTCGCAGAATACATTTCATTTAATTTAGATACTTGATCACTTATCTTATGAGCAATCGTTCTTACCTCAATAATAATTCCAGATTCCTCTAGTTTATCTGGACTAAAACACTGAGAAAATTCTGGAAAGTTTGAGAGTAACTTTCTCATCATTACTTGGTGACGAATTCTAGGTCCAGACTTAGTATTTGCACTAATTGTCTTCTGAAAGTCAAGATAATCCTTGTCTGTGGCTTTCTGGCCTTTTTCGACTTGTATAGATAAATCATCAATGAAATTATTAACGAATTCATTAAACCTTTCTTCTAAATCAACATGGTTGCCAGAACTTACGATCGCTGATGCCAGAGTAATTAACGACTGGACAAAAGAACGGTTGCGAAGCTTAGGGTTCTCAACCCCCAGTGCTTTATTAAGAAAGTCTATGGAACTTAATAGACGTTTCGCCACTTCAGAAGTTTTAGAGAAATTAGACTGACTCTCAAAAACAGCCTGCATATCATCGATTCTGAGCCCCACAGCTATCCCATCAATTTCTATACAAGCAGCTTTAGCCGCAATATCAAAATGACCATGACGCTTATCACTTACACAAACTGTTGACTTGAAAAAATTCTTTTTTACTAATTCAGAACAGAAATCTCTAAGGTTACTATGTACAGAATTTAGCTTTTCTGCGCTTGTAAGAGGAAGACCTTCTTGGAGTCTCTGAAAAAACTCTTTAACTTCTTCATCAGATGCATCTTCTATTAGGTCATATTCAATTTCAAAATCATCAAAACCATCTGAATCTTCATCCTTAAGTTCACGATAATATTCTGCACCAAGCCGTTCTGCAGTGGCTGGCGATAGTGATAGCTCGTTATCAAAAAAATCAAGGATTGAAGAAAGTCTTTGCTGACCATCAACAACTTCGTATTCTTCGGGCGAGTCATTTGTTTTTAGAAGATAGAATTTTGGTAACTTCCAACCCTTAAGAATACTATCAATTAAACTTTGTTTTTTTGATTTACCCCAAACTTCCTGACGTTGCCAATCTGGAATGTCGTAGCGATCCCTGCGCTTATAAAGCTTATCAATGGCGCGCTTAGAGCTTTTCATCTTCATTAATAAATCCTTTAATTTTAATTGTAATATGACGTCTAATTAAGAGGCTTTAAATTGTGTGCTAAATTTTCTCGAATCGAACAGTTCGCTATATTCAGCCATTTTTAATGACTTGTAGATAAAGGGGACGTCACCCTTTAATTTATTATTCTGTCTAAATGCGTAGGGGTGTCTTTTAAGTGGTCAGGGTCAGGTCTAGCAATGTAGCAACCAAGATATTTGCATAATCACAATACTACGATGATAGACCTGACCGTTTAACGAGAGGTCTTACGAGGAGGCGTGATCTGGCTGGTACGGCCTCGACATGATCCCTGTCTTAGACCCGCAACATATCAGATTGCGTATAAATCAACAAATGATATCTATATCAGCTAGATATTGCCTTGGTCGCAGACCCTCTGATGGCTGCTTTATCCCAGCTCTTGCCATTAAAAGGCGCTCAGAACAGTAAAACCAGCGTCCGCTTCCATGTTCCTGGATAGCAAGGGCGACTGCCGTGCTCACAGCTCCCAAGAGACCGCAAAGGGCCGACCACTGACGTTAGACAAGTTCTTTTTAAGTGTCGGCTTAGTCGTAGGACAATCCCTTCCAGTATGGAAGGAGAGATAGCAGGCTGGTCGGGCGTGTTGATGCGCAGCGTTCGCATTTTGTCGGAAAGGTCCATAACCAGGGAACCAGTACCGGAACGGCCGTGGTCTCGGATACCTGTACGTTGACCCAGATACTGAGGGGAATGGAGCGTCGGTGCCAACTGACTTTACCCGTGGCATTCAAACAGGAAAGGCACAGGTCTGGGTGGTGCTTAGGATGGTTTGTCATTACGGAAATACTCCAGCACCTGAAAGCCATCACTTGAATTCAACCGGTCAGATGCTCCGTGTTGACCCCTTCGTTCATCGGATTGCGAACCTTGAATTGCCACCGATTCTTTAGACACCAACCCTATATCCAAGCAGGCGCGTCAGAGGTGGGCAAACCGCTCAATGCATACACAGCCAAGTCTTCGCCTCATCGAGCTCTGTATGCGCTGAAAACTCAATGTCATAACGCTCACCGCCTGCCTGATAGTGTTTCAGCAAGTTAGCCGGAATAGATTTGTGAAGGAGTGCCATCCGTCGGCAGTCGGGGAAGTTGTCCTTGAGCTCTTTTAGCAGCACGTAGATGTCGACAGCACGGACATCTACGAAATCGACGTTTCGGCAGTCGGATAGGATGCGCTCAACAGTGTAACCCTCTAGTAAAGGCGTGAGATGCTTTCTGGAGGCTTTCGCGTTCTCAAGATTGAATTTCCCTGAACGGCTGATGTGTAGAAACTTCTTTGAGCTGTACCTAGAAGTGAGTGCTTTCATCGTGTGTACCTCGGGCCGCCAAAACCACTGACTATGCTCTAAACATAGCCGAAAATGGTGCGGTGCACAATAACGATTATCAACGAAGGCGGTTAGCGGGGGTTGTGAGCGGGTCTGTGGGCTGTTCCTGCGTCAGGCCCCAAAAACGCGCTATGTGGTGGGTCGAGGAAATGCCAACTTCCAGCATGTACTTGCCTTCTTCGCCGATCCCCTCGTCCCCCCCTGCACTGATCGGTGTGCCGTGGCCCATGCTGCCGATGATGTATTGCTCGATTACCTCCCGCCCGACTGTGCAGCACCAGACCTGCCGGAGAAAACCGTCAACCTTCTCCTCCCGGCTCGGCGGTCCTTCGACCCTGTGGATCTTCTGCCATTGATGGACGATAGAATCGGCGTTGGAACTGTCGACGGTGGTATCGCAGCTACCATGCCAGACCGAGATCCTCGGCCAGGGGCCGGTGAAATTCGAGGCCCCACGCACAAGCGCGTCGAGCTTGTGGTCCGAGGGGCTGCCATACCCCTTCATGCGAAAGAACGCCTCCATCAGCGTGCTGGCGGTGCCGTAGGGCAACCCGGCGATGATCGCGCCCCCCGCGAACACTTCCGGGTAGGTCGCCAGCATTACCGATGCCATGGCACCGCCCGAGGATAGCCCCGTTATGAAGACGCGCGATGGATCGATGGTGTGATCGTCGACGACCTGGCCGATCATCTGGCTGATGGAGAGCGGTTCGCCACCGCCGCGCTGGATATCGCCCGGTTTGAACCAGTTGAAGCTGCTAAGGGCGTTGTTAACCCATATCTGCTCTGGAAACAGAAGTGCCACCCCACATTCGTCGGCGAGCGTGGACCAACCCGATCCAAGGTTGTAGCTCTCCGCCGATTGGGTACAGCCATGCAGCACGACAATGAGCGGGCCGTTCTTCGGGAAGTTCTCCGGGATGTAAGTACTCGCGCTCAGCAACCCAGGGTCGGTTCCAAATGTTTTCAGTTTGGTCAGCATCAGAATCTCCTTCTGATGTGGGAGGGATCATTAACCCGCCAATCAAGGGAGGTTCTATGAATGTATAGTAGGAATTATTGCTGCACAGCAGCATTTGGTATGTGCGTTGTCGTACATAGGTAAATGTCATTTTTACAGACAGGTCTCCGGCAAGCCCCCCCCTCGATCAACCCCCATCATCGTTCGACCCCAGCCATGACTAGCACCGCCCCATGACCGTTAAGTAGATACACCTGTCGACAGCGGAAGTCTGCGTTATGTCTACTCTGTGTGCGTAGCAGAAGCTTGCTATTGACGCTGGTGATGGCCGGTTTGTCGTAGCTCTTGCCATTAACAGTCGCTCAGAACAGTAAAACCAGCGTCCGCTTCAGTGACTCTCATGAGCAGGGCTGATCGCTGAGTTCGCATACGCCAAGTGTCGGCAAAGGGCCGATTCCTGCCGCCCGGTTCATCGAGCAGCATGTGTCCGCTCTGTCGCAGCTCTTGTCATTAACTGTCACGGACAAAGTATCCGGTAAGGGGACATAAAGGGACGCTATCAGCTGTATTCAAGCGACCAAAATCGCCACGACACGCTACTCCAGACTGACGGTTTGTAACTTCGAGCAGATATAGGAGTCAATCAGAGAGCACTGATCGATAATAATTGAGGACGCCAGATGGAAGCTTCCCCCTCGACCCTAAGAAAATCCCCAGCGGGTTATCTACTATTTGGGTTGTTTTTTGTCAGCTGCCCTTGCCATCTCATCTTCGTCATTCCTCTGATTTCAGGAACGCTGCTGGGCAGCTATCTGAACGAGCATTACCTCCTCATCTTTGGAGTATTGCTTATGGTTTCATTGGTTTCCGGATTGGGAAGTATGCGCCTCTTGGATAGGCGTTAAGCCCCTACGCGCCCAGCAGTAAAACAGGGTCAAGTCTAGCAATATCGCATCTAGGAACTCTATGCCTTGACCCTGCCGCCCTGCTTCGTAAGCATCAATCGCCAAGATCGTGCTTCTTCTGCTCGTATTCATCCTTGTTAATCTCCCCGGAGGCATAGCGTTCACGCAGGATCTCCAGCGCGGATTTCGCCTGCCGCTTATCACGATCGGCACCCAGTACCCTCCTGAGCAGTGCAACGATCAAAATGATGACCAAAATCCAAAAAATAACCATGCCGATGCCCATGCCCATGCCCATGCCATTCCAGCCTTGTCCGTTCATCATATTCGTCCACATACCGCTCTCCTTTTGGTCTTACATTAAAACAGGGTCAGGTCTAGCAATATAGAGAGTTAAAACAAGGTCAAGCCCAGCAATATAGCATCAAGGCACTCTCTGCCTTACTCGAATGCTACGATGAAAGACCTGACCCTGTCGCCCTCCTGTCGCCCTCGCTATTCGATGAAAAAACGCCGTAAAATCGAGTCAGGTTTAGGCGCCAGTGCGCTCAATCGCGCAATTAAATCCAACGGGTTCTTTGCCAAAAATATCTTCAACCATTGGTCGAAAAAATTCTAATGACTGAGTCTGATAATCAGGATCGAAACAGTTTTGATCATAAAGTTCGCAAAATTCGACTGCGTCCCTGTACCAGATATGATCTCTGTATTTATCACGCGCGTTCTGATCGCCGCCAATATGATGGGCGAAGTAATACATTTGAAACATGCCATGATATTTTACGATCCAGTAAATTTTTTCACTGACATAAGGCCTTAAGATAGACGCCGCCATTTCACTGTGGCTATGGGGTGCTAATTCATCACCGATATCATGCAGCAAGGCAGCGACGACAAATTCTGTTGGTTGTTGATCATTGTAGGCACGGGTTGCCGACTGCAAAGAATGTTCGAGTCGGGATATCTTATAACCCGAAAATGAACTTTCTAATCCCGCCAGGGCTTTCATTATTCTGCCGGGCAAGCCCTTAATAAATATCGCTTCCTGTTCGCCCAGAAATCGGTACTCCTCGGCGGTACCATCGGCCATATTGATAAAATCTACTGTCTTCATGGATCTACTTCAGCCTCCTGCTATTATTTAAAAAATATCTATAATTCCTGAAGTTACAGACTATAGGTCCGTAGACTGGGATGCAATATCCCGGCGATACCCCAGCATTCACCCATCGATAAATCCGACACGTCCAATGACGCGACCCCATTCGCCGGATAAATGCCACGCGCGATCTAACGATGAATGAAGAATACGGTCATCCGGCGGCAGGCGCCACAGGCAATGGTGCTGGGATTGCATACCAGCCTACCTCGCTTGTCCAACCGCTGCTCGCTCCTTCTTTTCCGGTTCCGTTGATCCACAGGATGCTGACACCCCCAACGGCTGATCCTAAATCACCTTAGCCGCTGTTTTAATGGGAATTGATCTACATCATTCTCTCCCTCTCTACCGGGCTATAACCTTGAAATCATCGTCTACCCTGACACCTCAGGTAGCAAACAGATACAGGGTTTATGAACCGCATCAAAACACTTATCACCCGCCTGCTGTGCCTCCTGGCTCTGCTACCCGCGGTTAATACCTATGCTCTGGAAGTCAGTGCCGCTAAGCCTGCGCTGCCTTATATTCAGGCCGCTTTTCCCGCCGCGGCCTCTATCAGTGACAAAGCCCCGGCAGGCGTTGACGGGCCGCTGATTCGCACCATCACCCAGGGTGACGAGGTGCTGGGGTATGCCTTAGAGACTGTGGATATTCTGGATATACCCGCCTACTCCGGGGAACCTGTGAATGTGTTGGCCGCCATGGATGCTCAGGGCAACTACCTCAGTGTCCATGTCCTCGAACATCACGAGCCGATTCTGCTGGTGGGCATTCCCGAACAACAGCTGTTTGATTTTATCGGCCAGTATCAGGGACTCAATATCACCAACAGAGTCCAAGTCGGCGGCGGTACCAACGCTGAGATCCTCAACGTCGATGCCATCACCGGTGCCACTGTGACGGTGATGGTAATCAACGAGGCGCTGACGCGTTCGGCGCTAAAAGTCGGTCGCGCGCTGGAGATTGCCGGTCTCAGCGCCGTCGATACCGTGCCTCCCGCCACTATTAAAACGCAGCTGTATCAACCCGCAGACTGGGCCACGCTCACCGGGGACGGCTCTATCCGCAGGCTACTGCTCAGCCGTGGCCGGGTCGACGAGGCGTTCGCCAATACCCCGGCCGCGGCCGTCGATGCGGCGAAGCCCGGACAGGAGGATGAGCTGTTTATCGAGCTGTTCTATGCCCCGCTTAACGCCCCCACCATCGGCCGCAACCTGCTGGGGGAGTCGGAGTTTAGCTGGCTGCTGGAGCAACTCCAGCCGGGCGACCAGGCAATCGCCCTGTTCGGCAAGGGACGTTACTCGTTTAAGGGTAACGGTTATGTGCGCGGCGGCATCTTCGATCGCACTCAGCTGCAACAGGACGGTAAGGCGATTATCTTCCACGACAGCGACTACTATCGGCTGAACGATGTCTATATCGATGGCTTCCCAGATTTCGACGAGATGGTGATCTTTATCGTCCGCGACAGCTACCAGTTCGACCCCGGTGCGCCCTGGCAGGTGCAGCTGCTGGTACGCCGCCAGATCGGCGCCCTGGACAGCGCCTTTACCAGTTTCTACGGCGACTACCAGATCCCCGAGGCCTATATAGATCGGCCCGCCCCGGTTATCGAGCCCGAACCTCAGCCGCTTTGGGTGTCGATCTGGCTGAACAAGCAGTTCCAGATCGCGGTGCTGGTCTCCAGCCTACTGCTGTTGACCGTGATCATCTTTATGCAGGACTACCTGGTGCGCTTCCCGAGGTTTCTTAACAACCTGCGCCACCTGTTCCTGATCTATACGGTCGGCTTTATCGGCTGGTACACCCTGGGGCAGCTGTCCATCGTCAACGTGTTTACCTTCGTGCATGCGCTGCTGGCAGATTTTCACTGGGAGCTGTTCCTGCTCGATCCGATCATCTTTATTCTCTGGGGCTACGTGGCGATGACGCTGCTGCTCTGGGGTCGCGGTATCTTCTGCGGCTGGCTGTGCCCGTTCGGCGCGCTGCAGGAGCTAATCAACGTGGTGGCTCGCAAGCTCAAGATCAAACAGTTTGAGCCCTCCTGGGCGGTTCATGAGCGGCTCTGGGCCCTCAAATACATCATCCTGCTGGCCCTGTTCGCCGTCTCGCTCGACTCCCTTAACACCGCCGAGCGCTACGCCGAAGTCGAACCCTTCAAGACCGCGATCATGCTCAAGTTCCAGCGTGAATGGGGCTTTGTGCTCTACGCGGCGGTCTTACTGGTGATATCCATATTTACCCGCAAGGTGTACTGCCGCTATATCTGCCCCCTGGGTGCGGCGCTGGTGATCCCGTCCAAGTTCCGAATCTTCGACTGGCTCAAGCGCCGCAAAGAGTGTGGCCAGCCCTGCCGGGTCTGTGCCAACGAATGCGAGATCCAGGCGATCGAGCCCGATGGCCGGATCAATGCCAACGAATGCCATCACTGCCTCGACTGCCAGGTCACCTATCACAACGACGATAAGTGTCCGCCACTGGTGGTGAAAAAACGCAAACAGGCCAAGCGGGCCAGCACTCAGATTCCGGTGGTCCAAATCAGCCCGGCTGTGGACTGAAACACTGACTCTTAATACGACCAGTACGACCTTCCCTAAGTGATGGAGAACACAGAATGATTGATCCCAACGATAAAAACCTGGCTGCTATCGATGCAGAAGACGATCAGGTCAGCGACCATGTAAGACTCAGCCGACGCTTGTTCCTGGGCTCATCCGCCGCCTTGGTCGGCGCGGGTGTGGCGGGCATGAGTGCCTCCCTGATGTCCACCACGGTCGCCGCATCGACCGGGCAGTCCGGTGGCGTGGCACCCGGAGATCTGGATGAATACTACGGTTTCTGGAGTGGTGGTCAATCGGGCGAAGTCCGTATCATCGGGGTACCGTCGATGCGGGAACTGATGCGCATTCCGGTATTCAACCTCGACGGCGCCACCGGCTGGGGTATGACCAACGAATCCAAAGAGATCCTCGGCAAGGACAACAAACTCTTGGTGGGCGACACGCACCACCCGCATATGAGCATGACCGACGGTCGCTACGACGGCAAATACATCTTTATCAACGATAAAAGTAACAGCCGGGTCGCCCGGATCCGTTGCGATATCATGAAGACCGACAAGATCGTCAACGTTCCCAACGTCCAGGCGATCCATGGTCTGCGTGTGCAGAAGGCACCCTATACCAAGTATCTGTTCTGCAACGCCGAATTCCGTATCCCCCACCCCAACGATGGCAGTCTGGCCAGCATGAATGACGTCGAAGGCTACTACACGATGTTCAGCGCCATCGATGCCGAAACCATGACGATGGCCTGGCAGGTGATCGTCGACGGCAACCTGGATAATACCGACGCCGACTACAGCGGTAAATACGCCTACTCCACCTGCTATAACTCCGAGAATGCCATCGACCTTGCAGGCACCATGCGCAACGAACGCGATCACCTGGTGATCTTCAACATCGAGCGGATCGAAGCGGCGGTAGCCGCGGGCGACTTTATCACCCTGCCCGGCTCCGATGTGCCGGTCGTCAACGGTCGCAAGGGCACCCAACTGACCCGTTACGTGCCGGTTCCCAAGAGTCCACATGGCATCAATACGTCTCCGGACCGTCGCTACGCGGTCGCCAACGGCAAGCTGTCGCCGACCGTAACGGTGTTCGACACTCATAAGTTCGACGCCCTGTTTGACGACCAGATCAAACCCCGTGACGTGGTCGCCGCCGAGCCAGAGCTGGGCCTGGGGCCGTTGCACACTGCCTTCGATGGCCGCGGCAACGCCTACACCACGGTATTTATCGACAGCCAGATCGTTAAGTGGGACCTGGAGAAAGCGATCGAGGCCTATCAGGGTAAGCAGGTTAACTACATCAAGCAGAAACTGGATGTCCAGTATCAACCCGGCCACAACCACAGCACCATGGGCGAGACCCTTGATGCCGATGGTAAATGGCTGGTCGCGCTGTGCAAATTCTCCAAAGACCGCTTCCTGAATGTCGGCCCGCTGCGTCCGGAGAATGATCAGTTGATCGACATCTCCGGCGACGAGATGAAGCTGGTCCACGACGGCCCCGCCTTCGCCGAACCACACGACTGCATCATGGTCCACCGCAGCCTGGTTAAGCCTGCCAGACTCTGGAAACGCGATGATCCCTTCTACGCCGGGACGACGGCGATGGCCAAAGCAGACGGTATCACCCTGGAGACGGACAACAAGGTGATCCGCGACGGCAAGAAAGTCCGGGTCTATATGACCTCGGTCGCGCCTGTCTATGGCATCGGTGAGTTCAATGTCAAATTGGGGGACGAGGTCACCGTCGTGATCACCAACCTCGATGAGATCGAAGATGTCACCCACGGCTTCTGCATGATCAACCACGGGGTGCAGATGGAGATCTCGCCACAGCAAACCTCGTCAATCACCTTTATCGCCGACAAGCCCGGTGTGCAGTGGTACTACTGCAACTGGTTCTGCCATGCCCTGCATATGGAGATGCGTGGACGGATGCTGGTAGAGGCGTAGTCCTGGACCAGGCTAGGGGGGCGGTCAGGCGACCGCCCCCTGGAAACCTGTACGGCCCTTAACAGCACTCATCGGTTAAACGCCGAGGGTGCTTTTTTCTCTGGGCTTTTCATTCGAGCTTTTCATTCGAGCTTTTCATTTGAGCAATGGTGAGACTATCTCCTTTATCCCCCCCTTAAGAAACAACCTGCGTACGATCAAATTCCGGACGATCCAACGATGGAACAGCCAGCGATGAGGCACTCGCTGTTTGTGATCGCATTGCTGCTGGGATGGGCCGGCGTTAGCCCTGCTGCCTGGGCCGCGCAACTACGTGTGAATCCCACACAATCTCTACAACAGGTCCTGGACCGCGCTCAGCCTGCCGATCAGCTGCTGCTCGCACCCGGGCTGTATCAGGGTAACTTCCACATCGACAAGGCCCTGACCCTGACCGGTCAACCGGGCGTGATCCTCGATGGCGACGGGGTCCACAGCACCCTGACCCTCAATGCGGCCAACATCCGTATCGAACGACTGCGCATCAACAACTGGGGTGACAATCTCACTGATCTGGATGCCGGCATCTTTGTGACCCCTGAGGCCCAAGGCGCCGTTATCCAGCACAACCGCTTCCAGGGCATCACCTCGGGGATCTGGGTCGATGCCACCCCCGATGTCCAGATCCTCAACAACCGGATCGAAGGCGATCTGGATACCCGTTCCCAAGATCGTGGCAACGGCATCCACCTGTTTAATGTCGGCGGCGCGCTGGTCAAAGATAATGAGGTCTGGCATACCCGCGACGGCATCTATATAGATACCAGCAACGGCAACGAATTAAACGGCAATTACCTGCACGACCTACGTTACGGCGTGCACTATATGTATTCCTACCACAATAAGGTGATCAACAATCACACCCGCAACACCCGTACCGGCTACGCGCTGATGCAGTCGAAATACCTGACGGTCCGCAACAACCGCTCCGAAGATGATCAGAACTACGGCATGCTGATCAACTTCATTACCAAATCGACGATCGATGGCAACCGGATCACTGGGGTACAGACCGGCCGCAACCCCCACCTGTCGAAAAACGCCCGTCGGATCCTGGGCGCCGAAGGTAAGGCACTGTTTATCTACAATTCGGTGTTTAACCGCATCACCAATAACCAGTTCGCTAACAGCGATCTGGGTATCCATATGACGGCCGGCTCCGAAGACAATGTCATCTTCGGCAACAGCTTTATTCGTAATAAAGAGCAGGTTAAATACGTCTCCAACCGCAAGCAGGACTGGTCCGATGCGGGCCGGGGTAACTACTGGAGCGATTATCTGGGCTGGGATATGGATGACGATGGGATCGGCGACACTCTGTACGAACCCAACGATGGTATCGACAAGCTGCTGTGGAAATACCCAGCGGTCAAGGTGTTGCTCAACAGCCCAGCCATCGAAACTCTGCGCTGGGTGCAGCGCCAGTTTCCGGTGTTGAAATCGCCCGGGGTGGTCGATTCCGCGCCGCTGATGCACGCCCCACTTTTCACCCCACCCGCAGAACAGAGCAAACCCGAGGTACTCAGTCAACGATGAACATTGTAGCGCTTGAACAGGTCGACAAAAGCTACCGAGGAGTGCATGCCCTCAAGGGCTTGAATCTGAACCTCAAACAGGGCGAAATTCTCGGTCTGTTTGGCCATAACGGTGCCGGTAAGACCACCACCATCAAGCTGATTCTGGGTCTGATCGACGCCAGCCGGGGCAAGGTACGGGTCTTCGGCACCGACCCGACCCGCTCAGACGCGCGTAACCAGCGGCGCCGGCTTGGGTTTCTGCAAGAGAACGTCAGTTTCTACGATCAGCTGAGCGGACTCGAGGTGCTCAGCTATTTTGCCCGCCTTAAACAGATCCCCCTGCAGCAGTGCCTGGCACTGCTGGATCAGGTCGGACTGCAACACGCCCAGAATCGCCGGGTAAAGACCTACTCTAAAGGGATGCGCCAGCGTCTGGGCTTGGCGCAGGCATTGCTCGGCGACCCTAAGCTACTGCTACTGGATGAACCCACGGTAGGGCTGGATCCGCTGGCTACCCAGGACTTTTATCAGTGTTTGCAGCGGTTGCAGGAACAGGGCTGCAGCGTGATTATCTGCTCCCATGTGCTGCCCGGGGTGGAAAAATATATCGATCGCGCGCTGATCATGGGCCGTGGAGAGCGGCTGGCCGAAGGCAATCTGCACGACCTGCGTCAGCAGGCCGACCTACCGATCAGCCTGCAACTGCAGGGTGATATAGCGCTGCCTGCGGCGCTGCAGGAGTACGTCATCCCCAATTCCCTGGACGCGGGCGCCAGCCGCCACCACGCGGCGACAAGGACCTGCTTGCAGATCCCAATTCAGCAGAAGATGCCAGTGCTCCGGAGTTTAATGGCCCTACCTGGGCTTGAGAACCTGGAGCTACAGCTGCCTTCGCTGGAAGATCTCTACAGCCACTTTACCGGGACCATGCAGCTTGGCGCTCTGGCACTACACCCTCAGGAACAGGGATCCCAGGAACTACTGGAGGATATAACCGTATGAATGCCATCGTTACTGTTGCCGCGAAAGAGTTCCGCGATGGCCTGCGCAACCGCTGGGTCGTCGCGATCAGCGCTATCTTCGCCATCCTGGCGATCGGCCTGGCCTACTTCGGTGCGGCCGCTGCTGGCCAGGTGGGCTTTACGTCGCTCTCCACCACCCTCGTCAGTCTGGCCAGCCTGGCGGTCTTTATTATCCCCCTCATCGCTCTGATGCTGGCCTACGACGGCATCGTCGGCGAGGATGAAAACGGCACCCTGCTGCTGTTGCTGACCTACCCGCTGTCCCGCTGGCAACTGCTGCTGGGTAAGATGGCCGGCCACGGTGCCATCCTGGCCTTCTCCACCCTGGTCGGTTTCGGCGCGGCGGCAGTGATGATGGGTAGTTTTTCCAGCACCCCTTGGCCCGAACTGCTCGCCGCCTTCGGGCTGTTTATCCTCTCCTCCGTACTGCTGGGCTGGGTCTTTATCGCCTTCGCCTACATCATCAGCTGCTCGGTGACCGAGAAGTCGAAAGCGGCTGGCATTGCGCTGATCGTCTGGTTTCTGTTTGTGCTGGTGTTCGATCTGGGACTACTGGGGCTGCTGGTCGGCACCCAGGGAGATATCGATGCCCAACTGCTGCCCTATCTGCTGCTGCTCAACCCGACGGATATCTTTCGGCTGGTCACGATCAGCTATTTTGCCAACGAGCAGGTGACCGGGTTGATGGCGATCGCCCAGCAGGTGCGTTTTTCCACCGCCACGTTGCTGTTCGCCCTGCTGGTCTGGCTGGTGCTGCCGATGATCATCGCCCTGCTCAGTTTTAACCGGAGAAAGCTATGATCGCTAACCTGCGTCGTTGTTCATTAACCTTTGCATTAATGCTGGCCTCGCTCTTCCTTATAACGGCCTGCAGCGAAGACAAACCGGCGACCCTGGCAGCCCAGCAAGCCGCCGCCATCGAGAGCGGGGATGAGTGCCACCTGTGCGGCATGCTGATCGGCAACTTCCCCGGCCCCAAGGGTCAGCTGTACCAACGTGGCCAGAGCCAGACCAAGAAGTTCTGCTCCACCCGTGATCTGTTTGCCTACCTGCTGGACCCCGAGCACCAGCACAGCATCCAGAGCGTCTTCGTCCATGATATGGCGGTCACCCCCTGGGACCATCCGGATGCTGAGACCTATATAGACGCCCGCCAGGCTTGGTATGTGGTCGGCAGCAGTCGCAAGGGGGCAATGGGGCCGACGCTGGCCAGCTTCTCGGCCAAGGACGCGGCCACCGCCTTTGCCGAGGAGTATGGCGGCCAGCTCTATCGCTTCGAGCAGCTCGATCTGAGCCTGGTATCGCAGATGCACTTTTAACGCGGCTGACGCTAAGGCGTGTGCTAGCCTCAATAGATAAGCAACCTGCCGGTTTAGCCAAAGAGTTCTGCGATGACGGCCACCGATAACAGTATCGACACGCTGACCATACGCGAGGCCCGCAGGGCCGACTTTCCCGTTCTGGTCGACTTTCTTACCAAGCTGGCGCTGCATGTTGCGGGCAGCCCTCCCCTGACCCTGAAGAAAAAGGAGCGCAAGCGTCTGCAGGATATTCTTGCCGCCGCATTGGCTGATGACGATAAGCGACTGCTCGTGGCCGAGCTTTCCGAATCGGGCGTGGTCGGCATGAGCTATCTTTACATCTGTCACGGCCAGGGGATCTGGAAACAAACCGCTGACCAGCGCTTCAAATCCGGCGTGATCGACGATACCTGGGTAGAACCCGACTACAGGCAGCGGGGTATTCTTAGCGCACTACTCCGCGAGCTGGTCGCTTTTGCTGAGAGCCGGGACGTACCGGAGCTGATGCTAGAGTACTCGGCAACCAATACAGAGGCGCAAGCGACTTGGGCGCGGCTCGGCTTTAAGACCACCGGTATACGTGCCGAAGCCTTCACCGCGACAGTCAAAGAGAAACTGGAAAAACATCCTGCAAAGCGTCCTAAAACGTTCTAAAGCGCCCTGATCAAACAGCAATAGCAACGGCTAGAAGGGAATCACGAGTGGCAGAGTCTCGCAGCGTAACCGTGTTTTATGACGAGCTGATGCTCGGTCACAACCCCCAAGTGGATCTACCCTTTCTTCCCAGCCGGGTGGAAAAGCGGGTAAGGGATATCCTGGGGAAACTGAGCTTTAAATGGAGCTATCCGGAACACCCTGGCCGGCTTACCGCCATTATGGACCTGCTTCAGGCAGAACCCATCCCAGGCGTACAGATCAGGGCGGGCGCACAGGCCACCTTCGAGCAACTCGGACGTGTTCACACCGCGACCTACCTGGATCACATCTTCTCCCTCGAAGGCAAACCCGCCTGGCTGGACAGCGATACTACCGCCGTCTCACCCGAGAGCATTAAGGCGGCGACCTCAGCGGCGGGTAATGCCATCGCCGCCGTCGAGTCGGTGGTTCGGGGCGAGACCCAGAGTGCTTTCGCGCTGGTCCGGCCACCCGGACATCACGCCGAACCGGTTCGAGCGCGCGGCTTCTGCCTGTTTAACAATGTAGCGGTAGCCGCCGCCCACGCACAGGCAAAACTCGGTTGCGAGCGTATCCTTATCGTTGACTGGGATGTCCATCATGGCAACGGCACCCAGGATATATTTTGGGCAGACCCGGATGTGTTATTTTTTGATACCCACTGTGCCGCACCCTTCTATCCGGGATCGGGCCATCTGGAGGAGATCGGTGCCGGCATGGGTGAGGGCTATACCCTTAACGTCCCCCTCCCGGAAGCCGCCGGCGATATCGCCCTTGAGAAAGCATTTCGTGACATATTAATCCCCGCCGCCGACTATTTTAAGCCGGAGCTGGTGTTAGTCTCCGCCGGTTTTGACCCCCATCACAACGACCTGGCGTTTAATTTGAGCTACGACGGTTTTGCAGCGCTTACGGGGATCGTGCAGGGGATTGCCGACAAACATTGCGATGGCCGCCTGGTGATGGTGCTAGAAGGCGGCTATAACCTGACTTCCCTCTCCCGAGGCGTCCACAGCGTGTTGAAAGTAATGGCGGGCGGCGAAGTGCCTGAGTTAACGGAGTGTGGCGTACGCGAGGTCATAACAGCGGCGGAGTATCATCGCGATGCGTTTAAAGAGGATTGATGGCTCGACAGGAGACAGAGAGGTCTGAGACTTAGGCTTTCAGCCGGCCGGATGACCTCTCGCGACCATAAGTGATAGCACCGTGGGAGCCTGCCTGCAGGCGATCTTTTACAAGAGCGAGCTGCTGGCCGCAACACTTAACTAGTACATAGCCTTAGTTTTTCGGCTGTCGGCCGGACGCCCTCTCGCAACGAGAGGTCATTTAAGCGCTGCCGCGCTATAGCTGATTGGCCTTACGGTAGTTTCCCTCGTAGTCGAACAGTTTCTCCTGAATAGACCAGTAATGTTTTTGTTTGCGCCCTACCACAAAGTCTGGCGCTCGAAACAAGGCTGCGGCATTGACCACCTGATCGACGTTCTCGGGGTGGAATTTCACGGTGGTATTACGCAGGTGCTGTGTCAGAAAATGGATAGCGAAAGCCTTCTTCTGAGCGGCGCTATCCAGGCTGAAATATTCCGCCAACTCCGTCCCTTCTTCATCGTGGTAGATGATTTTGAGTTGCGTCCCTCCCGACTTGGCCTGCCTTGTCATCAGGGTCATGCCGGCGCAGCGCAGTACCAGCGCATCCTTTAATGCCAGGGCCTCGCGTAGTTTGGTATCCGGATCGATAATCACCGCTTGGCACTGGTGACAGCGGCGAGCCGCGATATCGTTCTGAGCATTGCATTGGGCACACTCTTTAAACCTGAAACGGTAGTCACACTGCGTCCGCTGGTGCTGGTCGATCACGAGTCCATGACAGCGCCGGCCATAGTGCTCCAAAAGCTCGCCATCCTCATCTAGTTTGCCCCAGAAGGTGTTCGCAAAGTCACACTGGGGGCAGAAGATCATCACCGGTTCCGAATCAGCAGCAGGCTTGCTGGAGCCGATCTCTGGGGCGTAGAGATCGTAACTGTTACCGGCATACTCCAACACCAGACAATCGACCTTACCCGGGCTCAGACGTAATCCCCGACCGACGATCTGCTGATACAGGCTAACCGATTCAGTGGGACGTAGTATGGCGATCAGATCCACATGGGGGGCATCGAAACCGGTGGTCAATACCGCGACGTTAACCAGATATTTAAAGTGCCGTTGCTTAAACAGCGCGATAAGCCGATCTCGCTCTCGGCCGTCGGTCTCCCCAAGAATCAACGCCGCGGTGCCCTCGGGCAGATACCCCAGGATCTCCCGAGCATGATCGACGGTCGACGCGAAGATCATTACCCCCTGACGGTCTGCGGCCTGGGTGATGATCTGCGCGATGATCTGCGCCGTGGCTCGCTCGGCATTGGCGATAACCCGGTTAAGGTCGGCCTCCTGATAACGCCTGCCCTCACCTGGGACACAAGCGCTGAAGTCATACTGGGCGATAGCGCCATCGACCAGCTTAGGAGGTGTCAGGTAGCCCTGCTTGACCATCAGCCGCAGGGGCAGCTCGAAGATGCAGTCGGTAAAGAAGCTGTCCGGCTCACCCCGGACCACGCCGTGATAGTGATAACGGTAGATCCAACCGAGTCCTAACCGGTAAGGAGTCGCTGTCAGTCCCAGTACCTTCAGGCCGGGGTTGTGCTGACGCAGATGCGCGATAATGCGTCGATACTCGGAATCCGATTCCGCTGACAGCCGGTGGCATTCATCGATAACCAGCAGCGTGAAGCCCTGGATAAACTGTTCCAAATTGCGGGCAACCGACTGCACACTGCCAAACACCACCTGTTTCTCCGCTTCTTTACGCTTGAGACCGGCGGAGAAGATACTGGCTTTATTGCCATAGGCTTGGTATTTGCCGTGGTTTTGCTGCACCAGCTCTTTCACATGGGCGAGAACCAGCACACGTCCCCGCGCCAGTTGCGCCAGTTGCGCGATCACCAGGCTCTTACCGGCACCTGTCGGCAGCACTACCACGGCCGGGTCGCTACCGCGGCGAAAGTGCTCGATAACGGCGCGAACCGCATCCTTCTGGTAGGGGCGTAATTCAAACATCGATGCTCAGGTCTCTATACTGCGGTTTGTGGAGGGCATGGGGTGAAATGTAGATGGCAGGCGGTAACGAGTTTACCAGCAGAGGAGCGGCCTGAATAAAAATACCTGATTACCCAAAAATCTCAGCCAACTCTCAGCGCCTATACTTGAAATAACCGGCGTGAGTGAGCGCTGCATCATGAAAAACAAGATCCAATTTCAGAAAGGCTATAGCCTGATAGAACTTATGAGGCATTACGGTACAGAAAAGCGGTACAGAAAAGCAGTGCCTCAAGATTTTCCTCCGGACAAGACCTGCGCATCAGCGAACGCGGTCTGTTGCAGCTGTTCTACGGCTGCATGGAATACGCGGACCGTTAACAATGGCAAAATGCTGGGCGTACCCTAGTAGATACGATCTATCTGTCGATTCTATGGACGACACTCGAA
Organism: Motiliproteus sp.; assembly: GCA_047633175.1. Taxonomy (GTDB): domain Bacteria; phylum Pseudomonadota; class Gammaproteobacteria; order Pseudomonadales; family Balneatricaceae; genus Motiliproteus. The sequence goes on along the minus strand of JBLIEQ010000027.1, from coordinate 32,781 downwards.
CTAGAGGCTCCGAATATCAGCTTCGATACCCTAGCATCAAATCTGGGGAGCCTGGCTCTCACAAAACTCCGCCAGGATGCTGTCGTATCTATGCGATATGCAACCAGCCTGAGCCTTCCCTGCAGAGCGGGGGCATCAACACTGGGGCATTAACAACAAAAGCACAGGGTAAGACAATGACCAGAGCCACAGCTAGCAACAGCAGGACTCAGTCAGGGTTTGGGCAGGGGTTTACTGGGGGGGGCTGAGGGTCTAAAAAGCAGCCATCTCTTCACACTGAACGACACGCCCTCTTCGCACCAAGGTGTCCTCATCGAGACGATAGAGGCAATCGAGCAGATGCATTTTAAAACTACCCGGGCCTGCGCCCAGCGCCATAGCCTCCTCAGCAGCGACACCTATAACCAGTATCGCCTGCACGGCAGCATCGAAGGCGTTCTCCGTGACCGCCAGAAAACCACCGATCAACGCTGAAGATGAGCAGCCCATCGCCGCAACCCGAGTCTGCAGCAACACGCCATTCGTCATCAGCAGTGTACGCCGACCATCGGTAATCAAGTCCGTCTCGCCCGACTGCACCACCACGGCACCGGTCTGCCGTGCCAGGCGCTGCGGAGCATTGGGGGAATCATCATTCGCCAGCGCATGGATCTCTGCATAGTTGCCACGAATCACCGCCGGCATCTTTGCCAACAGCCCAACAGTGAAACTGCGCCGCGTGGCAGAGACATGTACGGAGACGGGATCCAGCACCCAGGGCTTGTGATAGTCGGTCGCGACATCGATTGCACTGTTAATGGCCGCACGCCGAATACTGTCCAGCGTGCCAGTATTGATCGAAAGACTACTTGCACTGGTCACAAACTCCGCGATCTCCTCTATCCCCAGGGTCATCGAGGACTGTGCGCCTACGGCAAGCAGGATGTCCGCAGAAAAATCCATGGCTACCGGATTGGTAATACACTGCACTCGGGGAGCAAGATGGCCAAGCAGCTTGAGCGACTGGGCCGCATGTCCCGCCACCGCCTTGATACCGTCACCCTGGCTCTCGGATGATTTGATCTTAAATGCACTCGTCATTGTCTGTCTCCTTACAACAGGGAGTAACAACAGCCTGAAAGCCTGTTTCGTCCGACTAAGTCTCGATCTCCGCTTCAGCCTAAGCCAGGCATCAATACCGCCTTCACTTAGATCAAGCCAGTTCGCGGCTCAAACGGTCACGCTCCTGATTGCTGTATTGGACCCGACCAATCGGAATCCGATCATTGATGGCGTCACGAATCTGATCCGCATCTTCGGCACTGAATGCGCCGCAGAGCTCGATCAACTGAACCTCTCGGGTCAGCATCTCCTGCGCCGCCAGAATCGCCTCATCAACTGAACTCACTCCCGACACCATCATCTGGAACTGCTCGCTCTGGATATGCGCCTGGTTCTTGATCACTTCCAGATCGGCAGCTTTGACGATAAAGCCGTAACGTTGCAGTGCCATGGTTAAACCTCCGCGGGGTGCTGTTGTTTTTCACCATTAAAGCCTGCAAGACGAAAAGGGTTTAGAGCCAGCGCAGCAAGCGTTTTGGAGCCAAAAAAACGGGGTTCCCGGGGGTGCACAACCACGTAGCGGAGACCGCGTCAGACTACGCACCTGCTAAAGGAAAAGCCTCTGCCCTCGACGTACAGGCCAGCGGTGTTGACGACTAGGATCTCGGTGGTGCCCGGAGCCTGCTTGATGGGTTGTTATTAAGGCCAATTTGGCACGTTAATACCGTCTGCGCGATCCTACTCTCCGTTCTTAAAGAATATTCGCGCGCTTTTCATGCCTAAATGAGGCACAAAAGTCTGGTACCATTCAAGCTTTAAAAGTGGTTCTAAAAATCCGGAAGGTCTGGGCTGAAGATAAAGAACGATCAATAACACCTGATCGGAAGGCTTGTTGATAAAACAGGCAACGATGCCATGCTGAACCACTCCCTGAGTCACTCCGTTTATGACCCCAGGGGGGTTCTACAATAATAAAAAGTCCACGCCGTAGGGCGAATGGATCACAGAACCGGAGTTAATTATGGATCCTAAGAATAAATTCGCTAAAGCGATTTCCCTTTCTCTCGCGCTTACCGTCACCGCTGGCGGCAGCATGATGGTCCAGGCTAAGACGTTTAAAGTTGCAGTGGGCGATGGCGGCGGCGGCACTCAGCACGAGTTGGGTAAGACCTTCACGGCCGAGTTCGAGAAACGGACCGGCGGCAAGCACGACGCTAAACTGTTCCTCAATGGCCAGCTCGGCAGCGAGCAGGACACCGTCAATGCTGCGTCTATGGGCACCCTGGACTTTTCTATCCTGGCGATCAATAACGTCACTCCGTTCTCCCCCAGCGTCGGCGTACTGACCCTGCCCTACATGATCCAAAGCCTTGATGATGCCGTTACGCTGACTCAGGGAGATGTCGGTAAAGAATTGGTCGCCAACACCCTGCGCGATGCGAACGTCCGCATCATCGGCTGGGCCTACTCTGGATTCCGGGTACTGACCAACTCTAAGCACCCGATCACGACGTTGGAAGATCTGCAGGGCGTGGTGGTCCGCGTACCTAAGAACGAAATCATGATCGACACCTACAAGGCCTGGGGCATCAACCCCACACCGATGGCTTGGTCTGAGACCTTCACGGCCTTGCAACAGCAAGTTGTCGATGGCCAGGACAATCCCTATATCACTAACTACGCGATGAAGTTCGACGAAGTACAGAAGTACGTAACCAATATCCGTTACCTGTTCTCCATCGAGCCGCTGATCGTGTCCGAGTCAGTGTTTCAGGATCAAAGCCCCGCCGTTCAGCAGGCGATCCTGGAATCCGGTGCGGCAGCAACTCAGCACAGCGCTAGCTGGCTGGCCGAAAACGAAGTCATCATCAAGAAAGAGCTCACCGAGCGCGGCATGGAGATCTCCGATCCCGCCAACGGCGAGCAAGAGTGGATCGAGAAAGCAACGGCCGCCGTATGGCCCAAGTATATCGATAGCATCGGTGGCAAGGATAAGCTCAATACCGTCCTGAAAGCCCTCGGCCGAGATGGCGTATAAGCAATAAAGAACAACAACGCCTATAGGTAATCGCGTTAATCGATTACCTCTGTTAAATCTTGCACTCTGCGCCTAATAGGAGCTACCCACCCCGGTGGCGACTTCAAACAGCCAGGGTGCATTTTTTTAGCCCTCTTTCTGGGAACCTCTATCATGACCAAAACAGGATTTATCCTTAAGATTCTCGACAACCTCGAGAGCTATGTCTGCCGGGGACTGCTGGTATTGTTTGTGCTATTGCTGTTCGCCCAGATTGTCTCCAGAGAGGTGTTTGAGCAATCGCTTTCCTGGTCCGAAGAGCTGGCCGTGTACATGTTTGTCTGGTTCGTATTCTTCGGTGCCAGCTACGCCGCCAAGCTGTCGGCCCACAACCGGGTGACTTTTCATTTCAAATGGTTGCCAAGAAAAATGGCGATCGGTATGGAGGCGCTCGCCGATCTGATCTGGATCGCCTTCAACTGCTACTTCGTCTACCTGTCCTACGATTTTGTCTTCAATAAAATGAATCTGTTCTGGAAATCCCAGACCCTGGGTGTGCCGATGATGTACATCTACCTCATCCTGCCGGTCGCCTTCAGCCTGATGACGATCCGCATTATTCAGGTCAACTACTACAAATTTGTCAAAGGCATCGATGTACGCGATCCCGAGTCACTGGAACTGGAAGAGCTCACAGACAGTAGCAGCGACCAAAACGACGCTCAAAAAAACAATAACGCAGCGCCATAAACCGGAGTCGACTCATGGCTGAATCATCGATTATTCTTATCCTGTTCGGATCCTTTTTCCTGCTATTGGTGTTGGGCGCCCCCATCACCGTATCGCTGGGGGTTTCGGCACTGCTCTCCTTCATCTATCTGGATGAGAACCCGATCAAACTGGTACAGATCGCCTTTACCTCGGTGGGCTCCTTTCCGCTGATGGCGCTGCCCGCCTTTATCCTCGCCGGGGCACTGATGGAGGCCGCCGGCATCTCCAAACGGCTGGTTAATCTAGCCGAGAGTTTCGCCGGCCCCTTCACCGGCGGCATGTCTGCGGCGACTGTCATGGCCTGCATGTTCTTCGGTGCCATCTCCGGCAGCGGCCCGGCAACGACCGCAGCGGTGGGCATGCTGATGATCCCGGCGATGGTCAAGCGCGGCTACGATCGCGGCTATGCCGCAGCAGTCACCGCCTCTTCCGGAGGCTTGGGTATTATTATTCCGCCGTCAATTCCGATGGTGATCTTCGGCATCTCCGCCATCGGTCTGACCGTGCCCCCAGAGGCGATCGAAAAATTCGGTAGCTTCCAGACCGTCTCGATCTCGACGCTGTTTATCGCCGGCTTTATGCCCGCACTGGTGATCTCTGTCAGTTTGTTGATCATGAACTATTTCCGCTGCAAGAAAGCCGGCTACAAGGGCACCGGCGAAGGCTGGTCGCTAAGCCATATCGGTACGGCGTTCAGAAAGGGATTCTGGTCGGTGCTGGCACCGCTGGTAATCCTTGGGGGAATCTATTCCGGTTTCTTCACGCCCACGGAATCCGCCATCGTGGCGATCTTCTATACCCTGATGATCGGCTGGTTTGTCCATAGAGAACTCACCTGGAAGAGTCTGGTGCATTCACTGGAGACCACCACCTGGCTTTCGGGACGGGTGCTGTTGATCCTGTTCACCGCCACCGTCTTCGGCCGGGTATTGGTAGAAAACCAGATCCCCGACTCCATCGCGACCTCCATGCTGAACCTGACCAACAACATCTACCTGATCTGGACGCTCATCATCGCCTTCCTGCTGTTCGTGGGGATGTTTATGGAGACCCTCGCGGCGATCATGATCCTGACTCCGGTACTGCTACCGGTCACTTACAGCCTGGGAATCGATCCGATTCACTTCGGCGTGGTGCTGATCTGCTGCCTGTCGATCGGTTTCGCCACCCCGCCGCTGGGAGAGAATCTATTCGTGGCCTCGGGCATATCCGATACCCCGCTGGAGGATATCACCGCCAAGGCGCTGCCCTTTGTCGCCGTTTCGATAGTGGGGGTCTTTATCATCGCCTTCGTGCCGGAGATCACCCTGTTTCTGCCCCGGCTGTTGGCTGGCTGACAACCCTATAGCACCCTCGACCCGCTAACGCCTTGCTCTCCAGCTGCTCTCCACTTCCAAAGGGGGGGCAGGAGGGGACCGAGGGATGCAGGGCAACCCCTGCCTAAGGAGTATGCTTCATGCTACCCGAAATCAAAAAAGTCCTATACTGCACCGACCTGTCCAAGAACGCCTCCTACGCCTTCAAGTACGCGGCCTACCTAGCCAAACAGCTTGGCGCCCAAATACATATGCTGCACGTCGTGGAAAAACTCTCCAGTGACGCCCGCATCACCCTGCAAACGTACGTGATGAGTGCCGAAGCCCGTAACGAGCTTCTCAACCATCGCATCGACCACGCCTCTGCCCTGCTGCAACAGCGGCAAGCGTATTTCTGGGAGGTGCTAGCCCCCACCGAAAAGGCGCTCCGCGACCAGATCACGTCCATCGATGTCATCGAGCACTATCCCGCAGAAACCATCCTCAAACGCTCACAGGAGCTGAATGTGGATCTCATCATCATGGGTGCACACGAGAAAGGGTTTATGCATACGTTTCTCGGCTCGGTGGCCAAGAGCGTGTTACGCCGTTCACGCATCCCCTCCATGATTGTGCCCTTACCAGAAAAAGATGAGCTCAAACGCCAAAAGACCCAACGAAGCCAACGTTCATCAACCTAAGCAGCGCTAAGGATCAAACGAACGCACAAGCAATTTGGGGGAATATCCGGGCTAGAACGCTGTCATCTATCCAGGCGGCAAGCGGGACGGGGCGTAGCACCACCAAGCACCCGACAGCTAAGCAGAGCGAACGCCCAGGAGTATAATTCGAGATCCACTAAGCCAAAAAGCCACCCTGAGAAATAACCAGGGTGGCTTTTTGGTGCAGCCCTAAGACCGCGATGATGACCGTGTTTAAGCAGTTGTTACCGGGCTAACAAACAACAGGCTAGCGTCCTGGCGTTGACCGTCGCTCAGAGCGTCTGTGACTGCACCACGGTGATGGCGATCACATTCACCACATCCTTGGCACTGCAGCCCCGGGACAGGTCGTTGGCCGGCTTGGCCAGCCCCTGCAGAATGGGGCCGATCGCGTCGGCCTTACCGATCCGTTCCGCCACCTTATAGGCGATATTACCCGCTTCCAGGTTCGGGAACACCAGGACGTTGGCCTTGCCTTTGGTCTTAGACTGGTCGACCTTGCGCTCGGCGATCTCCGCCACGATGGCCGCATCCAGCTGCACATCGCCATCGATGCAGAGCTCGGGATACTGCTGCTTGACCCGCGCGGTGGCTTCCACCACCTTATCGACCGCGGAGTGCTTGGCACTGCCGCTGGTCGAGAACGACAGCATCGCCACCCGAGGATCTTCGTTAAGCAGAGTCTTGGCACTACCGGCGGCGGAGATGGCGATCTGCGCCAGCTGCTGAGCATCGGGATCGATTACCAGGCCGCAATCGGAGAAGATCACCCCGCCCTTGAGTTCATGAAAGGGTTCGCACAGCATCATCAGAAAAAAGCTGGAGACCATCTTGGCACCCGGCGCCATCCCGATGATCTGAATCGCCGAGCGAACCACCGCGCCGGTGGTGTACACCGAACCTGCGACCGAGCCGTCGGCATCCCCCAGATGAACCATCATCTGGGCATAATGAAGCGCATCCTGGACTTGCACCGTGGCCTGCTCGAGGGTCATCCCCTTAGCTTGGCGCAGCTGGTACAGGGCGCTTGCGTAGCGTTGCCGCTCGCTCGATCGGGCAGGATCCATCAGAGTGACGCCGTCGAGATCCAAGCCCCTTTCCGCGGCCAGGGCGCGTATCTTATCGGTATCACCCAGCAGGGTAACCTCGGCGATACCGCGCGCCGTGGCGAGGGTCGCCGCCTCCAGAATACGAGGATCTTCACCCTCCGCTAAGACCACACGCCGAGGCGCTTGGGCGGCCCGCTGAAATATATCGTTAAGTGCCTTCATCACCCACCTTTATCGTTATTCTGGTTTGAAGTTTGGTCGTACTGAGAACTATTGCTGAGTGGCCGACTGGCCAGTCAGGTAGTCAGGTAGTCAGTTAGTTAGTGGCCAGGGCCACCGTTGGGCCGCGAAATAAACCGGTCGAGGGCCGACCGGTTAGAATCGCTACCAGGCGGGGGGCCTGGCAGCACGGGTCTATCCGACTTACTGGAAGTCTTTGTACTTCTCGAGGTGACGGATCGGCTTGGACAGCGCATCACGACGGAAGGGGTCGCCCAACTCGCGAGTACACATGATCTCGATCACCGTGGTGACGCCATCTTTCTGGGCATCACAGGCTTGCTTCAACGCAGGACCGACATCTGCGAGCTTGTCGATGGTGATGCCCTGAGCGCCCATGGAGCGTGCGATCTCGGCAAAGCTGGGGTTCTCCAGCTCACCAGCAACGAAACGACGGCTGTAGAAATCCACCTGATTCTTCTTCTCGGCGCCCCACTGACGGTTGTGGAACACGATCGAGGTCACAGGGATCTGCTCGCGGACGCAGGTCAGGATCTCGACCATGGACATGGCCCAAGCACCGTCACCGGCGTAGGCGACTGCGGGACGCTCGGGGGCCGCGACCTTGGCACCGATAATGGTCGGCAGTGCGTAACCACAGTTACCAAAGCTCATGGGTGCGAAGAAGCTGCGAGGCTTCTCGAAGCGCAGATAGCTGTTGGCGACCGAGTTGATATTGCCGATGTCGGTCGAGACCATCGCGTCTTCAGGCATCGCCTTTTCCAGCTCGCGCAGCACCTGTCGTGGGTGCAGGTAGCTGCCCTCTTCACCGGCCTGCTCGTTGATCATGTCCAGCGAGTACTCGTCCTTCTCGTGGATCCACTCGTCCAGCTCGGTCTCCCAGGCGGCTTTCTCGGCAGCGATGTTCTGTGCCCGCTCATCTTTAGTCGCTAGACAGGCCACATCACGCGCTTTCAGACCGGCCAGCAGTACCTTGGCAGCGGCCTTAGCATCGCCACAGATACCGACAGAGATCTTCTTCACCAGACCCAGCATCTTGTTGTTGCAGTCAACCTGGATGATCTTGGCATCCTTGGGCCAGTAGTCGATGCCGTGCTGTGGCAGGGTACCGAAGGGTCCCAGACGGGTACCCAGTGCCAGTACCACGTCCGCCTCGGCGATCATTCGCATCGCGGCCTTAGAACCCTGGTAGCCCAAGGGGCCGGCCCACAGCTCGTGGCTGGCAGGGAACGAATCGTTGTGCAGGTAAGTGTTACATACCGGCGCGCCCAGATACTCGGCCAGCGCCATGCACTGCTCCACACCATCGGACATCACGATACCGCCACCGGACACGATCACTGGGTTCTTGGCATTGGCTAACAGATCCGCCGCCTCGTTCAAGGCGTTTTCGCCACCGGCGCCACGCTCGATCACGATCGGCTGCGGGATCTCGACATTGATATCGCCGTAGAAGAAGTCACGCGGGATGTTCAGCTGGGTCGGACCATTTTCCTGCATCGCACGGTCAAAAGCGCGACCGGTCAGTTCCGCCATCCGCTCAGGACGTGCCACATGGGCCTGGTATTTAGTGATGGTCTCGAAGAACGGCAGCTGCTGCGCTTCCTGGAAGCCACCCAGACCGTTGGAGATCGCACCGGTCTCAGGGGTGATGCAGACGACGGGGCTGTGGGCCCAGTAAGCCGCCGCAATCGCGGTCACAAAGTTGGTAATACCAGGGCCGTTCTGGGCGATACAGACGCCGTGACGACCGGAGACACGGGCATACCCATCGGCCATGTGGCCGGCGCCCTGCTCATGAACGACGGGGATCAGGCGGATACCGGCGGGGGTGAAAATATCCATCGCATCCATAAAGGCCGAACCCATGATGCCAAAGGCGACGGTAACGTCGTTGGCAACCAGGGTTTCGACAAAGGCTTCGCTCGGAGTCATACGTGGCATGATTAATTCCTTCTTATTAGCAGGCCGGTTTAACGTCCGGCCTGTGAATCGGACAGCCCTTAGGCGCTCAGTTTGTACTCGACAAAATTTCTGCCTAACGCTTCGGCGATCTCTGGGCGGGTGATCTCGCCAGCATGCACATTGAGACCATTACCCAGATGCGGATCGCGACGGATCGCCTCTTTCCAGCCCAGTTCGGCCAGTGCCACTATATGTGGCAGGGTAGCGTTATTCAGCGCCAGGGCCGAGGTGAGTGCCACGGCACCGGGCATATTGGCGACGCAATAGTGCACCACACCGTCAACGAGGTAGGTGGGATCCTGATGCGTGGTTGCATGGGAGGTTTCGAAGCAGCCGCCCTGATCGATCGCCACGTCCACCACGGCAGAGCCGGGCTTCATTCGGCTGACCATATCGGCAGTCACCAGTTTGGGTGCCGCAGCACCGGGGATCAGCACTCCGCCGATGACCAGGTCCGCGCTGATCACGTGCTCTTCCAGAGCCGCTTTGCTCGAGTAAACGGTTTGAATCGCAGTACCGAACTCAGAGACTAGTCGCCTTAGTACGTCGACGGAACGGTCCAAGATCACCACCTGGGCACCCATGCCGATCGCCATACGGGCCGCATTACTACCGACCACGCCGCCGCCGATAATGACCACCTTGGCCGCCTCGACACCAGGCACTCCGCCCAGCAACATGCCACGACCTGCTTTGGATTTCTCCAGGCAGGCAGCCCCGGCCTGGATCGACATGCGACCAGCCACTTCAGACATCGGCGCCAGCAGCGGCAGGCCGCCACTTGCTGAGGTTACGGTCTCGTAGGCGATGCAGGTTGCGCCGCTGGCGAGCAGATCATCGGTCTGCTCGGGGTCCGGTGCCAGGTGCAGATAAGTGAACAGGAGCTGGCCGGGGCGCAGCATCTTGCGTTCGACGGCCTGCGGCTCCTTAACCTTGATGATCATCTCCGCCTCGGCGAAGATCTCAGCGGGGCTGGACGCGATCGAGGCGCCTGCCTCGAGGTAGTCCGCATCGGTAAACCCGATGCCGCTGCCCGCGCTGGTTTCTACCACGACCTGATGACCACGGCTGGTGAGTTCCTGCACACTGGCAGGCACCATTCCGACGCGGTACTCGTGGTTCTTAATCTCTTTAGGGACTCCGATCAACATAGCGCCACTCCAGTTTTAATTGTTTTAATTAGCAGTTGTGTTGTAAGCCGCGGCAGCTGAATGAGGGAACCGCAGGCATCTGTATCAGGGATTAACCTGCGACGAGCCTAGCAACGGCACCGCAGCGGTTAACTTGATATCTAGGTTATTTCGCAGCGGTATGTCGGAGTAGAACCAGTTTTCAGGGACTGATACATCCAGACAGATAACTATCTATAAGATACTGTTTTAATTGTATTATTTAAAAATAAAAGGGCTGAAAGGGTGCATCATTAAGTGCTCAGGCACTCCGCCACCTCTCGATTGCGCGGCGAACAACCTCGTGAAGACAGAACAGAGGGACGGTTAGCCGGCTCCGAGGGCGCGGATGGCGAACTGAGGCCAGGGCGGGCCAAGAATGGCCGCGCCGCCGGCTCTTGGTGGCTTGGGAAAAAGCGCCCACAGGGACCCGTCATTCGGGTTCCCAGGGCGGCCTGGTCGCAGCGGCAGCGGCAGCGATTAACAGAGGCTGAGCGGGGAGAGTCCTCTAATCAGGCGGTCACACCATATCTTCGATCAATTCGGACAGCGCTTTAATCCCCGGGCCGATACGCTCAGCCGTGATCGAGGAGTAACCGAGCCTGAAATAATTTAACGGCGGCTGCTCGCCTTGAAAGTGGATGTCGCCCGGCTCGATCAGAATACCCCGGTCCGCCGCCTCTTTACGCAGCACCCGGGCGTCAAGTTCGTCGGGTCCCTTAACCCAGTAACAGGAACCACCAAAACCCGGTTTGACGAAGGATGCCGGCATATACTCAGACAACGCCGCCCCCATCGCGTACCAGCGCTCTTCATAAGTACGCATGATCGTCATGATCAGCGCATCGTGGTAGCCGCGCTCTAAAAACAGCGCCACCGAGCGCTGATTATTGGCCGCCGGATGGCGTACCATCAACCGCCGCAGCGCCCTCGCCTCACGGATAAACGCCGCAGGGCCCACTAGATAACCCAGCCTCAGGCCGGGCGCCAGGGTCTTGGACAGGCTGCCGACGTAGAGCACCCGGTCGTTTGTATCCAGGCTCTTCAGCGCCGGAATAGGGTTGGATTTAAAGTTGGTTTCGCTCTCGTAGTCGTCCTCGATGATAACGAAATCCTGCTCATTGGCCTTTTTCAGCAGCTCGTAACGACGTTCGATCGGCATGGTGACCGTGGTCGGGCAATGGTGACTCGGAGTCGTAAAGACACAGTCACAGGCATCGATACGGGCATCGATAATCATCCCGTCCTCATCCACCGGCAAGGCGATCACCTGGGACGGATTGAGATTGGCGATGTTACGCACATCCACATAGCCGGGATCCTCGATTCCCATCACACAGTCTTTGTCCAGCAGCAGCCGCGCCAGCATATAGAGTGCCTGCTGCGCCCCCACGGTTACCAGGATCTGATCGGCAGACGCCCAGACCCCACGCCTGGGCAGCAGCCGGGTGCGGATCTGTTCGATCAACAGCGGGTCATCGTTATCAAACCGGTCCGAGGCCCAATCGCGAATCGCGGGCACGCTCACTGCATCACGACAACATTCGCGCCAGTTATTGGTGGGAAACAGGGAGGGGTCGAACTGACCGTAGATAAACGGATACTGATATTTCTGCCAGTCCCGCGCCTTCCTCATATTGGTCTGACTGGAGGGAAACACCTTTATCTTCTGCTGCCAGTCTGGCGGCGTCCCCGCCGCCGTAGCCGGCGTCTGCGGCTGCTTGACCTTGCCCTGCAGAATCTCGGGGTTGACGTAATAACCGCTGCGCTCACGCGCAACCAGATAACCATCATCAAGCAGATGTTCGTAGGCCAGCACCACGGTGTTACGGGCAATACTTAACTGGGCGGCCAGTTTTCGACTGGAGGGCAAAGGACTGTCGGCTGCGATATTGCCGTTAAGGATTGCCGAGGCGATCTGCTCGCGTAGCTGCAGTTGCAAACTGGTGTCTTTATCGGTGGAAAGGTGGAAAAGTGGAAGCATGGCGTGCGGTCCTGCTGAGTCCTGCTGGGCAGGACCTCTGTCAGGGCGCACACCAGAACCGATGATTTTAGCCCCCTGTATACCGCATCAGATTACAGATTACCAACCTGAGCAGCGCTTTCCATATCACGAGCCATTCGACCCGACTACGGATCTGCGGGAATATTTATCCGGCAATCGCGTAGGAGGCTAACCGCCCTTTATCTTAAAGAACGCGATCGTAGCGAGAGAGAGACGCACTCTTCTAAGGTAAAAGGGGAGTCAGGTTTTCTGATCATTTGCAAAAATAAATCGGCAGGACAGCCGATTTACACAGCTTAAGCTGCCCGTAGGGCCAGCTGCAGGGATGCAGTTTGTGAATAGTGGTTCTATTTGCCAAAAATGAGCGGAAATATGGGCCTCCTTTTCCAAAGAGAGCGAGGGTTTCGCAGTAGGTCCGCCTATTCTCGGTCAGTCTCCTAGATCAGGCACGCTGCAGATGATCGGCAATCAACTGCCGCTGCACACTCAGCGCATGATTCTGTGGCGAAGCGACCAGCAATCCAGAACCCAGATAGCCAATGGCCCGCCGAGTTGCCTGGGACGCCGTCTTCTCGGTCAGAGGCACTTCCGTTTGAATTTGAAAACATTCGAGCGCAGGGCCGATAAGCGTCAGGTGCTCCTTGCCCGCAATACGCTCAACCAGATCATGCAGTGTTTGGGTATCCATAGAAAATCCTCTCCCGGGGGCGTCTTCCTGTTATAGGACCGGCCACCCCGCTTAGTCAGGTCATTGGTGCCAGAGGCATAAACCCCCTGCGGAGAATCCGCAGGGGGTCGCGACAGCGCTATCAGTCGTTGGGGCACAGCCGTGACATCGCACTGTCGATGGCATCGACGATGCCGTCGATATCGGCCTGGGTGGCGATCAATGCCGGGCTCAGACAGATGGTGTTGTTGTAGTCGCGGAATGAGCGATTGGTACGGCCGATAATCACCCCCTGCTTCATGCAGTCTGCACCGATGGCGATAGCCAGGCTCTCGTCTGCGGGCTCTTTGGTGACGCGGTCTTTAACCAGCTCGAAGCCGGCGAACAGGCCCTTACCTCGCACATCGCCGATGGCGTTGTATTTGGCCATCAGCTCGTTAAGCCGGCCCAACAGGTACTCGCCCATATGGGTGACATTTTCGAGCAGGTTTTCACGCTCGATGATCTCCATATTGACCAGCGCCGCCGCAGGACCCGCCGTACAGCCACCGAAGGTAGAGATATCGCGGAAGTAGCCCATCCGTGCATCGTCGTCCTCTTTAAAGGCCTCGAATACCGCCTCGGTAGTCACCGTGCAGGAGATCGCCGCGTAACCCGAGGCGACGCCCTTGGCCATGGTGACCATATCGGGCTTCACGCCGTAGTGCTGATAGCCGAACCACTTACCGGTACGCCCCAGACCGCAGACCACTTCGTCGATATGCAGCAGGATGTCGTATTGCTTGCAGATCTCCTGGACCCGATCCCAATAGCCTGCAGGCGGCTCGATAACACCACCGCCGGCCGTAATCGGTTCCAGACAGAGCGCACCGACCGTCTCCGGCCCTTCGGCCAGTATAACTTTTTCGATCTCGTTGGCGGCACGGATGCCGTAGTCGTCCACCTCGCCCCATTGCGAGCGATACTCGCAGCAGTGCGGCACCTCGACAAAACCGGGGGTAAAGGGACCGTACTGATGCTTGCGTTCGTGCTGACCGGTGGCGCTCAACGCGGTAATAGTCGTACCGTGGTAGTCACGCTCACGGTAGAGGATCTTGTACTTCTTGCCGCCATATTTCTTCGCCGCGATCTGGCGCACAATTTTGAAGACTTTCTCGTTGGCTTCCGAGCCTGAGTTAGAGTAATAGACCCGGCTCATGCCCGGCATCTTGTCGATCAGCTTTTCGGCGAACAGTGCCGCAGGCACATTGCCGGCAGTTTGGGCAAAATAGTTTAGCGTCACCAGCTGATCGCGCACGGCATCGGCTATTTCGGTACGGCCGTAGCCCACATTAACGGTCCAGACGGCACCAGACACCGCATCCAGATACTCGTTACCCTTAGCATCCCAGACCCGCATCCCGACACCTTTGACGATCATCAGCGGATCATTCTGTTCGAACGGCTTGTGCTGAGTAAGGTGGTGCCAGACATGTTTCTTGTCAGTGGCGACCGCCTTAGCGGCATCAATATTGTTGGCATCAAAGGTCATGTAACTCTCCTGACAGGCGCTTTTTATTGTTAGTGGACGACTAAGGTGGCCAGCGGGCTCTTCCTCGTTGCCATACAAGGTATGACGCTCGAGCACTCAGGAGTTAGAACCAGTTTTTCAGTGGCGTTGATACCAGATGACTGGACCCGTCGAGAAGCCGCTACTGGTTCTTTAGCGTTAACACGCATCGATGGATGATGTGCTAACACCCCAGCTACATACCCCGGCCACAGGCCCCAACCCCTTCTAAAAGGCCACTTATGATTACTGTAGAGGTCAATGGCAAGAGCCAGCAGCTCCCTCCGGGGGCGACCCTGGAACTACTGCTGCAGCAGCTGGCACTGACCGGCAAGCGCCTGGCGGTAGAGTTAAATCTGGAAGTCATTCTCCGCAGCCACTACCCGCAACGACTGCTGAAAACCGGTGACCGGATCGAAATCGTCCACGCCATCGGTGGTGGTTAGCGCCGAATATATAACAAGGAGAAGACGATGAACGCACCCCAGCAGCCCCAGCACTCGCAGCACCCCCAGGATCCACTGAGCATTGGTGATCGTGTTTTTAACTCTCGGCTGATGGTCGGCACCGGAAAATACCAAGATCTGCAAGAGACCCGCCTGGCCATCGAAGCCAGTGGTGCCGAGATAGTCACCCTGGCGGTACGCCGGACCAACATCGGCCAAAATCCCGGTGAACCCAACCTGCTGGACATCATTTCCCCCGATAAATACACCATCCTCCCTAACACCGCCGGCTGCTATACCGCCAAAGATGCGGTGCGCACCTGCAAGCTGGCACGCGAACTGCTCAACGGCCACAACCTAGTCAAACTCGAAGTGCTCGGCGATGAGAAAACCCTCTACCCGAACATCACCGAAACCCTGATCGCTGCCGAAGAACTGGTCAAGAATGGCTTCCAGGTGATGGTCTACACCAGTGACGATCCGCTGATTGCACTGCGCCTGGAACAGCTGGGCTGCGTCGCGGTGATGCCGCTCGGAGCGCCGATCGGCTCGGGGCTCGGCTTGAGCAACCCTTACAACATCCGCTTGATTCTGGAGAATGCCAGGGTGCCTATCATCATCGATGCGGGGGTCGGCACCCCCTCGGATGCCACCCTGGCGATGGAATTGGGTTGCCAGGGGGTCTTGATGAACTCCGCAATTGCCCACGCCCAACAGCCGATCCGCATGGCCCTGGCAATGCGTAAAGCGGTGGAAGCCGGGCGCGAGGGCTATCTGGCCGGGCGCATGCCCAGCAAGCGCTACGCCAGCGCCTCCTCGCCTGCCGACAGAACCTTCCTTTAGGCTATGTACCAGTTAAGTGTTGCGGCATTAAAGCCCTACCCTGACTGGTTTTTCTGTTTGCTGCCATGCATTTGTTACATCAGGATACTGGAATGATCTACCCCTGTATCAGCACCCTTGAAGCCTCGGTGAGGCTATGAAAAAGAGTGCGACTGCACAGTAAGGCGTTAATTCTGCATGACTGTTTTTGTCATCAAGCGAGGTTCCGCCTCCCGGCGGCTTCATTTCTTTGTAACGACAAAGAAAGCGAAGCAAAGAAAACGGTCCCTGCTGGCCTTGTCGGACTAAAGTCCGACCCACAAAAAGCCAACCCACAAGGGGGTGTTTTCTTTTGTAGGTTGAGCTTCAGTCCCCTGTGGCAGGAGCCTTCAGCTGCCGACCCACAAGACGCCAACCCTCAGGGGGTCCTGACTGGCCCAATCCAGCCGACGAAACTGGCTCTAACCTAAAGCCAGTGAAGCGCTATAATCCTTGTGAAATTATAAGTGACACTGCCCTTCGTTTCAGCCTGCCAATAACTACAATAAATTCATATCCCAAGGCCAGCAACGCTGTCGCCTATTGCCGCTGCAGAGCCGTCCACAGATGACGCAACTAGGGCAACGAGCGATGCCGACGCATACAGAATTTATTCATATTATTGAGAAGGTAATACCGATGTCTGACTATCCAGCCTTAGACGAGATGGGAATCCACTCGCTCGACGAGGTGAGCAAATTTAACGTTCGCCAGGAACAAAACGCCGATGTCCTGAAGGTGTATTACCGGCGCAGCAAGGGATCGCTCCTGCCGCGGAGCAAGAAGTTCACCTTCGTCCGACCACGCACCGCCGTGCCACTGCAATACCGCAATCAAAGCGGCTGGGAGCAATTTAAGGGCAGCAGCCCAAGGCTATGCCGGGCGATCGAAGAGCTGACTCGGCTGACCCAACCCGCACACTCCACGCCTCAAGACCAGAAGACCCAATTTCTTAACGATGTTGACCATCTGGAAAAGGTAATGACTGTCAAATTAGATGAGATTCGGCAGCAGATCAGAGCACTCGACTGACTCGGTCAAGTCTGACAGGCTGCCCGCTGCTTACCTCTACTATTCAGTTCGCAGCCTAATCCTGTTGCCTGAGCACCGTGTTGGCCATATTTCGACCGAAAATCTCCATCACCGCAGTACTATCGTCACCCGCTTCATGCAGCGCATCAACCAGTGCCTGCAGGGTCGGTAGTGTTTTGCTGACCAGGGCCTCAATATAGGTTTCCGGACGCTCACCGGTAAAGTCTTTATAGGCGGAGAACAGCGCCTGCGCTTCGTCACTAAGGCGTATCTCTACGGTCTGCTGATCACTCATGGCGGCGCTCCAACGTGGGTAACTAATAAAAAATCAGGGGTTACTGTCTGTAGCTACGACAGGACCCTACTATAAAAACCTCTACCGCCTTGGATCTAGAACCAAGTCAAACCGCCACATGGAGCCAACCCCTGACACTGGTGTTAACGGTGTCTCACAACTGGCTCTATGGCATTAGCGCGACGTTAATTAGTCTTTAATCTGCCAATGCATCCTTATAAGAGGCCAAACCATGTCCCTTTTTCCGACCCTGACCGCCATGGGCGTCAGCAGTTTCGAGCAGATCAGTCGCTACAGCCTGCACACCGAGAACGGCGAAGAAATCCTCAAGATCTATTATCAGCGCCCGAACGACAGCCCACTGCCAAGGACCAAAAAATTCCAACATCCAGTGCCTGAAAGTAACGGCCAAACGACCCAACCATCGAGGCTGTTCGATGCGGCCAGTGAGCTGAACGCGTTGACCAAAAACCGCAACACTCCCCAGCAACAGCGCCAGCAATTGGCTCATGAGTTGGAGCAGCTAGAACAGGTAATGCAGTCGAAGATGAGCGAACTACGCCGTCGACTGGAGCACTGGGACCTCTGAAAAAGGTCCGCTGACGAGCATCTTCGAAAGGTGCTGTCATCGTCAGGCTGAAGCCTAACCTACAGAGAACGACGCGCCCCTGCTAAACCGCCCTCCAGATACGCCTGCATCTGTGCAGGTTCCGCATAGACTAATGAAAGCTGGGATTGCATCCCAGCCTACCTCGCTCCGCAATAACTAACGGCAGACCAGCAACCAGACAGCCACCCCAATTGCCAGAAACAGCGTATTGGCAACCATCAGCAACATCGGCCGCCAACCCATCTCTGCCAGCTCTTTGAAGGAGGCCTTCATCCCCAAACCGACCATGGCAACGATCAGACACCAGCGCGACATGTCGATCATCGACTCGGACACCAGCAGGGGTAAATGGCCGGTGCTATTGACCAGCACGATAAGCACGAAGGCGATCAGAAAACCGGGGAGCGGCGATGTTTTTTTGCCGGCCTGGGAGAGGTTTTTACGCGCCACGATCACCGAGATCAGCACCACCACCGGCACCAGCATCGCCACTCGCAACAGCTTAGTGAAGGTGGCAACATCGCCGACATTATCGGACATCATATAACCGGCCCCGACCACCTGAGCAACGTCATGAATGGTGGCGCCCAGAAAGATACCGCTTTCGGTTTCACCTAACCCCAACGCCGCAATGATCAGCGGGTAAGAGATCATGGCCACGGTGCTGAGGGCGGTGACGCTGATAATGGTAAAGATCAGGTTTTTTTCGGACTCCTTGCTTTGTGGCAGTACCGCCGATATCGCCAGCGCTGCCGAGGCACCGCAGATGCCTACCGAGCCGCCACAGAGAATGCTCTGACTACTGCCCAGTTTTAACCATTTTCCACAGAGATAGCTAAAAAGGAAGGTCGCCGGAATACCGACCAGCACGATGGCGATGGGGGTAAAGCCCAGCCCCAGGATCTGCTCGAGGGTAATGCGGGCACCGAGTAAAGCTATGCCGAAACGCAAGACCGATTTGGCGGCAAACTGAATCCCGGGCACGCAACGCCCTTCCAGCGAGAGGTAGTTCAGCGCCATACCCATCAGCAGGGCATAGAGAATCGTTGGGCCGCCGTAATGCTCGGAGACAAACGTAGCGGCCATACCCACGACCAGACAAAGCACAAAACCCGGTGCCGTCTCAGAGAGGCGACGCCCCCAGGGGATGTTTTGCAGTGCTGAAATTTTATGTGCGATTGATGACATCTTCGTGTCCTGTCAGGGGTAACTGTGACGAGAAGCGATAAAACATTAGCGCCTACCGTTGGCGACTAGCGATACCACTTCATCAAATAGGGCATTGTCCAGCGACTGGCTGATATCCAGCGCTAGGCTGCGACGGTAGTAACGGCTCAGATCCAGGCCTACGCCAAGGGCCATTAGCTCAATCTCGCCGCGGCGCTCGATCGACTCACTGACCTGCTGCAGGTGCTTATCCAGGTAGTCGGGAGCGTTGTGCAGGTGGGTCATGCTTTCCATCGGGCAGCCATCAGAGATGACGATCAGGATCTTGCGTGCTGCCTGACTGGCCTGCAGCCGAGCGCTGGCCCAGAGCAAGGCCTCGCCATCGATACTTTCACGAAACAGCGTGGATTTGAGCAGTCCGGCAATTTCGGGGCGCGCCCGGCGCCAGGGCTTTGCGGCGTCTTTATACACGATATGACAGACTTCGTTGAGGCGGCCCGGATCGGCGGGGCTACCGCGTCCACGCCATTCCTTAAAGGGCTTGCCACCGTTCCAGGAACCGGTCGTAAACCCGAGGATCTCAGAACGGGCACCGGCTTGCTCGAAGGCGCGGCTGAACACATCGACCAGCAGGGTGATCGATTCGATGTGCTCCTTCATCGAACCGGAGTTGTCGATCAGAAAGGTAACCTGGCAGTCGCTATGAGGCTGGTACTCCTCCTGACGGAACAGGCGGCGTTCTGTCGGGCTGGTGACCAACTGCGACAGGCGGCGGCCATCCAGATGGCCCTCCTCTTCCCCGAAGCGCCAGCCGTTGCGGCGCGGGGCCGCGAGGATCCGTGACAGCTTCCTCGCCAGGCGCGGCGTATTGATGCCCTGGCGGCGGATGCGGCGGTCAAGCTGCTCGCGCAGCTCGCGAAGTTGCTCCAGGCGTATCAACGTGCCGGCGCGGACCTCGCGGTCGTAGCGATTACTGAACACTCGGTAATCGCTCAGCGCATCGCTGAGCTGCTTCTCAGAGTGCTGCAGCGTCGATCCGGGTACGTCCAGCTCGTCGGCATCTTCGTCGGCCTCAAGCAGCAGGTCGAAAGCGGCGGCCTTGGCGACTTTTTGGCGTTTGCGTTTATCCTCATCGTCACCGCCCGGCTGGCCCGCATCAATAATACTGCTGAGCTCACGACAGATCGCCAGGGCGTGCTCGGCGAAGCGGGCCTGATGAGCCCGGTTGCGCCTGAGTGCCAGCACATCCGTTCCTATATGCGGTGCCAGCACCGCACGCTGGGGCTCAATCAGGTCTTCGATCTCTTCCAGCGGAGGATGGCTGCCCAGCCGTGACCAGACCGTCTGGATGATACAAAACAGCAGCAGCCCCACCTGATTTTCGGTCATACCCGAATGATGGAACTGCAGGCACCAGTGGCTAAACCGGTGTTTAAGGTTACGGCGGATGCCGGAGTGATCATCGGACACCTGGGATTCGACCCGCAGCTGCTCGAGAATTTCGAACAGCGTCTGCTCCAACGGATCTTCGGGCATGAGCGAGGCGTGTAACGTCGCATCGCTGTGGAGCAAGCGGAGCGCCAGGCCATCGGCAGCGCCGCGAAACGAGTTAAAGTCATCGCCGGTGACGTCGGTATTGAGATGGGGGGCGCGGATCGGCAGCCGCCGCCCATCCTGTTCCAGACGGTGGCCCCGGAAGCGCAACCGGCCATTACCGGTCAGCGCCCGAATGGTCGCCGCGCAGAGCTCCTCCAGCTGTTGCTGGCGCTTCTCCTTACGCGGCTGTTGGTTGAGCGTAGGGGTCAGACCGGTGGTCTGCTCCGGCTGCCAGGCGACCAGCGGGCTGGCCATCTATGCGACCTCGTGCATCGGTTTAGATTCATCCAGCTCGGTGTCGAAACAGCGCTGGAAGTACTCGGCGACTAATGCCCGTTCTGCTTCATCGCATTTGTTGAGATAGCTGAGTCGAAACGCCAACCCCGTGTCGTGAAAGATCTGGGTATTTTCAGCCCAGGAGATCACTGTACGTGGCGACATCAGGGTCGACAGATCACCCGCGGTAAAGCCCTGGCGGGTCAGGTCGGCGACCGCCACCATTTTGTTAATCAGCGCATAGCCGGGTTCGTCGGCATACGCCGGGACCCGACCCTGAACGATGGCCACCTCATCAGCCCGGGGCAGATAGTTAAGGCTGGCAACGATATTCCAGCGATCGATCTGCGCCTGATTGAGGACCTGAGTGCCGTGGTAAAGGCCGTTGAGGTTACCCAGACCGACGGTGTTGGCAGTGGCGAACAGCCGGAAATAGGGATGCGGATGGATCACTTCATTCTGATCCAGCAGAGTGAACTTACCATCGCGCTCCAGGATGCGCTGGATCACGAACATCACCTCGGGACGACCGGCGTCGAACTCGTCAAAAATCAGCGCCACCGGGCGACGCAATGACCAGGGCACGATGCCTTCCTGGAACTCGGTCACCTGCTTGCCGTCGCGCAGGCTGATAGTGTCCTTGCCGACCAGATCCAGACGGCTGATATGACCATCCAGATTAACCCGCACGCAGGGCCAGTTCAGTCGTGCCGCGACCTGTTCTATGTGGGTCGATTTACCGGTGCCGTGCAGCCCCTGGATCATCACTCGACGATCCTGAGTAAACCCAGCCAGGATCGCCAGGGTGACATCTTTATTGAAGCGGTAAGCCGGATCGATCTCAGGCACATGGTCGTCGCGCTCGCTGAAGGCGGGCACCTGTAAGTCGGAATCGATACCGAACAGTTCGCGGGCCGAAACCAATCGATCGGGTTGCTGAATCTGGATAGTGCTCATCTGTGGGCTCTCCCGGAGGTGTGGCGTCTTTAGTCGCATTCTAAGGAGCCGGATCAAGGAATGGAGGAGCCAATTGCACCTGCTGAGTATGGCCAGGATCTTAAACCCGAATGCGGCCTGCTATGTGCCCTTGGTCGAGGTGCTGCTCGAGGTGCTAAAGCGGTTCTGCTTTAGCACTTAGGAGGAGCTGTTAGTAGAAGCGGCATCCTGATAGCGTGGGAAGGCGCCGCAAACCGCGTGCGACGGAGGATTTACCGCAGCGGCTGTTGTTTACGCGGTTGAGAAATGGAGAACATTCGTTGAAAAAAGGCTGAGGTTGCGCCCCGTAAAAAAGAGGCCCCACCAGAAACTGCCATCAAACGGACGCTAGAAGGCTGACTGTAGACAGGTAATCCTAACTCAGCGGTTAGGGCCGGCGGGGGCTGGACGGTTATTTAGCCGCAAGTTTTTCCTCAACACTGGTCACCTTATCTGCCATCGTCTGCGCTCTATCGATGCGTGTTCCTAGCTTTATGTGGCTGGTGATGCGCACGGCTCCTGCCTCGTGTAGATCCTGGTGACAACGCTTAACCGCGGCCATCACCTCATCCCAGTCCCCCTCTACATTCGTGCCGTAACCGTGCATGGTGTGAGTCAGCCCGGCTTGTTCAAATATCTTTTGGCACATCGCCACATAAGGGGATACAGAGGTCCCCACCCCGCCGGGTGAAACCATAATATCCATGAGTACGTACATAGGGTCTTCCTCAGTAAAAGATTGATTAATTGTGCCAAAAAACCTTGCGTCGGCATTAGATTCAGCCCGCCCGAGAGCGGGTTTCGTCTTGCGGCTGCCGGGAAAAGGTTGACCGACTCGGTATGAACCAAGGCGGTCTGGTTCAGGGGATAAGAACTCGCACTCTTATTCATTATGAATGTAAGCCCACATTAATCAGTGTGAACACCCTGGTATAGGGCCAAAATTATGCTTATTAATACGCCAACCTACACCGATGCTGAGAAACCTACGATTAAACCTCCCCTAAAAGCATGAATAAACGCCCGATCAGGCGCTTATTGTTGTGATTGTGACTTATCAGCTCGGAAGAAACTCCTGACTCCAGCCGAGTGCCGCGACCCTGCGCTCCAGCAGCGACTCGATCTCCGCCGCGCTGTAATTCACCGCTGCCAGTACTTCACGGGTCGAGTGGCCGAATCTTTCTGCCGGGGTCACCGCGCAGACGCTGGCCTCGAAGGGACGAATCGCATAAGGATCGATCTGGGTGATGCGATGTCCGCTCGGATGGTCAGCAAAGATCGAGAATGCAAAGCTGCCCTGATCGATCCCTGCCTGGCCATCCGCTGCTCGACTGTATAGTTCACGCAAATGCTCGATCGATATCGGCTCGGCCGCAGCCACATCGGCAGCGCTGAGTACTTCTGCCCAATAACCTGCAGGTGCCCGGCTGAAAGCGCTGCCTAAAAACGCTGTTCTATCGGTCGCAGCAGTGATCCCCTGCATCCCTTCAACCTGCTCCAGGCTACTCAGATCGGCAGCGCTGGCATCCAGAAAGAGCCATCCTTCGCTGGTCTGATAAAAGTGCGACAGCGGATGATTACCCTGCACGGCACGCCCCGAAGGCTCATCAAACAATGCTCGCCCGGCATAATCAAACGCGAACATGAGTTGCCCATAATTGGTCACCGCCGATAACGAGGTTCTGGAGCGGGTCACCTCACCGGTCTTGCGCTTCAGGTAGAAAGACACAGCCATCCCCAAAGCCCCCGCAAAGCCACAGTTGACATCCAGGGTTCCCAGATGCGCATGCTCTTCCGGCGTTGCAGTGCCACCGAAGCGGCTCATAATGCCGCTATGCGCCTGAATGATATCGTCATAGCCGATATAGTCCGTCTTAGGCCCGCGACGAGGCCCACCCAGACAGTCCAGGCGGCAGAACAGCACCCCCGGATTAACAGCCTGCAGGCTGTCATGATCTAACCCCAGCGGCTTCATCTGCCGCTCCGGAGCATTAATCACCACCATATCCACCGAACGCACCAACCGATTGAACACCTCGCGTCCCTCTTCGGTCATAATATCGACCAACGCACTCTGCTTACCAACCCCGGTCTGGAAGGTAAACAGAATCCCGATCAGCGGATCGTACAGCGGGGTCACCGTATCCAGCTTGATCACCTCGGCACCGAAACGCGCCAGAAAAGCGGTCGAATGTGGGCCGGCGATGACGTTGGTCAGGTCCAGTATTCGAAAGCCTTCCAACCAGCCTTTACCGCTGGCTGGCTGAATCGCTGTGCCCTGAGGACGCGTGACCCGGTCCTGCTCAGCTACCGCCGTAAGCTGTGCCAGTGCCTGGTCATAATCGACAGCCTGTCTCGGCCGGGGCGTCAGCATCGCGTCGGCAGATCCCTCCAGCCAGGCGATCGGCCCAGGCTGTTTCATCAGGCCATACTCAGGATCATTCACCTCGACGATCAGGCCTGCTGCGTTGCAGTGCTCACTGTTGATCCACTCCTGAGTGGTGCGGTGCGGTGCTCCAGGGATCTGTCCTTCACCAAAAATAACCCCCCACTCCTCAGACGTTTTGGTTAGAAATGCCGCCTTCATCTTGGCGGAGATAATATCGGCCCACTTTTTCGGTAACGGATACACCCCGATCGAGGTCTCACCTTCCCACTCGGCGATTGGCTTATGCAGATCGGCCACCTCGGGCAAACCCTCGACCAGCAGCTCATCGTAAACACCGAGCACCTGCAACGCCCGTTTGGCGTGATTACGGTGTGACGGGCAGACACAGTAGAACATGCGGCCATCGCTACAGGGATAGCTGCGATAGAAGGGATCTAGATACTCCTGCAGATCCGTATAGCTCAGATCGAACGGAATCGCATTGGCCTTGCGGTGCCCAATTTCGAGTTCACGCATGGTTTTATAGCGCTCAGGGAGGCCATCGACGACATAGGAGTTATAGGATAACCCTTCCATCATAGCCGCAACGACGGGGACTTCGACATGATCACCACGCCCGGTTTTCTCACGTTCCAACAATGCCAGCACGACCGAACTGGCGGCTAGCGTAGTGGTATAGGAAGACGCCAGCGGCAACGGCGAAAAACTGGGATTCAGGCCCATCAACACCCGGTTAAAGCCCATGTCGGTAAAGGCGCCGCAGGTCGCCGCCACCACGGCCTCGGTCGCCTTCCACTCCCGCCGCAGCACGTCATTGCTGGCAAAACCGGGCACTGACAGGGTGATCAGTTCCGGCCGTTTTTGCCGCAACTGGGCGAAATCGATCCCCAGTCGCTGCATCACGCCCGGACGGAAACTCTCGATCACCACATCGGCTTTTTCGATCAACAGCAACGCCTGCGCCAAACCCTGTGCGCTTTTTAGGTCGAGTCTAAGGCAGCTCTTATTGCGATTAAGGATCGCATTGGCCGGATGATCCCAATGCGGACCTCCAGGCGGGTCTATATGGATCACCGTGGCGCCAAAGTCGGCCAGTACCATGGCAACGGCAGGGCCCGCAATCTGCTGGCCAAAATCTATGACGCGGACACCTGCCAAGGGCAGCTTATTGTTGTTCTTCATGTCTATTTATCCTACCTAACGCCGGGCCAACCCCCGAACCGATTCGGAGTGCGTTGGTCTCTATGCCGTTTGTTGCAGCCGTAACTGCCGATTATTGTTAGCGCTGAAGAGGGGCACAGAACCAACCCGGAACGTCATCGCAGCGAGATAGTAGGAGTGAATACCGGGTTAAACCAGCAATAAAAAATGACCCTAAGGCGTCGTTTTTTTTATTGCGGCCTTTGCACTTTGTTGGCTTCGATGCCTGGGTCGGGACTTGCTCAAACCCAGGCTCATCAACCCATAAATAATATGTAGCCTTAGGGTGTTTTTTTATTGCTTCTCTGCGTTTGTATGATCAATAACAATAGCGCTCGTATCGATTTTGGCGGTTTATACTGCGTATATAGATAGCGCCGGACGCGCCTAATCTTAGCCACCCGATGTAGATCAGAACCCGCACCGTCTTCTAACGAGGCGCTGCTTTATCGCATACTAGGAGCCGCTCATGGGCTTGCCGAGCTTAGAGACGCTGCTATCCCTGATGATCAGTAATGTAGGAGCAAATATGTCAATTCAAGCAATTCTTCCGCGCATCATGCAGGTGGGTGCAGGTGCCAGTAAAGAGCTCCCTAATGTACTGGCCAGTCTTGGTTGTAAACGGCCCTTAATCATTACCGATAAGATGATGGTGCAGTTGGGCTACAGCAGTCGTCTGCAGGATGTGTTATCGCGGCATATGACCTTCGCTGATGTTTTTGACGATACCGTACCCGAGCCGACGATCCTTTCTATTCAGTCGGGTGTCGAAAAAACACGTAATGGTGATTACGACTGCATCATCGCGCTCGGGGGCGGCAGTCCTATCGATAGCGCCAAAGCGATCGCGATTCTTGCCAAATACGGTGGCGAGATGCGGGACTATAAATTCCCCCGAATCGTGATTGAGTCGGGGCTGCCTATCATAGCGATCCCCACCACCGCAGGTACCGGCTCGGAGGTGACTCGATTCACGATCATCACCGATGAAACCAATGACGAAAAGATGCTCTGTGTAGGGATCGGCTTTATGCCAGTAGCTACCCTGGTCGACTTTGAATTGACCCTGAGTCTGCCGCCTCGGACAACTGCAGACACCGGCATCGATGCGCTGACCCATGCGATGGAAGCCTATGTCAGTAAAAAGGCCAACCTGTATAGCGATAGCCAGGCGCTATCGGCGATGCGGTTACTGGGCCCCAATCTGCGGCGTGTTTACCATGATGGCTCCGACAAGCAAGCTCGCGAGGCGATGATGCTAGGTTCTACTCTGGCAGGGGTGGCGTTCTCTAATGCATCGGTGGCCCTGGTTCACGGTATGAGTCGCCCTATCGGTGCTGCCTTCCATGTTCCCCATGGCCTATCCAACGCGATGCTGCTACCCGCCGTTACCGCGTTCTCCATTCCGGCGGCTCCCGAGCGTTATGCCGACTGTGCCAGGGCGATGGGTGTCGCCACCGCGCAAGACAGCACCGAGCAGGCCAACGCTAAATTAATCGACGAACTGCATGCCTTGAATGCTGAGTTAGAGGTGCCCACGCCCGCCCAATTTGGTATCGAGCGTCAGGCCTATTTCGACCTGATGACGACTATGGCCGAGCAGGCGCTGGCCTCGGGATCCCCTGGTAATAACCCGCGGGTCCCTAGCGTCGATGAGGTCGTCGAAATTTACAGGCAACTCTGGTAATCCGGACGCATTAACCGAACCCAATTCACTCTTTCTAGTTTCTCCGATAATATCAGGGTGGGGATGATCGGCATCAACGTGCCGCTGCGGGTACCGATGGGCTACCCTAGGCGGTTGGAAGCGGCGCTGTGAAAATTCGTAGCGATGAATTGGCACCGATAGTCACACAGACAGGCAGCAATGAAAAAAAGACTCCCCCCATTAAACTGGTTGCTCTCATTTGAGTCCTCGGCACGGTTATTGAGCTTTACCCGGGCTGCTAACGAGCTGAATCTGACCCAGGCTGCCATCAGTCAGCAAGTCAAAGGGTTGGAGTCGCAACTGGGCGCCACATTGTTCAAACGTCTGCCCAGAGGCCTGGAACTGACGAATGCCGGCATGGCGTATCTGCCTGCCGTGCATGAATCTATCGAGCGGCTGGCGGTGGCGACCGATGAGATATTTGGTCAGGGTCGCGCCAAGCAGTTAACGATCAGGGCTAATCTAGTTTTTATAACCTGCTGGATGGCTCCGAGGCTGCACCTGTTCCGGCAATTACACCCTAATATAGGGCTGCAATTCACCAGCAATATCTGGTTCGAAGAGCAGCCCAAGGATGCCGATCTTGAGATTCGCTATGGGCATGGCGTCTGGCCGGGCCTGACGTCGGACCGTCTCACCTGGGATGAGTTGTTCCCGGTGTGCAGCCCCCTGCTTAGCGACGGCAGCGCGCCGCCTAAGACCCCTGAGGCGCTAAGTAAACTTACGCTGCTGCATGTTGCAGGTTACGAAGAAGGTTGGGGCTACTGGTTAAAGAAGACAGGTGCCAGCCAGGTCAATACCTCCCATGGAATGCAGTTCGATACGCTAATTACGGCACTGGAGATGGCAGCTCAAGGACAGGGTCTGGCGCTTGGACGGACATCGTTGGTTGAAACTATGATCGCTAGCGGCCGTTTGATTGCCCCCTTTGAGCAGCGAGTAGCCACCTCGGAAGCCTTCCACCTCACCCGACGCACCCATCAATACCTCCACCCGCACGCCGAAACGTTCCGGTCCTGGTTGATCGAAGAGGCCGAAGCTCAACGCGATAAGGCTAAGGGTTAAGGCACAGGTTTTAAGGCACAGGTTTTAAGGCTTAGGCGTTGTTTGAACGGCTGGGGTTATACGCAAGCGCAGTGCGCATAAATTGTCCGTTCCTTCCCACAAAAGGCCGACCCAAAAAAGGCCGACCTACAGGGACGTATCTAGGTGCACCGTCCTGACCCCGCACATCTGTGCCTGATGGACCATATCCTTCGTTCCTCCAAAGCCCTCACCCCGCTCACCATCCCAGAGGGCGATCAGGGTGACTCTATCACCCCCAAGGGCCAGGGCATGCTGCAGGATCCAGAGATTATTGCGCGCCCAGATGCCGTACTCTTCTTTGCCACCCAGCCAATCTGGTAGCTGCTCAGCACCGGCCAATACCCGCGTAGGAAGTTCGAGACAAAGCCGGTCGAAGCGCTCGATCCAGCTTGTGCCTGCGTGCTGTACCGAGGTCTCCACGAATTGATCCTGAGGCAGAGCCAGATACAGCCGGGTATCGATTCCCAGCTCGGCGCAGACTTCGTGAAACAGAATATCACCGCCGCAGGCACCCCCGGCGATACCGAGCAGGGCCCCCGAATCATTCGCCTGTTCCTCGGTCACCGCCCTCCTGATCGCCGCCTTAGCCGCCGGTTCCCGCTCAGCAGCAAAACGCGCGGGGAAACGCCCCTGCTGGTCGAGCATATGACCGGCAAACAGCAGCACCCGGCCGACCTTATTCACGCCGAGAGCACTCTCTAAGGCTTGAAGCCGGACCCGCGCCTGGTCGATAACACCCAAGCCCTCCTCCTCCCATGGAAAACCCCGCGCCTCCTGCGCAAACAGCGCCAGGTCTCCCACCGATGCCTCTACCAGAGCCCGCTCGACCGCGGCGATAAAGTCATCGGGAACCTTCCGAGATGGAAGGCTCCCCTCCTCGACCCCGAGGGTCGGCAATAACCGACGACCAGAATCTTGTTGCCGAGGACCTTTCAACCGAAATTAGGCTTACGGTTCTCCAGAAACGCGGCCATCCCCTCGGTACGATCGGGCGTCGAGAAGCTCAGGCCGAACAGATCGCTCTCCATAATACAGGCGGTGTCCAGATCCAGACCCTGGCCGCGCTGCACCAACTCCTTGGTGAGCTGGATCGCGGTACGACTCTTGCCAGCGATCATCTCTGCCAGCTCCAGCCCCCTGTCCCAGAGCTCTGACTGTGGGTAGACATGATTAACCAGCCCCCGCTGCAGGGCTTCAGCCGCCGACATGGCGCGACCGGTGACCAGCAACTCCATCGCCATCGAGGTGCCGACGATACGCGTCAGACGCTGGGTGCCACCAAAACCCGGTGTTACCCCCAGATTAACCTCCGGCTGACCAAACTTGGCGTTATCGGCTGCCAAGATAAAGTCACTGCTCATCGCCAACTCACAGCCGCCACCCAGGGCATAACCGTTCACCAGGGCGATCACCGGAATATCCAGGGTCTCCAGACGACGAAACAGGTGCATGCCGTGCTCGGCAAACGCCTTGCCTTCGAGGGGGCTGAGGTGGCTCATATGGGCAATATCGGCACCGGCAACGAAGGCTTTCTCACCGCTGCCGGTAATCAGCAACACGCGTGCAGACTTGTCGGCGATAACGACAGATATCGCCTCGTTCATCTCCTCCAGCGTCTTAGCATTGAGGGCATTCAACACCTTGGGACGGTTAATGGTCAGCCTGTAAATACCCGTCTTAATCTCTTCAAGCAAAATATTTTCAAAGGATGCAGCATCAATATTGATCGTATTCATGAAATAGCTCCATTTACAGTCAGTGACTATCAGTATTGAAAGAAACCGCGACCGGATTTACGTCCCAGATAACCGGCATCGACCATCTGTTTGAGTAACGGACAGGGGCGGTATTTGGAATCACTAAAGCCGTCATGCAACACCTCCATAATACTCAGACAGGTATCCAGGCCGATCAGGTCCGCCAGCGCCAACGGCCCCATCGGGTGCCCCATCCCCAGTTTCATCACGGTATCTATCTCCTCTGCGCTGGCCAGATCCTCATACAGGGTAAAGATCGCCTCGTTAATCATCGGCATCAGGATACGGTTGGCCACAAAGCCCGGCGCGTCCCTGACATCGACCGGCACCTTGCCCAACCGTCTCGCCAGCTCGGTCACCTTCGTAAAGACCCTATCCTCGGTCTGCAGTGCGCGAATCACCTCGACCAGCTGCATCACCGGCACCGGATTCATAAAATGCATCCCGATCACCTTGCCCGGACGCCGGGTTAACGCCGCCAGACGGGTGATGGAGATCGATGAGGTATTGGTCGCCAGGATCGCATCTGATCGACAGACCCCATCGAGATCTTTAAAGATACTCTGCTTGATCGCCTCGACTTCGGTCGCCGCTTCGATGGCGATATCGACCCGTGCCAGTGACTCGGTCAAGGTGCTTATTTTAATCCGTCCGAGCGCGCTGACAAGCTCTTCTGAGCTGATCTTCTCTTTAGCCAGCATCCGTTCCAGGCTGGTCCTGATCGCGGCTAGACCCCGTTCCAACGCCACCTGATCCCGATCACACAACGACACCTGCAAACCCGCCAGGGCACAAACCTGAGCAATACCGCCCCCCATCTGCCCTGCACCTACGACACCCACATGCTTAATATCCATCTCTGCATCCATTCTATTGAGTAAGTAGAAACCTTATACCATAGTTTTTGTGCACTGCACAAAAAACATGCCAAGGTCAGACTCCGAGGTCAGGCTTTCAAGCGCGTAGCGTGCGCAGAGGTACGAACCGCATCAGACAGGTTCGGCAATGCCTGCGCGGAAAGAGTTCTCTATGCCAGGATAGATATGACCTCTTTATGAACGCGATTCCCACGCTCGTAAATCCCACGGGTTTCTGGCGGTACAACAGGCCCATCAAAGAAAGATCTAACGCTTGCCCGCACGCGGATGAAAGAGGTGAAGAAATCATGAGCACACGATAGGCCCTCAAAGACAGGGCGTTTCAAAATAGCGCCGTCAAAGCCGAGTATTATTCACTCCACGACAACTATTCAGACAAGAGGGCCCTGATCAATTAGCTGCTACAGATGCGCAGCGCTGCAGGGTTGGCCCAGCAGCAGGTCGCCGAGCGTATGGGTACTAGGAAAAGCAACATCAATCGGCTGGAAAGGGGCTGCAACGCCATGCTGACATACGCCAGCGCCAGCGCCTGCGCCTGCGCCTGCGGTTACCATCTGCGTGTCGGGTTTGAGCAACAAGGAAAGCGGGAGAAAGATCGGCGCTAACTTCACATTTCAGCGGGTGATCCCATTCATTTTTTAAACGAGAATAGCCAAAATTATTTTTCCAGACTACGCCACTCTTAACTCGACGACCTTACCTACAAAAGAGAGCATTTTAACCAATGCGTCGATTGTAAAGTTCTCGACCTTACCGTTAACAACATTGTTGATTCGCGTGCGGGAGACGTGCATACGACGCCCTGCCTCAACTTGAGAAAGACCGTTATTCTTGATGTACTTTGCGACCTCAATCATCAGTTCCGACTTCATTTTTAAGGTTTTAGCTTGCGCAGGATCAAACCCAAGATCTTCAAAAATGTTACCGCCAGAGGCTGTAGTATATGTAGTGGTCATCGGTTTTTCCTATCCATTCTTAATCCGCTGATTCATCAGCCCGTCATAACGCTTTTTTGCCAGATCAACATCTTTTTTCAGCGTCTGCTCATCTTTTTTCTGAAAACAATGCAATACATACACAGCCTCATCAAATTTCGCCACGTACATCACACGGAAAATACTATCTGGCTGCTTTATCCGGATCTCTTTAACCCCTGCCCCAACAGCCTTAAACCACTTAAAGTTCTCTGGATCTAGCCCATGCTGAATAAGGTTAAGCTGATACCCGGCTTCTATCATTGCTTCACGAGGAAAGGCCTTAATATCATCAAGGGAAGTGTCTATCCATCTAACTTCTTTCTCCCTGTTCAACGCACCCTCCGCTTATGTGTATAAAATTTAGCACACAAGTGATTCATGTGCCATGCCCATGCGCTTAACTAGAGCAGCCATCGTCTGCTGAAGTCCAACCCACAGGCTAGCTTCTGACTCAGCCACAGCCAACTAAAAGGCTATGTCTTAGTTAAGTGTTGCTACCGGCAGCTGGTGCTAGCCAAAAGATCGCCTGCAGGCAGGCTCCCACGGTGCTAAAGCT
The DNA here is from genome assembly GCA_047633175.1 of Motiliproteus sp. GTDB lineage: Bacteria > Pseudomonadota > Gammaproteobacteria > Pseudomonadales > Balneatricaceae > Motiliproteus. The sequence continues at coordinate 482 of JBLIEQ010000027.1, read as the reverse complement.
GGGTTTTGTGAGTAATCTTGTAGCTTTTTGAAAGGCTCGAAACGGCAAACGGACCATCAGAATGACGCCAAATTCCCTTTCTAAATCGATGAAATACAGACTGAAAAAGGCCCGCAGGGTCGAGCCATTGGCCGTTGTCAGTTCCCGACAACAACGGCATACCTGCGTCCCTGCAGGCAATGGCGAGACTGGCAGCTGAGGCAGACAAATCGGCAGGATAGCCGATTTGCACAACCGCAGGTTGCCCGGAGGGTGAGGCACAGGGTCGTGCCGAATGAATCCGAATCTGTCAGCCTCAGGCTGGATTTCATAGCGCCGCAGGCGCGTACCCGCAGGGCGGTTTAGTAGGGGGCGTTTTCTTTGCTTCGCTTTCTTTGTCGCTACAAAGATCGAGTAGGAGGCAGGATTACTCCCACCGTCCTCTCACACCACCGGGCATACGGATCCGTACCACGGCGGTTCACGCTAAACGTCTGAGCCGA
>JBLIEQ010000026.1:0-52838 GCA_047633175.1 Motiliproteus sp. | reverse complement strand
TAAGAACATTAACCTTCGCTGCACAACCGCCACATTTACTTTGCTCCTGAACGAGTGGACTTCGTCTTCTTGTGCAGACTCGTCCCAGAGCTAAGCCTCGTATGTGATTTCTGTTCGTCGGCTCGCAATTTTGCGCTCGGACTTCCTCCAGACAGGCCCTCGCGGGACCGCCCTTGCCTTCGGCTAGTAGTTGTCGTTCAATGGGTTGCAGCGAAAGGAATCAACCGCTCACAGGGAACAGTATGCTCATCACCGCTATCCATCGACGTTGGTTCTCCTACAGGGGGCTTTCACCCCATAAGTTCATGCCCATGCCGGGCGTACACAAAACAATTAAATCGGACTCCGCAATACGGTCACCTTTCTTTCAAAAATAGTTGCCTGTATTGCTGCGACGTTTAGCTTAGTGTTAGGTGCTGAAATTAAAATCATCGCCCGACTCATAATTACAGCCTTGGTTTCTGGATGTTCGGCATATATGGTGCTAACTGAAGATGTCGCTAGCCACCAAGCCCTGATCTAAATGGAACCATTTTCTATAGCGGGAGCTCTATGTTGGCAACGCCCTTCATGCAGAGTATATAAAGTCACCTCAGAGACAAAACGTTTGGAAATGTAAAACTAGAGAGCAACAGCAGATAGAAGCTGATAGTCGTGAAAAAAATAATTTGGAGATTAGTGAAAATTTGATGCATAAAAATAAATATAATAATATTCGTAGAGTTACAACTTCAATAAATTAGCTGGAAATAAAATGAAGAAAAACACACCATACACTTTAAATTCAGGTGCCATAATTACAGTTAAGCCTAGGCGGATGCATGGTAAGGACACGCACTTGTCGATTATATTGGACCTTGAGGATCAATCTATAGAAGTTATATGTTCTGAGCAATCCGTGGTAAATAATGGTGTGCGTGGTTATTTTTCATTTTCCGCCCAACAGATTGAACGTAAACAAGAGAAACGAAATGATCGACTGAGAGAATGGGCTGCTGAACGAAAAATAGAATTAAATCCGTATGTCGTTACGGGGCGTGATGCTAACTGTATTACAATACATGAACATCTTATTACTGGGTTATCATAAAAAAGACATGAGTTGCTAAGTTGATAGTAAGCGCCGTTAAATCGACCCACTTGACCTAACCGTACTGAGCCACTTTTTTAGGAATCGACTCCAGAGCAACATTCCAAGGCAGCAGCGCTTCTAGTTTTTCCTGGGTATCCGCCTCGCCGGTCCGATTCAGTACGTAGTCGATATAGGCTGAGGGTTCCAGTTGATAGGCTTTGGCCGTTTATGCCGCATGCGGCATAGGGCCGTTTCGATCAGCGAGTAGCAGGTCGTACTGGCCTTTGCACCCTGGGTGGTATCGGCGATACAACCAGGATCTTCGATTATGGTCACGTTTCCATAACCGCAAAAACTGGTTATTCTGTTGGACGGAGCTGGGCGCTGAGCATGTGGGTATCATCCAGAGTCTGATCCGTACCTGCAAACTACATGACGTCAATCCATACATCTATCTGACCGATGTGGTGTTGCGGATCAGTGAACACCCGGCCAGCCGGGTGGAGGAACTAACGCCAAGGGTATGGAAAGAGAAGTTTGCCGATCAACCGTTACGGTCAGATTTGTATAGGGATATCAACCACGCCTCAGAATAACCGGTTATGTTTAAACACCTTTAATAGATAATAAAGCACCAGAAAAACACCAGTTAGAAACAAAGCCCATAAATGGAATATAAATAATAAGGATTTTAAATGTTAAACGGTGATTTAAAAGATATTGCTTTGGCACGATTAAAGAAAAGTGAAAGTGAGTATAACAAGAAGGCTGAGGAGTTACAGAAATCAGCAATAGTATTGACATCTCTAAGGTTTTCTATCAGTTCAAAACTTATTTCTGATGTTGAATTATTTATCAATTCATTATCTAATTATCCTAAAATATTAGATAAGAGTTACTCTAAATATCAATCAGTTTTTTATACTTTTAGATCGGTATTTAAAGAGTTAGAGACTGAAGATGTAGATACGGGCATCCAAGCCGCAAAAGGTAGTGCTAGTGGTGTTGCGGTTGGTGCAGGAGTCGCTGCTTTTGCACCTACTGCTGCAATGGCTGTAGCTTCTACTTTTGGTGTTGCATCAACAGGAACTGCCATTAGTGCATTAGGAGGTGCTGCTGCGACTAATGCTGCTTTAGCATGGTTAGGAGGTGGTGCTCTCGTTGCCGGTGGTGGAGGCATGGCTGGAGGAGGTGCCTTATTAGCTTTAGCTGGGCCTATAGGCTGGACGATTGGTGCTGCAAGTCTTGCAGGTGGAATTTTTTGGAAAAGAAGTAAAAATGCAAAAATTGGTAATGAAGCGGATAGTATTCATAAGAAACTACAAAAAGGTCTTGCTGAATTCAAAACAGGGCTTTCAAATGTAAGGAACTTAATTTCTTTAACTAACACACATTCTAGCGGAGTTGAAAGTATATTGCATGAGCTTACAAATAATGCGCCAAACGATTATAGGGAATATGAATCCACTCATAAAAATCAGCTAGCTAGTTTAGTGAATCATATACAATCGTTATCTGTTATTTTAAACAAAAAAGCGATTTAAAATGAGATCTGGAAGTAACTTAGAAGACCAATTGTCATCATCACTTGTAGATCAATTGAACGTAGCCAGAGAAGCTGACTTAGCAGAAGGTCTTCAGAAAATTAATGAAAATTTATCTCGCTCGATTGAGCAGCAGGATAATTCTTTTACTTTTGCTACGGATCAAATAAATAAAGTTCGTGAAGAATTGACCAGACCTGAAAACATATTAGGTAGTAATAAAACAAAGCATGGCGAAATAGCAGAGAAGATTGAAGTAGGTATTCGGAATGCCAAAGAAGCATTAGCTCAAAAAGTTGATAGTGCTAAAGACTTTTCAGCCACCTTTGAAGGAGTCGGGCGAACCGCACCAGAAGATTACATTATCGATGGAATCCAAGTTCAAGCAAAATTTATTAATGGTGCGAATAACAACCTTCGTCATGTTATTGAGCATATGGAAAAGTATGATTATTTCGGTAGAGATTATTCTTATTACCATGTCCCTAAAGATACACATGAAACCGTATTAAAAATTATTAATGGCGAAAATGTAGATAACTTAAAAGACTCTACAATTCGAGCAATAAAAGAAAAAGCAAATTCTATTGAAGCTGCATCAGGAAGATCATTTGAGGATGTGGTTCGGGCAGGGAAGGTTGGCTACAGTGAAGTACAAATCAATACTGCGGGGCAGACTTTAGACGTACAAGATGAAATCCTAAATCAAGAAAATATTGCAATCAAGGATGACATTCACCAAGGGGCATCTGATGAAAAAAATACTGTTCTTGATGAAAACCAACCTAGTTTAGAAGAATTAGGTCAAGCAGCAATTATCGGTGGTGCTGTAGGTGCAGGGATAGCTCTAACTAAAAATATTTATAGTAATTATAAAGATGGAAAAAACATATTTGCTGGTGATTATTCTTCTGATGATTGGAAAAAGTTAGGGGTTGATACTTCAAAGTATGCGGCAATAGGTGGCCTATCTGGTGCTGCAATATATGGTATTACTAATTATGCAGGTATGGCTGCCCCTTTCGCTGGTGCTATTGTAACAGCAACTAAAGGTGTTACAGCTTTAATTAAACAGTATAAAAATGGTGAAATAACTCAAACTCAATTCATAGATTTAGGCTTTATTGTTTGTGCTGAATCTGCGGTTGTAGGTGTATGTACAGTCATAGGACAAACACTAATCCCTATCCCAGTTTTAGGGGCTGTTGTCGGTAGTATAGCGGGTACTTTACTTGTTGGTGTTGGTAAGTCACTACTTTCATCAGATAGAAAATTGATAGAGAAAAAGATAAAACTCTACCAGAGTAAGTTAGATGAAGTCTCTATGATTGTTATCGATAAAATTGAGGAAGAGTTCAAAAATCTTGGCGATTTAACTGTGGCAGCTTTTAAGTTAGAGAACAACCAATGCTTACTTAAATTAAGCTTAGAACTAGCAGAAGAACATGGTGTTAATACAAATAAGCTCATAAAAAATCATAATGAATTAGATGATTTCATGACTGCATAATACTCTATGTATCGTTATTCGAAGCATGATTACTCCTGTTAGTTTGAGAGGAAAGTGGTGATTCTGCAAGCAAGGAAAAAATATGTTGTTCGCGACAAACGCTTGGTTGCAACGCACCTCATTACACAAAAGTATGAAATCATGATGTACCTGTTGAAAAAACACAGGGATTGGCGTGATGAACTGGATTGACAATGAGCTGAGCAGCATCGATCTTGGCGATAAGCGACTTGATGTCAGAGCCGCTAAGCTAATGAAAAACCTTACCGATCGGCCTGAAACCAGTATTCCCGGTGCTTCAGGGATGGGCGGAAACACCACGTGTAGTCATATTTTAAGCTGGCGGTAGCTTGGCGGATGGTAGCCGATGCGTCTATTCTACTTCCAGTAGTCTCCACTACTGGAAACTGAAGGGTTACACTCCCCCTTAGATGTACGGAAAATAATGGACTCTGCTGCCCTGGTTGTACCTGAAGGGCTGCTCGACCGGTGATTGTCAGGCGTCGCTGGCAGCGTTTCTGGGCGAACAGGCCAAGGGATTGTTGGCCAATACCATCTCCCGGCTCAAAGGCAAGTGGTTGGAGGAGAATGGCCGCTGGCGGTGCCGGGATCTGAGTGAGAAACGCTACGTTTACTTCTGGGTGGATGGTGTTCATACCAATGTACGGATGGATGACCGCCCGTGCTTGCCGGTGATCATTGGGGTGACAGAGCATGGCCGCAAGGAGCTGGTGGCCGTTGAGGATGGCTTTCGCGAGTCGACAGCAAGCTGGGGAGAGTTGTTGGTAGGGCTTCGCGAACGCGACCTGGAGACGTCATATGCCGACATCGGAACAAGGTGCACAAAACCGCTACATATTGAATAAGCTGACTAAATATATGCATCCAAAGGTCAAGGATGTACTGCACGAGAACTATCCTGACATAGAGGTCTAACACCTCCCGCTGACGCTGGTGAGTCACGGTACAAGCCCTGATAGTAGGTATCTGAGAACACTTAATAGTACCTGCCTTTGGGTATCCAGATTTTTGATTGTTTCAAGTGACGATAAGCTGGCCACGAATGGCTCGGTAATCCTAGTAAAATCATCTTATTTACGTGATATAATTCCGCAATGAAAATAGACAACGAATCAAAAAAAGAACCTCTGACACTCGCTGAAAAAAAAGCTTTTGTCGTCAGGACGCGTTCAAAAAACTATCGTGCCAGCTTGCGCTTGGAGGGCTTCAATCCAGTGGAGATCCCTCTTTCCGAGGAAAAAACATCTAAGCAAAGCATCATTGCCAAATACAGAATGACGGCAGGTTAATACGTCGTGGATAAGTACGGCACGGGGGATGATCCCGAGTGTTACCCCGGTAGTACAACGTTAACCAACCTGCTGGATATACAAGACGCTGAACTTCTTGAAGATGCTGAGCGTGAAATCACTGAACTCACCGCTATAGAAATAGACTTTGAACCGCCACCCTACGATCTTCATTATTTGCGTTCAATCCATCTGACGTTGTTTGAAGACATCTATCCTTGGGCCGGAAAGCTTAGGCAGATAGATATATCGAAGGGGGACACGCGCTTTTGTACCTGTTCACGTATTGAGCCTGAAGCAGATAAGCTCTTTAGAGGGTTGGCTAATAGAAGCTACTTCACTGGTCTTAAGCATGATGAATTAGTCAGCGCCTTAGCTGAATTCTATGGTGATCTTAATGTTGTTCACCCTTTCCGCGAAGGCAATGGCAGAGCCCAGCGGATTTTGTTTGAGCACATCGTCGTCAACTGCGGTTGGGTAATCAGTTGGGACGACATCTCAGCGGACGAGTGGATTGAAGCCAGTATCGATAGCTATCTCTGTGATTACACAAGCATGGAAGCAGTATTCCATCGATGCGTTGGTGGAAGGATCGAAGCAGATGATGAGCCTTAACCGTACCGCACTGTCGCTAGAGGCTCGTAACCGTTCATTCTAAAGCGTTCAACCCAACCACTTTTACGCGCGATAAGCTGGCCTTCTCATTCATTTAGGAGGCAACGCATGAGCTATACACCCCCGACGAACCCCCGAACAATGGCGCGCCCTGGTTGATCAATGGCAGAGCAGCGGCCAGTCCGCTTCCCGCTTTTGTGATGCTCAGGACATTGGCTACGCCAGTTTTTGCAGCTGGCGTAAACGACTGGCTGATGATCAGGCTCTGCCAACAGCGGCTGCAGATCAATAGGTATCCTTTATCGATCTCGGTGCTTTGTCCTCCTCTGGCGAGGGGTGTGCCTGGAATATCGTTCTTAGTCTGGGCAATGGCGTTGAGCTGCGTAACCGTTCAAAGGCGGTCTGGCCTTATGCTTAGAAGAAAAAATTCAAGGGGTAAAGAGCGATCGTGAGTGTGTACAGAGGCTCATAAAGCCACACCGATAAATTAGTTTTGGCGAACTAGATCAGTAACTGGCATCCGATCCAATTTGAAATGACGATGATAGTGGATTCCTCAACTTAACCCCATCACACGTGATATAAATTTCTCTTGGTGCGTCAATCGACAGCCTTACTTCGTGACTCCGAGTTCTGGTCACATAAATGGTGATGTTATCACCGATTTTGATGGCTTCGTTATCCTGACGAACTATTTGAAGCATGCAGAACTCCTCTCACTAATTGCTAAGATAAAAGTGTAGACCAAGGTTGCTGGGTAATTTTTCAACGAGTCAGTCATTGCTTTGGATAAGCGATAGATACCGGTTAATAGCCTTGGTGCACATAGCTTGATGTGCGTCATAGCAAGAGGGAGGTTGCCCCTCTATGCCGAAGCACCCCGCCTTCGATTGGCCAACTTCACAGCATGCATGCGGCGGTATTTTTTAGCGGTAAGAGGTGCCATGTCGGTGATCTCCACGGCTGAATAGAAGAATTTAATTATATAAAACTCAAGCGATCATCTCAGTAACAAGAGCCCAATATTAAATTGTAAGACGTCTATAACGTACATCCAGTTAAGTAAATTAGGGTTAATATCCTATTAGATGTTATTATTTAAATTATTCAGCCACTAGGTTGATTAATGCTACCCGATTTTCCTCTATAAATAAGGCCAATATTAATGTCAGATAACATACAGACGTTGCTACGTAAAACATCATTCCGTAAAGCCGCTCAAGTATTGAGCATGGATGAGCTGCACAAGCTGCTAGCCAACGTTGAAGCAACCATCGAAGAACGTACCGTTGCAGACGCCGAACGTTTTGAGGCGGATAAAGAAAGACAGCAGTCGATTGCCGAAGTTCGTAAGGCGATGGCCGCTGCAGGTATAAGTGTTGATGAGTTGCAAGGTGCTTTAGGTAATGTGAAGCCGAAGAAAGAGAAGGCTGTTGTAGCGCCAAAATATCAGATTCAAGATACCGACGGCAATATGGTTCAGTGGACAGGCCGTGGCCGCACTCCCAAAGTGTTTCAAGCGTACTTCGACAACGGTGGTAGCAAGGAAAATTGCTTGATCTGATCCTCATCGAGAGCATACGCACTCATCTCATCAAAGGAATGAATATGAAGACAACAGACACCTTTCTGTTTTTCTCTACCGTACAAAACATTGATAAAATCGCGGAGAATGCGTGCTGAAATCCGTGAATACCATCTGCGCCCTATCCGTACTAACAGCAATGCTTTTTGCTGCCGGTGCCTCTGCAGCGCCCGTAAAATTGTCTAAATCGGGCATCTGTCACTCTGATTCGAGCTCTTACTACTCAAGAACAAAGCAGTACACATCTTTCCCGTCCGTAGAGAAATGCCTCTCTGCTGGTGGACGGTTACCGTTATCATCATCAACGTCAGAAAAAAAAGATCCGGACGCATACTCCCGCGACCAATTTGGCTCTGGCTGGGCTGATACTGACGGCGACTGCCAAGATTCAAGACAAGAAACCCTGATCGCTCAATCTACAGGCCAGGTGCGATTCAAGACTGGCAAGGATTGTCGTGTCACCGCGGGACGCTGGATATCCCCTTTTTCAGGTAAGGTGATTCATGACCCATCAGTAATGGATATAGATCATGTCGTACCGTTGTTTTGGTCGTGGGAACACGGAGCCAAGGGATGGATTAAAGCAAAAAGGGAAAGGTTAGCAAACGACCCTGCTAATCTGGTGAGCGTTGAATTGTCGCTGAACAGGTCTAAGGGGGCGAAGGGGCCGGATGAATGGCTGCCTCCGGCGAACCAATGCCAATATGTTTCTCGTTTTCTGCGGATAGTGAAAAAGTACCATCTGGAAACCAGCGCAATCGAGAATCGGGCCTTCCAAGGTCTCCTGCGAAAGCACTGCAAATAACCCCCTGCTTAGACTGATTGAGTCCTTTTCTCTGGTTAGCTAAAGGGCGTCCTGAAACTGCTGCCAGGACAGCCCTGATTTCTTAATCAGATTTTGGAGCTCTCGCTTGTTTTTTTCATCCCGGCGCTCTTCCAGGACGGTTTTCCTCTCGACAATTAATTCCTCAACCCAGCTATGTAGCCGTACTAGCTGATTCATATCGAGGTGCCTTGCTTTCATAAATAGCTCTGGAGTCGATTTAATCATAAGATTGGTACACATCGCATCTCGGACGCTTTTCGCATTCATCCATCATCCTTTTTACCGCATCAATAGCCAACTTCTCTATTCCCTTCTGTGCTTCGAAATTATCAATGTAAGGGCCGTTCGATCTAATTGTCATCGTGTATCGAATGATCGGGAACTCAACAGCACCTTCGCCTACCCGGAGAGGGGCAACACCAGCGAACGCCATGCCGACTCCTCCCCCATCGCTATATTGATGAAGTTGGGAATAGACAACGACCTGATACTGGCTCTTATCGTAATTAGCTTTAAATTTTTCAGTTAGCAGCTGCCCTAGCTTCTCAGGACATTTCATCCGCGTAAAGCAGTGAATTCGGTAGTCGCTAGTGAAGGCGCGTACTTGATAACCATCAGGAAATGATCGCCCGTGATACTCGCTTGAAATAGCAGCTTGAGCAAACAGTAGACCCACCAATAGAAATTTTACCACAGTATCTCCTTATTGTTTCCCACCCGCCTTCTTCTTTATAGCTAGCCGGAAAAGACCAATTCGGATTGTTCAAAGCTGCGCTTGGGTTCCTGCCTTTTTGTGCGTTCTTTTGCGAGTCCCTCGAAGATCCGCACACTGTAAATATCAGGCAAAACCTTATAACCAGATCGTTTAGAAAGCTGATAATAAGCATCTGATGGGTTCATAGCAGGGACATCGAACGGGTAGCAATAGCCACGCTCGGTGGTGACATCGACACTATAGTTGCGGTCCCGGCCCGGACGATCATCGGGTGTAGGACTGGCTTTTAATAGCTCATCAACTGCCTTGAGACAGTCTGTGAGTATGGTGCTTGCATAGTTGTCATCCATGGATCGTGAGGCCGCGAGACCGAAGGCATAGCCTTCGATACGCGCAAACTGAGTACCACCGCCTGGCAGTCTGGTGAGCAAGGAGTTGAGTTGATTGTTTTCCGTCTCTGTGAGGGACATGCGTTCTTGAAGAGCGTCACACATCGCCCCGACTCGCTCGGGACTATTGATCATTATTGTCGATTCCATTCCAAGCACTGGGTTGGCTGACTGGAGGCAGGTTCAGAACGTCGCCCAGCAATGGACGCCAAACTACCGAGTCGTATTCGCTATCTTCGATAACCCTGTCTAGGGTAGCTGTGTAATCTGGATTCTCTTCATCGTTGTAGGGATCGATGTAAAGAGCTGTGGGAATATCTCCGGTATCGGTTAGCAAACAGGTTGCTATCACATCACCCGGGGAGAGGTTGTAACGAAGGCCCTTGATGAATCGGCGCCGTTCTGTTGTCAGCTTTTCGATCATCGCACGCTCATCGTAATCGTCAAAGGGAAGCCAATTGGCATCGGTTGCCATTAGCGTAATAGCTTCAACGGTTAAATTTCCAGAAGCACTGATGGTGAATGTAGCTGCAATAAGCACATGCGCCGTTTTATCTTGCTGCCAAAGGGCAACTTCGCTGGAAAAATTCTTCTCGATCCTTTTGTGAACGTCGTCTGCTAGATAAAGAGGGGTATCGGGTTGGTGCTTCAGTGTCATCTTGAAGCCAAAACGGGCTTTATCCAGTGCCTTTAATTCACCAATAGCGATACCAACCGGCTGGCTGGCTCCCTTCTTTTTGAATTTGGAGATAAATTGGCGGCGTCTAGTTGCTATTCCTGCTTTATCTTCGATCCTGAAGGGCTCTGGAATAAGTAAAACATCTGCCAAATTCATTTTTTTAGCAGTGGTCTTACTGGCGGCGTTGAGAAGGTGGTATCGAACCACCGCCCAGTTTCTCTTGCCCTGCATTCGAGGCGACCAGCGGTTTAACCCGGCCTCATCGTAGAGATAGTGAATCATGGATAATAGGCTGAGTTTTTTAGGATCTGCCTTGATCACGGAAGCCGATTTGCCGCCTTCCCTATTCATTGTTCGAGTGATAGAGGTCTTAGAGAGACTGAAATCTAGCTTTAGGGTGGTTTGGCCTGTGGCTTCGTCTTCAATGATAGCCTTGGATTGCAGCTCGCCACGACCGGAGAGTTCGGCTGGAGGTTGGTAGTGGTCGCATCCTGTGGCATGGCTATGTCCGGATCCAGGCATTCGTTTAACGATGACTTGATCACTATTGATACGAGCTAGGTACATTTCAATAGGTGGTTGCTTACAAGCGCACATAGGCCGCTGCTTACCGGTATGTGCGGCTATCAGCGCTTGTTCAAAGAGTTTGTCCTGGTCCGATAGCCGCGTCCCGTCGATAATGTAATGACCCATAGATTACAGATCCCTGCTCAGCTGTTGATAGATTTGATGATCCGCTCCTGCAGGCCATCTCCATACAGCTTTTTGTTGTAGTCACTGGTTCCAGCAGGCAACCAATAACGGAGCGTTATTTGGCTTGTTGAATCTGTTCGTTTCTCAATTTCAGTATCTATCGTTAACTCTGTACCGTTGTGCTGACGGTAACCGCGCATTTTGTAAAACACTGAGAGCAACGCATCGTACTTCCAGGTTGGGCTTTGGATTATTTCCCACGCAGACCTTCCATGTTCTGCCTGGACTTCCTCCAGGCTGTAGAAGTTAAATTCATGTTTTACCCGGATGTAAGCCACATCGACGTTTTTTGCCACCATGAACACGCGCTTATGGATGTCGTACTGTGCAGGCTGGTCGGCCGCTATCGATTTCACCTGATCCTGATTTTGCTTCATTTGCTCTTTTGCTTCAGGGCTTCCTAGTGGGGCTACACCAGGGCCATCGTGATTCAGTGGTTTACCTGTGATTGGATTGTTAATACAGGTGAGGCATTTTCCATTAGATGTCATTAAGTGATTGAATTTACCATCTTGAGTCGCGCATCCAGTCAATGCAGCGGCGATGGCAATGGCGATGGTGGTGCGCATTACGGGATTCATGGTGGCTCCGGTTTCTGAATTGTCGTTAGTCTCAGAGTATGCAAAAAACGGTGACTTAAAAGCTGCACCAATTTAATTGTCCTATTTAACAGAATTTGAGCACCCATACCTGCCAAAAGCGGTCATAGTTTGTTGACCACTTTTTCAGTTCGGCACGGATAGCTGTATTTTTTATACTTTGCGCCCATGCCAATGGGGCATCTCGATGATTGCCGTGGACTGCTCCCCTCACTAAAGGAAGGGGATTCCAAGAGCCATTACAGCTCTTAGACCAGGGCGACTTACTAAGCCGCTACCTTTCCTTCTGCTAGACGCTGTAGCCCCAGCGCGAGAATGTTCTTAGCAGCGTTTACATCGCGATCGTGAGCGACACCACACTGCCCTTCTTCCATTATAGACAGCTTTAATTGCTGACCTCTGAAAGTCGCCTCCGGCCACTAACAGAATGAAGGCAAAATCCCAGTCGATGAGGGTTCAAGAGTCCCCTTCTTCTGATCGTTAGTTGGGGGGGATATTTGAGGTTGTTGATTGAATTTACAGACACAATCAGGCTCGCCAGGATAAAGCGCGCAAAGGCTATATTTATAACAGTCCCGCCCGTACATAGGACACCCCAACCTAGTTTAATCCCTGCAGATCTACCCCACCCCCCAAAACCACCCGACCCTCCTGTCCAAGTCCATCCTGAACACCTGCATCCGCACCACCAACCAACCCCGCGGGGCGTAGCTCCGCCAAGGAAACCGAAGGAAAATTTAAGGTAAGGTAAGGAAAAATAAGGCTTGGGATGGACAGGTTGAAATTGGGAAGTCTGCAGGATAAGCAGGGTTAGAAGGGTTAGAAGGGTTAGAAGGGTTAGAAGGGTTAGAAGGGTTAGAAGGGTTAGAAGGGTTAGAAGGGTTAGAAGGGTTAGAAGGGTTAGAAGGGTTAGAAGGGTTAGAAGAGTAGGGTCTGTTGGCGGGACTGTTATAATTAATTGTTTTCAGACAATTATGTGAGTAAAAACGGGCTTTAAGTTAGTACTCACATACGGTATCAGCCTTTCGCTACGGTGATATCCAACGCGATGACCATCGGCACACGCTTATAGAAACCAATAACCCTCCAAAACTTCTTGTTATGAAATGTATAAATGCACCTTCCCCAGTTCTAATTCTCGAAATTCGAGGGGAAAATCGCCCCCTTTTTCCGCTATACGGTAATCACGAGGTGCTGAACACCACCGATTATCATTGAACAAATCCGGTTCGCGTTTCGCCCCTCGCGCTATCCATTCTGCGCGTAACATATCGATCCCACATTGCCGAGTCTCGGCATACACCACCCAAATATTATGTGGCGTTTTCATCCTGGCTTCGATCATCTGTTAACCATCCATTGTTATAAACTCCTTTGTGGTGATATCAGTATTTCTTCTGAATACACACCGGACCTGCCTACAAGTCACATAGATTGCATAAAATGTACCGTTTATGCTGTTTATACTCAAAAACAGCACACTAGATTCAAACATACTCGGCTCCACGAATATGTTGTAAAGATTCGTGACACGGATTGGTTGCTGAGCACTGAACCCCAGGTATGCTGAGCCATACAGACTCGGATACAGGTATCGAAATCTTGGGTCGACCGCAGCCGATCGCTGTAGTGATTAGAGGGTGGGATTCAGGTTGGTCGCAGACAATGAGAATCAAACATCAGTGATAGAATGCTACCCAAGAAATCTAGCCTCGGTACTTTGCTGGCGCATACCCTTGAGATAGCGGTGGGAGAAGAAGGACATGCCTGAAACAGTCACCATACACAGCGATTTCGGCGCAGATCTGCTTCAGCGTTACGAAGCTATGAGCCAGAGTGCCCAAACCGTCGCTCAAGCCATCACAGACGAAGCCGACGACTACCCGGTGGTTGTCCCGACCTTTGGTGAGTCTCCCGAGGACTCGCATTCCATGGGCGCCCGGTTGGAAGCGATCAGGACCATCACCCTGCTGCACTTTCCGCATGCCTCTAAACTCGCCCCAGTATTAAGCGGAATGCTGTGCGCTTCTGAGTCCACCATCGACCTCATACGAGATTTCAATGCAGCCAAGGAGGATTTCAAAGCTACCGTGCTGGCGATCCGCAACGGTGAAACCTCGGGGGCGAAGGAGATCGTCAACAAAGAAGTGAGCAAGGGTCGTCGTACCCCCCTACTCAACCTGTTGCTGCGCAATGCTCAGATCAATACGCTGGATCTTAAACGCTGTTACACACAGGTCCGTATTCTGCCGGCTGGCATTGAGTCATTCCGTTGGACATGGGCTACCCATCATGCCCGCATCAAAAAGCTGTCCATCGCGGATGCCGAGGCGATGATAGACGCTCTGCCTGCAGACCGACAGGCGGCAATCGAGACAGCGCGAGATCTTCTTGCGCAATGCACTCCCGGTGAGATCTTAGTTCGCAAAACCAACCACCGCCACCAGCTCCGAGCAAACTTCACGACCCACGACGATGCCGGACGTAAGAATCATTCCTGCTCGATCAGCGGTATTGTCATTCAACCAGGTGTAGCGCTGCCGAAATATAAATGGCGCGACGATCCGGCAGAGGCCGGTAATAACCGCCCAAAGCGAGGAGCCTCGGTAGAAGAGCACCCTTATATTCAAATTCTGGATCTATACCGCTATGTCTGATGATTTTAACCCAGCAGAACAGCCCAAGTGGCGCAGTTTTGGTTCTAATGCGGCCCTGTCAGTAGAAGCGACACGCTTGCTAGTTAAAGGCGAACCGGCAGGATGGACCGTCGCTATTGATGTGGCACCCATAGAAAATAGAGAAACTCAGTGGCCACGAAAAGTATCCCTCATGGTCAGTGAAACCGAGCTTCCGATTTTAGCTTCTGTTTTATTGGGTTATCTGCCTAAATGCCAGTTCCAACGAAGTGGAAAGGGGATTTACATCGAACGCCAACCAGGAAAACTGTTCTTGCGCGGAAGCCACCAGGCCGAGAATTACGCCCTCCCGCTTACTATTGGCGCAACCTTCCATTTCAGCGCATTGGTGCTGCAGCAGCTCCAAAAGCATTGCGGTGGAATCGAAACCGATACCATGTTGGCCGCTCTTCGCGGATCAGCGGCTTTATACCAGTTAAAGCAGGAATCGGTTTTGGTCAACCAAGTCTGACCGGAATAGGTACGACAGCGAAAGCAAAAAACCCTAAGGTCTGAATATCTATTGATTAGGGCGCCAAAGACATGAATGATCTTTTCTGGAAGGGCCTGTTAATTGCCAGTTTTGGCCTTTCCGCCACCAGTTTGTACATCATCACTCAACCAGATCAAACCCTTGAAGCTCATATCAAACGAACCAAGGATTTACCCATAGCAATGTCGGATATAGAAGTCGTCATGCTGGTGGATGAACGGCTCCAGGTGCTAGAGAAAAAAAGCGGCAAGGCCACTCTGGATACCTTGCTTGAGCAGTATGCCTTAGCGCCTGAGACCGGCACAGAAAAGCGCCTTTACGGCAACCTTGATGCTCGAATTACGTTGCGTGAGTTCTCCGATCTGGAGTGCCCCTGGTGCAAGAAGATGCACCCCGAACTAAAGCAGGTTGTGGATGACTCGCAAGGCGTTATCAAGTGGGAATTTATTCACTTCCCACTCGACATGCACAATCCAGTCGCCGCATATCAAGCGATGGCCGTAGAGTGCGTAGCCGGCGATTATGATAACCGCACAGCCTGGGCTTTCCTCCATACCCTATTCGATCAGACTGCAGGTAATGGTAAAGGGGCCGACATCTCCGGCATTGCCCGGTCACTTGGGTTAAATGCGTCCAGGCTGGACAACTGCATTGCCTCGGCACCACACAGAGCAGTCATCAACGATAATCGTTCATCTGGTAAGCAAAACGGTGTGACCGGCACTCCGGCCATTCAGTTAGTTGATTATAAGACCGGACGCACCGCAATGATTAAGGGCTATGTGGAGCCGCAACGGCTTTTACAGATGATTCAGCAATTTTTAAGAGGCTAACATTTACATGGATGGCTCAGCAAAATAAGGAAACGACCCATAGGGTCTGAGGCTACAGAAACCGCTCTTGCTAGCCAGATACACTGGAGCAGACGCTGATTTTACTGTTCTAAGCGCCGGTTAATGACAAGAACTACGACTAACCGGCCGCTAGAGCACGCACGATCAAGCATCTATATTTATCGAATGATAATGACCATTAAATCGTTAGTTGAACATCTGCAACGGGCTGTACCCACCCCTTCTGTTTCCTATCTTTTGGGGTATCAGCTTCGGCTTTGCCCCGGGCCTTTGCAGCAGCGAAGTCAAACCCTTCGAGTCGTAATAACTCAACTGCTAGTCCAGAGCGAATCCACGCCAATATACCGCATTGGTTTTTTTGCTCCTTAGTCATACTTTGGCCTGATTTCATTTCAATATCAGCAAAGCACGCTAATGCTGCGTCCAGAGCCATAGTTAGCTGATTGATATCTCCGGGTATGAGGTGAACTGCAATCTTTTTTTCGTACTTGTCTGGAAGGCTTTGCGTAGCCTCTATAAATCTATCCATGAGGTAATCTCCCTATTTATGCAGTAGTTGCACACACCTTATATCACGCAATTTCACTCCCATCTAGGCCGCGTACGATCAGTCCTGCTGTATAAACACAACGGCCCATCGACTTCGTTTTTCCGGGTAAGCACCCTATTTATGCTCGCACAAAACTGGGTTTAGTATGGTCCTCCTCGAAAATCAAAAAAACGCCAGGATGAATCTTACTTATGCGACTCGCCCCCTTAAAGGTGCTGTTCGATCGGCGATTTAGTCGCGGCCACCATTACGCGCGCTGTGCTTGATCCAGGCCCTAAGCCCCGCTGGAATCTACAGATTAAGCGTAGGAGCGGGGTTTCTGTGGTTGTTGAGCTGGATCGTTGGCTACTACAGCAATAGAAGGCCCCATCAGCATAATGGAGGTATCTCACCAAACGCGGCAGAAGCCCGTTACTGGAATACCTCTAAAGCCGTGGTCAGATTTACTTGACCACTACAAACTGATCGACTGGGTTCGCGCCAACCTCCGATTGCTCCATCGAAAGCGTCGCCGATCATGCTGGCTTTGGGTCGGTGATCTCAATGCGGCAGCAGTTTCGTCAGGCATTCGGACTGACCCCAACTGCTTGGCGAAAGTCATTTAAGGTCAATAACTAATTATCAGATTTCCGACTCGAGCCCATCTGGTTCAGGCCTCAGCTAGGTGTGATTTAACAATCGCTGATGGCAAGAACGGCCAGTTCAATAGCAGCTGCTTTTCAAACTCAAATTTATAGATATAAAAGCAACACCAAGCCCTTGTGAGGCCCCTGCACGCCGACTCTGCCGCAGGTCAAAGCCGTGGCAGTCCTGGCTCGTACGGAGGCTTTGTCGAAGCCCTTTCCTGAGCCTGCTTATAGCGATAGCCTCGCCCTCCCGTATTGCGTTTGAGCTCTCGACTTACTGTCGACTGATCAACGCCTATCTCATTGGCTATCACCTGCTGGCTCAAGCCTCTTTTATTCAGCGCGTAAAGCTGGCATCGTTGCTCATAGGTCAGCTGCTTGAAGACCTTCTTCGTTGCATCTCTTGCCGGAGAAAATCCGATCAGCCTACAGGCAGCTGGCCGCTTTCTCTACTCGATCAAGCTATGCACTTATTGGTTGAATCCAAGCCAGTATAAGTGTTGAAAACTGACCTGTTACAAATCGATTAAGGACTTTGCTTATGGGGGGATAGAAGCAAGTATCAGTGATCAAAATTTGTCGCAAATAGTGGGCTATTATGAGAACTCATTCTCGTGCAACCAGGCCGCATGCTTGGGTGCTTTCTTGGTTTTCGACCACTCATCCAGCATCAGCGGTGCGACCCGCTTGAGTTCGGCCATCTGTTCGCTAGTACCCGTCAGGCAGGTCAGTTCTAATCGATGACCGTTAGGGTCGAAGAAATAGATCGATTTGATGAT
The DNA here is from genome assembly GCA_047633175.1 of Motiliproteus sp. Lineage (GTDB taxonomy): Bacteria > Pseudomonadota > Gammaproteobacteria > Pseudomonadales > Balneatricaceae > Motiliproteus. Next base: position 35,264 of record JBLIEQ010000026.1, on the reverse strand, counting down.
GCCGTGGTTGGTCGGTCCCAGTACGTCCAGCCCCTTAGCTTGGAGCTCCTCCTTGGCTGCCAACAGCGCCTCTTCGCTCTCGATCTGGAAGGCGATATGCTGGGTCCACTCGGGAGTATTGGGATCACGGCTCATTTCGGGCGAGTTGGGCAGCTCAAAAAACGCCAGAATATTACCCTGCCCCGCATCCAGGAACAGATGCATATAGGGATCGGGGGCCTTGGTCGAGGGGACTTTGTCCTCAGCGATGGCCACCAGAAATTCCATATTGAGCATCTTTTGGTAGAACTCGACGGTCTCTTTCGCATCTTTGCAGCGATACGCGACATGATGAATCTGTTGAAGTTTAATCATTATTTTTACCTTCCTGTCAGTGTTGTTAAGCAATTATTGTTGTTGGTTAAACCTATTTCTTGTTGGACCTGTGGCCGTGTCAAACCTTGGTCACAGGTCGATCCAGCATGATTCTGAACAGCCCGAAGGCCAACAGGGCCAACCCCAGAATAACCCCTGCCATCGGCAATGCGGTGCCGTCATTCAACAGCGAGGTCGCAGCCCCACCCAAGCTTCCAAGACCAAATTGCAACACCCCGAATACCGATGATGCGGTACCCGCCGTGTGGGGAAAAAACTCCAAGGTGCCGGAAATACAGTTAGCGGCCAGCGCCCCCAAGCAGCCAACGTAGACCAGCAGGGGCAACACCAACCCCCACAGCCCCCCCCAGCCGCTCATTCCGTTACCGACAAGCACCACAGCCGCTATCAGCAACAGGGTCGTTAAAAACCGGATCATGCCATCACGTCCAAGCTGGCCGATATAACGGCTATTGAGCAATGAGCCCAGCGCCATGCCGGCAATATTAATAGCGAACAGGGCTGCATACCCGAACGGAGTGACTCCGTACAGATCCATATAGATAAAAGGCGTACCGGCAATATAGGAGAACATGCCACCAAAGCCACAGCCTCCCGCCAAGGCATAAGCCATCGCCTGACGATGGCCAAGTACTGTGGAAAACACGCCTAACAGTGCCTTGGGATGCAGCGAAAACGCTGAAGCTGGACCACGGGTTTCCGGGATATACCATGCAATCAGCAGCAACCAGAGCATCGAGAAACCGCTCAGGAACCAGAAAATCGACTCCCAGTCGAACAGCAGCAGCAGCGAACTGCCGATCAGCGGCGCCAGCATCGGTGCAGCGGTCATGACCAGCATCAGCCAGGACATCGCCCGCGCCAGCGCCTCACCCTGATACAGATCACGGACCACCGCCCGTGCCAGTACTGATCCTGAGGCACCCGCCATCCCCTGGAGGAATCGTGCCAGCAGCAGCTGATCTATATCCAGACTCAGGGCGCAGCCGACACTGGCCAGACCATACAGGGCCAATCCCCAGAGGATGACCGGTTTGCGTCCAAATCGATCCGACAACGGGCCGTGGATCGCCTGCCCCAGGGCAAAGCCCAGCAGAAAGATACTCAGGGTAAGTTGCACCCTGCTGGCATCCACCCCCAGGCCAGAGGCGATGGCGGGAAACGCAGGCAGATACATATCGATCGACAGGGCCCCCATGCCAGATAGGATCCCCAGTAACGAAAAGCCCAGCACACCTACTTGGATAGTATTCAATCCGCTCGTAGTGCCGGTCGATTGGCCAGGTGTCATTGCGCATCTCTCTGGGCTTCGGGTGCAGCCTGGACAAACGCCTCTAGCTCGGCGCAGGCGGCATCGATGCGCACCAGCGTCGGGTAATCTGTCAGGTCGACCTGGAAACGTCGGGCGTTGTAAAGCTGCGGTACTAAACAGAGATCGGCCAGCCCCGGTGTCTGCCCATGGCAGAAACTACCGGTATCCGGGCTCTCTGCCAACAGGGTCTCCAGTGCCGCAAAACCCTGCTCGATCCAGTGACGATACCAGCTGTTTTTCTGTGCCGTATCGGCACCCAGGGTTCCCTCCAGCCGTTTCAGCAGCCGCAGGTTATTGAGCGGATGAATATCGCAAGCCACCAGCTGCGCCAGGGCACGCACCCTCGCCCGTCCTAGAGCATCTCCGGGTAGCAGTGCAACTCCGCTGACGACCTCATCCAGATACTCGATGATAGCCATCGACTGGGTCAGGATCTGTCCGTCATCCAGCTCCAGCGAGGGCACCAAGCGCTGCGGATTGATGGCAGCATAATCAGATCTGAGCTGTTCACCGCCCTCGTTAATCAGACTCACGTACACCGGCCGGTAGTCGATCGCCTTCAGATTCAAGGCAATTCTGACCCGGTAAGCCGCCGAGGAGCGCCAGTAGGTATAAAGTTTCATCGGTCTCTCCTTGGGTGCATTGATCTCAACTAACCGTCTGTTCATCATCCTGCCTACTGCTAGCATTGATCCCTTCTGCCTGCACGCGCACTTTATTCATCAGCGTTTTAAGGGTTTGCCGCTCATCCTCACTCAGACAGCCGAGCAACTGTTGCTCCAGAGCCCGAACCCGCGGCATCAGATCGGCAAATACGCGCAATCCCTGATCAGTGAGGCGCAGTGTGACCCGGCGACGATCCCTGGGATCAACCCAACGCTGCAGCAAGTCACGCCTGAGCAACCCCTTGATCGCTCGACTGACCCGCCCCTAGTCGATACTCGAATGCTGCACCACCTCGCTGGCGGATAACGGCTGGTGGTAGCCCAGCACCGCCAGGGTGCGCCACACTCAGACCGTAGCGACTGCTGTAGATCGCACTCACCGCCTGAATCACCTGCAGATAGAACATCCTTACCTGGTAAGGAAAAACGCCTCCAAGCTAAAAATATTTCAAGTCAGTTCGCTGCTGGGTGTCGTCATAGTTGAGGCTCTTTTTAGTCGCGGCTGTCAGTCAACTGCAAGTACGGATTTAGAGTCCATATCCAACTTCAGGATAGGGTGCTACGTATTGGGGCAGGGCACCTAGCTGGCGGTTAAAAAGAGCGATCAGGGCGCAGACCTCTGGCATTCAAAACCATAACTGCTGACCATTCTCCTTAGGATGCAAGTGCAGCGGGGCTAGCTCTGCCATCATGATTCGTACTTGGCAATTAACTGCTGCGCCTCGGCGTAGATCTCGCGTGCGTTCTCTACACCCGCCTGCTCCAGCTCCGCCGCCTAGGGATCCAGAAAGTTTTTCTGGATCGGATGAGATGCAGCCAGAAAATGGCTGAGTTTTAATTTGATAACCTCGGCCTCGGCCAAGGCTGGCAGTAGTGCAGTCCAGATCAAAACTGCGGTAAACAGTGCGCTAAGACGCTTCATTATTATTATCCTTGTAAGTGTCAGTTTAGATATCACCAGCGCCGCTGAACACGATATTGGCTTCAGATAAAACTAGTTAATTTCATATGTAATCATTACGCAAGTTTGTCTTTCGGTGCGTACCGTTTTTTTACGAAGTATGTAATTACTAAAATAACGAGCCCTTGCCGCAATCCTGACTACAGGATTGGCACGGTAATTGAGAACATAGACAGACGGGGTTATTAATGAATTATGAATTACGTAATTAAATAAAAACTAACCTAGAGATATGTAATAAGGGCTGGACAACCCTCTACTTTCGGACTGACTACCCAAGCGCCCATAGCTATCAGCGGTACTGAGTACCGCTGATAGCCTGAGAAGAGCGTTCAAACGACCGCGGGGAGATACCCCAACTGAGCCGATATCTCACCGGCAGTCTGGCGCAACAACTGCGCATTACGCCCGTCCCACTCCGCATCAAAGCGGGATTTAAAACCGAACAGCGCCAGCGACAGCACCAGCTCACCACGGTAATCAAAGATAGGGGCCGCCAGTGACGACACCCCCTCAACACTGTGCCCCCGCACTCTGCCTAACCCGCTCTGGCGGGTCTCCTCGATAATCACATCGACCTCGTCCCAGCCATCAGGTGCCAGCTTGTTCGGGTGCTCTCTGAAGGCCGCCAACTCCTTATCAACCAGCGGGCAGGTCAATTCACGAGGCAGATGGGCCATAAAAACCCGGCCTGACGCCGACATGGTGGTGGAGAAGTTCGTTCCCGGGCGTATCCCTACCGATATTGGCCGACGTGATTGAAACCAGCGAATCACCGTGGTGCCTGCCGAGCCCCAAACCGTCAGAATAACGCCCTCATCGGTGCGGTCCCGCAACGCTTCGATGCTGTCGCTAGCCACCGACGTGGGGTCAAGACGCGACAGAAACAGGGTCGAAAACTCCAATCCATAGGGCCCCAGATCGTAGCGTCCATGCGCGGTACGAGACACAAATCCGGTATTGACCAGGCTGGTCAGATAGCGGTGCGCCTTGGCAGGATGCATCTCCACCACTGCGCTGAGTTCATTCAGCGACGCATGCCCTCCCATGGCGGCAAGGGCTTTGAGCAACCCCATGCCGACCTCTACCGACTGCACGCCCCCCTTAGCTACGCCTTTAGCTTCTCTTTTCACAGACCCACTCCTTTATTAACCCCTATAAATACCAATTACGTAATACGTAAAATATCACAACCCGATAACCGTAACCTTTGCATGACAAAATAACTAGTGCTTGAATGCGATATGTCAACCACCTGGATTTTTACGAATAACGTAATTAAGAGATTAACAAGTACGAATGAACCTAACTGTTAAGAAGGAATATTCATGAACACTCAATTTGCCTCGGCCGCCGATCTGGACGTGAAAAAAGTCAGCTTTACCCAATTGTCAGCCCACTGCTGGGCCTACACCGCCGAAGGTGATCCCAACACCGGCGTCATCATCGGCGACGACTCGGTGATGATCATCGATGCCACAGCGACCCCGGTCGCAGCTCAAGAGCTGGTCCGCCAGATCCGCACACTCACCGACAAGCCGATCAAGTACGTGACCCTGTCGCATTACCACGCGGTTCGCGTGCTGGGAGCGTCCGGCTATAAAAAACACGGTCTGGAACAGATTATTGCCAGCAAAGATACCTATGAGCTGATCGTCGAGCGCGGTCAGCAGGACATGGATTCAGAGATCGGCCGCTTTCCACGACTGTTCCAATCGGTCGAGAGTGTCCCCGGCCTGACGTGGCCAACACTGGTGTTCCAGCAAGAAATGACCCTGATGATGGGCGGGCTGGAAGTTAAGATCATGCAACTGGGGCGCGGTCATACCAAGGGCGATACCGTGGTCTGGGTACCCAGCGAAGAGGTCCTGTTCTCAGGCGACCTGGTTGAGTGTGATGCCGCCTGTTACACCGGCGATGCCTACCTCACCGACTGGCCACAGACGCTGGACAAACTGACCGCATTGAACGCTAAAAAACTGGTTCCCGGACGTGGCCCGGCACTGGAAACCCCCGAGCAGGTCGCCGAGGGCCTGGCTTATACCCGTGCCTTCGTCACCACCCTGTTTAAGAGCGCTCAGAAAGCGGTGGCGCAGAACATGAATCTCAAGGATTGCATGGCCCTGACGCGCGCGGCAATGGACCCAGAGTTCGGCCAGGTGTTTATCTACGAGCACTGCCTGCCGTTCGACGTCACCCGCGCCCACGATGAGGCCTCAGGCGTGGGCGATCCACGGATCTGGACTGCCGAACGTGACCAGGAGATGTGGCACGTCCTGCAGCAAGCGCAACCGCTTGCTTAGTCTGAACACGCCTGGTTAGAGGGGCAACAGCTGCCCCTCTAAATGTCACATCATCCCTACACACATGGCCCCTATAAACACGGCCCTCTATAAAATAAAAACGAGGTCTCCATGTCTAAAATATATCAAAATCCGGTTTACGATTACGTCAAATCAACCGACCAGACAACCAATAATAGTGCCCACCATCCGCTGGTGATCGTAGGTGCCGGCCCGGCTGGCCTGGCTGCTGGCCTGGACTCTGGCATTCACGGCATCCCCGCCGTTATCCTCGACGATAATAATACCGTCAGCGTAGGTTCGCGCGCGGTCTGCTACTCTAAGCGCGCACTGGAAGTTCTCGACCGCCTGGGTTGCGGCAAACGGATGGTGGATAAAGGGGTGATCTGGCAGGTCGGCAAGGTGTTCTTCAAGGATGAGCTGGTCACCCGCTTTGACCTGTTACCTGAAGAGGGCCATGAACAGCCCGCCTTTATCAACCTGCAGCAGTACTACCTCGAACAATACATGGTCGAACAGACCGACACGTTAGACGATATCGAGATCCGCTGGAAGAACAGGGTCACCGGCGTCGAAAACAGTGGCGACATCGTCACCCTGAGTATCGATACGCCGGACGGCCCCTACCAGATCACCACCGACTGGCTTATCGTTGCCGATGGTGCCAACAGTCCGGTCCGCACAATGCTGGGTCTGGCGATGGAGGGTAAGACGTTTGAGGACCGGTTCCTGATCGCCGATATCGTCATGAAGGCCGACTTCCCGTGCGAGCGCTGGTTCTCTTTCGACCCCTCGTACCATAAAGGCCAATCCACCCTGCTGCACAGTCAGGCCGATAATGTCTGGCGGCTCGATTTCCAGCTGGGCTGGGACAAGGATCCGGAGGAGGAGAAAAAGCCCGAGAACATCATCCCGCGGGTCCAGGCGATGATGGGTAAGAATGTCGAGTTCGAACTCGAATGGGCCAGCGTCTATACCTTTATGTGCCGCAGGATGCAGAGCTTCCGCCAGGGTCGAGTGATCTTCGCCGGCGATGCCGCGCATCAGGTCTCGCCGTTTGGTGCCCGTGGCGCAAACTCCGGCGTCCAGGACACCGACAACCTGCTGTGGAAACTGAAGCTGGTGATGGACGGCAAGGCACCTGATGCCCTGATCGACAGTTACTGTGCCGAGCGCGAGTTCGCCGCTAACGAGAACCTGCTCAACTCGACCCGCTCGACCGACTTTATCTCGCCCAAATCTACAACCTCGCTGCGGTTCCGCAACGCCACGCTGGAACTATCCAGGGATTATCACTTCGCTCAGAAACTGGTCAACTCCGGCCGCTTGTCAGATCCAGCTTTTCTGACCGGATCGCCGCTCAACAGCGCCGATGTGGATACGTTCGCGGGTAAAATGGTTCCCGGTGCAGTGCTGGACGACGCTCCCATCCAAGGCGACCAAGACGAGTGCTGGGCGCTGAAGCTGCTCGCCAACCGGTTCCATCTGCTCTATTTTATCGACGATGCCAACACCCTTGACGATACTACCCTCACCCAGCTACTAACGCTGACCAAAGGAGATATCCCCGTGCTACCGGTCGTCGTCTCCACCTCAGGCATAGCGCCTGCTGGCATCAAGACGATACAGGATATCAAAGGATTGCTCAGTTCACGCTGCGATGCCCTCAGCGGCACCTGCTACCTGACCCGTCCAGACCAGCACATTGCTGGCCGCTGGCGCGTACTGGACAGCCGCAAGGTCAGACAAGCCCTCAACACCGCCACCGGTAACGGTTAAGGAGAGAGTTATGCCACTCAATACAGAATCGAATTTTCATCAGCCAGGCCAGCAGGTTTTTCGCACCTACCGTTGCGGTGATGATTTCTACGAAGCGCTGATCGATACCCACCTCGATCTGACCGACGAGCAGAGCAACCAGGTCAATGCCCGACTGGTTTTACTACTGGCCAACCATATCGGTGATATGGATGTACTGCGTCAAGCACTGGCCGCAGCGCGTAAAGGCGTATAAAACTACGGCGCATGAACATATAAAACGGCCTAGCAGCCTGTCGGACTTGACCCTGATCTACAACGTAAAGCTGACTTTAGGCCTTTTTAACTCTATTTTTCGTTAAATAGAACCGCTATTAGCCTCAGATAGTTCGAATACTGTCTCAAATCGGCCTTCCCCTCGCAACACCGGTAAAGTCCGACAGGCTGCTAGTCATACCCGCTTTCAATTTAAGGACCGTACTCCATGCTCAAACTCAACCCTACCCATAATCCAGAGCTACAGAGCTGGGTCGATTCTTCCAACACGCCGGGCTGCGACTTCCCGATCCAGAACCTGCCTTTCGCTATCTTTCGCCGCCAACAGAGCACAGAAGCATTTCGCGGCGGTGTCGCTATCGGCGATCAGATCCTGGATCTGCAGGCGGTTAACGCCACTGGATTGATGGCTGCAGAGACTGGCACAGCGCTCGCGGCTTGCTGCGAGGACACCCTGAATCACTTTATGGCGCAAGGACCGAGCAGCTGGTCCGCGCTGCGCAAAGCGCTCTCCGAGGCCCTGACTCAGGGCTCTGCCCTGGAAACCACTCTGCATGACTGCCTGGTGGCGCAGTCAGAGGCCGAATATCAACTGCCGGCTCGGATTGGTGATTACACTGATTTCTACACCTCAATCCACCATGCCACCAGCATCGGCAAGCTGTTTCGTCCCGACAATCCATTGCTGCCCAACTACAAATGGGTGCCAATCGGTTATCACGGCCGCAGTTCATCGATTGCGGTCTCCGGCCAGACTTTTCATCGCCCGTTCGGGCAGACCAAAGCGCCTGACGCCGCAGAACCGAGCCTCGGCCCTTGTAAACGGTTGGATTACGAGCTGGAGGTCGGTATCTATATCGGTGCCGGTAATGCGCTGGGGGATCGTATCGCGCTTGACGATAGCGATACTCACGTGTTCGGCCTCTGTCTGTTCAACGACTGGTCCGCACGTGATATTCAGGCCTGGGAATACCAGCCGTTGGGGCCGTTTTTGGCCAAAAACTTCGCCTCCACAGTATCACCCTGGATCGTCACCCTCGAAGCACTGGCACCCTACCGAATTCCGTGGAGCCGTGATGCGGCTGACCCTCAGCCACTGTCCTATCTTGACTCCGAACAGAACTGCCAGAGTGGCGCCTTTGATATCCAGCTGGAAGTGCTGATCCAAACCGAACAGATGCGCGATTCTGACGAGCCCGCGCATCGACTGTCGCAATCCAACTTCCGCCACTCCTACTGGACCGTGGCGCAGATGGTAGCCCACCACACCGTCAACGGCTGCAACCTGCAACCCGGAGATTTCTTCGGCAGCGGGACCCAGTCTGGCCCTGACGCAACTGAAGCGGGCTCGTTGCTGGAGTTGAGCCAGGGTGGCAAACAGTCGATCTCACTACCCAACGGCGAGTCGCGCACCTTCCTCGAGGATGGTGATACCGTGGTTATGCGCGGCTGTTGCGAGAAGCCGGGGGCAGCCCGAATTGGTTTCGGTGAGGTGGTAAGTACCATTGCTCCCGCCAAACAACAGTAGTCTCAATAAGCCGATCTATGTATGCGGCCAGTAACATTATCGCGCTGGGACTGCAGCATCCTCAGAGGGAAAGGCAGCGCCGTAAGCCGTCCTGGTCTTTGAGCTGTAATAGCTCTTAGAACCCCCTTCGTTCACGGAGGGGGTTCGTCAAAATAACGTGCTCCTGAAGACGGACAGACGCCCGCTCTTTTAGTCGATTTCATTGTAAAGAAGGCCGCTATCATATGAGCCCAAAAGGGCTAATAGCAGCCAGCGATAAATAGTCCGTCCCAACATCATCAATGGCAAGCCAAGCACCCATCCCCGTATGATTAAATCCCCAGGTAAGCTTCCCGGATCTTCTGATTACCGAGTAGATCCTTACCTTTACCCGTCAACACAATCTGGCCCGTTTCTATGACATAACCTCGGTCGGCAATGGCGAGCGCCGCCGCGGCATTCTGCTCCACCAAAAAGATGGTCATGCCCTCCTTCTTCAGTCGCCGCACGACGTTAAAGATCTCTTCGATCAACAGCGGGGCCAGCCCCATGCTCGGCTCATCCAGCAGCAGCACCTTGGGGCGCGACATCAATGCCCGAGCTATGGCCAACATCTGTTGTTGACCACCAGAAAGCGTGCCTGCCGGTAACTTGCGTTTCTCCTCCAATATCGGAAACAGCGCGTACATCTTGTGCAGGTCGACGACCACCGAACTGTCCTGCTTGCGACTATACGCGCCCAATCGCAGATTATCCTCGACCGACATAGGACCGAAGACCTGACGCCCCTCTGGAATTTGAGAGATCCCGGCGGTGACCCGTTTGTCGGCGCGCAGATGAGTGATATCCTTGCAAAAAAAGAGTATCTGGCCATCGCTGACCGGCTGAATCCCCGACAGACTGCGTAGCAGCGTTGTTTTGCCAGCGCCGTTGGCGCCTACCAGCGCTACTAGCTCTCCCTCGTAGATTTCCAGGTCGATACCCCCCAGAGCCTGGATCCGGCCATAGTGGCTGGTGAGCCCTCTAATGTTGAGTACCGGCTCGATGCTCTTGGATACTGTCTTAACTGTTTGCTTTGCCAGACCCACGCCTAAGGGAGCAGGGGCTAGGTTCACAATGCGGCTGCGCAAGACGCGGAATCGCTCTTCGGCACTCTCGCTGAACAACGGATCTTCATTTTCAAGGAACGCTCGATTGATGTAATTCCAATCCTCTGCAGTCAAGCTGGCGCGAGCCATCGGGATCACCACGCCCTCTTCTTTGTTGATATGGTCGCGCATCGACTGGGAATAACTCCGCAGTAACTCACTAAAGGCTTGGCGCTGCCCAGAAAAATCGGCGACACAGTCGCGTAAGCCCTTACGCAGCTGGGCCACAATGACGTCGGTGCTGCGATGTAACTGCTGCAGCTCATCAATGACCGTCTGGGCGTCTGGATCACGTTCGAGCAACTTGGCAAAGAGGTATTTATCCTCCTTAGGGTGGTGCATCTGGTCTGAAAACTGCTCGGTGTAGTCGAAGATAGCGTTGAACAGCGCCTCATCAGGCGGCAGTTGATCGCAGTCCATCATCTGACGTAACTCGTCGATCAAGTTTAGTAGTTTCCAGGTACGTGCGTGTTCGGTACTGATCACTCGGATAGCCGCAGTCATAGCGAGTTCCTCTCTAAAAACATAATAGTCACTCAGGCAGCGCCCAAGTAAGCGGCAATAACATCAGGGTTGCGACGAATCTCTTCGGGACTGCCTTCGGCAAGTTTTTTGCCGTAGTTCAGCACCAGCAACTGCTGGGAGATATTCATCACTAGTTTCATATCGTGCTCAACCAAGACCACGGTGATCCCCGATTCCGCCACTTTCTGGATCAACGCGTCGATCTCGGCCGTTTCAGTACCGTTAAGCCCCGCAGCCGGTTCATCAAGAAAGAGGATCTGAGGTTCGGCTGCCAGCGCTCTGGCTATCTCCAATCGTTTGAGTGCGCCGTAGGACATCGAGTCGGCGTCGGTATTTATATACTTGCCGACTCCGGCAAACTCCATTAGCCCGGCGGCCTTTTCCCGGCACTCCCGGTCTCCTCGGGTGATCGAGGGCAATCGCAGCAGCGCCTTAAAGAAACTGCTATCGAGCCGTAGATGGCTGCCCACCATTACGTTCTCAAGGGCACTCATATTCATGCAGATTTGCAAGTTCTGAAACGTCCGACTCATTCCGCGCTTGGCCAATTGGTGCGGGGCCAACCCCTTAGTACTCTGCTCCGCCAGGACGATATCGCCACTGGTGGGGGTATACACCCCGCTGATCAGATTAAACAGGGTGGTTTTTCCGGCACCGTTGGGGCCGATCACCGAGTACACAATCCCCTCGGGAATACTGAAGCTCAGATCCTCAATAGCATGCACACCACCGAAGCACTTGCTTAGATTTTCAACACGCAACAAACTCATCTGATCACCCCTTTGAAACGCGCCACCAAGGTCGGCAACAGCCCCTTAGGCATAAAGATCATGGTCAGCATCAGGATCAGACCGAAGATGATCATCTCCATATCTTCCAGACCGGTAAGTAACTGAGGAAGCAGCACTAGAACCGCTGCTCCCATCACCCCACCAAAAGTAGAGGCCATGCCGCCGAGCACAACCATGGTGACAAGCTCGATAGAATGAAAAAAGCCTGCTTCATTAGGGGTAACAAAACCACTGTAGTGGGCGTAGACACTGCCCATAATGCTCGCCAGAACTGCCGAAAACACAAAGATCAGCACCTTGTACCTGGTGGTATCGACACCGGCCACCTGGGCCGCCACCTCAGAACCACGCACCGCCCGCAGAGCGCGGCCCACGGGCGCGTCGATGATATTCAGCGCCAGCCAGACGCTAACCACCAATAATCCGGCGACCACCCAATACCACTCCTTCTCGCCGCTCAGCTCATGGCCAAACACGGCGAAAGCCCCGACACTCATGCCATCGGGTCCGCCGGTGAGCCAGCCCTCAGTGGAGAGGGTGATGGAGATGATGATCCCCAAGCCCAGGGTAGCCATGGCCAGGTAGTGGCCCTTAAGTTTGAGAATGGGTCGGGCTATGACAAAGGAGAGCAGTCCTACTGCACCAGCACCTGCGACAAGGGCGGCGAAGCCAGACCAATCATAACTAGAGGTGAGGATCGCAGAGCCGTAGGCCCCAAGACCGAAGAAGCCCGCATGGCCCAGGCTGATCTGGCCGGTATAGCCGATCAGTAGATTGAGCCCAATGACCACCACGGCGCTGATGCCAACCTTTATCACCACATCGTAGTGATAGGCGTTCTGCATAATAAACGGCAGCAATAACGCGACCGCAATCAGAACCAACAGTCCACCGTAGCGTGGGCTCAATAATTTCTTTTTTACGGAAAATTTCATTACACACGCTCCGTGCCGCGCAGGCCAAATAGTCCACTGGGCATAAAGAACAGAATTCCGAGGATAATTACGAAAGGAACGGCGTCCTTATAGTCCGAAGAGATATAGCCGGCAGCCATCGCTTCGGCGATGCCGAGGATCAGTCCGCCAAAAACAGCGCCCGAACTGCTGCCAAGCCCACCTAAGACAGCGGCCACAAACCCCTTCAGACCCAACATGATACCGACGTCATAGGAAGTCAGTGTAATCGGTGCCACAAGAATCCCGGCAATCGCACCTAGCGTGGCAGAAAGCCCGAAACTGATCAGCAGGATAGAACTGGTATTAATGCCCATCAGCTTCGCGGCATCGGGGTTGTGAGAGGTAGCAAGAATGGCCTTACCCAGCAGGGTCCGATTAAAAAACCAGCCCAGTGCGACCACAATAACCAGCGTTACTCCAAGCACCCATAGACTCTGTGGCAAAATAGCGGCACCGCCGATCACTATAGGATCATCGCCACTAAACGACGGCAGGGTATGGAACTCCTTGCCCCACACCCACTGTGCCATACCGCGCAGGAATATCGAGGCACCGATGGTAATGATGATAATGGTGACCACATCTGCATTCTTCGCCGGCTGGATCGCCAGTCGCTGCAACGCCATACCGGACACTGCGGTGACGGCGACCGCGGCCAGGATCGCCACCGGCATCGGCAACCCCGAACCCACCAGAGCAACGGTACACATGCCGCCAATCATCAGGAATTCTCCCTGGGCAAAGTTGATTACATGACTGGCATTATAAATAATAGAGAAACCCAACCCCACCAGCGCATAGGTTGCGCCAATGGTGATCCCGGTAAACAAGTACTGGAGGAATTCGGCAGACATAGCGAGCCTTCTTGCCGGCCGCGCGAGCGACCTCAAGTTAAAGATACGTGCAAAGATAGAAGCTCAGAGAGCCAGCTTTGGACGACAGGGTAAGTCGGAGTCGCTAACAGCCCTCCGACGGATAGGGCTAGTTCAGGGTTTTCCAGCTGCCATCTTTGATCTCCAGCATCTTGAAGGCACTGAGATTCAGACCCAAGTGATCTTCGGCGGACATGTTCACCTCGCCTCCGGTACCGATATAACCCTGAGTCTGCTCCAACGCGGTGCGCACAGCTTCCTTGTCAACCGTTCCAGCATTCTCCATCGCATTGACGACCAGCATCAAACCATCCAGAGCGTGACCACCAAAGGTGGATACATCGCTGTTATAGCGTTGTTCGTACTTTTGTTTGTAAGTCACGATGACCTGCTTCTGGCTATCATCATCAGGCAACTGTTCGGCCAACAGTAACGCTGAAGCGGGCAGACGCACACCCTCTGACGCATCTCCGGCTAGCTCGATAAACTTCTTCGATGCGACACCGTGAGACTGGTACAGCGGCACCTCGATCGCCAGCTGCTTGACGTTCTTGGTGACGATCGCTGGCCCCTGACCGAAGCCGAAATTAAGTACCGCCTGAACCCCTGCCGTATTCTTAATCTTGGTCAACTGAGCCGTCATATCCGAGTCCTTAGGCCCGTAGGATTCGCTGACCAAAATCTCGATACCATAATCCTTGGCGACCTCGTGCGACTGCTGATTGCCCGATGCACCAAAGCCGCCGGTGCCAGAAATCAGTGCGATTTTGGAGATCTCGTTGGCCTGCATATGTTCAAAAATTTTTCTGGCAGCCATACGGTCTGTATGTGGCGTTTTGAATACCCAGTGCTTAACGGGGTCGATAATGGATACCGCACCGGCCAGAGAGACGAAGGGCACCCCGGCTTTCTCGACCAACGGAATAACTGCCATCGTCTCGCCCGAAGCACTGCCGCCGACAATCACGTCCACGCCATCGGAGTTGATCAGCCGTTTAACAAAGGTACGTGCCTTAGCCGCAGCACCCTGAGAATCGTAATGCACCAGCTCCAGCGGGCGCCCGAGTACGCCCCCCGCAGCATTGATCTCTTCGATCGCCATGGTCAGCGTTTTCAGCTCCGGGTCGCCCAAGAAGGAGGCTGGGCCGGTGATTGCTAAAAACGTTCCAATCCTGATGGGTTCTTCTGCCAGCACAGCGGCGCTCTGCACGGATAAAGAAAGGGCTAAGCAACCTAATAATTTCCTGATACGCATAATATATGTCTCTCTTGTTGTTTTTATACAGGGCACATGCGGGTCGGCTCATGATTGCCGAATTCCACATAGTCTTGTTGCTCCGATCAGTAACGACGTTTAAAGACTTCATCTACAAAATATTGTGATACAAAAAAACCGTTAATATGAAATTTATAGAACCTAATTGCTTATGTCAATACCGTTTCACCCCCCTCGATACGGACATAACGTAGTGCGTAATTTGCCTGTTTGAATACACCGCTATAAAATGATTGATCCCTAAAAATCCTACAAAAAAGAGATCGTATGCCCTCTTTTAACGCCCTCGATACTTTCGTGAACAACTTCCGAAACCAACGGCCGATTCGCGCCGGATCGTTAATTATTTCAGTTTACGGCGATACCATCGCCAGCCGAGGCGGCACAGTTTGGCTCGGCAGCCTGATCAAGCTGCTAGAACCACTCGGGCTCAACCAGCGTCTGGTACGCACCTCGGTGTTTCGGCTAACCAAAGGAAACTGGTTAGCCTCAGAACAGGTCGGCAGACGCAGTTATTACAGCCTCACGAGCTCTGGACGACTCCGCTTCTCCAAAGCGTTTAAACGCATCTATATCGGTAAAAACACGGAGTGGAAGGGTGGCTGGACCCTGGTCTTGCTGACCCAGCTGAGCCAGGAACAGCGCCAAGAACTACGCCAGGAGCTGGAATGGCAGGGGTTCGGCAGTTTGACTTCGACGGTGATGATTCACCCGCAGATATCAAGAACCGAGTTACAGGGGATACTGCAGGAGTTCGATTATCAGGATCAGGCGATCGTACTCGACACCCTTCACGAAGATATCGCTGTCTCACGGGTGATGCTGTTGCAGGCACAAGAATCCTGGAACATGGAACAACTTAGCCACAGTTACAAGCAGTTCCTGGAGCAGTTTCGACCGATATGGAAACAACTGAAAGAGCAGGAAGAACCTAGCCCCGAGCAATGTTTCTTCATTCGCCTGTTAGTCGTGCACGAATACCGCCGAGTTATGCTGCGTGATCCGGACCTGCCCGAGGAACTATTACCTGCAGACTGGGCAGGCAGCGCCGCCCGCCAGCTGTGCAGCAATATCTACCGACGCGTCTGGAAGCCTGCCGAAACACACCTAAACCAAGCACTAGAGACCGCCGACGGCCCACTGCCACCACCCACTGCCAACTTCTATAAACGCTTCGGCGGGCTGGAATAGCTTACTCGCCAGCCTCGGTCTGATACTTGGGTTTAAAGTCAACCTGGGGTAATCGAGGCCGGTCGGCCTCGACCGCCGTCAACGGCTGGCAAGGTTTAAGCGAAGCGAGGCAACGCTCGGTGAGTTGTTGGTAGTGCGCAGTACCGGCGCTTTTCCAGGCCACCTCCTTAGCGGTCAGGCTACGCACCACCCTGGCTGGCGCGCCGACGATCAAACTACGCGGCGGACAATTGAGTGACGCCTTGACGAAGGCACAGGCGGCGACGATCGATTCGGCACCGATGCTGACACCATCCATCACCACCGCATTCATCCCCACCATCGCGTTACGCCCTATCCGACAGCCATGCAACACCGCGCCATGGCCAATGTGGCCATCTCTTTCCACCACCGTATCGGTACCGGGAAAACCATGCAGCACACAGGTATCCTGGACATTGGCGCCCTCTTCCAGAATCAAACGACCAAAATCCCCCCGCAACGAAGCGGCTGGCCCCACATAACAACGGGGCCCTACTATGACATCGCCTATCAGAATGGCGCTGGGATGAACGAAAGCGGTGGGATCAACCACGGGTGTAATACCGTCAATGCTGTAGACCTGCATAGAACTGCTCCTGTTGTTTATGCTCTGTTCATAGACTGCCTCTACAGCTAGCACTGCGGGGCATGACGCCGACTCTGCACCACCGCAAAACGCCCTGCCACAAACGCTGGATCGGTTATAGCCGCATTGGCTGCCGGATTGTTACCGGTGGCGTGAAAATCGCTGAACGCGGCCGACTGATTAACGAACACCCCTCCATCAAGATTACAGGAGAGCGCCACACCCTGATCGATTGCCAACCGCTCCGTCCGCTCAAGTATCTGCTCGTCTGTGGTATAGACGCCCAGGGTGATCGCCCCCTGACAGGCCACCGTCTCAGCCACCAACGCCATGCCCTGATCTGTACTTTCAACCTCAACCAGAAACACGATGGGACCAAACTGCTCCTGACGCCATGCCTGGGCATCGCCATTTACTTTCAACACCAGCGGGGTACAGTAGCGTGCATCCTCAAACAGGGGGTGGGGATGACAGGCCGATGCCAGCACCACCTCACCCAGCGATACCGCCGCAGCCAACCGGGCCCGAGTGGCCTCACTGGGAATAGCCCCCAACACCCCGACAGCCCGCTCTGGGTCGGACAGCAAACCTGAAATGGCCACGCAGATCAGCTCGGCGACCCGATCGAACGGGATCACCCCGTCGGCCGTCCTGACACCGTCCCGAGGAATAAGCAGCGCCTGGGGGCTGGTGCACATCTGTCCCGAATACAGGCTCAACGAAAATGCCAGGTTCTGAGCCACCCGATCAATATTATCGACGCTATCGATCAGCACAGAGTTAATCCCAGCCTGCTCCTTGTATAGCTGAGCCTGACGCGCATTGTTCGAAAGCCACTCACCAAATAAATTACCTCCCGTGTAATCGATCAGGCGCACCCGCGGGTGCGTGGCCAGCTCCCGCGTCATTGCGCGCTCTTCGTCGTCAGCGGCCAACATCACCAAACGGGGATCAAAACCCGCCTCTGCCAAGACGCGTTGAGCCACCTCGACACTGATCGCGACAGGTAGAACCGCTTGCGGATGAGGCTTGATAATAACCGGGTTACCGGCGACCAGACTGGCGAACAGCCCTGGGTAAGTATTCCAGGTTGGAAAAGTCGAACAGGCGATCACCAACGCTACACCCCGGGGCACTATATGAAAGCGTTTATCCATCACCAGCGGCGGTCTCTGACCCTGAGGTTTGCTCCAGCGGGCCTGAGACGGAATCCGGCTCATCGCCTGCCAGGTGCAGGCCACAGCTTCCAGCCCTCTATCCTGGGCATGCGGGCCACCTGCTTGAAACGCCATGGCAAACCCCTGCCCGGTGGTATGCATCACCGCATACGCCATTTCGAAGCTGCATAGATTCAGCCGTTCGAGAATCTCCAGGCAGACACCGGTACGCAGCTCCGGTCCCGCATCGCGCCAAGCAGGCATCGCCTCAGCGGCGACACCCACCAGAGCAGAGGCCTCATAGCGAGAATAGCTAACCTCCAGCTCACCGGTGTACGGCGATATTTCACTGGACACGACGTCATCGCTGGTCGGACCCGCCACCGAGAACGGCTTCCCAAGCCTCGCCTGGAAGGCGTTCTTGCCTTCCTGATTGGCTGTCTCCCCGTAAATACGGCCGCTGGGCACTTCTGGATACAGACTCCAACACTCCCGGGTGATGACGGCCTGGCAGGCCTTATCCAAATTTTCACGGTGTTTATCAAAGAAGCTACGAGCGACCTGCATCTAAGGTCTCCAAATCCTGGTGATTGATCGACAGTCGACCAATCGAGATACTAAAGTACCTGATTAATTATAATTTATGTATCTTCTTATTATATAAAGCACAACAAAAAAGTCTTCACGAAGCCTATAAATAAAGCTATTCAAGTAGTTGTAGCTATCAGTAATAACCATTCACGGTGGCTTAAATGACACAAAAAAGCCTCAAACAATATGATATTTAAATTAAATATAGTCCAGCTAAACGCATGTATAACCCTAGTATATATAATGGATTCAATGATTTATTTCACATACAAGCGCGCCTTTAAAGTGATACACAAATAAATAGTATACTTGACATATTTTATCATTTTGTATTATTAATAGCTCAACACTACCGATGAGACTACGACTAGAGGCCGCTCACCCGGGTCTCTATATTGATCGACAAGAATATCTAGCATGCCAAGCTGATCGTATAGCTACGCACCGATCCCTAATAAAAACGGCAACTTAAGATGGCCTCACCACAGACTCTAAAACTTAGCCCCCTGACATCCGGCGTCTTGACCATCCATCTGAATCGTCCAGAGGTCCTCAACGCCATCAATACCCTGTTGCTGCAAGAACTGGCTGACCAGCTGGCACTAGCGCAACAGGACGACAGCATCGGCGCGGTGGTGGTCACTGGCTCGTCCAAGGCCTTCGCTGCCGGAGCCGATATCCGCGAGATGGCCGAGCTAGACACCGTCGGCGTCCTAAAAGACCCCCGAGTCGGTTGCTGGCAGCGAATCAGCGCCTTCAAGAAACCGTTGATAGCCGCCGTAAATGGCTTCGCCTTGGGCGGTGGTTGTGAACTGGCGATGCACGCAGACATCATCATCGCTGGCAACACTGCCCGTTTCGGCCAACCCGAAATCAAGCTGGGCATCATGCCCGGCGCTGGCGGCACCCAACGTCTGCTCCGGACCATCGGCAAATCACTGGCGATGCAGATGGTGCTGACCGGGGAACCGATCAACGCGACCCAGGCGCTGGCTGCAGGCCTGGTATCGGAAATAACCGAACCCGAGAAGACCCTTGAACGCGCCCAGGCGATCGCCCGCCAAATCGCCAGCCATGGCCCCATAGCGGTAGAGTTGGCCAAGGACTCTTTGCTCAAGGCCCTAGACACCAATTTGGCCTCAGGGCTGCTATACGAACGTAAAGCCTTCACCCTGCTGGCAGCCACCGAAGACCGCCGTGAAGGAATAGATGCCTTTTTGGAAAAACGAAACCCGGTATTTAAAGGACGCTAATCAGATGAATTTCAATACCTTAGAACTTACTATCGAGCAGGGCGTCGCGCGGCTAACGCTGAACCGCCCCGATCGCCTCAACAGCTTCAACACCGAGATGCATGCCGAGATCCGCCTGGCCTTCAAAGCGATCAAAGCCGATCCCAGCGTGCGCTGCCTGCTATTGACCGGCAACGGTCGTGGCTTCTGTGCCGGACAAGACCTGAGCGACCGCAACGTCGCCCCGGGAGCCGAGCCACCCGATCTGGGTAAATCTATCGAACAAAACTACAACCCGTTGATCCGCACCCTCAAAGATCTGCCAATGCCAACATTGTGCGCCGTCAACGGTGTTGCGGCAGGTGCCGGGGCCAACCTGGCGTTGGCCTGCGACATCGTCCTGGCGGCGCGTTCGGCCAGCTTTATACAGGCCTTCAGCAAGATCGGCTTGATTCCAGATAGCGGAGGCACCTGGAGCCTACCTCGCCTTGTTGGCTCGGCCAGAGCCAAGGCACTGATGCTGTTGGGTGAGAAGGTTCCCGCCGAGCGGGCCGAGGCCTGGGGCATGATCTGGCAGTGTATCGACGACGAGTCGCTAATGGATGAGGCGTTAAGCATGGCCCGTCATCTAGCCACCCAACCCACCCAGGGACTTGCCTTGACCCGTCGAGCACTTCAAGCCAGCAGCACCAACACCCTCGACCAGCAACTGGACCTGGAGCGTGATCTGCAGAGCCTGGCAGGCCGTAGCGACGATTTCCGCGAAGGCGTGGCCGCCTTCATGGAAAAGCGCAACCCATCATTTACCGGCAAATAGGTCCGCGAGCATGAACCCAGATAACCCTCAGTGCGGAGCACTTACCCGCCAAACACACGTTGGCGTAATCGGTGCCGGCACCATGGGCGCAGGTATCGCTCAGGTGGCCGCTGCCTCCGGTCACCAGGTGCTCCTGTTCGACCAGAATCCTGAAGCTGTTGCGCGAGGGGTAGAACAGATATCCGGCGGACTGACAAAACAGGTACAACGAGGAAAATTCACCGCAGAACAACGCCACGCTACCCTCGCGCGAATCCATCCCGTTACCGAACTGGCTGCCCTGGCAGACTGCGGCCTAGTGATCGAAGCCATAATCGAGGACCTGGCGATCAAGCGTGCTCTGCTGGCGAGCCTCGAAGCCTGCTGCCGTAACGACTGCATCCTGGCAAGCAACACCTCCTCGATCTCCATCACCGCGCTGGGTGCCGAGATGGCCCATCCGAAACGGCTGCTGGGGATGCACTTCTTCAACCCTGCCCCGGTCATGAAGCTGGTTGAGGTGATTAGCGGCCTGGCCACCTCAACCACAGTCGCCGAGCAGGTTCACGCCACCGCCAACGCCTGGGGAAAACAGGCGGTCCACGCCAAGTCCACCCCCGGCTTTATCGTCAACCGCGTGGCGCGCCCCTTCTACGCCGAGGCACTACGGCTGCTGGAAGAGGGTGTCGCTGATATCGCCAGCCTCGACGGGCTGATGAAGGAGGCCGGCCGGTTTCGCATGGGCCCCTTCGAGCTGATGGACCTGATCGGTCACGACGTAAACTACGCAGTGACTTGCTCAGTATTCGATGCCTACTATCATGACCCGCGCTTCAAACCCTCGCTCACCCAGAAGGCACTGGTCGAGTGCAGTCGCTTAGGACGCAAGAGCGGCAGAGGATTCTATGACTATGACGCCAACGATAACTATAAACCCCCGACTGCGGTGTTACCCGCTCCTCGGCCGGCTTATTTGGTGCCACAATCGATCCGCATCCATGGCGACTTAGGCATAGCAACACCACTGATTGCACGCGCGCAAGCGAGCGGCATTAGCGTTACGCGCCTCAATTACGAGAGCAATACGGGATTTATTCAACTCGGCAATAGCCGTCTGCACCTGACCGATGGTCGCTTCGCCAGCGAACGCGCCGCCGTCGACAAGTACGCCGAGTTGGCGCTCTTCGATCTGGCCTTCGACTTTGCCACCACCACGCGCCTGGCAGTCACCTTTGCCGACCAAAGCGGTCCCTCGACACGAGATGAGGTCCTCGGCCTGTTCCAGGCTTTGGGTATCAGCATTAGCGAGCTGGACGACACTCCCGGTCTGCTCTTAATGCGGACCCTGGCGATGCTGGCCAACGAGGCCGCCGATACCGTCAACCAGGGTGTCTGCAGTGCCCTTGATGCCGACCTGGCCATGGTCGGCGGCCTGAATTATCCGCTCGGACCTCTTGCCTGGTGCGAGCGGGTTGGTATCACGCCGATCTTCCAGTGCTTACAACACCTGCAACAAAGCTATGGCGAAGACCGCTACCGACCCTCGCCCTTATTACGCCGTCTTCATTTCTCCGGAAACCCTTTCCATGACTAAAGCGGCCCTCGCGATCGACCCATCACAACAGCTTGCCGAACGCTGCGCCGAACTGATCTACCAGCAGGACGCCACCACCCGAGAACTGGGGATGAAGCTGATCCGTATTGCCCCCGGCAGCGCCGAGCTATCGATGCGGGTGCTGCCTTGGATGGTCAACGGCCACGATACCTGTCACGGCGGGCTGATCTTCTCGCTGGCCGACAGCACCTTCGCCTTTGCCTGCAACAGTGAGAATTACAAAACCGTTGCTGCCAGTTGCAGTATCGATTACATCAACCCCGGCCACCGCAATGACCTGCTGATCGCCCGTGCCAGCAAAAACCACCAGCGCGGCCGCACCGGCGTCTACGATGTGCAGGTAGAAAACCAACAGGGAGAGCTGATCGCACTGTTTCGTGGTCGGTCCCACCGACTATCCGGGGCTGTCATACCCGACACTCAAAAGATAAATTAAAGGAGAAACTGACATGAACAATGCCTATATCTGCGATGCCATCCGTACCCCGGTGGGTCGTTACGGCGGCGCGCTGGCCAGCATCCGCACCGACGATCTAGGAGCGATACCGCTGCGTGAACTGATGGCGCGCAACCCATCGGTAGACTGGCAGGCGGTCGACGACCTGATCTACGGCTGCGCCAACCAGGCAGGCGAAGACAACCGTAACGTCGCCCGAATGTCTTCGCTGCTGGCAGGACTACCGGTCGAAGTACCCGGCACTACCCTTAACCGCCTCTGCGGTTCGGGCCTGGACGCAGTCGGTAACGCGGCCCGGGCGATCAAGTCCGGCGATGCCGATCTGATGCTCGCCGGTGGGGTCGAATCGATGTCGCGAGCGCCCTTCGTGATGCCCAAAGCCACCAGCGCCTTCAGCCGTCAGGCGGAGATCTACGACACCACGATTGGCTGGCGTTTCGTCAACGCCACACTCAAGGCCGAATACGGCGTAGATTCGATGCCAGAAACCGCCGAGAACGTCGCCGAGCAGTTCAATATCAGCCGCACCGATCAGGATATCTTCGCCTTACGCAGCCAACAACGCACTGCCGCCGCCCAGGCCGAGGGGCGATTCGATGCCGAGATCGTACCGGTCAGTATCGAGCGTCGAGGTCAGCCACCGCTGATCGTAGACCAGGATGAGCACCCTCGGGGCGATACCACCCTGGAACAGTTAGCGCGGCTCAAGACGCCGTTCAAAGACAACGGCAGCGTCACTGCAGGCAACGCCTCGGGTGTAAACGACGGTGCCTGTGCCCTACTACTGGCTAGCAAAGCGGGACTGATCCGCCACGGCCTTAAACCTCGGGCTCGGGTTCTCGCCATGGCCAGCGCGGGTGTTGAACCGCGTATTATGGGCTTCGGACCGGCACCCGCGACTCGTAAGGTATTGGAAAAAACGGGCCTCACCCTGGCCGACATGGACGTAATAGAGCTAAACGAAGCCTTCGCCGCCCAAGCCCTTGCGGTCACCCGTGACCTGGGATTGGCCGACGATGATCCCAGAATCAACCCCAACGGCGGCGCGATCGCCCTTGGCCACCCTTTAGGGATGAGCGGTGCACGCCTGGTCACCACCGCTCTCAACCAGCTCGAACGCCAGCAGGGCCGCTACGCCCTGTGTACTATGTGCATCGGCGTCGGCCAGGGAATCGCAATG
Source organism: Motiliproteus sp. (assembly GCA_047633175.1). Classification (GTDB taxonomy): domain Bacteria; phylum Pseudomonadota; class Gammaproteobacteria; order Pseudomonadales; family Balneatricaceae; genus Motiliproteus. Next base: position 11,713 of record JBLIEQ010000026.1, on the reverse strand, counting down.
ATTATCGAGCGAGTCACGCTGTAATTATCGCGCTGCCATACCGGCAGCAGAACTTCGCCCTAACGGTGAACCGCTTCAATAAATACAAAAATAAACAAGGAAGGAAGCTCCATGAACGATCTAGTCAGCCAGCAGACTACTGTTGATATCGAATCGGTCAGTGTTGACCATCTCAGAAGCATTCAATTGCGGCGGATGCGCACCAGTATAAACCACGCCTACACTAACGTACCTCACTACAAAGCCAAGTTCGATGCCCAAGGGATACACCCAGACGACCTTAAATCCCTTGATGACCTGGCCCTGTTCCCGTTCACCACCAAACAGGATCTGCGCGATAACTACCCCTTTGGAATGTTTGCGGTTCCTCAGGCGGATGTCGTCCGCATCCATGCCTCCAGCGGCACCACAGGCCAACCCACCGTGGTCGGTTATACCAAAAATGATATCGACATGTGGGCCGACGTGGTGGCCCGCTCGATCCGCGCCGCCGGCGGCCACCGCGGTGATAAGATCCATATCGCCTACGGCTACGGGCTGTTCACAGGTGGCCTGGGGGCGCACTATGGCGCCGAGCGACTGGGTTGCACGGTGATACCGATGTCCGGTGGCCAGACCGAGAAGCAGGTCCAGCTGATTCGGGATTTTGACCCCGATATCATCATGGTCACCCCTTCCTACATGCTCAACCTGGCCGACGAGATGGACCGTCAAGGTCTTGATACAAGAACACTCTCCCTGCGGCTCGGCATCTTCGGCGCCGAACCCTGGACCGGCACCATCCGCCAAGAGCTGGAGAGCCGCTTAGGCATCCAGGCGCTTGATATCTACGGCCTGTCCGAGGTTATCGGACCCGGTGTCGGCATGGAGTGCTGGGAAACCAAGGACGGTCCAACTATTTGGGAAGACCTGTTCTACCCGGAGATAGTCGATCCAGAAACCGGTGCCGTACTGCCCGACGGCGAATACGGTGAACTGGTATTCACCTCGTTGACCAAGGAAGCGCTGCCGATCATCCGTTATCGAACCCGCGACCTGACCCGGCTGTTGCCGGGAACCGCTCGGCCGATGCGTCGGATCGACAAGATCACCGGGCGCAGCGACGACATGCTGATCATCCGTGGGGTCAACGTCTTTCCCACCCAGATCGAGGAGCAGATCCTCAAGATCCGCCAGATGTCCCCCCATTACGAACTGCACGTCTACCGCAGCGGCAATCTGGACAACCTGGATGTGCACATAGAACTTCGTCCCGAGTGCCTCGCTTGCGGTGATTTTCCGGAACCACGCAAACTGGAGCTGGCCAAGGAACTTAGCCACCATATCAAGTCGGTGGTCGGCATCTCGACCCAAGTCAAGATCGTCGAGCCCGGTAGCCTGGTGCGATCTGAAGGCAAGGCCAATCGGGTCAAGGACAGCCGCCCCAAAGGCTAACGCCACCCCCGCCCGGATCCTGCAACGCATGGCTATCCGGGCATCAACAGCTCAGCTCAGGATTCAAATCGACACACCCCGTCTCGGGGACGCAGCTGATACGTACACGGCACAAATGATACATTATAATAATATTGACACTATTTTTTGTGTCGTGTTAGATTGAAATAACCCACCTGCAAGAGGTTATGGATCGAATCACGCAGACAAGAACCGATGACCATAGCAACTGAACAACCCGATAGAGAGATTCCGTCAGTCCTGCCACAGCGACCGGACTAACTGATAAAAATAACGTAGCGGAGACCACTAGCGATGACCCCCCAAGAACAAAACTTCATGCGTAAGATCGAGTCAGAAGAAAAGATAGAACCCAAGGACTGGATGCCCGATGCCTATCGCAAAAACCTGATCCGACAGATATCTCAGCACGCCCACTCAGAAGTGATTGGCACCCAGCCAGAGGGGAACTTTATCACCCGTGCCCCGTCCCTTAGGCGAAAAACGGTGCTGCTGGCCAAGGTGCAGGACGAAGCCGGTCACGGGCTCTACCTCTACAGCGCCACCGAAACACTGGGGATCTCCCGTGCCGAGATGATCGAAGCGTTGCAAAACGGCAGCGCCAAGTACGCCTCTATCTTTAACTATCCGGCCCAGACCTGGGGTGATATAGGCGCGATCGGCTGGCTGGTTGACGGTGCCGCCATCGTCAACCAGGTATCACTGCAACGCACCTCTTACGGCCCCTACTCGCGCGGCATGGTCCGTATCTGTAAGGAGGAGAGCTTCCACCAGCGTCAAGGCTACGAGGCCATGCTGGCGCTGGCCAAAGGCAGCCCGGCGCAGAAGGCGATCGCTCAGGATTCCTTGAATCGATTCTACTGGCCAGCACTGATGATGTTCGGTCCTCATGATTCCGAGTCTGCCCATACCGCCAAGTCGATGCTGTGGAAGATCAAGCGTGAAACAAACGACGATCTGCGTCAAAAATTTATCGACCAGACCGTATCGCAGATCGAGTTTCTGGGATTGGAGCATCCAGACAAGGCGATCAAGTGGAATGAGGAGCGCGGCCACTACGACCACGGCGACATCAATTGGGATGAGTTCTATGCGGTGATCAACGGCAACGGCCACTGTAACCGTCAGCGGTTGCAGCACCATACCCGGGTTCACAACGAAGGCGCCTGGGTGCGCGATGCGATGACCGCTTACAGCCTCAAGAAGAAAGCCAAAAACAACAACCGAGAAGCCGCTTAGGAGAACGACCATGACCACCGAAAAATTGGAACTGTTCGAAGTCTTTATTCGCTCCAGGCGTGGCCTGGACCACAAGCATGTTGGCAGCCTGCATGCACAAGACCCTGCCCAGGCGCTGGAGTATGCCCGCGATTGCTACACCCGTCGCAGCGAAGGCGTCAGCATCTGGGTGACGAGATCTCAAGATATCGTCGCCTCACAAGAAGACGATGCTGAGAGCTTCTACGACCCTTCTGACGACAAGCCCTACCGGCATGCCACTTACTACCAGTTGCCAGACCCCGTCAACAACATGTAGGCCAATCCAAACATAATCTGTGGCGGGCAATGGACAGACGTTTTAGCCGCCACTTGATAAGAGACAAGACGATGAGTGAACAACAACAAGCCATCCTCGATTATGCCATCCGCCTGGGCGACGACTCACTGGTGCTGGGCCACCGGATCTCCGAGTGGGTCAGCTACGGCCCCTTTCTGGAGGAGGACATCGCCTACGGTAACGTCGCACTGGACTACATCGGCCGTGCCCGGATGTTCTACAGCTACGCCGCTGAACTGGCCGCTGACGGCAAGACCGAAGACTATTTTGCTTACACCCGTGACGAGCGCCAGTTTTGCAACCTGCTGATCAACGAACTTCCCAAAGGCGATTTCGCTTACTCGCAGGTACGTCAACTGCTGGTGGACGTGTATGCCAGTTTATACCTGGCCCAGCTGGTGAACTCCAACGATACCTCTCTGGCTGCCATCGCCGCCAAGGCGATCAAAGAAACCCGCTACCATCTGCGCCGTAGCCGTGACTGGGTGCTGCGCCTGGGTGACGGCACCGAAGAGAGCCACAAACGTACGCAACTGGCACTGGATGATCTGTGGGGCTACACCCACGAGATGTTCGAGATCGATGCGTTGGAGCAGCAACTGGCTGATGCCGGTATCGGCGTCAACTCGGCGGGTCTGCGCGACAGTTGGCATGCCAGCGTCAGCGAGATTCTGACCGAGGCGACGCTGCAGGTACCCGAGGACAGCTGGAAAGTTCGTGGAGGTCGCGAAGGCTACCATACCGAAAGCCTGGGCCACCTGCTGACCGAATTGCAGTTTGTGAACCGCTCCCATCCCGGCTGTCAGTGGTAACCGCTATGAACCAGATTTCGCTAATGCCCAAAGAGCAGCACGACCGGCTACTGCAACGCCAGCAGGCCAACGTCGAACAGCTGTGGATTATTCTCGATGCGGTTACCGACCCTGAGATCCCGGCGTTGTCGTTATGGGATCTGGGCGTGCTACGGGATGTTTGCCGTGAAGGGGAAACGATCCGGGTGACCATCACCCCGACCTACTCCGGTTGTCCGGCAATGGATGCGATGCGTACCGATATCGCTGCAGCACTAGCCGAAGCAGGGTTTGCTCAGATTAAAATCGACACTCAGCTAGCTCCAGCCTGGACCACCGATTGGATGTCCAGCAAGGGGCGCGAAAAACTGCGTAATTACGGCATCGCCCCACCCGAAGAGAGCGACAGCGACGACTACAGTACGCCCGAAGCGGATATCACCTGCCCCCATTGCGGCTCGCAGAACAGCCGTCGCATCAGCGAGTTTGGCTCCACCGCCTGCAAGGCTCTGTTCCAGTGCAACGAGTGTAGCGAGCCCTTCGATTACTTTAAACGGATATAGGTAGCATCATGTCAGATACTAATTTCTACCCACTGACGATTTCCGACGTACAACCAGAAACCGACACCGCGATCCGTGTCAGCTTAGAGGTACCGGAAGCACTACAGCAAAAATTCAGTTTCATTCAGGGTCAGTTCCTGACCCTCAAGACAGAGGTGGAAGGTAAAGAACTGCGCCGCTCCTATTCGATCTGCTCCGGGATCAACGAGGGCAAGCTCCAGGTGGGGATCAAGCGCGTTGAGGGTGGCGCTTTCTCTAACTTCGCCAACGACCATTTCAAATCCGGCGACAGCATCGAGGTGATGCCGCCCCAGGGCAATTTCTACACTGTACTTCATCCTGACAATAGCAAGAACTACATGTGTATCGCGGCAGGTTCTGGCATCACTCCCATGCTGTCAATCATCAAATCGGTCCTGGCCATCGAGCCTAACAGCCGGGTGACGCTGCTCTACGGCAATCTGCGCAGCAACACCGTGATGTTCAAAGAGGAGTTGTGTTTTATCAAGAACCGCTATCTGCAGCGGTTCCAGTGGATCAACATCATGGACCAGGAAGACCAGGGTGCCGATCTTCTCAACGGTCGAATAGACAACAAAAAGGGTTATGCCCTGAAAAAGAACGGGCTGATCGATATCCGCGCCACCGACGAAGCCTTTATCTGCGGCCCCGAGGCGATGATGGCCGAGGTTTCCCGTGGCTTTCGTATTGAGGGGCTCAATGAATCACAGATTCATTATGAGTTGTTCGCCACATCCGCAAGTGATGCTCAGGCGGTCTTGCAGAAGGCTCATCACCGGGTCGAAATCTTTGGTGAACAGAAAAGCAGCAAGGTCACCGTTATGGCCGATGGCCGTTCGATCCAGTTAAAGCTGGCCACAGTTGGTCAAAACATCCTCGACGCGGGGCTCGAGCAGGGCATGGATCTGCCCTTCTCCTGCAAAGCAGGGGTCTGCTCCACCTGTAAATGCAAACTGGTCAAGGGCGAGGTCGAGATGGATATCACCCACGGCCTACAAGCATACGAAATCGAGGCGGGATACATCCTCAGCTGCCAGTCCCACCCGATCAGCGACGAGGTGGTGGTCGACTTCGACCAGCGCTAACACTGCGACAGCCACAGCTACTAGCGGGCCGTAGCGTAGCGTCAGGCGCTGACTATTAAATTGATCAAGAGTTATATTGCGATGAAATTAAAAAGCTACATCAACGGCCAATGGGTCGAGGGAAAAACGTCCGGAGTCGAGGTATTTAATGCCGTCAACGGTGAATCCATCGGCCAGGTGTCCAGTGATGGCATAGATTTCGACGATGCGCTGCGCTGTGCTCGAGAGCAAGGTGGACCTGCGCTGCGTCGGCTGACCTTCCACGAACGCGCCAACCGGCTCAAGGCACTGGCGCAACATTTGATGGCGAAGAAGGAGGAGTTCTACCGCATCTCCGCCTGGACCGGTGCCACCAGAGCGGACAGCTGGATCGATATTGAGGGCGGCATCGGCACGATGTTTACCTACTCGGGACTGGTACGACGCGAATGCCCCAACGAAACCTTTTTAGTCGAAGATGACGCTCAACGCCTATCCGCGGAGGGCAGCTTTATCGGTCGCCATATTCTGGTGCCTAAAGAGGGCGTAGCGGTACATATCAATGCTTTCAACTTCCCCTGCTGGGGGATGCTGGAGAAGATCGCCCCGAGCCTCGCTGCTGGCATGCCGGTGATCGTCAAGCCAGCCACCGTATCAAGCTATTTGACCGAAGCGATGGTCAGGGAGATCATCGCCTCCGGCATCCTCCCCGAAGGTTCGCTGCAACTGATCTGCGGCGGCGTCGGCGACCTGCTCGATCGTCTCGACGAACAGGATGTGGTCACCTTTACCGGATCAGCCACCACCGGACTGAAGCTACGCACTCACCCTAACATTGTCGCCAATTCGATCCCCTTCACCATGGAAGCGGACTCGCTCAACTGCAGCATTCTCGGCAGTGCCGTTGAACCCGGCTCGCCTGAGTTCGATCTCTACGTCAAAGAGATGGCCAAGGAGATGACCATCAAGGCGGGACAAAGGTGCACCGGGATCCGCCGTGCCATCATCCCTCGTCATCGCATCGATGCCGTGGCCGAAGCGCTCAGGGCGCGACTCGATAAGATCACCCTCGGTGACCCCTCGGTCGAGGGGGTACGCATTGGCCCCTTGGTAGGCCGCGACCAGCTGGACGACGTCTGGAGCGCCGTCGAACGGCTGACAAAAAGCTGTGAACTGATCTACGGTGGCACCCAAAATTTCACAGTGCTCGGTGGCAATCAAGATATGGGGGCGTACTTCCCCAGCACCCTGCTCTACTGCGACCAGCCCCTGACCACCGAAGCACCACACGCCATCGAGGCCTTCGGGCCCGTCTCCACATTGATGGCCTACGACGGTATTGAGGAGGCGATCGCTATAGCCAAACTCGGACGCGGCAGCCTGGTCGGATCACTGGTCACCGCCAACGATGCCGAAGCCCGCCAAGTGGTAATGGGTACCGCTGCCTACCATGGTCGCCTGTTGTTACTCAACGGCGACTGCGCCAAGGAGTCGACCGGTCACGGTTCACCGTTGCCGACGCTAGTCCATGGCGGACCGGGACGCGCCGGTGGCGGCGAGGAGCTGGGTGGTCTAAGGGCGGTCAAACACTACATGCAGCGTACCGCTCTCCAGGGCAGCCCCACGACCCTGAGTGCGGTTACCAAAGAATTTAACCCAGGTTCAAGGCAAATCCGCAACGATGTTCATCCGTTCCGCAAGTACTTCGAGGAACTGAAGATCGGCGAGACCCTGATCACCCACCGGCGCACGGTAACCGAGACTGATATCGTCAACTTCGGCTGCCTCTCTGGCGATCACTTCTACGCCCACTTTGACGATCAGGCGGCCAAGGATTCAATGTTCGGTAAGCGGGTCGCTCATGGCTACTTCGTCATCTCAGCCGCCGCCGGTATGTTCGTCGATCCGGCCCCCGGCCCGGTGCTGGCCAACTACGGCATGGACAACCTGCGCTTCATTGAACCGGTTGGAATCGGCGATACCATCCAGGTACGCCTGACCTGCAAGAAGAAGATCAAAAAAGATCGCCGACCCGACGAGCACAAAGCCAGCGGAGTAGTGGTCTGGGATGTCGAAGTCACCAACCAAGACAATCTCCCTGTAGCGATCTACAACATCCTCACTCTGGTTGAACGCAAGGAGGACTGACCGGCTGGCAGTAAATACATGCCGAATCGACTGACGTCCATGTCGGCGACAATGTTCGGGGTGGCGCAGTGATGAAATGGGCAGATATCGCTGTTTACGCCTGTGCCGCATAATGGTGCGGGTGCTGCAGCATCACCCTTTACGCTGGAAAAATCTTCTTTGTACAGATCTGCGGGATGTTCAACGAGGGGCGCAGATAACGCGGTCGCATCACAACTGCCTCAGCAGCGGACCAAGCAGGTCAATATTGCCTGCATGAAGTCCGGTGATCGACACCCCGCTGGGCAGCGATAGAGTCAACTCACCGGCAGTGCTGACCGTTCGTGACGGTGCCACCCTGGCGAAACCAACCGCTATATCCTCTAAGTCGGAACCTGCTTTAGTCTGCTTTGCACGCCAATAGATAAACCGGTGATAGGATAGACCGTGCCGAATGCGTATTCCGGTGAAAATGAAACCATCAACTCATCAGCCCAATAGTAAACGTAGCGCTTAGAGTTCAGGTCTCGGCAGCACCAGCGGCCATGTTCCTCCAGCGACTTGCCTTTGAACTAGCCAACAGTCCCTTGGCCTGTTCGCCCAGAAGTGCTGCCAGCGACGCCTGAAAGTAACCGGTCGAGAGGCACTTCAGGTACCACCTGAGTAGAAACTCTTCCACTACGTCAGCTGATAAAAAAGCGCTCTTAGAACAGCACGTCCTCTGTAAACAAGCGCCTGGGATGCTGGCCAGCCCCACTAGCGCCTGAGGTCCCAGGGGGCGCTTGTCGACACCTTGCAGACGCTTAGCTCTGGCTAGCCAAGGCTATTCATAACGCTTCGGTGTACCTTCTAGCGGACACTCAGCGGAGCTAAGGCTCACGGCAGGAGTATCTACAGAACGGTCACAAGACCTTGAAGTAATAGGTAGGCAAAACGCAAGACCTGACCCCGTTGGTCAGACCTTGAAGTAATAGGTAGGCAAAACGCAAGGCCTGACCCCGTTGGTCTCCGTTGGTCTCCTCTCTTATTCCCTACCCATTGCCGTTACGAGTGAATCGAATGCCTCAGCGGGCAACCTCCCCCTCTACGCAGCCGAACTGCGACTGAATAAACAGCAAAGACTGTAAAATAAGAGGAGGCGACCCTTTAACTCATTTGTTCTATGTTCTTAAATAAGATGGCGCCACTTATGTTAAAAGGGTAGAGTCCCCCCCCCCTTTAATCTTATCGAGAGAAGATATCATGGGCTGAATTATTATTCGTTTACTAGACACTTCTTGCCGTCTTTTTAGCTGGTTTTTATACCGTATGTGATATATAAATTCAATCCAATACCTTTAGCGTAGTGATGGAATTGGATATATGTGGTCCATAATTAGAATCTATAGAGTCAATAATGTTTATCTGAGTTAGCAATGAATTCCAAGCTTTCACCATATCAGGGCCAATTTTTGCCGCAATAACTAATGATGACACCAAGCTAGATTTATGAAAACGTACATACTCGACTAACTCCTTAACTGAATCAGCGTCATCATTTATGGTCGCTTTTAGCAACTTGTTGTGAATATTCTCAATTGACTCATTAAAAATTTCAGTAGTTTCGGCAACCTTGACAGAGTGTTGATATGCGATAAGTGAACAGCTTGCTAAATAAGGGACAAGCATTGCACGCAGTGAGCCCTTTAGAGCTTCTTTTTGCCTTTCCTCCCTTCGTATGTCAGAAGCACGAGCAACAGCATTTAGGAAAAAGCCAATGAGAATGATGCCGAAGATAGACTCAAGGGCTGTAAGAGATCTCGCCAAATCTGTTTGCGGAGTGATATCACCATAGCCAAGAGTCGTAATGGTAACGATACTAAAATAGATACTCTGGACAAGAGTTAACTGCATGTTCCAAAAAATCGGATTAAAATAATAAATCAGTCCAAATACTGGAATGGCAAGAATGTAAACAGAACCGACCCAGGCTGGTTTATTAACTATCTTATCCCACATGACTTCCCTGAGAGCTAACGATCCACAACGGTTAATAAAACTACTTGCAACTTTTCCAAGCTTCATTTAAACGCTCCATGTAGAACTAACAGTCTGTTTATTAGGAACGCGCCTTCATAATAATTTTTTCAGTAATTATTATAATTCCGCGAATGACTTCCAGCACTTCAGGGTCGGACCTAGATAACTAATTGATTAAATCTATAAATAATTCCCCAAAGCCTGTATCCAGCCTTAAGCAGGTCGTTTAAATTCAAAAATATAGTATTAATTGGGTCATAAATATATAGAATCAAGAATATATTCTGGTCCGAGCCGTATGGCGCCAGAGAGACCTCAGGGTCAGACCAAGATAACTCATTGATTAAATTTATAAACAATTCCAAAAAAGCCTATTATTCAGCCTTAAGCAGGTATTAACAGCAGTGGAAACGATATTTTAACTCGCTGACCGTTCACGTAGTGCATGTTTGTCTACTATCTCTTTTACCCTATAAAGCCAGGTAAAAGCATAGATTTCCTCGAGGCATAGTCTTTTTCCTTAAAGAGAGCTTTTTCCTTATGAAACAGGTCGTTTAAATGCAAAAATATAGTATATATTGAGCTATAAACATATAGAATCAAGAAGATAGTCTGGTCCGACCCGAATGGCATTACGTCCAGTTGATTAGCTTGTTAAACATCAGTTTGGTAAAAGTTACCGTTAAGATCTTTTTGCCCCCAACGAATATAGCCTGTATCAAATATCCGTTCGGCAAAATCACTCTGGTCAATTGAAAATCCAACTTTACTTACTTGTTCAAAATCACTTTCATCTATTTCATGAAAGTGTGAATTTACAACAAACTTTTTCTCAGATATTAATTCTACACCCAAAATAAAATGTGGAAAAAGAGCTCCTTTAACTGCAACCTCCCTTTGGCGAGGGTATAAACCCAAAGCCTTGTAGGTCGGCAAATTACATCCAGTTATAACCCATTGATGATGATCACTTACCCATGGTGCAATAGCATGAGTATGGAAGGGTTTAGGTATAAAATAATGAAACATGAGTTTTTCTTTAGGGTTTTTATTAACCTTTGAAAAACCAATTGCCACCCTTCTTTCAACGCTTGTTGAAACTAACTGTGTTTCAACACGTATGCCTGGCGAACCTGCAATATGTAGCCAATACAGGTAATAATCTCGAGCTTTTAACTTAGTTTGCTCTGTATATGCATTATTAATACTTTCTACAAAAATTCTACAATTAGATGGTTCATTAAAATAGTCTCTAAATTTTCTAGAGGTGTTTTTTAACACTTGCTTACGTCGTTCTTGGGTATTTATAACATTCGATATTCTCTCGAATATAAATTCTAACGTTCTTTCCGAACAATCATTAATACCGGTAAGAAATTCACGATTTTCATCAAAATGATCCACTGAAAAGTGTCGCGCTTTTTCCCCAAAAAAGAATGCACGTTGAAATAGATCTTCTGCTTCAAAGTCACTTTGGTCACTAAACAGACGATGCCTTACATTTTTCTGCTCCTCACCTCTGTACAGTAATAGAACTTCACCCTCTTTATCTTTCTCACAAATATAACTTTTAAAAAAACAAAATTTCATTCGCTCTTCAGTAGAAAGAGGTGTGAAGTCAGAATTTACGTATTCCATATGCTTCCCATGATGTTTAACGCCCTGCGTAAGGGGACGACGGCTGCGCAGCAGACGGAGTTCCCAGCCTGCGTAGCAGGCGACCCTTGACGCATTTGTGTACGCCCGGCATGGGCATGAACTTATGGGGTGAAAGTCCCCTGTAGGAGAACCAACGTCGATGGATAGCTGTGATGAGCATACTGTTCCCTGTGAGCGGTTGATTCCTTTCGCTGCAACCCATTGAACGACAACTACTAGCCGAAGGCAAGGGCGGTCCCGCGAGGGCCTGTCTGGAGGAGCCGTAGCGAAGCGGAGACCATGAGCGCAGCGAGAGTGACCGAAGGGAGCGGTAACCCCGAGCGCAAAACTGCGAGCCGACGAACAGAAATCACATACGAGGCTTAGCTCTGGGACGAGTCTGCACAAGAAGACGAAGTCCACTCGTTCAGGAGCAAAGTAAATGTGGCGGTTGTGCAGCGAAGGTTAATGTTCTTA
>JBLIEQ010000025.1:0-55150 GCA_047633175.1 Motiliproteus sp. | reverse complement strand
ATCTTTTGAAAAAGATCACAAGTTCACAAAGGCCCTCCACCCGCAACATCCTCTAGCAAGGCCTTCTAGCAACAACCTTTCTCGATACTCCCCACAAACCCGGTAGAGCAGTAGACTGTTAATCTATTGGTCGCAGGTTCGAGTCCTGCTCGAGGAGCCAATACGCTTCATCTGCTCCATCCGCAACTAACTGCCCAAAAATATGGCTATGTACCAGCCAAGTGTTGCGACGGTTAATTCTGCATTATTGTCTTTTTAATCAAATTCCGGTTCCGCCTTCCGGCGGCTTCATTTCTTTGTAGCGACAAAGAAAGCGAAGCAAAGGCCGCTCCTGGCCATTGCCTGCAGGGACGCAGGTATGCCGTTGTTGTCGGGAACTGACAACGGCCCAGCCCCCCGGCATTCGAACATCCCTGTCCATCAAAGCGCACCCCAACGAAACCGCCCTGCGGGTACGCGCCTGCGGCGCTATGAAATCCAGCCTGAGGCAGACAAATTCGGATTCATTCGGCACATCCTTGTGCCTCACCCTCCGGGCAGCCTACGGCTGTGCAAATCGGCAATCCTGCCGATTTGTCTGCCTCAGGTGTCTGTCTCGCCGTTGCCTGCAGGGACGCAGGTATGCCGTTGTTGTCGGGAACTGACAACGGCCCAAGCTCGACCCTGCGGGCCTTTTTCAGGCTGAATTTCATCTGTTTAGAAAGGGGATTTGGCGCCATTCTGTTTGTGTACTACCGTTTCAAGCCTTTCAAAAAGCTACATAATTACTCACGACACCGGAGAAGAGCCACAAAACTCATCCTTAGCACCGTGGGAGCCTGCCTGCAGGCGATCTTTTGAAAAAGATGACAAGCTCACAAAGACCCTGCACCCACAAGAAAGACACGATTTAATTCACAACCTCTTGAACTTTCCGGCGATGCCTCCATCTTAGGTAGCACCCTATCTCTTTGATTGCTGTAGACAATGGATACTATGACCACTCAGACCCAATTCCAAACTCTGAAAACCTGGCTCGAATCCCAGATCATCGGCCAACAGGCGCTGGTCGAACGCCTGCTGATCGCGCTGCTGGCCGATGGCCACCTGCTGGTCGAGGGCGCACCCGGCCTGGCTAAGACTCGGGCGATCAAGACGCTGGCACAGGGGATCGAGGGCGATTTCCACCGTATTCAGTTCACCCCCGATCTGCTACCGGCCGATGTCACCGGCAGCGATATCTATCGCCCGGCGGAGGGCAGTTTCGAGTTTCAACCCGGCCCTATCTTCCACAACCTGGTGCTGGCCGATGAGATCAACCGGGCCCCGGCCAAGGTGCAGTCGGCACTGCTGGAGGCGATGGCCGAGGGTCAGGTAACGGTGGGCAGCAAGAGCTATCCGCTGCCGGAGCTGTTCCTGGTGATGGCGACCCAGAATCCGATCGAGCAGGAGGGCACCTACCCGCTGCCCGAGGCCCAGCTGGACCGTTTTCTGATGCAGGTCAATGTCGGCTACCCGGATCGGGAGGCAGAGCTGGCGATCATGCGCCTGTCGATGAACGAGGCCGGCCATAAGACAGCCTCACCGGCTCCCGCACCGATCCCTCAGGCTACCCTGATGCAGGCGCGCCAGGAGGTCCTGGCGCTGCATCTGGCTGAACCGGTGGAGCACTATATCGTCGAACTGGTGCTGGCCAGCCGTGATCCCGGCAACTATTCGTCAGAGCTTAAGGACTGGATCGAATACGGCGCCAGCCCGCGCGCCAGTATCGCCCTGAACCGCTGCGCCCGCGCCCACGCCTGGCTGCAGGGACGCGATTATGTGACCCCCGAGGATGTGCAGCAGGTCGCGCCCGATGTGCTGCGCCACCGGCTGCTGCTGAGTTTTGAGGCCGAAGCCAATGGCTTGAGTGCCGATGATGTGATCCGCGGCCTGCTGCGCTGGGTGCCGGTGGCCTAACAGCGTCGGAATGGATTCCGACCTACAGGTATGAATTCCGACCCTCAGCGATGAATCCCGAGACCCAGACGTTGTATCTATGACCCTTTACCTATGACCACACACGTTAGCGCCAGCATGCAGCAATTCGAGCAACTCAGACTCGAGGGCGCCTACCCCGACCTGCAGCAGCTGATCGGGCTGCACCGCTGCTGTCAGCAGCTGAAACTGTCGAGCCTGGGGCGCCTGCGCCGCGCCGCTTCCGGCGAGCGTCAGACGCGACGCCGCGGCCGCGGGATGGAGTTTGAGGAGGTACGCCCCTACCAGCCCGGTGACGATATCCGCTCGATCGACTGGCGAGTCACCGCCCGCACCCAGACACCCCATACCAAACTCTACCGCGAAGAACAGGAGCGCCCGGTGTTGCTAGCCGCCGACCTGCGCTCGCCGATGTTTTTCGGCAGCCAGACCTGCTTTAAATCGGTGCTCTGTGCCAACCTGATGAGCGCACTGGCGTGGATCACCCTGGCCAATCGCGATCGTATCGGCGGTATCATCTTCGGCGATCAGAGCCATTGCGAGCTGCGCCCCAAACGCAGCAAACATCGAGTGCTGGAGTGGATTCGGCAGCTGCATCTGTTCGCCAATCAGCTCCATAGCCCCTGCCCCGAACAGCCTCCGCAGCCGCTGCACAGCCTGCTGCAGAAGCTGCTGCCAATCTGCCGCCCCGGCAGCGGACTCTATATCGCCAGTGATTTTCATGATCTGGATGAGCGCTGCTACCGGCTGCTCTATCAGCTGAGCCGCCATGCCGATCTGACCCTGCTGGTGCTTCACGACCCCCTGGAGCGGCAGCTGCCCGCCGCCGAAGGACTCTGGGTCACCGATGGTCAGCACCGCCAGCCGTTATCCACAGCACTGACACCTCAGACCCTGATCGAAGACCGCCTCGAAGCACTGCAGGAACGTTGCCGGCCACTGGGCGTCCGTGTCCTCAGCCTGGGTACCGAGGAGCCGCTGCTGGCACGTTTAAATACGTTCTATGGTAAGAGCCACGGTAAGAGCCAGGGTAATCGCAAAGGCAATGGAGCTCGTCCATGACCGCCCCGGCCCTTAATCCAGCGCTTAACCTTGCACCCGCTGCGCCTGTTACTACGCCCGCTGCTGCGCTTAACCTCGACCCCGCTGCGGCCCCAGTCTCGCTGGAGCAGCTGCGCGATCTGCAGCTGCCCGATCCTATCGGCCTCTGGCCACCGGCACCGGGCTGGTGGCTGCTGGCCCTGCTGAGCGCCGGCCTACTGTGCTGGCTGGGCCTCTGGCTGTATCACTATTGGCAGCGCAACCGTTACCGCAACCAGGCGCTGCAGGAGCTGACACGGCTGGACAAGCTGCGGCAGCAGAGCCCGCAGCTGTGGCTGCAGCAGCTCAACCAGCTGCTGCGCCGCACCGCGCTGGCGGCCTATCCGCCGCAGACGATCGCCCCCTTGAGTGGCGCGGCCTGGGTCGATTTTCTCTACCGCAGCAGCCGGCTCGAGGCGTTTCACCAGTCGCCGGGCACCACCCTGGCCTGCGGCCCCTATCAACAGGCTATTTCTATAGATACTCTGGCACTCCGGCAGCTCGCACATGCCTGGATACGTCGCCATAAGCGGAGGATGATCGATGCTGACGCTTGACTGGCCCTGGCTGTTACTGCTGCTTCCCAGCCCCTGGCTGCTTTACCGCTGGCTGCCGGCTGCCGCCCAGACTCCGGCCGCGCTGCGGGTACCCTTCTTCGCCCAGTTGCAATCGGGCCGCCCCGCCCCGTCCGTATCCGCCAGGCTGCCGCGTAAGATACTGCTATGGCTGATCTGGTGCCTGCTGCTGCTGGCCGCAGCTCGTCCCACCTGGGTGGGCGAACCCCAGCCGATCGCCCTGAGTGGCCGGGACCTGCTGCTGGCCGTGGATATCTCCGGCAGCATGGATACCGCGGATATGGAGCGCGATGGCACGATGGTTAACCGGCTGGTCGCCGTCAAGGCGGTGCTGGGCGACTTTATCCAGCGCCGCCCCTCCGATCGCCTGGGGCTGATCCTGTTCGGCTCCAACGCCTATATGCAGACGCCTCTGACCTTCGATCACCGCAGCCTGGACCAGTTGCTGCAGGAGGCCCAGATCGGCTTTGCCGGCGACCAGACCGCGATCGGTGATGCCATAGGACTGGGAATCAAGCGTCTGAGCAACCTGGATCTGCCAGGCACTCAGACCGTGATAACCGCAGGAAACGGGACCTCCGACAGTCCAGCCAACAGTCCAGTCAACAACCGCGTGCTGATTCTGCTGACCGATGGTGCCAACACCGCCGGCCAGGTCGATCCCCTGGAGGCTGCCAGGATGGCGGCCGAGCAGCAGATCAAGATCTATACGCTGGGGTTCGGTGCCGACGAGATGCAGGTACGCAGCCTGCTTGGGGTGCGCAAAGTTAATCCCTCGGCGGATCTCGATGCCGCCAGCCTGCAACAGATCGCCAGCACCACCGGCGGCGAGTATTTTCGCGCCCGTAATATCGATGAACTGGGGCAGATCTACCAACTGCTCGATCAACTCGAACCCAGCCCTCGGGCTGAACAGCTGATCCGGCCGCAGCAGGTCTTTTTTCACTGGCCGCTGGGGCTGGCGCTGCTGCTGTCGCTGGTGATTCCGCTGGCAAGGCTGTTTCATCGCCAGCCTCACCTAAAATCCGGGAGCCCGCTATGAACGATGCCCTGCAGGCGTTCCATTTTCTGCGCCCGCTTTGGCTGCTGTTGCTGCCATTACTGCTGCTGCTCTGCGTCTGGCTCAGTCGGAGTCACAACAGCGGCGACACCGCCTGGCAGAAGCTGATCCGTCCCGAGTTACTCCAACACCTGCTCGATCGGCAACCCTCGCGGCGATCGCGCTGGCCGCTGGTCGCGCTGTTCTGCGGCTGGACCCTGGCACTGCTGGCGCTTGCCGGCCCCACCTGGGAAAAGCTGCCGCAACCCCTCTACAGCCAACAGGATGCGCTGGTGCTGATCCTGGACCTGTCCCCCTCGATGCGGGCCCAGGACCTTAAACCCGATCGCCTGACGCTCGCCAGACACCGGCTGACCGACCTGATTCGGGCGCGCACCGAGGGCCAGACCGGACTGGTCGTCTATGCTGGCGATGCCCACCTGCTAGCCCCGATCAGCGATGACCGCCAGACCCTGCTGACCCTGGTGCCCGGACTGTCGCCGGAGATCATGCCGGTCAGTGGCAGCCAGACGGAGGCTGCGATCGACACCGCACTGACCCTGTTCAAGGATGCCGGCCACAGCCGCGGCCAGATCCTGCTGCTTACAGACGGTGTCACCGCCACAGCCCGTGAGGCTATCAGCGAACGGCTTCGTGACCAGCCTTACAAACTATCGATCCTGGGCATAGGCACATTCGAGGGCGCGCCTATCCCGCTGCGTGACGGCAGCTTTGCCAAAAACAGCCAGGGCGTGATCCAGCTGGCCAAGCTGGATCCCCAGGCACTGGCCAAGCTGTCCCGCAAACACGGCGGCATCTACCAGAACCTGCGCTATGATGGCGGCGATATAGAGGCCTTAACGGCCCACCTGCAGCGCTCCCCAACAGCCGCACTAGAGCCGGGCACCCGGCAGAAACTCGAGCCTGAGTTCGATCTCTGGCATGAAGCCGGTCCTTGGCTGGTATTGCTGCTGTTGCCCCTGGCCGCCCTCTCCCACCGCCGCGGCTGGCTGTTAACGCTGGTGTTTCTGCTGCCTCTGACCCCGCAGCCGGCCCAGGCCTTCGAGTGGCAGGATCTGTGGCAGACCTCCGATCAACAAGCCCAGCAGCGCTTTCAACAGGGCGATATCCCGGGCGCCGCCGATTTGTTCGAGAGTCCCGAGTGGCGCGGCAGCGCCCTCTACCGCGCGGAACAGTTCGAACAGGCGGCCGAGCAGTTTGGTCGCAACGACAGCCCCCGCGCCCACTATAATCGCGGCAACGCCCTGGCCCGCGGTGGTCAACTGGACGAGGCGCTGGATGCCTACGAGCAAGCACTGGCGCTTGACCCCAACCTGGAGGATGCCCGAGCTAACCAGCAGCTGGTGCAGCAGCTCCTGGAACAACAGCAAGAACAAGAGCAGCAGGACCCTGGTGAATCCGGTGAACCCGGCGACTCTGGCGACTCTGGCGAATCCGGTGAAGCCGGCGAATCTGGTGAAGCTGGCGAATCTGGCGAATCTGGCGAATCCAGAAAATCCAGCGAAAGCTCGGACGCTCAATCAACATCTAAACCGGGGTCAGAATCAGAATCAAAACCTGGATCGAAATCAGACGCTCAATCAAAGCCTGAGCAGCAACCCGGTGCGCCCGACGACGCAGACTCAGGCGATTCCCAACCGGATCAAAGCGGCGCCGATCAGGACTCGAAGGCGGACTCTGAGGCAGAGCAGGCACAGACGACTGAGCAGCAGGAGGAGGAACCTGAATCCCAGCCCCGCGACAGCGCGGCTACAGGGACTGGGACAGAGGCCGAGCAACCACCCGGCGTTGATCCCCGACTGGAAAAATGGTTGCAACAGCTGCCCGATGATCCCAGCGGGCTACTCAAGCGCAAATTTGAATATCAATACCGACAGAAACTTGAGGCCTATCGCCAGGGCCTATGGCAACCACCCCAGGAGAGCCGCTGGTGAAATCATCCCTTTATGCAACACTCACATTCCTGACGCTGCTCTGCGTCACCCTGCTGGGAACTGCCAGCCTGGCACAGGCGGCCAGCCTGACCGCCAGCGTCGATCGTGACCGTCTGGCCCGCAATGAGACCCTGACCCTCAGCCTCAGCCTCAGCCTCGATAGCCGCGCGGTACTGGGGCAGCCCGACCTCTCGCTGCTCGAACCCTATTTTGAGATCCTGAGCAACAGTAAGAGCACCCAGGTACGGATCATCAATGGCCGCTCCGAATCCTCGACCCAGTGGGCTATCCGCCTCGCACCCAAGGTCGTCGGTCGCATCCTGATTCCCGCCTTCGAATTAGACGGTGCCCGCAGTGCGCCGTTGCAGGTGGACGTCAGCGCCAGCCAGGCCTCTAGCCAGGGCCCTGAGGATGACTACTATCTGGAACTGGAACCCGACAGCGACAGCGCCTATGTCGGCCAGCAGTTCAGGCTGAGCATCCGCCTCTATACCGCCGTTAATCTCAGCAGCCTGGAAATGCAGCCGCTGCAGCTCGAAGACGCCGAGGTGATCCGGCTCGACGAACAGCAGTATCAGAAGGTCCAGAACGGCCGGCGCTTTCAGGTCTATGAACTCAACTACGCCATCTTCCCGCGCAGCCCCGGCATCCTCGAGATCCCGGCACAGCAGTTTAACGCCCTCAAGAACGCCTCCCGCTCGCTGTTCGACAGCCGTCGCGGACAGCGGGTACAGCTATTGAGCCAACCCCGTTCGATCGAGATCCTGCCGCTGCCCGACCCCATCGACCCTGGCGACTGGTTGCCTGCCAGGTCGATCACCCTGAGCCAGACCCTCAGCGAACCCGAGGGGGCTTACCGCGTAGGTGAGCCGATCACCCGCACCCTGACCCTGGAAGCCGAAGGCGTGGAATCGAGCCGCCTGCCGCCCCTATCCGCACTCGACAACCCTGCGCTCAGACAGGCCTTCAACCAGGCCTTTAAGCAGTATCCGGAACCTGCCCAGCTGAAGCAGAAAACACCCGCCACCGGCATTCGGGCCAGTCGAATCGAACGCTACGGACTGGTTCCCACCCGGGCCGGCCAACTCGAGCTGCCGGCCATAACGCTGGAATGGTGGGACACCACCAGCAACCAGCCGCGCACGGCCCGGATTGCGGCCCGCACTCTCCAGGTGCTGCCCGCCCGCAATGCGCCTACAGCGACCAATATACCCCCTGTCCTTGCGGCACAAGGTTCTCCAGTCGCGGTGCCACTGATACCGTCGCCCCTTTCACCACCGGGAGCGGCTGGGTCGAACGGTCCGCTCTGGAACTACCTGCTCTGGAGCAACCTGCTGTGGGCCGTTATCTGCCTGCTGCTGGGTAGCTTCTGGTGGCGCGCCCGCCGACGAGCGCTGCCGGCGACGATCAAGACTCCCGTCACCCCGCCTTCCAGCCCCGACGAGGCTCAGGCCTTCCGAGCCCTCGAAGCCGCCTGCCGCCAAGGAGACCGACAGTCGATACATCAGGCCCTGAACCTCTGGCGCACCCTGGCCAGACCGATGGTCGATGCGGAACTGGAGCGTCAGACCCAGCTGTTGGATCGCTCTTTGTATGCCAGAGAAGCTTCCGAGTCCCCCAACACCCAGGCGCTGCTGGAGGCCGTGCGCGCCTGTCGGCAGCGGCGTGCGTCAATAGAAACTAAGACCGGGGGCCTGCCACCGCTGTATTCTGAGTAAGTAGCACAGGTTTTTTATCATGCACATTATGAAAGCGCGTAGCGTGTACGGAGCCATGTTAATAACGCTTGACGTTACCAACGCGCCGCGTCATTATCGATAAATGATCAAATCATTCAAGTGCAAGGATACCGAGAAGCTGGCGAGCGGTCTCCGTGTCAGGCAGTTCGTGAATATTGAGCGCGCTGCCTTAAGAAAAATTAGACAGCTGCAGGTCGCAAGTCAGTTGAATGATTTGAGAGTACCACCCGGTAATATGTTGGAGCCGTTGTTTGGTGATCGTCGAGGTCAGCACAGCATTCGAATCAACAAGCAATTCCGGGTGTGCTTCCGCTGGACCCAAGCGGGTGCGGAAGACATTGAAATTGTTGATTACCACTAGGAGGGAACTCATGCGCAACCTTGATGCGGTAACTCCCGGCGAATTACTGAAAGAAGAATTTCTTGAGCCCCTGGGCATTTCACAATACCGTCTGGCAAAAGAGATTGCAGTCCCGGCTCAGCGAATCGGCCAGATTATCGCTGGAAAGCGTTCAATAACCGCAGACACCGACCTTCGACTCTGCCGCTTCTTCGGTTTGTCTAATGGTTATTGGCTGCGAGTTCAGGCGGCTTATGATACGGAAATTGCCGAAGATGCCCTCGCTGATCAATTGAAGCAGATTCGTCCGTGGAATTCGGATTCACAGCTCTCCCACAGGGCATAGTCAACTGCAAAACATGGGGCCAGGTCTTTGATCATGTGCATGATAAAAGATCTGACCCCACAACCAGGAGCACCCATGTCAGCCATCGCCAATACCCCTAAACCTCCCTATTTTGCCGTTATTTTCACGGCGACACGAACAGCAGGTGATCAGGGTTATGCAGAGATGGCAGCGAGGATGGTTGAACTTGCAGAACAACAACCCGGTTTTTTGGGCATCGAATCAGCAAGAGAAGCGGTGGGTATAACGGTTTCTTACTGGGCAGATCTGGATTCGATCAAGAACTGGAAAGAAAATACTGAGCATTTAAACGCTCAAAAAAAGGGTCGTGAGTCCTGGTACGCGTCTTTTAAGGTTCGCATTTCAAGAGTAGAACGAGATTACGGGATTTAACAAATCACTGGGCACCTAAGATTTTTGCGGTTTTTCCCTGCAAATATAATACAGTCATAAATACTGCCAATATACGTGCTGGTTTTTAAGATGTTAGTGCAATCTGGAGAGTACTCCTAATGGTCGGAAAGTATAAAGGTTCTTGCTTATGTGGTGGCGTCACATTCAGTGTTGATGGTTTTAGTGATCAAGCTGCAAATTGCCATTGCGCTATGTGTCGTAAATTTCATGGCGCGGCTTTTGGTACGCTAGTTCAAACCAACGGCCTAAAGTGGTTGTCGGGAAAGGAGCTGCTTAAACATTTCACGGCTAAAAACCATACAATTCGAACTTTTTGTAATCAGTGTGGCTCTAGCCTGGGGTTTCGTGGCAAAGGAGCCTCACTTGAAGAAATTGAATTGGCAATAGCCACATTTGATGACGCTATACCGGTAACAATAGACGCTCAGATATATACCAACTACAAAGCTACCTGGTGTCATCTACAGAGTAACTTACCTGCATTTGCTGAGGACCGTGAAGCTCAGTAGCCAGCCCTGAAAAATTGCTCCCAAAAACAGGGGCTGAGATCTTTCTCATGTGCATGATAAAAGTGACTCCACAATCGTTAAACATCATGAAGGAGAGTCAGCAGTGAAGCTGAATAACATTGTCCCCTGGGGCCGCTCGTTCGAGGAATACCGGTCTATTTTTGGCCTGACAGATAAGGATTTAAACAAGCGCCTGCTCGGTTGCGGTGATGGTCCGGCATGCTTCAATTCGGAACTCACTCGACGCGGCGGTAAGATGCTGTCTGTAGATCCCATCTACCAGTTCTCAGGCGAGCAGATCCGTTCTCGTATCGATGAGGTTTATCCGCAGATAATGGCTCAGATGGAACTCAATGCCGCCAACTATCTCTGGGAAAGCATTACCGATGTGGCTGAGTTGGGCCGGGTGCGTATGGCGGCTATGCAGCAGTTTCTGGCTGACTTCGATGCAGGGCTGGAGGCAGGTCGGTACAGATGCGCGGCGCTCCCTGCCCTCCCCTTTGAGGGTCAGCAGTTCGAGCTGGCGCTATGCTCCCACTTCCTGTTTCTATATAGCGACCATTTCGATCTGCAAGAACATATTCAGGGCATGATAGAACTCTGCCGGGTTGCCACAGAAGTTCGCGTGTATCCGTTGCTGTCCCTGGACGGTAAGCCGTCAAAACATGTGTCGGCAGTCAGGGAAGCGCTGACCGATGCCGGCATTCAGACGTCGCTGCAAACTGTTGACTACCAATTTCAAAAAGGGGCTACCGAGATGCTGGTGGCACGTACCGCGTAATCAGACATCAATGCCAGCATTACCAATGTTTAATCAATGAGTTAGAACACTATGGAGTATAAGAACGACATCAAGCCCGAGAACTGTACAGACATGGACGAGATCCGCATTGAAATCGATACTATGGATCAAGATATTATCGCTATCCTGGGCAAACGTTTCGAATACGTGCAAGCCGCGTCAAAATTCAAGACCTCGAAGACTTCTGTTCGTGCACCCGAACGTTTTAAAGCCATGTTAGAGCAGCGCAGAGCCTGGGCTACAGCGGCAGGCTTAAGTCCTGATGCCATAGAGAAAATGTATCGCGATTTGGTTAATCACTTTATCAGTGAAGAGATGGCCAAATGGCAAACGGAATCAGCAGAGGTATAAAAACCTAAAGGAGTTCCTGCACATGCAATCAGTTATACAGGGTGAGGCCACAGGCTGTGGCATAGCATCGGTTGCCAATATTCTGGGAAAGTCCTATGCGCAAGTTAATCACTGTGCCAACGCTATGGGTATCTATGCCACTGACAGAGCGCTCTGGTCTGACACCCAGTATGTCAGACGCCTGCTGGCGGCTTTTGAGGTGAACACGGCGGAACAGGAGCAGCCTTTCAGCTCTTGGGAAGAGTTGCCCGAGCTCGCACTGCTAGCCATTAAGCATCATCAAGAAGAGGGCATTAATTTCTGGCACTGGGTCGTCTTTAAAAGAGCCGCTGGCCTGGCCGCTGTTCTCGACTCTGCCAGTTATCTTCTAGAAAATGTACGTACCGACTTTGATGAGATGCAGCCTAAATGGTTTATCGAGGTTAGGGAGCGATAAGGAGAAACAAGGACAGGCTTTAATAACTTAACAAAAACTGAGATCATAAGTAGATACCAGCCAACCTCTCAATAGGGATGTTACGTTATGAAAATAACTAGCAAGAATTTAGATAGCGCTGTCGATAAAAAAATTATAACCGCAGAGCAGGCAGAAAATCTACAGTTGCACTTTAATTCCTTACCCGCTGTCGGACCACGTTTTGATTTTACACATGTACTTTATTACCTGGGCGGTCTTATCGCTATAGGTGCAATGACACTCTTTATGAATTTAGGCTGGGAGTCCTTTGGTGGTTGGGGAATATTTTTCATCTCTCTCGCATATGCTGGCGCAGGATTAAAGCTAACGCAGAGCTTCCAAGACAGAGGCTACGCTGTTCCGGCGGGAATCTGTGCAACATTCGCCGTGGCCTTAACCCCGCTAGGCATCTATGGGCTACAACAAGCACTCGGTTTCTGGCCGGATGGCAGCTCCTATCAGGAATATCATAAGACTATAAAATGGCATTGGTTTTACATGGAACTAGGGACCCTGGCGGTCGGCACCCTGGTGGCCTGGAGATACAAACATCCGTTTCTAATCATGCCTATAGCCGTGACACTCTGGTATATGTCGATGGACATGGCGGTAATGATCGCAGGAGAGATGGCTGATTATGAGCTGCGCTCTCTTGTCTCCATGTATTTCGGCCTATTGATTGTTTTATTAGCGTTCTGGATTGATTTTAGAGCGCGAGGAAACACAGATTACGCATTTTGGCTATATCTATTTGGAGTCATGGCTTTTTGGATTGGAATGACAACACAGCATTCCGACAGCGAAGTGTCCAAATTTATTTACTTTTTTATTAATATCTTAATGCTGGGAATTGGCGTTCTAATCGTACGCAAAGTTTTTGTTGTTTTCGGCGCCCTGGGTTCGAGTATTTATTTAGGCCATCTCGCGTTTGATCTATTCAAAGAGAGCTGGCTATTTCCAATGGCATTGACTGCCATTGGACTATCAATAATTTATCTTGGTATACTTTGGCAGAAAAACGAAAAGACGATAACAGAAAAGGCTCAAAACCTGCTGCCTGTCCCGGTAAAAGACTTCCTGAAGTCTAAGATTAATCAATAATAGCCGCTATAGTTTTTCCGGGCTCGCAAGAAACTTATAGAGCTCTATAAATGCTCGTGTTCCCCTTTGGGAAAGATTTAGTCATCACAACCAGTAGGCCGAGGAGTCTATCAATGGCGATCCAGCTTCTACCCATTATTAAGGCGGTTGCGCCTTACATCGCACAGATTGCAACCGCTGCTATTCCGGCTTTTACATCCAAGCCTAAGGCGCAAGAATCTGATCCTGTTCTCGCCAGGCAGATCGAAGAGCTTCAAGCTGCGGCAACGCAGAACGCTCAATCAATTCATCTATTGGCAGAGAAGATGCAACTGGCTATTCAAGAAGTTGAGACGGCGGCACTGGAGGCCAGAAAGCAGGTTGCTATTTATAAGGCCCTGCTGTTTGTCTCCCTTGGCCTGGCAATTCTATCGGCCTCCGCCTGTATCTACGCTGTACTCGAGTGATGCCTGATCGGGTAGTTTAACCCGCATCGCGAACTATCGTTCGAAACGTTAAATTAATCCTGGGCTTCGTGACTTTCTTTGTGGGGGGCAAGCGGTGCTGCCAATATGTTTGCGTCGCATCCTGCATCACCAGAAGGCTGCCGTGCTCCAATAGCAGGGAAACCGTTTCTTTGCTCGCTTTATGCTTTAAAGAAAACTTTCTCTCAGCCCCCAAACTTACCGATGCTATGGCACCCTGCTTTTTTAAATCCTTCTCGCCATCGCTGTGCCATGCCATACCTTCGCTGCCATCGTGGTATAGGTTCAGCAGACAGGAGTTAAACGTTTCACCAGTTCTGTTCTCCACCAGCGCTTTAAGCTGTAACAGTTCGGCTGTCCACTGGAGCGCGTGCTTGGTCGTTTTTGAATAGGTATATTCAAACGCCTGATCGGCATACCAGGCTACTTTTCTTTTCGTGATGATACGTTTCCCATAGATCAGGGTCTCATCATTTTTCCACTCGATGGTCGTGAGCAGGCGCTCGAAATAAGTGTCGGCAGACGCCAGCGACATCAGCTCGCCATAGTATTTAACAGTGCCCTCTTTGGGCAGAAGGTTGTCGGGGTGTTCTATCGACTCGCGGAACAGATTCATCAGAATAACAACTCCGAGGCGTGCGCCCTGAGCCAGCGGCGATGCTGTTTGGGCAAGGGGGAGAAACGCTCGACCAGCCGCCAGAAGGCGGCGCCGTGGTTGGGATGTCGCAGGTGGCAAAGCTCATGAACAATAACGTAATCGAGGGTTTCGGGCGGCGCCATCATCAGCAGTGTATTAAGGCTGATAAGACCTCGGCTATTACAGCTGCCCCAACGGCTTTTGTAGGGGCGTATCTTCAGTCCGCCCGGTTGCAATCCAGTTATCCGGGCCCAGTGCTCCAGACGGTCAGGCCAGTGCTGCTCGGCTTGCTGTTGATACCAGCGCTGCAGCAGCAGCGCGCGCTGCGCTTGATCCGCCAATGGGGGGAGCTGCAGCCAGAGTCCGTCCTGCTGATGCTCAAGCCTGGGTGGAGTGCCCTCCACTAGATGTAACCGCTGCGGCTGACCCTGAACCAGCCACAGCTCGCCCTCTTCGTAGCGGCGTTCGGGTCGTTGCTTAGAGAGGTGTCGTAACTGCTGCTGTCGCAGGGCCTGCTCGATCCAATCACTACGCTGCTCCAGCAGCGCGTGGATGGCGCGGACCGGGGTGCCTGTGGGGGCGAGGACCCTGACCAGATCGGCCTCTATCCGCAGGGCGATCGAGCCCTTTCTACGGGTGAACTTAACCTGCCAGGGCGCGCTGAGCTGGGGGGCGGACATGCTAGAAGGCGGTCCGGGGGTGTGCTGACAGGCTGACGCAGAGTCTGGGCATTAAGGTGTCTCGAGATGCTCCAGCAGCAATACGTACTCCTTACCATCGGTTTCGATCTGCTCGAGCTTGACGATAACATTTTCAAGATCTTTGGCGAACCAGATCCGGGTCGTGCGCGCACTGTCCTCGCCCCGGTCGCGCTTCACTCTGATCGTCTCGAACCGGCCTGCCGGAGTATCGATAAACTCTTCGCCAGCTCGGTCAAACTGGAGGGTCTTGAGGTGATCGCCGTCAGCAAGGCTGTAACTCATCTCGGTCAGTCCCGCCTTGAGGTCCCGCCAGAGCTGCAGCTGATAGCTGATATTGTCATAGGTGGGCTGCGAGATCTGCAGCAATCGGGTCTGGTCTTTGTAGGTGCTCGCCAGGGTGCCCTTAGACCAGTCAAACAGCTGCCGACGCTGCTTCTTGTTCATAAACACCTTGCGCTTGTAGCGGTATTCCAGGGGGCGCAGCTGCTGATGGCGAATCTCGAAGCGGCTGCTCTCCTCTATTTTGGCCATCAGGGTGCTGGCTGTCATCGACAGCTGCCACTGCCCGTCCGGCAGCGCCTTAAGCTCGCGGAATGCTTCTCCCGAGACGCTGACACCCAGATCAAACTGGGCCTGGTAGTAGGCCTTAAAGGGGGTCAGTGACGGTTGCGTGGCGATCTTGGGGATCGCTGGGGTCGCGGGGCTCGCTGAGGCAGCGGAGAGAGTCTGGACAGCAGCCGTAGCTGAGAGCATCTGAATAGCGGGTGATACTGAAGCATCCTGCAGGACCGGCTCGCCTCCGGCCACCGAGGACGGTGCCAGCAGCGGCGCCAGCAACAGCGTCAGAAACAGGCTTAATCCTTTAAATCTACACCTGAATTCTGACCGCATGTTGGTATTCCTAGCTGCGGCTATCCAACTGACAGCCGGTATCCGGTAATGGCTGGCCGTCCATCAGGGCGCGGCCATTGCGGTAGGTCAGGCGACCTTCGGTGAACCATTTGATCGCCAGCGGGTAGATGATGTGTTCCTGAACCAGAACACGCTCAGCCAGCGCCAGTGGATTATCATTCGCCTCGATCGCGATGATCGCCTGCATGACTAGCGGGCCGCCATCCAGCTCCTCGGTCACAAAATGCACCGTGACGCCGTGTTCGGCATCGCCTTCCTGGATCGCCCGCAGGTGGGTTCTTAGGCCGCGATACTTGGGCAACAATGAGGGATGAATGTTCAACATCCGTCCCTCGTAACGCCGGGTAAAGTCTGGCGTCAGTATCCGCATAAAGCCGGCCAGCACAATCAGGTCGGGCTGAACCGCATCGATCTGGTGAATCAGCTCGGCCTCAAAGACTTCACGGCTGCTGTAGCTCTTATGGTCGAGACAGATCGTTTCGATGCCGGCATCACGCGCACGTTGCAAGCCCTGGACATCGGGACGGTTGCTGATCACCGCACTGATGACCGCATCGATCTGTTTGGCTGCGACCGCATCGATGATCGCCTGCAGGTTAGAACCGCTGCCTGAGATCAGTACCAGGATGCGAGGCTTGGTCTCGGGCTCTGGAGCCGCTGCGGCCTCAGGCGGGGATTGACGCTTAAGATCACTAGTCATCAGCCGTCCAGACCCTGGAGCTCGACCTGCGCTTCATCGGCCGTCGCTGCCTGGATATGGCCGATCAAAATCGCCTCTTCGCCTTCTGTCTTGAGGATGGCTAGCGCTTCGTCTGCAGTTGCCGCCGGCACGACCAGTACCATGCCGATGCCGCAGTTGAGGGTGCGGTGCATCTCCTCCTCATTGACATTGCCCTGCTGCTGCAGCCAGTTGAAGATTTCAGGCCGCTGCCAGCTGTTGGTATCGATGATCGCCTTGGCGTTCTTAGGCAGTACCCGGGGGATGTTTTCCAGCAAGCCACCGCCGGTGATATGAGACAGCGCATGAACCTGGGAGGTCCGAATCAGCTTCAACAGCGGCTTTACATAGATGCGGGTCGGCTTGAGCAGGGCATCACCCAGGGTCTTGTTACCCTCGGTGCCGTCACCGAAGGGCGCGTTGATGTCGGCGCCACGCACCTCGATGATCTTGCGGATCAGCGAGTAGCCATTCGAGTGCGGGCCCGATGAGGGCAGACCGATCAGCACATCGCCGACCTGAACCTTGGAGCCGTCGATGATCTCGGATTTTTCGACCACCCCGACACAGAATCCGGCCAGATCGTAATCTTCGCCTTCATACATACCCGGCATCTCGGCAGTCTCACCACCGACCAGGGAGCAGCCGGCCAGCAGACAGCCTTCGCCGATACCAGTAACGACATCGGTGGCGATATCGACATTAAGCTTGCCGGTGGCGTAGTAATCCAGAAAGAACAGCGGCTCGGCCCCGGAGACGATCAGATCGTTAACACACATGGCCACCAGATCGATGCCAATCTTATCGTGTTTGTTCAGGGTCATCGCCACCCGCAGCTTAGTGCCCACGCCGTCCGTGCCAGACACCAGTACCGGTTGCCTGTAGCCGGCTGGCAGTTCGCAGAGTGCGCCAAAACCACCCAGGCCGGCCATCACTTCGGGGCGGCGGGTACTCTTGGCAACGCCTTTGATGCGCTCGACCAGCGCATTACCGGCATCGATATCAACGCCTGCATCTTTATAACTGATTGAATCGGTGGTGTGGGTCATAGGAGTTCCGAACCTGTCTGGCAGTGCCACAAATTTAAGCCGCGTATTCTACCAGTTTGACCCCGATGCGGTCATCTTCTGGAAGGTAAAAAGGCCAGCTTTTTCACAGTTTCAGTGCAGAGGTCGCTTTGGCTTGGTCGCGCCATGGTTTATGCTGTCGTCATTGTCAGGATAACGGTGGCTATAGCGCCAGGTTTCAGGCTGCCGCTGCCGTCAGGCTAATCGATATCAATCGACCTTAACCTATCCAGGAGTTGATGTGAGATCACGCATGAAGATAAGTGATATACCTAAGATCGGACTGAGAGGCCTGCTGGTCTGGCTACTGCTGCTCCCCAGTGCTCAGGCCGCACGGGTCGGAGAGCTTTACAGCGCCGAACTGCTGGTGGCAGAACAGTCGGTACGCGTCGATCCTGAACTGGTCAGCCGGGCGCTGCAGCAGGTGCTGATCAAGGTCAGCGGTCGCAGGGATAGCATCGAGCAACCCTCGATTGCGGCGGAGCTTGCTGACTCGAGCCGCTACATCCAGCGCTTCAGCTATCAGAACACTCGACAGCCCCTGACGACATCGGGTGGCCGAAAGACGCTGGGGCATCGACTGACTATCGATTTCGAGCCCAGCCTCGTCGACCAACTGCTCGCCGCTTCCGGATTGCGCCCGCTGGGCGCACTTCGACCGGGGGTGCTGGTCTGGTTGCTGGAGGAGCGGGACGGGCAGCGCGAGTTCTTAGGCCGCGATGAAGATCCGGCTTTTTCCGCGATGAAACAGCGTGCTCGTGAGCGCGGAGTCCCTCTGTTTCGCCCACTGCTGGATTTTGAAGACCAGCAGGCACTGTCGACCAGGGATGCCTGGGGCTTTTTCAGCGAGACCATCAGCCAGGCATCGGATCGCTATCAGGCCGACTCGGTTCTAGTCGGGCGCCTCTATCGTAATGCCGCAGGCAACTGGTTGAGCCAGTGGCTGCTGATCAAGGCGACAGGCGATATTCAAAATTTCGAAAGCCAGGGCGCAGGGCTCGACGCGCACCTTAGCCACGCGGTCGATCTGGCTGCCGATCGGCTCTTCGCCAACTTTATCGGACCTGTAGGCGAGCAGGATCCGGGCTCGCTGCTGCTGGAGATCGACGCCCTAACCTCGGTTGACGACTACTTCCAGGTCATTCGATACCTGCAGGAGTTGCCGGCAGTGACGGGAATAAAGCTGCGCAACCTCGATGACGACCGGCTGCTGTTGCAGCTGCAGATCGAAGGGGCCGCCAGCCAGCTCCGCGGCGCGATCGGGTTGAATAAAAACCTCAAAGCACGCCCCAACGACACCAGCAATGCTAATAGCGCCGATAACGCTGCTAAGCCGCAAAATCAGCTTAATTATCGCTGGCAGCGTTAGTTCATCTTATAAGCACGCCCATAAGCACACCCACAAGCACGCCCATTTGCTGTAGGAGTTTTGATGACCGATTCACAACGCTGGTTTGTGCTCTGCCTGACGCTAATGATCGCCGGGCTCCTCTATCTGCTGGCACCTATCCTATTTCCGTTCCTAACGGGGCTGTTATTAGCCTATATGGGCGACCCGCTGGCCGATCGGCTTGAGCGTACCGGGCTGTCAAGAACAGTATCTGTGGTGGTGGTCTTCGCCGGCCTAACCCTGAGCCTGGTATTGACCCTGCTCTGGCTGCTGCCACAGCTGGGCCGCCAGATTGAAAACCTGATCGATCAGCTACCGCTGCTTTTTGACTGGCTTAAACAGGTGCTGATCCCCTGGCTGGAGCAGACTGTCGGCCTGGATCTATCCGCACTTGAGCTGGATCGGGCGCGCCAGATCCTGATGGATAACTGGCGTACCGGAGGCGATCTGTTGACAAAACTCCTGGGGCAGGCCTCGCGCTCAGGCCTAGTGGTGGTCAGCTGGGTAGTCAACCTGACCCTAATCCCAGTAGTGGCGTTCTATCTGCTGCGCGACTGGGATCGCATGACCGAACAGCTCCGAGTGATGCTACCGCGCAGCCTAGAGCCCCGGGTAAGTCGCTGGGCCAGAGAATGCGACGAGGTGCTGGGGGCATTTATCAAGGGTCAGCTATGGGTGATGCTCTGCCTGGGAAGCTTCTATGGACTCGGCCTGGGATTGATCGGACTGGACCTGGCGCTGATCCTCGGGGTAATCGCAGGGCTGGCGAGCATCGTCCCTTATATGGGTTTTATTATCGGCATAGGCGCGTCGCTGATCGCCGCTATGCTGCAGTTCGACGCAAACTACTATCTGCTGCTGGTTGCTGCGGTCTTTATCGCCGGCCAAGTGCTGGAGGGCGTGTTGCTCACTCCGGTACTGGTGGGCGATAAGATAGGCCTGCATCCGGTGGCGGTGATCTTTGCGATTATGGCCGGCGGCCAGCTGTTTGGCTTTACCGGAGTGCTGCTGGCGCTGCCGGTCGCGGCGGTCGTGATGGTGCTGCTACGCCATCTGCATCAGGGTTATCGCGACAGCGCGCTATACAGCGCCGCGCGCCCTTCAGAGGCCCCTGAAGTGCCACAGCCCTCCGATAACGCCGGTCCCCCTGCGTAAACCAGACTCTTTACTATTTGAAGATCAGCAACCTTGTCTGCTAACCCGGGATTTGATTTGATCTGAAATGAAATCAATTGTAGTGTCTCAAACTCAGCATCGCTCTCAGCAACCTCGACAGCTAACCCGGGATTTGGTCTGAAATGGAAAGTCAAATGGATTGTAGTGTCTGAAACCCAGAACCACTCTCAGCAACCGCGCCAGCTAACCCTTAGTGTTGGCTTGCGTGATGGCGCGACCCTGGAGAATTTCTATTGCCATCATAACGATCTGGCAGTACAGGCTGTAGAGGGGATTGCCGAAGGTGTAGGCGAACCCTTCGTCTATCTCTGGGGGGAGTCCGGTGCCGGTTGCTCGCATCTGCTTCAGGCCGCCTGTCACCGTACCGGTCGCTATCACCGCAGTGCATTTTATCTGCCCCTGGACCAGTTTAAGAATCAGGGGCCCGAACTGCTTGATGGCCTGGAAAGCCTGGATCTGGTCTGTATCGATCAGCTGCAGCAGGTGGCGGGCCTGCCCGAATGGGAAGAGGCGCTGTTCCATCTGTTTAACCGCATTCGTGATACCGGTAATGATCTGTTGATCGCCGCCGACGCGCCCCCCAGACAGCTGCAGGTTGCCTTGCCGGATCTGGCTTCGCGGCTGAGCTGGGGCATGGTCTTACGCATTCAGGCGCTGGACGATGACGGCAAGCTTGCCGCATTGCGTGCCCGCGCCCGTGATCGCGGCATCGACCTGAGTGAGGAGGTAGCGCACTTTATCTTCAACCGCAGCCCCCGTCAGACAAGCGAACTCTTCAAGCTCCTGGATCAACTGGACAGGGCCTCACTATCGGCCAAACGCAAGGTCACCATCCCCTTTGTAAAGCAGCTGCTGGGCTGGTAGATCGGGCTGCTGTTTTTCAAACAGCCCGAACTCAGCCTGTCATTGCCGACACAACCTATAACTACGCACTCAACCAGAGAACGAATAATGGAACCAACAGTGGAACGCAGCGCACGTAATTTTTTCAGCCGTTCAAAGGCCGAACAACAGGATTTTCTGACCCAGACCTGGTGCAACAAGTGCCAGCAAGCCGATCTCGGTATGAAAGACCCGCTGGAGTATGCCGAGGGTAAACGAGTGCTGATCGAAGGCAAGTGCTGCCGCTGTGGAGAGATCACTACGACAGAATTAGTAGATTAGGCCTTTGTGGGGATGGCTTGTAGGTCGGCGTTTTGTGGGTAGAAAGTAGTCTGAGGCTGGGCGCTCCTGCTAGCTTTGTCGGACTAAAGTCCGACCTACAGTCCGACCTACAGCCCGACCTACAAGCCCGACCCACAGAGCTCTTTATTTCATTCCTGATCGACGGCTTCTGCCGGAAGCGGCTCCCGGTCAGCCTTAGCAATATAGCGGGGCTTATTGCTGAGGATATTTTTCTCGTTGGCACGCTTGGCTTTTTTAACCAGGATCTGAGTAATCTTTTTACGTTTGTTCATAGTTACAGCGTCAATTCGGGTGGCAGTTGAAGTTCACGTTCAAGAGCAGAGTGACAAGTCTATACCGATAATCCCGCGGACAGTATCCCGAATTATCTTTTCTGCGGCCTCGATCCCGGCCGGGCCTTGTTAGCGGGCCTGGGACGCGCCTCTGCGCGCGGCGCCTTGCCCTTGGTTGCGGGCCTAGTTGCGGGCCTAGACTTGGCGGCTGGTTTTTGCTGCCCCGGTGGTGCCTTGCGTGCGGTCTTTTTACTCGCAGGGGTCTTGGTAGCAGCTTTGGTTACAGACTTGGTAACAGCCTTACCGGCTGTTCTGCTGCGGCTATCGACTGGGGCTTTTTTGGGGGAGCTTTTTATTTCCGCTGAGGAGGCCGCGGTTTTTTGCGATCCGGAAACGGCGCTGTTCAGCTGTTCCAGCTCTTTGGGACTCAGGTCCCGCCACTGGCCGGGCTTGAGTTTGCCAAGCGACACCGACATGATCCGCACCCGTTTGAGCTTGGTAACGTTGTAGCCCAGGAACTCACACATGCGCCTAATCTGGCGATTAAGCCCCTGGGTCAGCACGATATTAAACTCGAACCGGCCCGTCAGGTGTGCCTTGCAGGGTTCGGTTACCGTATCCAGAATAGGGACACCGCCGCACATCTTGTCGATAAAATGCTGACTGACCGGCTTATCGACGCTGACCAGGTACTCTTTGTCGTGCGCGTTTTCGGCGCGCAGGATCTTGTTAACGATATCGCCGTCACTGGTCAGAAAGATCAGCCCCTCGGAGGGCTTGTCGAGCCGGCCTATCGGAAAGATGCGCTGCCGATGACCGATCGCATCGACGATATTGCCTTTGACATTAGCCTCGGTGGTGCAGGTAATACCGATCGGCTTGTTATACACGATATAGATGCGGTCTGACTTATTAACGGCGCTGGCCTTGATCAGCCGCCCATCCACTCGAACCTCATCATCCTCACCGACCCGGGTTCCCAGCTCAGCCGGTTTACCGTTGATCCTGACCTGACGCTGCTCGATCAGTTTATCGGCCTCGCGCCGGGAGCAGAAACCCGAATCGCTGATGTATTTATTAAGGCGCATGCCGCTATCGCTGTTTAACATAGTTTCCTGAGCTTTGATGAACGGGTGAACGGGCGATCAGAGTCGATCGCCGAGCTTAACGGCCAGAGCAATCAAGCCACATCACTATCGGCTTGTTGATCCCGAAGCAGCCCGCTGAGGGTGCTATTCCAGCGCGCATACAGCATCGAGGTACAGAACAGCCCGCTGCTCAGTAGTGCCATCAGCAGGCCTAGAGTGCTGCCGCCCATGGCATAGACTGCACCGAAACAGAAATACAGCAGGATAACGAAGCAGAGCCAGATATGGGGGCGGCTCCCTCCTTTGAATACACTGGGCACGAAGGCCAGCAGCAGCGCCGTTTGCACCAGCCAGATCACCAGCGGATTAGCGCCTGGCGGCGGGCTGATCCAGAAGGTCCAGAGTGCGAACACCAGGATCAGCCCCAGTAACTGCACGCGGGTGGCCAGCGCGCTGAGCCTGACCCGCTGGGTTAGCTGCGTACTGGAGAGGGTGTTTTTAATCATCGCCATCAGTGAGTGTCTCGAATCAATTTAAGGGCCAGGGTAGCCATGCGCTGACCTTGAGCGCGGCATAGCTGCAATTCTATATCGGTCAAGGAACGCTGACCGTCGGTGCCCGCCACATGGGTCGCACCGTAGGGCGTGCCGCCGGCATCGGTATGAAAGAGCCCCGTTTCTGAGTAGGGGATCCCCGCGATCACCATGCCATGGTGCAGCAGTGGCAGCATCATGCTTAGCAGGGTGCTCTCCTGGCCGCCATGCAGGCTGGCCGTAGAGCTGAAGACGCCCGCAGGCTTGTCGATCAGCGCGCCGTTAGTCCAGAGACTGCTGGTGCCGTCGATAAAATATTTAAGCGCGGCCGCCATATTGCCAAACCGAGTCGGCGATCCCAGCAACAACCCGGCGCAGTGGCGCAGGTCGTCATCGCTGCAATAGAGCGCGCCCTGTTCCGGAATAGCCGGCTGGCTGGCGTCCGTGTCCGGTGATACCGTCGGCACGGTCCGCAGCCGGGCCTCGATACCCGACACCGCTTCGATCCCGCGGGCCAGGTGCTGAGCCATTCTGGCGGTGGCGCCGTTACGGCTGTAGTACAGCACCAGGACGTAGGGCTTGGCTGCCGCCATCAGAGCAGCTCCAGGACGTTTTCCGGGGGTCGACCTAGCACGGCCCTATCGCCTCGAATGGCGATTGGCCGCTCCAGCAGCCGCGGAGACTGCACCAGGGCTGCGATCAGTGCCGCATCACTCAGCTCGCTGTCGGCCAGACCCTGGTCTTTGTACTCCTGCTCCCCGCGACGCAACAACTGCCGTGGGCTCATGCCCAGCTGACTGAGCAGCCTGACCAGCTCTTCGTGGCCGGGCGGGTTGTCCAGATAGAGACGAATATCAGGCTCCTGGCCCCGCTCCTGCAACAACTGCAATGCCTGCCGCGATTTGGAGCAGCGCGGGTTATGGTACAGAGTAATAGTGCTCATAACGTGTCCTAGCAGGGTTAATCTAGCAGTCTGTCGGACTTGACCGGTCGTAGCGAGGGAAAGACCGATTTGAGGCAGTTTTGGAACTCTGTTGAGGCGAATAGTGTTTCTATTCAACGAAATAGAGTTCGAAAAATGACCAAAGTCGGCTTTTCCGCAGTAGATCAGTGTTACGTCCGACAGGCTGCTAGGGTTATCGAACCGATCGGGCTATTCTAACCGTTGTCATAGCGGTAACAAGGTACGATTTGCCGTACGTGGTGAATTGACTGGTAAATAGCATGGTGACTGACAGGGTGACTTACGTGGTAATTCACCTGGTTAAGAGCGCGACAAATTAAGCAATGAGGTACAATACTCGCCGATGAAACTCCCCCCTCCCCCCTTATCCTATCAGACCCTGACCGGCTTTCTGCGCCACCTGTGGCAGCAGTTCAGCGCCAACCAGGGGGCCCTGAATGCCGCGGCGATGACCTATACCACGCTGTTTGCGGTGGTCCCGATGATGATGGTGACCTACGCCATGCTCTCCTCGATTCCAACCTTTCAGGATGTGGGGCCCCAGCTTGAAAGCCTGATCTTCGATAACTTTGTCCCCAGCACCGGAATTCAGGTTAAAGAGTACCTGTCAGGCTTCGCCGGCCAGGCACTCAGCCTGACCGGTGTCGGTATCGCCTTTCTGGTGGTGACCGCCTACATGATGCTCAAAAGCGTCGAAAAGACCTTTAACCGGATCTGGCAGATACGCGAACCGCGCCGCGGCCTCTCCAGCTTCCTGCTGTACTGGGCGGTATTGAGCCTAGGCCCCCTGCTGCTGGGTCTGGGCTTTGTGCTCACCTCCTACGTGACCTCACTGCCGCTGCTGGATACAGTGATCGGCAGCAAGGCTCGGATCCTGGCACTGTTGCCACTGATACTCAGTAGTGCCGCTTTTACCCTGCTGTACGCGGCGGTACCCAACTGCCGGGTCCCCGGCCGCCATGCGCTCGCCGGCGGGGTGATCAGTGCGCTGCTGTTTGAGGCCGCTAAACGGGGCTTCGCACTCTTTGTCTCGCTGTCGCCCTCGTATCAGCTGATCTATGGCGCTTTCGCGGCGGTGCCCCTGTTTCTGGCCTGGATCTATATCTCCTGGCTGATCGTGTTACTGGGCGCGCAGTTTGTGCGCTGCCTGAGCAGCTATGACAGCGACAGGCGCGGAATCGATGCCCCGCCTTTTTATTGGGGCCTGTGCGTGCTGGAGCAGCTATGGCGCGCGCAGCAACGCGGTACCGGTTTATACGAGAGCGAGCTGTCGCGGCGGCTACCGGGGTTATCGGTACTGCTGCTGAGCCGCTATCTGAGCGAACTCCGGCGTGCCGGCATGCTCAGCATCAACACCCAGGGGCAGTATCTGCTCTGCCGGGATCTGTACCTCCTCAGCCTGGAACAGTTCAACCAGCAGGTTAGCTGGAGACTTCCTGATGGCCTGACTGTCCAAGAGAAGAGCGACCAGAGTAAGAACGTCCAGGATAAGAACGCCGACAGCAGCCGAGCCCTGACGACCTGGGCACCGCAGCTGCAGGACGCTCTGGAAGCGGTGCGCGCCTATCGTGCCGGGCAGTTACAGCCAAGTCTGGCCGAGCTGTTTGCCGCGACGGCAGAGCAGCCGAAACCGCCGGATCAGACATGAATCACCGAGGACGCAACGATGCAGCAACTGAGATTACACCTGTGGATCACGGGAAGAGTACAGGGGGTCTGGTTTCGCCTGTCGACCAAACAGCAGGCCGATGCTCTGGGTGTTAATGGCTGGGTGAGAAACCTGGATGATGGCCGGGTAGAGGCCCTGCTTGCGGGCGAAGCCAATGCCGTGCGCCAGCTGGAAACCTGGCTCAACATCGGCCCGGAACTGGCGAATGTGGCCGATGTCGAAGCGCAGACTGAAGCACTCGAGAGCGAGACGCTTATGGAGGGTTTTGAGGTTCGCTGAGGCTGATTTCAGACTGACGAAAAGAAGGTCGCTGGCATCTCCGCAACAACTAACGCGACCATAGTCTTTCTTAAAGCGGCCGTAGTTGTTACAGTATAACACTCGCATATCTTCTGACCGAACAGGCAGAACGCACAGCCTCCATTTAACCTCTCGGGTACGGCATGTCTGTTCGATCGTTCATCATGAATCCTAAGACAACACCTCGGCGAGCTGTGCAGTTAGCATTGCTTATATTGCTGCTCTGGGGGCTTCAGGTATCGGTGGTTCACAGCCATTATGATGAACCCATCGATGTCGATCGCGTTTGTCAGCTGTGCATCCATAGCACAACCAGCGGCAGCCCGTTGCCCTCTGCCGTACTCCCCCCCCTGCCTTTGCTGTCAGGCGCCATCACACCCACTCCCTCAGAAAGCCCCTTCGTTGCCTCTCACACCCGCATTATCAACCCACGCGCGCCCCCTTCTATCTCCTGATCGTCAATGTTAAGCAACTAACACAGTCGTCTGCCCACTTTTTTAGAGGGGCGACGAGGCTTTTATTCGATAAGGAGAACAGGATGCGTACAACACATATCGTTATTTCGGCGCTACTCGCCGGTGCGGCTATATCACCTGCGATCGCGGAAGAACATCGACAGCAAGAAGTACATCAACACGGGGGTGGCTCATTAAACGTCGCCGCAGAGAAAAATAGCCTGATCATCGAGCTTTCAGTGCCGGCGATGAACATCGTCGGTTTTGAGCACCCCCCTACAAATCAACACGAACGCGATGGGATCGAACGTGCGGCGGCACTGCTTAGAGATGGCCTGCAGCTTTTCACACCCAACCCGCAGGCCAACTGCGTGCTGGTCCATGCAGAGGTGCAATCGGCGCTACTGGCAAACGCCGACAAGCATGATGAAAAACATGACGAAGAGCACGATGCCAAGCATGATGAGCATGCTGATGAAGAACATCATGATGATGAAGAAAATCATGCAGACTTCAATGTCGCTTATGAATTCAACTGCGCGGAGCCCGGGCAACTGTCCGAGTTACAACTAACGCTATTCAAACACTTCCCTGGTACCGAGCACTTACGTGCTCAGGCGATCACCGCGACAGGCTCTGCAGGCGCCGAACTCAGTGCCGATAACAACACCCTGAAACTTAGATAGATCCTGCTAATCAGGAGGCCTCCCAGGTTCTCCCGGGAGGCCCCCTCACCAGAGAAGTCACGATGACCCATGCCATCCATATCCAAGATCTCAGCTTCAGCTGGCGCAAGGGAACCCCGGCGCTGCTGGATTTTCCGCAATTGCGCATACAACGGGGCGAAAGCGTTTTTATCAACGGCGGTAGCGGCACCGGTAAGAGCACCCTGCTGAGCTTAATTGCCGGGGTGCTGTCGCCACAACAGGGCGAGATCACCGTCCTGGGACAGCGCCTTAATGACTTGAGCGCCGCACAGCGTGATGCTTTTCGCGGAGATCATATCGGCTTTATTTTTCAGATGTTCAATCTTATCCCCTATCTGTCGGTCATCGACAACGTGCTCTTACCCTGTCGTTTCTCGAAACGGCGAAAAGACACTATCGAGGCGACGGGCAAAACCCTCAAGGAGGAAGCCGTACGTTTACTGGCACATCTCGGTCTTAATACCGAGATCTTGCAGCGACCGGTGATAGAGCTGAGCGTCGGCCAGCAGCAACGCGTGGCGGCGGCGAGAGCCCTGCTGGGCAGCCCTGAGCTGATCATTGCCGATGAACCCACCTCCGCTCTGGATACCGATCTGCGAGCCATTTTCTTACAACTGCTGCTCAAGGAATGCGCGGAACAGGGCACGACGCTGATCTTTGTTAGCCATGACCAGGCACTGGAATCACAGTTCGATCGTGGCCTGCAACTGGCCGATATCAACCGCGCCGGGCACTCTAAACAACAGCAGCCCGTCACTAAGGAGACCTGTGATGCACATCCTTAGCTTCGCGTTTAAAAGCATGCTTAATCGCAAGTTCACCCTGGTTCTTACCTTATTTTCAATCTCGTTAAGCATCATGCTGCTGCTCGGGGTGGAGCGATTGCGCACCGATGCCCAGGAGAGCTTTGCCAATACGATCTCCGGTACCGACCTGATCGTCGGTGCCCGCAGCGGGCCGGTGCAACTGTTGCTCTATTCGGTCTTTCGCATCGGTAATCCGACCAGCAATGTCTCCTGGGATAGCTATCAAGATATCCGCAGCCAGTCGCTGGTCGCCTGGACTATCCCGTTATCGTTAGGCGACTCCCATCACGGCTTTCGAGTGCTGGGCACCAACCTCGATTACTTCCGCCACTATCAGTACACCGATGATCAGGGGCTCGAATTTGCCAGCGGCGCGCCCTTTGATGCGGTCTATGATGCGGTGATTGGCGCCGATGTCGCCGAGAAACTTAACTATCGTCTTGGCCAGCAGATTGTCCTGGCGCATGGCACCGGCAAAGTCAGTTTTGTAAAGCATGACAACAAGCCCTTTAGCATCGTCGGGATTCTGAAAAAAACCGGCACCCCCGTGGACAGGACGGTGCATGTCAGCCTCGAAGGTATCGAGGCGATCCATGTGGGCTGGAAAAACGGTTCCCCGACATCCGCCGTACAGATCGACGCGGACAAGGCTCTGCTGATGGATCTGCAGCCCGAGACTCTCACCGCGGTGTTCATCGGGCTAAAATCGAAGATCACCACGTTTCGAATGCAGCGCTTTATCAATGAGTATCCCGAGGAACCCCTGCTGGCCGTATTGCCAGGCGTGGCATTACAGCAGCTGTGGGACACCATGGCGATCGGCCAACAGGCACTGTTCGCCATCTCCATCCTGGTGGTACTGGTGGGCATTTCCGGGATGGTGACCGCGATTCTCACCAGCCTGAATGAGCGACGCCGAGAGATGGCCGTGCTGCGATCGGTTGGGGCACAACCCTGGCATGTCTTTGTACTCTTCGTCGGCGAATCCGGTGCCATTATGGTCATGGCTGCGCTGCTGGGCACAGCAGCCCTTTATGCCGTGCAAATACTTGCACGGCCCCTTATCCAGACAGAGCTGGGGCTCTTCCTGCCGATCCATCCACCCACGCCCCACGAGTTCAAACTCCTGGCTGCCGCCTGCGCAGCTGGCCTGCTGGTCGGGCTGATACCGGCTTACAGGGCCTACCGTTATTCACTGGCCGATGGCATGTCCATACACCTTTAGGGAGAATCCCATGCTAAGAAATCTCAGATTCACACTGGCCCTAGCGCCTGCCATAGCGCTGACCATAGCCCTGATAACGGCGCTATGGCTGCTGCCTGCCGGGGTTAACGCCAGTCCCGTCACGGAGGGCAACATACCGCTAAAAACACTGGAGTGGACCGATCTGATACCCCCGGGGTTTGACCCCTATGATCTTATCGACGAATATCAGCAAAAGTACAACATTGATGAACTCCCCGATGATGACCTGCGTGTCGAGGAGCTGATGCAAAAACTGGACGCACTCGAGAAGCTCGCGCCGGTTAACACCGCCCTGAACGGCGTACTCGTCAAGATGCCCGGATACGTGGTGCCCATAGAAACCGATGGCACGAGTGCATCTAAATTTCTGTTGGTACCCTATTTCGGCGCCTGTATCCATGTCCCACCACCCCCACTCAATCAAACGGTCTACGTGTCCATGCAGGAGGGTAACCGGGCCGAGATTCGCGGCGCCTTCGATGTGGTCTGGGTGACCGGCATTATACGGGTGGAGACCCTCAGTACAGGATTAGCGGATGCCGGCTATGTGATCGATGCCATAGAGGTGGAGCCCTACGACGTTACCGATGTCGTAGAGATTGAGTCCTATTAATAAATGAGGGGAGCTTTCATATTCGGAATTGACAGAAGTTCGGCATTCAGGAGCCGACTCTCTCAGGAGGGGGAGCCGGGGTCAGGGAGCCGGGGTCAGGAGCCGGGGTCAGGCCTTACATTTGACACTTTTCGCAGGGGGAGCCGGGGGAGCCGGGGTCAGGCCTTACATTTGACACTTTTCGGGGGAGCCGGGGTCACGGGAGCCGGGGTCAGGCCTTACATTTGACACTTTTCGTTTGACTCTTTTCGTTTAACAGGACTGTTTAAAAAAACCTGTCCCCTTTTACGCTTTTACAATGCGCTCACTACCGTTTTCTAACAATATAATTTCATTGTTTTGTTGGCTATTCATCAATGTTTGCCTTTCGTCCAGGCCTAGATAGATCCCTCGAATTACCTGACCAATCATTTGATGGCTAACCGCAACAGTT
This sequence comes from Motiliproteus sp., assembly GCA_047633175.1. Lineage (GTDB taxonomy): Bacteria > Pseudomonadota > Gammaproteobacteria > Pseudomonadales > Balneatricaceae > Motiliproteus. Next base: position 25,150 of record JBLIEQ010000025.1, on the reverse strand, counting down.
ATAATGTTATCAGGAAGATTTAAAAGCCATTTTTCGGCTCTACGTGCGAGTATAGAATAGCTCTCACCTCCCGGGACGACATAGTTCCATTTATCAGCTTGTCTACTATCCCATTGTTCAGAGTACTTCTGCTTTATCTGTTTAAATGTATCCCCTTCCCAATCACCAAAGGAATATTCCCTTAATAAAACATCAATTTTTATATAATTGTCACTTTTACCCAACTCAGAGGCAATAACTTTAGCAGTATCAAGGGCTCTACCTAAGGGGCTAGAAACCAAGTTTAGTTCAGAGTTTCCTACTAATTCATTGATCTTTTTTGCTACGTAAAAAGCCTGCTCTTCCCCTAATCCGGTGAGCGGTGAGTTTTTACAGCCTTGGAGTCTTTTAACTTTATTCCATTCCGTTTGGCCATGTCTTGCTAATACGATCATATAATGTCCATTGCATAAAATTTTAATACTGAGCCGTCTCGTTTTGTCCGACAAGGACAACGGGAAGTCACTAAAAGTAAACAGCTAAAAGTAAACAGCTTTCTGCTAACAGCTGTCATTCTCTTCCGATGAAAACGAGCCGGCTTATATATCTGCTGGGGTTGGCACTGTATCTCGGAGAGGCTCATCCCTATGAGGGGGATAATGCAGGAACACAGGTTTTTTTTCCAGTGTAAGACGAGCCTGGCCACCTGAGTGCGGTGTGCCATCGATTGGTCGGATTTAGCGATGGGGGATTGCGGGGATCTTGCTGGGATTGCATCCCAGCCTACGGTCCTTATTTTTCGCAGGGCAGCCAGAAGCCCTAAGCCGGTCCTCGCTTCGGCATGGCCGCCAGCTGACCGTCATGTTCCTGGCAACGCCCCTCGTGAGTTTCTCCTCGTGGGTCCTTAAAGCTCACCTCAGCGCCCACCTCTTTGCCTTCACAGGCCTTGATCGCCTCTGGAGGCGGCCCCTGAGGCCGACCCCGTTGTTCTGAATCCTGGGCTCCGAGACTGACCGTCGGCACCAGGCCCATCAGCGTTACTGCCAGTGCGAACGCCAGCATTTTTTGTTTCTTCATCAATTTAATCCCTGTTGGACTCTCGAAACTCATCCTTGTCGACTGGATAACCCTTAGCTCTGCTATTGCGGATCAAGCGGTTACGTTAATCAGGCCGTCTTCTGGTGCTGTTTGCTTGAAAATCTCCATAATTGAGCTCAGCGCGGTCCCCTGCTCCTCTTCGGTCAGATCGTCACTGTAATACTCATTTAGGAGTTCGTTCAGTGATTGCAACATCTCATCACTGATATTCAGGCCCTGCGAGGGGGGTGGTGGCGGCGTTCCAGTTTGCTGGGAGCCTCCGCCCTGCTGCGGCCCTTCGACGCCAGCCAGGTCGCCGATAGACCGGGCATCAAAACCGGACGCGGAGATGGCTTGCGCCATTTCACGGCCAGGCTGAATGCCCGCTTCGCTAAAGGTTTCCACGATGCTGAGGGCATCCGCTTCGGTCAGTTGCTCGGGATCGAAGTTAGCTAGGGTCTCTGTAACCAACTGACGCTGATCGACCGACAAGGAGGTCGTGCTATTGGAGGCGTTAGTAGAGGGCTGTGATTGCGTCGCAGCCATGGAGAAGGCACCTGAAATTCCGCTGATCATTTTTATATCCCCGCTATTGATTTGTGAACAGTGTAACGCTCAGGCCTGCTGGTAATGTGGATACAATGTGGAATCCAGGCAAGATAGAAACAGAAGGCGCGAGGGACGCGCTCAGTTAAGACCCGCGTCGGTCTCGAACAGGTAGCCCACGCCGTAGATTGAGCGGATCAGCTCCTGTTCAGGCGCATGGAGCTGTATTTTTTTGCGGAGATTCTTAATGTGACTATCGACCGTACGCTCGGATACCAGGCGGTAATCATCATAGATAACGTTCAGCAGCTCGTCGCGCGAAAACACCACTGCAGGGCGGGCGATCAGATGCTCCAGCAACCGGTACTCCACCTGTGTCAGCTCTAAGGGCAGGCCAAACATTGAGATACTTCTTCTGGCTGAGTTAACCTCAAAAACACTGTTGCCCTGCGGTTTCCGACTCTGATTCTGCGATACCTGGAGATCCACGCGCCTCAGGATCGCCTTAACGCGCGCCACCATCTCTTTCAGGCTATAGGGTTTGCAGACGTAATCATCCGCACCGATCTCCAGCCCCTGCAGCCGGTCGGCCTCCTCGACCCGGGCTGTCGCCATAATAATGGGGATATCAGAATCGCGGCGGATTTCAAGACACAGAGTGGCCCCATCTGTGCCCGGCAGCATCACATCCAGGATCAACAGGTCGGCGTGGCGGCGGTCCAACCAGGGTTTCACTCGATCGCCATCGTGAAGACAGTGAACCTGGTATCCCGCATCTTCCAGATACTCCAGCAGCAGCTGGGCCAGTTTGAGTTCATCCTCGACAATCAATATCGTTTTAGCGGCAGTGGGCATAGCGGTATTCCCAGGTCTGAGCAGACGGTTACGCGTTTCCACGGGGGGAAACTGGCAACTCAACTCTGATGGTTAAGCCGCCTTGGGAGCTGTTGACGGCATCTATACTGCCAGCATGGGCTTGGACAATATTTTTGCAGATGGACAGCCCGAGGCCGGAGCCACCCACCAGGCGGCTGCGTGACTTGTCCACCCGGTAAAGCCGGTCAAAAATCTTCTCCAGCTCGGCATCGGGGACACCCGGTGCCGAGTCCGAGAGCTGAATACTGAGCATACCCCCGGTCGAACTCAGCCGCAGGCGGACGTCTCCGCCCGTATCGGTATAGCGCAGGCTGTTCTCCAGCAGGTTGCGCAGTAGCTGTCCAAGCCGGCGCTCATCGCCGATCAGCGACAGATTCTGGGAGAGATCCGCCTCCAGCGACAGCGTCAGACCCTGCTGCTCCATTCGGGGCTCGAACAGCAGCAGAAGATCCTGGGCCAGGGCGTACAGATTAACGTCGGTCGGCACCAGTTCCAGGGTGCCCTGGTCAGCGAGTGACAGCTGATGAAGATCCTCGACCAGCTTGCCTAAGGCGCTAATATCGCTGTATAGCGAGGCTATCCGCTGCCGGGTAGGCGTACGAATGCCATCGAGCAGCGCTTCGACCTCCCCGCCGATCACCGCGATCGGTGTTCTCAGCTCATGGGAGATATCGGCAACCCACTGACGACGCAGCTGTTCATTACGCTGCAACGCCTTAGCCATCTGATTGAAGTTAAGCGCCAACGCGGCCAACTCATCATCTCCCTTCACTGGCACTCGGACTGCATAGTCGCCAGCTGCCAACTGTTTCGCACCCTGCACGACTCGGTGGATGGGGCGCAGAAACAGCCGCGCCCATCCTGCTGCCACCAGCACAGAGAGCAGCAGAACAGCGACCGAGCCCCAGGCAAAGTTATCGCGCTGATGATCGATAAAGCTGCGTGCGAGTCGATCGGCAACCACTTCCATGGGTTTTAAACCTACCCAGCCGACGGTCGTCCCGCCACTTTGAACGGCTAGCCAGTGGTCATGGTCCGCCGAGGCGCCAGGGCCTGCCAGCGGTTTTCGCCCGGCATCAACCAGACTCAGGCGACGAACCAACGGCACCGACTCCGAGGGTCGCCCGGATGCCGGCCGACCCTCAAGCGGTGGCCCTCCACCCGGACGCTGATGGGGCGGTCGGCCATGGAAGGGGGGAGCCTGGTCGCGTCCTCGAGGGGCGCCAGGGGGTCGGAGCGGCATCTCGATGCCTGCCGATTCCAGGGCTTGCGGCCAGCGACGGGGATTAGCCCGAATAAAATCCCAGCTGCCCTGATGCGCATATTGCTCACCCAGAATCTCTGCCAGGTCGGTGGCCTGTTCCATCTCGCCCTGCTGGATATAGCTGACAAAACCACGCTGAAAAGACCAGTTAACGATAACCAGCATCAGCACCAGCGTCACGGCAAGCGTGACCAGCAGCGTCAACAACAGCTTTATAAAAATACTCGATCTCACCAGCTACCCTTTCTGTGTAGTCTCGGGGCTGATTGCGCATTCGGGTCACCACGCTGGCCCCCGCATCCCGAATACAACCCCATTCACCCTCCATATTTACCCATCGCGCTGCCAAAGGCTACCTAAGTGCGATGGGTGCCTGAGAGACCGGTCAGCTGCGTAAACGCGGCGGTGCCTATGGTCCTGATTCCAGCCAGCTCGCTGGGCAAGAGTGGCTGGGAGAGCAAAGCAGAGCTCGACAGTGACACCGAGCTGCTGAGCCGTATAGAGTCGATTCGCCAGCAGGCCTCCTTGAAGATGGGGCTGGGTGATGCGACCGGCAAGGTCCTACCCAAGGTCTCGCTGCTGGCTAAACCGCAGCACGGCGGAACCCTCAGTTCGCGCTATTTTGTGCCCAGTAACTGTCATGCGGCCCACGACGTTACCGGCGCGATCTGTGTTGCCACCGCGGCCATGCTGCCCGGCACGATCACCGACGGGCTGCTGGTCGATCGCCCTGCCGGTGATCCGGCGCAGATAAGCGTAGAGCACCCGAGCGGCAAGATCGACATCCTGCTCGATCTGACCCGCAGCAATGCCAGGCTGCAGATAAACCGGGCGGGACTGGTTCGTACCGCACGCAAGCTGTTTCGCGGTGAACTCTATGTGCCGGGGCGCGTCTGGTCGCAGCAGGCCAGGCAGGTCGTCGTCGCGACCAGCCTCAGCTCCGCCTATCGCAAGCCGGGGGCCGATGAGCTGCTAGTCTATCTGCAGCGGCATGGCATCGCGGCCGTCTGCAAAGGATTCGACAGTCGGCATAAAGCGGCTGGCACCGCACTGCTTGCATTGGCTGGCGAACTGAGATCAGAGCTGCTGGTGATGAGGGCTAACAGCCATCGCCGGGTGCACGAGCAGATCTTTGGTGGGATGACCCGATATATGGTCGCTCATGCAAAAATGCCTATTTTCATGATGCATTAGCAGTCTGTCGGACTTGACGAACGTAGCGCGCAGGATGTGCTTTGCCAGCCTTGTCGGACTACAGACCACCCAACAAGAGCCCGCCAATATGCCTATCAAGATCGCTATTCTCGATGACTACCAGGCGGTGGTCAGGACACTGGACTGCTTTAGCCTGCTCCAGGAGTTTGAGGTACAGGTTCACAGCACCCCGCCCGCCTCGCTGGATGCGCTGGTGGCACGGCTCTACGACTGCGATGCCATCGTATTGATCCGCGAGCGCACCCGGATAGACCCCGAACTGCTGGCGCGGCTGCCCAACCTCAGAGTGATCAGCCAGACCGGCAAGATCAGCAATCACCTCGACCCCGAGGCCTGCCATCGCTATGGCGTCAAGGTGCTGGAGGGTTCGGGATCGCCGGTGGCGGCTGCCGAACTGTGCTGGACGCTGATGATGGCCTCGCAGCGTCACCTGCTGGCCTACGCGACTAACTTACAACAGGGCCGTTGGCAGAGTTCGGGTGATCTGGGGCTGGGGCGCTGCCTGAATGGTAAGACTCTCGGCATCTGGGGCTATGGCAAGATAGGTCGGCGTATCGCCCGCTATGCGCACGCCTTTGATATGCAGGTGCTGGTTTGGGGCAGTGAATGCTCCCGCCAGCAGGCTGTCCTGGACGGCCACCTGGCGGCGATGGCTAAGGCCAACTTCTTTGCCGAGTGCGATATCCTCAGCCTGCACCTGCGCCTCAATGATCAGACTCAGGGCTGCGTCAGTGCGGCGGATCTTCAGCGGATGAAGACCGACGCGGTGCTGGTCAATATCAGCCGTGCGGAGCTTATCCAACCCGGCGCGCTGTATCAGGGGCTACAGCAGGGCCGCCCCGGCTATGCGGCCATCGATGTTTTCGAGTCTGAACCTGCAGACCCGCTGACTGAACCCCTTATCGGGCTCTCAAATGTGCTGGCAACACCACATCTCGGATTTGTCGAACAAAGCGGCTACGATCTGTACTTCGAAACGGCGTTTAACAACCTCAGAGATTACTTTGACGCTCATCCGACCATCTGAGCCCGGCTCAATAGCCAGGCGCTGGAAACGCAGTTCGGGATCCAGCTTAAGAGTCGTGGTGTCGCCGTGCCTGAAGACGGAAAGAACGCTGAGTAATGGTCATCGGTGGATAAGTTCGCGATAGTGTTAGAAACTGCCGCTTTAAATACCGCCGAATTGGCAGAATTTTGTCGTAAGAAAGGGCTCTGCGCAGAGCAAATAGCGCAGTGAACGCGCGCCTGTATGGGCCAACGCCAGTGCTGATAAACAAGAAAAGCAGTACAAATTACGCGGTCGAGCTGACAAAAAACGCCATATCGCCTCTGGATCAACATATAATTGTTCGTTGGTCTCAGAATATCCCTTTTTTATCATGGTTTTTTTACTATACCAACAAAAAAAACCGGCAACGTTAACCGGCTCTATTTGTTGGTATAGCAAGAACACTTACAAGCTATTCTTTACCATCTCGGAATAAGGCAGCTACCTGCTTTATAACTGCCTTATACTGAACTAAAAATCAGTCCCCTAAAGTAAGTACTGATTAATATCAGCTGTTTTTCAGAGTTTCCATATCAATCACAAAACGGTATTTTACGTCGCCTTTTTTCATCCGGATGTAGGCTTCGTTGATATCTTGGATATCTAACATTTCAACGTCGCAGCTAATGCTGTGTTCGGCGCAAAAGTCCAGCATCTCCTGGGTTTCAGCAACACTACCGATCAGGGAACCAGCCAGTACCCGTCGCTTCAAAACAAGCTCACTGGCAGCGAGAGGTGGCTCTACGGGTGTTAACATACCTACCAGAATATGCTTACCATCGTATTTGAGGCAGCCCAGGTAGGGGTTTAGATCATGGGTTACGGGTATGGTATCAAGCAGTAAGTCGAAATGTTCGGCCGCCGCAGCCATTTGTACCGGGTCTGAGGAGACAATGACATGATCTGCACCCTGCTTTTTGGCTTCGGCAATCTTGCTTTCTGAGCGAGTGAAAATAGTAACTTCGGCGCCGAGAGCTTTAGCAAATTTAACGCCCATGTGGCCCAGTCCACCCATTCCCAAAATGCCCACTTTGTCACCGGGTGACACACCGTAATGTTTCAGTGGTGAGTAAGTAGTAATACCGGCGCACAATAGGGGTGCCGCCGAAGCTGCTGATAATTGCGCTGGGATTGACAGTACAAAGCTTTCTTTGACGACGATGTGCTCTGAGTAGCCGCCATAAGTGGTTGATTGGTCGTGACGGTCGGTGCCGTTGTATGTGGCGACCATGCCCTCGCCACAATATTGCTCCAGATCATCTGAGCAAGCAGGACAGGTTCCGCATGAATCAACCATGCAGCCTACGCCGACCAAGTCGCCGGTTTTGAAGCTTTTGACAGTGTCACCTACGGCGGATACTCGACCAACGATCTCGTGACCTGGTACAACCGGATAGACTGAGTTGCCCCAATCATTTTCAGAAAAATGAATGTCAGTATGGCAAACGCCACAGTAGAGAATATCGATGGCCACGTCTTCGGCTCTCAGCGAGCGGCGTTGGATGGCAAAGGGAGCCACGGGGGTATCGCTCGATTGTGCTGCATAGGCCTTAGTGCTTGATAGGGCAACGTCTGTCGTTGAGGCTTGTGTCATAAAAAATATTCCTTGTTGATATGGCTCATATCCGATTAATGTTCTGAGGATGCTGAGCTTGGTGCAATGTGCACTGCAATAATTATCCCTGTTGCGCGAGACGGTGGCTATTCACGATCCTGTTCTGTTTTTGCATGATCCTCCATTTTTTTGTCTTTATAGTTGTTATAATTGCTAATTATTACCACTATCCTGCAATACTATGGGCAGGCCCATATTTTCACGGCTGTGATATAGGTGTGGGTACAGCGCAGACCTCCAACCCTATCACCGGCAACACTGCGCTGGAGTTTGAAAAATGCCCCTTTCGACACTGGTAGACTTGCTTGAGCCTCTACTGAGCAGCCCGCTTGGCCACCCTAATGGCGCGTCACCTGCCGCTATTGATAATGTCTCTTTGTTGCGTTGCAATCAGGCACAGGGTCGCACCCTGCTTATGTATGAGCCGAGTTTGATCTTTATAGCTCAGGGTCAAAAAACGGGTTACCTTGGAGAAAAAACCTTTCTCTACAATCCTGGACACTACCTGGTACAAACGTTACCGCTACCTTTTGAGTGTGAAACGCTGGCCTCGTCAAGCGTACCCTTGTTGGGTGTATCTGTTTCTATTGACCCACTGGTATTGGCGGAACTGGTGAGCGCGATGCCAGCATCATTACAGCCTGATCCAACGCCTATGGCCTCCGTGCCCATGAGCCCCGCGATGGAGGAAGCCGTAACCCGCCTGATCCGCACCCTGCATAACCCAACCGATACGGCGGTTATGGGGAAGGCAAGGGTGCGGGAAGTCATTTACGAAGCACTCAAGGATCAACAGGGGCCAGCGCTGCGAGCACTGGTCAGTAATCAGGGCAACTATTCACGTATTATTCAGGTCCTCACTAACTTGCATCAGGGCTACGATGAGACTATCCGTGTCGAGCACATGGCTAGAGAGGCCTCGATGAGCGTATCGGCGTTTCACAAACATTTTAAAGCCGTTACCCAATTAGCCCCGCTCCAGTATCTGAAGAAACTACGCTTGATTAAGGCCCGCTTGTTGCTGACCCATGACAACATTAATGTTGGTCAAACTGCCAGTCGGGTGGGTTATCGCAGCATTCATCAATTTAGCCGTGACTACAAAACCTATTTTGGTATTTCACCCAACCAGGACCGGCGTTTAGCGATCACAGCGTTGGCATAGCCAATCCAGATGATGGGTCATAGTGATGCTATGTCCCGCCACGCCCGCAGCAATTGGTTTCTATTTGATGGCCAAATTAGCCAAACAGGCTGGATTGAGGCGGTGCTCGATTTTGAGGTAACGATTCCAATATCACAGGGATCCCGTGAATTGCTTTTTCTGCAAAAAAAAGCAATCGAGCCCCAAGCAGCAGGGGTGCTGAACGAGCATTTGGCTATTGAGCTTTAGACATAGACATCCCGCTCGCCGTAGAATGCAGCCTAACCGTGACCGAGGAACCGGATATGTCTGCGCAGCATTGGGATGAACAGAGCTTTTGCGATTTTTACTCCAACACCTGGGAGATTGCCGAGGACGAGGTCCACTACGGCTGGCTGGCGGTCGGTGAGCGCAGCCTTGGGCTGATCGATATCGATCTGGCCAACGCTAATGTGCTCGATATCGGCTGCGGGATGGGGGAAAACCTGATCGCCCTGGCCCACCGGGGGGCTAATGGCCACGGCATCGATATCTCTGGCCATATGCTGCACCGGGCGCGCACCAAGCTGATTAATTACCCGGAGCTGCTGGCGCCGATCCACTTTAAAGAACAGGATATGCGCCGTACCGATTTTTTCCCGGGGATCAGCTTCGACCTGGTGCTGTCGGTCTACTCACTGGAGTATCTGGCTTCCGTCCAGGAGCTTAAAGAGCTGTTCCACAACCTATTCAAGCGGCTCAAGCCCGGCGGCACCTTTATTTTCTGCTTCTCCCATCCGCTGCAACACAACCGCCATAGCCAGCTGCTGAACAGCTCCGGCAAGCTCGGCGAAGGCCAGATCTTCGACCCGACGATCTATTCGATTCGCGATGTGGTGCTCGCCTTAAGCGGCGAAGGCTTTGTTATCGATCGGATCGTGGAACAGGCTACCAGGGACCCCTCGACGCTTAGCTACGAAGATGCGCTGCACTTCCCCTACCATTTCCATCGCAACCAGAATTACTGCCGTAAAGAGTACGACGCCCTCAGCAACAAGGCCCCGCACACCATCATCTATAAGGCCCGCAAGCTCGGCAGCCAGGGGCGGGGTCAGGAGGGGCAGCTAACCTTTAACTACAGCAACAAACAGATCCGCATCTGGGGCCAGAACCGCAGTGTCGAAAAAGCGTACCCCTTTGAGGCTAAGGGTCTGCACTTTACCGCCCTGAAACTGGCGCCTAAGGATTCGGTGGTGGGGCTCTGTGAGGCCTTCAGCCTGACCGTCAACGCAGAAGATCACAGCAGCCAGAGCGAACTCCGCCTGGAGATGGATCTAGATGGCAGTCAGCACCAGCGCCTGGTACCCGCTAATTCCGTACAGGCACTGCTGCATCAACGCATGCTCGATGCCGGGTTCACCCCCAGCTATGCGCGCAGTACCTTCGCGGGTAACGAGGAGCTCGAGACCGGTCTTTACATCAAGCGTCTGGACCCGGCCTATGGCGAGTTCAACCAGCTGTTCCCGAATCAGCAGCTCGGCATCCTGGTGTTTATCAATGGCGAAGAGCCGGCACAGGGCACCATCGGCCTAGAAGATATCACTGCCACCCCGGGTGACCATATCCAGGTATTCTATATCGCCACCCGCTGGGGCAAAGCCTGGCGCCCGCGTAAAAAGCCCGCTGTACAGAGAGATCTGTTCTAGTTTCTCGATTAAAACCACAACCCAACGATGACTGAAGCCCTGCCTATGCCCGCGCCTCTCGACAAGATCCGCCAACTCTGCCAGCTGATGTTTACCGCCAATCCCGGTGATCATTTTCATGCCCTGGGAATCGCTTTTACCGATATCCAACAGGGCAAGATCAAGTCCCAACTGCCCTACCGTCATGCTATCGTCGGTAATCCTGAAAACGGCCTTATCCACGGCGGCGCGCTGACCGCACTGCTCGATACCAGCTGTGGCTTTGCCGCCGTCACCGCCTTGGAGCAGCTAACCCTGTGCCCGACTCTGGATCTGCGGATCGATTATATGCGCCCGGCCAAGCCCGGCCTGACCATCTATGCCGAAGCCGAAGCCTACCGGGTGACCGCTAACGTGATTTTTTGCCGCGGGCTGGCCTATCAGGAGGATAAAAACAACCCTATCGCCTATTGCACCGCTAACTTCACCCGCATGGACGCCGAGGTTGAACGAACGATGTCGGCCCAGCTGGAGCAACTGCTGGAGACCGCAGGTGCAGCAAGCACCCCGCCGCCGGTCCCGGGGATCGCCTCACAGCCACCGCTCCCGCCGGTGCTTCCCCCGGTGCTGCTCCGCGATGCCCTGTTGGCCGACCGCAAGCTACAGCAACCCCGATTACTGCTGGAGGCGCTGCCCTACGCCAAATTGCTGGGCATTCGCACCCTGAACGAGGGGCCCGAGTTGCTATTCCACCTGCCCCCGAGCCGCAGCAATGTCGGCAACCCGACCCTACCTGCCCTGCATGGCGGCGCCATTGCCGGTTTTATGGAGATGTCGGCGGCGATCCACCTACTGATCAATATGCCGATTCCCAAGGTCCCTCGCGTCGTGGACTTCTCCATCGATTATCTGCGCGCCGGCCTCTTGGAAGATACCTACGCCCGTTGCTCGGTGGTGCGTCAGGGGCGCAGGCTGGTCAATGTCTCCATTCACGCCTGGCAGCGCGACCAGGACAAGCCGATCGCCACCGCCAGGGCCCACTTCCTTATCGATTAAAAGCGATCGGCTCCTCATTACACGAGGAGTGCATCGATCTGGCTGATGGCCTCCAGGACGCCCTGCTCACCGGATGCGACCCCTTCGGCATTAATAAATACCACATCATCGATGCCCATAAAGCCCAGTACCGTCTTCAGATAGGTATCCTGGTGGTTATAGGCAGCCGCCGGGCTGCCCTCGCCATAGCGTCCGCCGCGGGCGCTGATCACATAGGCTTTCTTACCTTTGACCAACCCTTCGGGGCCGTTGGCACCGTATTGAAAAGTGCGCCCAACCCGCGCCACATGATCGATCCAGCTCTTGAGCGCCGAGGTGACGCTGAAGTTATGCATCGGCGAACCTAGCACCAGGGTATCGGCGGCCAGCAGCTCATCAACCAGCATATCGGACAGCTGCAACGCCTGCTGCTGGGCTGGAGTACGCTGATCCTCGGGGGTGAAGTAGGCCCCGATCATCACCTCATCGATATGCGGAGGCGGATTACGACCCAGATCCCGGCTCTGAACCTCGACCCCGGGATCCAGAGCGCGGTAACGCGTGACCAGGTGGCTGACCAGCTCGCGGGTCTTGGAATTATCCGCTATGGGACTGGAGTTGATCACCAGTAAGCGTGACATAAGCGTTCCTCTCGGGAGTTATTTAGGGATCTGATGGTGCGATGGCGAGCAGTATCCGCTTTACTAAAGCGAATATAAATCGCAAAATATAGCCTGTTATGTTCGTCTTTTTAGAACAAAGAGCTTAGAACATGTAGGTCGGGCTTTAGCCCGACGCAGGCAGTTCCTTGCCAGCCTTGTCGGACTACCCTCTACCCACAAAACGCCGACCCACAGGGATGGAACAAATACTCCATAATTTCAAGTTGATACATACGCTGAATAATGACGAACAAAGAGCCCCGAGCGCCTATGTCCAAGCATCGCACCACTCTCGAACAATGGCGCATCCTGCAGGCGGTTATCGATCACGGCGGCTACCACCAGGCCGGTGAGGCCCTGCATCGCAGCCCCTCGTCGCTCAACCATGCGGTCACCAAGCTGCAGCAGCAACTCGGGGTCGAGATTCTGCGCGTGGAGGGACGCAAGGCCGCTCTGACAGAGGCCGGTGAGGTGATGCTCAGACGCTCGCGCCAGCTTACCGAGGATGCTTACCAGCTGGAGACCCTGTCAGACAATCTGAATCGGGGCTGGGAGCCGCAGATCCGGCTGGCCTACGACGCTCTTTTCCCGCAATCACTGTTGCTGCAGGCCCTCAAAGCCTTCCATCCCATCAGCCGCGGCAGCCGGATTCGGATCGAAGAGACCGTCCTTACCGGTACCCAGGAGTGCATCACCGAGGCACGCGCCGATCTGGTGATCTGCGGCCAGGTCCCCAAAGGCTATCTGGGCGAGTATCTGTTGCAGGTGCAGATGGTGCCGGTCTGTCACCCCGAACATCCGCTAAATCTCGAACCGCGGCTGCTGAGTCAGCAGGAGCTGTCGCAGTCGCTGCAGATCGTGATCGGTGACAGTGGCAAACAGCCACTGGAGCAGCTCGGCTGGCTACGATCGGAGCAGCGCTGGACGGTGGCGTACTTTGCCCTGGCGGTCGACGTGCTGCTGAGCGGGCTGGGCTTCGCCTGGATACCGCTGCATCTGGTCGAGGCCCGAATAGCGCGCGGTGAACTGGCCAGGCTGCAACTGCTCGAGGGTAACGACCGCCGCATACCCCTGCATCTAGTGAACCCCCAGCCGGACCGGCTGGGGCCCGGGGCGCAAGCCCTGCGGCAGCAACTGCTTGCCGGCGTGCAACCGTAGCTCTTACGTAGCTCTTAACGTCGGCTCTATACCAGGGTTCAGTCGCTAAGGTATAATCCCGTAGCTCTCTTTATTCCCTTAATTTCTATAGCCTTTACATGTCAAAAAAAGCCGATCGTCTGTACGCCAACCCGCTGGATACCATTGTCGATTTTGCCTTCGACGAGCAGGTGGTCGGGGTCTTCTCCGATATGATCAACCGCTCGGTGCCCGGCTACGCCACCGTGATCAGATCGCTGGGGATCCTGGCCGCCCGCTTCGCCCAGCCCGACAGCCTCTGTTATGACCTGGGTTGCTCGCTCGGCGCGGCGACTCTGGCGATGCATCAGCAGGTGCGGCAACCCAACTGCCGCTTTATCGCCGTCGATAATTCGGTGGCGATGCTGCAGCGCTGCCGCGAACACCTCCAGGTCGCGGCCTCGCTGGATGACGCCGAACCGCGCATCGAGCTGGTCTGCGCCGATATCCTCGATATCGAGATCCAGAACGCCAGCGTGGTGGTGATGAACTTCACCCTGCAGTTTATCGCGCCGGAGCAGCGCCAGGCGCTGCTGCAGAAAATCTACGCAGGACTCAAGCCCGGCGGTGTATTGCTGCTGTCAGAGAAGATCGCCCTGGCGGACGAGGCCTCGGAACAACGGCTGACCGACTGGCACCATGATTTCAAACGCGCCAACGGCTACAGCGAGCTGGAGGTCAGCCAAAAGCGCAGCGCCCTGGAACAGGTGATGCGTCCCGAACCTCTGGCGCTGCATCGACAACGCCTAGCCGATGCCGGCTTTGCAGAGGTCCAACCCTGGTTCCAATGCTTCAATTTTGTCTCTATGGTTGCCATCAAGTAACCCCACTTCTCATCCTTCTTCTCACCCCTCTATCACAGTCGCCTCTTATGAATCAGACCGTCCCGGCTCTCAATTTCGATGCCTTCTTCCAACAGCTGGCGGACAGCGAGTTGGCCCCCTGGGCAGAACCGCTGCAGCAGGCCGTCGAGGCCCGGCTGGAGCCGCTCAATCATGGCGATCTTCCGCGCTGGATCGAGGCCTTCGATGCCCTTCCGGCGCTTACTTCCGAGCACCTCGACCTAGACCGGGATGCACTGCTGATCGGTCGACCCGAAGACTGCACCGTTGCCCAGCGCCAGCAGCTTGAGCAGGCGATGCGCCAGCTGATGCCCTGGCGAAAAGGCCCCTACAGCCTGTTCGGCATCGATATCGATACCGAATGGCGCTCCGACCTAAAATGGGATCGCCTCAAGGATCATATCGCCCCGCTCTCCAATCGTACCGTGCTGGATATCGGCTGCGGCAACGGCTATCACTGCTGGCGCATGCACGCCGCGGGTGCCAAACGGGTGCTGGGAATCGACCCGTCCTGGAAATTCCTGTTGCAGTTTCGAGCGCTGAAAAAGTATATAGGGGCGCAGCTTCCGGTAGAGCTGCTGCCGCTGGGAATCGAGGAGATGCCTGCCAAGATGCGTTGTTTCGACAGCGTGTTTTCGATGGGCGTGTTCTACCACAGACGCAGCCCTATCGATCACCTGCTGGAGCTGATGAGTTTCCTGCGTCCGGGCGGCGAGCTGGTGCTGGAGACCCTGGTGGTCGATGGCGACCGCAATACGGTACTGCTACCCGATGATCGCTACGCGCAGATGCGCAATGTCTGGTTTCTGCCCAGCGCCGCCGCACTCTGCAGCTGGCTGGAGCGCTGCGGCTATCAGCAGGTACGCTGCGTCGATATCGATACCACCGGGACGCAAGAGCAGCGCGCGACCGACTGGATGACGTACCACTCGCTGGCAGACTTTCTCGACCCCTCGAATCCCAGCCTGACGTTGGAGGGGCACCCCGCTCCCAAACGCGGCCTCTTTATCGCCCAGAAGCCGTACTAGAGCGTTAATCGGCTAGCGATTCGCCTGCTGTTCCAGTTCGCGAGCCTGGGCAGCGCTCAGGCGGCGCCAGGGCAGCGGAAATAACCCCGGCACACGGCGGCAATAGTGCCGATACGCCTCACCAAACTGCAGCCTCAGCTTACGCTCCTCCAGCCTTGATCCCAGCACCAGGTAGAGTGTCAGCAACAGGCCGGTCAACAGCTGCGCGACATCCGGCTCCCTGCTCCAGAGAATCACCAGGGCAAAGAAATACCAGGGATGGCGCACCCAACGGTGCCACCAGCCCAGATGAAACCGGGCCTGTCGCTCTGGATCGAGTTGTTCATAATCTAACTGCTCTGGATCGAGCGGCAGCTGACGCCACTGGGCGGAGCCACTGAACTGACTCAGATCGTAATCACGCAACGAGTGCACGAAGGCCAGGAGCGCCGCCAACGCCAGGCCATTCACCAGCCAGGCCGACGCGCCCGTCCACTGCCATAGCTTGGGCCCTGCCGCCGCATCCAAAAGTACCACCACCGGAATCAGCAATAACAGCGCCGAGAGATTAAACACCAGACGGTAAGCGCGCATCGCAGCGGGCCAGCGCGCCGCACACCAGGCCTTGCAGCCAAGCGAGGCCAGCCACGAATGCAGGCAGCAGTAGCCGAGCAGGTACAGGCCCAGCAGCATGAGTTCGGTGGATATCATTCGACTGTTCTCTCTATTCAGGTGAAATTGAACGTATTCTCAGGCTATATTTGATCGGTAATATAGGGCAAGACGATCGACATGCTATGAGAAACAGATGATTCTTTTTCGCCAACAGGCGCCACATAATGGATGGCGGACTCGGCGGCGTCTCTACCCGCTAACTTAGCAATGATCCAGGCGGCCAGATATTGAGACGCCATGCAGCCACCCGCGGTTGCGATGTTATCTTTTGCGAAAAAGGGTTGATCTAAGACGTCGACCCCCGCATCCATAATCCAGGGTTTGGTCGTCAGATCGGTACAGGCAGGCAGGCCGTTCAAGACCCCCAACACAGATAAGAGCAAGGTTCCGGAACACTGTGAACAGACCAGCTGGTTAGACGGATTTAACTGTATCCTATCGAGGATTTCCCTGTCTTTAGCGATATCCCTAGTGTAGATACCACTGCCCACCAGGACGACATCGGCACTCGTCGCAAACTCCAGGGATTGCTGGGCTTCAATCTTGACACCATTCATCGAGGTTACCGTCTCTGAAGGGCAGGTAATCTGGACATTCCATCCAGCGCTTTTCATGCGATTCAGGATGCCTGCCGCTATAAACGAATCGAGTTCGTTAAATCCTTCGAAGGTAAGAATTGCGATATTCATAGAGGTCACCTGACGAGGCTGTAAATTTAGCATTGTGCGCCGAAAAATTAATGAGGACAGATGTATTTACCACGACAGGTCAGAAAATCCAGACGGCACTATCTCCTGGCGAGAACAAAAACAACAGCCCACTCCAGATTAATGCCCCTAAAACCCACTCAAATACCGTCAGCGGCAGACATTGAGTTATGCACAGTTTCTGTGGATAACTCTGTGAGGTAATGCTGGGTAACCTGCCCCAGGCCCCTGTCTACAGGCCCCTGTCATCAATTGATCACAATCTCATCGCCACTTACAAACATCCTTTAAAATCAATAATTTATTAATATCAACAGTTGGTTTAAAAGAAGTTTATAATTTATTTCTATCTGCATATTCCTGTTGCTTGTTATCGATCTCCGGCTGTGCATTAAATTCTGTGAATTACCTGTAGTTCCGCACAAAACAGCCAGGATCTCACTTTGCCGATCTAGCCGCAGGCCCTATCAGCCGGTAGCTCTGGGCGTTACCCCTACCCCCGCTACCGATATTTGACCCCGAAAGTCGCTCGGCGACAATCCCGTCCACTGCCGGAATGCCCGGGTAAAGGCCCGGGATTCACTAAACCCCAGCTGCAGGGCGATCTCCGCGATGGTCAGGCGTTCGATCCGCAGCTTTTCGATCGCCAGATCCAGACGCATCTCAGCCTTGATCTGCGGATAGCTGCTCGCCTCAGACTTAAGCCGTCGCCTCAGCGTCTGGCGGCTCAAGCCATAGCCCTGCGCCAGCACCTCAAAAGAGGGCAGCCGCAGCACCCCTTTAACCGGAGGTAACAGGTCGCGACGGATACGGGCACGGTAGCTGAGTTCATCATCACCGATGGTCATCAAGCCGGCCGGCGAATCCCGTAAGAAGTGCGCCAGATCACGCGGCGTGCGTACCGAGCTCTTATCAAGATAATCCGCACTAAAACTCAATTTAAGACTCGGTTGATTAAACCGGTGCTTACAGGGAAACAGGTCGCTAAGCTCAGGCTGATGCGCGGGCGGCGGATAGGGAAAGCTCACCTGCTGCAGCGCGATACTATGCCCGATCAGCCAACTGGAAAAACGGTGCCAGATCAGCAGCCAGAACTCGCGGTAGAAGCAATCGGGATCCCGCTCGGAGTGACTGAAGACCACCTCCAGCTCCGCGCGCCCATTGCGGCGCCGTAACTGCATGGCGATATCATCGCTAAACAGGTTATAAAACTCGACCCCATGGCGCAGCATCTCCTCCAGGGTCTGCTGATGCAGCACCTGGCGCGCCATCAGCGCGAACACCCCGGGCTTGCAGGGTCGCGCGGTACAGCCCATAAACTCATCCTCCAGCAGCACCCAGACCGCCTGCACCAGACGGGCCATCTGCTCGGCAGGTACCCGGGGCTGCAGCAGTTGCTCCGGCCCTATACCCAGCCGTGCTAACAGCGGTTGGCGATTGTGACCGCCGCGCTCGGCACAGGCCAGGGCGGCTTGTAGATAATGGCTGGCAACCGTTGCCATGGGATAGATCCTCTAGTGCTCAAGTAAAACTGGCCAGCCGTTAATGTAACATTTAGTGATGCTAGTGGTCACAAACTGTCATTTAATGACCCCTTCAATAAGCGCATAGTAATACCAGATCATTTTGCCCAAGCTAATCCCTTCTTAAAAGTGCACAACAAATGCATCGAGGCCCAACCATGACTCTTCTATCCGATCCCATCGTTATCGTCGCCGCCGCCCGCACCCCCATGGGCGGCATGATGGGTGCACTCAGCGAGGTGCGTGCACCGCAACTGGGCGCCACCGCGATTCGCGCCGCCCTCACCCGCTCGGGCCTTGAGGCCTGCGATATCGATCAGGTGATCATGGGCTGCGTGCTGCCAGCCGGTCTCGGACAGGCACCGGCGCGCCAGGCTGCACTCGGGGCAGACCTGCCGCTGGCGGCTGGCTGCACCACTATCAATAAGATGTGTGGTTCAGGCATGAAGGCGGTTATGGATGCTCACGACCAGATCAGGGCCGGCAGCGCCCGGATTATGGTCGCCGGTGGCATGGAAAATATGAGCCAGGCGCCCTACCTGCTGCCCAAGGCGCGTGCGGGGATGCGGATGGGGCATGGCCAGGTCATCGATTCCATGTTCTGCGACGGCTTGGAAGATGCCTACGAAGGCGGCCTGATGGGTGTCTTTGCGCAGCAGAGTGCCGATACCTATGCGGTCTCCCGCGAGACTCTCGATGACTTTGCCATAGAATCCCTGGCCCGTGCCAACCGGGCGATCGGTGCCGGAGACTTTGCCGCCGAGATCGCCCCCGTCAGCATCAAGGACCGTAAGGGTGAACACCAGATCAGCATCGATGAGCAGCCGGGTAAAGCCAACCTGGATAAGATCCGCCAGCTGCGCCCAGCATTTAAGAAGGACGGCACGGTGACAGCAGCCAACTCCAGCTCCATCTCCGATGGTGCAGCGGCCCTGATCCTGATGACCCAGAGCGATGCCCTGGCACGCGGGCTAACGCCGCTGGCACGTATTGTCGGCCACAGCACCCATGCGCAGAAACCGTCTGAGTTCTGCATCGCCCCGATCGGCGCGGTCCAAAAGTTGCTCGACAACATCGGCTGGGACAAGGAGCAGGTCGACCTGTTCGAGATCAACGAAGCCTTTGCCGTAGTGACCCTGCTGGCGATCCAGGAGTTGGGACTCGATGCCGCCAGAGTCAACGTCAACGGCGGCGCCTGCGCCCTGGGCCATCCGATCGGCTGTTCCGGTGCGCGGATTCTGGTGTCCTTGCTCTATGCCTTGCAGCAGCAGGGTAAGAAGCGCGGCCTCGCCTCCCTGTGTATCGGTGGTGGCGAAGCCACCGCCGTCGCCATCGAACTCGTTTAAAGAGGAGGTACCTAATGGATCTCTCCCTCAACGAAGATCAGGCCATGATTCAGGATATGGCGCGCAAGTTCGCCCAGACCGAACTGGCACCCGTGGCAGAGAAGCTGGACCAGGAGGGTGATCGCCCGCTCTTTCTGAGCAACCTCAAACAGCTGGCCGAACTGGGTTTTATGGGACTCAATGTAGAGTCTCAATACGGTGGCTCGGAAGCCGGCACCGTCGCCTTCAGCCTGGTGATCACCGAACTGGCACGCGCCTGCGCCTCTACCGCGGTCTCGGTATCAGTCACTAATATGGTCGCCGAGGTGATCCAGGTGGTCGCCTCCGATGATCAGAAGGCGCGTTACCTGCCCAAGCTCTGTAGTGGCGACTATGCCGCCGGCGGTTTTTGCCTGACCGAAACCGGTGCCGGCTCCGACCCGGCATCGATGAAGACCTCGGCTGTCGCCGAGGCCGATTACTGGGTGCTTAACGGTGCCAAACAGTTTATCAGCAGCGCCGAATACGCCGGCGTCTTCGTGGTCTGGGCGGTCACTGACCCCGAGGCTCCCAAAGGCAAGGGGATCTCCTGCTTCCTAGTCGAGAGCGATGCACCAGGGCTTACGATTTCCAAGGCCGAGAAGAAGATGGGCCAACATGCCTCCAGCACCAACGAGGTGCGCTTCGACGACTGTAAAATTGCCAAAAATGCGCTGATGGGCGGCCTGAATCAGGGTTTTAAAATCGCGGTCGGCGAGCTGGCAGGCGGGCGTATCGGCATAGGATCACTGGCGCTGGGCGTGGGCCTGGCAGCGATGGACTACGCCCGTGACTACATCCATGAGCGTCAGCAGTTCGGCCAGCAACTGACCAAGTTCCAGGGACTGCAATGGATGCTGGCCGATGCCTATACCGAACTCGAAGCCGCGCGGTTATTGGTGATGAGTGCGGCCGACACCAAAGAGCGCGGCCAGCCCTTTGCCAAGCAAGCCTCGATGGCCAAGCTGTTCGCCTCCGAAAAAGCCAACAACGCCTGCTATACCGCACTGCAGCTGCTGGGCGGTTACGGCTATATCCAGGATTTTCCGCTGGAACGCTACGCCCGTGATGTGCGCGTCACCTCAATCTACGAGGGCACTAGCGAGATTCAGAAGGTGATTATAGCCCGGGAGCTGCTGCGCGAGATCGGTTGAGCCACCCGAATTCACTATTAAATAGCTAACCAGGATTTTTTTATGAACCTACAAGATAAAGTCATCATCGTCACTGGCGGTGCCTCAGGTCTGGGACTGGCCAGCAGCAAACAGCTCGCGGCTCGGGGCGCCAGGATTGCCGCCTTCGATCTCAATCAACAGGCCGGTGATGCGCTGGTCGAGGAGCTGGGATCACAGGCGATGTTCGTCAGAGTGGATGTTACCGACAGCAGCTCGGTGGAAGCGGCCATCGACCAGGTGGTCGAGCGTTTCGGGGCGGTGCATGTCTGCCTCAACTGCGCAGGCATCGCCCCGGGTGGCAAGACTGTCGGCCGCAACGGCGCCTTGGCCTTAGAGAAGTTTGCCCAGGTGATCAATATCAACCTGATAGGCACCTTCAATGTACTGCGTCTGGCGGCGGCACAGATGGCCAACAATGAACCCGATGCCAATGGCGAGCGCGGCGTAATTATCAACACCGCCTCGGTCGCCGCCTTCGATGGGCAGCTGGGACAAGCCGCCTACAGCGCCAGCAAGGCCGGCGTGGTCGGCATGACCCTGCCGATCGCTCGCGATCTGGCCAGCCTGGGTGTGCGTATCATGTGTATCGCCCCCGGGATCTTCGATACCCCTATGATGGAAGGCATGACCGACGAGATCCGCGAGCCGCTGCTGAAGATGGTGCAGCACCCCAAGCGTTTCGGCGCCCTAGGCGAATACGCCTCCCTGGTGCAGCATATCATCGAAAACAGTTACCTCAACGGCGAGGTGATCCGCCTGGATGGCGGCATCCGCATGGAACCGCGTTAGCCTTTAGCCAGACGATGAAATCACCCTGCCAGCATTGTCGGAATAAATTCCGACCCACAGGGTGTGTGTTTGATTGGGTGGACGCAACAGGATTTCGCCCGTTACCCTTCCCACACCATCGGACATGTGGTTTTCCGCATCCGGCGGTTGAACACGACTCAGCGGTCCGCCCTGTGGTGTACCGTTCTGAGGTTTGTGAACCTCGCCGCCAAGCTGCATTCCCGTCTGCAGGTATCGACCTACGAGCTTAAGTACTCGCTTGTCACTGACACGCCGACTCACTTGGTGCATCAGAATGTCGTGGTTCACATGATCAAAGAAGGCGCTGATGTCTATGTCGACCACTCAGTTCTTGCCATGGCCTGCAGGGACGCCGGTATGTTGTTGTTGTCGGGAACTGACAACGGCCCATGGCTTGACCCTGCGAGCCTTCAACTGCCTGCCTGCAGGCGATCTTTTGGTTAGCACCAGCTGCCGATCGCAACAACTAACAGCGACAGAGCCTTTTTACATTCTACAAACTGTTGTAAATCGACTAATCGGTGTGATAATTTTTTATAAGACAATTATATTTTCCAAAGGTGAACCTTGGCACACTTCCAACAACTCAGCAGCGCCGCCCACATCGCCGCTGCCTGGCAGTGGCTGGTCGACAGCCGTAAACACTTTCCGGCCAATGCCGATATCTGGCATCTGCGTTTTCATCGCGCCAGCCTGCTGCCGCGCATCCTCGACGATCTTAGAGCGGGGCGTTATCAATTTTCGCCGCTGCAAGTAGTACAACGGGCTGGGGGTGAAACCATCGCGCTCTGGTCAGCAGCCGATGCCTTCGTGCTCAAACTGCTGACCTTGCAGCTGCAAAAAACCTTACCCCTGCATCGCAACTGTACCCACCTCAGGGGTCATGGCGGGCATAAGAGTGCGGTACGTCAGGCGCATAACTGGATCAGCGGCGGCGCCTATACCTTTGTCTGCAAAACCGACATCAAGGGCTATTATGCGCACATCGACAAACACCAACTCTTCGAGCTGCTAGCGGAGCACGTCAAGTGTCCGATCCTGCTTAACCTGCTCGGCCAGTTTCTGGCCTACAGCGTAGAAAAGGGCGGCCTGTTTCATACCCCCGTCAAGGGTATTCCGCGCGGCTGCCCCCTGAGTCCGTTATTGGCCGGGTTTCATCTCTTCGAACTAGACCGCACCCTGAGCAGGCGCAAGGGCGTCCGTTATCTCCGCTTTATGGATGATCTGTTAATTATCAGCCAGACCCGCTGGCAGCTAAAAAGGGCGGTCGCGATTATGAACCAGGGGTTCGCGGAGGCCGGTCTGGAGCAACACCCCGATAAAACCTTTATCGGTCGTATCACTCATGGCTTCGACTGGTTAGGTTATCACTTCGCTGCAGGAGGCCTGCAGAAAATAGCCCGCCAGACCATTGTTAAAGTCCACACCAAACTCCACCGGCTTTATGAGCAAGCCCGCCGCCTGCGACTGACACCAGAGCAGACACAGCAGCGGGCGGTGGCCTATATCAAGCGCTGGCGCTCCTGGGCCAGCGCCGGGTTGAGTACTGTCGCGGTACGTCTACACGAGCCCCTGGGAGGCCAGGATACCTTCGGGGATGGTGTCGGCGTATAGGCTACTGAATGCACTGTGCTCCCTCTCGATATAATTCCATAGGTTGTCTTCGGCGTCCGACTCGAATACGCCGACCCTCACCTGTGTGGTCGTATTGCCGCGCACCACCTGATCCTTATACCCGAAAAACGCCCACCTCGTTTGCTCTCCATGTCCGTCCGACGCATGTCTCCATACTAACTTCCCCTTCAAAACATCGGTCATGTCCCACAACGCCACCTCGTCCACCTCGCCCCCGCCCATCCCGATTACCTTGCTCCCGTTACCCACCAGCACCACGCGGTCGTCGGCGTCGAGGTTCTCTGCATTCCATAACCCGTACGTTGCCCCTGGTTTCGCGCCCGCCGCCACCGTGTTCATCGTATCGCTGTTCGAATCAACCATCATATAAATCGTATACTCCGTATTTGCCTCGAAGGTACGATCCGCACCGCTTCCGCCGTTGTGACTAGAACTAACCCCGTGCACAAAGTCGAACACCACGACGTTGGTCTTCGTCGCCGCCGTCTCGAAATTAAGCGTCTCACTATCACCGGCTGCGATGCCGGCATAGGCGTTATTGGTCATGTCGGTCACTGCTTGCGCGTCTATCTCGACATGGTACTGGGTACTATTGTTGGCCAGATAGCTGTTTGGATCGATAGTCAATGTATCATCGACGATCGTTAACTGGCCGTTGTGATTGGCGACATCGATCTCGATCCTGTCATCCCCACCAATTATAGAAATATTGCCCGTGCCCAGCTTAATATTTTCATTGAACGTCAACACCAGGTCGTCGGCGTGGCCAACGTTCTTCGCTTCATCGTTGGGCGTACTCGAGGTCAGCGTGGGGCCGGGATCAACAGCGATACTGCTCGAGGGATTACTGAGGTTGCCCGCCGCATCGACGGTGTAGAGCACGTAGTCGCCTTCATCCAGCCCGTCCGTGCTGATAGGGGTATCGGTATCGGCGGTCGTTATCGCCACGTTGTTCCACAGGTTGACATTGGCGTCGGTAATATTCGCCAGACTCGTCACATCCACCGTGCTTTTCACCAGGTAAGCCGTACCGACCTCGCTGCTCTGGGCTTTCGTGCTTGTGCTTGTGCTATTGAGTGTGGCGGTGGGGGCTATCATATCCCCGCTCACCTCGAAGTTAGTGGTGGCAGCACTCACGTTGCCCGCGGCATCGGTCTCTTTGACAGTGAACTGGTAGGTCGCGGCATTGGCGATCGGAGCATCAAGCTGCCAAGTCTTACCGGTAACATTCGCCTTACCAAATTGATTGCCTCCGCTATAGACCATGACGCTGGCGCCGAGTTCATTGGTGCCACTGAGTACCAGCGTGGAATCGTCGGTGGTGTCGCCTGAGCTCAGGAGGCCTGTCACCGAGCCCTTATTATCGGTCGCTGCGGTAAAGTTGGCGGTGGGTGCCACGGTATCGACCTTCTGCACCGACTGGACCGCGACGGTATTGTCATTGCCGGCCTGATCCTGGGCAACACCGGCCGCCACATCGACGGTCATATCGGTGGTGCTGTCGGCAGTCGGTGTCACCACCAGGGTGAACACACTGTCTCCATCCGCTCCGCTGGCAAAGCTGCCGGCCTTGGTGCCGCCGGTAACAATGACCTCAGCCACGGTAAAGCCGTTGACGATTTCCGAGAAAGTGAAGGTATAGGTCACCGCGCCGTTTTCTGTCGTAGCGCCGTCATCGGTAATGGCGACGCTCGGCACGTCGGTATCGACGGCCTGCACCGATTGGTCGGCGACGGTATTGTCATTGCCGGCCTGATCCTGGGCAACACCGGCCGCCACATTGACGGTCATGGCGGTCGTGCTATTCGCGTCTGGCGTCACCACCAAGGTGTACACACTGTCTCCATCCGCTCCGCTGGCAAAGCTGCCGGCCTTGGTGCCGCCGGTAACAATGACCTCAGCCACGGTAAAGCCGTTGACGATTTCCGAGAAAGTGAAGGTATAGGTCACCGCGCCGGTTGCTGTCGTAGCGCCGTCATCGGTCATGGCGACGCTCGGCACGTCGGTATCGACGGCCTGCACCGATTGGTCGGCGACGGTATTGTCATTGCCGGCCTGATCCTGGGCAACACCGGCCGCCACATTGACGGTCATGGCGGTCGTGCTATTCG
>JBLIEQ010000024.1:0-64072 GCA_047633175.1 Motiliproteus sp. | reverse complement strand
GTTGTTGTCGGGAACTGACAACGGCCCTGTACATCGCCGCTCCTGCGCATTGGCTACAGGGACGTAGCCATGCCGTTGTTGTCGGGAACTGACAACGGCCCCCGCCCGCGGCATATGACCGCCAAGGATGGCGGAAGTGCACCTCTTTTTTAACAAGAGTGCAGGAGCATTTTTAGGCACGTACATTGCCTACAGGGACGTAGGTATGCCGTTGTTGTCGGGAACTGACAACGGCCCTGTACATCGCCGCTCCTGCGCATTGGCTACAGGGACGTAGCTATGCCGTTGTTGTCGGGAACTGACAACGGCCCTGTACATCGCCGCTCCTGCGCATTGGCTACAGGGACGTAGCCATGCCGTTGTTGTCGGGAACTGACAACGGCCCCCGCCCGCGGCATACCTTACATCCTGTACATCGCCGCTCCTGCGCATTGGCTACAGGGACGTAGCCATGCCGTTGTTGTCGGGAACTGACAACGGCCCCCGCCCGCGGCATACCGTACATCCTGTACATAAAAAACCCCTCTTCCATACAGAAGAGGGGGCGGCCAACACAGCCAAAAAGCTAAGGAGTGAGTCGAGCGGTTGCTTAACCGAAGATCAGATTAGGCAACCAGAGCGCGATCTGCGGAAAGGCTACCACCAGCCCCAGTCCAAACGTCTGCATGATCACGAAGGGGATCGCTCCCCAATACAGATCGTAGATAGAGACCGAGGGGGGGGCCACCGAGCGCATATAAAACAGGTTATACCCGAACGGCGGGGTCAGATAGGCAGTCTGCATGCTGAGGATAAAGAGCACCGCAAACCAGACAGTATCGAATCCCAGCTCCTGCACGATAGGCACAAACAAAGGCACGGTAATAAAGATGATGGCGAAATCATCCAGGAACATTCCCATCACGAAGTAGCACGCCAGCATCGAGATAATCACCCAGTAGGGCGATAACCCGGAATCAGACACCAGCTCGGTGATCAGCTGCCCCGCTCCCAGGCCGATATAGATCTTGCTGAAGAACACCGCGGCGATGGTGATCCAGATCAGCATCCCCATCAGTTTGGCCGTGCCATGCAGCGCTTCACGCAATACCTTAAAACTGAACGTGCGATAGAGCATGGCACAGACGATTGAACCGGCAGCACCGACGGCCGACGCCTCGGAGGGCGAGGTGACACCCCCAACGATAAAACCCAGCACCGTAGCGATCAGGATTCCGGGCAGCACCAGCGCCTTCAGAGCCTTGAGCTTACCGGGAAAATCGACCCGCTCGCTCTCCGCGATAGGCGGCGCCAGGGATGGATTAAAGTAGCTGCGGATGAAGATGTAGAGGATATAGATACCCGCCAGCATCAAGCCGGGCATCAGCCCTGCGGCAAACAGCTTGCCCACCGATTCGCGCGCCAGAAAGGCATAGACGATCATCAGCACGCTGGGAGGAATCAAGAACCCCAGCGCGCCACCGGCCATAATGGTCCCGGTGGAGAGCCGCTTGTCGTAACCCCGCTCCAGCATAGACGGTAGCGCGATAATACCCAGGCTGACGGTTGCCGCACCAGACACCCCGGCCATCGCCGCGATCAGCGCACAGATAAGCACCGTGCCCATGCCCAGACCCCCGGGCATGCCCCCCATCAGCTTATGGATCATCTCGAAGAGGCTGTCGGTGATTCCCGAGCGCTGCAGCATCAGTCCCATAAAAATAAACATCGGTAGCGCCACCAGCAGGAAGTTATCCATCGCCGCAAAGGCACTGGTGGCCATCAATTCGAGGCCATTAGGGCCCCACAGAAAATAAGCCGAGCCGGCGCCGACCGACAGCAGCGCCCAGGCCAGTGGGGCGCCCATCGCCAGCAGCAGCAGCATCGAGCCAAACATGCCCAGCGTGACCATCAGGGGATCAAGATCTAACACAGAGGGGATCCTTTATTATATTTTATTGCAAAAGTGCCTGTCGGCCAGACGTGACTGATGGGCCTCCCCTGCCACGCAGGGAAGGCCCGTCTCTCAAGCCAGAGGCTAGTAAACAGCCGGTTTCTGGGGCTCGATACCCAACAGCACCAGCACATCCCGCAGCAGATGCGCCAGGCTCTGCAGCATCAACAGGGCGATTGCCAACGGCAACATCGCCTTAAAGGGATAGACCACCGGTGCCCAGGTGCTCTTGGAGGAGATCTCTCTCATTTCCCAGGAATCGGCGGCATAGCCGTAGCTGATCACCAGGAATGTCCCGAACACCAGCAGCCCGAGCAACCCGGTCAGCACATCGAGGAACGCCTTACCCCGAAGCGGAAACAGGTTATAGATCACCTCGGAACGCACATGGCCGTGACTGCGATGGGTATAAGCGCCAGCCAGGATGCAGAAAGCCCCATATAACATGGTGGTGCTCTCATGCGCCCAGGAGGTCGGACTGTTAAGCAGATAACGGGCCGATACCTCGTAGACCATGATCAGGATCATCAGCAGACACATCCAGCTGACCGTCCTGCCTACCCAGTCGGATAACCCGTCCTGCAACTCCAGATAGCGATATACCCAACGCATCAGATGCGTCCCGTCGCCTTGGCGGCAGCCGTCAGTGCCTCGATGGCCTTGGCGTTACGCGCTGACTTTTCGGCTTCCTCCTGCCAGACATCCATAGCGGCAGTGGTTAAGGCTTTGGAGTCTTCGGCCGGCAGCGATGCAAATTCGAAGATCCCCTCGCCATTCACATCCAGACAGCCATTAACGTTCCAGGCGTGCATCTCGGTCGCGTGCTTGGCAACTGCCAGCTCCATCACCTTCTGATGCTCAGGCGTCAAAGAGTCCCACCTTTTCTTATTGATCAGCATGCCGTCGGCATAACCCGGGTTGATCATATTCAGATGGGTATAGTGCGTGGCCGCCTCGTGCAGCTTAAGCGCCTTATACTCGAGCGAGCCGCCGTAGATCACCCCGTCGATGGCACCCGTAGACAGGCCGATATAGAGCTCTTGACTGGGAAGATAAACCGTCGGGATATCGAATTTCTGCAGAATGGCTGCTACGGTTGCCGTGGCGCGGATCTTCATATTCTTCAGGTCCGCCAGGCTGGTCACCGGCTCTTTGGTCAGCAGATCGTAAGGACCCCCGAACACCGGTCCAAGATAATGAACCCCTTTTTCTGCGTACGCCTCCCGGATAAGCTCCCCAAGTCCCTTTGAATCATGAACATACATCGCTTCGTCGAAGCTGGTCCAGGCACCGGGAATCCCGCTTTCGATCTTGGCAATATCCAGCTGCCCGGCCCAGTAACCGCCGTAGCCCTGACACATATCCAGGGTGCCTTTGCCGACCGCATCCAGCATCTGGTCATTGGGAACCAGTTCTCCGCCGCGAAAACGGGTAATCTTAAGGGTATTGCGGGATCCGGTTTTCAGATCGCCGGCAAATGCCTTATAGAGCGCATCAGTCTCGGTACCATAGAGCGTCTGCATCCGCAGGCGGACAGTATCAGATGCCGCAGAGACACCACCGGAGGCCATCGCCAGAGGAACGGCCGCAACACCGGCAGCGGCTGCTTTGATAAGGTCTCTTCTGTTCATAATTGCATCCTTTATTGTTATGTACGTCCAATACTGTTCAGATCTGCGGGGGCAGAAGCAAAACAACGTGTGCTATTTCTAACACCTATGCTGACTGTTTAAAAGCACAATGTGATCTATTAGACCTATTGATCCATACGCATCAAAATTCCTAATATCCGACATGAGCAGTCATAAAACAACTTTTAAAAATATAAAACAGTAATATAAAGCTGACTATTCATAAAATAACAGATGATAAATCTATTAAACGGCTTCAGATCTAAGGTGAGAACTCCCTTAATTAATTTAAAGGAGCACAACAAAGGTTGATTTCGTTCTGAATAACGAACAGTATCGACCTTCCATAAGCGCTATCTACCGGCACAGCTGTTCGATAACAAATACAATCAGACGCGCACTCGCTAACCACTGCTTGAGGTACCCCCATGACCCAGCCTGCTACCAAGACCTCCTTTTCCTGGGACGACCCCTTCTTTCTGGATCAGCAACTCACCGAAGAGGAACGCATGATCCGTGACGCCGCCCGCGACTACGCTCAGGGGCAGCTGATGCCCCGGGTGCTGGACGCCAACCGCCATGAACGGTTCGATGTCGAGATCATGCGCGAACTGGGAGCGCTGGGGCTACTGGGAGCCACCCTGCCGGAAAAATACGGTGGCTCCAATGTCAGCTATACCTGCTACGGTCTGGTGGCCCGGGAGATCGAACGGGTCGACAGCGGCTACCGCTCGGCGATGAGCGTGCAGTCCTCCCTGGTGATGCACCCGATCTACGCCTACGGCTCGGAAGAGCAGCGGATGAAATACCTACCCAAGCTCGCCACCGGCGAATGGATCGGCTGCTTCGGCCTGACCGAACCCGATGCCGGCTCCGATCCTGGCAGCATGAAGACCCGCGCGGTTAAGGTGGAGGGCGGTTACCTGCTTAAGGGCAGTAAGATGTGGATCACCAATAGTCCGGTGGCCGATGTCTTCGTGGTCTGGGCCAAGCTCGATGGCGAGATCCGTGGCTTTATTCTTGAGAAGGGGATGCCAGGCCTCTCCGCCCCTAAGATCGAAGGCAAGTTCAGCCTGCGCGCCTCCATCACCGGCGAGATCGTGATGGCGGACGTACTGGTGTCTGAAGATCAGATCCTGCCCAACGTCAAAGGCCTCAAGGGGCCGTTCGGTTGCCTCAATAAGGCACGCTTCGGTATCGCCTGGGGTGCCCTGGGTGCCGCCGAATTCTGCTGGCACGCCGCGCGTCAATATACCCTGGATCGCATCCAGTTCGGCCGTCCCCTGGCTGCCACCCAGCTGGTGCAGACTAAGCTTGCCAATATGCAGACCGAGATCAGCCTGGCACTGCAATCCTGTCTGCGGATGGGCCGGCTGATGGACGATGACAACTGCCCGGTGGAGTTGATCTCGATGCTCAAGCGCAACAACTGCGGCAAGTCACTGGATATCGCCCGCGTCTCCCGGGATATGCACGGCGGTAACGGCATCAGCGACGAGTACCATGTGATCCGTCATCTGATGAATCTGGAAGCGGTCAACACCTACGAAGGGACCTACGATGTCCACGGCCTGATTCTGGGACGTGCCATCACCGGCATCCAGGCGTTCAGCTGATGGCGGGCGCACTGGACGGCATCCGGGTCCTCGATCTAAGCCGCATCCTGGCAGGCCCCTGGGCCACCCAGATGCTGGCCGATTTCGGTGCCGAGGTGATCAAGATCGAACGTCCCGGCTGCGGCGATGACACCCGCAGCTGGGGCCCGCCTTTTATCAAAGACGGCAAGGGGCAAGACGCCGAGGATGCCGCCTACTTTCACGCCGCCAACCGCGGCAAGCACTCGGTCGCGGTGGATATCACCCGGCCCGAAGGCCAGGCACTGATCCATAAGCTCGCGGCCCGCTGCGATGTGGTGGTCGAGAACTTTAAGGTCGGCGGGCTCGAGAAATACAACCTCGATTATGCCAGCCTGAGCGCGATCAATCCGCGCCTGGTGTACTGCTCCATCACCGGTTTCGGTCAGAGCGGCCCCTACCGCAAACGCGCCGGTTACGACTTTATGATCCAGGCGATGGGCGGCTTGATGAGCGTCACCGGCGAACCCGATGGCGCGCCGATGAAGGTCGGCGTCGCGCAGGCGGATCTGATGACCGGTCTCTACGCCTGCAACGCCATCCAGGCCGCACTACTGCATCTGGAACGCAGCGGCAGCGACATAGGCCAGCATATCGATCTGGCACTGCTCGATGTCCAGGTCGCCACCCTCGCCAACCAGGGGATGAACTACCTGGCTAGCGGAGAGGTGCCTGGCCGGCTGGGTAATGCGCACCCCAATATCGTGCCCTATCAGGCCTTCCCGACGAGCGATGGCCATATCATCCTGGCGGTCGGCAACGACAGCCAGTTCATCAAGTTCTGCGAACTGGCCGGTCAGCCGGGGCTGGCGTTCCACAGCGACTTTTCGACCAACCGCGCACGGGTGGAAAATCGTAACGACCTGACCCCTATCGTCGAACTGCTGATCAGCAAACAGCCCAGCGCCTGGTGGCTGGAGAAGCTTGCCGAAGGCGGCGTACCCTGCGGCCCGATCAACGATCTGGAACAGGTATTTGCCGACCCCCAGGTACAGCACCGGCAGATGCAGGTCGCGCTGGAGCATCCCGAAGCAGGCACGGTGCCGTCGATCGCCAATCCGATCCGCTTTTCGAAGACCCCGATCGAGTACGCCAAGGCCTCGCCGATGCTGGGACAGCATAGCAAGCAGGTACTGCAGCAACTGCTCGATCTTTCCAATGAGCAGTGGCAGAGCCTCAGCACCAGCAACATCGTGGAATAACGGACTCTTAGAGACAACAAGAGAGACAACAAGAGAGACAACTATGAAACTTAACGACCCGACACTGCTCAAGCAGCATGCGTATATTAACGGCGAGTGGGTAGCCGCTACCGGAGGTGCCACCCTGGCGGTGACCGATCCTGCCACCGGCCGAGAGATCGCCCGGATTGCCGACCTCGGTGCCCTGGGTGCCCGCGCCGCCATCGATGCCGCCAACCAAGCACTCCCCGCCTGGAAGGCCAAGACCGCCAAGGAGCGGGCGGTTCTGCTGCGCCGCTGGTATGAACTGATCGTCGCCGCCAAGGATGATCTGGCGCTGATTATGACCAGCGAACAGGGCAAGCCGCTGTTCGAATCGGCCGGAGAAGTGATGTACGGTGCCTCCTTTATCGAGTGGTTTGCCGAAGAGGGCAAGCGAATCTACGGCGATGTGATCCCCACCCACGCCAGCGATAAGCGGATCCTGGTCACCAAGGAGCCGATCGGCGTGGTCGCGGCTATCACCCCCTGGAACTTCCCGAATGCGATGATCACCCGCAAGGCCGCCCCAGCGCTGGCTGCCGGCTGCACCATCGTGATCAAACCGGCCGGCAACACTCCGCTGTCGGCTCTGGCGCTGGCCGAACTGGCACGGCGCGCCGGCATCCCCGCCGGCGTTCTTAATGTGGTGGTCGGTTCAGATTCCCGCGCCATAGGTGCCGAACTGACCGCCAACAAGGCGGTGCGTAAGCTGACCTTCACCGGCTCCACGGCGGTGGGCAAGATCCTGCTCAAGCAGTGCGCCGATACCGTCAAGAAGACTTCGATGGAGCTGGGTGGCAACGCCCCCTTTATTGTCTTTGACGATGCCGACCTGGACGCTGCGGTCGAGGGTGCCCTGGTCTCCAAGTACCGCAATGCCGGTCAGACCTGCGTCTGCACCAACCGCTTTCTGATCCAGGCGAGTATCTATGACGCCTTCGTCGAGAAACTCCACGCGCGGGTCGAGGCGTTTCAGATCGGCCACGGCCTGGAACCCGATACCCAGATCGGCCCGATGATCACCTCGAAGGCGGTCGACGATGTCCACGACATGGTGGAAGAGGCGGTCGCCAAGGGTGCCCGAGTTCTCACCGGCGGCGCACGCGCCAGCCAGGGCGAGTGCTTCTACCAGCCCACCATCCTCACCAACGTCGATGCCAGCATGCGCGTGTTTCGCGAAGAGATCTTCGGCCCTGTCGCCCCGATCTTTAAATTTGAGACCGAGGCCGAGGCGATCGCCATGGCTAACGATACCGAATATGGCCTGGCCGCCTACTTCTACGCCCAGAATATCGGTCGAGTGTGGCGCGTGATGGAGGGGCTCGAATACGGCATGGTGGGCATTAACGAGGGCATCCTCTCCACCGAGGTCGCCCCCTTCGGTGGGGTCAAGGAATCTGGCAGCGGTCGCGAAGGCTCCAAATACGGCATCGAAGACTATGTCGAGATCAAATACGCATTGCTCGGCGACATGCGTTAAGCCATCGGCTGCAACCTGCGCCAACTGCACACTACCCATTAATGACGCGCCGCCCAGCGGCGCTAACCCATCCTTCGAGGCTTTGTTATGAGCACCAACCAACAGCTGATGTCACGCCGTGAGGCCGCCGTACCCCGGGGTGCTGCCAACATCACTCCCTACTTCGCCGATCACGCAGAAAATGCCCAGGTCTGGGATGTGGAGGGCAAACGCTATATTGATTTCGCCGGCGGCATCGGCGTACTTAACACCGGCCATCGTCACCCCAAAGTCGTCGCTGCCGTCGATGCCCAGATGCAGAAACTGATGCACACCTGCTTCCACGTGATGCCCTACGAGCCCTATGTGGCCCTGGCGGAAAAGCTCAACGCCCTAACGCCCGGTGACCACCCCAAGAAGACCTTGCTGCTAAATACCGGGGCCGAGGCGGTGGAAAACGCCATCAAGATCGCCCGTGCCGCCACCGGTCGCTCGGCCGTGATCGCCTTCAACGGCTCTTTTCATGGCCGTACCATGATGGGCATGGCGCTGACCGGCAAAATGGTACCCTACAAGCAGGGGTTCGGTCCCTTCCCGGCCGAGGTCTATCATGCCCCCTATCCGATCGCCTATCACGGTATCAGTGTCGAGGACTCTCTGCTGACGCTGAACAACCTGCTTAAGACTGATATCGATCCCACCCGGGTCGCGGCGATCATCCTCGAACCGATTCAGGGTGAGGGTGGCTTCTACCAGGCTCCCACCGAATTTATGGTGGCGATCCGGGCGCTCTGCGACCAGCACGGCATCGTGATGATCGTCGATGAGGTGCAATCCGGCTTTGCCCGTACCGGCAAGATGTTTGCGGTCGAGCACAGCGGTGTCATCCCGGACCTGATCAGCATGGCCAAGAGCCTGGCCGGCGGCATGACTCTCTCTGCCCTGACCGGACGCGCCGAACTGATGGACGCGCCTGCGGTGGGCAGCATCGGCAGCACCTATGGTGGCAGCCCTATGGCCTGCGCCGCAGCACTGGCGGTCATCGAGGTGATAGAGGAGGAGAACCTGCTCGAGCGCGCCAACCAGATCGGTCAGCGGATCTGCGCCCGTTTCCTTGATATGGCGGAAAATGGCGCCCCCTGCATCGACAATGTGCGCACCGTTGGCGCGATGGTCGCCTGCGA
The DNA here is from genome assembly GCA_047633175.1 of Motiliproteus sp. Taxonomy (GTDB): domain Bacteria; phylum Pseudomonadota; class Gammaproteobacteria; order Pseudomonadales; family Balneatricaceae; genus Motiliproteus. The sequence goes on along the minus strand of JBLIEQ010000024.1, from coordinate 55,008 downwards.
GCTGGTCAAGAACCGTGAGCAACGCATCCCCGATGCCCCTCTGGCCAAGGCACTGGTGGCCAAAGCCTCCTCCAACGGCCTGCTGCTGCTCTCCTGCGGCACCTTTGCCAACACTATCCGAGTGCTGGTCCCACTGACAGCCGATGATGCCCTGATCGACGAGGGGCTGGATATTATGGAGCGCAGCCTTCAGGAACTCCTGAGCTAATAGCCCCTGATTTTATAGCTCCTGATCTTATAGCTCCTGATCTTATAACAACAACAAACCAGGCTGGGATTGCATCCCAGCCTACGCCCTCCAGGAGGGCATCGATAAACAGACAGACGGTCTATCCATGAAGCAGGCTATAATCGTCCGAGATGTAACACAGAGGTAATTTTCGTGGATGATATAGGTAACCAACTCAAAAATTTACGCCTATTAAAAGGGCTGTCCCAGCGTGAACTGGCCAAACGTGCCGGCGTCACCAACAGCACCATCTCCATGATCGAAAAAAACGGCGTCAGCCCCTCGGTCAGCTCGCTGAAAAAAGTGCTCGCGGGCATCCCTATCTCCATCGGAGATTTTTTTACCCTCGATCTTGAGACGATGCAGCCCGATCAGGTCGTCTTCAGACGGGCAGAACAACCGGATGTGGGCGCCAACAGCGTCAGCCTCAAACTCGTCGGCGCTACAATCCAAAAACGCAGTATGGATATCATGCATGAGCGCTATGCCCCCGGTGCCGATACCGGCCCCGAGATGCTGCAGCATAAGGGTGAAGAGGGAGGCATCGTTATAAGCGGCGAGATAGAACTGACCGTAGGCCTGGAGGTCTACCAACTCAAGGCCGGTGATGGCTATTACTTCAGCAGCGATCGCCTGCACCGTTTCCGCAACACCGGCAACCGGGAATGCGTTATTTTCAGCGCCAACCCACCCGACTAGAGTTATAGTCAAATCTGGTGTACAGCGTCAGGCGACGCTCCGGTCTGATTGATCCGTTACTTGCTCTCCATCCTTGAACTCAATGTTGTTGACCACCAGGGTCAGCAGCTTAAATCCCTTGATCCTTTTCCAGCTCTTCTGTGCCGACTCCAGCAGCTTGTAGACCATCGCTAAGGTGGTGTCTCGAGACCCGCAGTTACGGGTCCGCTTGGTGCGTAACCGGACCGTTGCGAAGGTCGATTCTATCGGATTGGTCATCCGAATATGGGAAGGGAGGGGTCAGTGGAAGGGAGGGGTCAGGCCTTACATTTGACACTTTTACAGCTATACGTCAAAAGGATTGCTGTGAATCGACAAGATCGCCTGCAGGCAGGCTCCCACAAGGGCCGGGCTACCACAGTAAGCACTGACTCCCCTGCCCTTCTCTACCCACAACAAAAAAGGGCCGAACCCTCTCAGGTTCCGCCCTTTTACTTTCCACCTACAACAAAAAAAGCGAAGCCATCAGGCTTCGCTTTTTTTATCTCATCAGCCAGTAAGGCCGGAGATCAGGTCTGCGCTAAATTAGCAGCAGACCCTACAGAGATCAAAGCATTATGCAGCTTCGATGTTCTCTGCCTGTGGGCCTTTCTGGCCTTGAGTTACAGTGAAGGTAACTTTCTGACCTTCAACAAGAGTCTTAAAGCCTGAACCAGCGATAGCGCTGAAGTGAGCAAAGACGTCTGGACCAGTTTCCTGCTCGATAAAACCAAAACCTTTAGCTTCGTTGAACCACTTAACAGTACCAGTAGTAGTAGACATATGCGTATCCTTTTTCAAGAGTAATTGCGGCCTAGATAGGCCAGTTTGTTTGGAAGTAGAATATTACTTATGAAAAGCGCTACGAACTACTAAAAGCAGGAGATAGACGATCTGTGCATAAATATTAAGCTGTACTTTCAAGCTGGCCTGTATTATATCCAACCAGAATCTATAGTCAACACTCTTTTCTTCTATCTGAAGATAGACCGGGCGACCGCCCCGCCAGGAGCCACACAGGAGCCGTTGCCGGGCAGATCGGTCGGTCTATCTCATCGTGCGATAGCTAATGATAAGGTCGATAATTTCATGATCGCTGGCCACTACCGCCAGGGCGGCATCCATCGACTGGCGCTGCGGAAGAAAAATATTGAACTTATCGCGCAGCACCTCTGCTACCTGGGCATCCGAGTTGGGATCAAATTCCATTCCAGCATAATTACATAGTCGTTGAAGATTAAATTCTCTGTTAGCCATTAAAAGAGTTTCCATATTCTATTATTTATCATATTTAAAACAGATACCGAGCCTGAATTAGCGGTAAATCTTACTCACCTGCTTGTACCTTTTCTACAACCAACACACACAGAAAAGGCGTAATACTTCCAGACAGTATCTATATCTTAAAGTCATTAATCTTTATTGAATTAAATGGATCTATCAGCTTTGCTTGCCGATCTGTTAAGCATGCGCACAGATCTAGTGTTAAGAGAAGAAACGCCGTACTTATAATAATTTCTATAGAGGAGGCGGAGAACCTCCGAGCAGCGGGACAACTATCCTGCTACGCAGGGCCATGGACGCCCTGCTGCAGCACCCTGCAACAGGGGTGGCGACAGACGCAAGCCCGATTCGAGCAGCCTGTCAGTTAGTATAGCAACACAAAAAGATAAACCTCAGCCGCAACACTTCTTATATTTTTTTCCACTACCACACACACAGGGCTCGTTACGCCCGGGAACCACATCGATTGTGACGGTGCTCTTTTTGCCGAGGAGCGCGGTAAGCTCAGTGATAGATTCGACCGTATCTTCGCTGCTATCGAGACTAACCACCGCGTACAACTCAGCGTCAGCGACCAGCGCCTCCACCTCTGCCTTACGCGCCTCGGTGGTCACGACCAACGTCAGAGGGTATTTCTTACTACCCGCTTTGTGAACCGGCTTGGTTTGGTAACCGGATTTAACGTGGTTCTCACGCGCATCCTGGCGGCCCTTGAAAAAGAATTTATCTGACATGTCGTAACCCGAACTACTGTAAAAGAGCAAACGGCAACCAGCGCTATACCGGTCGCTACCAAGGTGGCGAAGTCTAGCACACAGGCCTGCTTTATTGCTTAATGTTAACCGCGTACAGGCTAACCGGTTCGCCCCTGCATCAAGGCGTTACGACACTGCGGGGGCCGCTTCAGGCGCTCAGCCCCGGAAACAGAACGCGGGGAAGGCAGGCCTCCAGGTACTGCTATACGACACTCTGGAGCAAGAATCGGCTCGCAGGCCAGCATATATCCCGCCTGCCTCCACCAGAGCTTAGCCTGTGCGTAGAACAACTGCCTGCTCAGGGGGCAGGTTTTTCCAGCTCTTCGATCAAATACCCTATCTCTTCAGCTCTCTCCGCAAATACAACCTGCGCATCCGCTAAGCCACGGTTATAAAAATAGGGTCCTATCTCTTTGGCAAAAAAATCGATCAGGAACTCTGCCTCGAAACCGCCAATCTCTTGATCAAGTTCATCATTAAAGTAACTTTTAACCTTAGTGACCATAAGGTCCGTTTCTGTTTTCGAAAATTTAATATCACTCATACTCTTTCCATAGATTCATCAACAACACACCCATCTCTTCAGCGGTAAGCGGCATATCGAATAGTTGCTGATTGTTGCCGGCATGCAGATCGATATCGCGTGGGCCATGGACTAAAATCAGTAGCTCTCGCTACGCTCACTGCTCACTGCTCACTGCTCACTGCTCACTGCTCACTGCTCTACGGTAGCCTCCTCTTGGCCGTCTTGCCAACAGACCAGTCGGTTGCGCCCCTGCGCCTTAGCCTGATAAAGCGCTTCGTCCGCACGCTGCAAGGCAGTATCGATAGATATAGACGCCAGATCAACGTCGACGATGCCGATGCTCAGCGTAAACTTTAGCGTCTCTCCGCCAGGCAGCGACACCTGTAACTTCTCTACCGCCTGCCTGATACGCTCACCCGTTGTCACCCCTGCATTCTGGTCGGCACTGGGCAGCAGCAGCACAAACTCCTCACCCCCGTAGCGGGCAAACAGATCCATTGGCCGGATCGACGCCTGACAGGTTTGAGCAAAAATCCGTAGAATCTGATCACCCGCAGCATGCCCATAGGTGTCGTTAACCTTTTTAAACAAATCAAGATCCATCATCAGTACGCAGGCAGGGCTAGCCTCCCGCTTAACCTGAGCAACCACGACCGCCGCCTGTTCGAAAAAACGCCGCCGGTTACTAATGCCGGTCAGTTCATCTTCGGAGGCCAACTGCCTGAGCCTTAGCGCTTTGGTAAGCAGCTTTTCCAGCGCTCTGGCCATATCGGCAATTTCATCCTGCCCGAATACGGGAACGTGCGTATCAAGCTCCTCAGCAGGCACCCGCTTCATCGCCTCACTGATCCGTGCCAGACGGTTTCCAAAGCCCTGTATCACCAACCAGCGGTGTACGAAAAACAATCCGGCGCTGGCGACGATAACCAGACACAGCGTTAACCAGATAGCCCGCTGCTGACGGGCCAATACCTCAGCGGCGCGAATCTCAAAGTGATCAAAAACACGCCGGGAATAATCGGTGGTAATCACCGACAGCTGCTCCACCTCTTTCTCAAGATCAACCAGAAAAACAGCGATATTGGTATCCATCTGCAGCTGTCTGGCATACAGCGGGAATAACTCAGAGAATCCAGCCAACGCACCGCTGGAGGCCCCCAGAACTTCCAATAGCTCGGGATCCGCCTGCCCCCCCTCTATCCATTGCTGCAACTGCGCATTGCACTCCAGATAGATCTTCCGCTGCGCGTAAACTTCATCCTCAGTCGTGGCACTGAGGCCAAGTCCTACCCGATCGAGCATATCCAGAACCACAAGAGATAGCGGCACCGCCGTAGCCTTGGCCCCGTGGGGAATCGCCAGAAAACGCCGGTGATCAGTTATAAGCAGAGCCGCCGCCGCTCTTAAGCCCTTCTTAGTCTGTCGGCTCTGATCGGTGACCTGTTGCCGTAACTGCAGCCGCTGGGTGGATAACTGAAACACCAGCTGCGCCTGAGTCCGTATCCCCTGACTGATCCGATTGAGACGTAGAATATCGGCATTGCCCCCCTCTTGAGATAGGGTCGCGGTCAAGATCTCCAGGCGATCGAGCAGGGCACTGATGCGGGCGAACTCGGCGCTAAGCGCCAGTGGTTTATCGGTGTTAATCAGCCGCTGGCTACTGCTGTCTATATCTCGCGCTATCATATCCAGGTGATTAGCCGTATCCAGCCTGGGCAACGTCTGCGCCACAAATCCCTGGGTTACGATGCTGATGTCGTTAAAGAACAGGATCGACAGCATCCCGCCGCCGCCAAAGATCAGCGCGGCTATCAAGAAAACCAGCTGCAGCTTCGATTTGATTCGATACAGAGTAAAGCGAGTGCTCATCAACGGGGAGTGCCCTTCCAGATGCGGCTATAGTGATCCCGATAACCATTATCAGGATCGAAGACAGGCTGCGCATTCTGATCAGGATCGAGAGTCTCCCCGGAGACCAGATAGGCAGGATTACTGTAACCACTGAACGCTTCTCCGGCGAAGAACCGGTTAAGCTCATCGATCAACTGCCAGCCCTGCATCAGCAGCGGTTCTGACACCGTCGCCTCTTGATAACTGCGATTTTTGATCCGAATAAACGCCGACTCGCTGCCATCGCCCGCCGACACATTGACCGGAGGACCCTCCGGAAGGCGCCCCTCAATAACCAGCGTTGCAACCGAATAATCGAAATAAAGATCATTAATTCCCAGGCTATGGGTCCAGCGATCACCGTAGCGTGCCAGGAGCGACCTCGTCATCGCTGGCATCTTCAGAGCAACGTTATTCAAGGCGACATCCTCAATACTCAACAGGGTACAGGTGAGGCACTCGCGGATAATCTGCGCCATCACCTCAGACTTCTTTAACGCGATGCTAAAGCGGCTATCGGTAAATATTACCACCCCCGCACGGGCTAAATCTGCGATCACAAACTCTGCAGCCTGGCGGGCAACTGCCACTGAGTCTGAGGTCACATTGAACAGCACCGGCGTATCGGCAACAGGACCAACGAAGGGGGACGCGTGCCAGCTGACCAGGGGGATCTCCTGCTGCTGGAATCGCAGCAGGAGATCCCGGTTCGCCAGCGCATTGCCACCGCCCAGGATAATGCCATCGGGTTTGAGGGCCAGCGCCTTGTTAAAGATCGCCTCGCGCTGCCCCTCCAGCCCGCCTATATCCAAAAAATGGACCTGCCAACCGATAATCTCTGCTGCTTCGCGTACTCCTTCAGCAACGGCGAGCACCCCCGCATTTCTCAGATCCTCGGAGATATAGACCAGCGTTTTATTCGGCTGCGCCGAGGGTCCCTCTACAGGCCCATCCCAGGGCAATGCGGCCTTGCCATAGGCAGGACTCTGCACAGCGGCCGTACTCAGGAAGATCAATCCTAAGACTGCAACGATTGCTAGTGGCATACCTCTTTTAAATCGCATCGTCTGTACTTTTTTATGTGACGTTATAAAAAGATAGTAACAGCCATCACCATATCCAGAAACACAAATGATCTTATTGATTTTTTTTTAAAAAGCGGACTACCTTGTGGAGTCCGGCTCGCGCCCTCTGTTAGCGGCACCTAATTTACAATTGATAGTCGACAGCTAAAGCTACCGGCGATCGTCTCCCCTTTAGAAAACCATTTAGGCTATACTGCCCGCCGTCCAAAACCGCGGGGTCTATCATGAAAATATGTAGTGTTGAGTTAAAGAGCAACGAGGCAATTATCTGCCTGCTAACCCTGGCAGAGGGACTCTTCGCCCTGCCCGACTGCCGGGCGCGTCGCCTGACCCTGACCGATGTCAACAGCACCGAACATCTGAAAAAGTTCCAGTTTGACTTCGCCAAACTAATGACCGATTACAGCGTCGACAAGGTGGTTATCCGCCAGCGACCTACCAGCGGAAAGTTTGCCGGCAGCTCTGTAGGATTCAAACTCGAAGCCGCTATACAGCTGATCGAGGGACTTGATGTCGAAACCCTCTCTAACACCATGATCAAAGACTCGTTGAAACACACCCCGATGCCCATCCCATTTAACGAAACAGGTCTAAAAGGGTTTCAGGAAGCCGCCTTTACCACCGCAGTCGCCTATCTGAACCGCCCGAAAGAAGAGACCGAAGCCAAACCCTGGTAAAGACTTAAAGAATGTCTATTCTCGCTATCCATAGTGCTGCTGGCCGGCTGCGGTAGCAGTACTGCATCAATAACCAGCAACAGTCTCAGCGCGACCCAGATCGAGGCGATCACAGCCAAGATCCAACGCCTGCATTCGGCGATCGATAGCGACCTCAGGCAGCAGGTATTGGAGGCAATACTCGCGCGGCGGATAGCTCTCGCTCAGGTCGGGCTTTAGCCTGACGATGGCGGCACAATGCCAGCATTGTCGGAATGTTTTCTACCCACAAAAAGCCGACCCACAGAGAACAAATACTCCATAATCTTAAGTCGATGTATGCGCTGAATAGTTACAAACCGTCATTCATTCATGAATTTTTTCTCTCCACTGATAGCGCCCCAGCTTTTCTACCAACGACCGTCGCGATACGCCCAGCTCTGCGGCGGTGCGGGTCTGGTGTCCAGCATTGGCTTGCAGACGCTGGGCGATCACCCGCGCCTCCAGCCGCTGCATGATGGTCTTTAACCCATCGCCCGGGCACTCACCGGCGCCGGCTTGAAGCAGCCCCCCGGTCATCGACTGCGGCAGGTGCGGGATGCCGATCACGCCGTCGGCGTCGACCAGCAGCACGGTGCGCTCGAGCAGATTACGCAAAGGGTGCGCAAAGGGTTAACCGTCAAAGATTTAGAGCCAATGATTGGCAGGAGTAACCGTGTCTATGAAAAATTAAATTATAAACGTTCGCTAACCTTAAAAATGATCTGAAACTTCACAAAGGTTTGGGTATCCCTGCCGAGTCGTTGATCAAACCACCGCAAGCCCAGACGTAATATTGACAGCAGCCAGTCGAACTTAAGTAAGCGCCGTTAAATAGACCCACTTAACTTAACTTAACCTAACCGTACTGAGCCGCTAAAACCCAACTCATTAAAAAAATATTTTTGGCCGGCATCAGATTTTTATATAAATATATAGCTTGCATAAAGCTCTACCTCTAAATCACGAGAGCGTCTAACATATATAATACAGACAATCACATTTCTGCGTGTGTCATCACCGCAGGCCGTACCGACCATCAATTAAGCCGACAACGGCTAAGAAGTCGCCTGCAGGCAGGATACCACGGTGTTTCCTGTTGGCACGCCATCAAACTTACGGTTATATAGCCCTACGTGAGCATGTGATTCAAATAAAAACTACCTATAAAAATCTCGATACCAATCTACAAAACGAGCAACGCCCTGCTCTACAGATACCTGCGGCTTATAGCCCGTCGCTTTGAATAGGTCTTCAGTATCGGCATAGGTGGCATAAACATCACCGGACTGCATCGGCATAAAGTTTTTCTTGGCATCAAGGCCTAGCGAGTTTTCCAGAGCAGAGACAAAATCCATTAGCTTAACAGGATGACCATTGCCGATGTTGTAAATACGGAACGGCGCGGAACTATCCGCGGCTGAACCCGATTCTACTTTCCATTCAGGATTCGTTTGAGGAATAACATCCTGAATTCGCATGATGCCTTCGACGATATCATCGATATAGGTAAAATCACGACTGAGTTCACCCTTATTGTAAATATCGATAGAGGCCCCTTCCTCGATGGCCTTAGTAAACTTAAACAAGGCCATATCCGGCCTTCCCCAGGGTCCATAGACAGTAAAGAAACGCAGCCCCGTGGTTGGAATTCCATACAGATGGGAGTAAGTATGCGCCATCAGCTCATTCGATTTTTTGGTCGCAGCATACAAGGATATCGGATGATTTACAGGATCCGCTGTCGAGAAAGGCATGGAATTATTTAGACCATAGACGGAACTACTCGAGGCATAGACCAGGTGCTCGATTTTATGGTGGCGACAACCTTCGAGTACCGTCATATAGCCAGCCAGATTACTGTCGACATAAGCCATGGGGTTATCTATGGAGTAACGAACACCCGCTTGAGCACCCAGATGGATAACTTTAGAAAATTGTTCTGTAGCAAACAGCTCCGCCATTCCCTGACGGTCAGCCAGATCTAGTAATATAAAGCGGAACCCTTCAAATTGAGCAAGTTTACCAAGCCGTGCCTGCTTTAACGAAACATCATAATAATCATTAAGATTATCAATGCCGACAACCTCATGTCCGGCTTGGCAGAGTCGTTGTGAAACATGAAAGCCAATAAAGCCGGCAGCCCCTGTCACTAAATACTTCATAATATTCCCTCATCGTAAAATGGATGTGGTAGGCATCAATCACAGCCATAAAAATAACGTAAATTCTATTATTTACTCTGCAGCACAGACCGCCCGCGGCCGATGGCATAGTAAGCCAGCCCCTGGCTTTCGACACGCTCGGGTTCATACAGATTACGGCCATCAAAGATCACCGCGTCACTAAGGCGATCCTTGATCAGCTCAAAATCCGGTGCCCGGAAACTCTGCCACTCGGTCACGATAACCAAGGCATCGGCCCCCTGCAGGGCCGCCTCTTTGGTCCCGACCAGCGTCAGATCATCGCGCAGGCCGTAGAGCCGTTGCGCCTCCTCCATCGCTTCTGGATCAAATGCCTGAACCCTGGCACCGGCAGCCCAGAGGGCTTCCATCAGCACCCGGGACGCGGCCTCGCGCATATCGTCGGTATTGGGTTTAAAACTGAGCCCCCAGAGTGCAAACGTCTTACCGCGCAGGTCCTGCTGGCTGTGGTTTTGCTGATAGTGTCTGGCAATCTGTTCGAACAGCTTGTTTTTCTGCGCTTCGTTAACCGCCTCGACCGCACGCAACACTCGCGGTTCGTAACCTAAGATCTCAGCCGTACGTTTAAGTGCCTGAACATCTTTCGGAAAGCAGGAGCCACCATAACCGCAACCCGGATAGATAAACTGGTAGCCGATGCGGGGATCAGAGCCAATCCCCTTACGTATCATCTCGATATCCGCCCCCAGTAGCTCGGCCAGATTCGCCATCTCATTCATAAAGGAGATCTTGGTCGCCAACATACAGTTAGCCGCATACTTGGTCAGCTCGGCGCTGCGGATATCCATCACGATCATCTTGTCATGGTTACGGCTAAAGGGGGCGTAGAGTTCTTGAAGCCGTGCCTCTGCTGCCGCGCTATCGGTACCGATGATGATGCGCTCAGGTCGCATGCAATCATTGATGGCAGAGCCTTCCTTCAAAAATTCAGGATTAGAGACCACATCAAAGCCGAGGGTCAGGCCACGTTCAGACAATACCTGAGCCACCCTTGCCTTGACCTTGTCCGCCGTCCCTACAGGGACGGTAGATTTATTAACGATCGTCTTATGGCCCGCCATCTGCCGGGCAATGGTCTCGGCGACCGCCAGCACATACTTAAGATCGGCGCTGCCATCTTCATCCGGTGGAGTACCCACCGCAATAAACTGAATATCTCCATGATCGACACCCATGGCCGCATCGGTGGTGAAGGTAATACGCCCAGCAGCCACGTTCTGCACAACCAGCGCCGAAAGACCGGGCTCATAGATAGGGATCTTTCCCTGTTTTAAACGCTCGATTTTATCTTTATCGATGTCGATACAGATGACATTGTGACCGACTTCGGCAAGGACTGCCGCTTGCACCAGGCCAACATAGCCTGTACCAAAAACTGTAACATTCATAACAGGTAAGCACCCTTACGATAAAACTTGTTTTCCCCGGTACTATCGATTGCCGACAGCCAGGCACATCCGTAACGATGGCAGGTCGGCCAATGCTGGCCGCCTCCAAAACCACTGGGCCATCCCCTCGCGATAAGACGGTAGCACCACCAGGTGCGCCATCAAATTCGCCATTAGCAACCAGGCAAGCACACCGGCCTGCTCTCCGACAAATTCAACAACAGCCTTCTTGCGTAGGTATTGTCCATCACAGCATCGGTAATCGCCGTCTTGTTACTGACATAGATGACACATAGCATAACATCATCGAAAGGTAGTAATGCCTGGAAGAGTCGACTACCTAGAACTCGCGTAGACTGCCAGCAGACTGAAGACGAATGTTCAAATAGCGCTTTATAGCGCCAGTAGAAGCATAGAGCACCGTCCATGGTAAATAGAGTTTGAAACTATAGTCTGTATTTACAGCTATTATGATAAGCACATAGTTTAATTTTGTTGCCATACGACTACGCTGTAAATAAAACCAGCAATAAATATAGCCTTGTATTAAGTTACTTAGTAATCAAAGCACAGGCTGTCACATGCGCTTGCATAGCTAGAATTATTGTTTCAATGTAAAAAACCCACGTACCAGGGCATAGCCGCTTCGATACCGGCTTCGACCGTATATACGGGTACATACCCCAATAGATTCTGCCCTTTACCAATATCCGCCTGGGAGTGGAGTACATCACCGGCACGGAAATCGCGATAGACGGCAGGGGTGGAATACTCGACACTCTGGACTTCCAGATTTTTTTGTAACAACGCAAACAGCTGATTGAGCGAAGTACGATCCCCTACCGCGACGTTGTAGACCTCGTTTTTAGCCGCATCGCTGGCGGTCGCAGCCAACAGGTTGGCCTGCACGGCATTATCGATATAGCAAAAATCGCGGCTGGTCTCGCCATCGCCGTTAATAAACAACTGTTCACCCTGGATCATCGCTGCGGTCCACTTGGGGATCACTGCGGCATAGGCACCATCGGGATCCTGACGCTTACCGAATACATTGAAGTAACGCAGACCTATGGTCTTGAAGCCATAGGAGCTTGCGAACACATCCGCATAGAGTTCGTTGACGTATTTGGTTACCGCATAAGGAGACAAAGGTTTGCCGATGACGTCTTCCACCTTAGGGAGGCCCGGATGATCGCCGTAGGTGGAGCTGGATGCCGCGTAGGTAAAGCTTTTGACCTCGGCATCGCGTGCGGCCACCAGCATATTCAGAAAGCCGCTGATATTGGTTTCGTTGGTGGTAATAGGATCGTTAAGCGAACGGGGTACCGATCCCAATGCGGCCTGGTGCAACACATAATCCACGCCGGCCACCGCTTGCTGACAGTCAGCCAGGTTGCGAATATCCCCTTCGATCAAGCGAAAACGAGCCCACTGCTGCGGACTTACCAGCGACTGCACCTCGTCGAGGTTACGCTGGTGTCCCGTGGCGAAATTATCCAACCCCTCCACGCTCTGGTCGAGTTTGAGCAGGGTTTCCAACAGATTAGAGCCGATAAAACCGGCCACTCCGGTGATCAACCAGGTACGCGGTGCGGCTTGAAGTTCGGCCTTGATGGTTTGGTATCGGGTCACTATTCAGATCCTGTTTCGATATTCGATTGCTGACTAAAAAACTACAGACGGATGTCCACGTCTGCGGCGTCCAATATATACTTGAGATCATAGAGCACAGAATCCGGCTTTCCGAGTCGGCGGTAATCGGCAGCGCTCATCGCTTTAAACTGATCATGCGCAACAGCCAGGATGATGCTGTCATAGGTGCCTGCCACAGGCTCCGCGATTGGGGTAATAGCGTATTCTCTGTGCGCCTGTTCAGGATCGACCCAGGGATCATAGACATCCACCTGTATGCTGTATTCAGCGAGTTCCTTGACGATATCTACCGCCTTGGTGTTGCGCAGGTCGGGGCAATTTTCTTTAAAGGTCAAGCCCATAAGTAATACTCGAGCCCCGTCTACCTGTAACCGCTGCTTGATCATCCGTTTGACCAGTTGGCTGACGACATAAGCCGCCATCCCATCGTTGATGCGGCGACCTGCCAGGATTACCTCAGGGTAATAGCCAACCATCTGGGCCTTATGGGTCAGGTAATAAGGATCAACACCGATACAGTGCCCCCCCACCAGACCCGGACGAAACGGCAGAAAATTCCACTTGGTGCCCGCAGCCTCCAGCACCGCCTGAGTATCTATACCCAGAAGGTTAAAGATCACCGCCAGTTCATTGATCAGTGCAATATTGAGATCGCGCTGAGTGTTCTCGATCACCTTGGCGGCTTCTGCGACCTTGATGGAGGGTGCTTTGTGGGTACCTGCAGTAATAATAGAACCATACAGCTGATCGACAAACTCGGCGACCTCGGGGGTCGAACCGGAGGTCACTTTCATGATCGTGGTAACGCGGTGCTCTTTATCTCCCGGGTTGATCCGCTCCGGGCTGTAACCGGCGAAAAAGTCGCTATTGAAGACCAGGTCGGTACCCTGCTCAATCACCGGGATGCAGTCTTCTTCGGTGGCGCCAGGATAGACAGTGGACTCGTAGATAACTACATCGCCTTTACTAACTACCTGGGCCAGGTTCTGGCTGGCCTTGATCAGCGGCGTTAGATCGGGTTGTTTATGCTGATCGATCGGGGTGGGCACGGTGACGATATAGACGTTGCAGTGGGCTATGTCACTTAAATTTGAAACGAAGGAGAGTTGCTGCGCGGCCTTAAGCTCGAGTTCATCGACCTCAAGCGTCGCATCATGGCCTTGTAATAACTCATCGACCCTCAACTGGCTGATGTCAAAACCGATGGTCGGGTACTTTTTGCCAAACTCGACCGCTAAAGGCAGTCCGACGTAGCCGAGGCCAATAACAGCGATGCGTGTTTCAGAGAGGTTAAATGTCATAGCTACTTCTTTTAATTAATGAAGTTAACGGTTTTTATGATTGATACAGCATCTGCATGGGATTGCAACGCTCATCCGCTGAGAAATGAGGGACAGAAGGATGAGGGACAGAGCACGTTTTTAGATCTTCGGAAGCATCCAGGAATTACGAAACAGTTCCTTACGAAACAGTACCCGATATGCGGCCTGACGAGTACTTTTTCAATGCCTAGCGCACTGTAGAGCGGATGATTAGTCGACAAAGATAAGGCCTTTCCCCGTGCTGAGTCTCGAGCAGATGCACGGCTTTGAAGAAATTAAACTCGCGGGCATGCTGCTGCAGTTGCTTATGCAGAAACTGGCTGGCTGTACCGCTTGCAGACTCCTGATCATCGGGCTCCTGGTTGCCGACACTGCGTGCCAAATTTGTTATCCAAATGAGCCTGCCAAGCCTTGCCGTGAGCCTTACGCTGCGTATCTGTCGGGGCCTCAGTCTCCAGCGCAGCCTGAGGCGTGCCCTTACAGATATCCCGGTGCTTCTCCATCAACTTCTCATTGACTTTCAGCTCGGCAAGCAGGACATCTTTACCTTATACATCAGTGATATAAAAACCTTCGTGAGCGTCACCGGTCAGGTAAACGATCTCATACAACTTGACCTGACAAAGGGGTTCACTCTTGGCTTCGGCGGTACTTTTGTCCCCGCTAAACGCACATTCAGGCAAGATCAACGCGGAATCAGTTGCCGCTGTCGCGGTGCCGGTCTTGGCCGGGGCCTGATCCCGGGACATAGGCTCGGATGTCGGCTCTTGCTCCTGCTCCTGCTCTTGCTCCTGCTCCTGCTCCTGCTCTTGCTCTTGCTCTTGCTCTTGCTTCAATCTTAGGTCCCGCTTTTGCGTCTGTGTCAGCGGAATCTCGAGCCCTTCACCGGTAAGGATCAGGTCGGAGTTGGAGCGCACGCGTGGGTTAGCCTGCAGCAGCTGCTCGACGGCTAGGCCTTTCTGGATGGCGATCTTGCTTAGCCAGTCACCCGATGCGGTTCGTGCCTCACCGCATCCTTCGGGATGCGATGAGGGAGGCTGTTCGAGTTGCTGCTGCTCGGCGTGCGGGTTTTGAACGTCAGTCGTACTGAACAACTAGCGCTGAATATTTTCTACCTGCGAGGTATCGATCATGGCCTTGATAACTCCTTGTCGTTGCTGTTGCCCTAGCTTATGACTGCTGTGCCTGCCTAGCCGCTTCACACTATTTACAGCACGGCACGCCCGTTTCGGCGGCGTATAGCATTGCCTTGGCCTGTGGGCCGTAGTCGATCGCGTCACTCGGGGACAGGTTCTCGGTGGCCTGGGTGACCCGGCACGCCAGACCGGTGTCGGCCTGGTAACGGTGGCGATGCCTATCGTTCAGGAGCCTTCAGCTGAGGGATTGAGAGCCTTCAGCTGAGGAATTAAGAGCCTTCAGCTGGGGAATTAAGAGCCTTCAGCTGGGGAATTAAGAGCCCACCGTCGAGACCTGCCGACGTAACTGCTCAAGCAGCCGTATACGGTCGGTGACAGAGGCTTCAATACCCTCGGGATCCAGCGCCTCTAATACACGCACCTGGCTCTCTAATAGTGCAACCAGCTGGCGGTAACGCGGGTCTTGCCGCGTTTGCAGCAGAACCGCTTCGGTACTGGCTTGCCAGGCTCTTCGAAACTGCTGAAGTTGCACCCTGGTCCAACGTTCCTGACTCAACATCGATGCCAGGTGGCGCTGCAACGGGGTCTCCTGCACTACGGCTAACGACGCGGCTTTCGATACCAGATCCTCGGGGTTGCGAGCTGGCGTTACCCAGGGCCCATCGACCGGCCGAACACCGAGGACCGCGACTACCACAAACACGCTGAGTAGCAGGCCCGCCGCAATAAATGCTTTCATCCGCCGTCCTGAACCTGCCAGAGCCATCGCTCGCGTCGGGGTATAGTCACGCGTGCTATCGACGCTGGGCGCTGCTGATCCCTTAGCGTCACGCGTGCTATCGACGCCGGGCGCTGCTGACCCATCCGCCCTTACTGGCAAGGTCACGTCCGCGGTGGCCTGCAGCAGCTGGCGGATTAGTCTGAGGCGTTGCTGTCGATACGCCTGTTGATCCAACTGACCGGCGGCGTAGCTGCGTGACAGGTCTAGCAAGGTCCTGGGCATATTATATTTCCTTGAGCAAGCGAAGCCCGGTCAAACCATCGCCCTTAGCAATTGCTGAACGGCTGAGCGTGATAGCGCATTCCGACATCCTGTCCTGATGATGACCACCCGCCGCCATCAGCTGCCCCCCCTGAGACACCAGCTCCTGGGCATTGCCTAAATAGTTCACAACCCCCCAGGCATTGGCCTGACCCGCCTTAACAGCGACTAGCGACCTGCCTTTAAGCACCGTCCCGCCTTGCGTCAGGCGGCAGTTAAAATCTTGAGGCTGCTCGAGATCTGTCGCCCTGGCCGCATATTGCCACTCGGCCAGGCTGGGTAGCCGATAGGAAAACCCTGTGCGCTCAGTCAACCAACGCGTATAACCCTCGATCTGAGTAGAACTCAGACCTGTTACTGGAAGCTGCGGGTCTGACGACAACGCCGAGCACTGTTCGGATAGAGCACAGTAACGATTGTAATCGGCGATCGAGATCTCGAATTTGCTGATCGCCAGCTGTTCGTCGCCTTGCTGCGGCAACACCACCATATAGGGCGCTCGTAGCTGGGCATCGAGCATGTCATAACAGATCGCCCTGGATCTTGAACCGTAACCCGCCAACTGCGGCGAGCAGGGACGACCTACCGGCCTGGATGTGGATAAAGAGGAAGCGGGCGTGGCTGTGGGTTGCTGTGCGGTCACTCCACCAGCAGCAGGGCTCGCAACCATGTCCGCCTCAGGCGGGCTGTTCAGGACCAGATCGCTAAACGCCGCGGCATTTGGAAAGACACGCTGTGCCCTCGATAATAGATGCGCGGCTGCAGGAGCGTCTACCGTCTGCAGCACTTGAATCCGCTTGAGCAGACGCGCATACAACGTAGCTTGCAACTTTTTATAGCGCCCCCCCGAGACGCTCTCCTTGAAGTGACCCAGACTCTGTTGCAATGGCTCAAGATCATCGGCCCCGGCCTGTTCCGCGTCGCGCAAAAAACGCTTAATATCAAGCTGCACCCCATATTCAGCCTGCTTACTAATTAACGTCACCGAACCCGGCGTATAGTGCAGGCCCGCCGCTATTAACTGACTGGCATCCTGATAACGCTGCCGCTTCGCCTGCTGTGCGGCTAATCGCAAATAGGCCGAAGCAAACGCCTCCGGCACCTCCTGGGAGATAAAGAGGCCCTCGGAATTAAGCTTATTGGCTATAGAATTCAAGGTCTTTTTCGCCTGACGTATATCATTGGCCGCTATCTGAGTGCTAAAGCTCTGCTTGGCACCTTCGACCGCCGCCTTCTCGCGCGCCTCTGCCTGCGCCGTCTTATAGCGCTGCTCTGCCTGCTCGATCGATTCGGCCTCGGCAACCAGGCCATCAATCTCGGGATCAAAACGCCTAGCACTGCCGAGCGCTTCCAGCGCCCTGTCAAACTGCTTGTCGATCCGCAGTGTCTGGGCTTGATCGAGAAGATCCTGTGACAGCTGCTGGCGCAGTCGGCGACTAAAGTCAGGATCCCCCTGCTGAGCTTCAAACTCGATCAGACGTGTTAACAGTTGTTTTTCCCAGGCCGGAGTCAGCGTTCTGGCATCAGCGGCTACCTGCAACTCCTGCTGCACACCCAACAGCCGCTGATACTGCAACTGCTGCTGGTGCTGCTGCAGCGCCTGCTGAACGCTGTCGATCTGAGACTCAAGCGCCGCAGATTCGGGAATCATCCCGGCCCCTCGTTCGGCCAGAACCAGTGCCTCCTGCAACCGCTCCCTGTCGACCAACGTCTGAGCGTCCTTCAGGTAACGGGCTGCGATCTGTAAACGCGCGTTGTTCAGCCGCGGTTCCTGAGGTACCAGCTGTTCAATCTGATCCAACAACGCCAGCGCCTGTTCTGAGCGCGGCAGAGAAAGTTCATCCGGTGCCAGCAGCGAAGCGTCAAAGTCCTGATACAGCTGTGCAATCTCAACCGCGATGCCTGGCTCAGTAGCGAGCGACGCCTCCCCCGGTGACCCGTCCTGAGCGCGAGCCTCGGCCTCCGTAACAGAGACGAGTTCCTGCTCGAGCGCGGTCTGTAACGGCGTGTTCCCCTTCACCTTCCCTTCCACTTCCAGCGCTCGCGCTGCTTGCAGCTGACCCCGGGCTGCATTCCAATGCTGCTGGCTACGTTCGAGTCGAGCCTGTCTTAAATGACCCCGGGCAATACGTTCTTGTGCCTGGTGAACGATCGAAGGCGCAGCAGCAGACTGCTGCAACACCGACAGCAGACTCAGGGCAGAGTCTTCGCTGGCCGTTCCCAGATTGCCGCTGCGCGCAGCCTTGTTAATAGCTCTGAGCAAACGTTTGAGCCCGTCCTCATAAGCATACTGGTGCTGCTCAATCGTCCGCACCAGGCGTTCTCGCTCCAGTAGATCGAGAGCTCCTGAAAACTGCCCCAACAACTGCCGGGCCGGTGCCCAGCGATTGGCGGCCAGCTGCGGCTCGATGGCCGCCTCCAGCGCTGCCATCAGCCGCTTGCGTGCGGTCAACGCCACCGGGTTTGCGGCATCCAGCTCTAGCAGTTCTATTAACGGCGTCAGTGCCTCAGCGCTCTGATCCAGCTCCACCGGCTGCTCATTCCAACGCGTTAACAGCTGCTGCAGTTCACCGATACGCTGCTGGCGTTGGTAATCCTTCCGTTCACGCGTCAGCCGCAGCTGCTCCTGAAGAAAATCCTGACGCTCGGGGAATTGCGTCAGCGCCACCGTCAGCATCGCCATCGCCGGGGCATAATCGTGCTGCCGGCCGAACGCCCTGACCGCCGCAAGGTATTGAACCGGTGCCCGGGGATCTCTCAGCATAGGGCTGTTTCGATCCACCTGGCGGATGATCTTAAGCAGCGGTTGGAGCTGCCGGTAGGTTAAAATAAAGCCCTCAAGATCGGCATCCAGAATCTGGGTTAACTCGGCGTTGAGTTCATTAAGCCGCTGTGCCCGGCGCTTACTGATCACCTCGGTCTGCTCGGCAATATGTCGTGAATCCTCATAGATTCGATTCGCCTGGGCAATCAGCGCATCGACCGCGTGATACTGATCTTCAGCCGCCTGTTGCTCGAAACGCGTCACAAAAAAGTTCGCTAGGGCCTCTTTGACCCGCACATCATTAAAGTACAGGTCACGCTGGGTTATACCGTAGGTTTCGATCTCAGCCAGCTGCGCCGTAATCTGCGCCTCACTGCCTGAGTCCAGCCGTTCGACAAAGGCGTTAACCTGACGTTGTTGCCATAACGCCTGGACCGGAAAATAGGCGGCACCGACGATCAGCACCACCGCACCGGGCCAAAACAGCCAGCGACTGGTAAGAGAACGCACCCCCTCCGTTGGCATAAAGTCATCGATAAAATCCTGCACGCAGGGCGTACGCAACTGACGCTGGAAACTCAAGGTCCGTTGCAACGCTTTCCACTGCCCGCGGCTCAGTTGTTTAATCCGCACGGGCTTCAATCCCTGGGCACAGGCCACATTGCCCGGCACTTTCTGACCGCCCTCACGAAACGGGTGCTGGCCCGTTAACAACTCATAGGTGATGCAGCCAAGCGCATAAATATCATCCTCAGGCGCCGGCGCCCACTCCTCCGTATCGAGCATCTCCGGGGACGCGTAAGACGGCGTCAAGGCTCCGAGACTGCCCGCATCAAAACTATCCACTTCAACATCAGTCGCAGCAACACTGCCAGACTCATGCTGGCCTGCCTTGGCGGCACGGGCGATTCCGAAGTCAAAGACCTTTATAACGCCTTGATGAACAAACACATTACTAGGTTTGAAATCAGAATGGATCACCCCCTTATGATGGGCATATTTCAACGCTTCGGCCATTCCCAGGATATAATTCAGCACCTCGACGAGAGCAAAACCCCGGGGGTGGGCCTTGATCTCTTCATTCAGGGGCCGGCCCTTCATCAGCTCCATGGTCATAAAGACATTGTCACGATCGCGATCAAAGTCAAAAACATTAATAATATTGGGATGGGCCAGATGCTGCGTCTTACGCGTTTCACGCTGCAGCGCTCGCAGCGATTCGGGATGATCGCGGAAGGTCTTATTGAGTACTTTAATCGCCACCAGAGGGTCGGCATCATCGGCGTCCATTCGACGGCTATCTTCGGCCTTATACACATCCCCCATGCCGCCATAACCAATAAATTCAACCAGCCGAAAGCGCTCCTTAAGAACACTGCCGACCCCCAACGGGGCGGTACCCGGCCCCTGATAAAACGGCTTGCGCCATTGCGACACACCGGTTGATGATGACGTTTGCACGTCAGCTTCAGGTAGAGCACCCCAGCGGGGCTGATCCTCACTCTTTGTCAGCGGGGGCTCCGAAGACGTGCCCTCCGCTGTCCCCTGGGGCATAGGCTGGGGGCTTATCCGGGTCTGATCATCGATTTTAGCTCCAGGTCCGGGACCGACCCGTGTCTGGTCTTCGGCTTCGGCTACAGGTCCGGGACCGACCAGGGTTCGATCATCATCGCGTTGTGGGCCGTCATCAGGGGACAGATCGTTAGGATCGAACGTTTCAATCAACGAGGCCAAGGATTGGTAAACAGCCTCTGGAAGGACCTTCTGCTGGAGCATCCCAAACAACGCACGATGGTACACTGCGGCAATTTCAGGAGACTGTCGCAGGTCTGTTTTAAGACGCTGCTGTAAATGCGCCAGTGTGACCCTGCCCTCGATATAGGCCTGTAGCTGTGACTTAAAATCTTCCATATTATAAATGCATCATCCCTGACTGCCCGGCGAGTTCGGCACCACGTTCACCAAAATCAGGGTGGTATTGTCGCGCCCGCCTCGCGCTAACGCACTGTCGAGCAGGCTCCGGGCGGTGGCCTCGATTCCGCCTTGCCCCTGCGATAGCCACGCCTCTAGCTCCTCTTCATCCAGCTCTTTATCCAGGCCGTCACTACAGATCAGGAACTGATCACCCGCCTGTAGATTACGCAGGTCCATATCCACAAACAGCTGTGGATCTGCGCCAACCGCACGGGTGATAATATTATTATCCGGATGCTCCCTGACCTGCTCGGGGCGCAGCTTTCCCTGCTCGACCAACACCTGGGTATAGGTATGATCGATCGTTTGCTGCCGCAGCCGGCCATCGCGAAACAGATAGATACGGCTATCACCGCACCAATAGATAAGATAATGCGCCTGGTGCAACACCAGACCGGCAACCGTGGTTCCTATCACCCGTTCGGTGCCTGCCACCCGGTCGACCAGTTCGGAATTAACGGCCAGCAGACAATCTTCCAGCTGCTCCACAAAGAGGGCAAAATCCTCCCCCGGGACCAGATCGCTTAGGGCAGAAACAACCCGTTGGCTGGCGACATCGCCACCGGTGTGGCCGCCCATGCCATCGGCAACGACAAAGTGGCCGATGTCAGAACGTGCCAGCAACGAATCTTCATTGAGTTGACGCACCCTGCCGATATCCGTTAATGCAACTGCGTGCCAGGACAGAGCACCCTTAGATGAAGCTGAGTTCATCGATCAGCCTCACTCAGATGGCCGCAACCCTCAGCGGTTAGAAATTGTCCGAATAACGTAGGATCCGGCAAACCATCAGTGACCCGCAGCTGTGGTGCGAAGGTTTCAGACCCCTCGCTGGACCACAGACAGGGCGCTGCAACCCGCTGATCCAGCGGCATTCGCGCCCAGCCGGCACGCGCCTGATAGATATTTTCCATTATCGGCAGGGACAGGTCTGTCGCCGCTACCGACCCAGATCCAGATCCAGGCACCCTCGCTACCGCCTGCAATTGCGCCACCTGTTGACAAAACCGTTCAAAATCAAAGTCCTCTTCCAAGGCGTCAAGCAACAGATCGGCGGCCCTATTGAGGACGGGATACTGCGCCTCAAACGCCGTCAGATCCGTCAACTCAGCGTCCAACGGCAGCATTATCCAACAGGGAAAGTGCCGTCCCACCTTATCGACGCTCGGGATAAACACCCCCACCCAGGCCTGCTCTGCGACTACGTCGGCTGCCAGGTAAAAATACCAGACAGGACTGACCAGATAATATCCCAGCCAGCGCTCACCCAACTGCTGACGACTCTGAGCCAAACCCTGCTGAAACCAGGGATCTAAGACGCCTAACAACGTCCGCGGCAGTCCTCGCCCAACAAAATCGCCCTTACAGGGCATTTTTCCGTAAAATCCCGCGGTCATAATTCCGCCTTTATAAAGATTCGGGTAAGCGAAATAGCGACAGCACATTATCGCCGAAGGGATTGACGACACTGTTAGCTCGCAACTCATACACCGCCTCGCTACCCTGTTCACGAAACGCCACCTGATACACGGCACGCTGGCGAGTCTTGCTCAGTTCGCTACTCTGTAACAGGCGGAACCAGGCCCAGGGACCGGCTACGGACCGAGACGTTAAGCCGCCATTCTGGCCTTCAAATTGTACCCGGACACTGTCAAAACCAGCGGACAACGGCCACACCAGATCACTGGAGCGACGAGGCCCATGGCGGTAACTGACTTCCTGATTGCCCAGGGTCAGCTTAAAACGGGAAACGCTGGCATCCAGCTGCAACGGCTTCATCCTAAAAGGCACATGCAACTGACTGCCCTGGCGCTGAAAAAACACATCACGAATGCTGGCAGCCCGCTGTAACTGCTCCAGCACATTCCTGGAAAGCCCCAGCGCCATACCGTCGATGCGTTTCTCAGTCCAGCGCGTACCCTGGGTATCAACAAAGTTGGCCAGATGCTCGGTAAAGAAGCGGTCCAGCGTCCCCTGGCGGGTGAAAAAACGGCTGAAATCCAGCAACGTCGCTTCATTGCTGGCGCTACGGACCAACGGATAACGGCCAGCCAGGGAGTGCTGGTACTCCTCGACCACATTGGCACGCCACAGGGTATTGAGTTCCTGCTTAGCGACCGCCATCACCTGCCCCCAGCTCTGCGAACCCAACGCCTTAATCCAACCACTCACCTCTCTGGGCAGCGACGTCTGATAGCTACTCAACTGCTCGAACGGGCCTTGCTTATTGCGGTTCAGACGGCCACCGGCAGCATCCAGCGCAGCGGTGCTGGAGTAGGGCGAGCCGATCGTACCATCGAGATACGCGTGCAGATCGCCAAGATCCTTGATCACCCGATCCAGCGCGCTGGCAGAGCCACTGAGATTAATCAGATTGTGATAGGGCTTAAAGTGCTCCTCGACAGCCAGACCGAGGTTCGGTCCTACCCCCTCCAGCAGCCCCGCTTTTTTGGAGGTTCGTGCCAGGCGACTGGCCTTCTGTCGCTGCATCTCCAGCTTACCGCTGACGCTGGCCAGCGCCTTACCGGCTGCCTCCATGCCAGCGGTCTTATCCGCAGTCAGCAGCTGGGTCAGCGACGTTTCACGCTGCAGCCCTTCCAGCAGCCCTCGCAGCGGACTGTCCAGTCCGGCGGCATAACCAACTTGGCGGACTCTCGCAACAGCGTCGCCGGCAGACTTGATCTTCAGGTCTTTCAGTACGCCATCCCACTGGCTGATGTAATCCTGGTAGTAGAGTTCGAAGACCTCGTCTTGCAGGCCCTTCAAGGCGACCTTCTGCCGGGCCTGGTACTGTTCACCCATCACCCAGTTATTGCTGAGGTACTCCTTGGCCAACTGCTTGCCATTGGGCAAGAACTGCTGGTAGAAGCCCTGCTTGGTAAACATGCCGGGGATAATCTGACTACGTAGATCTCGGTTACTACGGCTCACAAACAGATCGCCACCATAACCGCCGAGCAGGTCTTTAAGTGGTAGGTCTCGGGAATGATTCTGCAGCAGGCTACGTTTGACCCCCAGATAGACCTGCCTAGCCAGCGGCTCACGCGCCAGGATAATCCGGGACTGACTCACCAGCGCCTCATTCAGCACCACAGGCTCAAACCCCTGTTCCATCAGGGTATGCATATGGGCACTCAAACGCTCGCTGGCACCGCTATCCAACGCGAACGTCTGTCGCCAATCCGCTTCGGCCCAACCGCTGAGCAGCTCGGCCTCGTAGGGCTTTACGCCCCCATACATCAGATACACCTTCAACAACGCGTACAGCGTATCGGTATCCTTGGGGTCGTTGGCCAGGATTAACTCTTCAATACGGGCGACCAACACCGGCAATAACCTGCGCTGCAACACCTGGAGATAGGCCTGAGTCGCGCGCGGCTCAAGCTTGTCTCCCTGATAAAGACCGAGCTTAAGCGCCCAGGTCGCCCCGGCATAGACCTGAGCCGCCGCCTTCATCTGCTCCAGTTCGGGCAATATCGCTGCAAAGTCCGCCGAACTGAGCGGCGTGCTTACCGCCAGGGTCTGGTAGTCGCTCAACATCAGTTCAAGCTGCCCGACCCTGGCTTCATTATTCAGGTACGAAAAGCTCCAGCCGCCGATACCCAGCGTCAGCAGACCCAGTGCCGCCGCATAGCTAAGACGTTGCCGCCAGAGTCGGCGACGTATCAGGGTGCCATCGACGCCTGCGACCTCGGCCTCGCGAAATATCACCTCTTTGAGCAGATCTCGGATAAAGTAGCTCTTGCCTTTGCCGCTGGCGCCAACCAGGGTGCCGGGGGCAAAACCAAAGCTCTTGACCAGGCTGCCTAGCAGGCGATCGATGGGCGTACCCGACTGCGTACCACTGGTGTAATAAACCCCGCGTAGCAGCGCACTCTCTTTATAACGATTGCTACTGAATACATCCTCTAGAAAGACCCCCACCAGATCACGTAGCGCGGCGAACTGTCCCGGAAAGCCCAACACCAGGCTGCGCTTTTCTCGATCCCCCTGGCTCTGTAGCTGCGCCAGTAGCTTTCTTTGTAACCGCTCCACTAGGCTATCAAAGTGTTGCGGATAGTCGGCGATATCCAGCGGCTGCGCACCCGGTTCTGCCATCGCAAAGGTCTCCCCCCACACCTGGGCCCGCAGCTCGCTGCCGTAGTTGGCGAAGAACTCACTGAAACCAGGCACCAGATCACACTTGGTGAAAATCATATAGACCGGAAAGCGGATGCCCAACGACGCATGCAACTCTTCGATCCGTCGTCGAAGGGTTGCCGCGTGCTGGTGCCGCTCCTGCTCGGATTGCTGCAGAAGATCGCCCAGACTCACGGCGATCAGGGCCCCATTAATAGGCTGTTGCGGACGGTGAGTCTTCAGCAGCTGCATAAACTGCTGCCAGGCCGCCCGATCCACCGACTCATGACTATCCTGAGTGGTAAAGCGTCCGGCGGTATCCACCAGAACCGCTTCATCGGTAAACCACCAATCGCAGTGCCGCGTTCCACCTACACCCTGGACAGAGCCGTCACCCAGCTGGTCCGCTAACGGAAACTGCAAGCCCGAGTTGACCAGGGCGGTGGTCTTACCCGAACCCGGAGGGCCGATAATGATGTACCAGGGCAGCTCATAGAGGTATTGACTGCCCTTGCGCCCCTTACTCTGACTCTGCTTCAGGATCGCCAGCGCCTGTTCGAAGCGCTCCCGAATGACCCCATGCTCCTCATCCTGTGCTTGTTGGGACCTGAGCTGATCCTCGCCCAACGCATCCAGCAATTTCTCATTGCGACGCAAGGCCTGCCAGTGCAGCCGGTACAGATTCCCCCCCCACAACAGCATCACCAGCATAATCGCCAGCAGGCGACTAAATTCAGACGCCAGCAGGCGCCACTCAGCAACGGCAATCAGCGGTCCGACGAACCAGATCAGCAACGCGACCGCGATCAGCCCCAGGGCCTGGATAAACCAGCGGTTGCAGAGAATATTAATAAGAGCATTAACAAGCTTTTTCACGATATTCCTTATCTGAATTCTTGGACGCCTTAACCAATGCCGTTACACCGGCGGCTAGCCGGGCTAGCACATCAAGACAACGGCACGCGCTTATTTGCGCAATACGATCTCGACCCGTCGATTCAAGGCACGATTTTTGGCCGAGTCATTCGGCACTATTGGCACCATATCCGCCATCCCCTCGGTCTGTACCCGGGCATCAGAGCCCAATCCTGCAACTAGAATGTCACCGATGCTATCGGCCCGCGCTTTTGACAGAGCCCAATTAGAAGGGAATCTGGCCGAAAAAATAGGGACATTATCGGAGTGACCCGCAACCCTGATCGGCTTGTCGGTGATCCGCAACAACGGGGCCAGAGTCTCGATCAGCGGCAAGAACTGGGCGCTGATATCAGACTGCCCCGACGCAAACAGCCGGGGATGGCGAAGGCGGATAAGGGTGCTGTTGGCGTCGTCTTGCAACTCAACCACACCGCTGCGGATTTCGGCGTCCAGCGCAGGAAGTAGCAGGGCCATGTAGTCTGTCTTGCCGATCCTGAGATCCGGTTCAACGCGGGACGATCCTTGTAGATTGATAATATTGCTCGGCCGTACCTCCAGCGCGGACTCCTGGCCCAGCTCGACCAACCCCCTCAATGCACGGTCAGAAACCTGATTTATCTGCCAGCTATAACTCAAATAGCCCCCCAGTAACGCTACCCCCAACACTGCCCAGACGACCCAATAAGGCACGTATCGGATCACCGCATTGCGCTGATCCGATACCCCTTGCCAGGCGGGAGACAGCTCGACCTCGTCGGTCTGCCGATGACGCCCGATCAGGGTGAACAACTCGTCCTGCAGCCGGGCCAGATCGCGCTGTCCAGATGTTTGCTGGCGATAGTGGCCCTCAAAACCCAGAGCCAGGCACACATGATAAAACTCCAGCACCCACAGCTGGCTTGCCGGACGCTTGAGCAGCTCATCGAGGTAGGTGAAAAACTTTTCTCCGCCCCAGCCCTCTTGATGGATGTTAACCAGCAAGCTATCACTACCCCAGCGGCTGGTACTCCCCCAGGGTGTATTAAGCACCATCTCGTCGATCAGAGAACAGAGGGCATAACTGGTATAGAAGGCGGCATCAGGGTCGCCCTCCAACCCCCAGCTCCTGGATTCGTAATAGCGGATCTGATCCAGTGCATAACGATGAAAATCGTCCAGATCCGGGTGCTGATGGGTATGCTGGACCTTACCGACCAGGTTCAACAACGGACTCAACAGGCAGAGAATGGGATTAACCCGATCATCGATCGAATCCAGACCCTGAGGTGACTGCTGAGGCTGATGCCGGGGTTGATACTGAGGTTGAACAGCTGCGCGCGCTGCCGGCGCGTCGGCACGCGGCGCAACCACCGCGGCCTGCCGGGGTCGACGCCCTCCCGGCGTGGGCCTAATAACCGTACGATCATCCATGACTTAGCGTCCTCTACCTGCGTTTAATGGCCCAGAACTGACATTCCATCCCCGGGAACTCACCACCCACATGAAAGGCAATCCCCCCCGAATGCTCAAACTCCTTCCATAGTGGATTCTGAACGTTGAGTTCGAAGTAGGTAAACCCGGCATGATAAGGCATCTCACGCGGTGCCACAGGCAGCGGCGAAATTTCGATACCGGGTAAGGCGCTAGTGATCAATTCACGAATCTTCTCTACCGGACCGATCTTGATTTGAGCGGGCAGCAGCGTTCTAAGCTTCTCTCCAGACACATCCGCACTGACCGCCAATACAAAATCGGCAGACTTGAGCAGGTCGCGATCATGAATCCTCGCAGCCCGAATACCATACTGGGCAGGCGACAGCGGTAGCGCCTGAGCAATCTGCTCCAATACGGCACTAAAGGCGGCTCGAAGATCGGAAAATAACGGCTCAAACGTAACCATCAGATTTTCGTGATCGTAGGCCGGAAACTGCAGGGCGCGCTTATCTTTTTTCATAAATGTCGCCAGCTCACCGGCCAGAGCCAATAACCGTTCATAGAGATAGGCCGGATGTAGATCCTCCATCTGCTGGCAATGCGCGAACACCGGTTCGCTGCGGTTAAGCAGCTGCAACAACATAAAGTCTGTGACCTCGGCAACACCGCCTTTGCCGCCTGAGTTGCT
The DNA here is from genome assembly GCA_047633175.1 of Motiliproteus sp. GTDB lineage: Bacteria > Pseudomonadota > Gammaproteobacteria > Pseudomonadales > Balneatricaceae > Motiliproteus. The sequence goes on along the minus strand of JBLIEQ010000024.1, from coordinate 27,206 downwards.
GACCCGCCCCGCTAAACCTGCCGCACGGGCGGCCAGCATGCCCAACAGTTCGGTGAGAAAATCACGCAGTATCGCCGAGACGGCATAGTGCTGGATGGTGGGCATAAAAAGATGCCTGAGTTTGATCTTGCCGCCCTGTGCCGCATCGATATGGGCTACAGCTAGGGACGCATAACCGTCAGGCACCCTTAGCCCATCGGGCTCATCTTTAGGGTCATGAATATAGAGCCGCAAGCGCAAGTCACCCACCTGCACCTGGGTACGAGTGCCCTCCTTGGAGGTATCATCCATCAGCTCCACGCTCTTAGGCAGATAACGCACCAGGCTGTTAGCCTGATCATTATCGCCAACCTCAGGAACCCCCTCCTGACGCAGCGGAATCGCTAAATAGATCACCACATCGCTGACCGTAGCCGGTACTTTGATCGACAGAGGCAGGCCATCGCGCTGTAAGCCATCGAAACTACTGCCGTCGGAAAAACAGCCTGCACAGTCGTCCAGACTGAACTGGCCGATCTCAAGGTTGGCCTGATTGATCTTCAACCGGGTAAAGCCCCACCCGTAGGGCATAAGAGGGCGACAGCGATTGTCGATCTCCTGGGTTACATAACGCTCATGCTGCTGAAAATGGTGGGGACGCAAGAACATCCCCTCGGACCAGATCACTTTGTTTGTCATTACGACCTCAACATCCTGTTACAGGGGTCTGGCAGCCACTTGTTGCGCTGCTAATAAATTTTCGTAGACATCATCATCCAGCAATCTAAGCTGACTCGCCGTCAACAGAAGATGCAGTGGTTCCGGATCTTCTGCATCGACTACGGTGGTGAGTTTAGCGACCGCGTTATCCAGGTCACTGAATGCAGCCAGAAAGGCCAGATGGCGAACACCCTGATTCAAACCCAGCTCGATCTCCAACACCTGCCCGGGATTAAGTACGTATTCATCGCGCCCCACCAGATCACCCGACAGCACTTTAATGTCATTATCGTAGAGGGAAAAGAAATCACTGGAACGAAACTGCAGATCACGCTTGAGCTGATAAACACGCAGCACCATCGGCGACGGACGCCCATTAAGATCAGGATTGACCTGCGGATCGACTAAGATACTCAACGCGAGTGGTTCTTCGGGCGCATACTCCTCAATCACTTTAACGACCGGCTGCGGCAAGTACGAACAACCCGCGGAGACAGCAAGCAGACAAGAAAACAGCAGTGTACGTAGAGAAACGTTGCCTAAGAACCCTTGGCGCATATCTATCATCCATGAAAAAATCAGCCATTTAATAGCCCAGGGCGGTATTTTACAACCCCTGTTTACGTTAGCGATTATAAAAGCAACCCATTAGCGCTCGCCATCCCAGGCCCTAAGCCACGACCGACTCAGTGACGATGCGTTAGCGCAGAATGGCCCGCACACAAAAACCGGCTCAAACGTGCCGGTTTCCAAGTAACCTTACAGCCAGCCGGGTTTGACCGGTCGTAGCGAGGGAGAGGCCGATTTGAGACAGTTTTCGAACTATTTTGAGGCTAATAGTGGTTATATTAAACGAAAAATAGGGTGGAAAATGGCCCATCCCTACCTTAAAACAGCGACTCTTCCGCACTACTGCATGGATGCAGGGCAACTCAGGAGCAGCTGCCGAGCATCAGAGCTAAGTCCGACAGGCTGATAGATAGGGCTATAAAGACCCTACTTAGCTAGCCTAAGCATTACACCTTAGGGACACGCCAGTCATCAGAGCCGGACGTACCAGCCACTTCGTGAGTCCAGGAGATCTTGCGGTAGGTGAAAGAAACGTCTTCCAAATGTGTAAAGTGCGCCACTGCAGGATCTTGCGCATGAGGCATACTGGTCTTGATGTCCACAATCATAGCGTCCACAAGCGTATGGGTGAAATAGTGCTCCTGGGTGCCGGTTACAGATGTCCGGTACCACTTCAGCACTATTTCCGGCAGACGTTCGCCGCTGGTCAAGGCCTCATACAGCTTGGGAGAGGACTTATCGAAAACCTTAGAGATCACAAAAGAATCATGAACCCGCTGGCCGCTGGGCTGACCACTTTGCGGATCGCGAGGGATCATGATTTGGTGATTAAAGCCCTGCACGGTGATCTCGTCAACGTGATCTTCCTGATAGCTATTACCCATGGACTCCATGGTATTGGCGCCTTCAGTGATGTTGCCCTGGTTTTCGCCTTCGATAGACATATAGCCGGGAGTTGGCATCGTTCTCTCCTTAGATTGATTAATGAATAGCTATCAACCTATAGCAAGACACAGGCCAACTTTTAACAATACCCGCAAACCCAGCACCCACCCCGTATAACAGACATAAGCACAGCCCGCTGATCCAAGGACCCAGCCTCATCCTGGCCGCCTCTGCGCATAAAAATTCTCAACCCAGGCCAGGGTGCGCAGCTTAATGCGCAATTACCGGCTGCGACCACCGGCTGTAACCAGTCGACACAAAGCCAAACAATTCATTGATTTAATAACAGGCTTTTCTAATCACGGCTCGGCGATTACTATGGAGCCTGCCCTCATCGACGTACCGCCAAGAACACATCATCCGCAGGCGCGTCCCACTTTCAAGGAATGAAACATGAAACCTGCAGCACGGCTCGGCGACATGCACAGCTGCCCCGCCTATAACGGTGACAGCCCTCATGTCGGCGGCCCGATCAACATAGGCTCAGCCACGGTACTGATCGACGGCATCCCTGCTGCCACTGCTGGCGACACCGCAGTCTGCCACGGCTCTCCCGATATTATCGCCTCAGGCTCCCGCACCGTTCTGATCAACGGCAAATCCGCGGCACGCATGGGCGACAGCACTGTGCATGGCGGCGTCATCGTAGCAGGCTGCCCGACCGTTCTGATTGGTTAGGAGACTGACCGAGAACCGTGATCAGGCCCACCGGTCAGTCGCCGAAAAACGACCATCAACCCGCTATCAACGCCTGAATCTTGCGTTTAAAGGGATCAGTCATCCCCTCCAGGCTGTCGATATCGACAATCTCCTCAAAGCTGGCCGCGCCAGACAGCTGCGAGACCATTCTGACCAGCTCATCCTGCGGTCGAAATGCAGGCAGCGCAGAACTCAATACCACCAGCGGCAGATCCCCCGCCACCCCCGGCTGTTTTTCGATGCTGAGCCGGTAGCCCAACGCCTCCAGCAGCCGCTTCAGACCCGGGTTGCTTTCCAGTAATAACCAGAGCGTCAAACTGTTAATCACCAGCGGGCTGACCCCTTCATAAGCCACCGCCTCCCCTTTCATCCTCGTCTCCAGCAACCAGGGCAGACCATGACTGCCGGCATAGGCCAGTACCCAGCGCACCGGAGAGCGAAAGCTGATGGTCCCCTTAGCGCCGCCAACCTCATCCAGATAACACCAGGGGTAGACTTCCAGCTTATTGGTGATGGCGGGTAACGGCGTCGACAGCTTGGCCGAGAGGTCGAAGCCATCGCGCATTATCGCTTTATAGTTTTCTTCCAGCGCCGAAAAGTTTTTCGCAGCACCTACCACGCTATCGCGAGACGCACTCTGCATAAACTCACCAAGCACTTTGCGCGGTGAAAATAGCGGCGTCAGTGTCCTGAGATGCCCTTCTAACTCCTGCCGCAGGGTCGCGGCGATCTTTTGCGAGGTATCACGCAACTGAGCCATCTCTTCCAGCTTAATCTCTTTAATCAGGGTTGCTCCGTCAGCCATGAGCCGTACATCCTCTATTTTCAATTGCCGTTACTTTGTAGCCTAGTGTACTGCATGACTTTTTGGAAACCTAGACAGCGGCTAAAAAGCCTTTAAGATAAACGACCTGAAGGCACCGACCGTGACCTAGCTCCATCAAGCCCGCGGAAAACAAGGGATAACAAGGGACAGAGCACGGTTTTGATTCGAAGTAGTAATGCCTTCGACTTCCAGCAACCGCTTAAATCCACTCGGGCTCATCGGTGAGGATTGCTATAATTCTCGCCACTTTTGACTCAGACAAGGAAGCCACCATGCGTTTTAAAGTCACCCTATTCTCGCTGTCCATGACGGTGCTGGCCGGTTGTGGGAGCACTATCTCCAGTGAGACGCTCAGCGGCTCGCAGATCGAGGCGATTGCAGCCAATATCGAGCGCCTGCATCCGACGATCGACAGCAACCTCAAGCAGCAGGTGCTGGAGGTGGCGGTGAACGCGGTGGACAATATGGTCTTCGTCGAGGGCGGCGAATTTATGATGGGAGACTTCGGCTGGGCCTGCGATCCAGGCTCAGCCCAAATCTGCAATATCGATGGCGATAGCGATAACTACCCGGTGCACAATGTCCGCCTGGACAGCTACCATCTGGCCAGATACGAGACAACGGTGCATGAGTTTGACCAGTTCCGGCTCGCCCACGGCAAGGAGATCTACTTCGCCGACCGCCGTGACGATTTGAAAATCTTAGGACCGAACCATCCGTCTTTCACCAAGGACTGGCAGGAGGTCAAGGACTACTGTCAGTGGCTGGGACAGGTCACCGCACTGCCCGTCGACCTGCCTACCGAGGCACAGTGGGAGTATGCGGCCCGCAACCGCGGCCAGAAAATATTGTTCGCCACCGACAGCGGCGAGATTGATCGCGGCCGTAACTTCGAGCCCATGGGTAATCGATCTATCCTTCCCGTAGGCTCCTTCCCACCCAATCCGCTGGGTATTCAAGACCTTAGCGGCAATATGTCTGAGTGGGTCGACGACTGGTTTTCCGAGACCTATTACGCAGAATCTCCAGAGTCCAACCCGACAGGCCCCAAGACAGGCACTCAGAAGATTCTGCGAGGTGCAAATAACCGCGAATCACTGAGCCCTATAGTGATGCGCCACGCCGAGCCGCCGACACTTGACCGTTACACAACCGCATGGGGTTTCCGCTGCGGAATACGTCAGGGCCGACCACTCTAGGCATCTATGGGGCGCGGCACCGACCGCGCCCATTGAGCATTAAGCGATGCGCCTGTCGCCCTGCTGACGGACCGAGCGGTAGTGCGCCTGATTCTGGCTCACCATCTGGCGCTTGGACTGCTGCGGTACGAAGTGGAACGGACTGCCTGGCGACGCATTCTCTGCTCTTAACTGGTTAATCCAGCCGTTGAACGCGACTTGCTGTTGCCCGTTCAGGACCCCATTCAGTCGGTCCAGGCTATCCAGTGGGTTGGCGGACGCCCCCTTCTTTATGTTCCGGCAGCGGATAGCCTGCTGCATAGGTTCTGGTAGCACAACCGCTTAAACCCACTCGGATTTATCGGTCAGGATTGCTATAATTCTCGCCACTTTTGACTCAGACAAGGAAGCCACCATGCGTTTTAAAGCCACCCTACTCTCGCTGTCCATGACGGTGCTGGCCGGTTGCGGGAGCACTGCCGCATCTATCTCCAGTGAGACGCTCAGCGGCTCGCAGATCGAGGCGATTGCAGCCAATATCGAGCGCCTGCATCCCAGCCTCGATAGCGACCTCAAACAGCAGGTGCTGGAGGTAGCGGTGAAGGCGCTGGATAACATGGTCTTCGTCGAGGGCGGCGAATTTATGATGGGAGACTTTGGCTGGCCGTGCGAGCCGGGATCGAGTCAGACCTGTCATATCGACATCTACGGCGATAACGATGCGGTGCATCAGGTTCGTCTGGATAGCTACCACCTGGCCAAGTACGAGACGACGATTCATGAGTTCGACAGCTTCCGCCTGGCCCATGGCAAAGAGATCTACTACGCCGATCGCCGAGATGACATGAAGATCCTCGCCCCCACATACCCCTCTCTGACTAAAGACTGGCAGGAGGCAAAGGAATACTGCCAGTGGTTAGGCGAACTGGCGATGCTACCTATCGACCTTCCGACCGAAGCACAGTGGGAGTTCGCCGCCCGCAACCGCGGCCAGAAGATCCTCTTTGCCACCGATAATGGGAAGATAGAGAAAGGCCGAAACTACAAACCGACAGGAAAAAGCAGGCTTTTCCCTGTCGGTTCATTCCCTCCTAATCCGTTAGGATTACATGAATTGAGCGGCAATGTCTCAGAGTGGGTCGATGACTGGTTCGCCGAGGATTACTACGCCCAGTCCCCGGTCGACAACCCCAAGGGGCCAGCTACCGGCAGCAAAAAAATCCTCCGAGGCGGAAATTGGGCTGAATCATCTACTCCAGTAGTCATGCGCCACCCCCGAAACCCTGTTTCTAAAAAATATCACATTATGTACGGCTTTCGCTGCGGCCTGCAGCAGAGTACGCCCTTATAAGCACCCAAAAGCGCGGCCGTAGCCGCGCTTTTTTATTCCCTGTAATCATAACAGTCGTTACACCACGCGGGTATCTGTTGTCTGGTTGCCACGACGGCAGGCCAGCATCTGCTTTTCCACTAACCCGAGTTTTTCAGAGATTTTTACCAGCGTATAGGGTGCCACTCTCGGCGGCTGGCCTTCATCCTTAAGCCGGGCGATCCAGTTATTAAACTCACGCTGCTGCGTACCGTCCAGGATCGCATTGAGCCGGTCGAGGCTGTGGAGAGGGTTGCTGTTCTCACCGGTGACGCTCATATGCTCCAGCGCCTTGATAAAGTGACGCCAAGTCTGCACGTTTTCCAGCAGCTTAATAATGGCGGTTTCCTGTTGCTCTTCTCTGACCTCGACAAAGGTCTCCGACAGGGTATGCAGCATCATCCCCAGGGTTTCCGGTGGTAATTGTTTTAGCCTCACTTCGTATTTATTGACGTTGATATTCCTTGCCAGTTCTCGTGCATTCTCCTTTTGCAACTGCCGGAACTCACCCCATCTACTCAGTTCGGACAAACTACTGTCAAATACCTTTTTCAGCGTTTCTCCAGGTTCGGTAAAGGCTTTCAGCAACCCCAGATAGAAATTTTCGAAAACCTCTCGATCAACATTCAGCAGATAACGATAATCCACCTCAGTCAACACATCGCAGACCATTACCACCAGATCTAAGATCTTGTCACCATCGACCTTACCGCCAATACCACCGGCGGCACCGGGGCCAAACACCAGTCGGCCGTGACAATAAAATATCAGGTCGGTACGTTCCATCCTCAAGCCAAAATCCAGTCCGGCACCGATACCCAGCGCCAGGTTCCCTTCGGCTTTCATTTCCATCAGGCTGCTCCAGTCCGGGGCCTCTTCCTCCTGAGGCTCCGGTGCGGCCTCTTCCTGCTTGGGCCGCAGCGGGGCTTTCCACTCCAGGCTGCCGCTGAGCTGGCCGCCCGCCTGCCCGCCGGCAAAGGCTTCGCCCTTGAAGCCGACACCGCCTGAGGGGTTGATCCCCATCTCGATCGCTGGTGCCAGCAGCGCGCTGGCACTGCCGATCGCTTCGCCGGGATTGGCTGCATGGTAGTACGCCGCTTGCGCGGCATCGCCTACGGATGCTTTGGCCTCCACCTCCACCTCGACTTTGGCGCCGACAAAACAGCTCAGGGCCAGCTCGCCCTGCAGCCTGTAGGCGCCAAAACTGTGCCGCACCTCCTGGCCATCGCCGTCGCGGTAGGTGATGGCGCAGGTGTAACCGGCGGCGCTCGGCAACGACAGGCTGGCGTTAACACGGCCCTCGAGCAGCGCAAAACTGGCTTTGGCTTTGCCGCCGATTTCGATCGGCCCTTCGCGGGGATCAAAGTTGGTGGCACCGGTGCTGGCAACCGCGGCGAATCGCAGCAGCTGGGCATCGGCGTCGGCGGCAAAGACGCTGTCGCTCGGGTCGCGGTCTACGTTGGTGGAAACGTTGAACAGCTCTTTATACAGCACGCTAAAGACCGCGTCGCCGTCGGTCTTGGCTTCACACTGCTTCAGCTCAGCCTTGAAGTTCTCTTTGCTTTTGTTGACGTCTTCGCGAATATGATCGAGTAGTTCTTTAGCCACGGCCTGCGGCGCACCGTTCTGGCTACTGGCGATAATCTGTTTGATCTTGCTGCTATTGGAGACCTTCAACCACTGGGCTTTTAGCTGCGTCTGCTCGAGAAACGCGGCGCTGACGTAGCGCCAGCGATCCGACTGGCTAAAGACGATCAGTTCCACCACCCGGGCCTTGGTGGCCGTTTTGGGGGATTTCAGGTCGCTGGTACGCACCTTAACCTCGGGCGGGGCCTGGTTCGACGCATCGCTAACCTTCTTGGGTTGTCCACTGCTATAGTCGGCCAACCGCCGCTCTTTGACGGCGATGCTGTGATCCAGCTGGATCAGCACCTTGGTGCGCAGCCTGCTCCAGTTAACCTCCTGGGCATTGCCGTCACGAAAAATAGCCAGTGGCAGGTAGTCCTGAACCGCGAGACGCAGTTTTTCAAGCCTCTGCAGTTGGTTATTAAGTTCCTGCGTCTCGTCAGTGTAACTCTGCTCCTCCTCAGGTTTCGGCTCCTTGATCGGTATCAGCTGTCGCTCTGCCGCTTTGATCAACCAGTCTTTCTTAGTGTTAACATGCGTTAACCTGGCGCTATCGCTGGCCGCGTCATCCGGTGCGTTTTTACACAGCTCAGCGTACTCCTTCATCAACGCCTCGTTAGTCGTGATTTCTTCACGCAGCGCATCGCTCTGCGCTTCATTGAGTACATAGAAGCCGCCTGCGCCTTCACCGGTAATATGAACGATCTCATATAGCTTGGCCTGACAAAGGGGTTCGCTCTGGGCTTGGGTAGTACTTTTGTCCCCGCTAAACGCAGGTTCAGGCAAGGTCATAGCGGCATCGGTCTTGGCCGGGGTCTGTTCCCGGGACATAGGCCCGGATGTCGGCTGTTGCTCTAGCTCCTGCTTCAATCTTAGGTCCCGCTTTTGCGTCTGTGTCAGCGGAATGTTGAGTTCTTCACCGGCAAGGATCAGATCGGGGTTGGGGCGCAGGCGTGGGTTTGCCTGCAGCAGCTGCTCGACGGTTAAGCCTTTCTGGATGGCGATCTTGCTTAGCCAGTCACCCTGTTGGACGGTATAGATAGTCATGATGCGTTCCTTGTTCGGTTAAGCCTGCGCGGACTGAGGCGTAAACAGCTGTTCGAGCTGTTGCAGCTGCTGCTCGGTAGTCAGGCACTCGGTGATCAGCAGGCTGTGGGCGTCGGCCTGCTGCCAGAACTGCGGTCCCTGGCCTAGCGCCAGCCGCAACCAGCGTTCTAGCTCTGACAGGCTCTCAAACTTGAACTGCCGCGCCCTGCTGAGCTGCTCCGCTACATAGGCTACAGGCTGCTCGCCCCGCGCCTGGATCGCCGACTGATAGGTCAGTGCCAGCTGGTCGTTGACGTCACGCCGCTTGATCTCGGTGATGGCGGCCAGCTGCCCGGCATCGATCTGCAACCAGCCGGGGGGCTGCAATGTGCCGTCCCAGGGCTGGGACTGCTGATCGTTGTGCTGCTCATGCAGCTGGTCAAGTTGTTGCTGGTGCCACTGGCCATTATGGTGCCAGCTAAGACGTTCCATCGGACCCAGGATCGTCGGCAGGGCGTGGCTGAACACCTCTACCAGCGCGTTCAGATTACGCGGATCATAGAACCGAAACAGACTGGGCCTCTGCCCCTCTAAGGTCACCCGCATCAGGCTGCTGCAGTGCGCGGCCAGCGTCTCGAGATTAGCCGTCGAGCGGATCATGCAGCCTGCGGGGATAGTCTCCAGCAGAGTACTGAAATACTCATACACTGCCGAGCCTGGCTCGGAGCTGATCAACAGCGGCAGGCCGTCATAGGCCTGGTCACCGAAGTACGCTTGCATCAACGGCACAGTTTGCGGGTTCTGATCGCCGGCCAGATGGGAGACCAGCCGTCCAAGATCGCTGACCAGGGCACCATCGATCAGCAGGTAGCTGTGCACGCGGGGCTGTGCCAGTTGGTTTTTATCGGCATTTTTCACATCCTTATAAATCGTTTGCATCGATCAGCTCCCTCCCGGATGAATGCTGCATTGGCAGCCCTCACCGTGGCTGCAGCTTTCGACCAGCATCGTCCCTGCCTGTGCCGCTTTGTACAGGGAGGCCTTGGCGTTGCTGATGTCCAGCGGATTGGCGGCCGGCGCGATCTCCGGCGCCTTGGCTGTCGAGACCTGTCCGCTCAGGCCGGAATCAGCGTCGGCCGGCAGGCTGGGTTTTTCGACCGCGGTGCCGCTGCCCGAACCCGGCCCCCCACCGGAATTGAGCTTGAGCTGAGCACCGCTGAGGCTCACGCCCGAGGCGTCGAGCTTGATAAAACTGCCTCCGGCCTTGAGGGTTAATTCCGAGCCGGCGTCGAGCACCAGCTTCTGTCCCGCTTTCAGATGGATCTCCTGGCCGGCCTGCAGCAGTTCGCTCTGCTCGATCCGGGTATGGCGGCTGCCGCCGACGCTCAGGTGATCATCCTGCTGCACCTCAGCGCGACGACTGGCCTCGACGCTAAGATGCTGATCGCCCTGAATCTGGTTGTAACTGTTGGCCAACACCTGCTCATGCCGGTCATTGCCCACCCATTCGCGGCGATCATTTTTAACATGGATGTCCTGGTCTTTCTCGGCATGGATAAACAGCTGCTCTTCGCCCTTCTTGTCTTCGAAGCGCAGCTCGTTGTAGCCGTCGCCGCCCTTGGAGGAGTTGCTCTTGAGGGTGCTCTTGGTCTTATGCTCTGGCAGCGGATAGGGCGGGCGGTTGGTACCGTGATAGACCCGGCCGATCACCAGCGGCCGGTCGGGGTTGCCTTCGAGAAAATCAACGATCACCTCTTCGCCGATCCGCGGCAGGAAGAAGCCGCCGAAGCCGCCGCCGGCGGCGGACTGACTGACCCGGATCCAGCAGGAGCTGTGTTCGTTGCCCTGACCTTCGCGATCCCAGTGGAACTGCACCTTGATGCGGCCGAACTCGTCGGTATAGAGCTCCTCGCCTGCCGGTCCCGTGACGGTAGCGGTCTGGCTGCCCCGGATCTCGGGTGGCGTACTCTTACACTGCGGACGGTAGCTGACCTCATAGGGGATGCACATAAACTTGTTGCTGTAGCTGGAACCTTCGGTGCCGCTCTCCTCCTCCAGCACCTGCGGTTGGTGGCACTTATGTATGACCTGGGTGACCAGATAGTCGCGGTTAAGGTCATCGCGCGTGTGTTCTTCCAGGCGGAAGCTGTAGCCGGGAATCAGGCGATTAACATCGCTGGCGCCGCTGGCCTGCTTGCCGTCACGGGCCAGGGCCTGCAGGCGTACCCGGGCGCGCTGCTTGCCCTGCCCTGCATCATGAAAGCTGGCGGGGTAGTCGTAGACCTCCAGCGTTTGATCTCCGGGGGCCTGGTCGCCCGAGCCCTGGTTCTGGACCTCGAGTTTGAGGGTCGGCTTCTTGAAGTCGTAGTCGCGCAGCGTGACGCGCCCCGGAACTACCGCCTGGCTGTAGCGAAATTTTCGGATATGCGCTTCACGGAGCGCGCCCTGGGTCTGGTTATAGTACGGGATCCCAGGGTCGCCGGTGATCAGCGGATTGGCAATTGAGGCATCGCTCATCACCAGTACCGGCTTCTCGTCGTCGTGTTCGAAGTAGTAATGAATCCCTTCGGCTTCCAGCAACCGCTGGATAAAGTTCAGCTCCGATTCGCGGTACTGGACGCAGTACTCGCGCGGCGGGTAGCTCTCGCTCAGGTCGAGCCGGTATTCATCGCGGCTGAGGCCGGCGTCATCGAGCAGCTGCTCGATAATCTCGGGCACCGCCAGGTTCTGAAAGATCCGGCTGTTAACCCGATGCTTCAGCGGCCAGATCCTGGGCACTAGCGTCAGGTGATAATGACTTAACCGGGTCCCCTGCTCGCCGAGTTCGGCCGTACTGATCAGGCCATGAATAAAGCGGTTCTGCACCTCCGCATCCTGATCTTGACCCTGCAAGGTTACCACCGCAGCCCGACCGATCAACGTCTCCAGATCGATCTCGGGGTCGTCACTGACCAGCTCAAGAGTAAGCTCATACAGCTTGGACAACTGCTCGGTGCCCTTCAATTCGACAACATGAAACTCGTCGTCCAGCCCCTGCATTTCAAAAAAACAACGCTCGCTGTTGGCGCGTAAAGACACCATCTTCAGATCCTCTGTTACTGATGCAAGCGCACCCTCGTGGATGCGCTTCATTCCGTTGTCGACTGACGCGCCGTCCAACCTCTCTTAACCTACTCAGCTATTAATCGGTAACGCCGTCAATTTACCCTGCTAATTGGGGCAAAAATGATATGTCCATATAATAATTACCTGGACGCCCCTTTTCGATTAAAACCGTCACAGCGTAAGATTCGATATAATCTGTGGGGTTAAACCAGATGTTTTCACTCTTGAAAATATGCAATGCTGACGTGGATGGATCCTGCCACTGCGCACAAATCTGAAAGGGTGATTTACCATTAACAACCAGCGCCTGGTTAGGCTCTACACTTTGAATGTTAGCGTTTATCGCCATACCCTTGGCCTTAAGAAACCGCACCCTTCTTGTTTTGACAATCCCAGAGGCAATCATTATAAAACCAACAACGAAGCACGTGGCCCCTATACCAGCAAAAATAACAGCCATGCCCCACAGGGCAAAGAATGTATTAATCACCGCATTTCCAGGCGCAGACGCATCGTAATAGACGCCCACTTTCTCACCTATAAAAAACGACGCTGGCTGGGAACTATTCGATGAGTAGTGTTTAAGCGTCCGCCCCGTCTCAGTAACGAACTCTACAACCGGTGCATAGGTTCTCGAATCCCTCGACATCGATATCGAGCCCGAGTTCGAACTCGATGTCGATCTCACCTGCACAAGATCGACAACGACGCCCTCAACAAGGACAGCATCCGACAAGAGGTTCCGCGTATCGGTGTATGAATATAATCCACCGGCTAGCAGCAGCATTCCAATCACTAAAAATACATATTTAATATATTTTAAAACTTTCACATTACTTCCTTATAAAAATTACAACGGCGCGTTTTTATCAAAAACCCTTTCAAATACTCACTCAATCCACTGCATTTAAATCATTTTTTCTCTCAATTGATAGCGCCCCAACTTTTCCACCAGGGAGCGTCGCGACACGCCCAGCTCTTCGGCGGTGCGGGTCTGATTGCCGGCATTGGCCTGCAGACGCTGGGCGATCACCCGCGCCTCGAGCCGCTGCATGATGGTCTTTAAGCCTTCCCCTGAGCGCTCACCGTCACTATCGCCGCGCCCGCTCGGGAACGGGAACGGCATCACCTCGCCCCCTCCGGTCATCGACTGCGGCAGGTGCGGGATGCCGATCACGCCGTCGACGTCGACCAGCAGCACGGCGCGCTCGAGCAGATTACGCAGTTCGCGGATATTGCCTGGAAAGGGCTGTTCCTGAAGCAGGTCCAGGACCTGGGGTTTGACCCCTCGCACGCTCTTTTCATACTGCTCGGCGAACTGCTGGATAAAATGGTTTACCAGGATGGGGATATCTTCACGCCGCTGACTCAGCGTCGGTAGCTGGACGGGGAATATATTGAGCCGGTAGTACAGATCCTCGCGGAACGTGCCCGCTTCGATCAGATTGGGCAGATCCCGGTGGGTCGCAGCGATCACCCGAATATCCACCTTCAGGCTCTGGATGGCACCCAGCGGGCGCACCTCGCGCTCCTGCAACACCCGCAGCATCTTGGCCTGCAGTTTGAGTGGCATATCGCCGATCTCGTCGAGGAACAGGGTGCCTTTATGTGCCGCCTCGATCAGCCCCTGCTTATGGCTGTGGGCACCGCTAAAGGCCCCCTTGCGATAGCCAAACAGCTCACTCTCGAGCAGATCTTCGGGCAGGGCGGCGCAGTTCTGGGCGATAAAGGCACCGTTCTGCCCTGGACTGTTGCGATGAATGCAGGCGGCGACCAGCTCTTTACCGGTGCCGGTCGCGCCCTGCAGTAACACCGTGGCCTTGGAGTCCGACACCTTTTCCAGCAGGCCGTACAACTGCTGCATAGCCGGAGCGGAACCGATCAGATCACCCAGCTGCAGGGTGCCGCTGGCCCGCTTGCGCAGCGCCTGGTTCTCGATCTCCAGCACCTGATTGGCCTGATCAAGCTGTTTAATCAGGAAGCTGTTTTCGGCCAGCAGCAGGGCATTGTTGGCCACGACTGCCGCCTGTGCCGCAAAACCCTTGACCAGCCCTTCCAGCGATGCCGGAAAGGCCTCTACCGCCCCGGCATCCGAGCTGCGGCGATTAAACAGCTGCATCACGCCGAGACTGACGTCCTGGTGGTCCGACAGCGGCACCACCAGGATCGAGCGGCTGCGAAAGCCGGTCTGCCGATCCCGCTCGTACAGCGCCTTAAAATCAAAGCCGGTGTAGCGGTAGGCGTCTTCGAGATTGACCAGCTGCCCCGACAGTGCCGCATAGGCGGAGATATCCGCCATATTCGGGCGCCCCTGCGGCCGCAGTTCGATCGGCTCAAGCCGGCTGCCCACCCTCGGTTGCACCTGGGGTTGCTCTATGCCCTGGACCACCTCGGGATGTAAGAAGCGCTTGGTACGATCCAGGATATAGATACAGCCGGCCTCGGCGGCGGTCATCTTGCGCGCGGCCCTGAGGATGGTATCCAACAGCCGGTGCATATCCCGCTCACGGCTGATCGACAGGTTGACCTGAATCAGCTCCTCCAGCGCTTGCAACGCCTCACTCATCTGTAAGCCTCATCTGTAAGCCTCATCTGTAAGCCTCATCTGTAAGCCTCATCCCTAAGCCTCATCCCTAAGCCTCATCCCTAAGCCTCAACCGCTGGCCCGCGCTATGCATCCATTGCTTGATTCCTGTATCCAGCATCCTATCCATCCCTGCACCTATCCCTCTATTTACCAAGGGATTTACCCCGGTATCTATCCCTGCACCCGCCACGGGTTAACTAAAGTTCAGCTGGAAATCGCCGGCCTCATCGATCGTCAGTCGCAGCTGGCTGTAGCGTTGTTCATCGCCCATCCGCTCCAGCACTTCGGTGGCTATCTGTGGCAGTAGCGTGCCGTTGAGGATGTGGTCAATATTCCGCGCGCCGGTCTCCACTTCGGTGCAGCGCCGGGCGATCGTCTCGATCACCTCCGGGTCATAGACAAGTTCTAGCTTCTGATTGTTGCGCAGCCGCTCGACCACCTTGTCCAGCTTGAGACGTACGATATCGCCCATCACATCGGCGCCCAGGGTATAGAAGGGTACGATCTGCATCCGTGCCAGCAGCGCGGGTTTGAAATGGCGGCTCAGCACCGGGCGAATCGCCTCGATCAGTTCGGCCTGCGGTGGCCGCTGGTCGCCCGCACACAGGTCGGTGATGATATCCGTTGCCAGGTTGGAGGTCAGGAACACCACCGTGTTCTTGAAGTTGATCAGCTGACCCTCACCATCGGAAAGCATGCCCTTATCGAACACCTGGTAGAACAGGTTCATCACCTCCAGGTCGGCCTTCTCCACCTCGTCGAGCAGTACCACCGAATGCGGCCGCTGACGCACCGCCTCGGTCAGGACGCCGCCCTCGCCGTAGCCCACGTAGCCGGGAGGCGAACCCACCAGCCGCGATACCGAGTGCTTCTCCTGGAATTCGGACATATTGATACTGGTCAGGAAGCGTTCGCCGCCGAACATCAGCTCCGAGACCCCGATCGCCGCCTCTGTCTTGCCGACACCGCTGGGGCCGACCAACAGAAAGACCCCGATCGGGGTGTCGGGATTATTCACCCCCGCCTTGGCGGCACGGATCCCACGATCGATGGCAGCGACCGCATGCTCCTGGCCTTTGAGCCGCTGGCTGAGCTGAGCGCCGAAGGCCAGCACGCTCTGCGCTTCATCGCGCACCATCTTACCCAGGGGCACGCCGGTCCAGTCGGCGATCACCCGTCCGACCACATCGGGGCTGACCTCATAATGGATCAACGGCGTGTCCTGCTGCACGTCTGCCAGCCCCTTGATAGCACACTGAATCCTCTGGCGTAGTTCGGTTTGACTGGGAAGCTCAGCGGTCGTGTCGGTCGGCGTGTCGAGCGCAATCGTATCGGGACCATCCGTTTCAGGCTGAGCGATCTCGGTATCGGCCGTCTCGGTTTCCTGTAACTGCGCCAGCTGCTGACGTTGCTCGATGATGCGCTGCACCAGTGCGGTCTCCTGTTGCCACTGCGTGTTGAGCACCACCAGTGCGGTCTGCAGGTGGTCGATCTGGCGGTCCAGCGCCTCCAGCTGGCCTTCGTCGTCCAGCACATCGCTGCTGATATCGCGCGCCAGCGCTTCACGCTCACGCCCCAGGGTCTGAATGGCGCGTTCCTTGGCATCGATCGGTTCCGGCAGCGCGCTAATGCTGATCTTGACTCTGGCCGCTGCGGTATCCAGCACATCGACTGCCTTATCCGGCAGCTGGCGTCCGCTGATATAGCGCGCGGACAGCTTGGCGGCGGCCTCGATCGCATCATCACGGACATAGACCCCGTGCGCCTGTTCGTAGGTCTGGCGCAGACCGCGAAGGATCACCACCGCCTCTTCTACCGAAGGCTCATCGAGTTTAACCAGCTGGAAGCGCCGTGCCAGCGCTGGATCCTTCTCGAAATATTTCTTGTATTCAGACCAAGTGGTGGCGGCGATCGTACGCAGCTCACCCCGCGCCAAGGCGGGCTTGAGCAGGTTTGCGGCATCGCCACCCCCCGCTGGACCCCCGGCACCGATCAGGGTGTGGGCCTCGTCAATAAACAGGATGATCGGCTTGGGCGACGACTTGATCGCTTGGATAACACCGGTGAGACGATTTTCGAACTCGCCCTTAACGCTGGCGCCAGCCTGCAGCAAGCCCAGATCCAGCCCGTACAGCTCCACCTCGCTGAGGACGTCGGGCACCTGCCCCTGGACGATCTTCAGTGCCAGGCCTTCGACCACGGCGGTCTTACCGACGCCCGCCTCGCCCACGGCGATGGGGTTGTTCTTACGCCGCCTCCCCAGAATATCGATCATCTGGCGGATCTCCTGATCGCGGCAAAACACCGGATCGATCAACCCTTCCCGAGCCCGTTGGGTATAGTTGATGCAGTACTTATTCAGCTCGCCGCTGTCGGTCATGGCCGCAACCGCCGCCCCGCTCTGCCCCGCCGCCACCGACTGGGATTCGCGTGAACCGGTCACGATTGCGCTGAAATTGATCAGCAGATCGTCGTAGGAAATCTCACCGAGATCATCCAGATAGGTCGCCATCCCGTGGCGCCGAGGGTTGGCCAGCAATGCCAGCACCAGGGAGCCAGAACGGATCTGAGGCTCGGTTTGCTCCAGCGAGGCGATCAGCCAGGCATCTTCCAGCAGCCCCACCAGCGCCCGCGCAAACACCGGTTTACCGCTGTTGCCCTTACGATCGTTCTCGATCGCATGCTGCAGATTTTTAACAAAATACACCACATTAATGTCGTAGTGCACCAGGAGCTGCGCCAGGTCGTTTTCATCCTCCAGCAGTTTCATCAGCAGGTGCTCGACCGTCACCTCATAGGCGCTCTGCGAGACGCAGAGCCCGGCGGCGGCTTCCATCGCCCGGGTGCAGGTGACATTCATGTGCCCGACCAGCGATTTGAGTGTGATTTTGTCCATGACCGACCTTCCTTGTAATTTAATCGAGCCCTGCAACGCAGGACTCTTGTTCGTTTAGTTAAGGCGTTTAATTAATGCTTGGCCGCCCAGGCATTTGAGGGATGGGCTGCTAGCAGCCTTTGAGTATCAGGCTCCGCTCAGACGCGTTGTTGACACTCAGCCAGGTTGACCAACCCAATTGACCGCCACCGGCCTGCAGCGCAAAGCTACTCGATAAATCCGGCTGCGACTCAGCCTCTGCTGCCAGGCGCAATTCAATATCGAACAACAGCTGTTGCGGCATTAAAAAGATCACCAGTTCGCGCAGCGCCGCGTGGTCTTCACCCGTGGGTAAAAAACGCACAAAGGCACTCTTCGACAACGGCCCCAGGCGCACCAAAAACTTGCCACTGCGGTCCCGTACCCGGGCTCCCAAGCTGACAGTATCGCCCAGGACACTGCAGCCAAGCCCCAGCCGGCAGCGCTGAGCGTCGGGTATATAAGCCCAGCGCGGCACATGCTCTTCCACCTCAACGGGGATACCCTCAAAGTAACCAGAAACCACCGCCGTCAGGGTATTCGCGGAACGCGCCTGCATCGACAATAATCCCAGATACCCCAGCAGCCGCGGCCAGCAGAGCGCCGAAGCCTGCCGTGCCTGAGCATCGGGTGCCCCCATCAACGCAAACAGCCAGCGGCTGAAGTCATCCGTGGCACCCGCCTGGTATTGGAATTCAGGGTGGTACTTCTTCCAACAGCGGTAGAACAGCGAGATCAGCCGATGATTGAACAGATCGAGAAAATCCCGCTGCCGGGCACTCGGTCGTTCATAAATATGCAGCGCCAGCTTCTGTGCTCGAAAGGCCTCACGTTCGGCATCGCTGAGTATCGCGGCTAGGCCGTCGCCCGTGCGCAACTCTTCGAGCTCGGCGTCCGATAATCGGCGCGCATGCAGGGTCCCGGCCTGTATCTGTTTTTTGATGCCAGAGGCTTGAGCCACCAGCTGGGTGATATTGAGGCGCTGATCTCTCAAGGCTCGAACCTGATGTTCAAGACAGAGGAAATATTCGGCCAGGTCTTCGCTCTCGATCGAATTTTGCTCGACGATAATCGACTCGGTCACATGAACCGGCATCGGCGAGCTAGGCCCATACAGACCCGCAAAGTTGGTCTCCAGCTCTAACTGCCCCAGCGCGTTAGCCTGGATCTGATGGATATCTGACGAGGGAAAACCGAGGCTGGGATGGCCTCGAAAACGAACGACCTCCTGCGCCACCGGCCCCTGAAACCCAACCGCCAGCTTATCCCGGTGCTGGGTCTCCAGCAGGTGTACAGCTTTAAAGAAATTAAACTCGCGGGCATGCTGCTGCAATTGATGACTCAGCCCCTGGCTGTCTGCACTGAGAGCCCCCCTCAGGGGTTTGCCTGAAAGGTCGTCACCCAGCGCCAAGCCTCCGGCAACGCCGGAGGCTTGGCCGCCTTGCACCGACCGACTGTCTGACGCGCTATCTACAGTAATGGCCGTTGCCCCAGTATCGTCGTCCATTGATAGGTCTCACCGTTATCAAGCCCTTCCACTTCCAGTTCGTGACCGGAGTTGATGGTCGCGTACTGGGCATAAAAACCATTCAGCACCGAGGCGAATAAAAACATATTGCCCTCGCCCTGTACCCCTTTGCCGCCAAACTTGCTCTCGCGCATTTTTATCCGCGTCAGCAACCGCCTGACAGGAACGCCCCTATGCAAGCGGTCGACACTCTGGGTGCTGATCTCCTGAATACCCTCCATCAGCTGCTGGCTGGCCCTCTCGGCCTGACGGTCATAGAAGGCCCGAAAGTCATAGCACTTGAGCAACACGCGTAGCGAATCAAGCCGTGCCATGGAGTGATAGTGCAACGCTAAATTAGACACCAACTGCCATTGCAAACCATCATGCATGGGCGGTTCCAGAGATTGAGTCACCCGGGTGATATTGCGGAACGTGACGAACTCCGGCGAGTTAAGAGTTGGATAAACGATATCCCCGGCGCGCAACGTTTCCGGTAATTTGCGATTACTGCAGGTCAATTCCAGGGAGACCGTCTCATTGCCGGGTAAGACGAGCTGGTTAGTCACAGTGACGAAACTGATATAGTTATCCAGCCCACCCTGCAATGTCGACGGGCAGCGGCGCAGCTTATGGAACACCTGCTCTTGCTGCTCTTGCTGCATGGCTTGGCCCTGCTCATGGTTAAAGCTCTCAAAAGGCTCGTAGGTCGTGCGCTTGCTGCGCCCCTGGCGCTGGCCGCTCACCCGGTCTATCGAGAACAGTTCTATATGTTGCTGCTGTGCATAGCTGGGGCGCACCAGATACTCCAGCTGCTTGGTACTGACCCTGACCGGGTCCGCATCGGCGGCAAACAGGTTGATGACCGGCGTGCAATACAGACGGATATGCTCTTTCTTAATCCGTATCTGGGCGTCCAACCGGCGTGAGAACAGGAACCGGATCTCGAACCGCTCAATCATCGGCTCCTGGAGATACCCCTCGAGCCCCACCAGATCGACAAACAAGAACTTCTCCGGCAGGCTGAAATACTCCTGCAGGTAGCGATAGCCGCTAAAAGAACGCGAGCTGTAAGGCAGTAACGCCTCCTCTTCGGCGAAGCCTGCCGGGACTACCTGATCAGGCGCCAGAGTAAAGCGTTTACTAGCCGCCCCTGTCCGGTAATGGAGGGTCAACTCGATCCCGTCCAAGTAACGGAACAGCCACAGATAGAGCATTTGACTGATATGAATTTCCCGCTCGGCGTGCAAGAAAAGGCGTAGTTTATCCAGCTGTAAACTGTCCGACGCCGTACTTGAATCCAGCACAAAGTCCAGCGCGAGCGATGCTCCGGTACTGCTGTTATCCAGGCATACCTGGTCCAGTTCCAAAGGATATATATCCACGTCATAGCAGGTTCTGAACTGGCAGTTGGTACCCTCTACAGCGACAGACTGTACCGCCGCGCCACGCGCAATCGTCTTCTTTTGGGTGACGGCGTTGGTGATCGGTTTGAACTCCAGGATGCTCATCGCCGGCACCGGCCGCAGGTAATGCGGCCAGAGCAGATTGATCAGCGCATGGGTCACTTCCGGCAACTCATCATCCAGTTTCTGGCGCATGCGACCGGTCAGGAAGGCAAACCCCTCAAACAAGCGTTCAACATCGGGATCGTTGCCCTCCTCCGAAAGGAACTTGGACAGGCCCGGATTCTGCTGCGAGAACAGCCGCCCCATCTCGCGTAAGTAAGCCAGTTCGTCCTGATAATACTTGTTGAAAGCCATGGTTATCCTTTCACCTTTACCAACGCCTCGTTGCCCAGCTGGGTCTCAAAACGTACCCGTGTCGGGCTCGTCGATAACGCCAGCTTGGCTGTAATTTCAAAGCGTAAATCCAATGGGTTGTCTTCATCGCGCAGGTAACGCACTTTCACCTGCGACAACCGGGGTTCATAACGTTCCAGCGATTCACGAATCGCCTTACGCACTTCGGTCACGGCGGTGCCGTAGCCGGAGCTCAGATCCAGGTCATTAAAGTCCGGCAGGCCATATTCGGGCAAGCTGGGAACACTGCCCTGGCGCACATTAAATAGATTTTGCAGATGCTGTTGGATAGATAGACGCACCTTGTCCGGATCTGGATCCAAACTCCGCCGCGCCCCCTCATCTCCGAGTGCAATACGCTGTAACAAGCTATTTTCAAACATCCCTGATCTCCAGCCACCCTATAGAAGGAAGGCCGTTATTCCATAGATTTATTGCTGCGATTTGGGGACTGTCGGCAACAGACAGACCTGCTGCGAGAACACCTGACTCTCTCGAGAGCCGGGGTTTGCGCAGCAGGGTTCAGTCCGAAAGCTAGACCTTGTCTAACTTACCGACCAGCGACAGGGTGAAGTCAGCACCCATGTATTTGAAGTGCGGACGCACAGACATATCTACCTTGTAGAAACCCGGCTGGCCCTCGACATCACTCACCAGGATCTGCGCCGAACGCAGCGGACGACGAGAGCGCACTTCGGCACTGGCACCATCCTGATCGGCTACGTACTGGCGGATCCAGACATTCAGCTCCTCCTGCAGATCATTCTTCTCCTTCCAGCTGCCGATATTTTCCCGCTGCAAGACCTTGATATAGTGCGCCAGGCGATTAACAACAAACATATAGGGCAGCTGAGTGCTCAGTTTGTAATTAGTCTCGGCTTGTTTGGCTTCTTTGCTGACCCCAAAAGTCTTAGGTTTCTGAACCGAGTTAGCGGAGAAGAAGGCGGCATTGTCGCTACCCTTGCGGAACGTCAGGGGAATAAATCCGGCTTCGGCCAGTTCAAATTCACGACGATCGGAGACCAATACCTCGGTGGGAATTTTGGTTTCGATCTGACCCATGGTCTCGTACTGGTGCAACGGCAGATTTTCCATGGCGCCGCCGCTTTGCGGGCCGATGATATTCGGGCACCAGCGGTACTTGGCAAAGCTCTCTGTCAGCCTCGAGGCAAACGCAAACGAGGTGTTACCCCACAGGTAACGGCTGTGGTCCTGTTCGACCGCCTCGTTGTAGTTAAACGCCTTTACCGGGTTGTCACGGCTATCGTAAGGCAGACGAAGCAGGAAGCGCGGCATGGTCAGGCCGACACTGCGTGAATCCTCAGACTCTCTGAACGAGCGCCACTTAGCATATTGTGGCCCCTCGAAGATCGCAGCCACATCGTTCAGGCCCGGCAGTTTCTGGATATCATCGATGCCGAAAAATTCGGGGGCGGCCGCGGCGATAAACGGCGCATGAGCCATGGTGCTGACACTGGCAACATCTTGCAGCAACTGAATATCGGGAGAACTATGGTCAAACGCGTAATTGGCGATAATACCCGCGACCGGCTCCCCGCCATGCTGACCATACTCGGCCGTATAGACATGCTTGTAGAGCCCGGATTCGGAGATCTCCGAGGCATCTTCAAAATCCATCTGCAGGTCTTCCTTGGATACATTAAGGATGGCCAGCTTGTTATTTTCACGGAAGTCGGTCCGGTCAACCACAAACTTAAGCCCACGCCAGGCAGACTCCAGCTTCTGGAACTGCCCATGGTGCAGAATCTCATCGACCTGAAGACTCAATTTCTCGTCAATCCCAGCGATCATCTCATCGATCAGCTGCTTACGGACCCGCTCGCCTTTATCGCTATTTTTAAGGAGCTCAGTAATGAAGGCCTGTACACCCTGGGATGCAACATCATAGGCCTCATCCTGCTTGCTCATGTTGGTCTGCTGCATGATCTGATCCAGCAGCGACCCTTCTTCGGCCACCGCCGCCGTTTGCTTTTCTACGCTCTGTTCTAGTTCTGACATCCATCTCATCCTTTTTCAAATAGAGCAACTTCTCAGCCACAGCATGTTTAACAAGCGCAGCTGTACCCTGAGTCCCGGGCATTTCAATACTGAAATACACGCGATAGCCCTAGTCCTTATCAACACCCAGCTCCGCCATCAATTGACGGCGCGAATCATCATCGCCCAGCAGGGATTCAATCTGTTTTCGAAAGGCGGGAACATTTCCCAGCGGTCCCTTCAGGAAGGTCAACGCCTCACGCAGCTCCAGTAACTTAGCCAACTCAGGCACCTGACGCACGATACCCTCGGGCTCAAAGTCGCGCAGGCCGTTAATATCCAGCGTCAGACTCAGCTCCTCATCCTCTTCGCCTGACAGCTTATCGGACACCGTCATCTGCAGGTTCAAGCGATGGTTCGCCATCACATCATTGAAGTTGCTTTTGTCGATATTGACCACATCTCTATCCTGGATCTCGGTCTCATCATCCCGCAGGGTGTAGTCACCCACCATCATCAATTTCAGAGGCAGTTCAACCTCCTCTTTACTGTCACCGGTAGCAGGCTTATAGACGATATTGACCCGCTCTTTGGGTGCAACTGATCCTTCTTTAGCCATATCAAAACTCCTTTTATTCGCTGTTAAGTATTAACGCTGTCAGAGCGTTAGAAGTCTGTTTAAGTCCGACAGGCTTCTAGCGCTCCCAGCGGGTCCATCAGGCATAACTCGGTGCGTAATGCCTCTATTTTCTGTTGCTGATCCTCTGTATAGGGTTGCTTGGCTTGTCTTTTTCCATGACAGGCCATAAGCAGTTTAATGATCACCAGAGTTAACTCCGGCTCCCACCGTTGTAGCTGTCGTAACTGAATTTTTTCATATAGATAAGTGAGTTGAGGCAAGGCAATGTCTAGATAACCGGACTCAAAGCAGAATCGTGCCTGCTCCAATTGCCAAAAACAGCTGTCCCGTTCATTGATCGTCCCCTTAATTGCGCTGCTAAAAAGTGCGATTCCTGCTTCAAACCGCCCGGGTCCCGCCTGTTTTCGGGCTGCATGTGCCGCCTCCAGCCAGGGTTCGCCAGCGCTGCCGATGGCTTCAAGGGTCGCCGCAGCCGGTTGAACGGCTGAGACCTCTGTATCGATCCAGGCCTGGGTCGACGCATCGACAAAACCCATCTCATTCGCAAATGTCTGCCCGGTATAGCCAGGAAAACGTTCCAGCAGCTGCGCCACGCAGATCTTAATCTGGTTACTGGCCTCTGGGGCGCCTATTGCCAGCAGCGCCTTCGCTACCATGCGATGCAGCCCCAGGTTAAACAACGCCCCTGCGGCAAAACTTTTTTCGCACTCCTGAATCAGCACCTCATAGTTTTCCGACTGTTCCTGAACGGCCAAATATTTGAGTCGCTCCGCACTGGGGATCGAGGGGGCCACGCCATTGGGCGGCAGCTTGTCCAAGGTCATCCATTTGCTGGTGCGCAGCAGAAAGTAAGGGCGAGGATCGGTTAAGCGCTGCTGACGCAGCAACTCACAGAGTTTCTCCACGCTCTTACCATTAGCGGTCAGGACCCGTTCAATATCGGCGGCCGACGTGACAGCCTGAGGCATGCTCTCGACCACAGCCGTTAAGAGGTCCGCTGCCGCAACGTCAGACGTAGGCTGCGAGGGTGGTGGCGCGGGTCGTAGCGAGGAAGACGACTCTTTAATCGAGGGTTCTTTAGCCGGTGACTGCGTTTTTTTCTGGAGTTGCGCTGGCTGCGCCTGTTCAGCGCTTTGTTGTGTTGCGGCACGCAGATGCTCGGCGTCCTGCTTTAGACGATTAAGGACATTGCGTAATTCAAACCAATTGGCAGGTAACTCATCACCCAGGCGATCGCTCAGCGCGCGATCAAGACCTGCAAATGCCAGGCTGGTTTCGATCACCGCAACCGCATCAGCGTCCTGAATGTCGACTTCGGACAGCGGCCGCTCAAGTTTTTTGATCACCCAATCAAACGCGGCAGCCCGGGCCTTGTTTTGACGTTTCTTGCGTTGCGGGTAAAGATCTTGCCAATAATCGGCTTCAACCAGGTCACGTAACAGTTTAAAGCCCGCCGCCAACCCGGCAAAACCCTCCAGATGAAAGAGCGCAACACTCAGGTATCCTGCAACCCGCAGGTCTTTGGACTGCTCCCGAAGAATACACTCCCCCAGCTCCCGCACCAGAGACCAGTCGACCGGTTTAACATTGATCCCGTCTTCCTTAACAAGCTCGTTGCTGAGGGCCGAAAACTCATCGCCGTACTGCACATCACAGCCACCCGGCAAGTCGTCGTCAACAGGCACTGAAGCCAGCTTGAGTATCGCGTCGATGTCCATACAACCTTCCTTAGTCTGCGAGGGTGGAACGAGCCATGGCTGGCCCTGTCACAGCCTATTAAGTACGAACGATACGTTTAAATAGATCGTCGAAACGGCTGAGAGAAGCCAGATGACGATAAATAAGTTCCAGCCCACCGTCGAGCTGCAGCTGTTTAAGCGTATCTGCCGGCAGTTTTGCCAGCTTGTCACGACTGACTGCCAAAAACCCGCTCAGGGCGAAGTCTTCCTGCTCTGCCTGCGTCATCGACATGTTAACGCGAGTCTCTTCGAGCAGATCCAGCTCGACCAACTGTAAGCAGAAATTACGGGTACGGGAAAACTCAGCCTCGAAACCTTCAAGAAAACCGATCACGCGCTTGAGGTAGGCACTGTGTTGCCCTCCCTCAAACAGCGGCTCACCCCGCTGGCCACGATTGATACCGCTATAGCCTTCATCAATACAGACCGTTAACTGCTTATCACCTGCCGCCGCGACCACGAAAGGATAACGCCGGACATAGGCGGGAATATAACCCTCGCTCCACTGTCCCTTGCCATCGACGAATAGATTTTGTTGATCGCGTAGCCCGGTCACTGCCGCCGGCGTCACCTTATCCCCACTCTTAACAAAAACAATGGGGTACTGAACTAAGGCAGGCGAAAATTCAGATACACCTAAAACAATGGCGTTGGTTTGGCCAGCAAAACTGTGATCGGTTAAGGGTTCAACACAAATATCCTGATGATGCTCGGCCCTGAGTGCAGTGATATTCTTGTAAAACATTGGCAGCATGCGTTTATATCCCTTTTATAATATTTGCTCTAGCCCGATACGGAGCTCGGAGGCAGTTTACTTGACGTCCTGTTCCCCTGTGAAGCCTTAGACGCCCCTGGGTTTACTGTTGCCGACAGGCTGAATAGTTTGCCATACCGCTGCCAGATCTTAAAGTTAGCGACCAAGCGGCCCATCGCTTTCACCCGCCCTACAGGCCGACCCTCCTGTAACAGAAAGATCAGCTCGTCGTCCCGCTGATCCTCTGGCAGGACGATGCCCTCGCCACTCACGCTGAAGATACTGACTAGCTCGTTGAAGAGCGCCGCATCAACACTGAACAGATAGATCAGAAATTCTTGAAGCGCGGTTTCTACGGCTGACCGGCTAGAACTAGAAACAATTTGACCTTTCACATCCTCATTTTTAGTGCTTTGGATCCACGCTAGGGTCTCCGTAGACAAATTCAGTGTCGTAGCCTCCAAAATAAGATCAATTGAGTCAGGAAATACCAAGTTGATATCCGCGGTCTGTGAGCCGATGCTGCCCGCGGCCTTAAGCGTTAATGAATTTTTTACTTCCAGAATCCCATCATCACTCAAGGTAATATTACCCGCCTCACTCACCAGCGTCAGACTATTGGCCTTTGCCCCTCGCACATCCATATCAGAGTCCTCGGTGATGCTCACCGTACTGCCGGTCACATCGAGGCTATCGAAGTCGGTGGTCACGGACGTACCGCCCAGGGTCATAGCGTTAGCACCGGCATTCAGGATCGCCGCACCGGTGACATTGATGTCGCCGCTGTCGGTAATCGGACCGGCGCTGGTCAGCGTCAGGCTGTTGGCGGAGACGCCCGCCAACTCGGTGGCGCTGTCTTCGTTTATGGTGATATCGCCACCGGTCAGCGCCAGGCTACCGAAGTTGGTGGTCTCGTCCGCATCGCCCAGGGTGATCGCGTTAGCACCGGCATTCAGGATCGCCGCACCGGTGACATTGATGTCGCCGCTGTCGGTAATCGGACCGGTGCTGGTCAGCGTCAGGCGGGTGGCGGAGACATTCGCCAACTCGGTGGCGCTGTCTTCGTTGATGCTGACGGTACCGCCGGTCAGCGCCAGGCTGCCGAAGTCGGTGGTCTTATCCGTTCCGCCCAGAGTGATAGCGTTAGCACCGGCATTCAGGATCGCATCACCGACAACCGATATGCTGGCGCTGTCAGTGATTGCACCTCCACCAGCGGTAA
>JBLIEQ010000023.1:0-66042 GCA_047633175.1 Motiliproteus sp. | reverse complement strand
CACTGTCATGCGACAGCATTGCAGGCAGACGATATTCCCCATTGTTAACCGATGAAATTCAGACTGAAAAAGGCCCGCAGGGTCGAGCTTGGGCCGTTGTCAGTTCCCGACAACAACGGCATACCTGCGTCCCTGCAGGCAATGGCGAGGAAGACAAATCGGCAGGATAGCCGATTTGCACAGCCAAAGGCTGCCCTTGGGGTGAGGCACAGGGACGTGCCGAGTGAATCCGAATCTGTCAGCCTCAGGCTGGATTTCATAGCGCCGCAGGCGCGTATCCGCAGGACGGTTAGCGGGGGGGGGCGCTTTTGATGAACAGGGACGTTCGAATGCTGCGGTGCCATGGAAGGCAAGGAGCAGCCTTTGCTTCGCTTTCTTTGTCGCTACAAAGAAATGAAGCCGCCAGGAGGCGGAACCGGAGTTTGATTAAAAAGACAATAATGCAGAATAAACTGCCGTAACACCTAACTGGTACATAGCTTATTAAAAGGCTGTCAGCCGAGGTTGAGGAGATTGAACCTGTGGTTCAAGGCTAAACAGATGGCGGCGATCCTTAAAGATGTAGAGCCTTTCAGCGCGACGCTGGATCTGCCATTGCTCGGGGGCTTCGACCAACGCCAGCAGCAGGGATTCAGTGCTGGGGCCTGGGCGGCCGGCGGTGGTGTCCGGGCTGTCGCAGCGCAGATCGGTAAACTGCTGGTTGGCCAGCACGCGGCAGATGCTGTGCAGATCCCAGAAGTCAGGAGTCCTCAAGAGCGGTTCGAGCGGCCCGAGGAAGGAGGGTGATATCAGGGCGCGTTCCTTGGCAAAAAACTTACGAATGCTGATATCCGGACGTAAGCCAAGGCGGGCGTTGTTGCGGGAATTGTCGCGGGCATTACCCTCAAACGCCTGACTCTGAAGCAGTTCGACCATCCGCGGCAGATCAAAGTCACAGGCTTTGATAAAGTGCCAGGCAGGCGCGATGCTGTGGCGAGAGCCGATGCTGTACTTGATCGCCTGTTGACCATGCCGAACCTGGTTGTTAAGCAGCGAGATAAGCAGATGGCTGCTCTGAAAGTCGACCAGGCTGTCTGGGTCTCTGATAAAGCAGTAGGGGCGCTCACGACGGCAAAAATCGATCCATTGCTGGCGGTTGCTGAGGCTGTCGAGAACGCGGATGATCATCTGGGTGTCATTTGCCTTGCTGCTGTGGGTTTATCAGGCTCTATGGTAGCGTCTGCGCGGGTTATAATCAGCATCTTTTAGATCTCTGTTATTAGTAGGAGTCCGTTATGAAACTGCTGAATCGTTCAGCGTTGATGCTGTTGCCTTTGCCCCCCTATCTGGAATGGATCAACAGCTTGCCCGCCGAGAGCAGTGAGCTGGAACAACCGTTACCCGCTGGCGCCTTAGATCAGGAGGGGCGGGTCTATCTGACGGCTGAGTTCGAACCTGAGGCATCGGTGGAGACAGTCTTGGCCGATCACTGGCAGGCGTTGTTGGAGAACGAGCTGGGTGCCTGGGATGAGCTGGGGTTGCATTGGCCTGAGCCGCTCACTCAGGCGTTGCTGCAGCAGTGGTTTGCAATCAGGCCGCTGGCGCTGGCGTTTGATGCGGTGAAGGAGCCGTTACTGACCGCAGAGCTGTAGACCGAGCGCATTCGGTGATGCCGGGTAGTATTAGGCCCGGGTGGGATGCTATAAAGCAGTCTCTTTATTAAACAGGATCGCATTCCTATGTACCCGTCTGCTAAACAAGCTACCGCCGTGGGTGCGCTGGAGGTCAGGCCTGGGCCTGTTAAGGCTGGACTGGATCAACTTGCCGTCCATCCGCTACGTGAAGATCTATATAACGAGCTGCACAGCCGCCCGTTCCACGCCTACAGGGCTCCCGCCCAGCTGACGCATATCGCGATTCTGCATGGTGGGGCGATGAAGCAGCAGGAGATCGAGCTGATTACGGCGCTCTGTGACCGCTATCAGCTCACCGCGCCGACCGCCAATATGCCTTGTTTTCAGCAAGATTTTGGCCTGTTTGAGATGCGCTGGGAGCGGCATAACGAGTTTTCCGGCTACACCTTTATTCGCAAAGGCGCGTTCGAGGGCAACCCTTTCGTTAATAATGCTATCGATCTGGTGCCTCAGGAGTGGCTCAGTCTGCTGCCGGGTCAGGTCGTCGCCGCCTTCCATCTACTGCTCGAAGATGCGCTGGTTGAGCCTGAACCTGAGATCGAGAAAGTGGCGGGTTATTTTGAGAATTTACAGTTGGTAGGCTCGCAGCCCGCTAATGGCAAAGCCTCAGCCTGGACCACGTTCAGGCTGCATAGTGATGGTTTTGGCCGCTTTATGATCTATAACCGCGGCCTGAGTGAATCCGCATTGGGGCGGATGGCGCAGCGTTTTATCGAGCTTGAAACCTACCGGTTAATGGCGACTCTGGGGCTGCCGTTGGCGCGAGAAATCTCGCCGCAACTCAATCAATTAGACCAACAGCTTAAGGATGTGACCCAGTCGATAGCGCAGCTTGATGGCGAGGTGGGTGAACGCGAGCTGCTCGATATCCTCTCGGCAATGGCGGCTAAGGTCGAGGCCTTTCGGGCGCGGAGCAACTACCGTTTCTCGGCCAGCAGCGCCTATTACCAGGTAGTGCTACAGCGGTTGGAGGTGCTGCGCGAGCGCGAGCGCGAGGTCGCGGGGCATTTGACCCTGAATGAGTTTCTGGTAAGGCGTCTGGCGCCTGCCGTGCGCACCTGCGAAGTCACCGGCGCGTTGCTCGATGATCTATCGACCCGGATCGATCGCGCCAGTCGCCTGTTGCGCACCCGGGTACAGCTGACCCTGGAGGCGCAAAATCAGGGCCTGATGAGCTCGTTGAACCGCCGTGGTCAGATTCAGTTGCGGATGCAGCAGACGGTCGAAGGGTTGTCGGTGGTCGCGATCAGTTATTATATGATCAGTATTTTCAAACTCGGCTTTGAGACCCTCTATGAACTCGGTGTGCCGCTCAATAAGGAGCTGGCGACGGCGGCGTCGATCCCCATCGTGTTGTTATCGGTATGGGCGGTCACGCGACGAATCCATCATCACTTTACTAAACTTGAGCAGTCATAGTTCGACGTAGGCCGCGATTTGCCAGCCATGTCGGACTACTTTCTACCCACAGGGAAGAAACACTCCCTAATCCATCGCATAGCTAAAACAAATGCGTTGAATAATTTTTTCTTTCTTTGATCACGGTGTCAATTTATGCAAAGCCTTATCGAACAGAAGCTCCAACAGGGCCTCAATGTGATTCATCTGTTGATCGGCAATGAAAGCCATCTGCATAGCGGGCCGGCCACCGATAGTCATTTCAACGTCACGGTGGTGTCCGATGACTTTGAGGGTCAGCGTCGGGTGGCCAGGCATCAGCGGGTTTATGGACTGCTAGCCGAAGAGCTGGCAGGGCCGGTTCATGCGCTGGTGATCCATCCTTATACCGCTCAAGAGTGGCAGCAACGAGAGGGCGCGGTGCCGGTTTCCCCGTCTTGTCAGGGTAGTGCTAAAAAGTAGTTTGCCAGGGAGTGGCGGTAAAGTCGTTTCAGGCGTACAGAATTTGAGCAGTGACACTGTTTTCTGGGTGTTTATAGCCTGTTTTTTGAGCGATTTGCGGCCTGATCGTTATTTTCCATTTAAGGGTTTGACACGGCAGGCAAAACGCGTAAAATTCGCCACTCCTGATTCACAGCAGTTAGCGGAGTTGGGAAAACGCAACCTTAGGAGGCGTTGTCCGGAGTTGTAATGGCTCTGGTTCAGTTCTGACTAGGCAAGCGCGCAAGAGTACAACGGAGCGGTAGTTCAGTTGGTTAGAATACCGGCCTGTCACGCCGGGGGTCGCGGGTTCGAGTCCCGTCCGTTCCGCCACTCTCCTTTACCAGGAAGTGGAACTCCTCTCTCGGGAGATTAAATAATGAGGCCCGTTACGGGCGTGTAGCTCAGCTGGGAGAGCGCCACCCTTACAAGGTGGATGTCGGCGGTTCGAACCCGTCCACGCCCACCACTTTCGCCAAGACAGGCGCTCGTGGTTGCAACTCGTACGACTCCTAAGGGGTTGTGCAGAATGAATAGAAGTATATCGCTGCGGAGCGGTAGTTCAGTTGGTTAGAATACCGGCCTGTCACGCCGGGGGTCGCGGGTTCGAGTCCCGTCCGTTCCGCCACTTTTTCCCTGTAGATTTTTTCAGGGTCGCGATAGTTTTACTGATAGTGGGCGTGTAGCTCAGCTGGGAGAGCGCCACCCTTACAAGGTGGATGTCGGCGGTTCGAACCCGTCCACGCCCACCACTATCGGTTACCGTTTAATGCTTCAATCGTTATACCCGCTGCGGAGCGGTAGTTCAGTTGGTTAGAATACCGGCCTGTCACGCCGGGGGTCGCGGGTTCGAGTCCCGTCCGTTCCGCCACTTTTTATGTCGTTTCTCCTGCTCTATCCTCTACTGTCCTGTTTGATCCCCACTTCTTTTTCTTCGCATCTGTCTTTTTTTGCCCTCATTTGTATGTCCTCGATCCATTGTTTAAGACTATTTTTACGCAACCCGAGTGGTTGCGGTTATGTTGTTGCGCCATCAGCCTTATAATCGTGGGCGGTTCGGTCACGAAATGCGGCCGACATGACAGGCTTAGCCGATGTATTGTTTCAGGAATATAGGTGTAGTGGGGCGGCAGGAGAGCGCCCCCGTACTGCAGTCACTTGAGCATCTGATCCCGTTTCTGCGGGCAGAGGGACTCAATGTCATCATCGACGAGCGTATTTCCGGGGCGATGCCCAACCACGGTTTGCAGCAGAGCACGGTCAAGATGATGGGCCAAAGTTGCGACCTGGTGATCGTGGTCGGTGGCGATGGGAGCCTACTGGGTGCCGCGCGTGAGTTGGCGCAGTCCGAGGTCCAGGTTTTGGGGATCAACAGGGGCAACCTCGGCTTTCTGACCGATATCGCTCCCGATGATATCGAAGAGAAGGTCGGCGAGGTGCTGCGCGGTCATTTTCATGCCGAACCGCGGTTTTTGATTGAAACGCTCGTGACCCGTGACGGTGAGCCTGTGGGTTCGGGGTCGGCGCTCAACGATATCATCCTGCATCCGGGGCAGGCGGCCAAGATGATCCGCTTCGAGCTCTATATCGACGACCGGTTTGTCTATTCACAGCGCTCCGATGGCCTGATCGTCTCGACCCCTACCGGCTCTACGGCCTATGCGTTGTCCGGTGGGGGTCCTATCATGCATCCGCGCCTGGATGCACTGGTGCTGGTGCCGATCTTCCCGCATACCCTGACCAGTCGACCTCTCGTGGTCGACGGCAACGTCGAGATAAAAATAGTCGTCGCCGAGCGCAATGATACCCATCCGCTGATCAGTTGTGATGGTCAGCATCAGATCCCCTGCTTGCCGGGGGATACCATCAGCATTCGCAAGACCCCGCATCGGCTGCAGCTGATCCACCCACTGTGTTATGACTATTACGAATCCTGCCGCTCTAAGTTAGGCTGGGGTTCAAAATTAGGTGAGTAACTTAGGTGAGTAACGCGGAGACATTTCATCGAGGGCCTGGCTATGGAGTTTGAGGGTTACGACCTGATCGGCGATGTCCATGGTTGTGCGCGATCTCTCGAGCAGCTGCTGCAGCTGCTGGGTTACCGGCTGCGTAACGGCGGCTACCGGCACCCCTCCCGGCAGGTGGTGTTTCTGGGTGATATCGTTGACCGTGGCACCGCAATCAGGGAATCCCTGCAGCTGGTGCGGACGATGGTGGAGCAGGGTAATGCGCAGATTATTATCGGTAATCATGAATACAACTGCATTACCTACTCTGAGCGTGCGTCTCAGGGCCCTGAGAGTAGTTATCTACGAGAACATAGCCCGCGCCATAAACGGCAGATTCGCGCGACTCTGGAGCAGATGGCGCCCTATGCCGACGAGTGGCGGGATTATCTGCGCTGGTTTCGGCAGTTACCGCTCTATCTCGAGTTTTCGCAGTTTCGAGCGGTGCATGCCTGTTGGGATCAGGCGTTGATCGGGCAGCTACAGGCCCTGGGCATCCATGATTTGAGTGATGACGATTTTTTACGGCGCTCTGTGGAGCGGGGCAGTTTTGAATGGACCGTTACCGATCGCCTGCTCCGGGGTACCCATATGACGCTACCCAACAATGAGGTGATGCAGAGCGCTGAGGGCTTTAATCGGCACGAGTACCGCAGCAAGTTTTGGGAACCGAATCCGCTGCGGCATCAGGATGTGGTGTTCCAGCCGGATCCGCTGCCCGAGCATATCGCCCGGCAGAGACTTACGACCGATGAGCACCGGCATCTACTGCATTACGGTCCCGAGCAGTTACCTCTGTTTATTGGTCACTACTGGCGTCAGGGGCAGCCCTTGCCTATCACCGATAATATCGCCTGCCTGGACTATAGCGCGGTCAAATTCGGAAAGCTGGTGGCCTATCGATTGGATCAGGAGGCCAGGCTCGAGGCGGCCAAGTTTGTCTGGGTCGATGTCGACCCTGCTGATATCTGCGAACCGAGGATCTCGTCCCAATGATCAAGCTGCTCGAGCTGCCCGCCGGTGAAGATCTTGGCGCTTTTGCCGGATTCTTGTGGCGGCATCGTATCCGCCACAGGATCACCCATTTTGAGAAGGCTCAGCAGCTCTGGATCGCAGATCCTGGTGAGGCTGAGTTTGTTATCGAGCATTTTAAGCGGTGGCGTAGTGGTCTGAGCCTGGAGGAGGTTGTCGATAACCCAGCACCGCAGACCTCCATACTGACGCGGTTATTACGGGCCTGGTTCAGGTTCCCCGTGACGCTGAGCCTGATCGGCTTCAGTCTGCTGCTGACACTGTTGGCAGGGTTCGGTGATAACCCGCAGTGGCTGCACTGGTTTACCTTCGTCGACTTTACCTATCCAGGAGACTATATGCAGTTGCTTGGAGGAGGGCAGTTATGGCGCCTAGTCACGCCGATCTTCCTACATTTTAGCCTGCTCCATCTGGTGTTTAATCTGCTCTGGACCTGGGAGCTGGGGCGTCGGGTCGAGCAGTTGCAGGGTCGTATGCGGCTGTTGTGGCTGGCGCTGGTGATCGGTGTGGTCTCCAATCTGGCCCAGTTCATAATGACCGGCCCGATGTTTGGCGGTCTCTCCGGGGTGATCTTTGGGCTGATGGGTTACACCTGGCTGTGGGATAGGCTCAATACCGAAGAGCGCTTCGGTATGCCGACAGCGCTGATGACCTTTATGGTGATCTGGCTGGTGCTGGGCGTCAGCGGCCTGATCGAGTGGATGGGGTTTGGTTCTATCGCCAACACGGCGCATCTGGTGGGTCTGCTCAGTGGTCTGGTCTGCGTCGGTCCCGGGCTCTGGTTGCGCGCTTATTACCGCAGGCGCTCCGGCTATTAACCTGACGGTCCTGGCAGCCTGTCGGACTTAACACTGATCTAGTACGGGAAAGCCGAATTTGGTTATTTTTTGAACTCTTTTTCGTTGAATAGAACCACTATTCGCCTCTAAAGAGTTCAAAAACTACCTCAAATCGGTCTTTCCCTCGCTACGACCGGTCAAGTCCGACAGGCTGCTAGCGCTATTTTTTATCTTTCAGAGGTGAATTTTGACTAAAAACAGCTGGCGTCGACCCGAAGTCCTCCTGTATCTGATGGCTGCCGCGATGCCGATCTCATTCGGCGTGTGGCAGGCACTGCTTAATAACTTTGCTATTGAGCGCGCAGCCTTCACGGGCGTAGAGATGGGGGTGTTGCAGTCGCTGCGTGAGGTCCCCGGTTTTCTGGCCTTTGGTGCGGTATTGCTGCTGGTGTTTCTGCGTGAGCAGACTCTGGCGCTGGCTTCCTTGCTGCTGCTGGGTCTGGGAACGGCGCTAACCGGATACTTTCCCTCGGAGGTGGGTCTTTATTGCACCACGGTGCTGATGTCGATCGGGTTTCATTATTACGAAACCATCAACCAGTCTCTCTCCCTGCAATGGTTTGACAAGCAGCAGGCGGCGCATAAGCTGGGGCAGTTGATCGCGATTCGCTCTTTTTCCGGATTGATCGCCTTCGGTCTGGTCTGGCTGGCTCTGGAATTATTTCAAATCGAGATGGAGCTGATCTATCTGATGGGAGGTGGGATCACCATCGCGATCGCGTTGGCCTGTTGGTGGGCGTTCCCGCATTTTCCTGAGAAAGTCGAGCAGCATAAAAGCCTGATTATGCGGCGTCGCTACTGGCTCTATTACGCGCTGACCTTTATGGGCGGTGCGCGGCGACAGATCTTTGTGGTCTTCGCAGGGTTCTTGATGGTGGAGAAGTTCGGTTTTTCGGCGGCCGATATCACCCTGATGTTTCTGGCCAACGGCGCGTTGAATATGTTCTTTGCGCCTAGGATCGGCAAGTTAATCGGTCGCTGGGGCGAGCGCAAGGCACTGACACTGGAATATATGGGCCTGATCCTGGTCTTTTCCGCCTATGCGTTCGTGACTGATCCGCGTATCGCCGTAGGCTTATACGTGCTGGACCATCTGCTATTTTCGCTGGCGATCGCCCAGAAAACCTATCTGCAGAAGATAGCTGATCCCAAGGATATGGCGGCAACGGCCGGGGTGGCGTTCTCGATCAATCATATAGCCGCGGTCGTGCTACCGGCCCTGTACGGTTTGCTGTGGATCATCTCACCCGCGGCGGTCTTTCTTACCGGTGCGGCCATGGGCGCGATTTCTCTGGTCTTGGCGCGCTTTGTTCCCTCGCATCCGGAACCCGGTCGGGAGATACGGTGGCCTGGATCCGGTGCTCTGGTGGCGGTAAAGAGATGATGCTATAGGGGGGCTCTGCGGGTCAGGCTTCTTTTGTGGGTCAGCTTTAGCCGCCTGCCTGCAGGCGATAGTTTTCGGTTATTGGCACCACCCGGGCGCATTCCTTTCTAGTATCAATGCTCGTTGCTGTCTTTAAGGGGGTCTTCGAGCGGCTCGGCATAGAAGCGGTAGTTGTGCTTGCCGACGCGTTTGGCGCGATACATAGCACTGTCGGCATTACTCAGCAAGGTGCTGGGCGTATCCCCATCCTGCGGGATCAGGCTGATACCGATCGAGGTTGAAACCCTGAAGGTGCTGTCCTCAATGGAGATCGGTAGTTCGATATGCCGGATCAGTTCTTCGGCAATGCACCGGACATCCGCGACCGATTGCGGGTCCAGCAGCAGCACCCCAAACTCATCTCCTCCCAGCCGTGCCACCAGGTCGCTGTCGCGGACCGCCGACCTGAGTCGTTGCGCAATCTGCTTGAGCAGCTGGTCGCCGGCATGATGCCCCATCGAGTCGTTGACCTGTTTGAAATCATCCAGATCCAGATACAGTAGGGCGCCGCTGCGGGTGTAGCGGTTCACCTCGCGCAGCAGTTGCTGCAGGTGTTCGTTAAGCAGGCGTCGGTTGGCCAGTCCGGTGAGGTGGTCATAAAATGCCAGTTGCTGCAGGCTCTGCAGTTCCTTCGTCTTCTGGCGTACCTTCTTGTGCAGAATCTGCGGTTGCCGCAACAGATAGCGCAGCATCCCGGCAGCCAGCAGCGCGATCAGGATGCTGGCCAGATAGCCGCCCGCCGCCGTCCAGCTATTGACGGGAGGGCGGCTCAGTAGCAGGGTCCAGGCGGCATTGGGTACCGCGATCTGTTGGTGATGCTGCAGCGGGCCGAGTGGCGTGCTGGAGTGGGCAAAGGTCTCCCGTTGGTCGCTGTCGGGATGGATGCGCTGCAGTTCATAACTGTACCCTCGGGCTTCAAGCCGTGCCAGGTCGGTGGCGGCGAGCAGCTCATCGAGATGGATCAGTGCCGAGGCGAAGCCCCAGAACCGCAGCTGGCCCGTGTGGGCCAAAAACACCGGCATGCGTCCGATCACCGCGATCCCTCCCTGTACCAGCTCAAAGGGCCCGGCCAGAACCAACTGGCCCTGCTGCAGCGCCTGCAGGGCTTCCTTACGGCGCTCGTCATCTTTTAGAATGTTGTGCCCGATGGCTTTCTCGTTACCGCTGAGCGGGTGTATTTTTAGGACAATGCCATCCGGAGCCAATTGCAGGTTGGAGACTCCGCCGACACTGTCGAGTATCGTCTGGGCGTAGCTCTCAAAATCATCGAACAGGCCTCCCCGTTGTTCCACCTCCAGTGCCAGTATCCGGGTGGCTGACAGGGAACGGGCCAGACTGCGTTCGATCACTGCGGCCTGGACATGGACGATATCGATGATCAGCTGCTGCCGCTCATGAAGCACCTGGGCATGGCTCATGTAGGTCCAGTAGCACCCGAGAGCCGCGACGGCGACAAAGCAGAGTGCACAGAGCAGCGGGGTGTATTTGAGGCCTCGCAGGAAGAATCGTGATTGGGCGCGCACAGTGCTGCCGCCGTCGCCAAGATTTGGGGTTTGCATCTAGTGAGCCATCCGATTCTGGAGAATCCGAATCGAGGAGGAGTAAGGCATAAGGCAGGTTGTTGACAGGGATATTAAGAGGAATGTGAAGAGGAATGTGAAGAGGGGTTGCATACGGCAGCTAGAGCAGGCCAGCGCAGGGTCGTAAAGGGTATTAGGATGATTGTTTTTTTTATTGATAAGCGCCTCTATAAGCAAAACCTGGGTTCTGCGGCATCCTGCTGTTCGCACCTGAGGTGAGCATGCTCATCTACAAGTTGCAGGCCTGTATCCATCTGAACATCCCGAGGCTAACAGTTGTCCTATGGAATGTATTGATATTTATTGTTTTTTTTAATTTGGCCGACTTTTACTTTGTCGGATTACTATCTACCCACAAAACGCCGACCCCACAAAAGAAACGCCCATCCCCTGTGAGTCGAACTTCAGTCCGACGATGGGCGCACTTTGCTGGCTTTGTCGGGCTACTTTCTACCCACAAAACGCCGACCTGCAAGTCCGACCCACAGGTCTGCTCCGTCCCCGTCTCAGGTTGAGGTCGCGTTTTCGGCCTCGGCCGCCGTCATATCAGGCTGGGTCGCGTTTTCCGCCTCGGCAACCGCGATCGCGGTCATATTGAAGATGCTGCGCACGCTCGTGCTGGAGGTCATGATATGGATCGGCTTGTTGGCACCCAGCAGGATCGGTCCCACCGCGATGCCGTCACCGATGGTTTTCAGCAGGCCGTAGGCGATATGGGCAGACTCGACATTGGGCATCATCAGCAGGTTGGCCTGGCCACGCAGTACCGAGTCGGGGAACACCTTGTCGCGTAGCGTTTCGGAGATGGCGGTATCGGCGTGCATCTCGCCATCGACAATCAGTTCGGGGGCCTGGATGCTGAGCAGGCGCCGCGCTTCGCGCATCTTGCGTGCCGAGGGCAGGTCGTTGGTGCCAAAGTTGGAGTTCGACAGCAGTGCCACCTTGGGATGGATGCCGAAGCGGCGCATCTCCTCGGCGGCCAGCAGGGTGCTCTGGACCACCTCCTCGGCGCTGGGGTCGGGACAGATATGTGAATCGCAGATAAAGTAGGTGCCTGCAGGCAGAATCAGTACCGTGACGGTTGAGTAGTTGCTGATCTCTGCGGACTTGCCGATCAGGCTGTCGATCCGCTGCAGGTGCTGATGGAAGCGGCCATGGGCACCGCAGAGCATGGCATCGGCATCGCCGCGCAGGCACATCATCGCCGCGATCACGGTCTTGTCCGAGTGCATAATGTTCCTGGCTTCGTCAGGCGAGATCCCCTTGCGTCCCATGCGGGCGCTATAATCGGCCAAATAGGGCTCGAACCAGTCGCCACCGACAGGATCTCGGAGGCTGAAATCGCGTCCTTCGGCTATCCGTAGCTGCAGCTCCTCGATCCGCTGCAGGATCCGCGCGCGGTTGCCGATCAGGATCGGCTGGCTCAGCCCCTCATCGACGATCTGCTGGACCGCCTGCAGCACCCGGCCACTCTCCCCCTCGGCAAACACTACCCGCTTGGGGTGCTGCTTGGCACGCTCTACGATAGGGCTCATCGCCTGGCTGGAGCGGTAGGCGAAGCGGGCCAGGCTGCGGCGGTATGCATCGAGATCTTCGATGGGGCGGCTGGCGACGCCGCTCTCCATGGCGGCTTTAGCCACGGCCGAGGCCACCTCGACGATCAGCCGGGGATCAAAGGGCTTGGGGATCAGGTACTCGGGACCAAAACGCAGCGGTTCGCCGGCATAGGCTTTCTGCACCCGGTCGATCGGCTCGGCCATGGCCAGGTCGGCCAGTGCCTTGACGCAGGCAACCTTCATCGCCTCATTGATCGTGGTGGCGCCACAATCGAGCGCCCCGCGGAAGATAAACGGGAAGCAGAGGACGTTGTTAACCTGGTTGGGATAATCCGAGCGTCCGGTGGCCATAATGACATCTGGACGGGCGGTAAGGGCCTCTTCGGGGCTGATCTCGGGATTGGGGTTGGCCAGCGCCAGGATCATCGGATCCTTGGCCATCAGCTTGACCATCGCAGGCTTGAGTACGCCTGCCGCCGAGAGCCCCAAGAACACATCGGCACCCTCTATGACATCGTTCAGGGTGCGTGCGGAGGTGTCTTGGGCATAACGCGCCTTGTACTCATCCATCTGCTCGGAGCGTCCCTCGTAGACGACGCCTGCAATATCGGTGACCCAGACATTTTCTTTGAGCACTCCCATATTGACCAGGATATCGATGCACGAAAGGGCCGCCGCGCCAGCCCCAGAGACCACCAGCTTGATCTGACCGATCTCCTTGCCGACCACGCGCAGGCCGTTAAAGACCGCGGCGCCTGCGACGATCGCGGTGCCATGCTGGTCATCGTGGAACACCGGGATGTTCATCCGCTCCTTGAGCGCCTTTTCGATCACAAAGCACTCGGGTGCCTTGATATCTTCCAGATTAATGCCGCCGAAGGTGGGTTCCAACCGCGCCACGGTATCGATAAATTTCTGCGGGTCCAGTTCATCGATTTCGATATCGAAGACATCGATATTGGAGAACTTCTTGAACAGCACGGCCTTGCCTTCCATCACTGGTTTGGAGGCCAGCGGGCCTATATTGCCCAGACCCAGAACAGCGGTGCCGTTGGTGATCACGCCGACCAGATTGGCGCGGGCGGTGAGGGTGGAGACCTCGGCCGGATCGCGGACGATCTCGAGGCAGGCGGCGGCAACCCCCGGGGAGTAGGCCAGTGCCAGGTCGCGCTGGGTGGCCATCGGCTTGGTGGCCACGACGGCCAGTTTGCCGGCAGGCCCTGCGCGGTGGTACGCCAGGGCATCTTTATCGAAGTCGCTGTGCATGGTTATCTTCCTCAACCGGTAAAGTATTATTTTATCCAGCAGGTTGCAGTGGTTGGGTGGATTTCCACCCAAAAGAGCCTTCAGCCCTGGGTGCGATTCCACCCATCGGTAGTCCCCCCGGCTGGGCGGGTGGCGACAGCAGGCGATAACGCGCTATCCCCCTCCCGTTAATCCTCTACTAATCCTCTACTGTATAGCAATTAATGAGCCAGTTGGTTGCTGCAGCCAGAAAGCGATAAAGATCGGTATCCAAGGCGGCTGCGAACTCTGATAAACTTAGCGCCTATAACTTGGCAGTCAGTCGTGTTGACACAACTGCAGTTCAGCTCAGAGCACCCCTGTGGAAAACAATGATATCTTGCGCCGTATGCGCTACACCTTTGATTTTAATGATGCGAAAATGATCGATCTGTTTGCCCAGGCGGACCAGGAGGTGACGCGGGAGCAGATCAGCGACTGGCTGAAAAAGGAGGAGGATCCGGCCTATAAGAAGTTCAGTGATACCCGTCTGGCGGTGTTCTTGAACGGCTTGATCAACGACAGGCGCGGCAGGCGTGAGGGGGCTCAACCGGTGCCCGAGACCCGGCTGAACAATAATCTGATCTTTAATAAATTAAAGATCGCCCTGAACCTCAAAGCCGAAGATATTCTGGCGTTGATGACGCTGGCGGAATTTCCGATCGGCAAGCATGAGCTGAGTGCGTTTTTTCGCAAAGAGGGTCACAAACACTATCGCGAGTGTAAAGATCAGGTGTTGCGTAACTTCCTGAAAGGGATGCAGCTTAAATACCGCCCCGAGCCGCAGACACCCGCGTAACAGAGATAGAGGTATTGCTGGGATTGCATCCCAGCCTACGGTCCTACACCTTGTAGCTCGGGCTTCAGCTCGACAGGCCTCAGAAGCAGCACAGGCTGGCATTAATTCTGCGCTATTGCGTACGACACCTCCCCCCATTGTTAACCGTTGAAATTAAGACTGAAAAAGGCCCGCAGGGTCGAGCCAGGGACGGCAAGACTGGCAGCTGAGGCAGACAAATCGGCAGGATAGCCGATTTGCACAACCGCAGGTTGCCTGAAGGGTGAGGCACAGGGACGTGCCGAGTGAATCCGAATCTGTCAGCCTCAGGCTGAGTTTCATAGCGCCGCAGGCGCGTACCCGCAGGGCGGTTTAGCAGGGGGCGCTTTGATGGACAGGGATGTTCGAATGCCGGGGGGCCATGGATGGCCAGGAGCGGCCTTTGCTTCGCTTTCTTTGTCGCGTACAAAGAAATGAAGCCGCCGGGAGGCGGAACCTCGCTTGATTGAAAAAACAGTAATGCAGAATTAACGACTCGTAACAATCAACTGAGACATAGCCTTCTTAGAACCACAGTGGCAGCAATAATGGCAGGAACAGCGCCGTATAAGCCCCCGTCAGGCCCATCGCCAAGCTGGAGAAGGCCCCCACCGTGGGGCTGATCTCAAACGCGCGGGCGGTGGCGATACCGTGGCCATTGAGTCCCATCACAAAACCCAGAATACGTTCATCCTCGCACTTCATCCAGCGGCAGAGCAGGGGGGCGAATAACGAGCCGACCACGCCGGTCAGGGCGACGACGCCCACCGTCAGGCTGCCGATACCGCCCAGCAGTTCCGCTAGGCTCACTGCGATCGGCGCGGTGACCGATTTGGGCGCGATCGAGATCAGAGTCGCGGGATCGGCACCCAGACCCCAGGCGATCAGCATCGCCAGTCCCGCCGCCAGGGGGGCACCCAGCAGCAAGCAGGCGCTGATCGGCAGCCAGAGCACGCGGATACGGTGAAACTGCAGAAACAGGGGGATCGCCAGGGCGACAG
The DNA here is from genome assembly GCA_047633175.1 of Motiliproteus sp. Taxonomy (GTDB): domain Bacteria; phylum Pseudomonadota; class Gammaproteobacteria; order Pseudomonadales; family Balneatricaceae; genus Motiliproteus. The sequence continues at coordinate 50,953 of JBLIEQ010000023.1, read as the reverse complement.
TGGCGGGGCCGAGCAGAAAGCTCAGCCATCTGGCGCCCGCATAATAGCGGCTGTAATCCAGCGGCAGCAGGATCAGCAGGCCAACCAGGATCAGGCCACCGGAGACGATGGGGGGCAGCCAGGCGGGATGGCCCAGACGGTTGTACAGCAGTAAACCGAGCTGATAGGCGATCAGTGTCATCGCCACCGGCAGCAGGGGGGTCTGCAGCAGATGATCCAGCAGGGCGTTGAGCGAGAGCATCACCTAGCCTCCTTTTGTGGGACTGCGGGGCTGCCGGGTTTGTCGAGTGTGGCGCGGCTCAGGCGCTGCATCAGCAGGATGCAGAGCGCCATGCTGACCAGGGTGCCGATAAAGATGGCGCCCAAGACCGGCAGCCACTGCCCCTGCATCCGCTCTTCGAGGAAGAACAGCCCCACGCCGCCCGGCAGCAGCAGTAGCGAAAGTTGGGCGATCAGCAGCTGGCTGGTTTTTTCCAGTTCCAGGCTGACCTGTTGGCGCAACATCAGCCAGGTGAACAGCAGCAGCATTCCCAGCACATTGCCGCTGATCGGTATCTGCGTCAGAAACTGCAGGCTCTCGCCTAAGATCCAGAACAGCAGAATCTGGGTGAATCCTCGAATCATCGTGGCGCCTCCTCTGCTTTTTATGGCTTGGGCTTCTTGTGCCTGGGTGTATATAGCAAGCGTGCTGTCGAAGGCTGATCCTATACAACCTTGGCGCTCAGGGGAACCAACCTTAGATTGCTAACAGGGGGCTCCAGCGGTAAAGTTGCCGCCGTTTTCAAGCAGGATCGAATAAAATGACCGCCCTAAAGCCACTGCAGCGCTATCGTGAAGACCTCAAGCGTGAGGACTTTCATCCGGACTCGTCTCAGGAGCAGGCGGTTAAGCATCTGCAACGGCTCTACGATGATCTTATTGCACGACGTAACAGACCCAGGCCTAAGCTGATTAAGCGTATCGGCCAGCGTTTTAAGAAGACGCCGGTGGTTCCCGTGCAGGGTCTGTATTTCTGGGGTGGCGTGGGGCGCGGCAAGACCTACCTGATGGATGTTTTCTACGACAGTCTGCCCTTCTCCACCAAAGTGCGTACTCACTTCCACCGGTTTATGCAGCGGGTTCATGCCGAGTTGAGACTGTTGGAGGGAGAGAAAAATCCGCTTGATCTGATCGCCGGGAAGTTTGCCTCCGAAGCCGAGGTGATCTGTTTCGACGAGTTTTTTGTCTCCGATATCACCGATGCCATGATTCTTGGGCGGCTGATCGAAAAGCTCTTCGATCATGGCGTGGTACTGGTCGCGACCTCCAATATCGTGCCGGACCGGCTGTACGAGAACGGCCTGCAACGGGCCCGGTTCCTGCCGGCCATCGCCATGCTTAATCAGTTTACCGAGGTGGTCAATGTGGACGGTGGGGTCGATTACCGCTTGCGCGCATTGGAGCAGGCGGAACTGTTTCACCACCCTCTGGGCGCGGCTGCCGATGCGAGCCTCACCCGTAGCTTCGAGAGTCTGGCTCCCGAACTGCGCGACGCCCTCAGGGGGCTGGTGATCGAGGTGAATGGTCGCGCTATTCACTCCCTGCGCAGCTGTGACGATGTGGTCTGGTTCGAGTTTGACGCCCTCTGTGACGGGCCCCGCTCGCAGAATGACTATATAGAGCTGGCCAAGCTCTATCATGCGGTGCTGATCTCCGGCGTGCCGCAGCTGGGCAACGACAAAGATGACCAGGCGCGGCGTTTTATCAATCTGGTCGATGAGTTCTACGACTGCGGCGTCAAGCTGATCCTGTCCGCCGAGGTGGCGTTAGCCGATCTCTATGCCGGTGGCCAGCTGGCGTTCCCGTTCGAGCGCACCACCAGCCGTCTGCTTGAGATGCAATCTCACGAGTATCTGGCCCGGGTGCATAAGGCCTAACCCCTAGCCTGGAGTATTCAGGGAGCCCCAATTGTGGGAGCCTGCCTGCAGGCGATCTTTTGAGAGGAGCGGCCTTACTTCACTTCTTTGTCGTCAGAGCCTAAATAAAGCCGCCGGGAGGCGGAACCGGAGTTTGATTAAAAAGACAATAATTCAGAATTAACTTCTGCAACAACTAACTGGTGCTTAGTCTCAGATAAACCTCAGGAAAATGCCTGGTAGAGAGCGACCAGCGCCAGCAACACGAACATAACCCCGCTGACTTTATGGATCAGCCCCAGAGGCAGGCGTTTCAGCAGCCGTTGTCCGGCGATAACCCCAAGGGCGGTGGTTGCCGCTAGCGCCAGGGTTGAGCCCAGCCAGATAGGGAGGCCGTGGTAGGTCGATGCCAGGCCAGCCACGGCGAGTTGGGTCTTATCACCAAATTCGGCTACAAAGATCATTAATAGCGCCGTGATAAAAAGGCCGCGGCTGCTGCGAGCTGGCGCGGCCTCGGCGTCCTCCTCTATATCTTCGAACAACAATGACTGTACCCCGAAAAAGCCGAACAGCGCCGCGACTATCAGTGCCAGCCAGAACCCCGGTATCCAGGCCGCGACCACCGAACCAAACAGTACCGCCAGCAGATTGAGCACCGCAAAAGCGCTCAGGGCACCCACCAGCACCGGCCAGGGACGGTGTCTGGCTGCCAGTGTCATGCACACCAGCTGACTCTTGTCGCCAAACTCAGCCAGAAAAATTAGCACGAAAGAGGCCCCGGAGACCGATAGCAGCTGGGCCAGAGGAGGGAGTTGTAGATCCATGGGTAAAATTCCTTTTTTAAAATTCACGCCCCCTTTCTATGGGGATAGTGAGGGGGTAGAGAGGGGGGTAGCAAAGGGCGATAGCACAGGCGATAGCAGGGGTTAATCTAGGGGGAATCGCAGCTTCAGCTGTCAGGCTCAAGCCTGGCCCTCAGGGCCTCTCAATTGCAAGCAGCTGTCGGCGACCCTGGCGACATCCTCGGCCTGATGGGTTACCAGCAACAGCGTCTTGCCGGAGACTTTGGCGGTCTCGCGGGTCCAGCGGGTCGTCAGTTCGCGGGTATGGGGGTCGAGTTCGGCAAACGGCTCATCGAGCAGTATCAGCGGTTCAGGCCGCAGCAGGGTCCGGAGCAGGGCGATGCGCTGCCGCTGGCCCCCGGAGAGTTCGCCGGGATTTTTATGCAGTTGCTGATCCACCTCCAGCGCCTGTGCCGCCTGGCGCAAGGCGGCCAGGGGTGGGGCTCCGGAAAAGCCCAGGCTCAGGTTGTCGAGCACGCTGAGGTGCTCGAACAGGTTATGCTCCTGAAACAGCAGGCTGACCGGACGTTGCTCCGGCGGCAGTGGCAGCAGGGATTGACCCTGCCAGCGGATCTGTCCGGATAGCGGGGTCAGAAATCCGGCGATGGCGCTCAGCAGGCTCGATTTGCCGACTCCGCTGCGGCCCTGGATGGCCAGGATCTGGCCCTCGGCAACCTCCAGTTCATAGTCGAGCAGATAGCCGTCACGTTCCAGCTGCAGGGCCTGGATCTCAAGCATCAGGGGTCTCCTCGGTAACGCTGTGGTTGGGGGTGGGCTTGCGGGTGCTGCTCGGTCGTCGTGCCTCAACCCGGGGTTCGACCAGCCACAGGATCAAGCCGCACAGCAGCAGCAACAGCAGCGAGGCCAATGAGGCTTCGGCGATCCGGTAACTGCCCGCGTAGCTGTAGATCAGCCAGGGCAGGGTGGTCCACTCCTGCGTGCCGAAGATGGAAAAGATCGCCACATCGCCGATCGCCAGTACCAGGATCAGCGCAAAGGTCGACAGAAACACGGGACGCAGGAACGGCCATTCGATGCGCCAGAGTGCCAGGCCGCTGAGTTTCAACGAGCGGGCCAGGGCGTCGTATTGGCGGTCGAACTGCAATAATCGCGGTTTGAGTTGATGGATCGCAAACGGCAGCACCAGGGTGGTATTGAGCAGCAATACCCAGAGCATTCCCCAGCGTTCCAGATCCATCAGCGGCAGCACCCAGACAAACAGACCCACAGACAGGACCATCGCGGGTGCCACCAACTGGTGGCTGGCGCACCACTCCAGCAGGAGTCGCCGGCGCTGTTGCTGGTGGATCGCCGCGCGGCGGATCGGTTTGAGAATCAGGCAGGCCAGGGTCATACCACCGCAGGCGGCCATCAGTCCCAGGGCCAGGCTCGTCAGCGCGGGCTGGAGCAGATCGAGCAGCTCAAAACGCTGCAGATTGCCTTGCAGCATGCCCGGAAGCAGCGCCAGCAGAGGCAACAGCAGCAGGAGCCAGGCCGTGTAGTAACTGGCGTACAGCAGGATTTTTCCGATTCCCCGGGATGCAGGGGGATGCTTGCGGCTGGCGTTATCAGGCGATAACCAGAGCGGATTGCCGAGTCGCGATAGTAGCAGCAGTAAACTGCCGGCGATCAGCAGCTGCACCCAGGCCAGGGTCAGGACTTCGGGGATATTGAAATCATATTTCAGCGCCTGATAGATAGCGACCTCCAGGGTGGTGGAGCGGGGGCCGCCGCCGAGCGCCAAGACAATCGCAAAGCTGTTGAAGCAGAGTACAAATACGAAGCCTGACACCATCAGCAGTGCGCTGCGGATCGCGGGCCACTCGATCAGACGCAAACGTTGCCCCGCCCCAAGCTTGAGTTGCGCCGCGAGCGTCCAGCTACTGTGCGGAATCGCCTGCAGTTGCAGGTATAACACCCTTACTGCGAACGGTACATTGAGAAACAGGTGGGCCAGCAGGATGCCGCTGAGGCCATACAGGTTCCACTGTCCGGCGGTGATCGCCTGCAGCAGAGGCGAGAGCAGTCCGGAGCTGCCCAGCAGAGCCACCAGTCCGGTGATGAGGATCAGGGTGGGCATTACGAAACAGAGCAAGCACAGGCCCAGAAAGGCGCGGCGGCCTGGCAGGTCGGGCAGGTAATAGAGCGCACGGGCGATCGGCCAGGCCAGGGCGACCGCCAGCAGGGCGCTGAGCAATGCCTGCAGGACGGAGAATTGCAGGATCTGGTGGAAGTAAGGATCGCGCAACAGCGACCAGTCGGGGCCTTGGCCGTTAAAGCCGATCAGCCCCTGAAAGGCCAGCGCGGTCAGCAGCAGGGTAGCCCCCAGGGCTATCCAGCCGACAGTCCCTGCGACTTTCCATTTGGGAAGCCATTTAGGAAGCCACCCGGCGGTCCACCCAGCAGTCCGGCGGGCACGCTGCGGCGCTCGGCATGAAATCCCCACTGCGGCTTTCCGGCTTACTGCGATGCGGCCGCGCGCCATTCATGCAGCCAGGTACGCCGGGATGCCGCCACCTCGACCGGGGTGAAGCCGATACGTTGTGGGGCAATCAGCTCTGCAAAGACCGGGGGCAGTTCGATATTGTCGATCACCGGCAGCATCCAGTTGCTGGTTGGAATGATGGCCTGGGCCTGGGGCGAAATCAGGAATGCCAGAAACTGCCGTGCCAGCAATGGTTGCTGGCTGCTGCGGGTAATTGCGGCGACTTCGACCTGTGCCACATGACCCTCGCTAAAGACTGCTGCCCGATACTGCTCTTTACCCTCGGCGACGACATGGTAGGCCGGTGAGGTGTTGTAGCTGAGGACATAGTCGGCATCGCCTTCCAGAAACAGGCTGTAGGCTTCCCACCAGCCTTTGGTGACGGTGCGGGTATGGTTGGCCAGTTGCTTCCATGCCGCTGCGGACTGATCGCCATACACCGACTTGACCCACAGCATCAGCCCCTGTCCCGGCGTGCTGGTGCGCGGGTCCTGGTAGATAACGCTGGCATCGGAGTCGATCAGCGCTCTCAGCGAGGTCACAGGATGGCTGATCTTCTGGCTGTCGTAGATAAAGGCGAAGTAGCCGTAATCGAACGGCAGGAAGTCATTATCCTGCCACTGCAGCTCGGCCTTCAGGCTATCTAGGGGCAGGTTATGGGGCTGTACCAACTCTTCCTGGCGCGCGACCTCGATCAATGCATCGTCGATCCCAAGAATAACATCGGCCTTGGTATGCTCTTTTTCGATCCGCAGGCGATTGAGGATACTGACCCCGTCTTCGACTGCAATAAAAGTCAGATCGCACTTGCACCGGGCTTCGAACGCAGTTTCCAGTTGAGGCCCCGGGCCCCACTCGGAGATAAAGGAGTCATAGGTATAGACGGTCAGCTCGGAGGCCATAGCGCCAGTGCTGAGGAAAGAACTGAGAAAAAAGCTGATAAAAGAGCAGGTAAGTAGGCTGAATCGGTTCATCATAGGTGCTCTGTGCGGCGAGAGGGGTAGGCATGGCCAGCAACAGCGCGCACAGCGATACTTATTCCCTCCGCCAGTGTTAACTGGATCAGGTTCAACGGGTTAAGCTCTCAGTCTGAAGATATGCTCGATCAGCTTCAACAGACACCCCGATAAGACGCCGGAATTCTAACCTACTCACCCGCGGGACGCCATGGCAGCCGACTTCACAGCAGACACAGCGATGTTGCAAATAAAAATGCAAATGAAAGCGCGAATGAATGAGGTCGCGCAGTTCTTGGACACCGCCCCAGACTGGCAGCCACTGACAGCCGGTTCCACCAATGGCCTCTACCGGGCGCATACGAATGCCCGGTCGTTGGTGCTGCGCCTGAATGCCGACGCTCAGCTGGCGTTTGGCGTAGACCGCCGGCGCGAAGCCGCCGTGTTGGAGGTGATTCAGGGTTACGGCTGGGCACCTCGAGTGCTGCATAATGGCTGGCAGCAGGGCTGGTGTCTGATGGCCGACGAGGGTATGGCTATCGGCCCTAGTACCGCTGATAGTCCCCTGCCGGCACTTCTCGAGGCGTTGGCAGAGTGGCAGCAGCTCGATTGTCAGGCGTTGGCGCGACGGCCCTTTGATTACCCGGCGCTGTTCGCCGCTTACCGGAGCGCCTTGCAGGCGGCCTCTCACCCGCTTGCGATCAACGTCCTGAAGCAGCTGACGCAGCTTTTTGCGACGCTGCCGCCGGTGCCCGCCTGTCTGACGCATCATGATCTGCACTGGGGTAATCTTTGTCGGCCGGCTGAGACGGGTGCGTCAGGATTGGTGGTGCTCGACTGGGAGTATGCCGGCATCGGCAACCCCTGGTTTGATGCTGCCGCATTGCGGCAGTCGTTTGGCGTCACACCGGAGACCATCGCCGCGCTGCCCGCATGGCGCAGGCTCAGCCAGGCGGAAGTAGAGCGGGGGCTGAGTACCGCGCTCTGGCTGAATGATGCCCTCGGTTGGCTCTGGTATCAGGTACGCGGAGACAATTCAGGCCCGGCGGCTGCCCACACTCAGGAGGCGGAGCGCCTGCTGGGTTTTGTGGGAGCCGGGCTCCCGGCGATCTTTTAGTCTTTTCATCCTCTTCAAAAGATCGCCTGCAGGCAGGCTCCCACAGGGTGCCTATAGGAGGGGTTTTGTGGGAGCCGGGCTCCCGGCGATCTTTTCATCTTTCTTTTCATCTTTTTCTATGAAAAGGGATTAGCGCCTTAGCTGTTTAAATAACGCGCGCCCGAATACATTGACCAGCAGGCCGAGCATGACCATGGCGATACCCGCGGCCTGCCACAGGTTGAGCGTTTCCCCGAGGGCCAGCCAGGCTGTTAGCAGTCCGACCACCGGTACCATCAGCGTGAGAGGCGCGACCTGGGACGCGGGGTAGTGTTTGAGCAGATAGGCCCAGCTGCCGTAACCGAAGATAGTCGCCACTGCAGCCAGATAGAGCACAGCGAGCATCGATTTGATGCCCATATGGCTCAGGCTGCTGATAATCAGCTCCGGACCTTCCATCCAGTAGGACAGCAGCATAAAGGGCAGTGGTGGTATCAGGGCGCTCCACACGACCAGACTTAGCAGGTTGACGGAACCCAGTTGGCCGATCTTGCGGTTGATAATGTTGCCCAGTCCCCAGGACGCGGCGGCGCCGATGGTGAGGATAAAGCCGATGGCCGTCATGCTGTGGTCCGGGCTCTGGAGCGCTAATAGCGCCAACCCGGATGCCGCGATCAGCAGGGCGATAACCTGGGAGGCGTGCCAGCGCTCGCCGAGAAAGATCAGCGCGAAAAACAGGGTAAAGATCGCCTGAGCCTGGAGTACCAAAGACGCGAGTCCGGCAGGCATGCCCAGATGCATGGCGCTGAACAGCAGCGAGAACTGCCCCAGGCTTATAGTCGCGCCGTAAGCCAGCAGCCATTTTAGCGGTAACTTTGGCGGGCGGATAAAGAGCACGGCAGGAAAGGCGACCAGGCTGAAGCGCAAGGCGCCCAGCAGCATCGGAGGGAGTTCGTCCAGACCCTGTTTGATCACCACAAAATTGACCCCCCAGGCGAGGATGACTAGCAGGGCCAGTCCCCAGTCTTTTCTGCTCATGCGTGTTCTCTTAAATAAAAGGTAAAAGGTCAGTTGGGGTGGAGAGATGGGGGTGGTTTTTAAAGTTTCTGCCACGCATCCTACTACATTATTGGCTTATGATTTTCTGATGCTGAAATTGCCGCTGTGAGTTGTTTTGAGCTGACCCTATTCTTTTGATTTTGAGCAGCAGATTTTGCACGTTTAGGATCCCGAGTTGTTTCTGAATCCTGGTGCGGGAACTGTGGATGCTGCGCTTGAGGGAGCGGGCCTTCAGGTCGTGTTTCAGCTGGTTGTTGATCTTACGGAGAGTCTCAAGCGAGGTCAGGGGTGCCGGGGTGACGGGATCGGCGTCCTTTGAGAGGCTTGTGGAAGCCTGCGCCTGCACGCCTTGCTGGCAAGGGGTGTCTCCCTCTATGTCAGGATAGGCTGCAGACCCGTCGACAGGACAGTTGTAAGTCTGGGCGCTCGCGATCGCCGGAACGAGCAGCAGTGCCAATGAAATCCGTTTCATGGTAACTCCCTGTATTGGTGGCTGTCCTCAGGTTAGCATCTGCGTCCCTGTGTCCCTGTGTTTCTCTATGGCCGTTTCTAGCCCTTCGCCCCACCTTTCAGGGCGGGTTAATCTACGATGGGCCTCAGCCGGAATCTGTAGTATCTTAGGCGGCTGGCAACGAGGTTTTGGCAGACGCCAAGATTTATGTTGTAAATCGCATTCTGGACTTTGTTTTGCAGAGAATCTGCCTTATAATGCGCCGTCCGTTTTTGGCTGATCCGTTTATCGGCCGCGGTTAAATAAAGTGCTAAGTTGTCGCGGTTTGTCCGATGATTGCCATAGAAAGCAGTCTAGGAGTGACAACCAATAACTATAGGAAACACCGGGTCTTTAAAGGCACCGGGGAAGATAAAGGCTACTTCAATGTATACAGTTAGCACAAAACCCGCTGATGTTAAGCGCGAGTGGTTTGTTGTTGACGCAGAGGGTAAGACTCTTGGCCGTATGGCTACTGAGATCGCTCGTCGTCTGCGTGGCAAGCATAAAGCCGAATTTACGCCTCATGTCGATACCGGCGATTATATCGTCGTTGTTAATGCCGAGAAGGTCCATGTCACCGGCAAGAAAATGACCGATAAACTGTATCAGCACCATACAGGTTACATCGGCGGTCTGAAGACCATCGCCTTCGAAGATCAGCTCATCAAGGCACCCGAGCGTATTATTGAATCCGCTGTTAGGGGAATGCTTCCAAAAGGGCCGCTGGGCCGTGCTATGTACGCCAAGCTGAAAGTTTATGCTGGTAAAGCGCATCCACATGCTGCTCAGCAACCCCAAGAACTGAAAATCTAAAGGAAGGCGGATAATGTCTATTACTCAATACTACGGTACTGGTCGTCGCAAGACCTCTACTGCACGTGTCTTCCTGAAGGCGGGTGCTGGTAATATCGAAATCAACGGTCGTACGCTAGAGCAGTACTTTGGTCGTCCCGTTGCGCAGATGGTCGTCAAGCAGCCGCTTGAACTGACCGATAATGTCGAGAAGTTCGACATGTTTATCACTGTCGCCGGCGGCGGTGCCTTCGGTCAGGCTGGCGCGATTCGCCACGGTATCACCCGTGCGCTGATGGAGTATGACGAGACTCTGCGTCCTGCTCTGCGTAAGGCTGGTTATGTGACCCGTGATGCGCGTGAAGTCGAGCGTAAGAAAGTCGGTCTGCGTAAGGCCCGTAAGAAGCCACAGTTCTCCAAGCGTTAATTCTCCGCGTTGGTGGAATAGGAACGCTCATCCGCAAGGGTGGGCGTTTTTTTTTACTCCACTGGCGTAGCTGTTTTCTGATTTAGTTCCATACATTGGTCTGATGCAGTGCGAAAGAGACCACTCTTTTCTTGCCAGAATGGCGGAATCTCTTTAGAATTTCCGACATTTTTGTGGTTCGTGATTTAAGTATTTGAATCATATCGGCCTGCGAGCGGTATTTTGCCGCGCAAGGGTCGAATTATTGGAGAAACCTTGATGAGTAATGAAGGCGTAAACAATGGACGCCGGCGCTTCCTGGTAGCCTCTACGTCCGTATTAGGGGCGGTAGGTGCTGTCGGAGCGGCGGTTCCATTTGTAGCTTCCTGGAATCCCAGTGCGAAGGCGAAAGCTGCGGGTGCTCCGGCTAAGGCCGACATCAGTAAGCTCGAGCCGGGTCAGCAGATGATTGTAGAGTGGCGCGGTAAGCCGGTCTGGATCGTTCGCCGTACGGCTGAAGCACTGGCAAACCTGGAAAAACTGAACGATAAACTCGCCGATCCCGACTCCGAGGAGCCGCAGCAGCCCGCGTATATCCCCAGCACTTCAGCGCGCGCTCTTAAGCCTGAGATTATGTTGATGACGGGTATCTGTACGCACCTGGGCTGTTCGCCGAGCTACCGTCCAGAGCTGGCGCCAGAGGATCTGGGTGCCGACTGGCTGGGTGGGTTCTTCTGTCCTTGTCACGGCTCTAAGTTTGACCTGTCCGGTCGGGTGTATAAAGGCGTCCCTGCGCCGACCAATCTGGTGATTCCGCCGCACGTCTACGAGAGCGACAGCATTATCGTTATCGGTGTCGATACAGAGGAGACTGCATAATGGGCAATCCGAATAGAAGTAAAGCCGAAAAAGGCTTGATGCGCTGGGTCGATGACCGCCTAGCCGTCACTCAGGCGTGGGAAGATCACCTGAGTAAATACTACGCACCGAAGAACTTTAATTTCTGGTACTTCTTTGGCTCGCTGGCGATGCTGATTCTGGTTAATCAGCTTCTTACCGGCATCTGGTTGACCATGAGCTATAACCCTTCGGCCGAAGGCGCTTTTGCATCGGTAGAGTACATCATGCGTGATGTGGATTACGGTTGGCTGTTGCGCTATCTGCACTCCACCGGTGCTACGGCATTCTTTGTGGTGGTTTATCTGCATATGTTCCGCGGCATGATGTACGGCTCTTACCGTAACCCCCGCGAACTACTGTGGCTGTTCGGTATGGCGATCTATTTGGTGTTGATGGCCGAAGCCTTTATGGGGTATCTGTTGCCCTGGGGACAGATGTCCTACTGGGGTGCCCAGGTTATTATCTCCCTGTTTGGTGCCATTCCTATCGTAGGCGCAGACCTGCAGCAGTGGATTCGAGGTGATTATCTAATCTCCGGTATTACCCTGAACCGTTTCTTTGCGCTGCACGTGATTGCACTGCCGATCGTACTCCTGGCGCTGGTGGTGCTGCATATTCTGGCGCTGCATGAGGTGGGTTCAAACAACCCGGACGGTATCGAGATCAAGAAAAACAAAGACGCTAAGGGTATCCCGCTCGACGGTATTCCTTTCCACCCTTACTACTCCGTTAAGGATATTGTGGGTGTGGTGGTGTTCCTGTTTGTCTTCTGTGTGGTGGTGTTCTTCTTCCCTGAAGGGGGCGGTTACCTGCTTGAAGCACCCAATTTTGAGCCCGCTAACTCGCTCAAGACCCCTCTGCATATAGCGCCGGTCTGGTACTTCACACCTTTCTACGCCATGTTGCGTGCAGTGACCTATCCGTTATTTGGTTTTGACGCCAAATTATGGGGTGTGATCGTGATGGGTGGCGGTATCGCGATCCTGTTCGTGTTGCCCTGGCTGGATCGCAGTCCGGTTAAGTCGATCCGTTACAAAGGCATGATCTCTAAAGTGATGCTGGGTACCTTCGCAGTCTCCTTCGTCGTCCTGGGCTTCTGTGGCTCCATGGCTCCGGCTGATCAGCCTGCCTGGTTGGCGCCGGTTGCGACCACACTTTACTTCCTGTTCTTCCTGGCCATGCCTTGGTACAGCAAGATCGATTCCACTAAACCAGTTCCAGAGCGGGTGACAGGATAATGAAAAAGCAATTTATCGCACTTCTTATCGCCTTGCTGCCGATGACGGCCATGGCCTCGGGTGCCAGCGTTCACCTGGAGCCTTTTGAAGCGAACCTGGAAGACAAGGCCTCGCTGCAAAATGGCATGAAGCTGTTCACCGAGAACTGCATGGGTTGTCACTCTGCCAAGTATCAGCGTTACGGCCGTGCCGCCGCTGATCTGGAGATGGACGAAGCCTTCGTTATGGAGAACCTGGTGGTCGGCGACAACAAGATTGGTGATCATATGACGATCGCCATGACTCCTGCCGACGCTGCATCCTGGTTCGGTGCGCCGCCACCCGATCTGACTCTCGAAGCGCGCTTGCGCGGTTCGGACTGGGTGTATACCTATCTCAAGAGCTTCTATGTAGATGCTGAGCGTCCCTGGGGCGTGAACAACAAGGTGTTCCCAGATGTGGGTATGCCTAATGTTTTTGAGGGTATGCAGGGTGTTCAGGCTTGTACCGATGAGCACTGTACTGAGTTGGAACTCATCAAAGCGGGCAGCATGTCCCCTGAAGAGTTCGACAAGGCGATGTACGACCTGACCAACTTTATGACCTATATTGCCGAACCTTCGAAAATGGTTAGTGGTAAACTGGGAATCAAGGTGCTTATTTTCCTGGCGATCCTGTTCATCTTCGCGTATATGCTGAAGAAGGAATTCTGGAAGGACGTCAAGAGCGGTTCCTGGAGAGAGAAGCATTAATTAGACACGGCGAGTCTGTGTTCTGATCCACGCGGCCTGCTGTTCGAGGAGGCCGCGTTTTCTATTTTTATAACTCTGTGAAATTTGGCAAGGTGAACGAGATGGGTGTAACGGCAAAACGTTCCTCAATGACCTTCTTTTCTGATGGCGCTGATCATTTCAGCCATCGGGTCCGTATTGTTTTGGCGGAAAAAGGTGTAGCGGTAGAGATCATCGATACGGATCTGGATGGCGCACCTCAGGAGCTGGCTGACATTAATCCCTACAAGAGTCTACCTACGCTGGTAGACCGTGAGTTGGTGCTGTATGAACCCAATATCATGATGGAGTATCTGGACGAGCGTTTCCCGCATCCGCCGCTATTACCGGTTTATCCGGTAGCGCGTGCTGAGAGTCGCCAGTATATCCATCGGATCGAGAAGGATTGGTGCCGGTTGGTGAACACCATTCTTAAATCAGATGATGCAGATGCCGTCATCAAGGCGCGTAAAGAACTGACCGATGGCATGATCGCCATCGCACCGATCTTCAGCGAAAAGCCCTATTTTATGAGTGAAGAGTTCACTCTGGTGGACTGCTGTCTGGCGCCGGTACTCTGGCGTTTGACCATGCTGGGTGTGGAGCTGCCTCCTCAGGCTAAGCCATTACTCAAGTACATGGAGCGGGTGTTCGAGCGCGAGTCGTTTCAGGAAAGCCTGTCCGAAGCCGAGCACGAAATGCACTGATCGTCCCCATGCTTGCATGGAGTACGAATAGAAGATAAAGGGGCGCTTAGGCGCCCCTTTTTGTGTAGGTCGGACTTTAGTCCGACGATGGCCGCTGCCTGCCAGCCTTGTCGGACTGCTTTCTACCCACAAGACGCCAACCTACATAAGCACTACATAGCAAAGCCGGGTTTCAATCCAGATCCGGTTTTAAGGTACTATAGGGCTCCTACAGAGCCGATATTTGGAGCTAGACATATGACCCCCAGCCGACCCTATCTGATCCGAGCCCTGCATGAGTGGATCATGGATAACCAGCAAACGCCCTATGTCGTGGTGGATGTCGCAATCGAAGGGGTCGATGTTCCGCAAGAATTTGTCAGTGATGGCCAGATTGTCCTGAACATCTCACTCTCTGCGGTACAGCAGTTATCGATGGATAATGATGCTGTCAGCTTCAGTGCCCGCTTTGGCGGCGTGCCGACGAATGTCTATGTGCCTGCGGTGGCCGTGATGGCGATTTACTCCAAAGAGACCGGTCAGGGGATGAGCTTCGGCCGTGAGCCCGGCTCACCTCAGCCACCCGAGCAGGGCATCAGCGAGGTTAAGAGCTCTGCAGGCACGAGCAAGAATACGTCTAAGAGCAAGCGTCCTTCGCTGAAAGTGGTGAAGTAAAACCTGTTATCGCAGGCCTGCGATCACAACTACGGCCTTATCTGCAAGGCCGCGATTCAGGATCAAGTCGCTGCTCAGCGGCTCCTAAACGTAAAGAAAGGTAAATTAAACAGCTTAATACCGGCACTCCTCGTAGTATCCTTGTCGGGTTCCCTTCCTTGGAGTTTTTTACCTGCATGGATCTGCATCGTTTGCTAAAAATTATCACCCTTAACGCGATCTTGCTGCTGTCCGGCTGTGCCGGTCTCGGGCAGCTGCCTGCGCGTGAACTGCCCGTGCAGACCACTCCCGAACAGTGGCAGGCCGCGGTCGAGACGGTGGATGGCTCGCCGCAGCGCTGGCTGTTGTTGCTTGACGATCCGCTGCTGGAGCAGTTGGTAGCGACCGCCCTGGTCGCCAATCCTGAGTTGCAACGGGTCAGAGCGGTGCTGGCAGAGGGCCGTGCGCAGGCAATTGTTGCCGGCGCCGAGCAGCAGTCCACGCTCAGTGCCAGCGCTGATGCGGGCCGCAGCGGGCTGGGCTCGCAGAGCGCCAATAGCCTGAGCCTGGGGCTTAGTGTTGGCTGGGAGCTGGATCTGTGGGATAAATTATCGGACAGTGCGCGGGCGGCTGAGATAGATCGGCAGGCGTTGCTCGAGGATTACCGCTCGGCACGGCTGTCGCTGGCGGCCAACATTACTAAGGGTTGGTTCGCGGCGATCGAAGCGTCGCAGCAGCTGGGCCTTAGTCAGCATTTGCTGGAGGTGCTGAGTGCACGGCTTGCGGTGTTGGAAGAGGGCTACAGCTCCGGGCTGGTTGCGGCCCTGGATGTCCATCTGGCACGTGCCAACAGGGCGGCAGAGAGCAGTCGTCTGGCCACCCGCGAGCAGACGCTGGGCACCCGGGTCCGGGCACTCGAGCTGCTGTTGGGGCACTATCCCGCCAACCGGCAACCGCTCGCGGATAGGCTGCCTGCACTGCCGGGGCCCATTCCGGCGGGATTACCTTCGGAACTGCTAACCCGGCGGTATGATGTGGGCGCCGCGCAATTGCGCGTAGAGAGTGCCTGGGCACGGCTGTCCCGAAGCCATAAAGATCGCTTTCCCCGTTTTAATCTGACCGCCAGCCTGGGTAGCCGCAGTGAGCAGCTCGACAGGTTGCTGCGCGGCGATACGCTGATCTGGTCGCTGCTGGGAGGCGTGGCTCAGCCGCTGCTGGATGGCGGTCGTCTCAAGGCGCAGGAGGCTAAAGCTCTGGCACAGGCGCAACAGCGAGAAGCAAGCTATAAAGACACGGTGCTCCGGGCTTTTGCCGAGGTCGAAGAGGCGCTGCAACAGGAGCGGCAGCTGTTGAGGTCGGTCACCGCCCTGGAGGTCAGTGTCTTGGAATCTGAACTGGCCGAACAGCTGGCGGCTGAGCAGTACCGCAGCGGGCTGGTGGAATATATCACCCTGCTGGAGGCCCAGAGGCGTGCCTTCGATGCCCGTAGTACCCTTATTGAGGGACGCAATCAGCAGCTGCAAAATCGTATCGACCTCTATCTGGCCTTGGGAGGCGACTTCAGGCTCGATGCGGCCCTTGACCCTGCACCTGCGCCAGTAAACCGCCCGGCATCCATCCCGCCCACCCAGTCACCTCAGTAAGGAAGTCCTGAATTTATGAGTATGCGCATGAAACGCTGGATTCGAATCCTTCTCCTGCCGCTGTTAGTGATCGTGCTCAGTGTCTGGGGTGCCAACTATATTTTGACCCATAAACCCGAGCCCAGCCGAGCCTCTGCCGGCGTCAAGGACGCCCAGCGCATCGATGCGCGGTCCTTGCAGGCCCAAGCGTATCAGGTCGAGCTCAGCTCCTATGGGGTGGTTCAGCCGCGCACCGAGAGTCAGCTGGTGGCCCAGGTCGGCGGTCAGGTGGTAACGATCTCTGAACACTTGCGCGAAGGCGCGTTCTTCGAGGCGGGGGATCTGTTGCTTGAGATCGACGACCGGGATTACCGGGCCGCGGTCGAGGTGGCTGAGGCGCAGCTGATTCAGGCGCAGTCGGCCTTTAAAGAGGAGCAGGCCCGGGCGGGGCAGGCCGCGCGGGATTGGGCGCGTCTGGGTAAGGGGGAGGCCAGTGCATTGGCGTTGCGCGAACCCCAGCTGGCTGCAGCACAAGCGGGGATCGCATCGGCCAAGGCGCAGCAGCGCAGCGCAGTTCTGAATCTTGAGCGCACCCTGATCACCGCACCCTATGCCGGACGGGTGTTGGAAAAATTGGTGGATAAGGGCCGGGTCGTCAGCAGCGGTACTGAGCTGGCGTCGATCTATGCGGTGGATTATGTCGAGGTACGCTTACCGTTGAACAACCGCCAGTTGGAGTTTGTCGATCTGCCGGAGCAGTACCGTGGCGGAGAGTTCAGCAGTTCCGGCTTACCGGCCGTGACCCTGTCGGCGCAGATCGGTCGCAGCCGTTATCACTGGCAGGGCCGGGTGGTGCGGGTCGAAGGCGCGATCGACAGTCGTTCCCGGCAGCTCTTTGTGGTGGCGCAGGTGGATGATCCCTACAGCCTGGGGCCTCAGGGTAATCCGCCGCTTAAGATTGGCCAGTTTGTCGAAGCCCGAATTCAGGGGCGCCTGTTAGAGGAGGTGTTTGTACTGCCTCGCACCGCCATCAATCAGGATCAGCGGGTACTGCTGGTCGAGGAGGGGGTGCTGGTGGCGCGGGAGGTCGAGCCGCTCTGGCGCGATGAGCAGTCTGTGATCGTGGCCGCGGGACTCTCCGCAGGCGAGCTGCTTAACCTGACCCCGCTGGGCGCCCTAGCCAATGGGGCGCGGGTGCAGGCCAATATCGAGCGTGAGTCGCAGCAGGCCGCGACTCACGCAGCTGATGGCAAAATTGGCTCAGCGCCGGCTACGGAATCCTCGACTAAACCGGCTAGTCCGGCTGAGGAGTCGTAGATGCACGGCATCATCGCCTGGTTTGCCCGTAATCCGGTCGCCGCTAACTTGCTGATGCTGGTGATTCTCGGCGCGGGTCTCTACTCGCTGAGTAACCGTATTCCGTTAGAGGTCTTTCCCGAGATCGAGATGGATCAGGTCTCGATACGGGTCAGTTATCCCGGGGCTACACCGGCGGAGGTGGAAGAGGGGCTGAGTATCCGTATCGAGGAGGCGATCCAAGATCTGGAGGGGATCGAACAGCTGCTGTCACGTTCCAGCGAAGCTTCTGCGGTGGTTAATGTCGAGGTGGCTCAGGGCTATGATCCGCGGCGGCTGATGGAGGATATCAACAGTCGTATCGATGCGATCAATACCCTGCCCGCCGGAGCCGAGCGCCCGGTGGTCTCTGTCAGCCAGCGGAAGCGCGAGGTGATCAGTGTGGTGCTGTACGGCGAGCGTCAGGCGCTGGAGTTGCGGCGTTGGGCGGAGCATATTCGTGATCAGCTGTCGGCGCTGCCCGATGTGACCCAGGTGTCGATCGATAGCCCGCGCGATTATGAGATCGCCATCGAGATACCCCAGGCGGTGCTGCGAGAATACGACCTGACGCTGGCCCAGGTGGCTGATGCGGTGGGGCGGGGATCGCTCGATCTGTCGGCCGGTAATATCCGCACCCAGGGCGCCGATATTTTGGTGCGCACCCGGGGTCAGGCCTATAACGCCGAGCAGTTCCGGCGCATCGTGGTGGTCGCCGACAGTGCCGGCAGCCGGGTCGAACTGGGTGATATCGCCCGTATCCACGATGGCTTCGAAGAGGATCAGGTGCGGACCCGCTTCGATGGTCAGCCGGCGATGGCGGTCGATGTCTATCGGGTGGGCCAGCAGAGCGCGATAGTGATTGCCGATCAGGTTAAAGACTATATCCAGAGCGAGCAGGCGGCGCTACCCGAGGGGCTTAAGTTGTCCTATTGGCGCGATCGTTCCAAGATTGTTAAAGCCCGCTTGAACACCCTTAATAAGAGTGCCCTTCAGGGTGGTTTCCTAGTCATCCTGTTGCTGGCGCTGTTCTTGCGCCCGCAGGTGGCATTCTGGGTGTGCGTGGGCATTCCGATCAGCTTTATGGGCGGTTTTATGCTGATGCCGGAGATCGGCGTCACGCTTAATCTGATCAGCCTGTTCGCCTTTATCTTGGTGCTGGGGATCGTGGTCGATGACGCCATCGTCACCGGTGAAAACATCTATACCCATTTTACCCGGACCGGTGATGCGCTGCGCTCTGCGGTCGAGGGCACCCAGGAGGTCTCGGTCCCTGTGACCTTTGGGGTGTTGACCACGGTGGCGGCCTTTACCCCGCTGATGATGATCGGTGGCCCACGCGGGGCGATCTTCGAGCAGATCCCCTTCGTGGTTATCCCGGTGCTGCTGTTCTCTCTGGTGGAGTCCAAGTTGATTCTGCCCGCGCATCTGCGGCATATGAAGCCGGTTAATAAGGCGCATCGCCTGACCCGCGCGCAGCAGGCCATCGCCAGCGGCCTGGAGCGCTTTGTTAAGCGCTTTTACAGTCCTGCGCTGGCATGGGTGCTGCACCAGCGGTATCTGGTGCTGGCGCTGATGCTGGGCCTGACGATCGTGGTGATCTCGAGCGTGGCGGGGGGCTGGACCCGGTTTGTGTTCTTTCCCAAGGTGCAGAGCGAGATCGCCACGGCAACGTTGACGATGCCCACGGGGACGCCTTTTGCGGTGACCGACGGCCATGTCGAGCGCATTACCGGGGCCGCACAGTGGCTTGAGGATCAGTACCGGGATCCGGAGACCGGTGTGAGCGTGATCACCCATATCCTCTCGAACTCAGGCGGAGGAGGCGGTCATAACGGTCAGGTGCGGTTTGAGATCGTCTCGCCCGAGGACCGCACCCTGAATATCACCAGTTCGGAGCTGGTGCGTGAGTGGCGGAAAAAAATAGGCCCGGTCTCCGGGGCCGAAACCCTGACCTTCAGGGCCGAGATCGGCCGCTCCGGCGATCCTATCGATGTGCGTCTTAACGGCCAGAATCTGGAACAGCTGGGGGCCATGGCCGCCGAGCTAAGGCTACGTATGACCGGCTATCCGCAGCTGTTCGATATCGCCGACTCCCTGTCTGATGGCAAGCAGGAACTGCAGCTGGCGTTAAAACCGGCCGCACAGATGCTGGGGCTGGATCTAACCGACCTGGCGGGGCAGGTGCGGCAGGCGTTCTTTGGCGTCGAAGTGCAGCGCTTGCTGCGCGATCGCGACGAGGTCAAGGTGTTGGTGCGCTACCCGGAACTTGAACGGCAATCGCTGGATACCCTGGAGCGGATGATGATACGTACATCCGAGGGGGTCGAGGTGCCTCTGGCCGAGGTGGCCCTATTGATACCGGGTCGCAGCCCTGCCGCGATCAACAGGGTCGATCGGGTGCGGACGGTCAGTATCACCGCCGATGCCAACAAGGAGCTCGCGGACCTGGGCGCGATAAAGCGCGACCTGGAAACCTTCCTGGCCGAATTAGTCGTCGGCTATCCGGGGGTCCTGTATAGCTTCGAGGGCGAAGCCAAGGAGCAGCGCGATTCGTTCCAGGGGCTGGTGTGGGGCGGTGTCTTCGTGTTGTTTGTGATCTTCGCCTTGCTGGCGATTCCGTTTGGATCCTACGCCCAGCCCCTGATTGTGATGTCGGTGATCCCCTATGGCGTAGTCGGTGCGATCATGGGGCACTGGGTGATGGGGATGTCGCTGACCATTATGAGTGCGATGGGGATGCTGGCGTTGAGTGGCGTGGTGGTCAACGATTCGCTGGTGTTGGTGGATTTTGTGAATCGCAAGCGGGCCTCCGGGATGCCGTTGCACGAGGCGGTGCGTCTGGCCGGGAGCGCCCGGTTCCGGGCGGTGCTGTTGACCTCGCTGACCACCTTCTGCGGGTTGATGCCGCTGATCTTCGAGAAGAGCACCCAGGCCCAATTCCTGATTCCGATGGCGGTGTCCCTCGGCTTCGGTATCCTCTTTGCGACCCTTATCACGCTGTTTATCGTCCCGGTCAACTACCTGGTCCTGGAAGATCTGCAACGGCGGTTGGGCCGGCGTGATTCCAAGGTAGATCTGGACGAAGCGCAGACTGAATAGCAGTCATAGCCGATGCGCAGCGCAGCAATATCCCGATTTATCCGGAATGTATTATGAAAAGAACGACGCTGATGGTGCAGGGTACGACCTCAGATGCCGGTAAATCGGCCCTGGTGACCGGCATCTGTCGCCTGCTAAAACGTCGTGGTCTGTCGGTAGCGCCCTTTAAACCCCAGAACATGGCCCTTAACAGCGCAGTCACGATTGATGGCGGCGAGATCGGCCGAGCGCAGGCGGCTCAGGCCCGGGCCTGTGGCTTGCCGCCGCACAGCGATATGAATCCGGTGCTGCTTAAGCCCAATACCGATACCGGGGCGCAGGTGATTATTCAGGGCAAGGCCCTGGCACATATGGAAGCGACGGATTACCACCATTATAAGACGGTGGCGATGGCGGCTGTGCTCGATTCTCATGCGCGTCTGGAACGGCAGTATGACTGGATTATCGTCGAGGGTGCGGGCAGCCCGGCCGAGATCAACCTGCGTGATCGTGACATCGCTAATATGGGCTTTGCCGAGGCGGTCGATTGTCCGGTGATTATCGTCGCCGATATCGATCGTGGCGGTGTGTTTGCCCATCTGGTCGGCACGCTGGAACTGCTGTCGCCGAGCGAACAAGCGCGGGTCGAAGGCTTTGTGATCAATCGCTTTCGCGGCGATATAGCCCTGCTGCAGTCGGGGCTGGACTGGCTCGAGGCACGTACCGGTAAGCCGGTGCTGGGGGTGGTGCCCTATCTGCAGGGGCTCTATCTGGAGGCCGAGGATGCGCTGGCCTGGAGTTCGGCGCTGCGGGACGATCAGCCGCGGCTCAACGTGGTGGTGCCCGTCACGCCCAGGATATCTAACCACACCGATTTTGATCCGTTGCGGCTGCATCCACAGGTCGATATACAGTTTATAGGCCCCGGCCAGACCCCGCCGCCGGCGGATCTTATTATTCTGGCCGGTTCTAAGTCGGTCGGTGCGGATCTCAACTGGCTCCGCGAACAGGGCTGGGGGGCGGTGCTCGAGCGTCATCTGCGCTACGGCGGCAAGCTGCTGGGGATCTGTGGCGGTTTTCAGATGCTCGGGTCCCAGATCCATGATCCTGAGGCGCTCGAAGGTCCGGCGATGAGTTACCCGGGGCTGGGACTGCTGGGTTTCGAGACCACGCTAAAAGCCCAAAAACAGCTGCGTCAGGTCGAGGGCACATTGCTGCTGGGCGAGCAGGGCGTACCGATCGCGGGCTATGAGATTCATGCCGGTGTCAGCACGGGTGCTGCACTGGCACGACCGCTGGTCGAGCTGGCTGGAGGTCTGGATGGCGTTCGTTCTGCCGATGATCAGATTGCAGGTACCTATCTGCATGGGCTGTTCGATCATCCCGATGCCGGACAGGCGCTGCTGGGGTGGGCAGGGCTGCGGGTCGAACAGCCTGTCGATATCGCCATGCTGCAGGAGCAGGGCATCGATCGGTTGGCCGATTCGCTGGAGCAGGTATTGGATCCGGAGCTGCTGGATCGGCTGATCGGTTTGTCGTGATTGCGTGATGACACCCAGGGCGGGCGAATAAACCGGTTTCGCCTTTTGCGGGCGCATGCGGGTATAATTCAAACCCTGTAACTTTTTAGCATGGTTATTTTTTCTAAGTGACTGATTATGGATTGTTTGTGGAGAGAGTCACTTTGGCAAGGATGCCAAAGTGAAGCCTACATGGATGTATTTACGGCGTCTCTTGGAACAAATACTTCATAATTTCAAGTAGACACCTGTACTGAATAATTACCAATCCCTTCTCAATCAGTCAACAAAGGTCGGATCTGACAGTGATTATCAAACCTAAAACTCGCGGCTTTATCTGCATCACCACCCATCCCGTTGGTTGTGATGTCAATGTTCAGCAACAGATCGCCTACACCCAGTCCAAGGCTGCGCTGGCGAACGGCCCGAAACGGGTCCTGGTTATCGGCTCCTCCAGCGGTTATGGCCTGAGTTCGCGTATCGAGGCCGCCTTTGGTTCCGGGGCCGGCACGATCGGGGTCTTCTTCGAAAAGCCGGGTACTGAGACTAAGCCTGGCACGGCGGGTTGGTACAACTCGGTTGCCTTCGACAAGGCGGCTAAGTCGGCGGGTCTGTACTCCAAGAGTGTCAATGGCGATGCCTTTTCGCATGAGGCCAAGCAGAAAGTTATCGAGCTGATTCAAGCCGATCTGGGGCAGATCGATCTGGTGGTTTACTCGCTGGCATCCCCCGTACGTAAAATGCCCGATAGCGGTGAGCTGGTACGCTCCTGTCTCAAGCCTATCGGTGAGGTCTACCGTGCCACGGCCGTAGATACCAACAAAGATCGTATTATCGATACCGAAGTCGGGCCTGCTACTGAGCAGGAGATCGCCGATACCGTCACCGTGATGGGCGGTCAGGATTGGGAACTGTGGGTCGATGCCCTGGATCAGGCGGGTGTGTTGGCGGAGGGCTGCCGTTCAGTCTCCTACAGCTACATAGGAACCGAAATTACCTGGCCGATCTACTGGGAGGGTGCGCTGGGTAAGGCCAAGATGGATCTGGACCGGGCTGCCGGCGAGATCGATCAGCGTCTGGGCGCTAAGGGTGGCTCTGCCAACGTCGCGGTACTTAAGAGTGTCGTGACTCAAGCCAGCTCTGCCATCCCGGTCATGCCGCTGTATATCGCCATGGCCTTCAAAGTCATGAAGGAGCAGGGCATTCACGAAGGCTGTATGGAGCAGATCGAGCGTTTGTTCCGCACCCAGCTGTACAAGGCTGACGGCTCAGTCCCGGAAACGGACGCCAGCAACCGTATTCGCCTAGATGATTGGGAGCTGCGTGCCGAGGTGCAGGATGCCTGTCAGGCGATCTGGCCCCAGGTCACCACCGAGAACCTGCGTGAGCTGACCGACTACCAAGGCTATAAGGATGAATTCCTGAGGCTGTTTGGTTTTGGTATTGAAGGGGTCGACTACGAGGCCGATGTGAATCCTGATCTGAGTTTTGATGTCGTGCAGCTCTAACCGCCGCTAGTCTTACTCAGACTCCTCAATCCCGCCTGGTTTTCCCGGCGGGATTTTTTTGATCTGTAGCCCCATTCTTTTGGCTATGTACTAGTTAAGTGTTGCGACATTATCTGGGCCTTTTGGTTCTTGATTACCATCAGCTAATAGGTAGTCACTGTCATGCGACAGCATTGCAGGCAGACGATATTCCCCATTGTTAACGGATGAAATTCAGACTGAAAAAGGCCCGCAGGGTCGAGCCATGGATGGCGAGACTGGCAGCTGAGGCAGACAAATCGGCAGGATAGCCGATTTGCACAACCGCAGGTTGCCCGGAGGGTGAGGCACAGGGACGTGCCGAGTGAATCCGAATCTGTCAGCCTCAGGCTGGATTTCATAGCGCCGCAGGCGCGTATCCGCAGGACGGTTAGCGGGGGGCGCTTTCTTTGTCGCTACAAAGAAATGAAGCCGCCGGGAGGCGGAACCGGAGTTTGATTAAAAAGACAATAATGCAGAATAAACTGCCGCAACACCTAACTGGTACATAGCCATTCTTTTGGCTATGTACCAGTTGTTGTAGTGACCAGCAGCCTTTTCATCCCTTTCAAAAGATCGCCTGCAGGCAGGCTCCCACAGGGGGCCACAGGTGATCTCTTATACCTTCGCCTGATGGCGTCTTCGAGAAGAAGGACTACAGTAGTTCTTCTATAATTATGCGTACCAGTCAAAAAAATATTAAGAGGGTTATAGCAATGGATTATCAAGCGGCCCTGGCACATGCCACCGAAAGCAACGCGGCGACCGTCGTCGGTTTACAGATGCATGGTCGTTCGTTCGAGGTTTACCGTCCCCGCTTCTTTTCTGCCGAGGGATGCTGCAAAGTTGAACACCGCGAAGGGATGCTGTTTCAGAGCGGTTACGAGCAGGATATTCTGCGACCGGACCAGTTGCCGGGAGAGGCGCTGAGCCTGGACTATTTTGAGACCCCCCTGAGCGAGAACGAACTCGATTCAGTGCTCAGTAAAGAGGGCGAAACGCTGTTGCACTGTTTGCTTGCAGGTTCTCCGGATCCAGGGCGCTGCATTAATGCCCGCGACAAGGCCGCCTTCACCTCCTGGTGCATCTCTGCATTGGCAAGGCGTAATGGCTAGCCTCTTTTAACAGCGATCTGGCCTCAGATCGCTGCCTGACCAGCTATTTCACCCCTATAGGTCCCTGTTTACCCTCTTAAACTGGACTTACCAGTATTTTCTTGTATTTTAGGCACTTCCCTCAGCAGTATGGGTCCGCATGCTAAAGCAGCTCCTCTCGCTACGCCGAAATCAGAAAGCGGCGCTTATTGCGCTGGTCGATACCCTACTGGTGTTGTTGTCGCTGTGGCTGGCCTTCTCGCTGCGGTTGGGTGAGTTGTACCAGGCCGAGGGCCGGCAGTGGCTGTTGTTTGCGATCGTGCCGCTGATCGCCATTCCGCTCTATGTTCGCCTGGGGCTGTACCGCGCCGTTATTCGTTATATCGGTCACCGGGCGATGATCACCATTGGCTATGCCAATGCCCTGCTGGTGTTGCTCTGGTCATTGCTGCCTTTCTATCTGTCTAACTATTTTCATTGGGAGCTGTTTTCTCCACGGTCGCTGCCGCTTATTTTCTGGATGCTGCTCTGTATTCTTATCGGTGGCAGCCGACAGATAGCGCGCTGGTTTATTGCGGGCGTCTTTCGTGAGCGTAATGGCAATCATGTGTTGATCTATGGGGCGGGCAAGGCGGGGGTGCAGTTGGCGCTATCTCTGGGCCAGAGCACTCATTTCCGGGTGCTGGGTTTTATTGATGATGAGCTGGGATTAAAGGGGCAGCAGATCGCCGGATTACCGGTGTTGGGTGGTTTATCGGTGATCCAGGATCTGCGTCAGGATTATGAGTCTCTGGAGGTGTTGCTGGCGCTGCCCAGTGCGACCCGGACGGATCGGCGGCGGATCTTACAGGCACTCGAGCAGGTCGAGGTCGCTGTGCGGTCGATGCCGTCGCTGGATCGGGTGGCCATGGGGCATGCGGATCTGACCGAACTGAATGAGATCGACCTGACCGATCTGTTGGGGCGGGAACCGGTGCAGGCGGATGCTGAGTTGCTGCGGTCGGGTGTGGCGGGGCGTCAGGTGCTGGTCACGGGTGCCGGCGGTTCTATAGGTTCCGAACTCTGCCGCCAGTTGTTGCAGCAGGCGCCGCGGCGGCTGGTGCTGCTCGATCATAGCGAGTTTTTGCTGTATCAGATCGATGCGGAGCTGCGTCAGCGGATCGAGCGGTTCTCCCTGCCGATCGAGCTGGTCGCGGTGCTGGGATCGGTGCTGGACCGACCGCGGATGCGGCGGCTGATCAGCGTTTACCAGATTCAGGCGTTGTATCATGCGGCGGCCTATAAGCATGTGCCTATCGTCGAACAGAATGTGATCCCCGGGGTGCAGAATAATGTGCAGGGAACCTGGGAAGTTGCTCAGCTGGCGATGCAGTTAGGTGTCGAGCGTTTTGTGTTGATCTCGACCGACAAGGCGGTGCGGCCAACCAATATCATGGGGGCCAGCAAGCGGCTGGCCGAAATGGTGTTGCAGGGCTTGCAGCGCCATCCGGAAAACCGTGCAACCCGGTTTATGATGGTGCGCTTCGGCAATGTGCTGGGGTCCTCGGGATCGGTGATTCCGTTGTTTCAACGCCAGATCAATCAGGGTGGGCCGGTGACGGTCACCGATCCGCAGGTGACGCGTTATTTTATGACCATCCCGGAAGCGGCATCGCTGGTGATTCAGGCAGGATCCCTGGGGCAGGGCGGAGAGCTGTTTGTGCTGGATATGGGCGCGCCGATACGTATTGCCGATCTGGCCCAGCGGATGATCCGCCTGAGTGGTCATAGGGTTGCCGGTGGGCGGCGCTCTGGCGTCGAGATCCTCTATACGGGCCTGCGGCCGGGTGAAAAGCTTTATGAGGAGTTGCTGATCGGTGATAACGTTACCCGGACCCGGCATCCTCAAATCAGGGTGGCGCATGAAGATGGGCCCGATAGTGATCAGCTGGAAACGATAATGACGGTCCTGAACGGGCTGATCGAACAGCAGGCGGTGGAACCCATACGCGCCCTTATGTCGCAGCATGTCAGTGGCTTTGCGCCCCAGAGTACTAATAAAGATCTGTTGAGTTCGGCCGTCCAGGAGGCTGGCCTGCCCTGAGATTCGCTTATGAAGTGCTCGTCTCGATCGCTATTGTCAGTAGCCTTGGCGGATGCCCATTTTAAAATAACCTGAGTCGAACGCTCTATCTTGAACATATTGATCACCGGTGCCAACGGTTTTATCGGTCGACATCTCTGTCATACGTTGATTGGGCAGGGGTACAGGGTGCGCGGGTTACTGCGGGATCCAAGTCAAATGCCCGAGGCGCTGCTCGAAAGCATCGAGCCGATTAAAATATCCGGGCTAGACGATAAGGAGGTTATTGCGCAGGCGTTGATCGGTATGGATGTCGTGATTCATCTGGCGGCGCGTGTCCATGCCATGGATGATACGGCATCACAGGATGCCGAGTATGAGCGAGATAATCATCAAAGCACGATGAGTTTGGTCCGCCTGGCGGCGAACGCGGGTGTCAGGCGTTTTGTTTTTCTTAGCTCCATTAAAGTCAATGGTGAGGAGCGGGCGTTACCTTATAGAATATCCGATACTCCCAATCCTCAGGATGCCTATGCCCGATCTAAGTACTGCGCGGAATCTGATCTGCTGGCATACGGGCAAAACAATCCTCTGGAGGTGGTGGTGATCCGGCCGCCGCTGGTATATGGGGAGGGGGTTAAAGCCAATATGTTACAGCTTATTCGCTGGGTTAACCGGGGGATCCCTCTGCCTCTTGCTGGCATCTCTAATCAGCGCTCGTTGCTCAGTGTTGTTAATCTGGTTGATCTTCTGAGAGTCTGTATCTCTCATCCCGATGCCAGGGGTCAGGTGCTCCTGGTAGCCGATGATGAAGCTGTTTCCACCTCGCAACTGATTCAAACGATTGCCAGGGCTTATGGGGTTAAGCCGCGGTTATTTTATTGTCCGCAGTGGCTGCTCCGGCTTATTGCTGGGCTGATGGGTCGAGCGGGCAGTGTGGATCGCTTGCTGGGATCTCTGGCAATAGATACCCGTGCGACTAAGTTGCGACTCAATTGGCAGCCCCCCACGACGCTGCAGCTGACGCTTGTTAATATGGCCAAGGCTGAGCGGGAGAGAAAGCGTGCAGACTAGGATGGGAGCTAAAGGAATGGTGGTGTGGTTGAGAAACCAGGGTTATCCGCTAAGTGCGACTAAGCAGCGACTTAATTGGCAGCCCCTCAGCGACGCTGCGCAGCTCTGGTTAGCAGGGTCAGTGGTTAATATGGCCAGGGCTGAGCGGGAGAGAGGGTCTGTTGTTAAATAATCTGGTCTATCCGCTGGTTGCCGTAGCATCCTTATTATTGAGCTTTCTGGTTTTACAGTTATTGCGATATCAGCAACTGTTTGATCTGCCCAATGCCAGAAGCTCTCATATTATTGCGGTGCCACGAGGAGGAGGCGTTAGTTTTGCAATTTTGTATCTTAGCCTGTTGTTGTGGTTAGCAGGGTCTGCTGAGATCGGTCTTTATGAGGCCCTGGTACTTATTATCGGTGGTGGTGTCCTGGCGCTGGTTGGTTTTGTGGATGATCGTTTTGGTCTGTCATCTACAATCAGGTTCTTGATACAGTGCCTCTGTATGACGTTGTCTGTCTTAATTTTATATTATGATCAGTTATCCAGCGGTTCCTTCGTCCTCTGGTTTTGGCTGTGCGGACTGATCCTGGCTTGTGTCTGGTGGATTAACCTGTTTAATTTTCTAGATGGTATCGACGGTTACGCGACCGCTGAAGCGCTGCTGATATGTATAGCAGCGGCGGGTCTCTGTTTCCTGCGCGCTGACATCCAGTATCCGCCGCTGTTTTTATTATTAGCAGCAGTGCTGGTCGGCTTTGGGGTGCTTAACTGGGCGCCTGCTAAACTTTTTATGGGCGATGTCGGCAGTTACTTCCTGGGGTTTATAATCGCGATGCTGGCGGTCATAACCGTCCGAGAGCAGCTGATAGCACCCCTGGTATGGTTGGTGTTAACGGCGCTGTTTTGGATTGATGCCAGTATGACGTTACTGCGACGTATCTTAAATGGAGAACGCTGGTATCAGGCGCATCGCTCACATGCATACCAGATACTCTCCAGGCGCTGGCGTAGTCATCAGCGAACATCTCTGTTGGCGATAGGGATAAATGTAGTTTGGTTAATCCCTTTGAGCTTTAGTACGCAATGGCTGGTTAGTAATCATCATCAGGTTTTGGCATGGGTGTTGGCTGTTGTTGCCTGTATTCCGGTAATAGCGGGAGTGTATCGGCTTAGGTGTGGAGTAGATAATGGCTAGCTATCCCTCTAGCTTGTTAATAAATTCTACTATTAGTTTCTGTTGTTAATAGTTTGATCTGAGCTAAAATATAATTGTTCGATATTATTTTTTGATATAACGTTTGCGGAATTAGCTTGGATGCTATATTTTAGCTTAGCTATTTAATTGAAAAAATTCTAGAGGTCTCTTATGAGCGACATTTTAAATGTGCTTACACGAAAAACGGCACTGCGCAAAGCTTGTAAAGAGCTGTCAGCATCCGATCTGGATAAGCTTTTTGAAAACCTGTCTGATCTGATTAATGAGCGTAAGCAGCAAGAGGTTGCCATGGAGGCGGAGCGAGCTCAAAAACAAGCAGATATTGACGCTGTTAAAAAGCAGATGGCTGAAAAAGGTGTCGAT
Source organism: Motiliproteus sp. (assembly GCA_047633175.1). GTDB lineage: Bacteria > Pseudomonadota > Gammaproteobacteria > Pseudomonadales > Balneatricaceae > Motiliproteus. The sequence goes on along the minus strand of JBLIEQ010000023.1, from coordinate 21,826 downwards.
CTGAATGATCTTCTGGCGATGCTGGATACTGCATCGGCAACAAAAACCAAAAGCACCGTTAAGCCTAAATACCAGATCAAAGATGGTAAGGGTGGAGTATTGCAGTGGACAGGTCGGGGTCGCACGCCCAAGTTGTTCCAAGCGTATTTCGATCAGGGCGGTAGTAAGGAAGATTGTCTGATCGGTGAATAACGGATCGCAGGATTCAGTTGACCCATAAAAAAAGGGTGCGCATTGCGCACCCTTTTTTTATGGTCAGGCTGTGGGTCGGCGTTTTGTGGATAGAAAGCAGTCCGACAATGCTGGCAGGGAGTGGCCATCGTCAGGCTTCCCCTTTGGCAGGGTAGTCGTGGGTAGAAAGTATTCCGACAATACTGGAAGCTCCCTCTACTGGAAAGATAGGCACCCCTTCGTGGTGCTGGTATGATGCCGCGCTATGATGATGCTCTGCTGTCCGCTGCTTGGTGGCGAGGGTATCCGTTTTATCTTTACAGGTGATCTAAATGACCGACGAAAAACTTCAAAAAGTGCTGGCCCGGGCAGGGATAGGGTCGCGCCGGGAGATGGAACGCTGGATTGAGAGCGGGCGTGTGACGGTCGCGGGCAAGGTTGCTACCCTGGGTGATCGTGTCGGTACTGATGTTGAATTGATGGTTGATGGCCGTCCTGTCAATCTTTCCAGATCCATCGCCTCCGAGGGCCGGGTCCTTCTTTATAACAAGCCGGTGGGTGAGATCTGTACCCGTAACGATCCCGAAGGCCGTCCTACGGTGTTTGAGAAATTACCAAAGCTTAATGGCGGGCGCTGGATCTCCGTCGGACGACTGGATATTAATACCAGCGGTCTGCTGCTGTTTACCACCGATGGTGAACTGGCCAATAAACTGATGCATCCCTCCTCTCAGATCGATCGTGAATATGCGGTGCGGGTTCATGGTGAGGTGACCGAGGATATGGTTAAGCGGCTTCGCGAAGGGGTGTCGCTTGAGGATGGCATGGCTCGCTTCTCCGATGTGCAACATTTTGATGGCGCGGGCAGTAATCAGTGGTACCACGTGACACTGATGGAGGGGCGTAACAGGGAGGTGCGACGTTTGTGGGAGTCTCAAGATGTCGAGGTTAGCCGGCTAAAGCGAGTGCGTTATGGCTGTATCTTTATTCCCAAGCAGGTGTCGGCCGGGCAGTGGGTTGAGTTGGGTCAGAAAGAGCTTGACGATCTATGCGATATGGTCTCTTTAGAACGGCGCAAGGTGGTGCAAAAGACGGTTGAGCAGCATGTCTCAGACGGTAGGGCGCAGAAAAAAGCCCGGCCACAGCGCTCTGCTGAGGCGAAGCCGGGGCGGCCAGCACGGCGTAGATAGGTTCTCCCCCGTTAAACCGGTCAGTCTTTAAGCCCCCGCCATTGCGGGGGTTGCTGTTTCTGGGCTTTAATTCTGGGCGTCGAGCGACTGGCCGTTAGTCTCGTTGCTGTCAGGGCCTATAAGATAGAGATAGGCGGGCATGATCTGCTCTGGGCTGGCGAGACTGCCGGGGTTTTCGGCAGGGTAGGCATGGGCGCGCATGTTGGTGCGGGTGGGGCCGGGGTTGATGGCGTTGACGCGGATGTTGGAGGTGTTTTCCAGTTCATCGGCAAGGACCTGCATTAGCCCTTCGGTGGCAAATTTCGATACGGCATACGCGCCCCAGTAGGCGCTGCCTTTACGACCTGCGCCTGAGCTAGTGAATAAGACGGAGGCGTCATCGGATTCCATCAATAGCGGCAGCATTGCCTGGGTTAGTAAAAACTGAGCGTTGACGTTGACCTGCATCACCTGATTCCAGACGCTGGGGTCATAGTTGCTGATCGGGGTGCGGTTTCCGAGCAGGCTGGCGTTGTTAAGCAGGCCGTCAAGGTGACCGAACTCTTTTTCAATAGTCGCTGCGACCAGATCATAGTCATGAGGTGCAGCCCCTTCCAGGTTGATCGGAATGATGGCCGGTTGTGGCCAGCCCGCCGCTTCGATCTCATCGTAAACGGCTTCGAGTTTTTTGACCGTGCGCCCGGCAAGAATAACGGTGGCGCCATGTCGGGCGAAGCTCAGCGCGGCCGCACGACCGATGCCGGCACCTGCACCGGTGATCAGGATGATACGATTTTTGAGGAGCTCGTCCGGGGCGTTGTAATCAAACATGCGGGGTTCCGTTGTTATATGCGTATGACTATCAGTAAGTGTAGCCATTAGTGTGGTCTAGTCGCAGCCTTGAAGCCAGTCCAGGAGTTGCTGCGGATGTTCGATCTGTAGGTCGGCGTGCCAGTCGTCGGCCTGATCGGTGTCTGCAAGGTAGCCGTAGAGTGCGGTTATCGTAGTCATTCCGGCGTTGATACCGGCCTCTATATCGCGGCGGTGATCGCCCACATAAAGGCATCGATGAGGGAGGCAGTCGAGCTCGGCGCAGGCCTTAAGCAATCCTTCAGGGTGGGGCTTTCCCTGGGCGACGTGGTCGGGGCAGATCAGGGTGCTGCAACGGTTGGCGAGCTGCAGCTGTTGCAATAGGGGGCGGCAGAAGTGCTCCGGTTTATTGGTGACAATGCCCCAGGGGATCTGCTGTTGATCGAGCCATAGCAGGAGTCTGTCCATGCCGGCAAATAATCGAGACTCTTGCGCCGGGTTCTGCCGATAGCGTTCGAGCAGCTGTGCTCGCAAGGGTTCTGCTTGCGGGTCGCAGGCGTCGATATTGAACGCGCTCTGGATCATGGCGGCGGCACCGTTTGAGATCTGCTGTCGGACGTTGGTCGGATCCAGTTCGGGCTGTCGGCGCTCGGTTAGCATCTGGTTGAGCAGTCGGAAAAAATCGGGGGCGGTGTCGAGCAGCGTGCCGTCGAGGTCGAAGAATACGGCTGCGGGTCTGGGTCTGTGCATGCTTAGTTCGGCTTGCTGAGTTGCAGCAGGTAGTTGACGTCGACATCCTGAGGATCGAGTCGGTACTGCTTGCTGAGCAGGTTGTAGGTCAGGCCGCAGGTGACGCCGGATTCAAGGCCGGCATCCCGGCACCAGCCTGCGAGTTCGCTGGGTCGAATAAACTTGCTGTGATCGTGCGTGCCCCTGGGAACCAGGTTAAGCAGATACTCGGCACCGACGATGGCGAAAAGATAGGATTTGGCATTGCGGTTGAGTGTCGAGAAGAATAGCTGGCCTCCAGGTTTGGTCAGGCGTGCGCAGGCGTGGACCACCGATGCGGGGTCGGGCACGTGCTCCAGCATCTCCATGCAGGTGATAATATCGAAGCTTTCAGGCTGTTCGCTGGCGAGCTGCTCGACGGTGATCTGCTGATACGTGACCTTGATGCCGGATTCCAGGCCGTGCAGCCTGGCGATCTTGAGGGGGGCCTCTCCCATATCGATGCCGGTGACCTCTGCACCTCGAACCGCCATCGATTCGGAGAGGATTCCGCCGCCGCAGCCGACATCCAGCACCCGCTTGCCGGCCAGGGCCCCGTGCTGGTCAACAAAATTAACGCGCAGAGGGTTGATGTCGTGAAGGGGTTTGAATTCACTCTGTTTGTCCCACCAGCGGGCGGCGAGGGCTTCGAACTTGGCGATCTCATCGGGGTCTACGTTGCTGCTGGGGTCGGCCTGTGGCTTGCTGCTGTCAGAGCTCATACGGGGTCCGGTCTCGATAGGAATCAGTAGGCCGATCATCTTACCACCGAGGTCGGGATCGTCACAGCGTAGAGATTGAGTTGGCAGTGAATTTACTGCGCCTGTAGGCTAGGGATCGTGCTATGATTACACGCATTTTTTAGCGCAGCCGATGAGTATTTCGTTCGGCTCGGAACTGGTGGTAAGGCAGGCTCGGCAAGGGTCGCTGAACAAAGGATAACAGGTTTATATGGGTGAACTAGTCAAGCAGATCCAGCCGATCAATATCGAAGACGAGCTGAAGAAGTCGTATCTGGATTACGCCATGAGTGTCATCGTCGGGCGTGCCTTGCCGGATGTGCGGGACGGTCTCAAGCCGGTGCACAGGCGCGTTCTGTTCGCGATGCACGAGCTTAATAACGACTGGAATAAGCCCTATAAAAAATCGGCACGTGTGGTCGGCGATGTGATTGGTAAATACCATCCGCACGGCGATTCTGCGGTGTATGACACGATCGTTCGTATGGCGCAGACCTTTTCGATGCGGCATATGCTGGTCGATGGCCAGGGTAACTTCGGCTCGGTCGATGGTGACTCTGCCGCCGCCATGCGTTACACCGAAGTGCGGATGTCTAAGATCTCCCATGAGATCCTGGCTGACCTGGAAAAGGAGACCGTCGACTTCGTCCCTAACTATGACGGCACCGAGCAGATCCCAGCTGTGATGCCTACGCGTATCCCTAACCTGTTGATTAACGGCTCCTCCGGTATCGCGGTAGGGATGGCGACCAATATTCCGCCCCATAACCTGCGTGAAGTGGTCACAGGGACGATTGCCCTGATCGATAATCCTGATCTGGATATCGATCAGTTGATGGAATATATCCCGGGCCCAGACTTTCCGACGGCAGCGATTATTAATGGTCGTGCTGGCATTATCGAGGCGTATCGTACCGGACGAGGCCGTATCTATCTGCGTGCGCGCTACCATGTCGAGGAGGATCCCAAGAATGGCAAGCCCTCGATCATAGTGACCGAGCTGCCCTATCAGGTGAATAAGGCGCGTCTGATCGAAAAGATCGCCGATCTGGTTAAAGAGAAAAAGCTTGAAGGGATCACCGAGCTGCGTGACGAGTCCGATAAGGACGGGATGCGGATCGTGATCGAGCTGCGTCGGGGCGATGTGCCTGAGGTGATGGTCAACAACCTCTATGCCCATACGCAGATGGAGAATGTATTCGGTATCAACGTCGTGGCGTTGGTCGATGGTCAGCCTAAGACGCTGAACCTAAAACAACTGCTGGAAGCCTTTGTGCGTCACCGGCGCGAAGTGGTTACTCGGCGTACCCTGTTTGAACTGCGCAAAGCCCGTGAGCGGGGTCATGTGCTCGAAGGTCTGGCCGTAGCGCTGACCAATATTGATTCTGTTATCGATCTGATCAAGCAGTCGACAACCTCGGCAGAAGCCAAGGAGCGTCTAGTCGAGACCCGTTGGTTGCTGGGTGATGTCTCGGCGATGCTGGAGCGTGCCGGTGCTGATGCCTGCCGTCCGGATGAGCTGCCGGCTCAGTACGGCATGGTCGATGGCCATTATCACCTGTCACCGGTTCAGGCGCAGGCGATCCTGGATCTTAAGCTGCACCGCCTGACCGGGATGGAGCAGGACAAGCTGATCGACGAGTATAAGCAACTGCTGGACACCATCGCCGAGCTGTTGCTTATCCTGGCTAGCACCGAGCGCCTGATGGCGGTGATCCGTGAAGAACTTGAGGCTATTACCGCCGAGTATGGCGATGAGCGGCGCTCCGAAATTATGGCCTCGCGCCGCGATCTGACGATCGCTGACCTGATTACCGAAGAGGATATGGTTGTCACCATCTCTAACGGTGGCTATGCCAAGACTCAGCCGCTGGATTCCTATCAGGCTCAGCGCCGCGGGGGGCGTGGAAAGTCAGCGTCCGGCGTTAAGGACGAGGACTTTATTGCCCACCTGCTGGTCGCAAATACGCACGATACTATTCTGTGTTTCACCAGCAGGGGCAAGGTTTACTGGCTTAAAGTGTTTGAGATTCCGACCGCAAGTCGTACCTCCAGAGGCCGGCCCATGGTCAATATCCTGCCACTGGATGAAGGCGAGCATATCAGTACGATCCTGCCGGTTAACGAATATACCGAAGATTGGTTTGTGTTTATGGCCACCGCCTTCGGCACGGTTAAGAAGACCTCGCTGACTAGTTTTGCCCGGCCTCGCAGCAGCGGTTTGATCGCGCTGGGTCTGGATGAGGGGGATACCCTGATCGGTGCGGCTATCACCAACGGCGAGCAGGAAGTGATGTTGTTCAGTAATGCCGGCAAGGCGGTGCGCTTTAAAGAGGAATTGATCCGCCCGTTGAGCCGTCAGGCACGGGGTGTCAGAGGTATCACTCTGGAGGATGATGCACGAGTGATCGCGTTGATCATCCCTGAAGAGGGTGGTCGGATTCTGACCGCCAGCGTTAAGGGCTACGGCAAGATGACCCTGCTTGAGGACTTTCCCACCAAGGGGCGCGGTGGTAAAGGGGTGATCGCGATGACCCTGTCAGAGCGTAATGGTCAGCTGGTCGGTGTGGAGCAGGTCTTCGAGGGCGATGAGGTAATTCTGATCTCGGACCAGGGCACGCTGGTGCGCACTCGTACTGATGAGATTACCGTGCAGAGCCGTAATACGCAGGGTGTTACCCTGATCCGGGTGGCTGCCGATGAGAAGTTGGTCGGTACCGCGCGCGTTAAAGAGCCCCTGGACGAGGAGCTGGATGCCGCTGAGGCTGAGGTAGCCGCCGATGAGAATGTTGTCGGTAGCGCTGATGCAGAGGCCGCCGAGAGCACTTTCGAGAGCACTAAAGATGACTAAGCTCGACCAGAAGCTCGCACTGCTGCGTGATGAAATTGATGCGGTCGATCAGCAGATCCTGGCATTGATTAGTCAGCGCGCCAGCTGCGCACAACGGGTGGCAGAAGCGAAGCAGGCCTATTCGGACACCGAGGAGTCTGCCGTGTTTTACCGCCCTGAGCGTGAAGCGCAGGTACTGCGCAGAGTCATGGAATGTAATCCCGGGCCGCTGGAGGGTGAAGAGGTGGCGCGGGTGTTTCGTCAGATCATGTCCTCCTGCCTAGCGCTTGAGCAACCGATGCAGATCGCCTTTCTCGGGCCTGAGGGCACCTTTACTCAGGCTGCAGCTTTTAAGCATTTCGGCAGTTCGGTGATGAGTATGCCTCTGGCGTCGATCGATGAGGTGTTCCGCGAGGTGGAGTCTCAGGCGGCTCACTACGGCGTGGTTCCCATCGAGAATTCGACCGAAGGGATGGTGCATCACACACTGGATATGTTCCGGCAGTCCGACCTGAAGATCTGTGGCGAGGTCGAGTTGCGAATCCATCAGCATCTGCTGGCCGCCGAGGGCGTGGATCTGGATGCCGTCACCAAAATCTATTCTCATCAGCAATCGCTGGCCCAGTGTCGGCGTTGGCTCGATGCCCGCTATCCGACCGTTGAACGGGTCGCGGTGAGTAGTAATGCCGAGGCTGCACGACGTGCTGTCGCTGAAAAAGATCAAAACGTAGTGGCGATCGCAGGCGAGATGGCGGCTGAGCTTTATCAGCTGAGGATGGTTGCTGAGACGATCGAAGATCAACCCGATAATACCACCCGATTTTTGATTATCGGCCATCAGTTGAGTGGTCCGAGCGGTAAAGACAAGACCTCGATGCTGATCTCGGCCCGTAATACACCTGGCGCGCTCTACCATCTTCTCGAACCCTTTCATCGTCAGGGTATCAGCCTAACCCGTCTGGAGACCCGGCCATCGGGAACCGCGACCTGGGGTTACATCTTCTATATCGATTGTGAGGGGCACTTCAAGGATGAGCCGATCCAGGCGGTCATGAAAGAGCTTGCCGACGAAGCTCTGGAGCTGAAACTGTTAGGGTCTTACCCGCGGGCAGTGTTGTAACTGCTAGTTTTCACTAATAAATGAAGGAAATATACGTGAGTTGTCACTATCAGGCGTCGACCGCTTCTGCCGTTTCGAGTATAGGCCTGGCGCGCGGGACACCGACTCAGTGAGCCTGGTGGTAGATCGCCTCCTGATTATAGGGCTGGGGCTGATCGGAGGTTCGTTTGCGCTGGGGCTTAAGCAGCGTGGTGGCTGCGGTACCGTGGTTGGTTATGACCTGAGTCGACAGGAGCTGGACGAAGGTTTACGCCTGGGCGTCATCGACGAGATCAGCCAAGATCTGCGGTCGGCTGTAGAGCAGGCTGATATGGTGATGCTGTCGGTTCCGGTCAAGGTGATGGAGCACGTTATGGCGACGATCAGTCCCTGGCTCAAGCCGCATACGGTGATTACCGATGTCGGAAGTGCTAAGGGTAGTGTCGTCGCGGCAGCCAGGCAAGTGTTTGGCGAGGTGCCGCCGATGTTTGTTCCGGGACACCCCATTGCCGGTTCCGAAAAAAGTGGCGTGAGTGCGTCCAGATCTGATCTTTTCGAGCGCCATAAGGTAATCTTGACCCCTCTGGCCGAAACAGATCGTTATGCCCTGCGTAGGGTGCATGAGCTGTGGAGTAGTCTGGGTGCCGAAGTGCACCATATGGAGGTGTGCCGCCACGACGAAGTGCTGGCCGCTACCAGTCATCTGCCGCATCTGCTGGCTTTTTCTCTGGTGGATACCCTGGCCAATGACCGCGAGAATCGAGATATTTTTCGCTATGCGGCAGGTGGTTTTCGTGATTTCACTCGCATCGCTGCGAGTGATCCTGTGATGTGGCACGATATATTTTTAGCCAATCGGGATGCGACCCTCAAGGTGCTCGACGAGTTTACTGCTGGGGTTGCGCGATTGCGCCTAGCGATCGATCAGGCTGATAGCGATGCCTTGCTAGGCGTGTTTACCCGCGCCAAGTCAGCACGTGATCATTTTACTAAAATTCTATCTGGAACAGCGTATTCATTGCCCATGAGCGAAAATGTAATTTTTAAGGTTCAACCCGGTGGACGGGTTCAGGGCCAGATCCGGGTTGCCGGAGACAAGTCGATCTCGCACCGTTCTATCATGCTCGGTGCATTATCTGAAGGGATTACCGAGGTCGAAGGTTTCCTTGAAGGTGAGGATGCGCTGGCGACACTGCAGGCCTTTAGAGATATGGGGGTTGTGATCGAGGGTCCGGCCCAGGGTCGAGTACGTATTCACGGGGTCGGCATGCAGGGACTTAAGCCTGCAGCCGGGCCGCTCTATATGGGCAACTCGGGCACGGCGATGCGCTTGTTTTCCGGATTGCTGGCAGGCCAGGCCTTCGATAGTGAGCTGGTCGGTGATGAATCGCTGAACCAGCGGCCGATGGAGCGGGTGGCCAAGCCACTACGATTAATGGGTGCTGAGATAGCTACCGCTGAAAATGGCTGTCCGCCGATTACGATCAGCGGTGGTCAGGCGCTGCGCGGGATCGATTATCCAATGCCCATGGCCAGTGCGCAGGTTAAGTCCTGTGTGCTCTTGGCTGGACTGTATGCGCAAGGAGAAACGCGGGTGACCGAGCCTGCACCGACCCGGGATCATACGGAGCGGATGTTGACGGGCTTTGGTTACCCCGTCAGCAGAGAGGGTGCTACAGCCTGTCTGACGGGCGGTGGAACAATGAGCGCGACCCCTATCGATGTTCCGGCAGATATATCCTCGGCCGCATTTTTTATGGTGGCAGGTTCCATTGCGCCAGGTTCGGATCTGTTGCTGGAGCATGTGGGGGTCAATCCGACCCGGATAGGGGTGATCAATATTCTCAGGGCCATGGGTGCGGATCTGACCCTGAGTAACGAGCGTGAGATCGGCGGTGAGCCTGTTGCTGATATCCGGGTGCGCTATGCTCCTCTCAAGGGGATACGGATTCCTGAGGATCAGGTACCGCTGGCGATCGATGAGTTTCCGGCTCTATTTATTGCCGCAGCCTGTGCCGAGGGCACGACAGTGCTAACGGGCGCCGAGGAATTACGCGTTAAAGAGAGCGACCGGATTCAGGCCATGGTCGAGGGGCTCAGCCTGTTGGGTGTGTCTATCGAAGGGACCGCTGATGGGGCGGTGATTCAGGGTGGCTCTATCCGGGGTGGGCGCGTCGATAGTCTGGGAGATCATCGTATTGCGATGTCTTTTGCTATTGCGGCCCTGCGTGCAGACGCTGAGATCGTGGTAGATGGCTGCGCCAATGTAGCAACCTCTTTTCCTAATTTCGTCGAGCTGGCCAAACAGGTTGGCCTGGGGATTCGGGTAGAGTCATGATGGATCAGCGCGTTCCCTTTATTGTTACGATTGATGGCCCTAGTGGTTCTGGAAAAGGCACCATTGCTAAGCGTTTGGCGGCCGAATATGGCTTGAGGTTACTCGATAGTGGTGCGTTATATCGAGTACTGGGTCTGGCTGCACGTCGGCATGGCGTCGATCTGGCTGATGAGCCGGCAATTGAGATGCTGGCCCTCTCTCTGGATGTTCGGTTCGATGTGGCTGAGCAGAATGATGGCGTGCAGGTGATTCTGGAGGGCGATGACGTCAGCCGGGAGATTCGCACCGAGGAGGCAGGGGCTGCGGCCTCGCTAGTGGCGGCTATTACAGCCGTCCGCTCGGCCTTGCTGCAGCGCCAGCGTGATTTTTCTCAGATTCCGGGGCTTGTTGCTGATGGTCGGGATATGGGGACGGAGGTGTTTCCTGCCGCCCAGGTTAAGGTATTTTTAACTGCTAGCGCGCAAGAGCGTGCACGTAGGCGTTGTAAGCAGTTGGTAGAGAAAGGTTTTGATGCTAATCTAAAAAATATACTCGATGATGTTCAGGCGCGGGATGCCCGAGATACTCAGCGCTCCGCCTCGCCGCTCAGGCCTGCGGAGGATGCGTGCGTCTTAGACTGTACTGATTTAAGCGTCGAACAGGTGGTGGAGCAGATACGGACGTTGATCACCAAGGGTCTGTCCGGCTGAATTATGGATCAGGGTTAGGTCGAACGTTAAATCAGCGTCTATACTCTTGTTAAAATTTGGTTCTATTTCTGTTATGAATCAGTAGTGTTGGTGATGTATAGTATATTAAATTATTAAATTAATGGATTAATGGATTAATGGATTAATAGATTAAGCTTGGTCGTGTGTCTCGATCAGGCGTTATAAGTACTCGATAGCGGTCCCTGAAGGGGCTGGGTAGAGTCTTTAGCCAGGCATCTGTAGCGTGTAGCAGCGCTCAGTAAGAGGAAAATCATGACAAAGTCCGAATTGATTGAACGCCTGATTAACAGGCATGAGCATCTGTCTGTTAAGGATGTGGAGTTGGCGATAAAAACCATGCTGGATCATATGACCGATTCGCTGTCCCAGGGAGAACGGATAGAGATAAGAGGCTTTGGTAGCTTCTCGCTTCATTATCGTGCACCAAGGATCGGTCGTAACCCTAAGACGGGCGAGTCTGTAGAGCTGGATGCCAAGCATGTGCCTCACTTTAAGCCCGGCAAAGAGCTGCGTGAACAGGTGAATGAGAGTTTGAGGCGCTTTCCTTAATAAGGGCGCTGCAGAGAAGAGGGAGTCGTCTGTGCGAATTCTGAAAATTCTATTTATAGTCATCGTTGCTATGGCAATGTTGCTGGCGGGTGTGTTGCTGACAGTTAATAATCAGCAGCAGGTAGCCATCGATTTGGTGTTTGTTCAGCTACCTGCAGCCAGTGTGTCGCGTTGGTTGGTGCTCAGTTTTCTTGCGGGCGTGATTCTAAGTCTGGTTGTCGGCGGCGTTACTCTGGTTTTTATGAAAGCTCGATTGCGTCATGCCCGCAGGGCTGCAAGCCACGCCCAAAAAGAACTGGATAAGCTAAAGACGCTGCAACTCAGTCAGTCTCACTGACGTCCCAAAAACTCTCTATAGGGCCACCGCGATGCGTTGGTCGCTGGATCTCTTTGCAGGCTAGAGAGGGTAGATAGTAGAGAGGCGCCCCGTCACTCCCGAATAGTTCCAGATGCTGCTTAAAGGCAGTATTTCTGGTGTCGTAGTAGCCTTTTTAATCGACTAATAATTTCGGCTGGCCTATGGGGTTTTCCCAGGCATGCCGTCTGAAGCATTATCGCTTCTATTTCATAGGTGGAGTACGTATGTCAAAACAGCCCCGAGGATTCTCTCGACTTATAGTGGCGCTGGATTATCCGTCTATGGAGCAGGCGCTTGCGATGGCATCGCAGCTTGATCCTTCGTTATGTCGGGTGAAAGTGGGTAAAGAGCTCTTTACCCGTGCAGGGCCTGCGGTGGTCGATGCGCTGCACCGGCAGGGATTCGACGTGTTTTTGGATCTAAAGTTTCATGATATTCCCAGTACGACCGCTAAGGCGGTCGTTGCAGCAGCGGATATGGGCGTCTGGATGGTCAATCTGCATGCATCCGGAGGGCGTAAAATGATGGAAGCGGCCAGAAATGAGTTTGATAAGGTCGCTGGAACCAAGCCGTTATTGATCGCGGTGACTGTGCTTACCAGTATGCTGGCTGAGGATCTTCAGCAGCTGGGTGTGCAGCAGAGTCCGCAACAGCAGGTTCAGCGGTTGGCGTTGCTGGCCCAGCAGAGTGGTATGGATGGAGTCGTGTGCTCAGCGGAGGAAGCTCTGACGTTGAAACGTCAGTTGGGTGCTGCTTTTCAGTTGGTGACCCCGGGGATTCGCCCTCAGGGTTCGGATAGGGGCGATCAGCAACGCATCATGACCCCTGCGCAGGCGATACGTGCAGGCAGTGATTATCTGGTGCTGGGGCGGCCCATTACTCAGGCCGCCGAGCCGCTTGCTGCCCTGCAGGGGGTTTTGGCGGAACTCGAAAATCTGACCTAAACTGTCGATTCATCCATACCGGATGAGCATCATTTTTTTGCACAGGGAGTGTGATTATGAGGCAGGGAGTCAGAGTTGGATTGCTGGGTTTGTTGCTGGGTCTGTCGTTGCAGGCCGTGGCGGCAGTTGATATTAATCAGGCATCGGCTGAGCAGCTGTCAGAGGGGCTGAATGGAGTCGGCGTGGTGAAGGCGCAAGAGATCGTTCGCTATAGGGAGCTGCATGGGCCGTTTAAGTCGGTCGATCAGTTGTCAGCAGTCAAGGGGATAGGGGAGGGGTTGATAGGACGTAATCGTGCCGTACTCGAAGCCTCGGTGCCAGAGTCTCCGGCAAAGAAGTAGTTATTTTTGGATAGCTTATTTTTTTAAATGTTTTATAAGCGAGGCTCCAGAGGCCTCGTTTTGTCGTGAGGAATGCGTTCAGCACTCACTCATGCTATCGTACCCGTCTAGTAGTGGCCTGTTTCTGGATTTGATGCCCTAAGCGCTGATTGATTTCGAAGTATTCCGACGTTTAGCCGAAATTTTCATGTACGGGCTCACCCTCTTCTTTTCTTATAATTCTATTGCCTTGAATATATGGCATTATTTGCTCTACTTCTTGTGTTGGACAGCTGATCAGATTGGCTAGGATGTCGTTAATAGGGAGTTGGTGCAACTCAGTCAGAGCGTCTTTTTATACAGATTATCCCTGTTGACGGCGACTTCGTAGTTGATCTGGGATAGGTGTTTAACGTAGTGCTGCTGCCAAGCTAGAAGCATGTTGCGGATGGGGCTTTCGGGCATAATTAACCCCTGCTCTGGGATTATTGATCCTATCGGTAGTCTAGACGAGTTTGAATCTGGCGTTTTGTCAATCTAGCGCTGTTATAGCGCATGCCAGACCATTATAATTAGCTGTTTTATACTTAAACTATTGGTGAATTTACATGGCAATTGAACGTACCCTTTCCATTATCAAGCCTGATGCTGTCGCTAAGAACGTCATTGGCAAGATCTATAGCCGTTTTGAAGCTAACGGTTTGAAGATTGTCGAGGCTAAGATGCTGACTCTGAGTCGCGAGCTGGCCGAAGGGTTTTATGCTGAACATAAAGGCCGTCCTTTTTTTGAAGCGCTGGTCACCTTTATGATGTCAGGACCCGTGATGGTTCAGGCACTGGAAGGCGAGAATGCGATTCTTAAGAACCGTGATCTGATGGGTGCGACTAACCCTAAGGATGCGGCGGCTGGCACCATTCGTGCTGATTTTGCTGAATCGATCGATGCTAACGCGGTACACGGGTCTGATTCTTCAGTCTCTGCTGTGCGTGAGATTGCATACTTTTTCGGCGGTTAGTAGCGCCCTAGTGCACGGAAGATTGCTTCCGTGCGCTGTTTTACCTTTTACCGAGATTTTCGTGTCATGACACAAACGCCTGAAAAAATTAATTTGCTGGGCCTGTCGAAAAACAAGATGGAGCTGTTTTTCGAGAGTATCGGCGAGAAAAAATTCCGTGCGACTCAGGTAATTAAGTGGATTCATCAAAACGGTGCCAGTAGCTTTGATGAGATGAGTAACGTGAGTAAAGCGCTGCGGCAGAAGTTGAACGAGATCGCTGAGATTCGTCCGCCCGAGATTGTCTCTGAGGAGATCTCTAAGGACGGAACCCGGAAGTGGGTGCTGCGCGTCGATGGCGGCAGTTCGATGGAGGCAGTATTGATTCCGGACGGAAAGCGCCGAACGCTGTGCGTTTCGTCTCAGGTAGGCTGCTCACTCAACTGCAGTTTTTGTTCGACCGGCAAGCAAGGTTTCAATCGTAATCTGACTACTGCAGAGATTATTGGTCAGGTTCGGATAGCTATATTATCCTATGGCGCTGTTGATACGACGGAGGATCAGCGCCGGGTGACCAATGTGGTGATGATGGGCATGGGCGAGCCGCTGATGAACTTCGGGCCGGTCGTCGATGCGATGTCGCTGATGATGGAGGATAATGCCTATGGACTTTCGAAACGTCGCGTGACGCTGAGCACCGCCGGATTGGTTCCGGGCATAGATCGCCTGGCCGAGGTGACCGACGTGTCATTGGCTATATCCCTGCATGCGCCTAATGATGCGTTGCGGACCGAGCTGGTCCCTCTGAATAAACGTTATCCGATTGCCGAGGTTCTTGCCGCCGGCAGGCGTTATCTGGCTAGCTGTAATGATAAGCGTGTCATTACTATTGAATATACGCTGATGCGCGGCGTTAATGACCTGCCCGAACATGCCCATGAATTGGTGCAAGTGCTTAAGACGCTGCCGTGCAAGCTGAACCTGATTCCATTTAACCCCTTCCCCAATTCGGGTTATCTACGCCCGCATCGGGAAGTGATCGAACGATTTAAAGAGATTACGACCTATTCGGGTCTGATTACGACGGTCCGTAGCACACGTGGGGATGACATCGATGCCGCCTGTGGGCAACTGGTCGGTCAGGTTGAAGATCGTACAAGACGTAGTCAAAAACTGATTCCTATCGTGCAGGATGTTGCGGCCAAGAGCGCATAGGCGTGGTGGTGACTCTTACCAGGCTCCTCGCTATTGCTGTGTTGTTGCTGTCGGGCTGCGCAACCCAGGATAGTTCCAAATACCAACAGAAAACGGAGCCTGAGCGAATTCAAGCATGGAATAACCTGGCCAGTGAATATATTCGCTTAGGGCAGTATGAAAATGCTAAGCGACCGTTGCAGCAAGCGCTGAAGATAAACGCTGATACATCCATATCGCTCATGTTGATGGCGTTTGTTTTTCAGAGTCAGGAGGAGTACAGAACGGCCGATAAGTTCTACAGGAAAGCCTTAGGCATCGCCCCTGAAGACTCGATGATAAATAACAACTACGGCGCATTTTTGGTGAGTAGGCAGCGGTACACCCAGGCCTGTTCGTATCTGGAAAAGGCAGCCAACGATCCTTTTTATGTTCAGCGTATCTGGGCGCTGGAGAATTTAGCGAGCTGCTATAACCGCAGCTCAGAAACGGGCAGGGCGGAACAAACGTATCTCCAGCTACTGCGTCATAGTCCTGACTCTCCCAGTGCATTGGTCGAGCTGGGGTCGATTGAATATGGGCGTCAGGCGTATGGAAAAGCATCGAGTTATTTCGAACGCTTCTCCTCGTTGTTGCGTTTAAATCAGGCAGAGCATACGCCTAATAGTCTTTATCTGGGCCTCTTGTTGGCCCGGCAGTACAACGATCCCGGCAAAGCGGCATCCTATGCGCTACTGCTTAAAAATCTATACCCTGACTCTCTTGAGCATCAGCGTTATAAGGAAGCACGATAGTGTCGAAATCACAGCATTCAGATACGGTGACTGATGTAGTCGGGAGTCTTTTGCCCGGGCAGGTACTGCAGCAAGCCCGAGAACAGCAAGGGATTTCACTGGATCAGGTATCAGATCGCATTAAGGTTTCGGTTACTCAGCTTATCGCGCTAGAGCAGGGTGACATGGATCGACTTCCAGGGCCGGCATTTGCACGTGGTTATATACGAAATTACGGTCGATTTTTAGGATTGGATGCAGATCTGCTCGTCGACGATTACAACGCGCGATATAGCGGTGGTACGCCACGTTCGGTGAAATCGATCAACAGAATTAAGCCTCAGGCTCATCTTGGTGATCCGATGATTCGCGTGTCGGTCGTCCTGTTTGTGATGATTATTCTGGGTTCGAGTGTCTGGTGGTGGCAAACTCAGATGGGAGAAACGACATCCCTGGTCGGTGCTTTGTCAGCTGTATCCTCTGCGTTGGTTAAACCCGACAATGCAGATCTTTCGGAAATGAACATTGCGGGCTCGGAGGATCAGCCTGTTGTCGATGGGCCTGAAGTCAGGTTTCAAGAGGCCGATCCTGTAGAGGGGGAAACCGAGTTCCTTCATTCTGCGGATGCTTCGAGTCTGGCGATTGCTTCGAGTCTGGCGATTACTTCGCAGGCTGATGGAGTTGTGACAACTCCGGATTTGAAAACCCCTGATTTAAAAACCCCTGATTTGAAAACTCTTAATTCCACAGAAGTGGCTACGGCAGAGGCCCAGTCTATAGCCCAGGATGCGGGTGATCCGCAAGCGATTGGCTCGAGCCTGCTGGTGATGCGTTTTAACAGCGAATGCTGGGTCAGTATTAAAGATACTAACGGCGATGTTATTTTTGCCAGCCTTATGCAAGATGGCAATACGCTTGAGCGTAATCTGGACACGCTCCCTGTCGATCTGTTGATAGGTCAGGTTGGTGCGGTGGTTGAGTCTCAATTTCGTGGTCAGCCGTTAGATCTGGCACCTCACAGTAGACAGGGTGTTGCCCGGTTAACACTGAAATAATTTTTACATACGTCCCTTTCGCACCTCTCCCCCATTTAGGATCTATACAGTGGCAAAAATTCAAGCCATCCGTGGCATGAACGATATACTTCCCGCCCAGTCGCCGCTGTGGCGATATCTTGAAAGTACCGTCGAGCGCGTGCTGAGCCAGTATGCATACAGCGAAATTCGCCTGCCGATTGTAGAAAAGACTGAGCTCTTTAAGCGCACTATCGGCGAGGCGACCGACATCGTAGAAAAGGAGATGTATACCTTTAACGATCGAAATAATGAGAGCCTGACCCTGCGTCCCGAAGGAACGGCGGGCTGTGTCCGTGCTACCGAAGAGCATGGTTTGCTGTTTAATCAGGTGCAGCGGCTTTGGTACAAAGGGCCGATGTTTCGCTATGAGAAGCCGCAAAAGGGTCGTTACCGTCAGTTTCATCAGATCGGGGTGGAAACCTTCGGCATGGCGGGTGCTGATAGTGATGCCGAAGTTATTATGCTTTCTGTGCGGCTATGGAAAGAATTGGGGTTGCTGGAGCACGTCACCTTGCAGCTTAACTCGTTAGGCAGTAATGAAGCGCGTACGCATTATCGCGATGCGCTGGTGAGTTTTCTTGATGCCCATCATGATCAGCTGGACGATGATTCGAAGCGCAGAGTTAAGACCAACCCGTTACGGGTACTCGATTCTAAAGAGCCGCTAACACAGCGGTTGCTGGTCGGGGCTCCGGTTTTGACCGACTATCTGGATGAAGAATCACGACTGCATTTTTCCGAATTACGGCAGATTCTCGATGCTGCAGGGGTTAAGTATGAGATCAATCCGCGCCTGGTGCGTGGCTTGGATTATTACTGCAAGACCGTATTTGAATGGGTGACTGGACGTTTGGGTGCTCAGGGCACAGTGTGTGCCGGTGGGCGCTATGATGGCCTTGTTAAGCAGTTGGGTGGCCGCCAGACACCGGCAGTCGGTTTCGCGATGGGAATCGAGCGACTGGTATTGCTTCTGGAAACACTGGATCTAGTGCCAGCAGAGTTGCGCCGTCCGTTAGATCTTTATTTGGCGGCCGAGAGCAAGGGGTTGCAGCCGCAAGTGATTCAGCTGGCTGAACAGTTGCGTGATGCGGTGCCCGGGTTGCGCCTGATGAGTCACTGCAGTGGCCTCAAGAATGTTAATAATAAAGCCAGACAGACAGGAGCTCCCTGGATTGTATTGCTGTCAGAGTCAAATGGCAGGCAACAACTGAAGGTTTGGGAGAATGATCAGCCTTTGGATGGCCTGTCTTCGCAAGCGCTGGTGGAGCTATTACGGGCGCGTTTTTAAACGGCCTGGTACATAATAATTGGACTTTTTAAGGAGTCAGCAGTGTCTGAAATGAGAACAGAAGAAGAGCAAATTGACGCGATCAAAAACTGGTGGAAGGAGAACGGTCGTTCTACAGTTGTCGGTGTGGTTATCGCAGCGGTGGCGGTTTTTGGCTGGAAAGGGTGGCAGGATTTTGAGCGCGAAACGGCCGAAGCCGCCTCTGTCCTCTATCAGACACTGGTGCAGCAATCACAGGTCCAGCCGGGTCAGGTCTTGTCACCAGAGCGGCGCAAGAGTGCTTCCTATATCGCTAGTCAGTTAAAGGCCGACTATGACGGCTCAAGCTATGCTCAGTACGCCTCTTTATGGCTTGCAAAGCACGCCGTAGATCAGGGGCTGCTGGATCAGGCTCGTGCTGAGCTGGAGTGGCTGTTGACGCAGGATACCGAGGAGGCCGTCGGTCAGGTTGCGCGTCTTAGGCTGGCGCAGATCATGCTGGTATCAGGTGAGGCTCAGGAAGCTTTTGGGCGACTAGGTGAGGAGCCCGTTTCTGGGTTTGAAGCGGCTTTTTATGAGCTTAAGGGCGACCTGTTGCTAGCGCTTGGGCGTGCGGATAAGGCGCGTGCTGCATATACGGCAGGAGCGTCTGCGAACGATGCTGATGCTCGTCCGGTGGTCGCGATGAAGCTCGATGATCTCGCCGCGCAGGGTGCTAACTAATGCCAGTATTGATGCGTCTTTTACCGCTACTGCTGGTGCTGGTGTTAAGTGGCTGTGGGCTCTGGAGTACAGAGCAAGAGATCCAGCCGGCAGAATTGCAAGAGATCTCGGCCGAGTATGAGGTGGAAAAACTCTGGTCTGCCCAGATAGGCGATGGACTGGGAGCTAAGTACCACCAGTTAACGCCTCAGGTCTTGGCCAGTCGTATCTTTGCGGTTGACCACCAAGGCTCGGTGTATGCGCTCGAGCGTTCGACCGGAGAACTTGTTTGGCAGCAACAGTTAGACTTGCCTGTGAGTGGTGGGGTTGGTGTAGGTTCGGGCCGAGTCGTAATTACCGGTTTTAATGGTCAAGTGGTGGCCCTGAGTGCGCTGGATGGTGCCGAGGTATGGCGAGCAGAGTTGACCAGTGAAGCGGTAGCTCCCGCGCAGTTAGCCTCAGGTTTGGCATTGATACAGACCATCGATGGGCGCCTCTCTGCATTGGATGCCCTGACGGGTGAATTGCGTTGGAGTTATTCTGCGCAGGAACCTGCCCTAACACTTCGCGGAACAAGCACGCCTTTACTTGTTAATAACGTTGTATATGCTGGATTTTCCAGCGGCAAGGTTGTTGCGTTTGCCCTGCAGACGGGTGAAGTCATGTGGGAGTCGCGGGTCGCGAACTCACAGGGCCGTACAGAGCTTGAGCGGATGGTCGATATAGATGGATCTATGACCTATGCCGATGGCTGGCTCTATGCGGGGAGTTACCAGGGCCGGGTGGGTGCTATAGCGATGTCCGATGGGCGTAATGTATGGAGCGAGCCCCTATCAAGCTATCGATCATTGGTACAGAATGCGCAGCTTCTTTTCGCAGTCAGCAATGAAGGAACGGTTATCGCATTCAATAAGCAAACGGGTGCTGAGCGATGGCAGCAGCCAGCGCTTTATTATCGACAAATCAGTGCTCCCGCCGTTGTTGATGGGATCCTGGCTGTCGGTGATTATGAGGGCTATGTCCACTTTATAGATCCTGCAGATGGTCATTTCGTGAGTCGCTATTCGCTGGGTTCCTCGCCAATCCTAGCGGCTCCTTTGAGTGCAGACGGCGTACTTTACACCCTGAGTGATAACGGTCGGCTCTCGGCCCTGGTCTTGAAGAAATACTAAGCGTTATCTGAATCCTTTGAAGAGGGCTGCGGCCCTGTTGTTTAATTTTGTAGGTATACATCATGACCCCAGTTATCGCCCTAGTCGGGCGGCCCAATGTTGGCAAGTCAACGTTATTTAACCAGTTGACAAGGTCGCGTGATGCATTGGTTGCCGACTACTCAGGGTTAACCCGTGATCGTAAATACGGCCGGGGAAGCTTCCTGGAGCGTGACTTTATGGTCATAGATACAGGGGGCATCAGCGGTGCCGAAGAGGGCATCGACTCTAAGATGGCGGAGCAGTCTTTGCTTGCCATTGACGAGGCTGATTTTGTTATTTTTCTGGTCGATGGTCGTGCTGGATTGCATCCGGCTGATGCGATGATCGCTAAGCATCTGCGGCAGGTTAGTAAACCCTATCACCTGGTCGTCAATAAAACCGATGGTACGGATCCTGATGTTGCGGTCGCAGATTTCTATTCACTCGGTTTGGGAGAAGCGTTACCTATAGCCGCCTCTCATGGGCGGGGTGTACTTAGTCTGCTTGAAAAGATACTGGCGCACTTTCCTGTAGATGAAGAGGTGTTGTCGGAGGAGGCGGATGAGCGCGGCATCCGGATCGCTATCATCGGTCGCCCTAACGTGGGCAAGTCAACGCTTGTTAACAAGATGCTGGGTGAGGACCGGGTGGTCGTGTTCGATCAGCCAGGAACTACCCGAGACAGTATCTATATTCCCTACGTCCGTAAGGAGGGGGAGGAGGATGTCCCCTATACCCTGATCGATACGGCGGGTGTACGGCGGCGTAAAAATATTAAAGAGGCCATTGAGAAATTTTCTATCGTCAAGGCTTTGCAGGCGATTAAGGATGCTCATGTTGTCATCGCCGTCATCGATGCACATGAGGGGCTCACCGAGCAGGATCTGCATATGCTGGGGTTTGCGCTTGAAGAGGGTCGCGCGTTGGTGATAGCCGTCAATAAGTGGGATGGGATGACCGGTGACGATAAAGAGGAGGTGAAAAGGCAGATCGACAGGAAGCTGATATTCGCCGATTTCGCCAATATTCACTTTATCTCGGCGCTGCACGGCTCAGGTGTCGGCAATCTGTATGAGTCAATTAATGAGGCCTATGAGTCAGCGATGGCAAAGTTCTCAACCAATATGTTGACGACCTTGCTTGCTGATGTGGTTGCAGATCATCAGCCTCCTATGGTGAATGGACGACGGATTAAGTTGAGATATGCCCACCAGGGTGGCTCTAATCCGCCGTTGTTTGTCGTCCACGGTAATCAGACCGACAACTTGACCGAAGACTATAAGCGCTATCTGAAAAACAAGTTTATTAAGGTATTAAAGATCAAGGGCAGCCCGGTACGGTTCAGCTTCAAATCAGGTAAAAACCCCTATGAGGGGTTCAAGGTTGAGCTGACACGTCGGCAGGTGCAGAAAAAAGGGCGTATGGCCTTGTTTATTAAGAAATCTAAAAAGAAAAACAAAAGGAAATAACCCCCTGAATTTTGTGGGTCGGACTGTAGGTCGGACTTTAGTCCGACGATGGCCGCTCCCTGCTGGCCTTGTCGGACTGCTTTCTACCCACAAAGCGCCGACCCACAAAAAAATCCACAAAAGCCGTTGACGGCAGCGCTGTGGTCTGTAGAATGCGCCCCTCGTTAACGCCAAGGCGCAAACGAAGTCGGTTTCCAGAGGCTCTTTTAAGAACTTGGGAAGCTGTTTTTCGAAGTAGTTAGGTAGACGGGTAACCGTTAGCTACCACCTCGAAAAACAACGTTAAATAAGACGTTGACTACTTGGAGTTAGGATGTATAATTCGCTCCTCGCTTGAAAGCAGCTTCCTAG
>JBLIEQ010000022.1:0-67023 GCA_047633175.1 Motiliproteus sp. | reverse complement strand
ACGGTTACGCTCAGCTTCGACAGCACCACCGGCCTGACCGGCGGCAACACCGCCCTGGTCGACAGCAATGGTGACTGGACCGTAGCGGTCGACGATGCCGATATCACCAATATGGGTGAAGGTAGCGAGACGATCACCGCCACCCAGACCGATGACGCCGGTAATGAGAGTGCGTCCGTTGATGCGACCTTCGTGGTCGACACCCAGGCCCTGGCGCCCAGCATCAATGCCATCGCCATCGATAATGTCGTCAATGATGACGAGGCGGCGGGCGGCATTAGTATTACCGGGACAGGGGAGGCAGGGGCGACGGTTAACCTGGTCTTCGGCAACGGGATCACCTTAGCGGGCGGCAACAGCGCCCTGGTAGGCGGCACGGGTAACTGGAGCGTTGCGGTCACCGATGCCGAGGTGAGCGCGATGGGTGAAGGAGCCGAAACGGTCGCCGCCACCCAGACCGATGAAGTCGGTAATGTGAGTGTGGCCAGCGGTGCGCATGACTTTACAGTCGATACCACCGCCCCCACCGCCACACTCAATAGCACGAGCACGAAAGCCCAGAGCAGCGAGGTCGGTACGGCTTACCTGGTGAAAAGCACGGTGGCTGTGACGAGTCTGGCGGATATTCTCGGTGCCGATGACAGCCAGCGTAACAACGTTGCAATAACGGCCGCCGATACCGATACCGCTATCAGCATGACCGGGCTGGATGAAGGCGACTACGTGCTCTATACGGTCGATGCGGCAGGTAATCTCAGTGAGGTCTCGGCAAACAGTGCCACTGTTGATCATACCGCCCCCACCGTCGCAATTAGTGATAACACTGCCGGTACCGCAACCGGCGCGGTGACCTATACCTTCACCTTCTCGGAAGCCGTCAGCAACTTTACCGTGGCGGATGTCAGTGTCACCGGCGGCACCAAGGCCAGCAGCTTTGCTCGCGGTGCGGATGGGAGCAGTGTCTACACCCTGGTGGTTACGCCGCCTGACGGTAGCACCGCCAACCTGATCGTCAATGTGGCCTCCGGAGTTGCCCAGGACGCGGCCGGCAATAACAATACCGCCGCGGCCCGGTCGGTGCAGGCCGTCGAAACATTTGGGGGCGATAGTAGCATCGTCGTGTTCGACCTGGTGCACGGGGTCAGCTCAAGCCACAACGGTGGAAGCGGCGCGGATCGTACCTTCGAGACCAATACTGAATACACGATCTATATAATGGTGGATTCCGATAGCGCGGCGCTGCATACGACCTGGCAGAGCGGAGCTGATAACGATGCTAGTTGGGGTAAATGGAAGCACGCGGATAGGTTGGGCGATGATGACAGGGTGATTCTGGTGGGGGACGGAAGTTCGGTGAAGGGGCCAAGCGGGCGCGGGGTAGTAGAAGCCGAGGACGGAGGAGGTAATTATAGTTACCAGATATTGTGGGGTTCAAGCGGAGGGAGCCCCAACGGAGGGCGATACAACGTCACGGTGGCCGCGTCGTTGAGACCAGGGGGCGGATTCCATCGGTCACCGGGCCGCGCGAATAATTGGGCAGATCTGTGGACGCGGAGGTTGCACGATATTGGTTTAGACAGCGGAGCCGGAGCGGACCTATTCGCCAACAGCATCCCCGGCAATACCCTAACCTCTCAGGGGCTCGTATAGGCGTACCGCGACGGTACTCAACCCGGCGCCGGCCCAGGAGCGCCAGCGCTTGATATAGGCTACCGCCCGCTGCGGCGTCTGCTCAGAAGCCCGGGGTCAGGCCTTACATTTCACATAAGTGGAAAGTTCTGGTCCATTAATTGACTTAATTCCGACAAGGCTGCCGAGGAGCAGCCAGCGTCGGGCTACTCTCTACCCACAAAACACCAATCAACAAAAGCACAACCCTGTGATCGCAGGCCTCCCGGCGATCTTTTAGTCTTTTGATCCTTTGCTGCTGCTGAAAAGATCGCCTGCAGGCAGTCTCCCACAGGGGAGGCAGGCTCCCACAGGGAAGGCAGGCTCCCACAGGGAAGGCAGGCTCCCACAGGGGAGGCAGGCTCCCACAGGGAAGGCAGGCTCCCACAGGGGAGGCAGGCTCCCACAGGGAAGGCAGGCTCCCACAGGGGAGGCAGGCTCCCACAGGGGAAACAGGCTCCCACGATCAAATATCTACAGCTAACGCAGGCGTAGCCTGTATAAAAAACGGAACGCCATGGCGTTCCGTTTTTGATCCTATCGAGCGTGCTGCAAGGCTACCAAACGACTCAGATCGCTTTGGCCTGGGCTACCGCATTACCGATGTAGTTCTGCGGCGTCAGGTCGCGGATGGCCTGCTTGGCGTGTTCGGGCAGTTCCAAGGGCTCGACGAAGGCTGCCAGGATTTCCCGGGTGATGGTGTTGCCGCGGGTCAGGGCCTTGAGCTTCTCATAGGGCTCGTCGATACCGTAGCGACGCATGATGGTCTGAATAGGTTCGGCCAGGACTTCCCAGCTGTTATCCAGATCGGCATCGATCCGCTCGGCGTTGAGTTGCAGCTTGCTGATCCCCTTAAGCGTGGACTGGTAAGCGATCAGGCTCTGGCCAAAACCGACACCCAAGTTACGCAGCACCGTGGAGTCGGTCAGGTCGCGCTGCCAGCGTGAGATCGGCAGCTTGGTGGCCAGGTGGGCCATGATCGCGTTGGCGATCCCCAGGTTGCCTTCGGAATTCTCAAAGTCGATCGGGTTGACCTTGTGCGGCATGGTGGAAGAACCCACTTCGCCGGCGATGGTGCGCTGCTTAAAGTAACCCAGGGAGACATAGCCCCAGATATCCCGATCGAAGTCGATCAGGATGGTATTAAAGCGCGCCACGGCATCGAACAGCTCGGCGATGTAATCGTGGGGTTCGATCTGGGTGGTGTAGGGGTTCCAGGTCAGTCCCAGGCCGGTGACAAACTGCTCGGCGCAGTTCTGCCAGTCGATATCCGGGTAGGCCGACAGGTGGGCGTTGTAGTTACCCACGGCACCATTGATCTTACCCAGCAGCTCGACCCTGTCGATCTGCGCCAGTTGACGCCGCAGACGGGCGACGACGTTGGCCATCTCTTTGCCCAGGGTGGTCGGGGAGGCGGTCTGGCCGTGGGTGCGGGACAGCATCGGCTGCTCCGCAAAGTCATGCGCCAGGCCTGCGATGGCATCGATCACCTGCTGCATCTGCACCTTGACCACATCATCGAGTGCGGTACGCAGCATCAGGGCATGGGAGAGGTTGTTGATATCTTCGGAGGTACAGGCGAAGTGGACGAATTCGCTGATCGCCTGCAGCTCGGCGTTGCCCTCGAACTGTTCCTTGATAAAGTACTCGACCGCCTTAACGTCATGGTTGGTGGTGCTCTCGATCGCCTTAACCCGCAGCGCATGCGCTTCAGAAAAGTCGCTGACGATCAGGTCGAGGACGCGGTTGGCGTCGGTGCTAAACGCCGGTACTTCGGTGATCTGTGGGTTGTTGGCCAGCTGTTGCAACCAGCGAATCTCTACCTCGACACGAAAGCGGATCAAGCCGTATTCGCTGACAATCGGACGCAGGGATGCGGTTTTACTGCCGTAACGGCCATCGACCGGAGATAGGGCGGTAAGGGCTGAAAGCTCCATGGACACACTCTCTTAAATGGGTAGGAAATTGATCAGAAAAAAGCAGCAAAAATTATACACCAAGCGCCCCCTTAAGGCAGCTTCGGTCTGCAGAGACCTCGGGATATATTCGAAGGTGGGGAGGGGGTTCCCGGCAGGCCTGACGGGCTAAGGCTGAAATTTTTTGGCTGGCCGGTAATGATCGACCTGGATCGCATCATCCACGGCCGCCAGGGTCTGCAGGTAATGGCGCTCCTCGGTCTCGTTAAGCAGGCCTGCTGCTATAGCCTGCTGTAACAGCGCAGGCGTGATCGGCCCCTGCTTCAGAGCGCCATCGCGCTGGGCCTGCTGTAGTCGCTGCTCCACCGCATTGTTGGCCAGGGTCAGCTGGAAGGCATTTTCGACCCGTCCGACAGGATCGAGCGGGTCGCGGCTGTAAAACACTCCCTGTATTAGACGCTGGCGCGTCGGGGTATCGGTCAGCAGACAGCTGGCTGCTTGTTGTCCCAGGCGATCACTCGGGCCGCGATAGTGACAACCACCAGGGAAGATCCAGAGTCTCAGCAACCCGCCCAGCATGCCTGAGGGGTAGTTATGCAGCAGTTCGATCAATCCCTGCTGTTGTTTATGCAGGCTGTACGCCATGCACCACTGCAGCAGCGGGCGGTCCTCTGCCGGCATGCCATCATCGGCGTAGCGTTTAAGCACCGCCGAGGCCAGATAGAGATGGCTGAGCACATCACCCAGGCGTGCGGAGATGCGCTCTTTAAATTTCAGCGTGCCGCCCAGGGTTAACAGGGTGCAGTCGCTCACCAGGGCAAAGGCCGCGCTCATTCGGTTGAGTTGCTGGGCATAGCGCTGCAGGGGCTCGGGAACCCCCTCGGTGGCGAAGAGGCGGCCACGGGTGAGTCCCAACAGCAATGCTCGGGATGCCAGCTGGGCACTGTGGCGGAGATGTCCACTCAGGGCCTGGTCGAGGGCGAGGAGCCCGGCAGCTCGGTCCGGATTAGCGCTGGCTTCCATCTCCGACAGCAGGAACCGGTGACAGCGGATCGATCCCTGGCCAAAGATCATCAGGTTGCGGGTCAGAATGTTGGCGCCCTCTACGGTAATGCCGATAGGAACGGCCTGATAGACGCGCGCCAGATAGTTGCGTGGGCCGTCGATGACGCCGCGCCCGCCATGAATATCCATCGCTTGGTTGACCAGGGTGCGCATCATCTCGGTATTGTGATACTTGATGATCGCCGAGGCGACCGAGGGCTTTTCGCCCCGGTCGACCATCGCGGTGGTCAGCGTGCGGGCGCTGTCCATCAGGTAGGTGAGCCCTGCGATAGAGGCCAGGGCCTCGCTTACCCCCTCGAAGTCGCAGATCGGGCTGTTAAATTGTTGCCGAATGCGGCTGTAGGCGCCGCTGCTCAGGCTGGCCAGCTTGGCGGCACCGCAACTCTGGGCTGGCAGGGAGATGGCGCGTCCCACCGACAGGCAGTTCAGCAGCATCGACCAGCCGTTGCCGATCTGTTGACGCCCGCCGATGATCTGCTCCAGCGGAATAAACACCTCCTGGCCTTGAGTCGGCCCGTTCATAAAGGCGCAGGTGAGCGGTCGGTGGCGGTCGCCGATCTGTACGCCCTCCAGATCCACAGGAACCAGGGCGCAGGTAATCCCGAGGCTTTGTTGCTCGCCGAGCAGCCCGTCGGGATCAAACACCTTAAACGCCAGACCCAGCAGGGTCGCGACCGGTGCCAGGGTGATATAGCGCTTGCTCCAGTTAAGGCGCAGCCCGAGGACCCGCTCGCCGTGCCATTGCCCCCAAGTCACGATGCCGCTGTCACTCAGGGCGCCGGCATCGGAGCCGGCATCCGCCGAGGTCAGCGCAAAGCAGGGAATCTCGATGCCGCTGGCAAGGCGAGGCAGGTAATACTGTTGCTGCGATTCGGTACCATAATGCAGCAGTAGTTCGGCCGGCCCCAGGGAGTTGGGTACCATCACCGTGACGGCGGCGGAGATACTGCGGCTAGAAATTTTCATGACCACGCTGGAGTGTGCCAGGGCAGAGAAACCTTTGCCTCCGAATTTTTTGGGGATAATCATCGCGAAAAACCCCTGCTCCCGCAGCAGTGTCCAGGTCTCTGCGGATAGGTTATGGCTGCGCTGCACGATCTCCCAGTCGTCGAGCTTTAGGCAGAGCTGTTCTACCGGGCCGTCGAGAAAGGCTTGCTCTTCGGCGCTGAGTTGGGGCTTTGGCTGCTGCAGCAGCTGCTGCCACTGGGGCGTGCCATTAAAGAGTTCTGCTTCCCAGCCTACCGTACCGGCATCGATAGCGGCTTTCTCGGTATTCGAGATGGGGGGCAGGGCGCGGCGGAGCCCGTTCATAACCGGGCTGATTAGATAGCGTCTGCGCAACGTGCCGTTAAACAGCAGCAGTAACAGGGCGCTGCCGAGGAGCCACACAGACACTGTTATCAAGAGTGTTCCCGAAAAGAAGGTGATAACCAGCAGGGTGGAGACCAGCAATAGGCTCCAGCCCGTCCGGCCAGCCCCCCGGTAGGCTAAGAGCAGTACTAGAATGATCAATCCAAGAATCAGCAGCATGGTGGTATTCCTCAGGTCCGATCAGGCTATGGCTAAGGGTATGGCTAAGGCTAGATCATACTGTAGCTCTATAGCGCAGCGTTGGCGAAGGGTTCGCTGACATCGACTTTTCGGTCGTTTTTCGCTATAAAGGGCTGCTATTTTATGACCGGGTCGCGGAACCTGATCCGGTATTGCTGTATTGCCACCAAGAGTCTGCATCCCATGAGTGATCCCGTTCGTTTGACTGCCTACAGCCACGGCGCTGGTTGTGGCTGTAAGATAGCCCCTAATGTGTTGGATCAGATTCTCAAGACCAGTCTTGAACTGCCCCAGGATGAACGCCTGTTGGTGGGTAACAGCTCCAAGGATGATGCCGCCGTATATGCGCTGGATAACGGCCAGGCCGTGATCAGCACCACCGACTTTTTTATGCCGATCGTCGATGATCCCTTTGATTTCGGTCGGATCGCCGCCACCAACGCCATCTCCGATGTCTACGCGATGGGCGGCACCCCGGCGATGGCGATCGCGATCCTCGGCTGGCCGATCAACATCCTGGGGGCTGAAATAGCCGCTCAGGTGATTGATGGCGGACGTCAGGCCTGTAAAGAGGCGGGTATTCTGCTGGCCGGTGGCCACAGTATCGATGCCCCCGAGCCGATCTTCGGGCTGGCGGTTACCGGTCTGGTCGATCAACGCCGGATCAAGCGCAACGACACCGCTCAGGCGGGTGCCCGCCTCTATCTGACCAAGGCCCTGGGAGTCGGCATCCTCTCGACCGCGCAGAAACAGTCACTGCTTAGTCCGGAACACGCGCATATCGCCCGCGATTCTATGTGTCAGCTCAATACGTTGGGGATTCCGCTGGCCGCGATTGAGGGGGTCAGCGCCATGACCGATGTCACCGGTTTCGGGCTGCTGGGGCATCTGATCGAGATGTGTGAAGGCAGTGGCCTGAGGGCCGAGCTGCAATTTGAGCAGATTCCGCTGCTCGAACAGGTGATGTTCTATCTGGAGGCGGGTGCGGTACCCGGCGGTACCCTGCGAAATTTTGACAGCTACGGCGCCAAAATTGGGGTCCTGACGGAGATTCAGCGCGCCATCCTCTGCGATCCGCAAACCAGCGGGGGATTGCTGGTCGCGGTCAATGCTGACTCTGAAGCCGAGGTGCAGTCGCTGCTCAGGCAGCAGGGACTCAGCGATCAGCCGATAGGGCAGTTGCTGGCCCGCGTCGAGCACGTGGCCGAGAGCGCTACTGAGAGCGCTACTGAGAGCGCTACTGAGAGCGCAACCGACAGCGCAACCGACAGCGCAACCGACAGCGCGATCCTGATCGAACTGGTTACCTCATTATGAGCCTGCTAGATACGGAGAACTACGCCGAGCTGTTTCTTAACGATACCCCGATGATCGATACTCGGGCACCGGTGGAGTTCGCCAAGGGGGCCTTCCCGCAGAGCGTTAACTTGCCGTTGATGTCAGACACGGAGCGGGCGCAAGTCGGGACCTGCTATAAGCATAAAGGCCAGCAGGCGGCGATCGAGCTGGGCCACCAGCTGGTCTGTGGTGAGCTTAAAGAGCAGCGGGTCGCGGCCTGGAGTGAGTTCGCCCGGCAACATCCTCAGGGGCATATCTACTGCTTTCGCGGCGGGTTGCGTTCGCACCTCTCACGGCAGTGGATGGCTGATGCAGGGGTCGAGTATCCGTTGATCACCGGTGGCTACAAGGCGATGCGCCAGTTTTTGATCGATGTGATCAATAGCCAGGCCGAACAGCGCCCCTGGTTGATCCTCAGCGGCCGCACGGGCACCGGAAAAACCCGGGTGATCGACAAGATCGCCGCCTCGGTCGATCTGGAAGGTTTTGCCAATCACAGGGGCTCCAGCTTTGGCCGCCGAGTGACGCCCCAGCCGACCCAGATCAACTTTGAAAACGCCCTGGCGGTTAAGCTGCTCAAGCTCGAAAAAAGCACCCCGGGTCCGCTGATGCTTGAAGACGAGAGTCATCTGATCGGCAGTCTGCCGTTACCCCTGAACCTGTACAAGTCGATGGGGCTGGCACCGATCGCAGTACTCGAAGAGCCTATGGCGCTGCGCGTCGAGCAGGTGAAGTCTGATTATGTCGATGATCTGGCCGCCGAATATCGCGACCATTATGGTGCCGAGGAGGGCTTGCGGCAGTACGCCGAGTATATGCTGGCCAGCCTGGGTCGGGTCCGTAAACGCCTGGGCGGTGAGCGCTATGTGGTTATCGCCGAGCAGATGCAGGCCGCCCTGGATCAGCATCTGCAAGAGGGTAAGACCGACCTGCACCGGATCTGGATCGAGGCGATGCTAAGCCAGTATTACGACCCCATGTACGATTACCAGCTCAACAAAAAAAGTGATCGGGTGATCTTCAGGGGGAATCAGGCGGAGGTGGCGGCCTGGTTTGCGCAGTATCGGCGCGAGCATAGTGCAACCTAAGAGCCCTGTTTTTAAGTGGATGTAAGTATTTAGCACAAGCATCGACTTGAATTATGGAGCACGTAGCGTGCGCAGAGGCACGAACCGCATCAGGCAGGCTTTCATAGCACAGGAGCCCTGTGGGTCGGCGTTATGTGGGTTGAGTGTAGTCCGACAGTGCTAGCAAGATGCAGCGATCGTCAGGCTGAAGCCTAACCCACATATGGCTTCGCTTTCTTTGTCGCTACAAAGAAATGAAGCCGCCGGAAGGCGGAATCGAAGTTTGATTAAAAAGACAATAATGCATAATAAATTGTCGCAACACCTAACTGGTAAAATGCCTCATTTTTCAGAGGGTCGATGCTGATCTGGCCAGCGAATCCTTACCACCTCGGTATCCTCACCCATCGCATGGCAGCTGTTGATTAATGGGTTGCGACCTCCGGTGGCATCCGGATTCTGTTCTGCACGCAGACGCCGCGCCGTCCCTGTGGCCTGAAAGGCGGTGGTCGCGATCGGCCCCAGTAGTTCGGTGAGATGAGTGCAGCCCTGAGTCCCCGCGAACAGCTTTCTTATCTTAGTATTCCAGCCCGGCGCGATACGCACCCCTTCGAGCTGTTTGAAGCGAGCGGTGATAGTAGGGCAGCTCGTAAACGGCGAGTCATCGATGACGGCCTCGACCTGATGGATTAAAAAATCCAGATCCAGCGTCAGGCGGATCGACATATTATGAATATATTCTCCGGCCTTGATCTCGCCGCCGCGATCGAGATTATCGATAGCATAGGTCTTGCGATCGGTCATTCGACCCTCTATATCGAACATACCATCTTCACGCTCGTAGCCGTGACAGGTCACATGGCGGCTGTGCTGAAGCTGACGGGGGGCAGAAGGGGGCAATGGCATGGCGTCACTCTCTGGCTCATAAATATGATTGGCTAAGTCAAACCATTCTAGCATACGCCTGCGCATGGATAGCTTCGCCGGACTCAGGGACATAGCGCGTATTTATACCGTTATCTAGTTGTTGTGGAAGTGTAGGCTGTCGCCTATCGGCAAAAAAGGTATGCAAACCTCCTGGAGGTCACTGAGGCGTATATCGTATTTATACCGTTATCTTTTGTCGAATCATAAATCATGATCCCTCTGGAAATCAGCAAAATAGAGAAAGAGCCTTTGTCTTTGTGGGTCGGCTTTTTGTAGGTTGAAAGTAGTCCGACAAGGCTGGCAGGCAGTGGCCCCTGTAGGTCGGACTTTAGTCCGACCTACAAAAGAAATAAGCCTGGCTGCTTATCCACGACGCCAGCGATGATAACGCTCGACATAAGCCAGCAGGCGGTGCGGGATATGTGCACGTTTCCACTGTCCGGCAGCATATTTGTTGGCCTCACTCAGCGTCGGATAGATATGGATGGTGCCAAGAATCTTGTTCAGACCCAGACCATAACGCATCGACAGGGTAAATTCGCTGATCAGCTCACCGGCCAGCGGCCCGACAATCGCGGCTCCCAGAATCTTATCTTTACCAGGAACCGTGAGTACCTTGACCAGGCCTGAGGCGTTCTCATCGGTGATCGCCCGGTCGAGCTCTTCGAGATTGTAAAGGCTGACCTCATAGGCGATCCCCTGAGCTGTTGCCTCCTGCTCATTTAGCCCCACGCGGGCCACTTCCGGATCGGTAAAGGTGGCTGCGGGAATCAGCGAATAATCGACTTTAAAGGTCTTTAATCCACCCAGCAGGGCATTAACTGCCGCGTACCAGGCCTGATGGGCGGCACTGTGGGTAAATTGATAAGGGCTGCACACATCACCGCAGGCATAGATATTGGGAAAACGGGTTTGCAGGGCTTCATTGACCTGGATTCGACCATCGGCCATTAACGGGATCTCCAGGGCCTCCAGTCCGAAGCCGGTGACATTGGCCTTACGCCCCGTGGCTACCAGTAATAGGTCGAAACCTATCGCGAGTTTTTCGCCCTGGTATTCACAGCGCAGGTGCTTTTCATCATCGATCGTCACAAACTCAAGCATCCTGTGGTTGAGGCGCAGATCGACACCTTCTTCGATAAATTTATTTTGCACATACTCGGCGATATCCCGATCCTCGCGTGGCAGTAACCGAGGCCCCCGCAGTACCTGAATGACTTGGGTGCCGAGGCGTTGGAACGCCTGTGTCAGCTCGCAGCCGATCGGCCCACCACCCAATACCAGCAAGCGTTTGGGTTGCTCGCGAAGCGACCAGAGCGTATCAGAGGTCAGCGGGTTCATCGCCTCGATATTAGGGATGGCTGGCATGGCCGGGCGTGCGCCGGTGGCCACGATGATATTACGGGTGGTGATGATCTTACCGTCTACCTCGACGCGATAAGGAGAGAGGATTTTGGCCTCACCCTGGATGCAGTCAACCCCCAGCCCCGTATAGCGTTCGATAGAATCATGGGGTTCGACGGTCTTAATGACCCGTTGGACCCGCTCCATAATCTGGGCGAAATCGAAACGCAGTTCGACATGTTCGATCCCTAGTTGCTCAGATTTTCGCGCCTCGGCGATAAACTTAGCCGAGCGCAGCAGCGCCTTGGAGGGCACGCAGCCGGTGTTGAGGCAGTCGCCCCCCATGCGGTGTTTTTCAATCAGGCTGACCTTGGCTTTAGTCGCCGCTGCGATATAGGCGCTGACCAGTCCTGCCGAACCGCCACCGATAACCACCAGGTTGGTATCAAACTGACTCGGTCTGTCGATGTCGCGATACAGCTGACGGCTGCGAACACGCTGTACGATATTCTTGGCCACCAGCGGGAACACGCCCAGCAGGCAGAACGAGATGATCAACCCCGGAGAGAGGATGCCCGACAGGGATTCGATCTGTCCCAACTGGGTACCCGCGTTAATAAACACCATCGTTCCTACCAACATGCCCACCTGACTGACCCAGTAGAAGGTGAGGGTACGCAGCTGGGTCAGGCCCATAACAAGATTGATCACAAAGAACGGGAACAACGGTACCAGCCGCAGGGTAAACAGATAGAAGGCGCCGTCTCGCTCTATGCCAGCGTTGATTGCTTGCAACTGGCTGCCAAAGCGTTGTTGCAGCATGCCCCGGAACAGGTAGCGCGAGACCAGAAAGGCCAGGGTCGCGCCCAGGGAGCTGGCGAAAGAGACGAGTAGCAGCCCCCAGCCGAAACCGAACAGTGCGCCTGCGGCCAGTGTCATCACCGCTGCCCCCGGCAGCGACAAGGCGGTAATCAGGATATAGAGCACAAAGAAGCCGCCACCGGTCAGCAAGGGGCTTTGCTGCAGGGATTGCTGAAAATCAGCCTGATGCTGTTTAAGGCTCTCCAGGCTGAGCAGTTGGTGCAGATCAAACAGGAAGAACAGAGCGCCTAATAAAAGCAGTGCAGATAACAGCAGGGATTTTTTGAGGCTCATAATAAAACAACTTTTGGATGCTGGAGAGTGAACAGTGCTGAGGATTGAAGCCCCCAAACATTACAGTATTTTGATAAGCCTGTGGCTTAAAGGTTCGCTTGTCTTAGAAAAGTAGTCTTAGAAAAGCAGTCTTAGAAACTCAGCCACCGAGCCGCGCGCCTGCTACTGTTTAGACGGTTAATAAAAGCGCTCGATTGTTTGGGCTGTTTATTGTGCACCGCAACAACAAATGTGTTGACAGCTCGCTGGAGACTGCATAATGTGGAATCTGGTAATGTTGCAATGCACAAAAACTAAGGGAATAGCTTATGTACCAGGATATCGTAGAAAACATGAAAACTCAGATGAAGCCTGTTATGGATCTGGTTGAAACGAATAAAGTCACGTTGGAAGCTCTGGCTGCTCTGCAGAAGAGCAGCCTGCACGAGGTGATGAAAACCAGCATGGATCAGTTACAGGCTCTGGCAGAGTGCAAGGATCCTCAGGTTGCCATGGAGTTGCAGGCTAAATTTTATCAGGAGTTGGGCGCTAAGATGAGCAGTACGACAGAGCAGAGTATTGCTGCCATGACGACGGCCAAAGACGCTTTTTCTGCCGCTATAGAGGTCGCCGCTACCAAGGCAGTAGTGGAGAACGAGATCGAGACCGGCACGGATCTGGAGAAGACGGCATCCGCTAAGTAACTGCGGGCTAAAAGCCCCCGGCCGGAGTCATCCGTCCGGGGGCTTTTTTGTCTTAACCCTCCAGCAGCAGAATCAGCAGCACGGTTGTTACCGCGATCGATAGCGCTTTAATGCCACTCCAGATCAGGTTGCCCGCGCCTATCTTAGCGAGAAACATGCCCAGGAAAAAAATCTCGATAAAGGCGACCCCAATGGCCATGACGATAGGACTATAGACCAACGTCAGCCCCGCTTGAGCCAGCCATAGGGGCGCGATAATCAGCAGCGCGAAAAAGAAGGGCGATAGCCCATTGACCATCGCAATACAGACCGGAATAACGCGCGTCGCTGTTCGTTGAATGCTGCTATCAAGATCGTTGACCATAGCGCGCTGCAGTTCGGCCAGTTCGTGTTGGCGCTCGGCGGTTTCGCTGAGATAGGCACTGCTGATACCGCTCATGCACAGTGCAATTGCGGTTCCTGTACAGGCGTGGATGACAACCGATAATTCTACCTCAGCACTGAGGTAGAATCCGGTGTTGAGGCCAAGCAAGGTCAGGGCGCCGTCAAAACTATTGACCACAAAGTAACGCCGTATCACGCCCATAGAGCCTGAAACGCGGATAATAAAGCGCAGCTTTTGGAATATATTCATCCGCTATCAGTCACTGCTGACGTCGACTTCATCGATGCTGTGTAGCGAAGCGCCCATTTCGGTAATCGCCGCCTGGATCTGATCAAACAGCAGCTCATCTCCCAGCATCTCAATCTGCAGACTCTCGGTATGCTCATCGACAGCCAGTACAGTGAGTCTGACCTTGCTTGCGTTGACTGACGCGAGCCGGTAGGCAAATTCCAGCGCATTAGGTTGATGGGGCTTGAGTACGTCCAGAAGGAGGCGTCTGACGTTAGGCATGAATCTCGACCCTGGTAGCTATCGGGGACCCGTCTTGAAGGCGTAGTTACCAGCTTAGTTGAATACAGCCGCAGCAGCAGCGCGCGGTATTTATTGTCAGGGGTCGCTAAGTGGCTTATGGGCACTACTATAGTAGGGTTAAGTAGGATTAGTTTTTTAATGGACAGGTAGGGCAAGGAATGGCTGATAATCCCACTCACAGTGCTGATCAGCACCAGCTATCTCTGGATCAACTCTGCCAACGTTTAGGGTGCAGTCTCAGCGGGATCAGCGAGGCTGAAGCGCGACAACGGTTGGCGGAATACGGCCAAAACCGACTCGAGGCGAATGATCGCAGGCCTGAGATCCTTAAGTTTTTGCGCCAATTCAAGAACTTTTTTGCCCTGCTGCTTATTTTTGGTGGTGCTCTGGCGTTTCTGGCGGAGCGTCTCGATCCGGGTCAGGGCAACCGTTATATCGCCTATGCCCTGCTTGCCGTCGTGCTGCTTAATGGCATTTTTACCTACATCCAGGAGCGGAAAAGCGAGCAGATCCTAGAGAGCTTTCGCCACATGCTTCCCAGCCAGGTGATGGTTTGGCGCGATGGACGTAAACAACAGATCGATGCTCGGCTGGTGGTTCCCGGTGATCTGCTGCTGTTGTCTGAGGGCGATCGCATCCCTGCCGATGGGCGCATTATCGAGCAGACCCGGCTGAAGATCGACCTGAGCAGTCTGACGGGTGAAAGCGAGCCCGAACTGCGCCACACCGACTGTACCAGTGACAATATTCTGGAGAGCCGAAACATGGTGTTTTCCGGAACCCTGGTGCAGAGCGGTACCGGCAGGGCACTGGTTTATGCCACCGGCATGCAGACCCAGATCGGCAGCATCGTTCGGCTGACCAGGGACACCGACGAGGTGGCATCGCCGATTCGTAAGGAGCTGCAGCATTTTATCAGGATCATCAGCAGCATCGCTATTTCGCTTGGGGTGCTGTTCTTTCTGGTCAGTGTCTTTATCGGTAATGGAGCGCTGAACAGCTTGATCTTTGCCATCGGTATTATCGTCGCTAATGTCCCCGAGGGGCTATTGCCGACGGTGACGCTGGCGCTGACCCTTGCCAGTAAACGGATGGCAAAAAAAAATGCCCTGATCAAAAATCTCGAAAGCGTCGAAACGCTGGGCAGTACCACGGTTATCTGTACCGATAAGACCGGCACCCTGACTCAGAATCGCATGAGTGTGCATACGGTTATCCTTAACCAGCAGGAGTTTTCCGACTGGGGAGCCGCATTCAGAGCGCAACCGGGACTGGACTCGCTCTGGGAGACCATGATTCTGTGCAATAACGCTAGTCTGTCTGTTGAGGGTTTTACCGGTGATCCGACCGAGGGCTGTCTGCTGGTCTTTGCCGAGCAGCTCCGTCCCGTACAGGTGCTGGCGACAGCGAATCGTGTTGATGAAGTTCCTTTTGA
Organism: Motiliproteus sp.; assembly: GCA_047633175.1. Lineage (GTDB taxonomy): Bacteria > Pseudomonadota > Gammaproteobacteria > Pseudomonadales > Balneatricaceae > Motiliproteus. The sequence goes on along the minus strand of JBLIEQ010000022.1, from coordinate 51,958 downwards.
TTCCACAACCAAAAAGATGACGACCACCTATACCCAGGCACAACAGAACGGTTACCGGGTGTATCTCAAAGGGGCGCCTGAAGTAGTGCTGTCAGGCTGCAGTCACATCCAGCTAAATGGCGAAACGCAGCCGCTGCAGGAGTCGCATCGGCACTACATCATACAGGCCTATCGTCGTCTGGCCTCAAGGGGCGAGCGGGTTCTCGGGCTGGGTTGGCGAAACAGTGAAACCCCTGAGCCCGACCAGAATAACTTTATCTTCAGCGGACTGGTCGGGATGCTTGATCCGCCGCGCCCCGAAGTGGCCGATGCGCTGCAAAGGTGCCGGACTGCAGGGATCAGGGTCATTATGATCACCGGCGATTACGGACTAACAGCCGAGGCGATCGGGCGCCAAATCGGGCTGTTGAGCGAGCAAGGTCGGGTAATTCGAGGTGATGAATTAGCATTGATGAGTGATACGCAATTAGAGGATATTCTTAAACAGCCCGAACTGATCTTCGCCAGGACCTCTCCCGCGCAGAAGTTACGTATCGTGCAGGCCCTGCAACGCCTGGGAGAGGTCGTCACGGTGACCGGTGACGGCGTAAATGATGCGCCGGCGCTCAAGAATGCCGACATGGGCGTGGCGATGGGCCTTATGGGCACCGAGGTGGCCAAGGAAGCCAGTGATATGGTGCTGATGGATGATAATTTTGCGACTATCGTTGCGGCCGTGGAGGAGGGTCGTGCACTCTTCGAGAATATTAAAAAATTTATCGCCTATATTTTGACCAGCAATGTGCCGCAAATTCTGCCGTTTATCGCCTTTGTGCTGCTGGATCTGCCGTTGCCATTGACCGTGGTGCTGATCTTGGCCATCGATCTGGGGACCGATATTCTGCCGGCGCTGGGGCTCGGTATCGAAGCCCCGGAAACCGATGTGATGAAAAAACCACCCCGCGCACGCAGTGAACGCCTGCTGAGCAGAAATCTGCTGCTCATGAGTTATGGTGTGGTGGGGATGATTCAGGCGGCTGCCGGCTTCTTCAGCTATTTTGTGGTTTTGTACGCGGGAGGCTGGCAATGGGGCGAGTCGCTGGCCAGTACCGAACCGTTGTATCGCAGCGCTATCACTGCATTTTTTGCCGCAATTATCATCTGCCAGATCGCCGATGTGCTGATCTGTCGCACTCGACGCCAAAGCCTGCTGAGCGTGGGCCTGTTCAGCAATCCTCTGGTTCTGCTGGGCATCGCGGTCGAGCTGATCTTGCTGGGGATGATCAGCTATATTCCCGCGTTTAATATTTTCTTCGGTACGGCCCCCCTGCAGGGTTGGCAGTTGGCATTGAGTGTTCCTTTTGCGGTGCTGATTCTGCTACTGGACGAGTTACGCCGCTACCTGGTACGCCGGAATAACCGTTTTGTATTAAAGTGGTTGAGCTGGTAACTGGCAGTTAATGGATAGTTTTAGTGCGTAGGCCTATCGTGGTCTAAGCGAAGACGATACCGACGACGCCTGCGGGGTGATTATTCACAGCTATTCCATCCAGCGGTTTTGGCCGCTTTTCGCAACAGCCGTGATTATCGGTGGCTGCGCATCTCAACCCAAGCTAACCAGCGAGCAGGTGCTCAATTAATACCCAGCGCTGAATTAGCTCAATTCCGCTTACGAACAGGCCAGCCGGGATTCGAGGTCGTTGTCGTTAATGAATAATCCGCTCCTGTTCCCGCACTAGCAAGCATAGGCTTGCTGAATGGGCCACCCACCGGGCGGCCCATTTTTTATGTTGCCGGGGTGGTATAACGCACATGCCGTCCTTCCCGGGCAAAACCGATCACCTGGATGCCGGCTTGTTCGGCGAGCCGGATCGCCAAGGCTGTGGGCGCGGAGACCGCCACCAAGTTACCTATACCTACACTGGCCGCTTTATGGATGAGTTCATAACTGGCGCGACTGGAAATCAGCAGAAACCCCTGGCTGAGGTCGGTCTGCATACCCACTAGGGCGCCGATCAGTTTGTCCAGGGCGTTGTGCCGACCCACATCCTCACGGAGTTGCAGTATCTCGCCCTCCAGGCTGCACCAGGCAGCGCCATGAACCGCGCCGGTGAGCGCCTGCAGCGGTTGGTGGGCCTGGAGCTGTGCAATGGACTGCTGTACGGCGGCATCGCTAAGGTTAGGGGCATGGGTAACCGCCTTGACCGGACGGATGGCCGTCGAGAGCGAGTCGCCGCCACACAGACCGCAACCGGTCCGTCCGGTGAGGTTACGCTGGCGCTGTTTGAGTAACTGCTCCTGGCGTGCCGAGACCTGCAGGTTGATTTCGATCCCCTCGGTACGGGGGATGATCTCGATACTGTAGAGCTGTTGCGGCTGCTCGACAATCTCTTCGCTAAGGCTGAAACCCAGCGCGAACTCCTCCAGATCGCAGGGTGAGGCCATCATCACTGCATGGCTGATGCCGTTGTAACAGAGCGCGATCGGAACCTCTTCGGCCAAGCAGTCGCGGACCTCGGAGAGAGTCTCTCGGTTCCAACGCTGGACTGCCGAGTCGCAGGTTGCTGACGGCAGTTCGACGGCAGGGCCGGACTCCTCGAGTTCGGTCTGCGTTACGATGGTTCGGATCTCGCTGCTTGCAGCAGGCTGTTCTGACGCTTATGGGTGGCGTCAAAATTCTGCTGCCAGAGCGAGGGCTCTGTGACTTTTTCGATCCCCACGGCGGTGACCTTGTACTCCGGACAGTTGGTGGCCCAGTCGGAGTTATCGGTGGTGATCACGTTGGCACCGCTTTCAGGATGGTGGAAGGTCGTGTAGACCACCCCCGGTTGCATCCGTTGGCTGATCTTGGCGCGCAGTACCGTCTGTCCGGCGCGGCTGGTGATACCCAGCCAGTCGCCGTCCAGGATCCCGCGATCTTCGGCATCCTGAGGATGGATCTCGAGCAGGTCTTCGTCGTGCCAGGCCTGATTCTCGGTACGGCGAGTCTGGGCGCCGACGTTATATTGAGAGAGCACCCGGCCGGTGGTCAGGATCAGCGGGTACTTGCGGCTGACCTTCTCGGTGGTCGGGATAAACTCGGTTATCACGAACTGGCCGCCGCCCGCCGGGAAAGACTCCGGATGCATGATCGGCATGCCTTCGGGGTACTCGTCATTACAGGGCCACTGGATGCTGCCCAGACGTTCCAGCTTTTCGTAACTGACGCCGCTGAAGGAGGGGGTCAGGGTGGCTATCTCATCCATGATCTCGGAGGGATGGCTGTAATCCATGGGGTAGCCCAACGCGGCACTGAGTTCCATGGTGATCTCCCAGTCTGCCTTACCCGCCATAGGGGCGACAACCCGGCGGACCCGGTTGATACGGCGCTCGGCATTGGTAAAGGTGCCGTCTTTCTCCAGGAAGGTGGAGCCGGGCAGCAGCACATGGGCAAACTTGGCCGTTTCGGTAAGAAACAGATCCTGGACCACCAGCAGTTCGAGCGACCGCAGCGCGGCTTCAACATGATGAGTATTGGGGTCCGACTGGGCCAGATCTTCGCCCTGCACGTACATCCCCTTGTAGCTGCCATGGATCGCCTCATCGAACATGTTGGGAATTCTGAGTCCCGGTTCGGGGTCCATAGGGGTACCCCAGACCTGCTCGAAGCGCGCCCGGACAGCCGCATCACCGACCGCTTGATACCCCGGCAGCTCATGCGGGAACGAGCCCATATCGCAGGAACCCTGAACATTGTTCTGGCCCCGCAGCGGATTGACCCCGACCCCGGAGCGCCCGATGTTGCCGGTGGCCATCGCCAGATTGGCAATGCCCATCACCATGGTGGAACCCTGGCTGTGTTCTGTCACCCCCAGTCCGTAGTAGATCGCAGCGTTACCTGCCTGGGCGTAGGCCTGTGCTGCCTGGCGGATTCGTTCTGCGGGCACACCGGTGAGCGCGGCGGCAGCCTCGGGCGCGTGTTCCGGACCACTGATAAAGTCACGCCACTGCTGGTAGGCCTCATTTTCACAGCGCTGCTCGATAAAGGCCTGGTCTTCCAGGCCCTCGTTAATCACCACATGGGCCAGGGCGTTGATCAGGGCGACGTTGGTGCCCGGGCGCAGCGGCAGATGCAGCGCGTCCTTAAGATGGGGGGTACTCAGCAGATCGATTTCACGGGGGTCGGCCACGATCAGCGTGGCGCCCTGGCGCAGCCGTTTGCGCAGCTGTGAGCCGAATACCGGATGGGCGTCGGTAGGATTGGCGCCGATCACCAGGATGACATCGGCATCGAGAACCGATTCAAAGGTCTGGGTTCCGGCCGATTCCCCGAGTGTCTGCCTGAGTCCGTAGCCGGTGGGGCTGTGGCAGACGCGGGCGCAGGTATCGATGTTGTTATTGCCGAAGGCGGTTCGCACCATCTTCTGCACCAGATAGGTCTCTTCGTTGGTACAGCGCGAGGAGCTGATGCCGCCGATGCTGGTACGCCCGTGCTCTGCCTGGATCTCCTTGAAGCGCCGGGCGGAATAGGCGATCGCCTCTTCCCAGCTGACCTCCTGCCAGGGCGCATCGATGCTGTCGCGGATCATCGGTGTCTTGATCCGGTCTTTGTGGGTGGTGTAGCCGAAGGCAAACCGTCCTTTAACACAGGAGTGCCCCTGGTTGGCGGCCCCCCCTTTGTAGGGAACCATGCGCACCAGCTGATCGCCCTTGAGTTCGGCCTTGAACGAGCAACCGACGCCACAGTAAGCGCAGGTGGTGATAACGCTGCGTTCGGGCTGGCCCAGCTCGATCAGACTTTTTTCGGCCAGGGTCGCGGTCGGGCAGGCCTGCACGCAGGCACCACAGGAAACACAGTCGGAATCCATAAAGTTAGTGGACCCGGTGCTGACCTTAGAGTCAAAGCCACGCCCGGCGATGGTCAGGGCGAAGGTCCCCTGTACCTCTTCACAGGCCCTGACACAGCGGGAACAGAGGATGCACTTGCTGGGATCAAAGCTGAAATAGGGGTTGGATTCGTCTTTGGGCAGGTCCAGATGGTTGCTGCCCTCGAGGCCGTAACGGACCTCGCGCAGGCCCACGGCACCGGCGACATCCTGAAGTTCGCAGTCACCATTACTGGGGCAGGTGAGGCAATCCAGCGGATGGTCGGAGATATACAATTCCATGATATTACGACGCAGAAGACCCAGTTTTTCATTCTGGGTGCAGACCTTCATATCCGGTTCTACAGGTGTGGTGCAGGAGGCCGGATAGCCGCGCCGACCGTCGACCTGCACCGCACAGAGACGGCAGGAGCCAAAGGCTTCCAGGTTGTCGCTGGCGCAAAGCTTGGGAATAGTGATGCCGGCCAGGGCTGCGGCGCGCAGTACCGAGGTCCCCTGGGGGACGGTCACGGTCGTACTATCGATCTGCAGGGTCACGAGAATATCTGAAGTCGACGCGGGTGTTCCTAGGTCGCGGTCAATGATGGCTGGATCGAAATATTCAAGCATGGTCGTTCTCCTCAGCGAGGCGTTGTTCTGCCGCAGCCGCTTTCGGTAAGAAATCGTCGGGGAAATAGGTGAGGGCGCTGCGTACAGGATTGGGCGTCATACCGCCCATCGCGCACAGAGAGCCAAATTCTAGGGTATCGCACAGATCGTTTAGCAGCGCCAGATTGGCGTCGCGGTCCTGGTCGTCGATGATCCTGTCGATCACCTCGACGCCGCGGGTGGAACCGATTCGGCAGGGGGTACATTTACCACAGGATTCGATGACACAGAACTCCATCGCAAAACGTGCCTGCTGCGCCATATCGACGCTGTCGTCGAACACCACAATGCCGCCGTGACCAAGCACAGCGCCTGTTGCGGCGAAGGCTTCATAATCGAGCAATGTGTCCCACTGGCTCTCGGGCAGATAGGCGCCCAGCGGGCCGCCAACCTGCACCGCATGGAGCGGTCTGCCACTGGCACTGCCCTGGCCGTAATCTTGCAAAAGGGTGCGCAGGCTGGTGCCGAACGCCAGTTCGATCAGACCGCCACATTGGGTATTACCGGTCAGCTGAAACGCTAGGGTGCCGCGAGAGCGACCCATCCCATAATCGGCGTAAGCCTGGCCCCCCTCGGCCAGAATATAGGGGATAGCGGCGAGCGAGAGCACGTTGTTGACGACTGTGGGGCGTCCAAACAGTCCGACCAGCGCCGGTAGCGGCGGTTTAGCACGGACCAGGCCGCGCTTGCCTTCGAGACTCTCAAGCAGTGAGGTCTCTTCGCCGCAGATGTAGGCGCCGGCGCCGAGGCGAACCTCCAGCTGAAAACGCTGCCCGCTGCCGCACAGATCATCACCGAGGTAACCCGCGGCGCTCGCCAGGTCTATCGCCTGATTGAGGATCAGCTGCGCCTGTGGATATTCCGAGCGCAGGTAGATATAGCCCTGGGTCGCACCGACCGCAAGACCGGCGATACACATCCCTTCGATCAACAGGAAGGGATCCGCTTCCATCAACAGCCGGTCGGCGAAGGTGCCTGAGTCGCCCTCGTCGGCATTACAGACGATATATTTCTGCGCGCTGGCATCCTGGATCGGGGCATCCAGTACCGTCTGCCATTTAATCCCGGTGGGGAAGGCTGCGCCGCCACGACCGCGTAGTCCGGATTTCTTAACCTCATCGACGATCGCCTGTGAACTGCTGGCCAGCGCCTTCTTTAGGCCCTGAAAGCCCGTGTGCGCCAGGTAGTCATCGAGCGACAGCGGATCGGTGATCCCGGCTCTTGCAAAGGTCAGGCGTTGCTGGTTTTTAAGATAGGGTATCTCCTCGGTCAACCCCAGGCACAGCGGATGCTGCCGCGCGCCACTGAGCATGCCGGCCTCCAGCAGTGCTGGGATATCGTTGCGGGTGACGGGGCCATAGGCGACGCGGCCCTGGTCGGTCTCCACCTCCAGCAGCGGTTCGAGCCAGAACATCCCGCGGGAGCCGTTGCGAACGATCCGCAGGTCTGCGCCGTGCTCCCGAGCCTGGCGCTCGAGCTGGGCGACGACCTCGTTGGCACCCAGGGAGAGGGCCGTGGTGTCTCGGGGTAGATAAACAGTCACTTTTGATAAGTCCGGCATCACTTAAACTCCAGGGGCAGGGTCGAGAGTTGATCGATAAGTTGGTCAAACCGTTGCGGATTGACGTTGCCGATAATCTCGTCGCCCACCCTTACAGAGGGGCCGCAGGCGCAGTTGCCCAGGCAGTAAACCGGCTCCAGACTGTACTCCCGATCCGAAGTGGTCTGGTGATAGTCTATGCCCAGGGTTGCCTGAGCATGCTGTTCCAGCGCCTTAGAACCCCGGGCCTGACAGGCTTCGGCGCGACAGATTTGGAGCAGATTGCGTCCGGGGGGAGTGGTGCGAAAGTGGTGATAAAAGCTGATCACCCCCTCGATCTCCGCGCGGGTCTGCAGCAGAGCGGTGGCAATAATAGGGATCGCAGCCGCAGGTATATAGCCAAGCTGGGTCTGAATCCCATGAAGAATAGGCAGCAGGGCACCGGGTTGCTGTTTCAGTTGCTCGACCTGGGTGGTTATGGCCGTGCGCTCAGTTGCAGCGTTGTCGCTCATCTCGTCTACCGTCTGTTGTTTGTTATTTGTGTTGATAGTTATGCGTATATGGATGTCAAGGTAACGCATCGTAGCAGCCGATGCAGTAGCCCCTATGACCTATTTGGCGGAGTTTTCGCTCTGGTGGGCCACCAGGAGGCTGTTGAATATTTAGCAGTATATCCGCCTGGCAGATTGGGTTTCTAACCAGATACGACTACGAGGTGCCGTTTTGCGCCACGGCTTCTTGTCTGGAGGGCTATCAGGGAAGCTGTCTGGAGGGGGAAGAGGTCGGTTGCTTGTTGCGCATCCTGGAGACGGTAGGCACAGGGCTGCTTTTTTGCGTTGATTCTGGGTGCGCGTTGGTTGGCACCGCTGTTTAATAAATATATGGCCTAGCGGATGCTCGATGGCCTGATGATAACAAAGAGACTGCCGACAGCCGCAGTGCGGTTGTCAGCAGCTTGCTGTCGGTCGTCGTCAATAGGGCTTAGAACCGGTAGCCGACCATCAGCGAGGAGACGATCGGGTCGATGTCTACATCTACATGGCTACTAGTTCCACCTGTTTTGAAGTTGGCGGTAGTATCTATATCGATATAGCGTACGGAGCCGTTGATCATCCAGTGCTTATCGAGCTGATAATCGAAGCCTGCCTGAACCGCCAGACCGAAGGAGTTATCCAGTTCCAGGTCGCTGAATCCATTAGCTTCGCTCTCGGCAGTAAATTTTTCGTCAAAGAAGGCGGTGTAGTTTACGCCAACGCCGGCGTAAGGCTGGAGTGCGGCATCTGTTGCCCCGAAGTAATACAGCACACTCAGGGTTGGTGGCAGTTGCTTAGATTCTCCCAGAGGGCCGTTAAGCGCACCCGCATTTTCGAGCGCCATATCATGGCTGAACGGCGTGGCCGCTAATAGCTCCACCGCCACACGAGGCGTATAGAAATACACTAGGTTAAGGCCCAGCTGAGTATCATTGTCGACACTTACCTCATAAGGAGTTGCAGTCCCACCCACATGGACCTTGCCGCTATCATCTTGGGGAGCGACATTGGTCAAACCACCCCTTACAACGATATCGCCTGTTTCAAAAGCCGCAACGGTCGTACTGGCAAGACCCAGAGCTGCGCCCGCAATAGCTGTAAAGATCAACGTTTTCATTAATATCTCCTTGGTTTAATTAATGCGTACATAATAACCCTAAAAAAAAGAGGTGTTGATGATATAGATCAAGTAATGATCGTTGTTGGTTGAAACTAAGGGCCTACGCCGTGGTCTCTTAAAACCAGGGGTTCACTGAGGGTCTGCAACTGAAGGTTCTTGCCACCTAGCCGCATTGTTGGAATAGTTTTGAACGGGCTGTTGCTGCGCTAAAGAATGACAGCTGTGCCCAAAGGAATCCGGGAATCCGGGAATCCTGTTCCCTTTGGGGGGGGGGTATTTTTATCAAGAGATCGCCTGCTGCCAGGCTCTCACAAAGACCAGGCTCTCATAAAGACCAGACCCCGCAGGATGCTTCAGGCGAAGACCCCGACCCGGTCCCGGCAGATAGCAACGCTAATGGCGTCGTGCGGTGATCTCACTGAATTGATGGCGCTTGAGAATAACCTCGATCTCGGGTTCAGTGACCTCTGGGATCATTATCTTGATTTGGTGGTTGTTCTCATCAACAAATATCTGTTCCCTCGGGATTCCGAGGGCAATAAGATCCTCCTGGGTGTTTTTGACCTGGGTAGCAGATTGGTAGGTCCCCGTAACCGTCGTGTTCATGATAAGTCCTCCATAGGTTGACAGGATAGGTGGTCATCAGCTTGACAGGAATGTCTTATTAAGATTAGGCATCCCTCGTGGGTTTGTCCAGCGGATCCCGCTGAGGTCCCGCGCCTTAGGGGTTAGGGGGTTAGGGGATCATCTTGACAGGCCTCTGAAATTGTTCAAATTGAATCAACTTCACACTGTTGGTATGGTGTCGCACCCGTTCAATAGGGCGTCTTGTTTTTCTTGCATCTTTTTTTGCTTAGATAATGGAATGATTTTTGAGTGAACTCTGATTCAGCCGATTTTTTAGCGAAGGTATTTAAGGGTTGGACACTATAAACACGTACGGGACGCATTGGATTGGAACATGGTTTGGTCATCCATGGCTGGATGCCGGAGTAACCGCTACCGGGATTATCCTCAACAGCGAGACTGAACCGGTGTTTCTCGCGTGGTCCGAACTCGCTGAGGTCCCGCAGCTTAGCCTGGGTATCATTTTCGATGCCGTGATTCTGAAAGTGCAAGATGCGACCCTCAGGATCGATTGGCTGGCCGGTGAACGTGCGAATGCATTTAAAGTCGAAGTAGAGCTGGGCTGGTATGGATACCATGCGGGCACCGCCAATACCGAGGTCGCTCGCTTACAGCAGATGCTTAATCAGCCCCGCTATTTGCGAACCAGCCGGTGGCAGCGCATCAGGGATGAGGCTGCGAAGGCGCTTAGTCTATTTGCCTCATTACCGCCCGAGGGCGTCGTTTGCGAACGGGTACGTGCGCCCTTTGTACAGCTGCGAGAGTGGGCCGATTGGGATGCGGCTTCGATTCAACCCTTCAGGGATCGATATGTTCAGCAACAGAAGGCGCAGTATAAGATGCTCCTCGATAGCATCGAGTCCAACCCTCTTACCCAAAACCAGCGCGATGCCTGCATCATCGATGAAGACCACAACTTGGTCTTAGCGGGTGCAGGTACAGGTAAGACCAGCACGATGGTGGGGCGAGCCGCGTACCTGATTCAAAGCGGTCAGGCGCGGGCATCCGAAGTGCTGCTGCTCGCTTATGGCAACAAGGCCGCTAAAGAGATGCGTGAAAGGCTGGCGCAGCGGTTAACAGGCGATTCGGTGAAAGCCAAGACTTTTCATGCCCTGGGGCAGGAGATCATAGCCAGGGTGGAGGGTAGTAAGTCCACGATCAGTCCCTTGGTGGAAGACGCAAAGCGCCTGGCGAAGCAGGTTGATACCTGGTTTGACGCGTTGCTGGAGGAACCTACTTACCGGCGTCTGGCGGTCCAGTATTTTGAAAAGCATCTGCACCCAGAGAAAAACCCATTCGACTTTAAGAGTTTGGGTGAGTATTACCAGTACCTGGCAGCCAATGAGATTCGGACGCTGAAAGGCGAAGAGGTAAAAAGCTTTGAGGAGTGCCTGATCGCCAACTGGCTGTTTCGCATGGGTGTTGAGTATGAGTATGAACACCCCTATCGCGACGCCCAGACGCGAAATTTAGGTTTTAGAACCTACCTGCCCGATTTTTATCTCCCAGAGTACGGCATCTACATCGAGCACCTGGGTATCGATAGGAACGGGGATACCGCACCCTATGTCGATCGGGACAAGTATCAGGCGGATCTGCGCTGGAAACGAGCGCTTCATCAGAACCATAAGACCAGCTTGCTGGAAACCTATCACTACGAGCAGCGCGAAGGCTGCCTGCTCGAAAACTTGTATGACAAGCTGGTGCGGCTCAAGGTTGCGTTTGATCCGCTTCCCGACGAGGCGGTACTGGAAACCCTGAGAGAGGTGGGAGCTGTCAGCCGTTTCGCCGAGCTATTGAGTCAGTTTTTGAGTCGTTACAAGGCCTGTTGGTTCGATGAAGTGCGGTTGCGTCAGCAAATCGCCTGCGCATCAGATCCGTCGCAGGTTGAGGCGGCGTTGTTACTGCTCGAGCCCGTATTTGATCGGTATCAGGACCTCCTGGCGGCTCGTGAAGAGATCGATTTTGATGACATGATCGGCCAGGCGCTTGGCTATGTGCAGGAGGGGGCCTTCAAGCCTCATTGGAAGTTTATCCTGGTGGATGAGTTTCAGGATATATCGGAACCCCGGGCACGGCTCATTAAGGCTTTACAGGTGGCCAGTGCTGACTGTTCATTGTTTTGCGTTGGCGATGATTGGCAGGCCATCTATCGTTTTTCCGGTAGTGATGTCAGTCTGACGAGTGGCTTCGGGCCGTATTTCGGCGCGACGGTGACCACCACGCTGGATAAGACCTTCCGCTTTAATAACAGCATCTGTGATATTGCCTCGCAGTTTGTAATGAAAAACCCGGCACAGGTTAAAAAACAGTTAACCACGTACTCAGCGGTTAATTTGCCGGCGGTGTCGCTGTTACGGCAAAGCCGAGATAGGTCTGAACCACTGAAGCTGTTCCACAGCATTCTGACCGCTATCGCACGCCAGGCGACACCGGGCAGCAGTGTCTATCTGCTGGCGCGTTTCTGGTTTCGATTGCCGGATAAATCTGAGCTCGCCGTGCTCAACCAGGATTATTCGAGCCTGAATATAGAGGCGCTGAGCATTCATGCATCCAAGGGGCGGGAGGCGGATTATGTCGTGATCGTGGGTCTTGAGGACGGCAAGCAGGGTTTCCCCTCCGAGAAGGTTACGCATCCTTTGTTAGAGGCATTATTGCCAGCCGCAGAATCCTATCCTCACGCTGAGGAGCGACGGCTGTTCTACGTGGCTCTGACGCGGGCGCGTCACCGCGTCTATCTGGCATGCGATATGGCAGTTGCATCAAAGTTTGTGGTGGAATTGATCGATGCTGGCTATCCCATAGAAAAAAATGAATTTGAAACCTCGCTCGTTCAAACCCTTTTTGTAACGATTAACTGCCTGCGCTGTGAAACCGGTTCTCTGGTCCCACGATCGGGTAAGTTTGGTGTCTTTTTTGGTTGTTCCCACTACCCCCTCTGCAATCATGCAGAGAAGGGCTGCCAGCGCTGTGGTCAGGCGATGAAGCGGGAAGGGCGGTTCAAGAGGTGTCTCGACGATGGCTGTGGACACTGGTCGCCGGTATGTCCTGACTGCGGGGCTGAAATGCTATTAAGAACAGGCACTCGGGGTCAGTTTTGGGGCTGTAAAAACTTTCGTGGTGATGACGCGCCAAGCTGTCGGCATACTGAAAACGTTATCAACGGCCCGTCCCCGTCGATGGTGCTCCATTAATGGGTGCTCCATTGATAAACTCTCCGTGACTACTCCACGGCCGAAAGGGACTCAATACTGTCGTCGCCATGTGCTAAAAAATCTGACCACTGTATAGTGACTGTTTTATTTCTCAGGTTCGGCCTTCTATGAAAAGTGATACCTACAGCCGGGTTTTTGAGGTTGCCGATAGCCTGTTGGCGGAGGGGGTTCGACCTACCCAGCAAAATGTTCGTGACCGTCTGGGGAAAGGGAGTCTGTCTACGATCCATAAAGCACTGGGGGAGTGGTGGCAAACGCTCGGTCAGCGCCTGCAGCAGGGTCGTGACTACCCCGACCTTCCTGATGGCCTGTCGGAAATGATGATCACCTGGTGGCAGAACGCGGTCGATAGATCCCGAAGAGAGTTTGAAGGACAGCAGGATCAGGCTAAGCGGCAACTCAAAGCACTGCGGGGTTCGCATCGGGATGAGATCGGGCTGCAGCAGATCCGATTGACGGAGGTGCTGGATAAATTATCACAACAGGTTGAGCTGCAGCAGCAGCTCTATCGGCAGCTGCATGATGCAGGTCAGGATCGGTTGGCGTTAGAGCAGCGGGTGCTGAACGCTGAGTCTAATGCCGCCGAGTTGATGCGTGAGGCCAAGATCAGTGCCGGGGTTATCAGCAGGCTCGAGTCGGAAGGTGACCAGCTGCGCCAACGGCTAAAACGGCAGCACGACGCGTCAGGCGATGCGGCCATGCAGGCACTGCTGCAGGAGAATACTAATCTGCGGGCTCTGGTCGCGGAACTGGATAGCAAGTACAGCAAAAGCAACTAACAGCTTGAATAGGTTCATATCTGGCGCCTGGGAGCGAGTCAGGGTAGTCTTATCAACAGTATAATAAATTAAAGTAATTATTCAGCATATGCATCGACTTGAATCAATCGAATAGCGAAAGTAAATGTTCTGAATAATTACACATTCAACTGGGTTTTATGAATATCGACATCCCTGAAGATGCCAAAGTCTCGAATATCCTCAAGACCGTACAGAGTCTGGATGAGGGTGGGCATATCTATTGCGGTAGCGAGCGGCATTTTTCGATATTAAAAATATGTCTTATCAAGCTGCAAAAAAGAGATGTTAATATATACCTATTGGATGACCACGGCTTTACCCTTAAGCAGGTTTCAGCCAGGAAAAGGGTTGTTTCTGTCGGGTCTGAGGATGCAACGGAACACGTTATAGCGCAGGTCGCGCCGAGCACGGCATCTAAGCCTTCCGAGTCTTCACCTGCAGCCATCCCTGTCGACAATAGCGTGCCACCGCCGCTGGCCACGCGGCAGCCTGCCATCCAGGCGCCGATAGAGCAGGGGCTGTCACACGCTCAGATCAGTGCCGTGAGAGACCTGGAGCAGTGCCTGCGTCGGTGTAAACAGCTGGGGTTACTGGTGATCGGCTTTAGTGATGGCCTGGTAGCGGTTCCTGAGTCACTGGGATCAGGTGCGGATGCGATTAGCTCTGCGGATGCTCTGGAAGTGGAGTCTTACGATGCTTATAGAGGCTATGAGGCGGATGATGACGGGTAGCACTCTTACAGTACCCGTACTAGAACCATAAAGGCCTGCCAGTATTCTGGCAGGCTTTTTTTTTAACTATGCAGCACAGGGATCGACTTGAAACTATGGAGCATTTGTTCCAAGAGACGCCTTGCTTACACCTATGGACCCATCCCTGTAGGCTTAGCTTTGGCTTCCTTGCCAAAGAGACTCTTTCCACAAACACTCCATAATCAATTGCATAGCGAAAAAATGTACTGAATAGCTACGTTTTTTAACCTGCTACAGCGGCTAATCGAGAAAGGTGCGGGTACCTTCCAGCACGTCGCTGTGCGGCAGATTGATCCGCTTAAGCAGCCGGGTCTTGTTCCCGGTCGTATCAAAAACCGCTAATGAAAAGAGCTGTTCTGAGAGCTGGTATTCGATCAGGCAGTGCTCATGTTGGAAGTGGATGCTGAAACTTCCGCCCGCTTGCGTCTCTGCGTTGGGTTCTGTCTTGAAGTCAACCTGATGATAATCCAGCTTTTTAAAGCTTATATTAAGTATTTGATTTAAAATAAAATCATGCTTAAGTGCCTGTAGTGATTTTCGGCCGTGAGAGAGGTCTTTTATATGATAGCTGAACCCCTGGCTCGTTATCTTATAACGTAGTTTAGACCCGGTTACTGCGTTCTTTAAGGAGAGGCTCAGGCCCTCTCCGGAGACCCTGCTTTGTGTGGCGCCCCAAGCTGTCCATGAAGAGCGTGGCGAAAAGGGTTCCTTAATCTCTATGATCTGCATGCATTGTTCACGGAACACATCCGGATCAGCGTCTTGTTGATAGCGCCAGTAGTTGCCGGTCCTGGGCTCAAATCCCGCATAGCCCTGAGTCCCTGAATCGATGATATTGATACCAGTCTCGTTAAGATCATTGCTAGACTGTTCGGCGTGAAGTACACCTTCTGAGGCATCGGCCCATTCGATCTTGTTGTCGAAAATCTCGCCGCATCTGTAGTTGACCAGCAGGCCTTTTTCTGGAAGATCTTCAGGTTTTAGTTGGATCATTACATGTGCAACCATACGGCGTCCTCTACAGTGGCAGTCAAATGCATTTATACACAATAGTCGTAATTTTTGGAGAGAAAGATAGCGAACTCATTCCACCCAAAGAATGAGTGGTCAGTTGTCAGGATACAACTAAATGAGGACGCTAAACACATGCTTTTCGACGCTTAACTGATTAAAATAGCATGGCTTAAATACAGGAGATGGGCAGGTGCTTAACATAATCAGAGTCATGCTGGTCGACGATCATGAGATCGTTCGTGCTGGATTTCATCGCTTGCTGGACAGTGCCGAGGGGATAACGGTGGTCTGTGAGGCCTCGAGCGGTGATGAGGCCTATCATCAATATCAAAAATATACGCCAGAGCTGGTCGTAATGGATCTGTCGATGCCACCCGGGGCGGGTGGTCTTGATGCCATTCAGCGCATCAGGGCAGTAGATCCTCAGGCAAAAATTATAGCGCTTACCGTCCAGGAATCTGAACCCTATCCGTGGCGGGTAATGAAAGCCGGTGCTAAAGGCTATCTGACTAAGCGTTGCGCGCCCGAAGAGCTGATTGAAGCGGTGCGTCAGGTGAGTGAGGGTAAGGAGTTTATTGCAGAGCAGATCAAGCCTCAGCTGAACGGTGATCATAGTGGAGGCTCGATTCTTAATGCGCTGACCAGGCGAGAGTTACAGATATTTACCCAGCTGGCGACCGGGCAAAGCCCCTTGGAGATCGCGGAGGCGATGTTTATCAGCCAAAAAACGGTCCATGCCCACCGTTCCAATATCATGAATAAGCTCGAACTGGAAAAGACCTCCGATATTATCCATATGGGTATCCGTCACGGTATAGTGGAGGCTTGAATCCGGGTGAACATGTCGGGATATCAACGCCCCTGGTCCGGAGTCCTCTGTGGCATTACTTAATCCCGTCCCGCAACTAACAGCGCAGCTAACCGCTCTGCATCAGCAAGCGCAGCAGGCAGGTCAGCGCCGTTTAGTCGTGCTGATTGGCAGCGCGCGCTGGTCCGGATTCTGTATAGAGCAGCTGCCGTCTGCCTTAACTCAAAGGCCCGGGCTCTGGGTGTCTGATCAGCCCGAGTTACCCCTTCTGGATGTCAGTGTCTCAGCCCGGCTGATAAAGCCTGCCCGTTGCCACCAGGTGCTGGGGCAGGAGTTCGGCTGGGTGGTGATAGATGCATTTGAAGGCCTTGATCCGAATGCGCTCGGTGCCAGTAGCGGTACGCTCTGCGCTGGGGGGCTGCTGTTGCTGCTGCTGCCACCTAGCGAAACCTCGATACTCAAACCTTTTGATGCCTGGTTGCGGCAAAGGCTGAAACCCGGTGCAGACGTTTTGGTGATCCGCCAGGACGCTGCCGGTGTTGATCTGCCTACAGCGGGCCTGGCTCCTGTCACGTTGGCACCGGCAGATCTCCCCACCGTGTTATCCGTGCCCCCCTGTGAACCCTCGAACACTCAGGATGCGGACTGTCTTACCGCGGATCAGGCCGAGGCAGTGCGGCAGATTATGCGTGTGGCTCAGGGGCATCGTAACCGCCCCCTGGTGCTGAGCGCCGATCGCGGACGGGGCAAGAGTGCGGCCCTGGGCATAGCGGCGGCGCGGTTGCTGCTCGAACGACCGCGCATTATCCGAGTGACGGCGCCCGCCGTGGCAGCCGTAGAACCCCTGTTTGAACGTTTATTGGCGCTGCTGCCAGACTCTCGCAGACAGGGTAATCAGGTACTATTTGGGCAGGGCAGGGTCGAATTTTTCGCTCTGGATCTGCTGTTGCAGCAGTCTGTCCGGGGCGTGTCAGCAAGCCACTGCGATCTGTTGTTGGTCGATGAGGCTGCGGCCATTCCGGCACCGCTACTGCAACGTCTGCTGCTGCAGCATTCCCGGATCGTCTTCGCAAGTACGGTGCATGGTTACGAGGGTACCGGGCGTGGTTTTTTGATCCGCTTTCGTCAGGCGCTGGAGCAGTACCGGCCCCACTGGCGGCAGTTTGAATTAAAGACGCCGATCCGCTGGCGCGCCGGTGATCCTCTGGAGCGCTGGGTTTTTGAAACCCTGCTACTGGATGCCGAACCCGATTCGCCGCCTGCTGAGGCTGCTGATCTGGCTGAGGCCTGTTTAAGCCACTGGTCGCCCTGGCAGCTGCTTGACGATCCCCAACAGTTACGGCAGTTATTTGCGCTCCTGGTGCAGGCCCACTACCGCACCCGTCCCGGAGATCTTCGCGACCTGCTGGATGATCCGGGGCTGCAGGTCTGGCTGCTGCACGCAGGATCCCGTGCGGGTCCGCTGCTGGGGGTTATGCTGGTGGCCGAAGAGGGTGGTTTTGACCCGGCATTGGCCGATCAGGTCTGGCTGGGGAAGCGCCGGCCGCTCGGACATCTGCTGCCTCAGGTGCTGGCGGCTCAGGCGGGCTGGCGCCAGGCGCCGCTGCTGAGTTACTGGCGTATTGTCCGCATCGCGGTACCCCAGCCATTGCGCCTGCAGGGCGTGGGGCGGGAGATGATGCAGCGTCTGCAGGGCGAGGCGACGCAGCGACGGGTTGATCTGCTGGGTACCAGCTTCGGTGCCACCGCCGATCTGCTGCCATTTTGGCAGTCGCTCTCGATGCAGCCGCTGCGCCTTGGGCTCAAGGCCGATGCCAGCAGTGGCTGCGTGTCGCTGCTGTATGCCTGCGGTTGCTCAAAGGCCGGCAAGCGCTTTATTGAGCCGGTCGTGCAGCGCTTTGGCCGCGATCTGCCACGCCAGCTGCAGGGCGCGAATGCGGATCTGGAGCCTGACCTGGTACGGCTGTTGTTACAGCAAAGCCGGGAAGCGCGCAGCGAGCTGATCGATCCTCAAGATCTGGACGATCTTTATGCGCTGGTGTTTGGAAATCGTGGCTGGGAGCAGACCGAGCCGGCGCTGTATCGCTGGACACTGAGGCACCTGGCGGATCCGCAGTTCGACTTGGATCCATTGCTGGAACGAGTGCTGATCTGCCGGCTTATTCAGCGCCGTGACTGGGAAGATATTTTGCCGTTGCTCGGCTTTACCGGGGTCCGTCAGGCGGAGCAGTGGTTGCGCACTCAGCTGAAACCGCAGCTGTCAGAGTTAGCAATTTGTGAATGATACGTTCTTGCGGGAATAGCTGCGGGAATAGCTACGGGATTACATCCCAGCCTACGAACAATGAGAGGTATCTATGCCACCCTTCGAACTCATCGGCCATCGCGGCTATCCCGCACGCTACCCGGAAAATACCCTGCTGGGGTTTGAGCAGGCGATCGCTGCCGGAGCGCGATACCTGGAATGTGATGTTCAGCTCAGTAATGATGGCATCCCTTTCGTGTTTCATGATGATACCCTGACCCGATTGTGCGGGGTCGACGGTGCGATCCATGAGTTGAGCGCCGAACAGCTGGAGCGCTGCTCACCCTCGGCGCCGGAGCAGCTTGGTGACCGGTTCCAGGGTATCCCTATGCTGCGTCTCGAGTCGTTGGTCGCCCTATTGCGGCAACAGCCTCAGGTCACGTTGTTTCTGGAGCTAAAACAGGCGGTCATGCATACCCCCGCAGCAGCGCTGGGGGTTGCCAGGGTGTTGGCCCTTATCGAAGAGGTACGCTCACAGGTGGTGTTGATCAGTTTTTCGCTCAAACTACTCGAGCATGCGCAGCAGCAGGGCTGGACTCGGCTGGCCCCGGTGCTGACGCACTGGAACGAGTCGCAACAGCGGTCGGTTCTCAATCTTAAACCCGAGTGGTTGTTCCTGGACCACCTGCTGATACCCCCAGATCTGAAGTGTGACAGCCTTCATCCGCCACTGGCTGTCTACGAAGTCTCGGATATAGACGTCGCGAGAGCGCTTGCGCACCGGGGTGTGAGTTGGATAGAAACCGATTCGATCGGCGAGATGCTGGCGGCCAGAGATACGTTATAGATTCAAATCAAGCAGTCGATAGAGGGCGTGGCGATGCTGCTCGATCCAGAGTGGATCCAGAGGCCCCCAGCTTTTGAGTCGATAGAAACCGGCGTTATTCCGGATCCCATCCTGAACAAACTCCACCTCCAGCCCCAAACCCGGCAGGGCCTTGATAATGTCCTGCAAGGTACGCCTCGGCCAGCCGGTTAAACGCATCAACTCAGGAACGCAGGGACGTGTTTGGCTGTGGATCAGCTGCGCCACGATCAGGCGGCGGGTAAAGGTTGGATTGAGATTGTCGAGGGTCGTCGCGGTAAGTGGCGGCATCAGGATTATTTTTCCCTTGTTAAATCGGTTTCTTTAGCGCTCTTAGCCGGCCCTTCTTTAGATAAAGAGTCAGATGGCAGGGGATGATACTGGGCATCATGCCGGTCCTGGTCGAACTGGCCGCCTATATCAAAGTAACTGTTGAGCCAGCGCAGGTAGTACTTCCATACGAATAAAGCGGGCATCAGCCAGAGCATAACTGCAAGCAGGTTCATGCTACCCGTATGAGATTGCGGACCGAACTGGGCCAGCCACTCCATCAGTTGCCAGTGGCGCAGCAGATAAAACCAGCCGAGTAGCCCACCACAGCCCAGGGTCAGCAGGGCGTAGTAAAGGGGTTTAAGAGGACGATGATCGTCGTGCCGTTTCATAAATAAGGAGTCATAAGTCAGGCGTCATTAAGTAGAAGGTTATAGGTAGAGGTGAATTCGCAAACTGGGCAGAAAAGGTTCGGGATCGATCCGGCAATCGCTGCGAATCTGACGCTGGCGCTCGGTTTCTGGTGTCAGGCTCGGGCTGTTGTGTTCAGGAAAGGGACGCTCGGCATCATACCCAAAGAGCAGCGGCAGCGACAGGTTCATGGCCTGGCGCTCTGCACTGTTCTCATATCGCAGGTTGGCTCGCATCAGCGGAGCCTGTTGCTGGATCTGGGCGAGGGGGCAGTCGCCGCTGAGATGCTGGAGCTTATCCATCTGTACCTGAATATGGGGCTTATCAATGCCGATGCGTAGCAGGAGTTTCTGGGCCTGGTCGACGCTGAGCCGCTTTATGCTGCGGCCACTGGTATACCAGTTTAGGCCAACCCGCTGCGGCTGGCGTTCGATGCTGGGGATTAGTCGGTAGCACTGTTTAAGATGTAGCCGTGCCAGGCCCTTGTATCCCAGCACCTCACGCAGTGCATTGGGACGCCGCCCCAGTGACTCAAGCGCGACCTTAGGCTCGGTATTAAGCTCGGTCTTAAGCATAGCTAGCGTCAGGCGGAAATCGGCTTTTGCCTGGTTGACCCGATCGGCCGCCGCCAGTAGCGCGGCATCGGCAGCAATCAGGCCGTGGCAGCTTCGGGTACGGCGGCCATCGCCGCCATCCTGGTGCCAGAGATCGCAATAGAGTTCGATCGCCTTATGGCGGGGGTCGAGGTTTGCCGCCTGCTCCTGTTCGGTCAGAGGCACCCACAGGGGCAGCGTCGATGCCCTGAGCCGATCGGCCAGCTCGGCCAGGCTTCCGATCAGGCTCTCAAAATGAACAACGAGCTGGGCATGCGGGTACACTGGGGTTGTCATACGCGGGGGTCCTCCTCTGACGGCTGGTGCCGGGATAGCCGGTTATGCGCCTGGTATTCCAGAAGATGACGGGCGATCAGGTCGCGCCCGCTGTCGTCGAGTCCGATAAACTCCAGCCCTGCGCGGTGACCGGCGGCATCCTGCGGTAGGCAGTAGCTTACCCGGGCATAGCTTTGCAGC
Source organism: Motiliproteus sp. (assembly GCA_047633175.1). Classification (GTDB taxonomy): domain Bacteria; phylum Pseudomonadota; class Gammaproteobacteria; order Pseudomonadales; family Balneatricaceae; genus Motiliproteus. Next base: position 31,196 of record JBLIEQ010000022.1, on the reverse strand, counting down.
GCAGGGCCTGAGGGTAGCAACCGGATCCGCACCGCACAGAGGCTGCCCGCGACCAGCGGCTGCTGAACATAGAGCGACACTCCGCCTTCGCTAAGGGTTATCGGCTGCAGGATTTGGGCCGACTCCGGGGTGCCCGGCTGCAGCGCCAGGCGTTCGATCTTACGATTTAACAGCTGTAATGCATTTGCCAGTACGGCATTGGTTTCGGTGAGCTTAAACAGCTGGTGCTGCAGCTCGTTATCGAGCTGCAGCAGATCGGTCAGCAGCTCGAACTGGGGAGAGGTCTCGAAACAGTCGTTCACAGGGCCCCTGGCTGGGCGGTCAGCCAGCGGCACCAGCTCCACCCCGGCGCGGTCATTAATCCGAAAACTCAGGCGGCGGTCATGGTCTGCAGGATTGCGCATAGGGCTCAGGAGTCAGGTGTAAACGGAGGGCGGTCATGTATCATCACAATATAGGATCACAATATACCAGAAAAACAACCCGATGAGACTGTACGGGCTAGAAGTCTGTCGGGCTTGACCGGTGTGGCGAGAGATACCGTTCTCCTAAAAGAGAAGGCGAGCCACTTTTCCGGTCATTGGCGATGAGTAGAGTGAAAAACGGCCCCCCTTTACCTTAAGAAAAGCGACTTTTCCGCAGTAAATCAGAGTTAAATCCGACAGGCTGCTAGGTGAGATGAGGCGGTTATGGTTTAATGCGCACCATGTTCAGACCTCTCTCTTTATACATCGGCTGGCGTTATACCGGCGCCAAGCGCCGCAATAACTTTATCTCCTTCATCTCCCTGGTGTCGACACTCGGGTTAACGCTGGGCGTTGCCGTGCTTATTCTGGTGCTATCGGTGATGAACGGTTTTGACCGCGAATTGCGTGAGCGCATCCTGGGTATGGTGCCGCATGCCACATTATCGGATTATCAGTCAGAACTGCGTGAGTGGCCAGCGCTGATCGAACGGATCAACAGCCAGTATCCCAAGGTCGAGGGTGCCGCACCCTATATCGAGGCCCAAGGGATGCTGACCAACCGTGGCCAGGTGCATGGCACCCTGGTTTATGGCATCGATCCGGAGTACGAACAGCGGGTCTCTATCATCGGTGAACACATGACTCAGGGGGCTATTGGCGACCTGAAAGCGGGCGAGTTCGGCATCGTGCTCGGCGATATACTCTCAAGAACGCTCGGCGCGCAGCGAGGGGATAAGGTGACTCTTGTGCTGCCCGAAGCCTCGATCTCGGTCGCCGGCGTGTTTCCGCGCCTGAAGCGCTTTACCGTCGTCGGTGTCTTTAAAGTCGGCGCCGAGCTAGATGCGTCTATGGCCTATATCCACCTGCAGGATGCTGCCAAGCTTAAGCGCATTGAAGCCGGCGGGGTCGATGGCATTCGACTCAAGCTCGACAACCTCTTTGATGCCCCAGCCGAGGTGCGGCGAATAGCCGCCCTGGAGGGCGGCGATCTGCGCGGCAGCGATTGGACCCGGACGCACGGCAATCTGTTTCAGGCGATCCAGCTCGAGAAGAAGATGATCGGTCTGCTGCTGTTTATCATTATCGCGGTAGCGGCGTTTAATATCGTCTCGACCCTGATTATGGTGGTGACCGACAAACGTTCAGATATCGCCATCTTGCGTACCATGGGGGTCTCCTCGGCGACGATCATGCGAATCTTTATTATCCAGGGCGGAGTGATCGGTATCTTCGGCACTCTGGTAGGAACGGGACTGGGCATCCTGCTGGCGTTAACCGTGACCGACCTGATCGCCTGGGCGGAGCAGCTGTTCAGCTTTCAGATTCTCAGCGCCGAGGTCTATTTTATCAGCTATCTGCCCTCAGAGCTGCGCTGGGATGATGTGATGATTATCTGCGGTAGCTCCTTAGCGATCAGCCTGCTGGCGACTATCTATCCGGCGTACAGGGCGTCTCAAACCAAGCCTGCGGAGGCGTTACGGTATGAGTAGTTCACCAACCCCTTCGATACTTAGCTGTCGCGATGTCAGTAAATTTTATAGCGAAGCGGGTAACAAGCTCGTGGTGCTCTGCGGAGGCGCTGCAGTATGAGTAGTTCACCAACTCCTTCGGTACTTAGCTGTCGCGATGTCAGCAAAGTTTATAGCGAAGCGGGTAACAAACTGGTGGTACTCGACGAACTTCAGTTTGAGGTTCAGCCGGGCGAACGGGTGGCCATTATCGGCAGTTCAGGATCGGGAAAGAGTACTCTGCTCAATATCCTCAGCGGTTTGGATGACCCCTGCTCGGGTGAGGTTAAGCTGCTGCAGAAATCGCTCACCGGACTTAACGAAAACAAGCGCGCCGCACTGCGTAACCGAGCACTGGGGTTCGTCTACCAGTTCCATCATCTGCTGACTGAATTCAGCGCGCTCGAAAATGTCGCTATGCCGCTGCTGATCAGTGACACGCCGCTGGATCAGGTCGAACAACGAGCCCGTACTATATTAGAGCGGGTTGGGTTGGGTGCACGTCTCCAACATAAGCCCTCGCAGCTCAGTGGTGGCGAACGCCAGCGGGTGGCGATAGCCCGGGCGCTGGTCGCAGAGCCTGCAACCGTATTGATGGATGAACCTACCGGCAATCTCGACCGCCAGACTGCCGGGGAGATCCAGACGCTGATGCAGGAGCTGAACCGCTCGCTGAATATCGCATTTGTGGTGGTCACCCATGATGCCTACCTGGCTGGGCAGATGGATCGCGTGCTGAAGCTGGACGGCGGTCGGCTGCATCCGGGCTGATGATTATGGTGTTTTTTGTAGGTTAGGCTTTAGCCTGACAATTACTAGCGCCTCGCTAGCCCGCTAGCCTTGTCGGACTACAGTCCGACCTACAGCCCGACACAGGATAGTCGTTATTCTTTAGGCTTGTTCTTACGCTGACGATCGAGTTTACGCAGCCGCCAGATTTTTCCGACATGCCACGCCCACATCCAGCGCACAGTGAGAAAGCTGAGCATTGCGAAAAATAATCCGCATACCAACAATCCCAATAGCAACGGCCCCCAGATCAGCGATAGTTCACTGGTGATCCACTCCAGCGTCATCGTGAATTCGATACTATGGACGTTGCCGCCAAGCAGCCAGGAACCCAGCCTATAGGCGAAGTAAAAGATAGGCGGCATGGTCAGTGGGTTGGTAATCCAGACCAATCCTACGGATATGGGCAGATTTGAATGGATCATGATGGCAAGCAGGGCGGCCACCAGCATCTGCAGCGGTATCGGTAAGAAAGCGCAGAAAACCCCCACTAAAAACGCCAGGGACACCGAGGTGCGGTTCAGATGCCATAAATTGGGGTTATGCAGCGCACTGCCCAGCCGCTTCAGGCTTGGGTGTGCCTTGATCGTGGCTTCATTGGGCAGGTAACGCTTGATAAATCGGCGTGGCATTAAGGCAAAGATCCAGAGAAGGGGGGTGATGAGCTAAACTGATGATGGATTATGCCTTCTATATCGAGTCAAGCCAACTGGAGTTCAACAATGATCCGGTTCTGTCTGGCATTGGCCAGCGTCGCTTTCTGGCCAGGGCTGCCGGCATCGCTCTGGCTGCTGGTCACTCCGATTGCCGTGATTTTTGTCAGTATGATCAACCCCCTGCGTCGGCTACTGCCGGTCGTTTTGGGCCTCACATGGGGGCTGGCAGCGGGACACTGGCTGCTGCTCCATCAGCTGCCTGAGGATTTGCAGTCTGTGGATCTGCTTGCGGTGGGTGTAGTAATCGGCTTGCCAGAACAGCAGGGAGATCGCTGCCGCTTCGATCTGGCATTAGACCAATTGATCCATCCTGATTCGCAGAAAACCGGACGCTGGATACCCAGAAAACTCAGATTGACCTGGTATCGCTGCCCCAAGGCACCCGAGCCGGCTCAGCGCTGGCAACTTCCCGTGCGCCTCAAGCGGCTCCATGGATTCGTGAACCCCGGTGGCTTTGATTATCCACTGCACCTGTTAAATCAAGGGATCGACGCCCGGGGTTATGTCCTCGATAACCGCAAGGCTAGTTCGATACAGCGCTTGACGGATGCGCGCCTGAGCGGACGGCTGGATCGCTGGCGTGCCGGACAGTTAGACCTGTTACGGCAACCGCCGCTCTCACTGGGTTTATCACCCAGTAGCAGTGCGCTGTTGGCGGCCCTGCTGCTGGGTGACAAACGCGGGCTGGATGATGCGAGCTGGAAAACGTTGCGTGATACCGGCACGACCCATCTGTTTGTTATCAGTGGGTTGCATATAGGGATGCTGGCCAGCGTCTGCTTTGGTCTGGTGTATGGGCTCGGCGGCCTGCATCCTCAGTGGCGATACCGGTATAGAGTCCGTGCCGCGGCAGTGGCTGCGATGCTGGGTTCTGGAGGCTATGCCCTGATCTCGGGGTGGGGCGTTCCCAGCCAGCGTGCCTGGGTGATGGTCTGTGCAGTGATGCTCAGTCTGATCGGGTTCAGGCTTATGACGGCAGCTCAGCGCTTGTGGTTGGCGGCGACAGCGGTATTGTTGATCGAACCCCTGGCGGTACGTCAACCCGGATTCTGGCTCTCATTTGCGGCCTGCGCCGTCTTGATTTACAGCTTCTCCGGCCAGCCTGGCCGGGTAGGTGTTTTCCGCCAGCTGGTCTGGGCCCAAGTCGCCATCGCTATCGGCCTGACTCCGGTGCTGCTATACCTGTTTCAGCAATGGTCACCCTTAGCCCCCCTGATCAATTTTATTGCGATACCCCTGGTGACCCTGTTGTTACCCGCCGCCCTCGGCTCGATGTTGATTCTTAGCCTTTGGTCTGCCCCGGGTGGCGCGCTTCTGGCAGGGTTGGCACGGTTGTTGGAGTGGGGCTGGCAGGCATTGATCTGGGCTCAGGGCCTGTTATCACCGTTAACCACGACCGGGCCCACGCCGCTATGGGCTCTGGTGTTGGCGTTGTGCGGCGCGATTCTGGTGTTACTGCCTCGCGCTGTCGCGTGCCGTTGGTCGGGCTTGATTCTGTGGTTGCCGTTGCTTTTTGCGCAATCGGGTACGCCTGAAAAGGGGGCCTTTAATCTCACCCTGTTCGATGTTGGACAGGGGTTAGCTGTCCTGGTTGAAACGCAGCAGCACCGACTGATTTACGATGCCGGTCCGCGCTTCAGATCCGGCTTTACTGCGGCTAAAGCGGCGATTGTGCCCTATCTGCACAGACAGGGGATACGCCGGCTTGATAGTCTCGTTATCAGTCATGCTGATATCGACCATGCCGGTGGTCAGGAGGTGCTCGAAGCAGAGTTCCAGATGACGACAGCCCTGAGTGGCAGTCACAGGGTAGTTGCTCGGAAACGTTGTCAGGCCGGAATGTCCTGGGTCTGGGACGAGGTTGAATTTCGTATTCTACATCCTGATGATAGGGAGCCTGATAACCGGGTACCGAACTCGCATCAGAGCGAGAATAACCGCTCCTGTGTACTGCAGATCGATAACGGTCAGCATAGGGTGCTGTTAACAGGTGATATAGAAGAGGAAGTCGAACGGTTATTGGTCGAACGCTATGCTCAACAACTCAGTTCGGCAACCCTGGTCGCCTCACACCATGGCAGCGGTAGTTCGACGACGGAGGTTTTTCTGGATCAGGTTAACCCCCAATTAGTATTGATCAGCAGTGGCTGGCGTAATCGCTACGGTCATCCCCATCCAAAGGTTATAGCACGGCTTCAGAAACGCAGGATCGAGTGGTTGAATACCGCCACTCAGGGCGCGATTCAGCTCCGGGTCAGTGCCGGTGGTGATGCCAGCATCACCAAGGCACGTGACTCTTTATCAGGGTATTGGCATACGATCGACAACGATTAGGGTCATCCACCTTTCAAAGAGAGGCGGGCAGCAGGAATGCAGGCCTGTTGCGCACGGTCCTGTACGCGGCTTATCCCGCAACCCGCCTCTCATGATATTAATCGTAGCCGATATCCTCACTGTTCAGGCCATTCGCCTGCATGATAACCCTGAGTTGTGCTAAGGCTTCAGTCTGTATCTGGCGTACCCGTTCACGGGTCAGTCCAACCTCTGCACCGACCTGCTCAAGAGTGCCGGTATCATGATTATGGAGCCCAAAACGGCGCCGTAATATTTCTTGGTGCTTTTTAGGTAGTTGCGATAACCAATCATTCAAGCGGCTGATTAGGTTGGTTTTTTGCATCCAGTCTTCAGGGTTTTCAGTGAGCGGGTCGGTAAGAAACTCCTGCAACGAGGTGTTTTTATCAGCACCGATCAATACATCGATAGAGGTCGTGGATTGTTTGAAACCCATAATCGTTTTGACTTTAGCGACAGGTTTCTGGGTCCAGTCGGCAATATCCTTACAGGTGGGGTCCTGCACCAGCGTCTGGGTCAGTAAGCGCTCGGCATGCAGGCAGCTGTTAAGCTCTTTGATCACATGTACAGGCAGCCGGATGGTGCGGGCCTGGTTCATGATGCCGCGTTCGACATTCTGCCGAATCCACCAGGTCGCATAGGTCGAAAAACGGAACCCGCGCTCCGGATCAAATTTTTCCACAGCCCGGATCAGGCCCAGATTTCCCTCTTCGATCAGATCCAGCAGGGAGAGGCCACGGTGCTGATAACGACGCGCGATTTTAACGACCAGGCGCAGATTGCTCTCTATCATCCGGCGTTTGGCGTCTAAATCTCCCTGTTGATAGAGACGGGTAAGTTCAACTTCCTCCTCTGCGGTTAACAGCTTGGCGATCCCGATCTCCTGCAGGTAGATATTGGTCGGATCCAGGCTGCTGGACTTGGTGTCGGTTCTATCTAACTCGGGACGACCCGTATTGGACCTGTGTGGAGTGTACGGCTCCCGACGATCCGTTCTAAGCGCTTCAGATACAGTCATGGTGCATCCTTGTTATTATTTAATTATTCATCAAAGTATTGGCAGCAACACTAAGATATTATTGAGGCTGTTTAAGCGTAGCCACGGATCCGGATAAGACAATGTGAAGAATGAAAACAATTCATTTTTTTAAAAGGGAATAAGATTAGAATTTTATTATCGACGGTTTTAAGTCACCCTATCCCTCCAGTGTCAGCCTCTCTGAGTCAGCCCCCAGTGTCAGGAGGATTGTCGTGCCGCTAGCGCAGAGCAGGCGTTGTCTACCGCTCTATGCTACTCCGAGAGCGGTTGGGGGGCTGGCTGAGTCGAGCACTTCAGGATATTATTAAAGGCTGTTAATCACGTGGCACTACCTTGAAAAACACCGCTTCCGGCGCGCTATAGCCGGGCAATCATCGGAGCTTCATTGTGGCTAAAGGATTACATGATCATCAGTTACGTAATCAGGGACTGAGTAAATTCGGCAAAGACCTGACCCGTCGTGCTGGATCCTGCTGTGAGCTGTGCGAAGCGGGCGGTGTTAAACTCAGCATTCATGAAGTTCCCCCGGTGCCTGTCGATCCTGATTACGATTACTGCACCTTCCTCTGCGAACACTGTATCGAGCAACTCGAATACCCTAAAAGACGCGATTCCGACTATTGGTATTTCCTGTCGAAAAGGGTCTGGCATGAGGTGCCGGCGGTTCAGGTACTGGCCGTATGGATGTGCCGCCAACTCTCCAATGATGCACCCTGGGCCGCTGAGCTGTTAGAGCAGTTGTATCTGCCACCTGAGATTGATGCCTGGTTACTGCGACTGGAGAAGTTACGATGAGGCCCTCTCCCAGACTCTATCCCAGGCCCTTAGCCGTTACTGAGTTACTGCATAAGGGTTTCTGGATCTTTGATCTGGACGGTACCCTGACGTTGCCTTTGCATGACTTTGCCGCCATGCGTCGAGAGCTTGGGGTGCCGGTCGGAGCCGGCATCCTGGAACACCTGCAGCAGCAGCCTGAAACCCTGAGGACCGAATTAAATAACCGTTTAATAGAGATCGAGATCGATGTCGCTGAACGTGCCGAACCTATGCCAAAGGCGCAGGCGCTGATCCATGCCCTGTTTGAACGGGGCACCCAGCTGGCCATTTTGACCCGTAATCGCCGCGATTGTGTCGACATCGTCCTGCAGCGACTGGATCTGCAGTACTGTTTTCCACCTGCCCAGATTATCGCCAGCGAGTGCGCCGAGCCTAAACCCTCGCCGGCGGGTATCCAACGGTTAATGAGCCACTGGCAGTGTGATCAAGATGCTTGCGTGATGCTGGGGGATTATCTTTATGACCTGCAAGCCGGGCGTGCAGCGGGTATCAGCACGGTGCACGTTAATCCCCATGCAGGCCCTCGCTGGCCCGAACAGACCGACCTAGAGCTTGATGGTTTTTCACCACTGCTCAGCGCGTTGGGCGGCTGATTGACTAAAATCGCCGGAAAGCAGGCGCCGATTAAAACATCCATGCCTGCACGTTAAATACAGAGTGCATTTTGTTTAGGTTAGTTCGGTGTCCGGAAAGGCTGAGATAGATAGGATTCAATAGTATTACAGTTTGAATCTCAGTGCGTTCAGGCTCAAAGTGCTGTTATTAAAAGATATTATGATCGTCGTGTGCATTTCATCTTGTTTGGCGTAACTATTCCGGAACGCAATATAACTAAGCCTGCATAATAATCTATGCTGGCCGCTTATCAGATAATTCTGTCCATTTTATTGATAAGTTTAATAATTATCGTCAATCGTTAATCATCGCTATCCATTACCCTTTCCTGATCCTCTCGATCGCTGTGACCACCGTTACATAATTCGACTTGTTAAACCCGATTCCGTGCCGATCTGCCGGGCAGACTTTTCTCCCCGTTCAACCATTTCACATAAACAGAATCGTTATCAATTTCTTAGATAATTCTCGTTGTTTGATGGCTTGAATTTTGCGTTATAAGAGACTGAAGGTATGGCCGATGATAGCCAGCAGCCGGATAGTCTGCGACATCATAGCGGCCGGGCACTGTATAGCCAGCAGTGTTGGGCTTAAAATTGGGTTGTTGGAGGATCTGAAAATGTCAAACAAAAAGTTTCAATATACAGGCAGCAGCACTGCCCCGAGTGAATCCTGGGAAGCTGAGGATGATCTTTCGAGTGGCGCTGCCTCTCAAGCGCCTGTGTCGGTTGCTACCCCTACATCCACGTCACCGGCATCCTCACCACAGGCATCTCCCTCACAGACACCCCCGTTCGGGACCGTTTCCACGTCTTCCCGAGCCGGGAATGCGCTGGTCACAGAGGAGGTTGAGGGCGATGCCCCGGTGGCGTTGGTTACGCCTGGCGAAGAAGCGGAGCAGGCAGGAGCCGATGAGGAGATCGGCAACCCGCGGTTGACTGAAACGCAGGATTTTTTCGAGGCGACGCAGGAGCAGTTGGGAGCGGAGTCGGGTGAAGACGCGGCTTATTCTGACCTCCAGGGTATTGAGGGGTTTGAACTGGCGGTGTCTGAGGAGGAGGCTGGTGCCGAACCTCAGCCTGCTGAATCAGGTACGGCCCTTGGAGGAGAACCCGAGTTCTTCGGAGCGCTTGCCGGACTCGCTACCTCTATTTTGCCGGCGCTGGCATCGTCGATGGGTCCTAAGATCGTCCGCGGAATTGCGAAGCGTTTATCTCCCAAGACCAAACGCCGTGTCATCCGAAACAGAGCCAGGCCTGCCCGTCAATCCAGGATAGGCGGGAGTTCGGTAGCTCAATTGCTGCAGTTGCTCCAAAAGGCGCTCAGCCAGGCGGGTGGAGAGAGCCAAGGGATGGAGGAGGCTGAGTCGGTGGAGATTGCAGCAGTCGCCGAGGAGGTCGCGGCCGTTCTCGAGGTCGTTATCGGCAAGGATGACCGCGTTCATATAACGAATACGACCAGAGTGCCCTGGCGGCGTATTTGCGCTCTGCGAATCCGGTTCCCCAGTGGTTCGACTTACCGGGGAACGGGCTTTCTGATCGGACCGCGAGCAGTAGCCACAGCCGGACACTGTGTCTACTTGCGAAACCAGGGCGGTTGGGCACAGAGTGTCGAGGTGATCCCTGGCATGAATGGCGACTCAAGGCCACACGGCCAGGCGACATCGACAGCATTTCGTTCTGTCAGAGGTTGGGTCCAAAGTGGCCGGCCGCAGAGTGACTATGGCTGCGTCGTGCTACCCAGTGGTGCCTTCGGAGGTATAAATCTCGGTAGTTTCGGTTTCCGAGCAGCAACTCCTTCCCAGATGCTTGCACGATCCGTGGTCTTGGCAGGATACCCCGGGGACAAGCCGTTTGCAGAGCTCTGGGGTATGGCGAGAAAGATCAAGAGGATAACCAGCTCAACCCTGGAGTACGATATAGACACCATGGGTGGCCAGAGTGGAGCGCCTATCTACAGCAAGATAGGCGGCCAACGGCATGTTGTCGGCATCCATAACTATGGTGCAAGCAGCGGTAACTCGGCGACACGCATAACAGAGGGCGTTTACCAGCGTCTGTTGGCATGGAGCAAGCTTTGATGTTTGCCCGAACCGCAAGCAGTCACTCAGTTGGGGAGATGCCGTCTTGTCTGGAAGTCTGATGGGATATCTCTATGCTAAGCTCCCCGGTGACCCGGTTGCAGGACTGCGGGTGCGAGGCTCTGTTCTCGCCCTGACATCTGGCGGCGGGCAGTCACCGGGACAGTCATCGGGACAGCAGGAGATCGAGAGCTGTTCCGATGCCTGGGGGCGGTTCCAGTTCGATGGGCTAAAACCTGGGGCATGGACCATTCGGGTGTACGATGGCAAAGGCCGGGAGGTTGGCCGGGGAAATGTCGCTGTATTCGACAGCGCCCTTAGCTCGGTGGATATCGACGCTGTTCTCGATCCCCCCCACGACCCAGCTGTCGACCTAGCTCTCTATGCTGCTCTTGACCCAGCTTGCGATGTTAATAATGCAGCGCAGGTGACTCTGGAGCCGACATTTTTCGACGAAGAGTACCTCCAGAGCAGTGCGCCAAGGCCTTCACCCCAGGCGGCCAAAGACGCCCCGATTACGGCTACTGGCAGCGTCCGAGGCTGTGTCGTACGCTTAGATACGGGAGAGCCGGTCGCTGAGGCGGCGTTGATGGTGGTGCAGAGCGCGGGGGCCGCACCCGATATAGCTCCGCTGACAAACGCCTCAGGCGAGTTTGCCTTAGACGGTTTGCCACCGGGGATATGCAGGCTCCGCGCAACGGACCAGGATGGCAGGTACGCGGAGGAGGAGGTTAGTGTCCTTGCAGGAGGCGTTGCTGAGGTGCTTATCGCAGTGGCTGGGGGTTAGCAGGCTGTGAGTAAACTAGCATCACCCCTCCAGCTCTTCCATGGGCATCTCTGTGGCATGCTCCTTTAGTAGGCTGATCACCTCACTTCTCTCGCCTGCAGAAGCGAATAGCGTGCTGGTGCCGACAACCTGGCCATTGCTGGCTTTGATATTAAAATAAAACTTACCGTTTTTTGACTCCAACAGTTCATAACGGCTATCGAACTGGCTGTTCTTTCGAACTGATTCCACCCCGTTGACACAGCTCTTGCGGGCAGCATAATTCTCGCTTTTCACTAGGGTCTTCCCTGAATCGTCCATAAAAGCGAAGGTAAAGGGTTCTTTGGCCTGACTTTTTTTAAGAATGATCTTCATGATGAGGTTCCTTATTCACCGCTGCGTTGCGGCAGACGCCTTTCGCAACTGAAGTCTTAACTATAGAGGAGGGTCGTCAATCTGGAGGCGTTAGCTGCTGTTTTTTTATGCCCGACAACTATCCTGACATACAGGGAGGTCCCTCGTGCAGAGTCTGTTAGCGGATTTTTTTTTGATAGAAAGAAGGCGCTGAAATAACCATGTCATCCCGGGCAATAATCACGTTGTCGGGGAGGGTCTGGGGACTGTCCAACAGCCAGCAGTCCAGCCGATGGCTGATATGGGTAAGTACCATCTTTTTAGGTTGCAGCTGCCGATAGATCTCGAGCACCCTGGTAACGTCGTTATGGTTTTTCGGCGGTATAGCGCGCGGAGGTTCTGAGCAGTCGATAATCAAATAATCCAGCGTGCCCGCAGGCAGACTTCCTTTAGGTAGAGTGCAGGTAGGTAGAGTGCCCGCAGGCAGAGTGTCTGGAGACAGATTGCTGAGAAAGGCTGCCGTATCATCAGGCAAACCAGCAGTGTCCGTTAAATAAGCGACCCTGAAACCATCCGTTTCGAGCAGATACCCCAGGGTAATTTTTGAGTGCTCTAAGGGCAGGGGGGTAATGCTGAAGTCCTCCCAGATAACCGGCTCAAAGGGCACCAGGGGGGGCTGAAAAGCCAGCACTCCGGGATGTTTATAGAGGTCATCGGCACCGACAGGATCATCGGGGCGGAACACAGGGATTTTTTCTGGCCGTTCTGACCAGCGTAAATGAAACAGCCCCTGAACATGATCCATATGAAAGTGCGTTAGCACTATCCTGTGAATATCATCAAAGGCGTAGCGCTCGGCTAAATCCGTTCTTCCAGCATCTATCAGCGTGATGCCCAAAGGCGTGCGTATCGCCAGACTACAGGGCCTGCGCCTGTGGCTGGGGTCTGCGACGGCGCGGATGCAGGCTCTGCATCGGCAGCCCCAGACCGGAACCTGTCCGGCGTTGCCCGTGCCTGTAAACGTTATTTCAAACATGAATGCTCGTCGTTGTTTTCTGATCGATTAAGCGCGCTAATGCCATCACGGAGGCCTCCAGGTTGCCGTTGTTGCTGATGAGATGACAGCGGCTGCTGATACTTTGCGCATAGTCTTTAGAGCGCAATATCCGCGCGTCTATCTCTGCAATCGATTCCCTGCTTCGCTGTGTCAGGCGCTCCCGCAGGCTCGCTTCGTTGACCTCTATCAGGACCGGAATAAGCCGCTCTGCATAGCGTTCGATCGCTTCTGGTAAATGCTCACGTGAACCGTTAACGATCACCGACTGATGTGCCTTCAACCAGGCATCGACTTCACAGCCAATACCGTAGTGATGACCGTTGGCCTGCCAGCTTAACGAGAACAGTCCCAGGGTTTTACGCTGCAGGAATTGAGAGTCACTTAATTCAATATGATTTTCACCGCCCGATTGCCAGTGGCGGGTGATATAGCGGTGAGCAATCTGTAATCCGGCATCCGGGTGCAGATGTTTGCTCAGTCCTGAGATGATGGAGTCCTTGCCGCTTCCGGAAGGCCCCATCAGGTAAATTATGTTCGCCATTTAGAATGCTCGTTGCCCATTTTTCCACACCTGTTCGATATGGATATGGTCATTAGTCAGGGTGCTCCATATCAGATCCGCCTTATAACCGGATTGAATCCGTCCACGGTCGGCTAAACCAACGGCATCTGCAGGTTTATGACTCACCAGTGCGATCGCCATAGCCAGATCCAGGGGGTTCGATTCAAGGGCTGCGATCTTAAAGGCTGCTTCCAATAAGCTGGCCGGATAATAGTCGCTGGAGAGGATGTCCAGTACACCTTCCGAGGCCAGAGCATGGGCTGCAATGTTACCTGAATGAGAGCCACCACGAACAACATTCGGTGCGCCCATCATGACAGCCATCCCTTTTTGATGCGCCGCCATCGCCGCCTCGGAGGTAGTAGGAAACTCGGCAATGACCATCTGGTACCGCTGAGATTCGTCGACATGCGCCTCGGTGGCATCATCATGGCTGGCCAACGGAATCCCCAGGCGGTTGCAGGTATCGCAGATCTCTTTGCGAAAGCTGTCGCTATGCAAGCGGCTGGCTTCAGTCTGACGCTCTATAAAGTCCAGCATCTCTTCGTCCGTCAGCTGATATTTCCCCTGATAATACTGACGGTATTTTTCTAGGCTGGCAAACTGGCGTTGCCCCGGGGTGTGATCCATAACGGATACCAGCTGCACGGCTGTTCTGTCGAGCAGGGTGTTAAACGTAGACAGCGTATCCTGATGACTGACTTCGCAGCGCAGGTGCAGCAGGTGGTCAGCGCGGGTGAGTTGTCGCTCGCGAGATTCGTTTAGCGCATCGACCATGCGGGTCAGGTTATTCAGGCGTTCGCTGCCCTGGATGACATCGCCGATGGAGATCGCATCGAAGACGGTGGTGATCCCCGCGCTGATCATCTGGGCATCATGGACTTTAAAGGCCTGAATCGCAGGCCAGCTCACACCTGGGCGGGGGGTGAAGTGCTTTTCCATATTATCGGTATGCAGCTCAATCATGCCCGGGGTGAGAAATCCGCCCTGGCAATCGATGGCGCCGGGCAGGGTGACCTGACCCTGGTCGATGCGCTCGATAATACCCTCTTCGACCGTTAGCGTGCCGGTAATCACTTCGTTGGCTAACACTATCTGTGCATTGGTTAAGATCACGTGACTATTCCTCTATTAATAATTAACAGCAGCGGGTTCTGTTTCTTTGTTTACATCAAAAAGATGATCGGCCAGGGTCTCTCTGACTACCGGATCATGGAAGATGCCGACGATGGCGGTCCCGCGCGCCAGGGCCTGTTGCATTAGGGTGGTCACGACCAAGGCATTACGCTGGTCTAAGGATGCGGTGGGCTCATCGAGTAACAGAATCGGGTAATCGACAATAAAACCCCGGGCAATATTGACGCGCTGTTGCTCACCACCGGAAAAGGTACTCGGTGGCAGTGCCCATAAGCGTTCAGGAATATTCAGCCGAGTCAGCAGATCGATGGCTCGGGTGCGAGCCTCTTCTTCAGCAACACCGCGTTCACGTAGGGGCTGCATCACGATATTAAGGGTCGATACTCGAGGTATAACCCGTAAAAACTGGCTGACATAGCCGAGGGTCTCTTTGCGGATCTCCATCAGCAGGCGGTTATGCGCGGTCGCCAGATCGACCATCTCGAATCGATGACAGATATTGATGGCACCCTGACTCGGCAGGTAATTAGCGTACAGGGTACGCAGCAGCGTGCTTTTCCCGGCGCCGCTTTCGCCGTGCAATACCGTGCATTCGCCTGCATGTACCTGCAGGTTTACATTATTAAGTACCCGCAGCTCTGTGCCGCCCTGATTATGCAGCCTGAAGGTCTTATGCAACCCCTGCACATCAATCATGGTGGTTATTTGAGCGGCTTCTTCAGGTTTTAATGGCGCGGCCATCTGAGGTGTTATCGGTAGGCTCATCTGTGTTCTCCTGTCAGGCTAGGGCGTCAGTACTGAAGAGACCAGCAGCTGCGTGTAAGGGTGTTGCGGATCGTCGAGCACCTGGTCTGTGAGGCCGGTTTCAACAATCTTTCCGTGCCGCATAACGACCAGCCGCTGGGCCAGCAAGCGCGCGACGGCCAGATCGTGCGTGACGATCACCACGGCCAGGTTTAGATCCGTCACCAGGGTGCGTAACAGATCTAAAATACGCGCCTGCACAGAGACATCGAGCCCACCGGTGGGTTCATCCATAAAGACCAGTCGTGGATGGGTGACCAGATTGCGGGCGATCTGCAGACGCTGCTGCATACCGCCAGAGAAGGTGCTGGGTTTATCATCGATCCGGCTCACATCCAGCTCAACATCACTCATCCAGCGCAAGCCCTCTTTACGGATATTGCCGTAGTGACGCTGACCTACCGCCATCAGGGGTTCGCCGATATTAGCGCCGGCCGAGACTCCCATGCGCAGACCATCACGGGCATGCTGGTGGACGACGCCCCATTCGGTGCGTAACAGGCGGCGGCGTTCGGATTCGGGCAGTTCATATAAATTGAGCCACTCATCATTCGCATTACGGTAGAGTACCTCGCCGGCGTTAGGCGCCAGCCTTGCGGATAAGCTGGTGAGCAGGGTCGATTTCCCGGAGCCGGACTCGCCGACAATGCCGAGCACTTCACCGGGATAGAGGTCAAAGCTGATATCTTCGCAGCCTTTGCCCGGGGCATAGAGTTTGGATAATTGGTTAACGCGTAACAGGGGTTCGGACGGCATTACTGTGTCTCCCTTAAGGTATTAATGGAGGTGTCGGTGGGCGCATCTACAGGCCCGCGTTCACGACAGAAATCGGTGTCGGAACAGATATAACTACGGGTGCCCAGGTCATCCATAATTACCTCATCGAGAAAGCTTTGCCGTGAACCGCAGATTTCACAGGACTCATCCCACTGTTGGATCTCGAAGGGATGATCTTCGAAGTCCAGGCTCTTAACGTCGGTGAAGGGCGGAACCGCATAGATACGTTTTTCACGACCGGCACCGAACAGTTGCAGGGCCGGCATCTGATGCATCTTGGGATTGTCGAACTTAGGAATAGGCGAGGGATCCATAATATAGCGGCCGTTAACCCTGACCGGATACGCGTAGGTGGTGGCGATATGGCCAAAGTGAGCGATATCCTCATACAGCTTTACATGCATCACGCCGTAATCTTCCAGGGCATGCATTTTTCGGGTCTCGACCTCACTCGGTTCAATAAAGCGCAAGGGCTCGGGGATAGGCACCTGATACACCAGGATCTGGTCTTCGCGCAGTGCGGTTTCAGGAATCCGGTGGCGTGTCTGTATTAACGTGGCCTCACGGGTTTTCTCCGTGGTTGCGACACCCGTCAGGTCTTTGAAAAAGGCTCTGATGCTGACCGCATTGGTGGTGTCATCGGCACCCTGGTCTATCACCTTGAGCACATCATCCGGGCCTATCACCGCGGCCGTAACCTGCATGCCACCGGTTCCCCAGCCATAAGGCATGGGCATCTCGCGGCCACCAAAAGGCACCTGATACCCGGGAATAGCGACGGCCTTGAGCAGGGCGCGGCGGATCATGCGTTTAGTCTGTTCGTCTAGATAAGCGAAGTTGTAGCCATCGCGAAGGGTTGCAGCGCTCATTCGCCTTTCTCCTGAACTGCTGTGGCTGGGTTTTCCTTGCGCAGGCGTCTGAGTAATTCGAGCTCTGCTTGAAAATCAACGTAGTGGGGTAGTTTTAGGTGTGATACGAAGCCTGAGGCTTCGACGTTATCGCAATGTGAGAGCACAAACTCTTCCTCTTGCGCGGGGGAGACTCGCTCCTCATCGTAGCGTTCGGCCTGCAGAGCCCGGTCGATCAGTGCCATGGACAGCGTCTTACGCTCGCTTTGGCCAAAGGCCAGGCCATAGCCACGGGTAAATTTAATATCACCCTCTTCGAGCTTGCTAAAGCCATTGATCATCTCGCATTCGGTCACCTGGATAGCGCCTATATCGATGCTGAAACCCAGCTCCTCCGGGGTGACGGCGACATCGACCTCTCCAGTCCGGATCTCTCCGGCAAACGGATGGTTTCGGCCGTAACCCCGTTGGGTCGAATAGCCCAGCGCCAGCAGAAAACCCTCATCGCCGCGCACCAGGGACTGTAGCCGCGCGCTGCGATCGCAGGGGAAGGTAGGCGGATCCTGGGTCACATCGGCAGGCGTGGAGTCATCATCTGTCTCCTCGACCAACAAGCCCTCTCGTTCCAGCATCTCCAGCACCCGGGACATAGATTCTTGTTCTGGTTCTGGTTCTGGTTTTGGTTCTGGTTCTGGCCCTTGCCCAAGGTTCGACTGCGGTGCCGTCGCGCCATCGGCTGCAGCGGCTGAATCAGATGCTGTGCTGATGCCATCCTCGGCCAGCAGTTTGAAATCCAACAGCCGGTGGGTGTAATCAAAGGTGGATCCCAGAATCTGGCCACCGGGCAGATCTTTAAAGGTGGCGGAGATGCGGCGTTCGACCTGCATTCGGGTGGTGTTAATCGCCTGGCTGGTATAAAAGCGGCTTAACGTCGTGCGATACGCGCGTAACAGGAAGATCGCCTCGACCAGATCCCCTGCCGACTGTTTGATGGCCAGGGCGGCCAGTTCCCGGTCATAGATAGACCCTTCGGTCATTACCCGGTCGACAGCCAGCGCTAACTGTTCGCTGATTTGCTGCACCGACAGGGCGGCGAGGGTGGTGTCTCCTCTGCGGCGTTTGGATAGCAGCTGGTGGGCGTTGGTGATGGCCTGTTCGCCACCTTTAACGGCTACATACATCTAAAGCACCTCGACCTTAGTGGTTCTTGGGATACAGACAACTGCCTGCTCGGCGACAAAAATCAGATCGATACCTAGGGGGAAGGCATCAGGGCGCTGTGTCAGGTAGTCGATCAGCACGGCATTAAGATCCGCGATACAGATCCGTCTCTCGGTCGCGATACCCGGACCCGATAGCCTGAGTGTTGTAGGCAGGTGTGCGGAAGGTACAGATCTAGAAGGTTCGGTTGCAGACGCTGCCGCGACAGTTGAGACCTGTAATATCAGGGTGCAGCCGGTTTCCGGGTACTCGCTGGAACCTACGGAAAACGCGGACATCGCCGTAATCTCATCAGGGTAAGCGATCGCAAATAGTGCCTCAGAGGGCTGGTCGGTGATGGGCATGCCGGTATGGAAATGCAGGTTGTATCTGATATCCGCAGTATTGAACTCCGGTGCCAGCCACAGCGGTGTCTGCTTATCCAGTAGGGCCTGACAGAGCGCAAAGGTACTGCTGTACACCGATGCCAGGGCCTCGGGTGAACTGAGGTTAACAACGGTGCCCGGCTCGCTCATAGCTTTTAGCAGGTGACGAAATGTTCGCTGGCTATCGGTGACAGGTTCAGCAAAGCCTCGAATAATCTTTTGCGCATTCATGGTTAGTCTTCGCCTCGTACCAGGGTGAAAAAATTAACTTGGGTGGCGCTGGCCTCTGCCGTTTTTTGCTGCTGCTCCTCCAGTAACCGGGTTTCCAGGGCTGTAATAACCTGCGGTAAGAGAGAACCGTGCGCTTCTGACTGGAGCAGCGCGTCGAGTTCGGCGGCACGGCGTGCGTGAGCCTTATTGCGGCCTGCGATATAGCTGTAACCATAATCACCGGCTTGCGAACGGACGACGCAACGGCATAGCGTCATATCACCCAGATTAAACTCAGAACCGGTGCCGCCCATTCGGGCGCGGACCTGGGTGAGCCCCACTTCCGGTGCCCTGATTGTTTCAAACTGAGCGCTGTCGACATGAGCTTCGGATAATCGATGCAATAATTGCGAGGATGATTTCGCCATGACTGACATCCAGTGTTGACGAGCTTGTTGCTGAGCGTTCACTGCATCGCCTCGCTGTTTAGGGTCTGTCTGTTCCATAATTCAGGGTTCCAGGCTGTATTCAAAAATATCGCTACGACTGATGCTGATGGAATACTCCATCAACTGCTGGTTGCTCTGTAATCGGTAGTGCGAATGGATCTCCATCACGGGAATACCACGGCCAACACCCAGTTGCCGGCACTCCTCAAAGGTCGGCATACGGGCCCGTAGCCGGGTCATGCCTCGTTCGGCATCAAACTGATATTGATCGAGTAAAAAGGTATGCAACGAACCTGATCTGTAGCGCTTAATGACGTTCAGATCGACAGCAAACAGATGGTGCTTAATAAGCGTCACCGGCTTGTTGGCGATATAACGGCAGGTTTTGACAACGATTACCGGTACTTTTTCCGAATGCTGTAAACGAACGGCTAGCACCGGATTAAGCGTCTCCTCATAACAACCAAGTACCTCGGTTTCCAGTGCCAGGCCCTGCCTGGATAGGTTGTACGTAAAGCAGGACTCGCTATGCAGGGAGTAATCGATGGGTGGCTGTACGACCTGATTACCTAATCCCTGAAAGCGCTTTATCAGGCCATCGAGTACCAGTTCATCGATAGCACGCCGCAACGTATGCCGATTAACCTTAAAACGTTCGGCGAGCTGCTTTTCAGCAGGTAAGAGATCACCGGATGTGTATCTATCACGAATTTCGTCTCTTAACTGAGTCGCAATATTTAAATAAACGGCCATAGGATCTTGTCTATACAAGTTTCAGGGATAAAAAAATCAGATAAAGGCTTTGCGTAGTTGCTGCGACATCAGGTCAATCAACGTCACACAGACGATAATGATGATCATCACGGCGCAGGTCTGCTGAAACTGAAACCCACGCAGGCTTTCCCACAGAATCACCCCTATACCGCCCGCGCCGACCATGCCGACAACCGTGGCTGAACGTACGTTGGATTCAAAACGGTACAATGAATAGGAGATCCACAACGGCAATACCTGAGGTATCACACCGTAAAGAATTTCTTCGAGTTTGTTGGCACCCGTGGCTCTGACGCCTTCAGCAGGGCGGGGGTCTATGGCCTCAACCGCTTCGGAAAACAGCTTGGCAAGTACACCCGTGGTATGGATAAATAACGCCATCACGCCCGCAAAAGGACCCAGACCCACTGCGACCACGAAGAGCATGGCAAACACCATCTCGTTGATAGCACGGGTTGCATCCATCAGCCGTCGCGTGGGTTGGTAGATCCATATGGGGGCCAGATTTTCCGCGCTCATCAGGCCAAGAGGAATGGCGCAGAAGATCGACAGGACGGTGCCCCAGAGCGCAATGTGAAGCGTGACTACCATCTCATCGATGTAGTAATCAAAATCTTTAAAATCGGGTGGAAAAAAGTCACCACCAAACTCCAGCATATTGCCTGCGTCATTAATCAGCATCATGGGATTCATTTCAGCCAGGCCCCAGCCCCAGCTCAGCATCAGCAATAAGACGCCCCAGCTTAGGGTCGCCATCCAGTTAAACGCAGGCTTGGGAACAGTGCTGATCGTCGATGTTGTCATAGAATCACCCGTACAAAAAAAAGAAGGCTTAAGACCTGGAAGCTGACCGGGAATAAGGATTCCCGATCAGCCCGCTGGCCTGAAATTAGCGGCTTAGTTGTTAGAAGCAGCAGCCAGGGCGTCCATATGACGGTTTAGTTCAGCAAGCTGGTTGTCGATCTCCTGTATTGCCAGTGCTTTTTCCTGCGTATCCATATCGGCGTCATTGACCAGTTTGATACGGTTTTTAAACAGGACTAACTGGCGGATAGGCAGCAGTTGATCATCGCTGGAGGCTTTAAACGGCGCCCACTGTAAAGACTCGAGGATCTCGAGTTCCGCAGGATCGTCGTTCTTGCCATAGCTCATAAAGAAGTCGTATATTTTACTTTTTGTGGCTTCAGGCAGATTCTTACGCCATACGATAGGATCAGCGGGGATCAGGGGAGACTTCCAGATAATTTTGACGTTATCCACCTTGTCCGGAATAGTGTCCTTGAAACGTGCCAGACTTTCGGTATTGTTGGTGGCTATATCCACCTGACCCGTTGCTACGGCCAGGAAATTAGATTCGTGACTGGCATTGGTCATGTGTTTGAAGGCTTTTTTAGGGTCTACATCATTCTTGGCAAACACGTAGTAGCTAGGCACTAAAAAACCAGAGGTTGAGTTTGGATCACCGTTACCAAAGGCCAGTTCGCTGCTGTATTTGAGCATGTCATCCACATTGTTGATTTTGTCGTTGCTCTTATTGGCCAGTAACAGGCTCCAGTAGCCGGGGTTACCCGACACATCGACTGTCTGAGCAAAGATCTGTCCACCGGCGCGATCAACCGCTTCCAACGCTGATTTATTGCCTAACCAGGCAGCATCAACTTTATCGAATCGCATCGCCTGAATAATGCCGGCATAGTCAGAGGCAAAGAAGGGTTTGATCTCTACACCTATCTGCTCGGACATCGCTTTAATAAAGGGCATCCAGACGGGTTTCAGATTCTGGGAAGATTCCGTAGAGATGATCCCGAAGTTAAGGGTTTTCATCTCTTCAGCCTGCGCCAGGGTTATGCCTGACAGGCTGCTCGTTAATACCAGGCCCGTCGCGAGTCTGGAAAACAGTTTTTTCAGCTTCATTGGTTGGGTTCTCATGGGTGGATTTTCGTTAGGCTGGGGTTAGTAAGGCTTGAGTTAGTTCATAGTTGGGCAGTAGTGAGTCCTGGGGCACAGCATCCTGCGGTTGTTGCTGAGTGCCATATAGACGGGTAAATTGAGCGCTGCTGAGGCTGTTAATCCGGCCGTCATAAAATATTTCACCCTGACGCAGGGCGACCGCGCGCTGACAATATTTTTGTGCATAATCAACCTGATGCAGCGTTACGATGACGGTAATTCCTTCTTTCTCATTAATTTTCTGGAGGATCTCCATCACTAGGCGAGACGATTCCGGATCTAGGGAAGCGATAGGTTCGTCGGCCAGGATAATCTCGGCTTGTTGCATCAGTGCCCTGGCGATAGCCACACGCTGCTGCTGTCCGCCAGAGAGCTGAGAGGCACGCTGTAAGGCAAAGTCACGTAAACCAACACGCTCCAGTGCCTCTAAGGCCTGTTGCTTCTCCTCTTCGGTAAACCAGCCGAGTAAGCTGCGGTAGGTCGGTACCCGGCTCAGGCCGCCGATCAAGACATTGGTTAATACGGACAGCCGGCTGATAAGATTGAATTGTTGGAAGATATTGCCGATGCGTGCCCTTGAACTGCGTATCTCTTTATGTAGCTTGCCGTTTATTTGTATAGGCGTGCCGAAGGCTGAGACTTCAGAGGGCGTTTTTTTGTCGGCTAACTCCAGGCCTGAGATATGCCGCATCAGGGTGGATTTCCCCGACCCTGAGGGACCGATCAACGCGACCATATCCCCCTGATCAATCGACAGATCAATGCCTTTAAGTGCGTATGTTTTTTTAGAAAATGATTTCTTTACGCCTGTTATCTTAATGACTGGCATAGGGCTCTCCTCTGTTTTGATAGAGGGATGGTAGCGACGATATATGACAGCGCAGTTATATAGACATGTCAGAAATGTTAATAATAAAAGACAGTTTTAATACCTGGTGTCAGGGGGATAGGGTTGCAGGGTAATTTTACGTGCAGAGTGACTTGAAGGTGATAGTCGTACTCAAAAAAAAGGAGTTAGGTCTTTCATTATGCTCAATGAAAGACCTGACCCCATAATCTGTACAGTACAGCAATTTCAAAAGATCGCCTGCAGGCAGGCCCCACAAGGGTCGGATCCCACTATGCTAAAGGCTGGGTTATTCGGTTTCTTTGTCGACAGTGCACAAATAAAGCAGCCCGAGGGAGGCGGAACCTCGCTTGATTGCAAAAGCAGTTATACAGGATTAACGGCTCGCAACAACTAACTGGTACATAGCCTAATAAAATCCTCACCGATAAAATAGTTTTGGAAAACCAGATCAGTAGTGTTGTCAAACCAGACCAACAGCATCCATCCCTTGCTGCCAAAAAGCGATTTCCATCCGTGTTGCGGTTCTGAATACGCTAATGAGTTCTTGGCCGCGCGGACTGTTCAGGTCAATACCGGCTAATAACAGATCGAGTTGTTCAGTGGCTTGCGCAGCGCCTTGCTGGAATGCATCACCCCCGTAGAGTGCAATCCAGCTCTCAAATGGATTGCCTTCACGGCGGGTGTTTTTATCTGCACAGAGGTTGCGCCCTATTTCTGCATATCCAATAGAGCAGGGTGCCAGCGCCGCATATAAATCGACTATATCGCCCTGCATGCCGGCATCGAGCACATAGCGTGTATAGGCAACCGTACCAAAATCTTCGTCTTCTGCTTCCAGGTCTGCTTCAGTCAGCCCCCAGTCAGCGCAATAACGTACATGGTGACCGATTTCAACATCCAGTAAAGCATGTACGCTGGGCAGCGCTTTTCGCATATCGGCTAAGGTGCGTGCTTTGTAAATAGCAAGCGCATAAGCCCGAGCATAGTGTTTAAGAAACAAAAAGTCTTGTTTCAGGTAATGCAGGAAACAGGGTTGCGCTAATATACCTTCTGCTAATTGCTGTAAAAAGTCATGTTGGGTGTATGCATCCCAATCTTGACGGCATATATTAATAAGATCCTGATGATTCATATGACGGCTCTGTTGATAAGTATAAGTCGCTTATTAGTAAGGGTCGTTTATTAAAATGTGGGTATATAATCCTGTGCTTTTGGCAACGTACTGATTATTTCCTGGGTATACATAAAACTTGCATAGTCGTCGTAACGTTTTAAATCAACTGCAGAGGGACGCAATGCAAATCGGGTCAGGGTCGCATTCCAGGCCAGTTTATTAAGCTCGTTATCCAGGGTATCCGGTGCATAGGCTGAAAAAACTTTCCAGGATTCCTGAGGGTGATTAACAATATATATCGTCGCCTGTTCTAACGCTTTATTAAATGCCTGAATGGCACCTTTATCATAGCTGTTGGCATTCGCAACAAAGACCAGTTCATCATAGGGTGGTACGCCGTGCTCTTCAGGGAAGAAAGATTTTGCCTTGATGCCCTCGAGTGCCAGTTGGTTTGCTTCAAAATTACGAAATCCTCCCCAGGTTGCATCGACCTTTTCAGAGGCAAGCGAAGTAGACAGTGCCCAGCCGATATTGATGATCTCAACATCTTCATAGTTAACCCCCTGTGTTTTCAGCATAGTGCTGATAGTCGCTTCTTCATTGCCCGCAATGGAAATGCCAATCTTTTTTCCTTTCAGATCAGAGATGTTGTTAATCTTGTTATTATCTAACACGGTTAAGGTATTGAGCGGCGTAGCAATTAAGGTAGCCGATCGGATCAGCGGCAGACCCGCAGCAACATCCATAATTAAACTAGGTTGATAAGAGACAGCCAGATCAACTTGATCTGCCGCGACCAATTTTGCGGGCGTGCTCGGATCTGTCGGTTCTTGAATATCAACATCAAGGCCGTTTTCTTTAAAATAACCGCGTTGCTTGGCAATCACCACGGGACCATGATTTGGGTTTACAAACCAATCTAGCATCAGGGTCAACTTTTTAATCTCAGCCTGTGCCGGCAGCGACAGCATAAGTGAAATTAAGACGCTGGTGCTCAATAGTACTTTGTTTTTCATTGCTTTTCCTTTTGATTTTGATTTTGATTTTGCTTTTGTGCTTAGGTAGAGGCTGTATAAACAACGCTCTTTAATATTAAGCGTCCCAAGGGATAAACTTCTTTATCAAC
The DNA here is from genome assembly GCA_047633175.1 of Motiliproteus sp. Lineage (GTDB taxonomy): Bacteria > Pseudomonadota > Gammaproteobacteria > Pseudomonadales > Balneatricaceae > Motiliproteus. The sequence goes on along the minus strand of JBLIEQ010000022.1, from coordinate 6,429 downwards.
ATATCAACCACAAAGTAAAGTACGATGGATAACATAGATAAGATAAACACGGCGGCAAACATCTCATCGATCATCATGCGGGCATTGGCCTGTAGCATGAGGTATCCGAGGCCCTGGCTAGAGCCAACCCATTCACCCGCCACGGCACCGATAGGCGCGATGACCACCGCAACACGAAGACCCGACGCGAGTGTTGGCAAAGAGGCGGGGAACTGAATATGCCGCAGCATCTGCCAGCGGGTCGCCCCCATCGTTTGTGCCAGATCGAGATAACCCGATGGGGTGTTTCGTAAACCATCGTAGCAACAGGTCGTGATCGGAAAGAAGATGATTAATGCTGCCATCACTATTTTTGAGATAATCCCGTAGCCCAGCCAAAGCATCAGCACCGGTGCAAGCGCAAAGACAGGGATCGCCTGGCTTGCGATCAAAATAGGTAAGAGCCAGTGTTTGACTGGCTTAAACAACAACATCTGCAGCGCAAAAAACAACCCCATAGACAGCCCCAGAAACAGGCCCAGGATGATCTCCTGTGCAGTGACAAGGCTGTGTTTTAGCAGAATATCATAGCGCAGTAACAGTCTTTCGAAGACCTCTAAAGGGGCGGGTAAAATAAATGAAGGCATCTCAAAAATAACGACCACCGCCTGCCACAAACCAAGAATAACCATGCAGCTGGTCATCAGGCGAATAACCGACTTTCCCCGTGTTTTTTTATGCACTCGCTGACCAGAGAGGCTGCCAAGGACGTTGCTCTCAGGCATCGTCTTGCTCCAGGCACGCCATGATAGATTGCTGAAGTTGCGCACACTCCGGATCAAACTTGCGTGGTGTTAAAGAGGCAGGGACAGCGAGAGACTCTGCTGAACCGGGCTTTCCTTGAATAATGTAGATCTGATCGGCCAGCCGAATGGCTTCCTGTGGATCATGAGTAATCAAGACGACTGTTTTGTCTTTGAGCAATTCACACGCCAGATCCTGCAGCCGGTAGCGCGTTACCGCATCCACTGCAGAAAAGGGTTCATCCATTAATATAACTGACTTATTCTGCATTAGTGTTCTGGCCAGTGCGACACGTTGGCGCATACCGCCCGACAGCTGCTGAGGCAGGCTGTGGGCGCTCTCAGCCAGTCCGACCTTTTCCAGCAATGCCAGGGCCTGTTGTTTCTGAACAGCTGCCAGAGTGTTACCGAATTTAGCACTCAGGGTGACGTTATCTAACACCGATAGCCAGGGCATCAACAGATCCTGCTGCGCCATATAAGCAATGTTGTTTTTCAGATCGCAGTGCGCAGGTTCAGTCGTCAGCGTGCCAGACCAGCTGACCTGTTGATCAAGCAAACCCGCCAGATAACGCAGCAGCGATGTTTTTCCACAGCCGCTACGGCCTAAAATACAGGTCCATTGTCCGGCAGGGAGCTGCATGTTAATGCCCTGTAACGTTGGCATTTTACTATCGATATAACGCAGGTAACCTGCATGAATATCTATTTGCAGCGCAGGACAGTCGACAGATGGAGATCTCAAACTAATGGACATCTGTATGCCCGGTAAAAAAGTGGTTGACCGGGCCATGACCCTGGCCGACCTGTAATTGATCGGCATGGGCAATCGCTTGGGTTATATAGCCTTTGCCCAGCTGAACGGCGCGTGAAAGATCATTGCCCTGTGCCAGATACGAGGCGATAGCCGAAGAAAGCGTACAGCCTGTGCCATGGGTATTGTGAGTATGGATACGGGTTGCATTCAACTGTTCAACACGATCAGAGAAAATAAGCAGATCGTTGCTGTGCTCATCTTCCTGTAAATGACCGCCTTTAAGCAGCACTGCATTAAGTTTTAGGTTGCGGAGCTTGTCAATCATCTTCTTCATGCCTTGTTCATTCGTGGGCACCTCAGAATCGATCAATGCGGCCCCTTCGGGCAGGTTAGGTGTAATCAGGTCAGCAAGAGGGAACAGTTCAGATTTTAGCGTACTGATGGCTGACGCTTTCAGCAACAGGTCTCCATTGGTCGTGACCATGACCGGATCAACCACTAAAAACGCAGGTCTATACTGTCTTATTTTTGCCGCCACCAAGTTAATTATGTCAGAGTCAGCCAGCATCCCTACCTTCACCGCCACCACATTCAGATCGCTGAAAACGGCGTCCAGTTGCTTTTCTATATGCTCGAGAGGAATCGGTAAGATAGCAGACACCCCAAGGGTGTTTTGAGAGGTAATCGCTGTGATTGCCGAACAGGCGTAACCTCCCGTTGCTGAGATTGCTTTAATATCAGCTTGAATTCCTGCTCCACCACCACTGTCTGAGCCGGCGATAGTCAGGATGATTGGAGTGGATAGCTGTTGAGGCGTCGACGTTGCAGTAGGGTTTGACATTAAAGCTCCGAGAATGGGAGCGCAAGAACGATATCAAGTCAACTATTTAAGATAGGTGTAGCAGCAGATAATCAAAAACATGGCAGATAGTTTCCTACGACAGTATTAACTGATTCAGGTTCAACGGGTCTCGCACTATGCGCTCTCAGCCTCCAGGCCCCCCGACTATATTTGCGCCAATAGTATCAAGTTTTGTTGAAAGAGCAAGGTATCCCTGTCTCGCTTCTGGAGAGAGAACCCTCTGTAATGGCCCCATGGCTATAGACTGAAAACACGGGGTCTAATGAGACGCACATTTCGCCACTAAAGCCTACAATTTTTTGACTAAATAAATTTACAGCCAGTAGGTTTTATTAATACTCTCAGGTTTTGTGTAGAATTTTTTTGATATTACTGCTGAGGTTTTTACTCCAGATAAATTAAGTCTGTACTTATACCGCGTCCGATACCTGCTATTATATTAATTAATGTCAGGATTATCGTGCCTGTAAATGGTTCTATGTCACGGTCAGGTTAAATATAATCAATCAGGGGGTCTTCGAACTCGATGATAAACCTGATCATAAATGCTCAAGAGGGGCCAAACAGATACCGCGGCTCTTCCTGTTCCCGACACACCAGCATAGATACCCATACCGGTGACATCGACGCGTCGTCCAGAGGCAGCACTTTGCAGGTGTCAGGATAGACTCAATCTGTCGATACAGGCGTGTTAAACTGAAAATGTTTCGGTGGGTAAGTGCTTGCCACTGAGGTAACGTCAGGATTGAAGAAGCAGTGCTGATCGCAGCCAACAGCCAAGGAATTAACTATGAAACCACGCCACTGGGCACTGTTCGTGATCGGCATACTGAGTGTTACTTCACTGGGCTATGCTCAGGGGGAAAGCGCCACCGCAGATGCCACCGCAGATGCCACTACAAACGCCGCTACAACGTTGAAAGAGATCAATAAAGAGACCCAGGATCTGCTGCAAAGTATCGGCTCCTATACAGTCGATCAAAAAACGGCGGCGGTAAAAAAAGCCAAAGAGGGTCTCAATAATCTGGATAACCGAATCGATGCACTCGAAGCCCGCATCGATAAAAACTGGGATCATATGGATAGAGCTGCGAGACAAAAGGCGCGTGCCAGTCTTCAGGCGCTACGTCAGCAGCGAAACCAGGTCGCAGAGTGGTATGGCAGCCTCAAAAATGGGACCGAGAGCGCCTGGGGGCATATGAAGCAGGGGTTTACAGATGCCTACAAGGGTTTTAATGCGGCCTGGGAAGAGTCTGGCGCCGTAGAGACCGAGTAAAGCAGGCCCGACTGTGGGTCGGCAGCGTCTGTTCCCGACGGGCTTGCTGTACTTCTCACGTCCCCCTCTGTGGCAGGATCGTTGTCATGGAGTACGTCCTTGTCCTTCGGCTACATCAATTTCTACATTTTATTCAATACTTTATCAGTCCTGTTCACCCTAAAGCGCTGATATTGGCAGGCGGGGTAAGCCTTGCTCATCGTTTTCCAAAACCCCAAAACCCCAAAACCCCAAAACCCCCAAAGCACCATCGCCAGCTTCGGCGACGTCTCTAGGCCGCGCTCGCGAAGTCCCTGCAACAACTCTTCCCAGCTTGCTGTCGACTCACGAAAGCCATCCTCAACGGCCACCAGCTCCTTACGGCCATGCTCTGTCAACCCTATAATCACCAATACCGGTTTGCACGGTATTGCGGAAATGACCGTTGCGAACGATGACCTGCCGGCCATCGGATCTTAGTAGCTCGTTGAGCGGATCAATGAAGGCGGTGTTTTTCAAGGTACTCGCTGGCTGAACCAGGGCTGTCTGGGTCTCTCTTCTGTTGATTGTGATCTGGCGAGATCAGTCAACAGGATACGCTCTCTCTATTTTTCCCCATACACCAGAAACAACCCTATCTCATGAATTTTCTATAGGAACACCCTAGGAGGCTAGGTACCCGGAACTGCAAGACACTAGAGCCCCTTCCTAACCGGGACCCCAGAACCCTCAGGCACCGTACAAAAATACCGTAGCTGTAGCCGATCACAGTCGGGTAATGATTTTAAAAAAAATACTGATAAAATATAACGTATATAACGTATATAACGTATATAACGTATATTGCGTTACATACAGCTGCATTACGTATGAGCAGTATCCTAAAATAATCCGGCTCTAAATCTTATTTTTATGAGGTTCGTTGTATGTCGTTATTTCTTCTGCAAAGCACAATCAATGGTCAACCAACCCGCGTAGTTTTGCCGCTGACAGACGCTATTGAAGCAATCGACAATGCAAATTACAGCCTGATCGATGACGCGACCGGAAAGCCCCCTGCTGACCTGAAGCTGCTTAAAGATGGTGATGACCTGATCATCACCGAGTCGGGTAAACCGCTAACCAAGATAGAAAACTTCTTCGCTGAAAACATCGATGCAACCTTTGCTACTGATGGCAGCGCTCTGGCAAGCGAGGCCGCATCGGACAGCCTGATACACTCAACGACAGAGGTCGCAACCGGCGTTCCAGTGTGGGAATCAGCAGTAGCGGAGGCCGTCGCATCGACGTCTGTATTCGGCTGGGGAGTCTTGGCCCCCTTAGGCGTGGTTGCGGGTGGTGCCGTCAACGCCAGCGTACCATCGCCCCAACACTTGGTCACTGTCGAAGAAGGCCAGTGCAGGTGGTGTTCGATTTAGTGGAAGGCACAGTCACAAGCGAGGGCGGCGGGTTCACGGAGTTCATTGCCGATGTTGAATACGATATTCATATACTCGTAAATGGTCAAGACTATACCCTAGCTCCTTACGTAAGAGATCAGGACATATTGACGGTCAAGGGGGGGGACCAATTAGGGTCAGATGACAAAATTTCTATTACGGGCCGCAATAGCGAAGGTGCGCCAAGCACAATCAGCGGGCCTCAAGGGGGGCGCATAAACCATATATCCACATACGAGGATAATATAACATGGATAACGACGGGAGCCGGCACAGCCGCTCTTTTTATGAACACCGGAAAGTTTAAGCGAGTCACCGACAAAGGCCAATCCTTCACCCGGCTATGGTCAGGTACAAGCGCAGTGCCCTGGTCCACAGCAGCATATTCCAACTATTACACTGTTTAGGGCCGTCCACTAGCCGCCGCGTAACGCCGGGGTGCCTGAGTGAAACCAGGCGTTCCAGCGCCGTTGATACTCCGCCACAGCCCGTCGGCGGTGCTGGGGTGTCCACCCCTGCAAGGCTGCTTGCTCATAAAGCCGGTGGAGTTTTATAAGCTGGCGGGGCCGGCACCCCGGGGCAGGGCCCCCCAGCTTACCTTGATTAAATTGATAGCCTAGCCAATCAAAGCCTTTACTGGCCTTGCCAATAAAGGTTTTATTCGGGTGTTATTCAAACCCCAGCTGATTAAAAAATTGGTTTAGTTGGTGCACCGCTGTGCGTAGCTGCCAACGCGTTTTGGCGAAGATAATAAAATCATCCATAAAACGGCTGTATTTAAGCTGAGTTTGATTGGCTTAAAAGCGGTTGATCTCAACCAACTGAAAACCTGCCAGCAATGGACTCAACGACAAGCCCCGACTGATCCCCTGTGCAGGGGTAAAGAAAGGCTCTGTACCCGTTAGGTGTTGCAACCGGCAAGTGATGCTAACCAAAAGATCGCCTGCAGGCAGGCTCCCACGGTGCTAAGGCTGGGTTTTATGAGTTATTTTGTAGCTTTTTGAAAGGCTTGAAACGGCATTCGCACAATCAGAATGGCGCCAATTTCCCTTTCTAAACCGATGAAATACAGACTGAAAAAGGCCCGAAGGGTCGAGCCATGGATGGCGAGATTGGCAGCTGAGGCAGGATGCCGAATCTGTCAGCCTCAGGCTGGATTTCGTAGCGCCGCAGGCGCGTACCCGCAGGGCGGTTTAGTAGGGGGCGCTTTCTTTGCTTCGCTTTCTTTGTCGCTACAAAGATCGAGTAGGAGGCAGGATTACTCCCACCGTCCTCTCACACCACCGGGCATACGGATCCGTACCACGGCGGTTCACGCTAAACGTCTGAGCCGA
>JBLIEQ010000021.1:0-71227 GCA_047633175.1 Motiliproteus sp. | reverse complement strand
AGCGCCGATGGTAGTGTGGGGTCTCCCCATGTGAGAGTAGGTCATCGCCAAGCGCCTAACATTAAGAAAGGGCTACCCGTAAGGGTAGCCCTTTTTTATGTTTGGCCTTTGACCACTCTCACATGGGGAGAAATAAAAAGCAGCCGCTTGCGGCGGCAAAACCATGTGAAGTAGGGCCACGTCGGGGAATTGGCAAAGCACCGCTTTGCCCCGACGGGGCGACTGCGGCGTATTCGCCCGCAGGACGTCCATCGCCAAGCGCAGCTTATTACCAAAACCATGCCGAGAAACCCCCAGCACTTCGTGCTGGGGGTTTTTTCATGTTAGGTTTTTGGCTTTATGCCCCGCTCTCAGAATTCACCCTGTAGGTCGGACTTTAGTCCGACAAGGCTAGCAGGGAGCGCCCATCGTCAGACTCGGCTAAAGCCTAACCCACAAAAGACCCTATGAATTTGTGGGAGCCTGCCTGCAGGCGATATTTTGACCTGAGTCACATCCAAACCCTCGCCTGCAGGCAGGCTCTCGCAGTATTTATGCCCGGGCTTTGTACGTTGAACTCTGTGATCGCACCGACCCTCTGCTATTTTTTGACCTGAACATGAGCTAAAGAGGTCTTGAGATGAGAGAATTCCACACTGGCAACAGCCAGAGCTTTTTGCTGTCAGGGAGCGTCCATCGTCGGGCTACTTTCTATTCACAAAACGCCGACCTACAAACCGATCAATACCGGAGGTTTGATTGAAAACTAATCTGATTACCAGAGAAGGGCATCTTACTCTAAAAAAAGAGCTTAACTATTTGTGGCATGAGTATCGCCCAGAGATAACAGTTAAGGTGACCTGGGCTGCATCTCTGGGTGATCGTAGTGAGAATGCTGATTACCAATATAACAAGAAGATTTTGCGTGAGATCGATCGCCGGGTCCGTTATATCGGCAAGCGTCTCGAGGTTGTTAAAGTAGTCGATTACTCGCCGCAACAAGAGGGCCGAGCATTTTTCGGTGCCTGGGTCGAAATACAGAATGAGAGTGAGAAGCGCAAGCGCTTTCGCATTGTGGGTGTTGATGAGATCGCTCTCAGAAACGATTACATCTCTATCGACTCCCCTATGGCACGCGCACTCTTAAAGAAAGCGGTAGGAGATGCCGTTGTGGTGAGCACCCCCGGAGGGGATGCCGAGTGGTTGGTAGTCTCTATTGGTTACGAGAGTCCCGATTTACTTGACCACTACAAACGACAATAAGTAGAAAGGTTGTTCTAAGAACATATTGGCTTAAAGAAGCCCCACAATCTGCCGCTATATAAGGTTCAGCTGTTTATTTCATTATTGGAACTGCGATGAGACCTTTCGATATCATCAATGCCCGGATAGATGCGCTCCAGGCGGGTGTAAATCCTGCTGTTCGGCGTACGGACGGGGCGCAGTTTGCGTTGATGCTGAGCATGATCTCAGCATCGCAGGAGTGGGCACAGCAACTGTCTCTTCAGGACCGGAGTGCAGAGGGGGCGCAGCAGGTTGATCGCAATCAACTCTATACCCCTGAGATGGCTGGCGATATGGCGCGCTCATTACTCGAGGGACGTCCCGGTGATCTGCATATGTGGCTCAGCTGGCTTGAAACCAAGCCGATGAGCCGAGTGGCCAGTCCCGCATTAGAATCGATTGCTGCTGCCGATACAGTCCCCCTGAGTCAGGCGGCGGTCCTTGCTAAGCGCTATGACATGGTCGGTGAAGTGCGTCAGTCACGGGTCCTGCTGGCCGCTTGATCTGCCTTTATTGAACGAGAGTTTTCAGCCCTGCCATTGAATCTTGCTTTCCCCTAGCTCGGTGACGGACCACCACTCATCGGGCTCATCACCCTCTGCCCATCCCGAAACGATACAGCGGATCTCGGTATCGAGCTGTTGTTGCGCCTGAAGTGCGCAATCGAGATCGCGAATCCAGGGCGTTTGTGGCGAATCGAACCAGATACTGCAGTAATCTTTGATGGCACGGTCTATCACCGTAATGGGAATGCTGCAGTTTTGATGGGTCGCAATAAAGCGGTAACTTTGACCTTGCTTGCCCTTGGCATCGAGCCGCTCGAAGACAGATTCCAGCCAGAGAGTGATTTTTTCTATTGAGCACTGCTTAGCGTAGATTTCAATATCAGGGTGGCGATCATTTTGGGTTTGACTCATCGTTAATAAACCTGAAAATTCGTAAAATACTGAGGCTGATATAGCCACTGGCTGCCAGTATACCGCCGAAGCTCATGCACACCAGCCCCAGGACCGCAGTCAGTTCCTGGTGCAGGGAGCTTGAGAGTTGTTTCTCTGCGTAGAAGATCAGTCCGAGGCCGATAAAAAACAGTAGAGCACCGGTCAATACCCAGTTAAGGCTGCGACGAGGGTTGTCGGTCTGGCGCAGTAAAAATGCTTTTAAGCGCTGCATAATGAGGAGCCAGGAGGCTAACAGCGGGCTCTGAGCAGTTGCAGATTGATATCGACCCTGAGTGGTAGCTCTTCAAGCTGCTGCAGCCGCTGCCGGGCGCTAGCATCAGTACGCCATTGATGGGGCGTCATCGCCAGTAACTGTAAGATACTGCGGTTATCGGTCAGATTGAAGCGGTACTGTACCTGTTGCTGATCTATAGGCTCGAACAGCTCGTTGAGATCTGGCAATGGGTCATAGACATTACGGCGCACCTCCGGATAGATCTGTTCACGGAGCTCCAGTAGATGGTCGGCGCCGGTGGTCGCCAGCAGCAGGAGTCCGCCGGGACGCAGCGCCTGATGGAAGGCGTTGCGGCTGATAGGAGCGAACAGGCAGAGTAAGGCATCCTGACTGGCCGCGGTGACAGGCAGTTTAGTGCCAGAGGCGACGATCCAGGCGATCATCTGGCTACGTGTGCAAGCCGTCCGAACAGCATGTTTGGAGATATCGATTCCGATCAGCTGGTGTTCCTGAGGGCGCCGGTTAAGTGCTGCTTCTAAGCGGCTGCTGTAATAGCCCTCGCCACAGCCGCAATCGAGTATCTGCAGTGCTGATGGCGAGGGTTCCAGGTGCGAGAGAAGCAGGCTTTGGATCGCATCGGAAAGGGGTTGGTAGTGGTGCTTATCTAAAAATTCTCGTCGGCCCGCGACCATCTCACGATCGTCACCTGGATCGCGTGAGCGTTTCTGCTGCACCGGCAGCAGGTTGTAATAGCCCTGCTTGGCACGATCAAAGCAGTGACCGTTGCTGCATCGAGCGCTGTTATCCAGCTCAGTCAGTGAGTGCTCACATAACGGGCAGCACAGGCTGGTCGGGAGACTCATAATGCGAGTGACCGGGCAAAGCGGGTTATAGGGGTCATGAGGTGAGCAGCCGGGCAAGGATGTTTTCATAGAGTTCGGAGAGCGTATCTAGATCCTTGGCGCGCACCTGTTCGTTGGTCTGGTGGATGGTGGCGTTACAGGGGCCAAGTTCTATGACCTGGGCTCCCGTGGGTGCAATAAAACGACCGTCTGAGGTGCCGCCGGCAGTCGATAGTTCGGTATCGAGACCGGTGATCGCCTTGATACTGTCGCGGCAGGCGCTGACCAGTGGGCCCTCTGCGGTGATAAAGGGGTTGCCGGACAGGGTCCAGTCGAGTGCGTACTCGAGTCGATGGGAATCAAGAATTGCGTGAACCCGTTGTTTGATCTGTTCGGCATCGAGTTCGGTTGAAAAGCGAAGATTAAACTTAGTTTCCAGCTCGCCAGGAACCATATTAGTGGCACCCGTTCCGGCATTGATATTGGAGATCTGGAAGCTCGTCGGAGGAAAGTAGTCGTTACCCTGATCCCAGATCTCTGCACCGAGTTCTGCCAGGGCCGGGGCTGCCAGGTGGATAGGGTTGCTAACAAGATGAGGGTAGGCGACATGGCCCTGTTTGCCGTGAATCAACAGGGTGCCGCTGATGGAGCCGCGACGTCCGTTCTTGATGATATCACCGACCTGGGTTGTACTACTCGGTTCGCCAACGATGCACCAGTCGATCTTTTCATGGCGAGACTCCAGGACATTAACGACCCTTGGTGTGCCGTTCACAAAATCACCCTCTTCATCGGAGGTGATCAATAATGCGATAGAGCCGGCATGATCGGGATGATGGGCAATAAAGCGTTCAAGCGCGGTAATAAAGGCGGCGATACTGCCTTTCATATCGGCAGCGCCACGGCCATGGAGATAGCCCTCATGGATCTGAGGAACGAAGGGCGGGAAGGTCCATTTCTCGGCGGGTCCCGACGGGACCACATCGGTGTGGCCGGCAAAGCAAAACAGCGGGCCTGAGGTGCCGCGTCTTGCCCACAGGTTGCTGACATCACCAAAAGGCAGGCGCTCGATGGTGAAGCCCAGCAGTCGGAGGCGCTGAATCAATAGTTCCTGGCAACCCGCGTCGTCAGGGGTCACGGATGGACGTGCGATCAGTTCAATCGCCAGGGAAAGGGTGGGAGATAAAGATGACATCGCAACAGACTACCTTGATGTGGGTTCGGGTAGCCGATTATAGCGAAATTAACCAGCAGTTGTTGCCGGTTGAGCCGGGAACCAAGGTTTTGTCGTCATTCTTGCGCAACGCCAGGATTAATCGTCCGAGTATAAGAACACTTTGGCGTTGGCAAGAGGGGCTGCCTGGCAGCCCGTTCAGACTTCTTAGCGCAGAAAGTTAACGTAGAAAGTTAGCGCAGCAGGTTAGATAGCTTTGGATCGGGTTCTACGGCTGCACGGTAGATCAGCGCGATGTTGCCAATCTGTTGTACGAGATCCGCCTGAACCTGATCGCACAGCTGTTGGATCAGGGTCATCTTGACCTCACGATCGCCTACACTGAATTTCACCTTGATCAGTTCGTGGTCCTCAAGGGCACGGTCAACCTCGAGCTGTACGCCTTTGGTCAGGCCATTACCGGCTACAGTTACCAGCGGATGTAGGTTGTGACCCAGACTGCGATACTGTTTCTTTTGCGTGGCTGTTAAACTCATAATAGTATGGTCGACCTCTCGTTGGACCTGCCATGTGTGAGCGGATACTCTGTCCGCGACGCATGAGATGAATATTGAACTAAGGGTTATTTTACCTTAGGAGTACGCCGGACTTAACACTGATCTGCTCCGGATCTCTAAAAAAAGCTTATTTATTCGATATTATCGTTAAATAGCTCGCAATTAGTCGTGATAGATCAGAAAATTTGCCTTAGCAGATCGATGGCAGTGGATACCGGAGCGATAATAACGTGGCACGATCAAAGAGTAGTGGCCAGTGGCTGAAGGAACATTTTAATGACCCCTATGTCCAAAAAGCCAAGGATGACGGTTATCGTTCAAGGGCGAGTTATAAACTGCTTGATCTGGATCTAAAGGACCGTCTGTTACGCCCGGGGATGGTCGTGGTGGATCTGGGGTCCGCGCCCGGAGGCTGGTCGCAGGTCGCAGCAGAAAAAGTCGGAGGCAGCGGGCAGGTTATCGCATCGGATATACTACCGATGGATGGTTTGGCCGATGTGACCTTTATACAGGGCGATTTCACCGAGGAATCTGTGTACGAACAGATCTTGGCAGCGCTTGATGGGCGTCCTGTAGACCTTGTAATTTCAGATATGGCCCCCAATATGAGCGGTATGAACTCGATTGATCAGCCGCGGGCGATCTATCTGGTCGAGTTAGCTTTAGCGTTGGCCCGGCAAGTATTAAAGCCTGAAGGCGTGTTTCTGGCTAAAGTATTTCAGGGTGAAGGCTTTGATTCATTGTTAGCGGAGATGCGCCTGAGCTTTACGAAGGTGCAATCGCGCAAACCTGGTTCGTCTCGTGCCCGTTCGCGGGAAATTTATCAGCTGTGCCGTGGTTTTAAAGGGTAGTATTGCGGCAGACCTGATGACCGTTGTCTTTCTTTTCCAGAAGGACGGTTATAGAAGTAGCTTAAAGGAGCTTCGCTTGAACGATATGGCAAAAAACCTGGTGTTGTGGCTGATCATTGCCGCAGTGCTGTTGACGGTTTTCAATAATTTTAATACCGAGCCTGAGTCCAATAAGATCAGCTATTCGCAATTTATCGAGCAGGTGCGCAGCGAGCAGGTGACGAGTGTCGTGGTCGAAGGCTATGAGATCAGTGGCGAGATGCAAAATGGTGGCCGTTTTGTCACTGTGCGCCCCTCGCTGCAGGATCCTAAGCTGGTCGATGACCTCTACAATCATGGTGTGATCATCGAGGGTAAGCAGCCGGAGCAGCAGAGCATCTGGAGTCAGTTGCTGGTAGCCAGCTTCCCTATCCTGGTGATTATCGCTGTGTTTATGTTCTTTATGCGCCAGATGCAAGGGGGTGCCGGTGGTAAAGGCGGCCCCATGTCCTTTGGTAAGAGCAAGGCCAAGCTGCTCAGCGAGGATCAGATCAAAACAACCTTTGCCGACGTGGCTGGTGTCGAAGAGGCCAAAGAGGAGGTTCAGGAGCTGGTCGAGTTCCTGATGGACCCGGGTAAGTTTCACCGCTTGGGCGGCCATATCCCCAAGGGCGTGCTGTTATCGGGCTCCCCGGGAACGGGTAAGACCCTGCTCGCCAAGGCAATTGCCGGCGAGGCTAAGGTGCCCTTCTTCAGTATCTCGGGTTCTGATTTTGTCGAGATGTTTGTCGGTGTCGGTGCCTCCAGGGTGCGTGACATGTTTGAGCAGGCCAAGAAGCAGTCACCCTGCATCATCTTTATCGATGAGATAGATGCGGTGGGCCGTCATCGCGGTGCGGGTATGGGCGGCGGTAATGACGAGCGCGAACAGACGCTTAACCAGTTGCTGGTGGAGATGGATGGTTTCGAAGGCACGGAGGGGGTGATCGTTATCGCCGCCACAAACCGTGCCGATGTGCTCGACAAGGCGTTGCTGCGTCCGGGTCGTTTCGATCGTCAGGTCGTCGTTGGTTTACCCGACATTCGCGGCCGCGAACAGATTTTGAAAGTGCACATGCGTAAAGTGCCTATGGGCGATGATGTCAGGCCTGATCTGATTGCTCGCGGGACGCCTGGTTTCTCGGGTGCCGATCTGGCTAACCTGGTCAATGAGGCGGCGCTGTTTGCGGCGCGCTGTAACCTGCGTACGGTCTGCATGGAACAGTTTGAAAAGGCCAAGGATAAAGTACTGATGGGCGCCGAGCGGCGCTCGATGGTGATGTCTGATGCCGAGCGTCTTAATACCGCGTATCACGAGTCAGGCCATGTCATTATCGGCCGCCTAGTGCCCGATCATGATCCGGTTTATAAAGTGTCTATTATCCCCCGTGGGCGTGCGCTGGGTGTGACCATGTTTCTGCCTGAAGAGGACCGTTATAGCCTTTCCAAACGGGCCATTTTGAGTCAGATCTGCAGCCTCTACGGCGGTCGCATCGCTGAGCAGCTAACCCTGGGCGTTGATGGGGTTACCACAGGCGCATCAAACGATATTCAGCGTGCGACTCAGTTGGCGCGGAGCATGGCGACCAAATGGGGTCTGTCCGAAAAGCTGGGTCCTCTGCTGTATGACGATGAAGACGGTGATCCGTTTGGACGGATGCAGGGTCAGGCAGCCAAAGGCTTTTCGGGCGAAACGGCGAAGCTGATCGACGAAGAAGTGCGTACCGTTATCGATAATTGTTATGCGCGGGCGCAGAAGATGCTCGAAGATAACCGGGATATTCTCGAGTCGATGACCCTGGCGCTGATGAAATATGAGACGCTCGATAGCGATCAGATCGATGAGTTGATGGCGCGTAAGTCGGTCAGCCCGCCTGAGGGTTGGGACGAAGACAGTGGTTCAGTGACGGGTACCAAGAGTGCGGAGCCCGTTGTTGAAGATAAAAAACAGGATTCGTCCGCTGAGGGTGATGCCGGCTCTGATCTTGATGCATCAGACAAGCCTGCGCTCTGATTAACAGCAGCAACTGTTAAAAAAGCCGGCTTGTTGCCGGCTTTTTTAGCGCTACTATAAACGCACTGGTTAAAATGCCCTGTATGACGGATCGCTTATTTCATTTTGGCACGCGCAGCCTGTCGCTGGACCATCCTCAGGTGATGGGGATTCTTAATGTCACTCCGGATTCATTTTCCGATGGCGGCCAGCTCTATTCGGGTGAGCGGTTGGATCTGTCGGCGCTGCTGATCAGGGCCGGCGCCATGGTTGAGGCCGGCGCAACCCTGCTGGATGTCGGGGGCGAGTCGACCCGCCCAGGTGCGGCACCGGTGAGTGAGCAGCAGGAGCTGGATCGCGTCATGCCGACGATAGAGGCGCTGGTGCGCGAGCTGGATGTGGTGGTTTCAGTGGACACCAGCACACCGGCGGTGATAACGGCTGCGGCGCAGGCAGGTTGTGGGCTGATTAACGATGTGCGGGCACTGGGCAGGGAGGGTGCACTGGCGGCAGCGGCGGCGACCACCCTGCCGGTCTGTTTGATGCACATGCAGGGGCAGCCGGAGGGGATGCAGCAGGCACCCGACTACGAGGATGTGGTTGCCGAAGTGCTGAGGTTCCTCAGGCAGCGGATGTTGCTCTGCGCGCAGGCGGGTATAGGCGCTGAGCGGCTGTTGCTCGATCCGGGGTTTGGCTTTGGCAAAACATTGGCGCATAACCTATCGCTGCTCAAGCAACTACAGCAGTTAATGCAGCTGCAGGCCCCTCTGCTGGTGGGTATCTCCCGCAAGTCGATGATCGGATCGGTAGTAGGCAGGGCTGTAGATGAAAGGCTTTATGGTAGTTTGGCGGCGGCCGTGCTGGCGTTAACACAGGGAACCTGGATCCTGCGGGTGCATGATGTAGCAGCGACCCAGGATGTGGTGAAAGTTTATCAGGCGGTGCTGGATAGCCAGTGCTGATGTGGAGATGCGCATGACTAGAAAATATTTCGGTACCGATGGTATTCGTGGCAAGGTCGGGCAGTATCCCATTACGCCGGATTTCGTATTAAAACTGGGCTGGGCCGCGGGCAAGGTTTTCGCTCGTCAGGGTCGGAGCAAAATTCTGATTGGTAAAGACACCCGTATTTCCGGTTATATGTTCGAGTCGGCACTGGAAGCGGGTCTTGCAGCGGCAGGCGTCGACTCGCTGCTGCTGGGGCCCATGCCGACACCAGCGATCGCCTACCTGACCCGGACCTTTAGGGCCGATGCGGGGATCGTGATCAGCGCCTCGCATAACGGCTATGAGGATAACGGGATTAAGTTTTTTTCCGCCGAGGGTACCAAGCTGGCCGACGAGGTCGAGCGTGCAATCGAGGCGCAGATGGCGCTGGAGATGACCACCGCCCCCTCGGCCTCGCTCGGCAAGGCCCAGCGAGTTCCGGATGCGGCCGGACGCTATATAGAATTCTGCAAGGGCACTGTGCCACGCGGATTGAGTCTTAAGGGAATTAAGATGGTGGTCGACTGTGCCAATGGGGCGACCTATCATATAGCACCTCAGGTGCTTAGAGAGCTGGGAGCGCAGGTCATAGAGCTGGCGACCTCGCCCGATGGCGTCAATATAAACAGAGACTGCGGTTCGACATCGCCTGAGATGCTGCAAAAAAGCGTGTTGGCGGAGGAGGCAGATCTGGGGCTGGCACTCGATGGTGACGGCGATCGGCTCATTATGGTGGATCATCGTGGAGAGCTGGTGGATGGCGATGAGCTGTTACTGATTATCGCCCTGGCGTTAAAGGCCGAGGGGCAGTTCGACGGTGGGCTGGTCGGCACCCTGATGAGCAACTTCGGTATGGAGCTGGCGCTTAAGAAACACGCCATCCCGTTCGTTCGCGCCCAGGTTGGCGATCGCTATGTGATGGAAAAGCTGGTGAGTCATGGCTGGAACCTCGGTGGGGAGTCTTCCGGGCATATTATCTGCCGTAGCCTGACCTCGACCGGCGATGGTATCGTTGCCGCACTGCAGGTGTTGCAGGCGATCGTGCAGAGCGGCAAGACCCTGGCAGAACTCAGGTCTCAGATGGAGAAGCTGCCGCAGCATATGATTAACGTCAGGCTACACAAGCCAGGCGATCCAACCCAGCTGCCTCGAGTGCAGGAGGCAGTAGGGCAGGTCGAGGCGGAGCTCGAAGGCCGGGGGCGGGTCCTGCTTCGGCCTTCCGGGACGGAGCCGGTCGTGCGGGTGATGGTCGAGGGTGGCAATATCGACCAGGTACAGCAGCTGGCGCAGCGCCTGGCTGCGGATGTGGAGAAGGCGCTAAACGAGTAATCTCTTGGCATCTTGCGTTTCATACGCCGATGTCGCCTGGGTTCTTAGGTTCTTAGGTTCTTGGGTAATAAGTGGATAATAAATCCAGGCCGGGACGCTTGATTTACCGATGTATGGATATGATTTTGAATGTTTAGGCCTGAGTGCCTGAATTCTGGGGTGGCATGCTTGTAAGTTATTAGCATCTTGTTTAGTATTGCCACCCGCTCAACACGGGGTTAGAAAATGCGTCAGCCGTTAGTTGTCGGTAACTGGAAAATGAATGGCTCGTTTGAGACCATTTCTGAATTGATGGCAGGTTTAAAAGCCGGGCTGGCAGAAGTTTCAACAGTCAATGTTGCGGTCTGTCCTGCAGTAGTTTTTTTAGACCGGGTTGCAAGTTTGATCGTGGATTCATCGATTTCTCTAGGCGCGCAGACCGCAAGTGAGTATGATTCGGGTCCGTATACCGGAGAGACTTCGGTAGCTATGCTTAAAGAGTTCGAGTGTCGCTATGTTATTCTGGGGCACTCTGAACGACGCGCGTTGTTTGCTGAGAAAGATGTACAGATCTCAGCAAAGTACAAAGCGGTTAAGGCCGCCGGTTTGACACCCATTCTTTGTGTTGGCGAGACCTTGGCGCAGCGCGAAGATGCCAGGGCTCAGGAAGTGATTTTCTCACAGCTTGATGCGGTGCTGGAAACCTTAGGCGTCGATTGGCTTGAGGGTGCGGTAGTGGCTTATGAGCCGGTCTGGGCGATAGGGTCTGGCAAGACTGCAACGCCGGAGCAAGCGCAAGAGATACATCGCGCCATCCGTGATCGGGTTGCGCAAAAGAGTAAGCAGGTCGCAGAGCGGTTGCCGATTATTTATGGCGGCAGCGTAAATGCGGCAAATGCCGAATCGCTGTTTTCGATGACTGATATCGATGGCGCTTTGGTAGGAGGGGCCTCATTGAAGGTCGATGAATTTGTAGCAATTTGCCGTGCAGCCAAGTGCTAAGCGACAAAATCAGGCAGTTATAGATGGAAACGTTGATTCTTATTGCTCATGTTGTACTGGCCGTCGCGCTGGTAGCGTTGGTGTTGTTACAGCAGGGTAAGGGTGCTGAAGCGGGTGCGGCTTTTGGTAGCGGCGCGTCTCAGACCATGTTTGGAAGCCAGGGTAGTGGTAGTTTTTTGAGTCGGGCAACCGGCGTTATTGCCCTGGGAATCTTTGTAACCAGCTTTACCTTGGCAGTGTTTGCCAAGCAGAAAGCAGAATCATTTTCTGACCAGGGCATTCCAACGCCGATGGTTAGTGAAGAGTCAGGGCAACAAACGCCTGATTTTGAAGAGATCGTTCAGCCTAGCACCGAGGTGCCTAAGGCTGATTGAAAGTAGCAATAATGCCGAGGTGGTGGAATTGGTAGACACGCTATCTTGAGGGGGTAGTGACTTTAGGGTCGTGCGGGTTCAAGTCCCGCTCTCGGTACCATATTTAGACCAGCAAGATGCTGCAACCAAGCTTGTATAAGCCGGTTGCTAGTTTTATAATCTGTCGCTTAATTAGAGAGTCGATGCTTAGATTAGTGAGTCGATTCTTAGATTTAAGAGGCAGAATTTAAAGCGAAGAGCCCCTTTTTAGGGGCTTTTTGTTAAGTGCGATCTTTAATTCTACGTTTTATAGTGATAAATGCGCTCGTTTAGCTTGAAATTAGGTTGGATTGGGTGAGTAGAATGGGTCTTTGACCCATTTTTTGTTTCTGAAATAGAGGTTTTGTGTGGCGACCAAAAGTGAACGGTTGGATGCGCTTATTGCGCCGGTAGTCGCAGGGTTGGGTTACCAGCTCTGGGGTGTTGAATATGCGTCTCAGGGACGGCATACCAGTCTGCGGATTTTTATCGATGCTGAAGCCGGTATATCGGTCGATGACTGTGCGGCTGTGAGTCATCAGCTCGGTAGCGTGTTTGATGTTGAAGAGCCCATTACAGGAGAATACACCCTCGAAGTGTCCTCTCCAGGAATGGACCGGCCGTTGTTTACGTTGGCGCACTATCAGCAGTATGTGGGCTACCAGGTTCAGGTTCGTCTGCGAACCCCCTTTGAGGGGCGTCGCAGATTCAACGGCTTATTAAAAGGCGTTGAGGAGGAAGATGTGGTCATAGAAGTCGATAAGCATGAGTATTTACTGCCCATCGATTCTATTGATAAAGCAAATGTTGTTCCCCGGTTTTAAATAACCGGCGTTAAGTGAGGCGGTGGAATGAATAAAGAGATTCTTCTGGTTGTTGAAGCGGTATCCAACGAAAAAGATGTGCCTAAAGGCGTCATTTTCGAAGCGATAGAGTTAGCGCTGGCAACCGCAACCAAAAAACGCTACGACGAAGATGCAGATATTCGGGTCGTTATTGATCGGACTACGGGTGGTTACGAGACGTTCCGTACCTGGCAGGTCGTTGCTGATGATCATATGGCTCTGCTGGGTACTGAGTTGACGCTTGAAGAAGCCCATGAGAAGGATCCTGCCTTAGTCGCCGGAGATGTCCATGAGGAGCAGGTCGAATCCATCGTCTTCGGACGGATCGCAGCTCAGACCGCCAAGCAGGTTATCGTCCAGAAAGTTCGTGAAGCTGAGCGTGCGAAGATTGTTGACGAATACCTCAAGCGTGTCGGAGAGCTGGTGAGCGGCACGGTTAAGAAGGTGACTCGCGACAGCGTGATCGTTGATCTGGGTAACAACGCCGAGGCGTTGTTGAACCGTGATCAGTTGATCGGTCGTGAGACCTTCCGCATGGGTGACCGGATGCGCGCCATCCTTCAGGATGTGCGCAGTGAAGCCCGCGGACCGCAGCTGTTCCTGAGTCGGACCTGCCCTGAGATGCTGATCGAACTGTTTAAGATCGAAGTGCCCGAGGTTTCCGAACAGGTTATCGAGATTCGCGGCAGTGCGCGTGATCCTGGATCGCGCGCCAAGATTGCGGTCAAGACCAACGACGGTCGCATCGATCCGATCGGTGCCTGTGTGGGCATGCGTGGTTCCAGGGTTCAGGCTGTGTCTGGCGAGCTCGATGGTGAGCGCGTCGACATTATCCTCTGGGATGATAATCCCGCGCAGTTGGTTATTAATGCGATGGCGCCGGCCGAAGTGGCCTCGATCGTGGTCGACGAAGATGCCCATTCGATGGACGTTGCCGTTGCTCAGGAAAACCTTGCCATGGCGATCGGTCGTGGTGGTCAAAACGTACGTCTGGCCAGTCTGTTGACCGGTTGGACGCTGAATGTCATGTCTGCAGAGCAAGCGGTCGCCAAGCAGGAGGAGGAGTCCAGTGGTATCACCGAGATCTTCTCCGAACACCTGGATATCGACGAAGAGTTCGCGCAGATGCTGGTACAGGAAGGTTTCGCCTCGCTTGAAGAGGTGGCCTATGTCCCGCTGGAGGAGATGCTTGAGATTGAGGGTCTGGATGAGGAGATCGTTAACGAGCTTCGCACCCGGGCTAAGGATGCCTTGCTGAATATCGCAATCGCATCAGAAGAAAAGCTTGAAGAAGCAGAGCCTGCCGAAGACCTGCTTACCATGGAAGGAATGGACCGTCACCTGGCGTTTGTTCTTGCCAGTAAAGGCATTATCACCATGGAAGATCTGGCAGAGCAGTCGATCGATGATCTGATCGATATTGAAGGTATGGTTGAGGCAAAGGCCGGCGAGTTGATTATGACTGCGCGCGCCCCCTGGTTTGCTGAAACTCAAGAGTAACGATTCAACCGGAGCACCAAATCAATGGCAGAACTGAACGTAAAACAGCTTGCCGACGTGGTGGACGTTCCCGTTGAACGTCTGTTACAGCAAATGAAAGCTGCAGGTTTAGGGCATAGCGCCGAAGGTGACGCTGTCACCGAAGACGAGAAGCAGGCCCTGCTTGGGCATCTCAAGCGAAGCCACGGCGACGAAAAGGATGACGCTCAACCGCGTCGTATTACCCTGAGCCGTAAAACCAACAGCACCCTAAAAGTGGGTGGCAGAAAAACCGTCAACGTCGAGGTCCGCAAGAAGCGTACCTATGTTAAGCGTGAAGACCTGACCCCGGATGAGCAGCAGGAAGAAGATGCTGCGACTAAGGCGGAAGAGGATGCACGTCAGCGCGCTGAAGCGGAAGTGGCAGCAGCAAAGCAGGCCGCCGAAACGACTCGGTTGCAGGCTGAAGCGGATAAGAAGCAGGCCGAGGACAAGATCGCTCAGGCCGCTAAAGAAGCTCAGTTAAACTCCGAGCAGGACAGCAAGGCCAAGGCCAAGTCCCTGCCGACCAAGAAAGAGGCACCTGCGGCGAAGAAGGATGCACCTAAGCGTAAAGATGCACCCGATAACGCCCGGCCTGCACGTCGTGGTACCGGTGTTAAGCGGGGCCAGGGCTTCGATCCTACCTATAAAGAGGGTCGCCTGAAGGCGCCTAAGCGCCAGAAATTGAAAGCACCCTCGCAGTTGCAGCAGAGCTTTGAAAGGCCGACCGCAGCGGTAGTCCGTGATGTGCCGGTACCTGAGGCGATCAGCGTGGCAGATCTTGCCAGACTGATGTCGATCAAGGCCGCCGGCATCATCAAAGTGATGTTCAAGATGGGTGCGCCGGCAACGATTAATCAGATCCTGGATCAGGATACTGCGCTGCTGATTGTCGAAGAGATGGGCCATAAGGGCCATGTCGCCGACGAGTCCAGCATCGAAGACCGGATTCTCGAAGATATCGATTATGAAGGTGCCGAAGAGCCTCGTGCACCCGTCGTCACCGTCATGGGTCATGTTGACCACGGTAAGACCTCATTGCTGGATCACATCCGTAAGACCCGGGTAACCGCGGGCGAATCCGGCGGTATCACCCAGCATATAGGTGCTTACCACGTTGAAACCGGTCATGGCATGATCAGTTTCCTGGATACTCCCGGTCACGCCGCGTTTACCGCGATGCGTGCCCGTGGTGCCCAGGCGACCGATATCGTCATCCTGGTTGTCGCCGGCGATGACGGCGTGATGCCGCAGACGATCGAAGCCATCCAGCACGCACGTGCTGCGGGTGTGCCTATCGTCGTGGCCATCAACAAGGTCGATAAAGAAGGTATAGATCTGGATCGGGTCAAGAACGAGTTGGCCGCCAAGGACGTTATTCCTGAAGAGTGGGGCGGTGATGTTCCTTTCGTCCCTGTCTCTGCCAAGTCGGGTGAGGGCATTGATGCCCTCCTAGATGCGGTACTGCTGCAGTCAGAGATGCTGGAACTTAAGTCCGTACCGGATGCGCCTGCCAGAGGTGTAGTGGTCGAATCCCGTCTGGATAAGGGCCGTGGAGCAGTCTCCACGCTGCTGGTTCAGAACGGCACCCTGCGTCCGGGTGATATCGTGCTGGCTGGCCAGACCTACGGTCGGGTCAGGGCTATGCTTAACGAGGCAGGCAAGCCGATCAAGTTTGCAGGTCCTTCTATCCCTGTTGAGATCCTCGGTCTCGATGGTACCCCCGATGCGGGTGACGAGTTCGCCGTCGTCGCGGACGAGAAAAAAGCGCGTGAAGTCGCTAATTTCCGTCAGGGTAAGTTCAAAGAGATTAAGTTGGCTCGACAGCAGGCTGCCAAGCTGGAAAACCTGTTCGAGAACATGGGCGCTAATAAGGTCGCTACCCTTAATATCGTGCTTAAGACCGATGTCAGGGGTTCTCTGGAAGCCCTGACCAGTTCGTTGATGGACCTGGGTACCGATGAAGTTAAGGTTCATGTGGTCTCCAGTGGTGTAGGTGGTGTTGCCGAGAGCGATGTCAACCTGGCCATCGCATCCAGCGCCGTGATCTTCGGCTTTAATGTGCGTGCGGATGTTGCCGCCAGGGCATTGGTTGAGAAGGAAGGCGTCGATCTGCGCTACTACAGCATCATTTACGATATTGTCGATGATGTTAAGCAGGCGCTGTCGGGCATGCTAGCACCGGAACTTCGGGAAGAGATTCTCGGTATCGCCAACGTGCGTGAAGTGTTCCGTTCACCCAAGTTCGGCCAGGTCGCCGGTTGTATGGTGGTTGAGGGCACGGTTTACCGTAGCAAGAAGATTCGGGTACTGCGTAACAACGTGGTCGTTCACGAAGGTGATTTGGATTCGCTGCGTCGCTTCAAGGATAACGTTCCTGAGGTACGTAACGGCGTCGAATGCGGTATCGGGGTGAAGAACTACGACGTTAAGGTCGGTGATCAGATCGAAGTCTTCGAAGTTACCGAAATAGCGCGTCATCTTTAAGATGCGCGCTCGTTTTTCCTTAACGCGATAGCGGAGACCTAGATGCCCAGAGAATTTAGTCGAGCCCAGCGGATCGCCGAGCAGCTCCAGCGAGAGCTGGCGCAGCTGATCCAGAAAGAGGTCAAAGACCCGCGTGTAGGGCTAGTGACCGTGAATGATGCCAAGGTCTCCAAGGACCTCTCTTATGCCGATGTCTATATCACGGTGATGGGGAGTTACGAAGAGGTTCAGGCGCAGGCCGAGATGTCGGTTAAGATTCTTAACCGCGCCGCAGGCTTTTTACGTGGACGCATTGCGCAGCTGATCAAGTTTCGTGCGGTACCGCAACTGCGCTTTCATTACGACAGTTCGGTGGTGCGCGGCAACTATATGGCCTCGTTAATCGAACAGGCGGTGTCTCAGGATACTGTGCGTCAGAGTGAGCGCGGTGACGATGATGCGGCTGTCGATGACTCTGCTGTCGATGACTCTGCTGTCGATGACGCTGCTACCGATGCGGCTGTTGATAGCACTGATGCTGATGCTGATGCTGATGCTGCCAAGCCTCGCGATGGCGAGGTCTGACAGGCTTGGCTCGACAGCGTAAAGGGCGCGCCGTTGATGGGTTGGTGCTGCTGGATAAACCAGCAGGCGTCACCTCCAATTACGTGCTGCAGCGGCTCAAGTTTATCTATGGTGCCGCCAAGGCCGGCCATACCGGATCGCTGGACCCTTTAGCAACCGGTATGCTGCCGATCTGCCTGGGTGAGGCCACCAAATTTTCTCAATTTCTGCTTGAGGCGGATAAGCGCTATCTGACCACGGCCAAACTCGGAGTCCGTACCGATTCCAGTGATGCCGACGGTCAGGTGATCGAGACGTTGCCAGTCGGTGAGTACAGCAGCGCCCAGATCGAGGCGCTGCTGGTCGCGCATTTCAGTGGCGAGATCGAGCAGGTGCCGTCGATGTTCTCGGCGCTCAAGCACAATGGCCAGCCGCTGTATAAGTTGGCGCGTCAGGGTATCAAGGTCGAGGTCAAAAGCCGCCGAGTTACCATCTACGCCATCAGTTTACTGGCGTTTCGGGGTGATGAGATCGATCTCGAGGTGCACTGCTCCAAAGGCACCTATATCCGCTCAATCGTCGAAGATCTCGGATTGATGCTTGGCTGTGGCGCCCATGTAAAGGTGCTGCGGCGGCTAGATGCCGGTCCCTATAAAGCCCCGATGATGCAGACCCTTGCGCAGATCGAGGCGGTTGCCGGAGTGGCTGCCGATGAAAAGGTCACCGAAGCCGCAAAACAGTGCGACCTGAAGGCACTCGATGCGTTATTATTGCCGACCTGGACCGCGGTCGAGCATCTGCCGCGCATAGAGATCGATGCCGAACAGCAGCGAAAAATTGGCCATGGCCAGCAGATCAGCTGTGATCAGCCAGCGCTGGAGCAGGTCCTTATTTTTACCCAGGACGGAGACCCGCAACGGTTTCTCGGTCTGGGACAGATTTCAGAACTGGGGGTCTTAAAGCCCCTGCGTCTGATACAGACGGCTCAGGATTAGCCTGGGTCGTCTAAGTCGCGTCGTACTGTAACTCTGCACGGTACGTACGTTTGTTGAATACCGCGCGTCGCTCAAGCAGCGCGTGTGCAAAGTAGAAATGGAGCTATATCATGCTGTTAACTGAAGAAAAAGCCGCCATCCTTGCTGATTACCAGATCAAAGAAGGCGATACCGGTTCTCCTGAAGTTCAGGTTGCCCTGCTGACCGCAAACATCCTGGGTCTGCAGTCTCACTTCAAGGCCAACAAGAAGGATCACCATTCACGTCGTGGTCTGATCCGCATGGTAAACCAGCGTCGTAAGTTGCTGGACTACCTCAAAGGTAAGAGCGTTGATCGTTACACGACTCTGATCGGTCGTCTGGGTCTGCGCCGCTAAGCACAGTTCCGCATAGGGGGCTGACTCACTCTTTATTTTAAGAGATAGACAATGCCTCCAAGGCCCTGACCCCTGGTCAGGGCCTTTATTGGTTTAAGAGACTCGATCTCGCAGCCTGTCGGGCTTGACCGGTCGTAGCGAGGGAAAGACCGATTTGAGGTAGTTTTTGAACTCTTTTGAGGCGAATAGTGGTTCTATTCAACGATAAAGAGTTCGAAAAATAACCAAAGTCGGCTTTTCCGCAGTAGATCAGTGTTAAGTCCGACAGGCTGCTAAGTCGTTGTTGTGTTGGAATACTGCCAATAGAAGCAGTCGTAGATGTACTCAGCAGTCTGTTTATCAGCCCGTACTCTCATAATTACTGTCGATCTTGCCGCCTCAACGCTGAGGCTGACAGCTGTTATTCGAGTACGGTTTGCAGGCGGGGCGAAAGCCCGGGACAGAGTGTCGGCCATGGGGTCGTGAGTACTGTAAGCATGTTAATTAAATGAGGAATTCATCGTGTTGAATCCGAAGACTAAGACTTTCCAGTATGGCGACCAGCAGGTCACCCTGGAAACCGGCCGCGTTGCTCGTCAGGCATCAGGCGCCGTATTAATTACCATGGGCGAGAATCAGGTCCTCTGTACTGTCGTGGGCAACAAGAAAGCCCGTGCCGATCAGGCTTTCTTTCCCCTGTCGGTTCATTACCAGCAGAAGACCTACTCGGTCGGTAAGATACCCGGTGGCTTCTTCAAGCGTGAAGCACGCCCCAGCGAGTTTGAGACTCTGACCTCGCGCCTGATCGACCGTCCTATCCGTCCGCTGTTCCCTAAGGGATTTATGAACGAAGTACAGGTTGTCTGTACCGTCGTCTCTGCAGACAAGAAAAACTGTCCTGATGTTGCCGCCATGATCGGTACCTCTGCGGCACTGGCGATCTCCGGCCTGCCGTTCAGCGGTCCTATCGGTTGTGCGCGCGTCGGTTTCGACGCTGAGAACGGTTATATCCTTAACCCCTCCTTCGAAGCTATGAGCAGCTCACTGCTGGACATGGTCGTTGCCGGTACTAAAGACGCCGTGCTGATGGTTGAATCCGAAGCACAAGAACTCTCCGAAGACGAGATGCTGGGTGCAGTACTCTATGCCCATGACGAGATGCAGGTTGTCGTCTCTTCGATCGCAGAATTCGCGGCTGAAAACGCCAAGCCTTCGTGGGACTGGAAGCCTGAAGCCGTTAATACCGCGCTTAAAGAGCAGATCAGCACCGAGTTTGGTGGAGCCATCACCGACGCTTACCAGATCAGCGACAAGATGGCCCGTTATGGCCGTCTGGGTGAGATCAAAGCCAACGCGATCGCAACTCTGGCGACTGACGCCTCAGGCGTTGATGCCGGCGACGTTGGCCAACTGTTTGCCGCCGTCGAGAAACATATCGTTCGTAGCCGTGTTGTTAATGGCGAGCCGCGTATCGATGGCCGTGATACCAAGACCGTGCGTCCGATCGAAGTCGAAGTCGGCGTGCTGGGCAAGTCCCACGGTTCTGCACTCTTCACCCGTGGTGAGACTCAGGCGTTGGTTGTTGCGACTCTGGGTACCAGCCGTGATCAGCAGATCATCGATGCCCTGGAAGGCGAGCGTAAAGACCCCTTCCTGTTTCACTACAACTTCCCCGGCTACTCGGTGGGTGAATGTACCCGCATGATGGGTACGGGTCGTCGTGAGATCGGACACGGACGCCTGGCGCGTCGTGGTATCCAGGCGATGATGCCCTCACAGGAAGAGTTCCCCTATACCATCCGTGTCGTTTCCGAGATCACCGAATCCAACGGTTCCAGCTCTATGGCATCGGTCTGTGGTGCTTCCTTGGCACTGATGGATGCCGGTGTTCCGGTTAAGCGTCCGGTGGCCGGTATCGCCATGGGTCTAGTTAAGGAAGGCGACAAGTTCGCTATCCTGACCGACATCCTCGGTGATGAAGATCATCTGGGCGACATGGACTTTAAGGTCGCAGGCTCCGAGAACGGTATCACTGCACTGCAGATGGATATCAAGATTCAGGGCATCACCGAAGAGATCATGGATAAGGCACTGGAGCAGGCGCTGCAGGCACGTCAGCATATCCTGCGCGAGATGGCTAAGGTGATCGGCTATGCACGTCCGGAGCTGAACGACAACGCCCCGGCCATGACCCAGTTGAAGATCAACCCCGACAAGATCCGTGACGTGATCGGCAAGGGTGGCGCGACCATCCGTGGCATCACCGAAGCGACTGGCGCCTCTATCGATATCGAAGATGACGGCACTATCAAGATCTTCGCCGCCGACAAGGCCGCAGCCCAGGCTGCGATCGATACCGTACTGGCGATCACCGCCGAAGCGGAAGTGGGTCGTATCTACGAAGGTAAGGTCGAGCGCATCGTCGACTTTGGTGCCTTTATCAATATCTTGCCGGGCAAAGATGGCCTGGTACACATCTCTCAGATCGCTGCAGAGCGCGTCGAGAAGGTGACTGACTTCTTAAAAGAAGGACAGATGGTTAAGGTTAAGGTCCTGGAAGTCGATCCCCGCGGTCGCATCAAGCTCAGCATGAAAGACCTGCGTGCCGACGAAGGCGTTGATGAGTAATCACGGCTTTGTAGCGTAAACTAAAAACGGGCTTCGGCCCGTTTTTTTATGTGCGCAGGAGCGCCGACCCATAAAAGAAACACAGCACCCTGTGGATCGGCAGTTGAAAGCTTCTGCAACAGCTGCACTTCCCACATCCCTGTGGGTCGTATTTATGCCAACAGCGATGAACTCTTATGACCCCAAAATTTGAACAACATATCCCCATCGACGCACCCGGTCGCAAGGCGATCGACTGGCTGGCACAATGCTGTGCCACAAAGGCGCCCGAGCTGTCGCGCGCCGAACTCAAGGCGGTGATGCAGAAGGGTGCGGTCTGGCTCAGCCGGCAGGGCGCGACCCAGCGGCTCAGACGCGCCTCCCGGTTGCTCAACAGCGGTGATGAGCTGCATCTGTATTACGATCCCCAGGTCCTGAATCAGCCGCTGCTGGAACCGCAGCTGGTCGCGGATATGGGCGATTATTCGGTCTGGAACAAACCCTGCGGCATGCTCTGCCAGGGCTCTAAGTATGGCGATCAGACCACCCTGTATCGCTGGGCCGAAACCCGGCTGGAACCCGAGCGCCCCGCCTTTATCATCCATCGTCTGGACCGGGCTACCCGCGGCTTGGTGCTGCTCGCGCACAACAAGCGCACCGCGCAGCGTCTGTCGGCGCTGTTTGAAGCACGACAGGTGGATAAATATTATCGCGCCATCGTAAAAGGCGCTCTGCAGCTGGATGATGCGCTGATCGATACGCCGGTCGATGGCAAGGCGGCCCGCAGTCGCATAACCACCCTGGCGGTCGATCTCGCACGTGACTGCAGCCTGATCGAGGTCAGGTTGGAGACCGGACGTAAACACCAAATCCGCGTACATCTGCTGAGTCTGGGTCATCCGGTGCTGGGTGATCGTTTCTACGCCACGGGTGTCACGGATGGCTGCGATCTGCAGCTGCAGTCCTTTTTTCTGTCCTTTCCCTGGGAGCAGGACAGCGTGGTGGAGTATCGGCTTGCCGATGCGCAGCTACTAATGTAGGTCGGACTTTAGTCCGACAAGGCTAGCAAGGAGTGGCCATCGTCAGGCTAAAGCCTAACCCACAAAAGAAACACAGCACCCTGTGAATCAGCTCACATTCATGCAGAGGTACTTGATCTCCACATAGTCATCGATCCCATATTTGGATCCCTCGCGGCCTAATCCCGACTCCTTGATACCGCCGAAAGGTGCCACCTCGGTCGAGATAATGCCTTCGTTGATACCCACCATGCCGTATTCCAGGGCTTCGGCGACTCGCCAGACACGACCGATGTCCCGGGCATAGAAATAAGCGGCCAGTCCAAAGGGGGTGTCATTGGCCATGTCGATGGCCTCTTTTTCTGAGTTGAAGGGGATCAGGGTCGCCACCGGCCCAAAGATCTCTTCCCGGGCGATCCGCATGCTGTTCGTGACCTGAGTCAGTACCGTGGGTTGATAACCGTTAGAGACGCCGTTGAAACGTTCGCCACCGGTAAGCACCTTAGCGCCGTTGGCACAGGCATCGGTGACTAGCGTTTCGACTTTGGATAGGGCGCGATCATTAATCAGCGGGCCTATTTCGACCCCGGTATCGGCGCCATTACCCAGCTTGAGTCCCCGTACCGCGGCGGCAAACTTCTCGGCGAAGCGTTCGTAGACCCCGGCCTGGACAAAGATCCTATTGGTGCAGACGCAGGTCTGACCGGCGTTTCGAAACTTAGACACCATGGCCCCGACCACCGCCGCATCCAGATCGGCATCGTCGAAGACGATAAAGGGCGCATTGCCGCCAAGTTCCAGGGAGACTTTTTTAACATTGCTGGCGCACTGTTGCGCCAGCAATTTACCTACCGGGGTGGATCCGGTGAAGGAGAGTTTGCGTACCCGGCTATCCCCGCAAAAGATCTCACCGACTTCGGGGGCGTTGGTGGAGGTTACGACATTAAAGACGCCGTCGGGAAACCCCGCTTCCTGAGCCAGTCTGGCCAGTGCCAGCGCCGACAACGGCGTCAGCTCCGAGGGCTTGATCACCACCGGGCAACCTGCCGCCAAGGCGGGTGCCACCTTGCGGGTAATCATCGCTATCGGAAAATTCCAGGGCGTAATCGCCGCCGCGATACCGATGGGCTGTTTAAGCACCAGCAGACGTTTATCGCGTCCGTGGCCGGGGATGATATCGCCGTAGACGCGCTTGGCTTCTTCGGCGAACCATTCGACGAAGGAGGCGCCGTACAGGACCTCACCTCGGGATTCGGTAAGCGGCTTGCCCTGTTCGAAGGTCATCAGGATCGCCAGATCCTCTTTGGCAGCAATGATCAGCTCGAACCAGCGCCGTAAGATAGCGCCTCGCTCCTTGCCGGTATGTGCCCGCCAGTTGTCCCACGACCGCTCAGCCGCATCGATGGCCCGGGTCACATCGGCAGCCTCCAGATCCGCGACCTCGGTGAGGAACTCTCCATTGGCCGGATTGGTCACGTTAAAACGTTTACCGCTGCTGCCCTCGCACCAGTAGCCGTCGATAAAGGCGTGCTGCTGCAGCAGCTCAGGATTGGTTAATTGCATCTGATGTTCCTTAAACTGAGATTATCTCAGGCACAGCCGGTGGCGGATAAAATCGCACGGCACCGGCTGTACCTCTCTATCTATAGGGATTACATGGCCTGGGTAGCAGCCATCCAGATAGCTAACGCGCCTACCAAGCCGCCAGATAGATCGCCAGGGCATCCGCCTCGGTGATCTCACGTGGATTATTGATCAGCAAGCGACTTTGTTTCATGGCTTCGCTTGCCAGGCGGGGCAGCGCAGATTCCGGAATATCGTAGTCCCGCAAGCGCACCTGCAGACCCAGGGTGCTGTTGAGGGTCGCCAGGGTATCGATAAAGGCGTCGCTGCGCGCTGCGTCGTCGCCTATGTCTGCCAGGGCAGGAAACACCAGCGGCGCCAGCCTGGCATATTGATCGGCACAGACCTCCTGGTTAAAACGCATCACATGGGGTAACACCAGGGCGTTGGTCAGGCCGTGCGACAGGTGGTAGATGCCACCCAGCGGATACGCCAGGGCGTGGACGCCAGCCACCGGTGAGTTGGCAAATGCCTGGCCTGCCAGCAGGGACCCGAGCAACATCTTAGAGCGAACATCGATACTACGGCCGTCGCTGACCGCCTGCTCTATATTGGCGCCCAGTAATATCAGGGCCTCTTTGGCCAGGGTATCTGATATCGGATTATGGTTGGGATTGCGCGAAGTATAGGCCTCGATCGCATGCACCATGGCATCGACGCCGGTAGTCGCCGTGACCATCGCCGGGAGCCCCAGAGTCAGCTCGGCATCTAGCAGGGCCAGATCAGGCAGCAGTTCTGCCGAGACCACTCCCTTCTTCTCGCCTTCGCCCACCGTAATGATGGCAACCGAGGTCACCTCGGAGCCGGTGCCGGCCGTGGTCGGAATCTGTATCAACGGTAGTCGCGGGCCCTTCACCAGATTAACGCCGTAGATATCCTCCAGAGATTCCTCCCCTCTGGCCAGCAGCGCCACCAGTTTGGCCACATCCATGGAGGATCCACCCCCTAGGCCGATCACGCCGTCGACGCGACCGCTGATCGCCTGTTCCGTTGCGGCCAGCACGATCGATGCGGCAGGATCGGCTTCGACCCGATCGAACACCAGGGTTTCGACCCCCGCAGACTTGAGTGCGTCCAGTGCCGGTTGCAGCAGACCCGCAGCCAGGATCCCCGGGTCGGTGACTATGAGTACCCGACCGCCGATCAGACGCTGGCAGATCTCTCCCAGCTCCTTGATGGCGCCGGGTTTGCAGATTAATTGTTTGGGTGCGTTAAAGATGAAATCCTTCATGTAATCTTCCCTTTTACCTGTTGAGGCGCGGATACGGCGCCGCGTTCGATGCTGTAGATCTGAGTTACCAGGTCGGCAGAGTGGCGATAGTCGGATTCGGACAGCAGTACCGACAACCCTTCATCTTTGAGCGTATGTAGGACGCTGACCAGACGCTGAGACAGGGCCGGAGCCACGCCTTCGAAGGGTTCATCGAGCAGCAGCAGACGGCTGCCGCTCATCATCGCCCGGGCCAGGGCGACGAGTTTCTGTTGCCCACCAGAGAGTTGCAGGGCCTTACGATCCGCGAAGGCTTCTACCTCGGGCATCAGCTCGTACACCCAAGCCAGGCGCGCCTGGGCTTCGGGCAGTTTATTGGCCCAGGCCGGGATCAACACATTTTCCTCGACGGTCAGGGTCGGTATTAACTGCCGATCTTCAGGCATATAGCCCACTTTCGACAGAGCCCTGACGTGGGGTTCCAGGTCACTCATCTCCCGGCCCTCGATCAGGATGCTGCCAGAGTCGGGGGTGAGCAGGCCCATCACCGTGCGCATCAGCGTGGTTTTTCCCGCACCATTGCGGCCGATCAGGCCGACCACCGAGCCCGGTTTAATCTCTAAATGGACATCGCGTAAGATGGGAGTGCCCGCAATGCGGGCATTGATCGCCGTGAGTTTAAGCATGAGCCACCTCCGGTGTGCTTAGCGTCGCCAATGAAGAGCCGGTAACCAGCTCCTGGACCTTAGGATCGGCCATCACCAGTGCCGTTGGGCCATCTGCCAGCACCCGGCCATCGTAGAAGGCCAGCAGTCGGGTCGAGTAGCGTGCGATCACCTCCATATCATGTTCGACAAACAACACCGCAGCTCCAGAACTGCGCACCGCCCGCATCACCGTATCCATCAGCTCAAACTTGTCCTCGATGGCCACCCCCGAGGTCGGCTCATCCAGCAGCAGCACCTCGGGTTTGCCGATCATGGCCATGGCGATATCCAGCAATTTGCGAACCCCCTGCGGCAGCGTCACCACCTTCTCTGGCAGGTATTCACTGATGTCGTACTCCACCATCAATTCGGTGGCTTGCTTAATGCTGGCGGGGTTCGACAACGGGCGCAGCGCCGAGAGTGCCCCCCGCTGCATGCCATAGGCGATCAGGACATTATCCAGCACGCTCAGATCGGGAAACAGCTGCGCCACCTGAAACGAGCGGCAGATCCCCGCCCGCATCACCTGACGCGGCGCCTTGCCAACCAAGCTCTTGCCCTTGAACAGGATCTCGCCGCTGCTGGGCGGCAGATAACCGGTCACCATATTGATAAAGGTGGTCTTGCCCGCACCGTTTGAGCCTATAACGCCGACAATCTCTCCGGCATTAATAGATACATTGATATCGGCGGCGGCGGTCACCGCGCCGAAGTGACGCGCCAGGGCGCGTGTCTCCAGTAATACGCTCATGCCTGAACCCTCTTGGTAAAGCGATCGATAAGAGACCAGAGTCCCTTGGGTAGATAGAGGATGATGGCGAGTAACGCCATGCCCAGGATCATATGCCAGGTGTAGGGGGAGATCTGGAAGGCGTAGGTGCGGATCAGTTCAAACGTGACCGAGCCTAGTACCGGACCTGCCACATGCCCTATGCCGCCCATCAGCGCGATAAACACAAACTCGCCGGACGTGGTCCAATAGGCCATATCCGGATCGATATGGCCTGCCGAGAGCGCGGTGATCGCGCCGCCGAGCCCCGCCATGGCAGCCGCCAGCAGATATTTTTTATAGATAAGTGCATGTACCGAAACTCCGAGGTATTCGACCCGGATCTCATTCTCGCGTATCGCTTCACCGGCATAACCCATGGGCGAGCGTAGGTAGTGCCAGGCGAAGATGCTGACCGTTGTCACAGCGACGACCGCCAGACCGTAGGCCAGCAGGGGGCTGGCTTCACCCCCCGGGGTCCAGCCAAACAGCAACGGCGACTCGACATTGAAACCATCGGAGGAACCAAACGAGGAGCTTTTGACCAGTATCCCGTAGAGGATCATCGAAAACGCCATCGAGAACATCGCGAAGAATATATCGCGATAGCGGCACAGCAGCAGCCCGATCAAGGCCGCCAGCGCCACACAGACCACCACGGCCAGCAGCATCAGATAGAGCGCATTCTGGGTGTCAAAATAGCTGCCGGCGATCCCGACGGTGTAGGCACCCAAGCAGTAGTAAAGCCCCTGGCCGAAGGAGACCAGACCCGCCCGCATCAGCAGCAGCAGTCCCAGCACCACCAGGCCTTTGGCCAGCGCTAGCGTTAATAGAAAGGTC
Source organism: Motiliproteus sp. (assembly GCA_047633175.1). Taxonomy (GTDB): domain Bacteria; phylum Pseudomonadota; class Gammaproteobacteria; order Pseudomonadales; family Balneatricaceae; genus Motiliproteus. Next base: position 44,145 of record JBLIEQ010000021.1, on the reverse strand, counting down.
AGCCATCCGGGCATCACCAGTCCGGCGGCCAGCAGCGCGACAGCCCCGGTCACAACAAGCGTCGTAGCATATCTCATGTTAAATTTTCCTCGCAGAGGCGATGGCAAACAGACCCTGAGGACGGAACGCCAGCACCAGGGCCATCACGCCATAGATCACAAAGAGTTCGACATCGGGATACAGATGGACCGCCGCGGATCGGGCGAGACCGACAATCAGTGCGCCCAGTAGCGCGCCGCCGATACTGCCCAGACCGCCGATCACCACGACCGCGAAGGCGAGAATAATCACCTCGACGCCAATGCCGGGCATCACCGAAATACCGGGGGCGGTCAGCGCGCCGGCGAAAGCGCCGAGCACGGCACCGATCACGAAGGTCGCCGTAAACATGCGGGTGACATTTATGCCTAAGAAGGCGGCGGTATCGCGGCTATGAATTACCGCCTGTAATAGCTTGCCCTGACGGGTGCGATTGAGGCCCCACCAGAGTATGAAACAGATGCTGGCCGAGACAAATATCAGCGCGATATCGTAGTTGGCAAAGGCCAGGCCCCCCAGCTTGGTACGGCCCAATAGGGTATAGGGCTGGTAGGCGAAATAGGCATCCACGCCCCAGATCAGTTTGATCACATCTTCGAGGATCAGCATGATGGCGTAGGTCACCAGGATCATCACCACCTCGTCGCGACCATACATAAAACGCAGCAGGCCCCGTTCTATCAGGAGACCGACCAGCGCACCGCTAAAGATCGCCGCGCCCAGCAGCACCAGATAGGCCCCCCAGGGAGGATAGCCACCCGCCAGGTAGACGCCGACCAGCGAGGCACCTGCATAGGCGCCTATAGCATAAAAACTGCCATGGGCCATATTAAGAATGCGCATCACGCCATAGATCAGGGTTAAGCCTGCTGCGATTATAAACAGCCAGGAGGCGTAAATAACGCCGTCCATAAGCATCGCAATTACCAGTTTCATGGTAGCGCTCCAGAGTTATTCGGTTACTAAGAAAAGACCAGGAGGCCGGCAGCGCGATCTGTCTGCCGGCCTGTTTCAGGAGGCGTCGATCAGTCGCAACGAGCGCCGGGCATTCCCTGAGCGATCCAGTCGGTCGAGGAGATCCCTTGAGGCGGTGTCACACAATCGGAGGCATAGCGGCGTACATTCGTCACCCCAGGCGTGCCATCGTTGAATGTATAACGGCCATAGACCATCTCCATGGTGGCCTGATGGCCGTTGCCCAGGGTCATAGCGACCTTGCCGCCGGGTCCTTCATACTCGAGGAACTCAAACGCAGCCACGACCTCATCGGTGCTCGGTTGACCCCCGGCGCTGGCTGCGGCCTTCTCGGTGGCCAGCTTCAGCCCCAGAATGCCCTGAACCATCTTATAGGCAGGGTAGGTCGGAGCCGTGCCGAAGCGCTCGGTATAGGCAGCACGAAACCAGGTATTCAGGTCGCTTTGCGGGGCATAGATGCCGAAGGGTCCGCGTGCACCGATGATAGTACCCTCTGGGATCTGTTCAGACAGGCGATACATGGCACTCTCCCCGGTGGTCAGTACAGCGGTCTGATCCTCGAACAGTCCGCGTGCTGATGCCTGGAGGATAAAGGCTTCCATATCACCGCCCCAGAAGGAAGAGTGAATAATCTGAGCGGAGTTGACCATCAGCGAGGAGATCTCAGCACCGTACTGACCGGCATAGATCTTCGGAAATTGCCGAGTAGCTACCTCTACCTCTGGATTGATCTGACTCAGCGAATCACTGAAATCGGCCCAGGACTCCTGTCCAAACGAGTAATTCTGGTTGATCCCCGAGACTTCCGCCAGATCGCCGAATTCGGCGTTGATATAGCGCGCAGCCGCCACGTTATCCATGGTGGCGGTAGGACCCGTGCGGAATACATATTTAAAGTCATTCTCTTCGAAGACCCGCGGGGTACCGCAATCAAACAGCACGGTCAGGGTCTTCATCTCCTCGGCAACACCAGGCACCGCCAGGCAGTCACCGGATGAGATATAACCGACCACGGCCTCTACGCCCTGACGCTCGACCAGGTTGCGGTACTCCGAGGCCTGCTTGGTGGCACCACCCGCCTCATCCAAAAATACGGGCGTGATTGTGCGGCCATTAATGCCCTTCGTCGCGTAGGGTGCCTGGAACTCTCCGGCATTAAGGGTATCCAGCACCAGCTGGGCGGCATTCTGAGCGGGAACACCGAAGGGACCTGCCGCACCACCCGACAGGAAGGTCACCAGGCCCAGCTTGTAATCGTCGGCAGCCAGCACCGGCTGAGCCGCTGCAGAGATAACCAGCAATCCAGCCAGGGTCGATTTTTTAGCAAAGGTTCTGAACATCATTTTTCGCCTCATCGTTTTTATTTGTTATCAACGGGGTATCCCGATATGCGCTGCAGGGAGGGGCGCGAGTCAGGGTTGACGGCCGACGACCCGATTGCAGAGCATAGGCAGGATATTGCAACGGCTGTGCCAATCGGGTTTTATAATATAAACGATTGTTTGTATTGATATTTATACAATGTTGTTCGAGATTTAAAAGCCGCCGAGCGGATGCCGATCCGGGATGATCGGCGCCCCCGAGCGCTATCCGCTCCAGTGGGCGATCTGTAGCGTGCGCGGAGGCACGAACCGCATCAGGGAGGGTTCGATAATGGGAGTCTACCTACAAGGCGAGTAAGGTGTGTCCATCGTCGGACTAAAGTCCGACCCACAACAGCAGCATAGAGCACCCTGTAGGTCGGACTTTAGTCCGACAATGCTAGCAACTCGCACCGACCTCTGTAGGTCGGAATTCATTCCGACAAGGGAGGGGCCGGCGGATAAACCCGCCAATTCCCCAGCATCATCCGCGCCGGGGAGTAACGCAGATCGGGAAGGGTTTCGCCGATGGCGATCACCTGTTGCAGCTGATGATTGTCGGGATTCATAAACGAGGAAAAGCCCTGCGGATCCTCGGGCAACTTGAGTTCGAGTCCGGACAGCGCCTGGCGCATACGTTCGTCATCGGCATCGGGGCCGGCAATGCGCAGCGCTTCGGCGATGGCAAGAATGCCCGAGTAAGCCCCTTCGGCCGCATAGGAGGGGTAGCGTCCGCTCAGGGCAAAAAAACGCTCGACAAACCAGCGGTTGTACTCGGTTTCGGGCCAGTTGTTGTGGTGACGAGAGGAGAGAATAAGCCCCTCGGGCATGGCTGCACCCAGCGCCGCGAGCACCTCATAGTTACCGCCGGTATCGAAGTTGGCAAAGCGTGCGTGTTTGAACAGCGGGGTCCGGTTGGCCTGCTGTATAAACGCCACCAGGTCGCCGCCCCAGAGCGCATTGACGACCAGGTCTACCTCGTTATCCAGCAGGACTCTTAGAAAGGGTGAATAGTCCGGTTCGTAGAGTTTGGGCCAGAGCACCGTTTCAACCTGATAGCTGATCTGCTGCCGGTCCAGCCCCAGGCGCAGGTCCTTCCAGGACTGATAACCGTAGTCGTAATCCGGGCCTATATAGGCCAGGCGCAGCGGTCTTTGCGGAGGGCGTTGGCCAAAGGTTTCATTGATATAGAGTGCGGCCGCATTCATCGATTGCTTGCTGTTATTGTTGACCCGAAAATAATAGGGATGCGGCCCCGGTGCGGTCAGTCGGGAGGAGGCGTGGTCGGTCCCTATAAAAAATACTTTTTCCTCGGTGGCTACCTGCGCGACCTGCAGCGCGATGGCAGAATTGACCACCCCGCAGATAAATCGCACCCCGTCATTACGGACAAAATCGCGGACCTGTCGAGTGGCTTTGGATGCCTTGGAGCTGCTGTCGGCGACCAGTACGCGCAGCGCGGGTTGCTGCGGCTCCTGGCGGCCCAAGTGTTCAAACGCCAGTTGAATACCGATCACACTATCCTGGCCATAAAGACCACCGCGTCCGCTCATCGGGAACAGGCAGCCGACAGTGGCCTGCGCCTGCGCCTCGGACGCGCCTAATGCCAACCCGGCCGCGTTGGCCGGGAGTGACAGGACCAATAGCCCCCAGAATAACCAGCGACTCATCGCTCCGTTTCCAGGTCTAAGCGTTGCATTCTTCGCTTGAGCGCATGCCTGGACATGCCCAGCGTGTCAGCCGCGATCCCCTTACGCCACCCCGACTCCTTGAGCGCTTCCATAATCAACTGGCGCTCGCGGTCTTCGACCGCGCCACGATAATCCGCTTCCGGACGCACATCCTGGGCCTCCTGACCCTTGAACTCCACAGGCAGCAGGGCCTCGGTAATGATCTTGCCGGGATGGAGGATCGTTAACCGTTCGATCAGGTTTTTGAGTTCACGGATATTGCCCGGCCAGTCATAATCGGCCAGCAATGCCAGGACGGCGTCATTTAAGGTAAGGGGTTTACAGCCCTCTTGGCGCGCAAATTTCTCGCTAAAGTGGGTGACCAGCAGCGCCACATCCTGATCGCGGTTGGACAGCGACGGCATATCGACCGGCAGGACATTCAGACGGTAGTACAGATCGGCCCGGAAGCGTCCCGCGTCCACCTCCTCCTTCAGGTTGCGATTGGTCGCCGCGACCACAAACACATTCGCCTGGCGCTCGCGACCCGCACCGACCGGCCGGTAGCTCCTGTTTTCCAGAAAACTGAGGAGTTTGGCCTGGAGGTTGATCGGCACCTCGCCAATCTCATCTAGGAACAGCGTACCGCCGTCGGCAAGATCGATCAGTCCGGAGCGGCGCTGGTTTGCGCCGGTATAGGCGCCGCGCTCGGCGCCAAACAGCTCGGCCTCGATCAGCTGGTCGGGCAGGGTGGCGCAGTTGACCTCGATATAGGGTGCCTCGGTAAAACGGATATCATGCAGGGCGCGGGCAACGAGCGCCTTACCCGTCCCCGAAGGCCCCGTGACCAGCACGGTCTTGCCCGAACTGTTCCCCACGCGTTGCAAGGCATCGCGCAGCACCCCCATCTCCCTGCTGTTGCCGACCAGGGGTGCGGTGCTGCTGTTCTTCTCCCGCAGAAATTTTATTTCGCGCAGGGTGCGCATATGCTCGGTACAGCGGCGAATAATCAACACCAGCTCATCCAGATCGAAGGGTTTAGTGATGTAGTCGATGGCACCGACCTTGACGGCTTTGACCGCCGAACGGGTATCGCCATGCGCCGAGATCATGATGACCGGCACATCAGGCTGCTGCGCTTTGAGCTTAACCAGCACCTCCAACCCAGGCATATCGGGTAAGCCCAGGTCGAGTAGCACCACATCCGGCATCGAGGTCCTTGCCTGCTCTAGCCCGTCACTGCCGGTGTAGGCGCCGTTGACCTGCATGCCCTCATCGCGCAGCGAAAAACTGATGCTGCGCACCAGATTGCGCTCATCATCGATCACCAACACCGATATCGCCTTATTCATATTTTTACTCTCCTAGATTAGAGGTCCTGGTTCTGTTGTTCTGGGCCTGCTTCTGCTTCTGCTTCTGCTTCTGCTTCATAGCAACGGGGCAGAAACAGCGTGACCGCGGTGCCCTTGCCTTCGGTACTCTCGATATGCATTCTCCCGGCATTGCTTTTCACCAGGGCGGCGCAGGTCGCCAACCCCAATCCAGTCCCAGCAAGCTTAGTGGTAAAGAACGGCTCCAGAATCTGGGTCTGGATCTCGGCCGACATGCCCTGGCCATCGTCGGTGACGCTCAGCGCTATCTCATCCTGATGACGCCTGGCGTGCAGACTGATGGTCTGCCCCTTGACGGACATCGCCTGCAATGCATTGAGAATCAGATTCATCATCACCTGGCGCAGATGGCCTTCATCGACCCACAACTGCAGGGGATCGGGACACTGGATGCAAAGTTGGATGCCCTGATTGCGTGCCGAGGTCCCGACCAGGGTGCTGATGCTGCTCAGTAAATGCTCCGCACTGACCCGTTTGCCATGGGGTTCTCTGGGCCGGGCAAAATTAAGCAGCTGCTCCAGGACCTCATTGACCCTGTCGATCTCCTCCTCGATCACCGCCATCATCTCCCGGTTTTCAGGATCGGATTCGCGGCGGGACAGGGCGACGATGGTCGTTCGGATCGTGGTCAGCGGGTTGCGTATATCGTGGGCCAACCCCGCTGCCAGCTGTCCCAGGGTGGCCTGGCGTTCGATCCTGAGGGTCGCGCGGATAAAGGTCTTGAGTTGCTGTCGCATCCGTTCGATGGCCTGGGTCAGGCGTTGCATCTCCGCCCCCTGGACATCGGTGACGGGGGTGTCCAGATCGCCAAGGGCGACCTTTTCGACGCTATGGATCAGGGATTCGACCTGCCGGTTTAACCGGCGGGAGATGCTCATATGCAGCCATAATAATCCGGCGACAGTGCACGCCATCAGCAGAATCAGCCAGTAGCGCATCCTCTCGACCGATGACATCACCAGGCTAGGGTTCTGGATCACATGCAGCGACCAGCCCGGCAGCAGAGCTACCTGTTGCGTTGGCGCCCCCGTAATAGTGACCGGCTGCCCCAGAATGTCATAGGTATTGCCGTCTCCTGCCTGCAGGAATACTCGAAAGGTGCTGCTCTGATCCAGCCCGCGGAAGATCTCGGTCAAGGAGTTAAAGCGCAGCACGAGGCCGATACTGCCGCGCTGTTCAATCAGCTCTTTACCAGGTTCTTTCCCCGGCTCTTCCCTCAGCTCTCTACCCAGGGGAGGGGGCCGCAAACGCTGGCGAAGGAGAACCCCGGCAGGGCGCTCGATAGAGTAGGAGGAAGGGCCTACCAGCTGAGCCCCTTCGAAGTCGTAACTCCGGATGGCAGAGAAGGGTCGGGTCAGCTGTGTTTCGGGAAAGGTCCAGGCGATGCGTCCCTGGTGATCATAGAAGACCACCCCATATACGCTTTGCGCATCGACCTGCAGGCGTAGCAAACTCTCCAGTTCCGGTGCGATCGACTGACGCCCGCCGGGGGTGAACAGGTCGGCGTTATCGAACTGGTCGGCGAGTGCCTCGAGCTCAAACTTACGTTCGCGAATAAAGACTCGAAACTCATTCTGGGTCGCGGCCATTCGGGTGGCTAGTTGCTCTTCGGTCAGGCGGCTAACCAGTTGCGAAAAATAGGCGTCATAGAGGCTGGCAAACCCCACCAGAGGCACCAGGGCCACCAGCAGCGATAACCACAGGTATTTAGTCGCCAGGCGATTGCTGACCCGACCCTGGCGGGGCAGGAGCGCGTTCGCCGTAGTTTCAGTCTCCAGTGGACCGAGACGTCGTACCGAAGACTGATCAATAGTCAAAATGACTAACCTCTGATAAAACACTTCTGATGCGTAATTGATGGATCGCTGACGGATCGCTGCCGGATCGCTGCCGTATTGCTGCAGAGTGCCGTCTGTTGTAAAAATAGAGAATGCAAAAATAGAGCCACCGCGACAGAACGCACCCCCAGCGGTCTCCATGGTAACCGATAGCCCCGCAGGAGCGAAAATCGCTCACGTTCAGGAGACAGGTGAGCGGAAAGCGCTCATGGAGGGAGGTAAAACAGGACAATAGATACGCTGTTGAGACTAGCCAGGCCTTTTGGCTGTAGTGGCCGTAGACGACGTCTTCCAGCAAGAGGGCTCGCGTGCTGCTGTTCAGAGGACCGGTTTTTTTGGTATTCTGAGCAGCAATCGCACAGGGATATGCGCGGTATGGAACCTATAAAGGGACGTTTATCATGGTCGATTGGAATCACCTTGCAGAAGCACACCGTATTAATGCCTTTAAGTCCTGCGTAAAAAATCTGCAACAGGATCCGGGCAGTCATATACATCAGCTTCAGGTTCGTGAGGGGATGAATGCCCTGGCGTTGACGGTATATAGAGACCAGCATGTTAAAATCGTGCGCCATTCTACCGACCGCTGGTCCGTGGTGTTGATACTCAATGAGGGCGTGGTAAATACCTGGGGTGGAGGGCCGTATCGATTCTTCTGTGAGGTTTATGATTCAGCTGCTGGCGTGAACGAGCAACGAGGCGCTGAGGGAACCTTTAAAAACCTGAGTATTGGCTCCGATACCTGGGTATCGCGCGACTAAGAGATAAAGGCCTTTGAGGCCGACATTAGAATGCCCCCTTATTAACGACAATCCGGACCCGGGAAAAGAGATGGAAACTGTACTGATGCTGATTGTATTGCCTCTGGTGAGCTTTGTGACGGCCTGGGCGATCGCCAGTTGGCGTGCCCAGCGTAACAGCCAGCAGCAGCAGACCGATCTGCAGCAGACCCGAGCCGAGCTGATGCGTCTTCAGGCCGAGTCGTCGGCGCTGCAGATCACTGTAGACACTCTGTCAGGAGAGAAGGCGAGCCTGGATATCGCTCAGGGCCGGTTGGAAACAGAACGTGACAGCGGCAGGACCCAGATCGATCGGCTCGAGGCTGCCGGCCTGGACCTCCATGCCGAGATAACCGGCTTGCGGGCGTCCGAACAGGCGGCCAGAGAGGCGCGCTCCACCGCCCAGGAAGCTGCGGCCAGGTTGGGGGAGCAGCTGGCGACTAACACCGAGACCTTCAGGGAGCGCATCGACGAGAAAGATCTGCGTATCTCGGGGTTGGAGCACAAACTGCTCGGCGCAGAGGGCTTGCAGGGCAACACCGCGACGCTGTTGTCCGAAAGCCGAGAGAGCCTGAAACAGGTCCAGACCCAGTTGCAGGAGAAGCAGGAGGCGCTCGACAACTACAGGGACTGGTGGGAGCAGTCCAAGGCCGAACTCAAGAGCAGCCAGGGCCGCTATGCGACACTGGACAACGCCCATGGTCAGCTCAAGACTTCCCTGGATGCCAAACAGCAGCACTTCGATGCCCAGCTCAAACTGCTGCAAGAGAGCCGCGAGGGGCTGAGCAAAGAGTTCGAACGCCTCGCCAATGAGGTGCTGGAGCGCAAAAGTAAGGCCTTTAAAGAGCTGAACCAGGAGAGCATCAGCAGCCTGCTGACCCCCCTGCATACCGAGATGCTGGGCTTTAAGGCGAAGGTGGAACATATCCACGCCAAGGATGCCGAGCAGCGCGTCGAGCTCAGGACCGAACTGAAAAATATGCAGACCCTCAACAGGGAGATCACCGATCAGGCCGACAAGCTGACCACCGCCCTGCAGGGCCAGAAGAAGGTGCAGGGTAACTGGGGTGAGCTGATGCTGGAGAACGTGCTGGACAGTTCCGGCCTGCGTCTGGGGACCGACTACAAACGAGAGGTCAGCTTCACGACCGAAGAGGGGCGCCAGCGTCCCGATGCGATCGTCTACCTGCCGCAAAAACAGCACCTGATTATCGATGCCAAGACCTCGCTGGCCGCCTACACCCGTTACGTTAACGCCGACAATGATCTGGTGCGCGACCAGGCCCTGGCCGATCATGCCAGGGCAGTGAGTGACCGCGTTAATGAGTTGTCCGATCGGGATTATTTCAAGCTGCCGGGGCTAAACTCACCCGAGGTGGTGATCATGTTTATCCCGATAGAGTCCGCCTATGTCGAGGCGCTTAAGTACGACGAGACCCTGTTTCAGCGCGCCATCGAGCGTAATGTCCTAGTCGCTACCCCGACCACCCTGCTGACCAGCCTGAACATCGTCCGCCAGCTGTGGCGGTTCGAAGATCAGAACAAGCACACCGCAGAACTCGCCAACCGCGCGGAGCGCTTTTACAGCAAACTCAATGGCTTCCTAGTCAGCATGCAGGGTATCGGCAGCCAGTTAGATAAGGCACGGCAGAGTTACGACAAGGCCTTCGGTCAGCTGTACAGCGGCAAGGGCAACCTGATCAAACAGGCCTCGGAGTTTAAGGAGCTGGGGGTGGCCGTGCAGAAGGAACTCCCCGCCGAGCTGGTGGAGCGTGCGAACCTGGAACTCAGTGGCGCTGACCTGTAGGTCGGACTGTAGGTCGGACTGTAGGTCGGCGTTTTTTGGGTAGAAAGTAGTCCGACGATCGCCACTCCTTGCTAGCCTTGTCGGACTAAAGTCCGACCTACAAAAAACCTACAAAACCAACCTCAACCCGGGTGGCAGGCTCTCGCCGTAGATCTTGCGGCTATCGGAATCATCCAGTTCGGTGATCTCGGTGACCATCGCGATCCAGCGGGGCGGCGCCTTGATAGCCTCCAGCGCGGTGACGATGCGTTGCCGCAGTTCGGGTTCTAGGTCGAGGCTGCGATCACCGCTGACGCGCGCCATCACCACCGTCGCAAAGGCGGCCAGAGGCTGCTTGCGCCAGTCCTTTTTGAGCAGCTGGGCTATCCAGCGGCTCAGGTCATTCGGATCGATAAGATTATGGCTGCTGCCATGCAGGGGGATACGGCTGCCGATGCGGCCCAGCGCCACCCAGCTGGTCTGGTTTTCGCCGGGCTTTTCCAGACGCTGCAACAGCCAGGTGCCCAGCTGCTGTTTCTTATCCACGGGCAGGCCCTCAAGGGCCGAGGCGAGCAGCACCATCCCCTCGTAAGCCCGGTATTTGAGCTCGGCCTGAAGGCCGCGGTTGCGCTGGGCGCTGGGGTTGATAAATTTGGCCACCTGGTTGTACAGCTGCAACTGCTGATCCGGTGTCAGGCCACCGGCCACTCGGCGCCAGAATGCCCACCATTGGTTCCAATCCGGATTACTCTTGTCGAACTGCAGGCCCTGCTGAAACAGCGGCCAGAGCTGCTGCAGGCGCCAGTCATCCAGGGGATAGCCCAGTCCGGGACGCAGGCAGAAGCCGGTCAGATTAAACCAGACTTGTTCATGCTGCTGCGAGCGGCGCCGGCGCCCCCGGTGTTCGATAAAGACGTCGGCCAGCGCACGTAGCAGCGGCACTTCCCAGCTATCTCGCGGCCCCAGCAGACGCTCCAGGCTGACCCTCAACTGCTTGACCGTCTTAGCATCGGCACCCTGCTGCGATTTGCCATAGGCTTCTTCAATCTGCTGGCGGGCGCTGGCGAAGGCGGCGGGCAGGCCGTCTGCGGCACCACTCTTGGAATTGGTCCGGGGCTCTGCACCGGGGTTGCTGCGCACCGGAAACTCGAGTTGCCAGCGCCGCGCAGGATCTTCTATGGCGACGCATTCGAGTCCCAGAGTGCCCACCTCGGTCAGGGTCGCGACCAGGCCGACCTCAACGGTGGACGGGCCCTCGGCAGCCGCCGGGATGGCAGCCATCAGCGGGGGCAGCGCCTGAACGTGTGGGCCGTCCAACGACAGCAGCGCGCCGGGCGTGGGGCTGTCATCGGCGGCCGAGGAGAGCAGTTGAAACTGCACCGGTTGCCCGAGGCTGAGGACAAAGCGGCGCTCGGGCAAGGTAATCTCGACCCCGGGTTCGGTACCCCTGGGCAGCAGGCAGATCCCTTGAGTGGCGCTGTTTTTAGTAACGGCATGTTCACTCAGCTGTTCGGGCGCCTGTTTATCCGCGATGTCCAGGAAATAACTGCGTGCCGAGCCGCCCCCAATGCGCACGCCTGTGCCGCGCCGGGCCAGGCCATAGGCCACCGCACCGCAGGCCACCGCCAGATCCGGGCGGCTGTTTGCCAGCGTTGTCACCGGCTGACCACGCCAGCTTGTGAGTAGCTCGCAGAGGCGTTGCTCCAGCACCTCACCCTTAAAGAAGCCGCCATTGAGTAAGAGGGCATCGGGCACCCAGGAGGGGCTATCGGGTTGGTCCGCGAAGGCGTCCCGGCTGACTCGCTGGTGTTGATTCAGGAAGGCCGCCAGCTGCCTGCTGATGGCAGGATCTGCCGCATAGGGCAGGCCAAAGGCCTTGAGCGCCCGCGGCGGTTGCTGTGGCATATCGGTCAGCCCGGTCAGCGGAATAAAGCCCTCCAGGGCCAGAGCCTGGGTCTTCTCTCGATGTAGTGTGTAGCTGCGGGCACCGCCAATCAGCCGGGCCCCCGAGCCGAGCAGGGTGACCTTGGCGGTCTCGGGGGCAGCGCTCGCCAGCAGAGTCTCCTTGGCGGCACGGGTCTGCTGAATCAGCTGTGACAGGCCGGAGGCGCGCAGCCGCTTGCCAGATTCGAGCAGGCCCTGTTCTACCTGATGTGCCAGGGCGAGATCGAGGTTGTCGCCGCCCAGCATCAGGTGATCCCCGACCCCGATACGCTCGAGCCGCGGCTGACCCTCGCTGAAGCCCAGGCGTACCAGGCTGAAATCCGAGGTGCCACCGCCCACATCGCAGATCAGCAACAGCCGGTGGCTGCGTAGTATATCTTTGGCCTGCTCGCCCTGGAGCGAAATCCAGTCATAACAGGCGGCGGTCGGTTCTTCGAGCAGCAGGACGCTGGGTAAGCCTGCGAGTCTGGCCGCCTCAACGGTCAGGGTGCGGGCCAGATCGCCAAAGGAGGCGGGCACCGTCAGGATCAGCTCCTGCTGCTCCAGTGGCTGCTCCGGATGGTCTGTATTCCAGGCCGCGCGTATATGCGCCAGATAGGAGGCGGTGGCCAGCACCGGCGAGACCTTAGCGACCCCCTCGGCACCCGCCCAGGGAAGGGTCGGCGCGCAGGGGTCGGCCTGGTCATGAGATAACCAGCTCTTGGCACTGACCACCGAGCGACCCTCTACCTTCGCGCTCAGTTCGCGGGCCCACTCGCCGATAATCACCTGCGGCAGTTCGCCTTCGAGCTCTCCATCCAGCACCGGTAACACCCAAGGCAGCTGGAGATCTCCAGGGGGAAACTCCTCTGCGGCAGGGTGATAACGGCAAGAGGGCAGCAGCGGCAGTCGCGCGACTTCACCGCCGGCGACCAGTTGTGGGATGTTATAAACCTGAGGCGCGGCGACCGGCTGACCCTGGGGGTCCAAATCCGTATACGCCACCACGGTGTGAGTGGTACCCAGATCGATGCCGACTATAAATTGGGGGTGAGGAGCTTTCATTGGGGCTTTTATAGGAGATGTCATGGGGGCATTCTACCGCAGAGGATCAGTTCTTTTGTAGGTCGGCTTTTTGTGGCTAGAAAGTCAGATTCGCAGGTCAGACTCGTAGGTCGGACTTTAGTCCGACAATACTAGCAGGGCACACCCATCGTCCGACCCACAAAGGTGTGCTTTTTGTAGGTTAGGCTTTAGCCTGACCACCATCGCTCCTTGTTAACCTTGTCGGACTAAAGTCCGACCTACAGGGGTGCTGCCTTTTGTGGGTAGAGAGTCGTCCGACGATGACTACGCCTTACGGACATCAAACTCCACCTGCCAGCGCTGGTTGCCATCCAGGGTCACGGCCTCCAGACACAGAGTGCCGATCTCCGTGATGCGGCTGACCAGACGCACCGGCACCAGATCACCTGGTTTGCGGCCTTCGGGGGTCAGGTTGGCCTGGATCACCGGCAGCGCTTCGAGTTCTTCCGGCTCCCAATAATCCAATTGCAGGCCGGCCTCGTCATCACGTCGGGTGGTCGAACCGAAGAAATTAAAACGCACCGGTTCGCCCACCACCAGCCCGAACTCACGGTCCTGGAGGGTGATCTCGGAACCCTCCTCCATGCCGAAGGGTGCGATACAGAGCGCTTCGAGCGGGGCTTCTATGCCCGGAATCGCCGGCATGGAACTTTCTATGCCGATGTAATAGGCGCTGGCAGTGCCGCCGCGAATACGTACCCCCTGGCCCTGACGCACCTGACCGTAATAAGCGGCGCCGCGGGCGACGGCCAGATCCAGATCCAGTCCCTTCAGCAGGCGGGCGTCAGTGCCGCCGGCAGCGCCCAGCCACTGGTTGATCAGCGTCAGGGTGCGCTCGGTCAGTTGCGGTGCCTTAAACACTCCGCCGTTTAACAGGATGGCGGAGGGCTGAATAAAGTCCCCCTGGGTCTCTCCCAGGAGTTCGTCGGCAGCGCCCTGCTGGCGGCTCAGGAACGCCGCCAGATGACGAGAGACAGCAGGATCCTTGGCATAGGGCAGGCCAAGCTGATTGAGCGCCCCCCGGGTCTGTTGCGCTGGATGTTCGGAAACCTCGACCAGCGGGAAGAACCCCTCGATCAGCGTCTGAGTCACCTCATCGCGGGTCAGCTCGGTGCTCAGGGTGCCGCCGATCAGCTTGGAGCCCCGGCTGGGCACCACAACGGGTACCGCCTCCAGAGTTGGATCGGCCAGCAACCGCTCCTTGGCTTCACGGCAGCCATGGGTGATCCCCAGTATCTGCCAGGGCTGGAGGCGCTTGCCCTCTTCGGCCAGTTTGGCTTTTAGGCGATAGGCCAGGGCCAGATCCATATTGTCGCCACCGAGCAGGATATGCTCGCCGACGGCGATCCTGTCCAGCACCAGGTTGCCGTCGCTCTCGCTGACCGCGATCAGCGACAGGTCCGTGGTGCCGCCACCCACATCCACCACCAGGATGATATCGCCGACGCTCACCTGCGCCCGCCAGTCGTCACCGCAGGTTTGCAGCCAGCTATAGACCGCCGCCTGTGGCTCTTCGAGCAGGGTCAGATGTTGGATGCCTGCGGCCCTGGCCGCGTCTGCGGTCAACTCGCGCGCCCCCGGATCGAAAGAGGCCGGTACGGTGAGTATCACCTCCTGATCGGTGAGGGGAGTCTCGGGAAAACTGTGATCCCAGCTGTCGCGCAGGTGCTCCAGAAACGCGGTCGAGGCGGCCAGCGGCGAGAGTTTTTCGACCTCCTCCGGGCTGTTGAGCGGCAGAAAGGCATCATGGCGATCGATACCCGCATTACAGAGCCAGCTCTTCGCACTGGAGACCAGGCGCAGCGGCGTCTTACTGCCCAGGTTGCGGGCCAGCGCACCCACCAGAGAGGGCGGATTCTCGCACCAGGGCAGTGCCAGGTCAGCGGCGTTAAGCTCCTGATCATGGGGCTGATAGATAAAGGAGGGCAGTTGGTTCAGCGCCTCTATAGCCCCGGGCTGGGTCAGCTGGGGGATGGCCACAATCTCGGGGGGCATGCCCGTCTCATCGCCGAGTTCGACATAACAGAGCACACAGTGGGTGGTGCCCAGGTCTATACCGACCGCATAGCGCGCGGATTGCACTGAAGTGCTCATAACTCGACCTCTGCCGGTGCCAGGATGTGAACGTCATGGCCCTTGGCCAGCTGCGGCAAACGCACCTCGGTGACTCTCCAGCCGCGATGTACCAGCGTGCCGGTGAAGGGCGCCGTACCCACAACATTACCGGTCAGGCGCACGCCGGACGCATCGAAGCCAGGCTCCAGGGTCAGCTCGGATTCCTCCGGTTCGGTGCGAATCGGTGCAAGGGAGAAGTAGCTGGCGATGGTCTTGGCACTGCCCGTATGTACCACTCGGGCGGCGGCCCCTATATCGGCGTCCGAATAGCTGCTGAGGTCTTCGTGAACGAAGTCCAGAAAGCGCGCTTCCTGCTGCAACAGCGACAGCAGCTGCAGAGCGGAGTCGGGGATGGCCTTTTTGAGTACGGAGGCCGCGACCTTAGGTACAGGGGCAGGGGTTGCTGGCTGCTCATCGGTCTCGGCGGACTTGATAGCAGCAGGCTTTTTGATCAGCGCCACCAACAGCGCCAGAGCCAGGATAAGCAGCGTCAGGTGCAGCGAATCAAAAGTAACGGGGAGCAAACTAAATTCAATAGGCATCGTGGTATATCTTCCTTTGTGGACCCGGAGTCTGCTGAACTCTGCGTCACTGGCGTGTAAACCCCGCGAGCAGGACCTCAGGTGACGGATGCCGTAGCGTCGGCAGCCAGCAAGTTTAACAACAGATTGAACAACAGATGTAGCAACATATTGAACAACAGATCAAACAGCCCTGTGCTGCCGTTAATCGTCAATGTTCATTTTGCATTGCAGCATAGCACTATTGCAATGCTTAACAGCCATTATCAGGTCAGGTATCAACCAATGATTGTTTCACTCGGGAGGAGGTTGCCTGGAGCGCCACCGGGACAGCCTCCCAGGTGGCGGATATCCCTGTTGACGTGATCGGGCACCGCTATTCTACGGGCACAAAAAAAGGCCCCCACCATCGCTGGTGGGAGCCTTTTCTTACAATTAACTTAAGCTTAAGTTAGCTTAAGTTAGCTTAAGTGTAGCTTTAGTTACAGCATTGTTAGCTACTTAGCTTTAGATGTCGCTGCTTTGGTAACCGCTTCCGTGCCTTCAGTCATGATAGCCTGAACTTCAGCAAAGTATGCTTTGGCGCTTTCAGCAGCAACCTGAGCATCAGTTTTCAGTGTTTCAAGGCTGGCCTTAGCTTCTTCAGACTTAACGGTCACATAAGAAGTTAGTGCCTCAGCGTCTTTGATTTCTGAAACCGCTTTGAAATCAGCCTGTGACTGAGCAATTTGTTTCTCAAAAGCAGACTTCTGGAGCTCGAACGCCTTCTTCATGGTTGCGGTGTTCAGCTCAATAAGCTTCTGAACAGGTGCGCCAAAAGCTGAGAAGTCAGTCGTAGGAAGTGTCTTGAACATATTATGTACCCCTGTTTAAAAGTAGTTGACGAAGGAATAGTATCCCTATCTATGTTGCAGTGCAACAACTTTCTTTCATGTTCTTTAAACCCCCTTGTGGGAGCCTGCCTGAGTGAGAGAAGGGGGGGCAGGTCTTTCCATATCGCATCAGGCTGGCCGTTTAGCGGTCGACGTTAACTCTTTCTCGGCCTCGCCTTGCGCCAGGCGTACAGCATGTGTGTAAGCCATGCATGACCACTCACCAATATAATGCCGACGATGACCATCAACGCGCCATTCAGAAAAGCCGGCTCAATCGACTCACTGAGTAACCAGCCTCCCAGCGCAACGCCGAACAACGGGGTCATTAAGGATAAGACCCCTACCTGTGAAGCCGGATAGTGGCGTAACAACCAGAACCAGATCAAGAACGCGACAAAGGAAACGATGACCGACTGAAAGGCCAGACTCGCCACGGCAACCGGAGTCACGTTAAACGTTAACTGATCGAGTGCTGCGGCACTGAGGCTCAGCAAGACAAATGCCGTTATAAGCTGGTAGAGCAGGGTCTCTTTGGGCGAAACTCTCGCCAGGCGGGAGGTCCGGATCAATACGGTCGCCAGCCCCCAAGCTGCACCCGCCAGTAATGCCAGACCATCGCCGAGCAGGGAGGTGGACGCTAGGATTGCACCGCTCTGAGGACCCAAAAAGGCTAAGACGATTCCCAGGAAGGCCAGAGCGATACCAAGCCATTGCAGTGGTGCCATTTTCTCGCTCTCGACGAGAAAATGGAGAATAAAGGCTGCGAAGATGGGCGAGGTATAGAGAAACACCACCGTATGAGAGGCCGAGGTGTATTCCAGTGCTTGACCCAGAAACAGATACTCCAGGGTAAACAGCACGCCAACCATCAGCCCCAGTTTCCAATTGCCATCGGCAAGGGTCAGCCGTTCGCCGCGCAGGTACATATAGAGTGCTACCAGTCCGGCACTGATCCCCGAGCGCAGCGCCAACTGCAGTACGGGGGCTATATTGGGCGCCGCCACTTTCAGCGCAATCTGCTGCAGACCCAGGCATAAGCAAAAGAAAACCATCAGACTAACTGCCATCGAATCCAAAGGCGTGCGGGTATTCATCGGTATGCTCCAGGGTCACATCTTAGGGTCAAGGTCTTTTCATATCGCCTCAGAGTGCGAATAGTAGGCGTCTTTTCGCGGCATACGCAACAGCTCAGCTACCGCAGGCTCAGCGTCTTGTTTCAGGGGGAGGACACGCCTCATCGCTACTCATAAAGCCCCTGCCATTTAAAGGCTGCGGAAAATCGACGGCGCAGAGTCTGTCCATGACCGGGCCTCTCACCTCGGCCAGATGGCGATCGATACCCGTATTCCAGAGCAGTCGGGTGGTCGCCTTCGTGTAGGATTAGCGTTTAGCCAAGCTGCCATGTTGATCCGACAGCTGTTAATCCGACAGCTGTTGATCCGGCACATGCTGATCCGACACATCATGCCCCGCCGTATGCGCGGCCTGCAGCAGCGCGCCGATATCACAGCCCGGTTTTTGGGCCTGGCTATGCACCCACAGGGAGGCGGCACGGCGTCCGGTGCGGCAGAAGGCCAGCAGAGGCGTCGGCAGCGTCTCCAGCGCCTGTCCGAACGCCGCTATCGCCTCGGCCGTATAGTCACCGGGTACCACGGGGATCTCTCGCCACGCTAAGCCCGAGGCTGCAGCGGCTTGGCACAGTAATGCATCATCGGCATGGTCCTCGGCTTCCCCCGGCATGCGATTGCAGATTATCGCCTGAAAGCCACGCGCTTTGATCTCGGCCATATCCGCAGGGTAGAGGGCATGACAGATGCTGAATCCGGGTTCTAGTTCTTTGATTTCCATAGGGCACCTCAGGGGAGTTAAAACAGATTAACAGGAATCTTCAGATAGCTCTGGCCGTTCTCTTCAGGCGCCGGCATCTCACCGCCGCGCATATTCACCTGCACCGCCGGCAGCATTAGCGCGGGCATGTTCAGGGTGGCGTCGCGTTCGGTGCGCATGCGCACAAACTCAGCTTCGCTGATCCCCTCATGCACATGGATATTCTGTTGGCGCTGTTCGATAACCGAACTCTGATGCATCACCGCGTCCCGGCCGGGTGCCCTGTAATCATGACAGAGGAACAGGCGGGTGCTATCGGGAAGGCTAAGCACCTTCTGAATGGACTGATACAGCGTCCCGGCATCACCGCCCGGAAAATCGCAGCGCGCCGTGCCGTAATCCGGCATAAACAAGGTATCACCGACAAAGGCGGTGTCACTAATCACGTAGGTAAGACAGGCGGGGGTATGTCCGGGGGTGTGTAGTACCGCGCCCTGGAGTTGGCCGATACTAAAAGAGTCACCCTCGGCGAAGAGTCGGTCAAACTGACTGCCGTCACGCGCAAACTCGCTCCCGGCATTAAACACCGCCCCAAAGCTGTCCTGGACCATCACAATCTGCGCGCCGATGCCGGTCATCCCCCCCAGCTGCGCCTGCAGATACGCGGCTGCGGAAAGATGGTCGGCATGCACATGAGTCTCCAGAATCCACTCAACCTGCAGCTGCTCGGCGCGGATGTAATCGATAATCTGGTTAGCCGAACGCACCTCTGTACGGCCACTTGCATAGTCAAAGTCCAGCACCGAGTCGATGATCGCACAGCTATTCGACTGCGGATCACGGATCACATAGCTAAAGGTGTTCGTCGACTCGTCAAAGAAGGCCTTAACCTGAGGGGAGGCTGGCGTTGCTGGCTGGGTATCCATGGCTGATCTCCTGTTGCATCGCGTAAAACTATATAAATTCAGGGTTTTGTAGCGGACTGCAGGATCTCATTATATTAGAATATACGCTAGTAGTGATCGGTGGGGGTGGGGGGAGCAGGTGTTTTGTTCTTGAATGCTGTCTGAGAGAGTGTAGCGGTCTGCCCTGCCGTCGCAAAGGATGGGAGGATAGCTACAATAAGCGCTTTCAAGTAGATAGCTGGCGCACCCGCACCACGCGGCCCCAAAGAGTTGGCCGATTTATGGATAGGGGCGCAGTTAGGAGTCCCGAGTGAACAACGGAGAAGAGGACAAAAAAAGCCAAGCGGTCAGTCTGTACCGACGGCTTGACTTTATCCCACCCCATTCCCTAAACACAAAATCACGTTTCGGCTAATAAGTCGCCCGTTCACCTATCCCCATACAGAGCAATAACTTTGCATACCTTATGTTGCTTGATAGCGCCGTGGCAGCGAGCTGGCTGGTCACGGGACTTCCCCGAAGGGATTCAAACATAAGCGGTTTCCCGCTGTGTATGGACGTTAAGGAGCCCGCTGACCTTTTGGGTTGCATGATTAAGCTACCAAACTGCCGGATATTCCACAACACCGTCAACGTAGAAGCCATGAATAAGTAGAGCCTTTCGTATCAAAAACATCAAAGTGGATCCATCACCAGGTTGATCACGGAGTTCGTCTAACTTATACCGATCCACATATTCAATTAACCCAGCCTCATCAAACTGGTCGGTCACCGTGGAAACCCAAATGGCATCTTCGTGGCTGCTTTCCAATTCTTCATTTGTATTCGTGAACTGTATACGGCTCTGTTCCACGACGCGAAAACGGCCTTTGCCCTGGTGGTGTACAACAAGTTTTCTTACCGGGATTTTTTTGATCAGTTTAGCGTGTTGCCGTCTTGGTTCGCTGAATGCTTCGGATAGGATTACCGTTCCTTCAACACGGTGATATGATTTGGTTCCAGTTTCAGGATCGATATTCCAATAGAGCCGAAATGCGTTTCGGCGAATTTTATGCCCATATTGCTCCAATAACGGCATTAATTGGTCTTCATGACCGTACTTGGCCCCATTGTTCCAATCGCTGACAATGGACTGGTGAGTCCGGCATGCCGCAGCGATACTCTTTTGAGTCCAGCCATCATTCAAAGCCATTCGGACTAACTGCTTTGTTTGTTTAAACGGCCTTCGCTTGGCATTCTTACTTTTCTTCTCGTCTTCCATGATCATCTGCTTTGTTGATGGGGCGGTTTTGATAATACGCCCCATCATGACATCACTTTTTAACGCTTTCACCTTGATTTTTAGGGTTCTGTGGGTTCATTTCCCACCCTCTGTTTCCTTGGTTTTTGTCGTAAGTAATATTTGTCCCTGGAGTGTGTTTGTTGGGGTTTTTGATATCAGCTTCGTGATTGCTTTGCTTGGCCATTTTAAGGTCTCCGTTGTGTTTAATGTCCAGAAGAATGCTACCAGCACAGTAAATTTCGACAATTGATGATTTGTTGATAAAAAGTGATATTCATTGATAATTAATTGAGATGTCGCAGGCATCCCTCATATCGAAACCCTTAGGGAGTACCTAGGCAGCGAAAATACGGCCCCATCGCAATCCTTCACGGCGATAATTTTCGATTACATGGAACAGACGATAGCTTCTTCCGGCTGATAGCTGGTCATGCATGGAGTTAATGAACCAGCTTGTTTTGTTCCGCAGTGGTTGCTTTAACGATTCAGAATTATGCCGTGAGAGTCGTCTACGGGGACGGAGACGGTGACGGAGGCTCAACGCTTGTTCGCAATAGATACGGTAAACACTCTTGTGATTCGAGCCTTTTATAGACGATGGTAACACCCTTGGTTCAATGCCATGATGGCCCCAAACCAAGGAGGGAACCATGGCGCAGTCAAATCAACGCTGGAGTGAGGAAGAACTCAGAGCTGTCGTTACAGCCTACATGCTGATGCTCGATAAAGAACACACAGGTCAGCCTTACATCAAATCAGAGATCAATCGTGAGTTACGAGAGGGGGCGCTCAGTAATCGCACGAAGGGATCGATAGAATACCGCATGCAAAATATCTCGGCGGCTCTGCAAGCGATTGGACGCCCCTATATACCCGGATACAAGCCCGCTAAAAATGTTGGTTCCAATGTGATTGAGCAGCTCCAGAGGATGCTGGTTGGTCAACGGCCTGACGTCCTTGCCCCCACGGATGATCCGCAGGAACTGGAAAAGCGGGTTGCTGTAGCCAGAGATCTAATCAAGCCAGACTCTACTCCTCCTGTTGGGCAGCAAGCACCTGTAGTAGGCACCTCAACAACGTCTAGTTACATGCGATGCCCTCAAGTCAAAGCCTGGGTGCTAGAGAATGCTGCTGGGGTGTGCGAGGGCTGTGGGGTACAAGCCCCGTTCACGACTGATGCTGGTGCTCCATACCTGGAGGTGCATCATTTGAACCACTTGGCTCAAGGTGGTCATGATACTGTCGGTAATACGGTAGCGTTGTGCCCAAACTGCCATCGCCGCTGTCACTACTCATTAGACAAGGCTGAATTTATTTCAGGATTTACTAGAAGGGTTGCGCTTTAGCAGCGAGTTCACAGAGAAGATACAGGCTCTCATGCGTACGGATGTACCTGGAGCCTGTCACCTTGCCTTCTCCGTTCAGCACCCCCAGTCGCCACACCACTCCCCCTAGCTCACCCCCCCGAAGTACTCCGACAGCGCAGCAATATGCCCCGGTCCCACTTCACAGCAGCCGCCAATCACCGAGGCGCCGCTCTCGGCCCAGGTCTTTGCAAAAGCCAGATACTCCTCCGGACCCAGATCGGTGCGGGCTTTCAGCAGATCCACTGTGGCGTGGATAGAGTTGAAATCAGCATGGATGCACGTAAAGCCGTTGGCATAAGCGCCCAGGGTAAAGCCATGGCCTGCGAGGACGGGCAGACCCTGGGACACGGCCTCTGGCGATGAACAGTTGATCAGCACCACCGCCGGCTTAAACGCCTTGAGCAGCGCTATGGCGTCTGCCAAGGGTTCGCCCGAGCGCAATCGGGTGCCGTCGGTATCGTCCACCGAGAAGGATATCCAGATTGGCTTGCCGGTCACGCCGGCACCCAGCAATCCACCCCGGGCCTGATCGATCGAGGACATGGTTTCCAGCAGGTGAAAGTCGACATATTCGGCATGCAGCCGCGCCAGATTCGCATAGATTTCTGCGGCCTGCTCGGCTGGCGGGGTTTTATCGAGTTGGTAGGAAAACCCCTGTGGACCCAGCGAGCCTGCCACTTGCCCGGCGCCATGGGCATCACGCGCGGCTACCGCCATTTCACAGGCAGAGCGGGTCATAGGCACTAAATACTCACTCAGGCCTTTGGACTCTAACCGGTCCGGCAAGACCGAGTAGGTATTGGTGGTCGCAATCTGGGCCCCGGCGGCAAAATAGTCGTCATGCACCTGGCGCACCCTCTTGGGACTATCCATAAGCGCCTGCATCGACCATAGATCCGTCGCTTTGCCTGCACGTTTCACGAGCTCCTGGCCCATGCCACCGTCTAAAATTATCATCAGTGTTCTCTCTTTTCTAAAATCTGTTGCAGCACAACGCAAACGCAGGGTGTTTGCAAGGATTGTCGCGGTGCGGCTGGGGATTATCATCTTAGCGAGTAGTTCGCGCGCGCTCTATGGCTAGGGTGTTAGTGAGAGGTTTGGTTGTTCTGGCCATTTTAGCAGTGCGGGCGTTGTACCGCTAAACACTCAGGATTGCATGGAGCGTTCCTGGACGCTATGGGGATAAAAGACCTGCAAGTCCTTGTCTGAAGAGGTCTTGCGGGACCTTGTCGGACCCTGTGTTGGCGCGCCAGCGGGAGTATAATTGACGGTTTAAATATATGATAAATATATTTTAATGTTGAAGGTATGACAGCGTCCCTGCGTTTTAGAAGCTAAAGCGTGGCCAAATAGCCCTATTATGGTTTCAAAACCAAACACCCAATTAAATACACAAACCTTTCCTCACCTCCGCCGTAATCTCATAAGACCTTAATCGCGCTTCATGAGAAAAAATTTGCGAGGTAATCATCAACTCATCGGCTTTAGTGAGAGCTATAAACTGCTGAAGTTTATCGCTGATCGTCGCGGCCGCGCCTATCGCTGAGCAGGACATGATTTGATTGAGCATAGTTTGCTCGCCGAAGGGTAGTTGTTGCATAAAATCTTTGATCGGCGGCTGCAGTTTTCCGGGTTGGCCACGACGTAAATTAAGAAAGGCTTGTTGCATGGAGCTGGCGATAAAATTCGCTTCATTATCGCTGTCTGCGGCAAACACATTGAATCCTAGCATCACATACGGTTTGTCCAGTGTTTCTGACGGGCGAAACTGACGGCGATATAGCTCAATGGCCGCTAGCATTTGCTCGGGGGCAAAGTGCGAAGCAAAGGCATAGGGCAAGCCCAGTGCGGCGGCTAGCTGCGCACCAAAAAGACTGGAGCCCAGTATCCAGACGGGCACCTGCAAACCCGAGCCGGGGATGGCATGAATCTTTTGTCCTTCACTCGGTTCCTGAAAATAACTGAGTAGCTCCACCACATCCTGTGGAAACTGATCAGCGTCCGCATTGAGATTACGGCGCAGGGCATAGGCTGTTGCTTGATCTGAGCCAGGTGCTCGGCCTAAGCCAAGCTCAATTCTGCCGGGAAACAACGACTCCAGTGTGCCGAACTGCTCGGCAATCACCAGGGGTGAATGATTGGGCAGCATAATACCCCCTGCTCCCACGCGGATAGTCTTGGTGCCTGCCGCGACATGGCCAATGACCACCGCGGTTGCAGCGCTGGCGATGCCCTGCATATTATGATGCTCCGCCAACCAGTAACGGTGGTATCCCCATCTTTCCGCATGCTGAGCTAAATCCAACGTATTACGCAGAGATTGCCCAGCATCACTTCCAGCGGTGATTGGAGAAAGGTCCAGGATAGAAAAGGGGGGCATTTGCAGGGCCTATATGTCATTTGGGGGGCAGGTAGGAAAATTATCGATCAATTATCCCAGCGATAACTGCGCAGTAAGCTAGCACAATGGCAGCGTATCACCCGTGGAAACGATACAAAAGACTCTGCTCTAGACGATAACGAGGCGATATACGCAGCCTGCGTAAACCCGGGATGCGATCCGGTTAGGTACCGGCCGAGAGGCCCGTTATGCAACGCAATTGCAGTCATCCAAGAACCAATAAATAGCTCAGCGCAGAAATTGAGACAGGTTGAACAGCATGCCCGCCGTCGCCCCCCAGATAAAATAGTCCCTGTAGGGCATGGCATAAAAGAAGCGCTCCTTGCCATACAGCATGCGGGAGTGGCGTTGACGACTCTGCGGATTCACTAAAAACGCGAGCGGCACCTCAAAGGCTTCATCTACTTCGAAGGCGTCCAGTTTAAGCTCAAAAGGAGGGCTAACCAGCCCGACTACCGGCGTCACTACAAACCCAGTACGAGTGATGTAATCATCCAGTCGACCCAATACCTGGATCCGCTCAGACGCCAGTCCGATCTCCTCTTTGGTTTCCCGTAGGGCCGCTTGCTCGGCATCGGCGTCATCCGCTTCGGTGCGCCCGCCAGGGAAACTGATCTGCCCCGGATGATTGGAAAGGTGCTTGGTGCGACGCGTCAGCAGTACCGTCAGTCCCTCGGGGCGAACGACGATGGGGATCAGTACGGCGGCCTTAATCAGGGTACCCCGTTCACCGATCTCGCTCAGCATCTCCGGATTCAGACTATGGTCACCCCGGTGTTGAGCCAGGGTCCTCAGGTCACCGTCAAAGCCGACCGGGGCGTAGCCCGCAACAGAAAATTTGGTAACTATCCAGTCGGTCAACATCGATTGCTTCCTAGGCTCTGTGCCGCTAAAGATACTCAACAATGAACTACCCGGGCGGAGGTTGCTATTCCCCCTCGCGCATTTTTAAAAGATCGTACTTTTAACCGTTCACTAATTGGAGCATTTTGTGAAACAAGCGCTCAATCACCAACCTGCTGGCTGTGGGTATTCTGGCCAATCCGGTCAGCGGGAGAGGGGGTTTTGCTCCTACGTTGAAGAGGTGACTGAATCAGGTGATCTGCTCTGGGCAGAGATGAGCTAAGTAACATCTAAACAAAGGGACGGTTTCTAGGCAGGTCGTCTTCGATAGGTATAGAAATCTGGCTTTTCTATACGTATACGATGTTCATCCCGAGTAGGGTGGACACCATAGCCATAAAAAACCCGCAAGCCCTTGTTTTAAAAGGTCTTGCGGGTCTGTTTGGGTCCTCAGCGGACCCTGTGTTGGTGGAGCTGGCGGGACTTGAACCCATGAGCTTTCCTTGTTATTCAATTGGTTAAATGTGGCTGTGACGACATCGTGACAGATACGCGGTTTTAGGTCCTAAAGGATCTGCAATGTCTAAAATATTCAAATAAATCTAGCATGTTACGCTTAAAAGAGACAGTCAAAACCGCTATGGAGGCGAGAAAAGTTAAGGCGTAAATTGTGAATCTGGAACGCACAGGCGACAAAGTAAATTAGCTTAGGTCTGATATGTGGGTTCAGGTCCTTATTCAGGACTCGAACCCGCGTCTGTAGATGTTGTTAAATAGGGCAAATTAGCGGGCACAGGGGTAATGCCTACAGATTTTTACTGGCTATGCCCTCTGATGAGCAGTGACTTAGGCAGTCGTTGTCGATCTGAGTGTCATTTGTTGATTTGAATGTGTTCTGTTATGTTGCAGGTTTAAGACAGGGGTCGAGTCGAGGAAACATAAATTACATCAAACCTCCTCGCAAGGCTTCTCAGTAAACATGAACTATTCACGATAATAATTATTGTTAAATGTTTGACAAGTAAATAGTATCGTTAGTGCTGATCAAGTTCAAATAAATAATTATGGAGAGTAATTTGAAAACTTTGTTTGAAGGGCTTGCTACTTTAAATATACTCATATCTAGCTTAGATTCTAATACCGATATGAATGAAGCCCAAACAAGGTTTCATATCATTGATAAACTGCTGTTTGAATGCCTGGGCTGGTCTAAAGATGAAGTAGAAGTAGAAAAGTCAGAACAAAGAAAGTTCTCAGACTACGAACTTGGAAAACCTAGGCTAGCAATTCTTGAGGCTAAACGTGAAGGCCAATATTTTGTAATTCCAGCTGGATCATCCAAAAGCTTAATAAGAGACCTTCCATCATTAATGAAAATTAGTAAAGATGCGGAATCTGCGATCAAACAAGCTCAGGAATATTGTAGTCAACGAGGAGTACCGATTGCTATCGTTAGCAATGGGCATCAATATATTGTATTTTTGGCGTCTAGGCAGGATGGTATATCTGTTTATGATGGGAAAGCAGTGGTATTTACTAGTTTAAATCACTTGTCAGAAAATTTTAGTACAGCTTGGCAGCTTCTGTCTGAGGCTGGAGTAAAACAAAGAAATATTTCTAGATATTTGGTATCTGGAGAATGCGGGATGCCAAACAAACTCTCATCAAAATTAGCTAATTATCCTGTGGTTCGTTACCGAAGTGATACTCATGCAACACTACGACAACTTTCTGAATTGTTTTTACAAGATATTATCGAAAATGAAGAAATGGAAGAGAAGTTCTTTTCTGAATGTTACTGTGATAGCGGTGCCTTATCCCAGTATGCGTTATTAAGTAAAAATATATTAGAAGCTAGGTACGCATCATTGTTTAATGAAAGCGAATCTATTCCATATATAGCGCCAGTAAAAGAGAGAAAAAATGATAACTTTTCTCCAGATATTCTTGCAGAAGCTGTTGCTAGAAGGCCGATTGTATTGCTTGGTGATGTAGGTGTTGGTAAAACATCTTTCGTAAAAAATCTTATTTATAACAGCGCTCATAAAGAGTTTAAGAATGCAATTTATATCTATATAGATCTTGGATCAAAAGCAGCGCTTGCTGATGATCTGAAATCTTTCGTTCTTAACGAAATTGAGAGTCAGCTCCAAGATAAATATAATATAGATGTTATGTCGTTTAAGTTTATTAAAGGAATATATGCTTCTGATATTCATAGGTTCTCTAAAGGAATATGGGGTGAGAAAAAGGATAGTAATCCTGATCTTTATGAGACAAAACTTTTAGAAATGCTTGATAATTTAACGAAGGAAAAAGATCAACACCTAAAGAGGTGTGTCAATGGGTATGCAAAGTCAACTAAAAAGCAGGTAATTATTTCTTTAGATAATGCTGATCAAAGAGATTTTGATATTCAACAGCGCACTTTTATTATTGCACAAGAGTTGGCCAAAGATTGGAATTCCGCGGTATTTATATCTGTAAGGCCGCAAACATTTTTCAAATCAAAACGCTCAGGTGCTTTAGCAGCATACCCACATAAAATATTTACAATATCTCCGCCAAGAATCGATGTGGTTATTAAAAAGCGATTGCAGTTTGCTCTCAGTATGGCTGAAGGGACTATACCTATTGAAACAATTAATAATATGAGAGTTAATTCTGGTAATTTATCTAAATTCCTTAAGGCATTGATTTCTTCACTATCAGAGAGTTCTGACTTGTATGAGTTTTTATCTAATATCACTGGAGGAAATATTCGTGCTGCAATTGAGTTTGTGACAGGATTTATAGGAAGCCCTAACGTAGACGTAGACAAAATAATTAGAATAATGAATGAGGAGGGTAAATATAGAATACCGCTTCATGAATTTACAAAGTCAGCATTGCTTGGTGAATATTCTCACTACAATCCTGATACGTCAATTGCAATGAACGTCTACGATATTTCATCAACGGATTCGAAAGAGTACTTTATTAATTCCATATTCTTGGCATTTTTAGAAAGCTCAGGTGAGCATCTAGATAATGATGGGTTTTGCTTAACATCGAAATTATTTGAAGAATTGCAAAGCCTTGGTTTTACAAATGATCAAATATGTCATTCACTTAGAAGATGTACTAATAAAAAGCTTATTGAGACTTGTCAGCGGGTAACATTTGAAGAGGATATTAACGGAGCTTTGATTGGCGAAATGCCAGAGTCTTTTCGGATTACAACCATAGGTGCTTATCACCTCAAAAGATGGTTGGGTGTATTTTCTTACTTTGATGCGATGGTGTTCGACACTCCTATATTAGATCAAAGCACACGAGAAAAAATGATGATAGATATAAATTCATTTTCTATTGATCGCCGGTATAAAAGGGCATACATGTTTAGAAACTACCTTCAAAGTATATGGAATGACATGGCTCATAAACCTAAATACTTTGATTTCAATGAGCTGATACGAGATGGGGCGCAAACATTCAATTCGGTACAAAGGGCAATTGAAAATAATAGTCACAAATGACACACTGAACAATAGTAAATTTTCGGCCAGCCATTACGGTTCTGCCTTCATAGCTTCTGCAGTTGCTGGCGTCAGTCGAGTGAATTAAAAACTTGATAATATTGTAGGGTGAAAGCACCTGTAGGATGTTATTTGTGATAACTAGCTTAAGAAGTAATCAGTAACCCTTTGTTTAAGATTCTTTTATCCAGCGCCCGTATGTCGTTCGTATCATCCCCCAATCCTTATGCCCCATTTGCTGAGCCATAAGAAGCGGATTTTTGCCTTGGCTCAAAAGTGTTGAAGCGAAGGTGTGTCTGGTCTGGTAGGGGTTGCGGTATTCAACACCGGCTTTTTTGAGCGCCGGTGTCCATATTCTGTTGCGGATAATATGGTTGTCTTTCCATGCCTTGCCTGACTTAGGATCAAAGAATACATGGTTAGAGCCTCTGTAACCATGAGCTTTTTGGTCTTTTAAAGCTTCAATTGCCTGCTGCATCAGCTCTACGGTGCGCATGCCGGAAACGGTCTTGGTTGTTTTTTCTTGGCCCAGCACTTCCGCTTCCCTTACATGGACGACTCCCGCGTCGATATCGACATCATCCCATTTCAAGGCGATCAGCTCTGATGTGCGCAGACCGGAGCCAAATGCAAACTCAATCAGGTTTCTGCTGGGGCCTTCAAGCTGGGCGAGGATTTTTCGTATCTCCTGGCTGTTGAATGGTTTGGGTTCGCGTTTTGACACTTTGAGATTACGCACGCGTTGCAGGGGGTCTTTTTCGATCAGCTCATCTTCAAAGGCTTCTTTGTATGTCTGGCGCAGGGGAACGAGAATATTGTTGATCCGTTTGGCGCTGATGGTCTGTTGCGCCATCCAGTCTCGAATGACGGAGGGTGAGAGTTGATCTAGGTTTAGGTCACCGAAAACCGGTATCAGCTGGAAATTCATCGAGCTGAGATAGTCGCGGATTGTCGAGAGAGAAAAACGCCGTTGATTTCGTTTGAACCATTCATTCAGCGCAGATTCGATGGTGGTTCTATCACCGCAAAAAGCAGAGAAACGGCTGGCATTCTTGCTGGCAGGGAAGTGTTTGCCATAGTCAAAGCTGCCCATGCTGATCTCGTACAGAATCGTTTCCCGCTTGCGTGAGATCTCCTTGAGTACGGATGCCGTAGGCTTCGCTTTGATCGTTTCGCGGCATCGAATCCCCTGATAGGAGAAGTCCATCTGGATGCTGCTGTCCGAAATTGACCTTATACCAGGGTGCCTTCTATCCATTTGTTTACTGACTCTGGGTTGATCATGACTCGTCCATTCGGAGCCTTGATCCAGTGGAGTTTCACTCGCCAAACACCTTTTTTGATGTAGGCACGAATTGCGTTCTCGCTATATCCGTAGAGCGTAGAACATTGTTTAACTGTTACCCATTTGGCGATCATTGTCCGAACTCCCTTCTTCTGGATCTACCAGCATTCCTTTGTTTTTTATAGGTGTTTTACCCATAACAACAGACCAGAATGAATTAAGTTTATCGGCAGCCGCCAAGCCAAAGCTCTTTTTAGACAATTCAGTACGTTCTGGGCAAAGTTCTTGAAATGTTATATCCAGAATTGTTTCGTATTTTTTATAGGTTGATGGCGTGTGGATGATTTTAAGTACCCTCCAGCCATAGTGTTGGCCAAGAACAAGTGCGCCTATTGCGGACTCCAGAGTTGTTGCGCTGCCTTTGAATTTGGCTATTCGTTCCGTTAATTGTGTCTGCTGCTCATCTGTAAGATCGATCATGGTGGTTCCTATAGTCAGTACTGACTCTGTAAGTAAGTAGCGGGTACTATAATCAGTACTGACTATCAGAGTCAATAGGATGATATCAACCTTCGGTCGATTATCTTCCTATCGATTCTGATCCTGTTTTTACTCCTGGTGCGTCAACTCATCTCTGAGACTGTTCCGCGGCCTGGGGATCTGCGATGGCGTCGCTTGTTTCGATCAGGCGCGTCTGTTGATAAAGCTCTGTCTTTGAAAATTGCTCGAGTCGATCAGCGAAGCGAACAACAACTTCAATTTCATCATTTAGCGTCAGTACGCCAGAGATCACGCCAAGATCCATCGGACTTTCAATGGCTGTGTTTGTTTGTGCAGTCACAATACGGTCCATCAAGGTTACCGCTTCAGCTAGATCAAAAGCATCGTTTGTCATGTGTGTCACCGGTTGGTTACTTTGCTGATAGATAGGCGAGCAGACGGTAATTTCTTGCTCAATCGATCGGTCTGTTTTTGCCTGAAGCCCTCGGCTTCATCTTCTGTGTCGAACACCTGGGCCTTTAATATTGAACAAAATCGCCCTGACGCACTTATGCCTAGTTCGTGTTGTTCGTAGAGATTTGAGATATTCCATGCATAGTTGCTCATGTCTGCAAGCCCGGTCCTTGGGTCCTTTGTTTTTGATAATTCCGATATATCCAGTTCATCAACACAGATGATGTAGCCATCCTTACGCATGGTTTAAAGCTCCGGTACAGTTATTGACACAAGTCCAAGGGGCGGCCGCGAAACCAGGCTGGCCTGCGGCCAGGCAGGTTTTCGCGGCTCGCCCTATGGTCCAGGTGAAGAAACGCGTTAATCGATATGACCCTTCTTAAATCAGGCCGAATAACGTTGGTGATGCTCGGTCGCCATAGCGGGAATTCGACTTAGTGATCTGATGCTCGAAAATTTCGCCGGTGTTGGTGTCGAGTCGTTCGCTGGTTTCAGACTCAAACCAGTAGGCAGGTTTTATAGGTTGTTCTGATCTAGGTGTAGTAGGGCCACCCATAGCCATCACAAATGCGGCCCAGTCGCTCGAATCTGCTGCCTGTCGGGCTTGTTCAAGGGTGCCTGCTTCCTCGGTGTCTAATCTACGCAGTTCACGCCATACGGTTACACTTGGGCCTCCTACCTGCTGGAATTGGCGGATACCCCAGGTGCTGGCCCAGGCATCGATCTGTTTGGCGGCGCTTTTGCTATTGAGGCCAGAGGTGTCTTTATCCATCCCATAGCCATCAATGTTCTTGGCAACATACTTGGCGATATAGCCGGCAGCACTGCCTTTGTTCTTGTCGATAGCGATAGCTGTGAAGCGGTGCTTCTCGGCTCCGGCCTCGTCGCCTGCTTCCAGCAGTGCGTAATGACGAATTATTTTTCTTACTACAGCAGCATCTTGATCCGGCATAAACAGAAGAAAGTGCCAGTGGGGTGTGCCATCGTGATGTGGTTCAGCAACGCGGAATCCATAAGGGCGAATACCACGCCTGTGTAGCTCTGCCCGTATCAGGCGCCAGATATGGCCTAAGTACTCATTGGCTTCTCGTGGCGTGCAGCCCTGGTACTTGGGGTTAGCAGATCCGGAGGACAAAACGGCATGCATCTTGGATGGCGTGGTAAGGGTATAAAATTCGCCGCAGTGTCCGTGCTGATCGGCGACCTGCTCAAAACCTGATATGCGAGTCATGAGCTCGGCGCGCCGAACCTCTGGATTGGATACCGACTTATCAGCCAGATCCTGAAGCGAAAAGGAATCGCCTTCGGCATTGGTCGCGACCAGCGATTCTAGTAGCAGACGGTTGCGCGCTTTTTGTTTGCTGCGGTCTTTTAGCGCCCAGCTACTGGCGTAGGCATGGTTCTGTTTGTTGATCAGTCGTAGGTTTCTGGCGATAGTATCTAGAGTGCGGCGGCGAAGTACTCTGACTTGCTTGGTCCACCAGTGCCGACAACTTAGGCGATTTAGCGTGGGTTCTATCTCATCCTGATTCAGATGCCGGTCAAAGCCATACTTTGCAGCTTCGGCAAGGCAGGTCTTGATAGCCGCGGCATCATCATCGTATCCGGCGACAATTCTTCGAATGAGCGCAGATTTTTCATCACAGAACAGGCTGAGGTCAGAATCTGACAGCGTTAGGTTGAGATCGTGGCGCTGAAGGGTCTCGGAGAGATCGAGTAACTGGTGGTTAGCTTCAGCATAGGAGTGTTGATTGCTGATGCGGACGTATTCACGAGCCACCTCTACAGACACCAGCGGATAGCGGCTAAAGAAATCTGACCTGAAATCCTGACATTGGCGCGTGCCTAACCCTGAGGTTAGCGTTAAGGCGTGCGCGGTATTGCGGTGTACGAGGGGGTCTTCAGTCGTGACGGAATCGTGACAAACCCTAGCCCTATGAGGACCATTGGAGACCAACAGGGGATTAGAACGAAAAAGACCACAAGCCGCGTGGCTTGTGGTCTCAGAAGGTCTACGGAAGTCTCCGTAAGTCCTTGAATTGGTGGAGCTGGCGGGACTTGAACCCGCGTCCACAATGTTTCCGAACCAGTGATACTACATGCTTAGTCAGTTATTTAGTTTAACTCTTGAGACTCCAACTAACAGGATTCTATAGAGCGAGCCAGATTAGTTTTAACGCTTCAGCCCCTAGCGAGACATCCGTCGCGATTCTGTATGGGATGACCTTCCGTACCACAGCCTACAGACAGACCAGTGTGGAAGGGCACTATGCAGGAGTTTAAGCTGCTAGTGCGTAGTTTTCGTCGTTTGCAATTAAGCATTGGCAGTGTTTATTTACGTGATCATTTACCACTCACGGCATGCACACAGGACATACGCACCATGTCGAAACCAAATCAGCCCCAAAATGTCGTGCCCAGTATGATCGACCTGTCGGCCGAGTCAAACATCTTCCTTTAATCTCTATACAAACGTTTAGTGTCTGAATAGATCGAAAAGTTCAGTGTGGATCAATTATTGTTCATGATCCGTTGTTTCTGCCGATTCCAGTCGCGATCTTTTTCGGTCGCGCGTTTATCGTGCTCTTTCTTACCCTTGGCTAGGCCAATTTCACATTTAACCTTGCTGCCTTTCCAGTACAGCGCCAGAGCGACGCAAGTATGGCCTTTCTGTTCGGTGCTGGCAAACAACTTACCCAACTCACGCTTATTGAGCAGCAGTTTGCGGGCGCGGTTCGGTTCGGCGATGACATGCGTACAGGCGGTCTGCAGTGGGGTGATATGGGCATTAAGCAGCCAGGCTTCGCCGTTTTTGAGGAAGACATAGGTGTCTGTCAGCTGCGCCTTGCCTGCACGCATGCTTTTAACTTCCCAGCCTGCCAGTACCAGACCTGCTTCAAACCGCTCTTCGATATGATAGTCGAAGCGGGCGCGTCTGTTTTTGGCGATATTACCGCCGGATGTGGATGAGTTCTTAGTAGCCATGGGCGGCGATTATATAGAGCCACAGGGGCTAAAGCGAGTGGTGCGGTGCTGCTGGAGATAAAACATCTTAACAGGACGGGGTGATCTCGATCCGGAGTTTTGTTTCGCTGCCACCTTGCTATAAGATTCGCGGTCTGTTTCTTGATTTTGGTTTGCTGCATGCGGGATAAGCAATCGATACATGGCTCTTGGGCGAGTCGCTGGACCTTTATTCTGGCTGCCACCGGTGCATCGGTGGGGCTGGGTAATATCTGGAAATTCCCCTATATCACCGGTGAGAACGGGGGCGGGGCGTTTGTGTTGGTGTACCTGGCCTGTATCGCACTGGTCGGGGTCCCTATCCTGATGACCGAGGTGTTGTTGGGGCGTCGGGGGCGGCAGAGTCCTACCCACACCTTTCGTGATCTGGCGTTTGAGGCGGGCAGTACGGCGCGCTGGGCCTGGCTGGGGCTGGGCGGCGTATTTGCCGGGATGATGATCCTGGGCTTTTACAGCGTCGTGTCCGGCTGGGTGCTCTCCTATGTCGTGTACGCGGCTGAGGGACGCTTTGTCGGTGCCGGTGTGGATCAGGCCCAGGCCCTGTTTGACGGGCTGCTGGCCGATCCTCAAACCCTGTTTGTATGGCACAGCCTGTTTGTGGTGCTGGTCGCAGGCGTTGTGGCCCGCGGCGTGAACAGGGGGTTGGAGGTCGCCATTCGAATCTTGATGCCGCTGCTGTTTATCTTATTGCTGCTGCTGCTGGTCTTTTCGATGACCTCGGGTGCCTTCGGTCAGGCGCTGTATTTTTTGTTTAATGTCGATTTTAGCGCGCTGAGCTGGAATGCGGTGCTGGTGGCGCTGGGGCATGCGTTCTTTACGTTAAGCCTGGGGATGGGGTCGATGATGGTTTATGGCTCTTATATGCCAAAGCATGCGTCGATCGGCAGCACGGTATTGACCGTGGCGGCGCTGGATACCCTGGTGGCGCTGGCGGCGGGTCTGGCTATCTTCCCGCTGGTATTTGCTAATCAGCTTGATCCAGGCGCGGGCCCCGGGTTGATGTTTGTGACCCTGCCGGTGGCCTTCGGGAGTATGGGTGGGGGCCAGATCTTTGGGTTTTTGTTCTTTATGATGGTCTCCATCGCGGCCTGGAGTTCGGCGGTGTCGCTGCTTGAGCCCGTCGTGACCTATGTGGTCGAGCGCTTTGAGGTCTCCCGGGTCGAGGCCTGTATTATCATGGGCGGGATCGTTTGGGTGCTGGGGATAGGCGCGCTGGCCTCCTTTAATGTCGGTAGCCAGTGGTCGCTGTTCGGGATGAACTTTTTTAATCTGTTGGATTTTCTTACCGCCAGCGTGCTGCTGCCGCTGGGTGGTCTGCTGGTCTGCGTGTTTGCTGGCTGGTGGGTGGGTAAACGGATCACCCGTGAGGAGCTGTCGATGCGCTCGGAGCGGGTGTTTAGTGCCTGGTTTTTTGTGATTCGTTATGTCGCACCCACCGCGGTCGCGATCGTCTTTATAGCAAACCTGTGGCAGAGGATCGCCGCATAAACGGGTACCGGCATGACCGATGTTGATCGCAGTGCGCTAGTGTTACATTCTGCCAGGCAGATGTTCGATCTGGTGAATGATGTGTTGGATTACCCCTCTTTTTTACCCTGGTGTGCCAGTGCTGAAATTGTGGAGCAGACCCCCGAACAGATGGTGGCGCGTCTGGGTGTCTCTAAAGGGGGCTTTAAATATAGCTTTGTTACCCGTAATTGCATCGAGGCACCCGAGTCTATCGTGATCGAGCTTGTCGAGGGGCCGTTCAGCAGTTTGGCAGGTTCCTGGCACTTTACCCCGTTGAGCGAGGAGGCCTGCAAGGTGAGTCTGAATCTTAGCTTTGGCTTTAAGGGTAAGCTGACGGGGTTGGCGATGGGTAAGGTGTTTAACCAGATCGCGGTGGCGATGATGGGTGCCTTCTGTGAGGAGGCCGACAAACGTTACGGTAGTTGATCGTTGTACGGCACCCCGGTAGCAGAGGAATATATGAATATGATGAATGTAGAAGTGGCTTATGCATTGCCTAATGAGCAGAAGATTTTAACGGTCAGGGTCGAGGTGGGCAGTACCGTCTATGAGGCGGTTATTCGCTCCGGGATCGTAGAAAAATTTCCTCAGATTGATCCGGATAAGGATGCGATGGGTATTTTCGGCAAGGCGGTTCGGGACCCGCGCAGTGCGGTGCTGCAGGAGGGGCAGCGCGTGGAGATCTATCGCCCGCTGACTATCGACCCTAAAGTGGCTCGCGCTAACCGCGCCGCCAAGCTTAAAGCGTCACAGCAGGGTGACAAGTGATTGATATAAGACGGTAAGTAATGTTACTGCATTGCCAGTGTTTGCAGCTCTGAGGTTGCCTGTTCTTGGATGATTTTCCAGCTTTCATCACTTCTGGTGAAAGACATAGTTTTGAAGACGCTGTCCTGATAGTTTGAAGCATGGTAATACTGCCTAAAGCTTGCCGTAGCCGACTCCGGGTTTTCTAAGCTAACCTCTATGGCCTTGACGGTAACCTGAATATAGTCGGGTGCCAGGATTCGGCTGCGTCGGGTTTTTTCCCAGTCACTACGGGAAATGTTGGGTTTAATTTGAGCATCCTTATCATAATAATCAAAATAGTGATCCAGGTTTTGAGAAGACCAGGCGATCGACCAACCCTTAATCAAGTCGCTAATGATGGTGGTATCTATTTCATGCTGAGTGTCGACAGCCTCTGTCGGTGCTGGCTGAGGAGTCTGTGTCTCCAGCTTGCTTAATTCTTGTTGGTTTAGGTCGCGCAGCGTCAAACTCGCAACTTTGGCGGCCTCTTTTAAAAAATATTCAGAATCGTACAGCAGGTTTGTGCGTAACTTTGAATAGTCCCCTGTGATTTCTGTGAGGTGGTCGTCTTTGAAAAGCAACGTCAGACGTTCTTGGGCGCTCTGTTCTCCACCGATGCTGAGGCTGTAGAGGTAATCCCAGCGGGACTGGTTAAAGGTATCGGTGATCATCGGTGTCCCGAGGATGTATTTTACCTGGTTATGAGTCATCCCCATCTCGAGTGTGTCGACAAGCTCCTGGGTAATACGGTTACCCTGCTGAATGTCGATCTTGTGTACACCCGGAAAGAAGGTACAGCCGCTGAGTCCGGTCAGTACGCTAAAAAGGATGGTAACGCTAATAATAATTCTTTGCATTTGGGAATAGCTTCAATCAGACTTGAAACCTGATGATACAGCATTCTTTAGCTTCAGCTAAGGGTAGCGCCACCTCAAATTGATTATGCAGTGAAGGCCATGAGTTCAGAAAACCAAGAGCTTCGAAAGGCGGGTCTTAAAGTGACTCTTCCGAGGATCAAAATCTATCAGATTTTGGAACGTGCCGGTGAGGGCGATCACTGGAGCGCGGAGAATATCTACAAGATTCTGATGGAGACTGGCGACGATGTCGGACTGGCCACGGTCTACCGGGTTTTGACCCAGTTTGAGGCTGCAGGACTCGTGGCGCGGCACCGTTTTGAGGGTGGCCATTCGGTATTTGAACTCGCCTCTGACGAAAAGCACGACCATATTGTCTGTGTAAAGTGCGGCCGGGTTAAGGAGTTCAGTGACCCCGAGCTCAACCAGCGCCAGCAGCAGATCGCCGAGGGTCTGGGTTTTAGTATCTCGGATCGCACCGTCTATCTTTACGGTGTCTGTCAGGGTGGATGCCAGGAAACGGGTTAGCGTTTTTTTTTTGAGTTTTTTGTAGATCGGCGTTTTGTGGGTAGAAAGTAGTCCGACGATGGCCGCACCTTGCTAGCCTTGTCGGACTACAGTCCGACCTACAGTCCGACCTACAGTCCGACCTACAGTCAGACCCTCCGGGAGAACGCAAAACGCCGACCTGGGTCGGCGTTTTGCGTTCCGGCCTTAAAAGGGTGCTAAGGGTGCCATAGGCGGGGTTTTTATTCTTTTCAAAAGATCGCCCGCAGGCAGGCTCCCACAAGGGAGGTTTTCACAGGGCGCGCTCTAAAAGTCGGATATCAGCAGCTTAAGATTGACTACTTCAGCGCCAGCATCTCTTCGGCATGGTCGATCGAGCGCTGGGTGATGTCGATCCCCCCTAGCATTCGCGCGATCTCCTGTACCCGCTGCTGCTTATCCAGGCGCTGAATCTGAGTGCTGCTGAGGCCTTTGCTTTCTTTCTTATTGACGTACAGGTGCTGTTGTCCGCGAGAGGCGACTTGCGGCTGGTGGGTGACGCAGAGGACCTGGCTGTGATTGCCCAGTTCGCGCAGCAAGCGGCCTACGACTTCGGCGATCGCACCGCCGATGCCGACATCGACCTCGTCGAATGCCAGCACCGGTGTGGCGCTGATCTGTGCGGTAACCACCTGAATAGCCAGGCTGATTCGCGATAGCTCGCCGCCGGAGGCGATCTTTACCAGGGGTTTGGCGGGCTGGCCGGGGTTGGTGCTGATCAGGAATTCGATATCCTCCAACCCATAGGCCTTGGCGATGCAGGGCGTCATGCTGACTTCGAAGTGACTGGAGGGCATCCCCAGCAGGGCCAGCTGGGCGTTGACCTGCTTATCCAGGCGTTTGGCGGTCGCGTGGCGTTTCTTGCTGAGTCTTGCTGCCTGCTGCTGGTAAGATTGTTCGGCGTCCTGACACTCCGTACTCAGCTGCTCCAGGGTGCTGTCGCTGAGGCTAAGTTCTGCCAGCTCCTGCGCGAGTTGTTGATGCAAATCCGTCAGGCCGTCGGCATCGACCTGATGCTTACGGGCGAGCTGAAACAGCAGGCTGAGCCGCTCTTCTACCTGTTCCAGACGCTGAGGATTCACCTCGGTGCGATCGATAAAGTGGCCCAGCTCAAGCGAGGCCTCTTCGATCTGAATCAGCGCGGAGTTAAGCATCTCCCGGCTGCTGCTGAGTGCATCGTTGTCGATGCCCACGCTGCCGAGTTGCAGCAGGCAGCTGTTAAGCAGGCTGGCGCAGTTGCCCGAGTCCGATTCAGTGGTTTGCTGGCGAACCGTGGCGCAGGTCTCCAGCAGGGTTTCGGCGTGAGCCAGCTGCTGCTGTTCCTGTTCCAGCTCATGCAGCTCACCCGCCTGAGGGGCGACCTGATCGAGCTCTTCGACCTGGTAGCGCAACAACTGCTCGCGGGCGTCCTGCTGGTCGCTGCGGCTGCGCAGGCTGTCGAGGCGTTGTTGCAGTTGTTGCCAGAGGCGGAACTGCTGGCGGGTCGGGTTGCCGAACTCCTCCAGGGCGCCAAAGCTGTCGAGGAGGGCGCGGTGGTGTTCTTTCTTGAGTAGCTTCTGATGCTCATGCTGTCCATGGATCTCGATCAGCAGTTCGCCCAGTGCGCGCAGGCTTTGCAGCGGTGCGGGCTGGGCGTTGATGTAGGCACGCGAGCGGCCGTTGCGTCCCAGCACGCGGCGCAGGATGCAGTCATCGTCTTGGTCGAGTTCGTTGTCGCTTAACCATTGGCGGGCCAGCGGCAACTTGGCAAGGTCGAAACTGGCGCTGATGTCGGCACGCTCGCGGTCATGGCGGACCATGCCGGCATCGCCGCGATCACCCAGTGCCAGGCCCAGGGCATCCAGCAGGATCGACTTGCCGGCGCCTGTTTCGCCGCTAATGACCGTCATGCCTGCTTCAAGCTCCAGATCCAGTTGGTCGATCAGGGTAAAGTCACGAATACTCAGGTGGGTCAGCATCACGGCTCCTGCAATCTAATAGAAATAAGTATGTTTATTTATACAGTAGTCCTGTGGGTGATTCCAGTGCCTTGTGGATTCAGTGTTCAATAGCCTTGAATCTTGCAGTGTCATCCCCATATAGGGGGATCAGATAAAAGAATGGGTTCCCATCCAGCTGAGTTATGGAGGCATTGATGGCAAACGAAGGTAAGGCGCAGGCGTCGCCCGCGGAAGAGAGCATTAACGCTGAGTCGGAGGCTGCTGCCACCGAGGCTCAGGTTGACAGCGGTACGCAGGCCGATGGCTCGGCCGAGCCGGCCAGCGATGCGCTGCGGCAGGATCTGGATCAGGAGCTGGAGCAGGCGCAGTTGGCGCTAAAAGAAGCTCAGGATCAGGTGCTGCGGGCTCAGGCGGATGTACAGAATGTACGCCGGCGTGCCGAGCAGGATGTGTCCAAGGCGCGCAAATTTGCCCTGGAGCGCTTTGCAGAAGAGCTGCTGCCGGTGGTGGATAACCTCGAGCGCGGACTGGATTCGGCTAAGAACG
Organism: Motiliproteus sp.; assembly: GCA_047633175.1. Lineage (GTDB taxonomy): Bacteria > Pseudomonadota > Gammaproteobacteria > Pseudomonadales > Balneatricaceae > Motiliproteus. The sequence continues at coordinate 4,193 of JBLIEQ010000021.1, read as the reverse complement.
ACGATGCCGATCTTAAGGTGATCCGTGAAGGGTTCGAGCTGACATTGAGTTCGTTTATGAGTGCGCTGAAAAAATTCAACGTCGAAAGCATCGATCCGGCGGGCGAGCCCTTCGATCCGCAGCTGCATCAGGCGATGACGATGGTTGAAAATGACAGCGTCGAACCCAATACAGTGCTGCATGTGATGCAGAAAGGCTACCAGCTTAACGGTCGTCTGGTACGTCCGGCGATGGTCATGGTGTCTAAGGCGGGAACAGCAAAACCCGCCACGCCGAAAATCGACGAGCAGGCTTGAATCCCGCTTAAGCAGACCAATATAGATAGTTAACCAAGAATCAACCAGCGCCGGGCTCCCTCCCGGGCTGGGTAAGACTGGAGCGAATCATGGGTAAAGTAATAGGTATCGATCTGGGCACCACCAATTCATGTGTGTCTGTACTCGAGGGCGGCAAGCCTAAGGTCATCGAAAATTCCGAGGGCGATCGTACGACTCCCTCTATCATCGCTTATACCGGCGATGGCGAGATCCTGGTCGGTCAGTCCGCCAAGCGTCAGGCCGTAACCAACCCGACCAATACGCTGTTTGCGATCAAGCGTCTGATCGGTCGTCGCTTTAAGGACGAGGTGGTTCAGAAAGACATTAAGATGGTGCCCTATAAGATCTGTGAAGCCGATAACGGCGATGCCTGGGTCGATGTGAATGGTACCAAGCAGGCGCCGCCCCAGATCAGTGCCGAAATCCTGAAGAAGATGAAAAAGACGGCCGAAGATTTCCTGGGCGAAGAAGTATCCGACGCGGTTGTTACCGTACCGGCCTACTTCAACGATTCCCAGCGTCAGGCGACTAAGGATGCCGGCAAGATCGCGGGTCTGAATGTATTGCGGATCATCAACGAGCCGACCGCTGCAGCCCTTGCCTACGGCATGGACAAGAAGCGCGGCGACACCACTATCGCGGTTTATGACCTGGGTGGCGGTACCTTCGATATCTCTATCATCGAGATCGCCGAAGTTGATGGCGAGCACCAGTTTGAAGTGCTCTCTACCAACGGTGATACCTTCCTGGGTGGCGAAGATTTCGATCTACGTCTGATCGAATACCTTGCCGACTCCTTCAAGAAAGACACTGGCATCGATCTGCACAACGATCCTCTGGCGCTGCAGCGTCTTAAGGAAGCGGCCGAGAAAGCCAAGGTTGAGCTGTCGAGCAGCCAGCAGACCGACGTTAACCTGCCTTACATCACGGCCGATGCCAGTGGTCCCAAGCACCTTAACGTCAAGGTAACCCGCGCTAAGCTGGAATCCCTGGTCGAGGCGCTGGTCGAGCGTACTATCGCTCCCTGTGCCCAGGCATTGAAAGATGCGGGTCTGAGTGCATCTGAGATCGATGATGTGATCCTGGTCGGTGGCCAAAGCCGTATGCCGATGGTGCAGGAAAAGGTTAAGGCCTTCTTCGGCAAAGATCCGCGTAAGGATGTTAACCCGGACGAAGCAGTGGCTATGGGCGCTGCGATCCAGGCTGCCGTACTCTCTGGCGAAGTCAAAGACGTACTGCTGCTGGACGTGACCCCGCTGACTCTGGGTATCGAGACCATGGGTGGCGTCGCGACGGCAGTCATCGAGAAGAACACCACTATCCCTACCAAGAAGTCTCAGGTGTTCTCCACGGCCGATGATAACCAGAGCGCGGTGACGATTCACGTGGTTCAGGGTGAGCGTAAGCAATCGAGCCAGAATAAATCTCTGGGACGTTTCGATCTGGCCGATATTCCGCCCGCACCCCGCGGCATGCCGCAGATCGAAGTCAGCTTCGACCTGGATGCCAACGGTATCCTTAACGTGTCGGCCAAAGATAAGGCGACCGGTAAAGAGCAATCGATCGTGATCAAGGCCTCTTCCGGCCTGTCGGACGAAGAGATCGAGAAGATGGTCTCCGATGCCGAAGCCCATTCTGCTGAAGATGAGAAGTTTGCGGCCCTGGTCGGTGCCCGTAATGCCGCCGATGGCATGATTCATACTGCCAAGAAGACGCTTGAAGAAGCGGGCGACAAGGCCAGTGAAGACGAGAAAGCTTCTATCGAAGCGGCGATCGCGGCACTGGATGAGGCGATGAAGGGCGACGAGCAAGAAGAGATCGACGCCAAGACCGCCGCTTTGACCGAAGCAGTTTCAGGGGTCGCTCAGAAGATGCATGCCGAGGCGACTGCCGAGCAGGCTGAGGGTGCTGAAGCGCAAGCCGAGCCTTCACGTTCTGATGATGCCGTTGATGCCGAATTTGAAGAGGTTAAAGACGACAAGAAGTAGGTCGTTTAGGCTTTTTTGACGGTGACAAGCAGCGCGGGAGTCTCTCCCGCGTTCCTGTATCTGGATTTCGCATTAGCACTGTTGTTTATCAAGCGGTTTATTAAGCGGTTTTTTTATGTCCAAGCGTGATTACTATGAAGTACTGGGGGTCTCCCGGGATACCTCAGATCGGGATATCAAGAAGGCGTATCGCCGCCTGGCGATGAAGTATCACCCCGACCGGAACCCGGATGATAAGGCCTCGGAAGAGAGCTTTAAGGAGGCCAATGAGGCCTACGAGATGCTCTCCGACGCCCAGAAAAAAGCAGCCTACGATCAGTACGGCCATGCCGGCGTCGATCCCAATATGCGCGGCGGCGGTGGTGGTCAGGGACAAGGCGGCTTCGGCGATGTCTTCGGCGATGTCTTCGGCGATATCTTCGGTGGCGGTGGTGGCGGCGGTCGTGGTCGCTCACGGGTGCAGCGCGGTGCTGATCTGCGCTATAACATGGAACTCGATCTGGAAGAGGCGGTACGCGGGGTCGAGAAAAAGATCCGTATCCCTACCCTGGTCGGTTGCAAGACCTGCAGCGGCTCAGGCGCCAAGGCCGGTACCCGGCCGACCAGCTGTGGAACCTGTGGCGGCATCGGTCAGGTGCGGATGCAGCAGGGCTTCTTCTCGGTACAGCAGACCTGTCCTGCCTGTCACGGCGAGGGTTCAACAGTTTCTGATCCCTGTACGGATTGTCGTGGTCAGGGCCGACTCGAGAACACCAAAACCCTGTCGGTCAAGATTCCACCCGGGGTAGACACCGGCGACCGGATCCGTCTGGCAGGAGAAGGCGAGGCGGGCTCTCATGGCGGACCTACGGGCGATCTGTTTGTGCAGGTGTCGGTACGTCGCCATGCGATCTTCGAGCGTGAGGGCAAGAGCCTTTATTGCGAGGTGCCGGTCAGCTTCGTTGATGCGGCGCTGGGCGGCGAGATAGATGTGCCGACGCTCGACGGTCGGGTCAAGCTGAAGGTGCCTGAAGAGTCGCAGACCGGTAAGATGTTCCGGCTGCGCGGACGCGGTGTACCCCCAGTACGCGGCGGCGCCCCCGGCGATCTGATGTGTAAGATCCTGGTCGAAACACCGGTGCATCTAAGTACTAAGCAGAAAGAGCTGCTGCGCGAGTTTCAGACCACTCTGGATGAAAAATACGCTAAGCATTCACCCAAGAAGACCTCGTTCTTCGACGGGCTGAAGAAGTTCTTCGAAGATATCTAAGCTCTGATCTTTGCAAAGCTTGAATAAAAACGCCCCGCCGTGGTTGGTACCACGGCGGGGCGTTTTTTTTGTTTTGTAGGGAATACTTTGTAGATCGGCCGTTAAGCGCTCCTGCATGGACGGCACTCACTACGTCCCTGTAGCTCGGGCTTCAGCCTGAAGGGATGTTGGCCGTTAGCCTAGGATGTTCGAGCGTGCGAACCGCATCACTCTGTTGGCATCGGTGTTTGGCGCCGCCAGACAAAATACCCGGGGCTTGGCGTGCCGCTTACGCCCTTGCTACTATGGCGCCTCCCAAGGAAGAGTCGCCTGTGGTTAGCCGGGCGAATCAGCGGTCAAGGATGCAAACATGGTTTTTCAGCGCGCCAGCGACACCCGTTTTATTATCGAAATCGCCGGGGCCGAGGATGAGTTTCAGCTGCTCCGGCTGGAGGGAGCGGAGGCGATCTCCCAGCCGTTCTCCTTTGAACTGGAGGTGGTCTGCGAAGATCCTGAGGTTGCCCTGGCCACTCTGGTGGGCCAGAGCGCGGTAGTGACCCTGCTCGACCCGGATGCTGACGGCGACATGCTGCCGCGCTTTATTCATGGCCTGATCGTCGAAGCGGGCCTGGGTGAACAGGGCGTGCATCAGACAAGCTA
>JBLIEQ010000020.1:0-71416 GCA_047633175.1 Motiliproteus sp. | reverse complement strand
GCTTCGACAGCGGCATCACCCTGGACGGCACCAACAGCGTCAAGGTTGGCACCGATGGTAGCTGGACGCTCGCGGTCACCACTGCCGATGTCACCAAGATGGCCGAAGGCAGCGAAACGGTCACCGCCACCCAGACCGATGACGCCGGTAATGAGAGTACGCCTCTGGCTGAGACCTTCGTGGTCGACTCGGAGACACCCGTAACCGGCACCGGAACGGATGGCCTGACCCTGAATGCCATCGCCGCTGATAATTTCGTCAATGAAACTGAAGCTGCGGCCGGCTTTGATATTACCGGCACCGGGGAAGCCGGCACGACGGTTACCCTTAGCTTCGACAGCGGCATCACCCTGGACGGCACCAACAGCGTCAAGGTTGGCACCGATGGTAGCTGGACGCTCGCGGTCGCCGCTGCCGATGTCACCGATATGGGTGAAGGCAGCGAAACGGTCACCGCCACCCAGACCGACGATGCTGGTAATGAGAGTACGCCTCTGACTGAGACCTTCGTGGTCGACACCCTGGCCCTGCCGCCCAGCATCAATGCCATCACCAGCGATAATGTCGTTAATGATGACGAGGCGGCGGCCGGCTTTAGTATTACCGGGACAGGGGAAGCAGGGGCGACGGTTAACCTGGTCCTCGGCAACGGGATCACCTTAGCGGGCGGCAACAGTGCCCTGGTAGGCGGCTCGGGTAACTGGAGCGTTGCGGTCACCGATGCCGAGGTGAGCGCGATGGGTGAAGGAGCCGAGACGGTCACCGCCACCCAGACCGACAAAGCCGGTAATGTGAGTGCGGCCAGCGGTGCGCATGACTTTACAGTCGATACCACCGCCCCCACCGCCACACTCAATAGCACAAGCACGAAAGCCCAGAGCAGCGAGGTCGGTACGGCTTACCTGGTGAAAAGCACGGTGGCTGTGACGAGTCTGGCGGATATTCTCGGTGCCGATGACAGCCAGCGTAACAACGTTGCAATAACGGCCGCCGATACCGATACCGCTATCAGCACGACCGGCCTGGATGAAGGCGACTACGTGCTCTATGCGGTCGATGCGGCGGGCAACCTCAGTACGGTCTCGGCGAGCAGTATCACAATTGATAATACCGGTCCCACGCTGGCCTCCAGTACGCCCAACGATGAAGCGACGAACGTTGGCCACGCCGACGACCTGGTGCTGACGTTCAATGAAAATATTAAGCTGGGCACGGGCAATATTTCTATAATTGGTGGGGATGACACGATCACGATCGATGTCGCCAATCACAACGGCCAGTTAACGATCGTCGATGATACATTGACTATCGATCCAAACGGCTATCTGGCCAACAATAGTACCCAGTACCATGTCGAGATAGACGCGCAAGCAGTGACCGACATGACCGATAACGCCTATGCCGGTATCACCGACGCGGATACGCTTAATTTCGAGACGGCGGCGATGAAGACCAACGTCGTGGTGTTCGACTATGTGCACGGGGTAAATTCAAGTCACAATGGCGGTGGCGGCGCGGCGCGAGTATTCGAGGATGACACGGACTATACGATCTACATTTTGTTGGGTCCAGGCGGCGTGATGAATGCTGGAGGCCCGGTTAACGGCGCGAGGTCCGATGCGACAAACGAGCTTTGGCGTGGGGGGCACGATTTAGGCGTGGGTGATCTTATATATATTGTCGGGTACGAGCACGTTTTGAGAGGATATAAAGGCGGCGTGGGCACACGATTTTCGACTTGGCCCCATGCGGGGAACTTCTATGGTGGCCAGTTGCATACGTCCATAGAGGATAGGTTGGCGGTTAATTTTAACGTAGAGGGAAGGGCGTTTATACATAATATGGGGTACGAGACTAGCAATTTTCTTACTGTGTGGTATGGCATCAACGACAGCCAGAACACAGGGTACGGGGACTGGGGCCCGGAATCCGGCATGGACATAATCGCCGACACCATCCCCGCAGGTATCCTAACCTCTCAGGGGCTCGTGTAAGCCTACCGCCGTGGTACTCAACCCGGCGCTGGCCCAGGAGCGCCAGCGCTTGATATAGGCCACCGCCCGCTGCTGTGTCTGCTCTGGTGTCAGTCGCAGGCGGCGGGCTTGCTCATAAAGCCGGTGGAGTTTGGTATGGGCCTTTACAATGGTCTGGCGGGCTATTTTCTGCAGGCCTCCTGCAGTGAAGTGATAACCTAGCCAGTCGAAGCCATGAGTGATACGACCGATAAAGGTTTTATCGGGGTGTTGCTCCAGACCGGCCTCCGCGAACCCCTGGTTCATAATCGCGACTGCCCTTTTTAGCTGCCAGCGGGTCTGGCTGACCATTAACAGATCATCCATAAAGCGGAGATAACGGACGCCCTTGCGCCTGCTCAGGGTGCGGTCTAGTTCGAAGAGATGAAACCCGGCCAATAACGGACTCAGGGGGCAGCCGCGCGGAATACCCTTGACGGGGGTATGAAACAGGCCGCCCTTTTCTACGCTGTAGGCCAGAAACTGGCCGAGCAGGTTAAGCAGGATCGGACACTTGACGTGCTCCGCTAGCAGCTCGAAGAGTTGGTGTTTGTCGATGTGCGCATAATAGCCCTTGATGTCGGTTTTGCAGACAAAGGTATAGGCGCCGCCGCTGATCCAGTTATGCGCCTGACGAAGCCCGGGGTCAGGCCTTACATTTCACATAAGTGGAAAGTTCTGGCCCCATTAATTGACTTTAGTCCGACAAGGCGCGGCCAGCGTCGGGCTCCTTTCTACCCACAAAACGCCGACTGTAGTGGTCAAGTAAATCTGGCCACGGCTGTTAATAGGCCCAAAAAAACCCCGACAATCGATGATTGCCGGGGTTTTTTTTGTGGTCGTGCTTTTAACCTTAGCGTTTATTCCAGGTTTTTAGCAGCCCCGATGGGGTCAGGTCTTTGATTGTGAATGAGTTCATTCCGATAATGTCGGCTCCACTTAGCACGAGGGTCACGTCCTCTCGTGCCTCGTTCAGCCTGAATGTCATCGGTTAGCAATAGGCTTAGTTTGGGCAATCCAGAGCCGTAATCGGTGGTAAAAAAGCTATCCCGTTTACAAGTACGCAGTAATAGTCAAATACGTGACAAATACCATATTTTAGAATAACCTCCCAATAAGTTAATTATAAATCAGTTACATAGGTGCCAATATAAGATGTATGGCGCTAATAATATTGAATCATACAGGGAGCGTTGTAGATGGGTTTTCAGTTAAAGGCCGTTGTTTCTGATCAAGTTTTTTTCGTGGCTCTAGACGAGCCACTCTCGGTTATTCCCGCCAATAAATCTGCGATCTACACCCTTGTCGATAGCAAGGGTGAACCCGTCATCGAAGATCTTGTGCTCAGGCGCAAAGGGGATGACTTAGAGATCGACGTTGACGGAAAAACTGTTGTAAGTATCGACGACTTTTACGCTACCGAAGGCCCCGTAACCTATAGCGTCGAGGGTGCCTTGAATCCCGCAGAGGAGATGGCCGTTCAGGGAGGGCCCTCTGCGGTCGATGATGGCATCGTATGGCAAGCGTCTGAAACGGATGCTCAGGGTTTTGGCATGGGTGCCGTCTTGTTGGGCGCTGGTGCTGCGGGTGCCGCCGCGTATGCCGTGGGTGCTTACAATGACGACGGGGCAGAGACTGATACGACAGCGCCGGTGGTCGAGAGCGTTACTCTGGCCGACAGCGTCCTGAAAGCCGGCGAGACCACGACCCTGACCCTCGTCTTCAGCGAGGCGGTGAAAGCGTTCGATGAAACCGATATCAGCCTGGATAACGGCACGCTCACTGGCCTGAGCAGCAGCGATAGCATCACCTGGACTGGCACCTTTACGCCGGCCATTGATATCGAAGAGACCGCTAACATCATCAGCGTGGGCACTGCGCTGATCGATCTGGCGGGTAATTCCCCGGAGAATGGCGCCGACTCGGCCAACTATGCCATCGATACTCTACCTCCCACCGCCTCGTTGTATCCACCCACTCAAATTCCGATGGTGCAGCTCGAGGCACCTGGCAATACGACAGGCATAGACCGGGACCCGCAAATTGCCGATGTAGGCACAGACGGTGAGTATGCTGTGACTTGGCAGGGTGAAGATGCCGGGGGCGATTACGGCGTCTACGTACAGCGGTTTAACGCCGATGGCACGACAGCTGGCAGTGCTTCGCAGGTAGAATCGATTAATAATAAGCCGGCTCAGGGCTTTGACCCTAAAGTCACCGCTGTAGGCACCGCCGGCGCCTATGTCGTGAGCTGGGCGGCTAACGATGCTGATAATGACAGTGATTATGTCTATGTGCAGGGCTTTAACGCCGCTGGCAGCCCCGATGGCAGTGTCGTCCGACTCGAAACGCAAGGCTATTCGCCTGGGCCTATCTCTGATTTTCAAATCTCCGCCTTGGGCACCGATGGCGGCTATGTCGTGACTCTGGAGGCGACTGGCGGCATCTACGTGCAGCGGTATGACGTCGCTGGCAGCCCCGATGGCAGCGCCTTCAAACAGGACACTCCAGGTTTTGACCAGGACCCGCAAATCACCGCCCTGGGCACCGCAGGTGCCTATGTCGTGACCTGGCAGGGTGAGGATGGTGCTGGCAATGAAAGCATCTACGTGCAGGCGTTTGACACCGCTGGAAATCCCAAAGGCAGTGCCGTCAAACTCGACGTGTCTAGTAATTGGGACACTGTTGACCATCTCCCCCAAATTACAGAACTGGGCACCGATGGCAGCTATGTGGTGACCTGGCTGAGTAACTGTTTTGGCTTTGAAAGCACCTACGTGCAGAGGTTTAACGCCGATGGCACGACCAATGGCAGTGCCGTCGATCTCGGCATGGCTCCTTCTAACCGTGGACCGCAGATCACCGACGTCGGTACCAGCGGTGCCTTTGTGGTGGCCCGGCAAACGTGGGAGTATTATGGAGATCCCCTACCGGGTAAGTATCCTAATGCCTCCATCCTCGTGCAGAGCGTTGATGCCGCTGGTAACCTCAATGGCAGTGCCGTCCAGCTGGACGCGCCTGGCAGCACTTCAGGGGGTGACAAGCACCCACAAGTCACCTCCGTCGGTACCGACGGTGCCTATGTGGTGACCTGGTATGGTGAGGATGCTGCAGGTGATTACAGCATCTATGTGCAGCGCTTTGGTGCCGCTGGCACGACCCAGGGCGTTACCGTCCAGCTGGAGTCGATAGGTAGTAGTTACTACATCGTCACTTATCCTCAAATCACCGGCATAGGCACCGGCGGTGCCTATGCCGTGACCTGGGTTAGTAAAGATGCCGAGGGCGATTACAGCATCTCCGTGCAGCTGTTTAATGCCAATGGCACCACTAATGGCCAGACGGTTTTCCAGAGCACTGACAGCATTAATGCCCAGAGCAGCGAAGTCGGTAACGCCTACCTGGTTCACAGCAGTGTGGCGGTAACGACGCTGGCGGATATTACCAGTGCCGCTGATGGCTTATGGAATGACGTGTCGATAACGGCCGCCGACACTAATGCCAGCCTGGGCGCGACCGGACTGGATGACGGTGAGTACGTGCTCTATAGCGTCGATGAGGCGGGCAACCTCAGTACGCCCTCGGCGAGCAGTATCACGATTGATAATACCGGTCCCACGCTAACCTCCAGTACGCCCGACGATAACGCGACGGGCGTGGCGCGCGCGGCCGACCTGGTGCTGACGTTCAATGAAGATATTGCGCTGGGAACGGGTACTATCGTTATCACCGATGGTACGGACAGGCTTGTGATCGATGTCGCCGATCACGACGACCAGTTAAATGTCAGCGGTAAAAAGTTGACCATCGATCCAACCAACGATCTGCAGAATGTTAGCGCGGACTACCACGTCGAGATCGGTGGGGATGCGGTGACCGACACGGCCAGGAACGCCTATGCCGGCATAGCTGACGATGATAGCAGCACGCTTAATTTTGTTACGGGGGCGACCAGGACCAGCATCGTCGTGTTCGACTTTGTGCACGGGGTCAGCTCTAGCCACAACGGTGGCGGCGGGGCGGTTCGGACCTTCGAAGCCGATACGGATTATACTATTTATATTATGGTGGATTCTCGGAGCAGTACATTGCACTGGAAGCCTCATGATGGTGCGGCAGCGGATGCTGTTTATCGCGGGTGGATGGGCGTCGAGGAATTGGGATCAGGCGACAAGGTCGTGCTGGTCGGAAACGGTAGCGAGATAATAGGGAGAAACGGAGCCCCGGTGACGCGGTACACCTCGGGAGGGGGGGGCGGGCCGTATTTGAATTGGTTGACAAGCGAGGGTTCCGCCGCTGTGCGAGTGAATGCTAGCGGGTTGGTACGCCGTGATAATGCGAACAGATTTGACTACGCTACGGTGGCGGGTACCCGCACCGGGGATGGCGTGTGGCAGTGGGGCATGGGAACCGGCACGGACTTATACGCCAACACCATCCCCGAAGGCATCCTCACATCCCAAGGGCTCGTGATGCCGTAAGCGCATCGCCGTGGTACTCAACCCTGCGCTGGCCCAGGATCGCCAGCGCTTGATATAGGCCACCGCCCGCTGCTGCGTCTGTTCAGGGCCAGTCGCAGCCGGCGGGCTTGCTCATAAAGCCGGTGGAGCACAGCCCAGGGTCACAGCACAGCACAGCCCAGGGTCAGGCCTTACATTTCACATAAGTGGAAAGTTTTGGCCCCATTAATTGAATTCAGTCCGACAAGGCTGCCGAGGCGCGGCCAGCGTCGGGCTACTCTCTACCCACAAAAAAAACCGTCAGGCTGAAGCCTAGCCTACAAAAAAACACCCCTGGGAAGCCCGGGGTCAGGAAGCCCGGGGTCAGAAGCCTGGGGTCAGAAGCCTGGGGTCAGGCCTTACATTTCACATAAGTGGAAAGTTTTGGCCCCATTAATTGACTTAAGTCCGGCAAGGCTGCCGAGGCGCGGCCAGCGTCGGGCTGCTCTCTACCCACAAAAAAAACCCCGGCAATAGATGATTGCCGGGGTTTTTTATGTGATCGAGCTTTTAACCTAAGTTTTTAACCCAGGCTTTAACCTAGGTTCTTTAGCTTAGGCTTTTTAGCTTAGGTTTTTAGCAACGAATTCCCAGTTTACCAATGCCCAGAAGGCATTCATGTAATCGGGGCGTACGTTACGGAAGTCGATGTAATAGGCATGCTCCCAAAGATCGACGGTGAGCAGAGGCGTTTGCCCTGCGGTTAGCGGGCAGCCGGCATTGCTGGTGTTGACGATCGCCAGGGAGCCGTCTGCGTTCTTGACCAGCCAGGTCCAGCTGGAGCCGAAGTTGTTGATCGCGCTGTCGGTAAACTTGGCCTTAAACTCGGCGAAAGAGCCGAAAGCGCCGTTGATCGCCTCGGCGACCGCGCCCGTTGGTTCGCCGCCGCCTGTAGGGCTGAGGCTGTTCCAGTAGAAGCTGTGGTTCCAGATCTGGGCGGCGTTATTGAAGACGCCACCGGCAGGTGCGGTGGTGATGATCTGCTCCAGGGTCTTGTTTTCAAAGTCAGAGCCGGGCAGCAGGCCGTTAAGCTTTACCACGTAGGTGTTGTGATGCTTACCATGGTGGTAATCGAGCGTCTCTGCAGAAATATGGGGTTGCAGGGCATCTTTGGCATAGGGAAGTGCGGGCAGTTCGAAGCTCATCTGAGTATTCCTATCTCGGTGATATTGAAAGTGGATTGCTCGATTCAGTCTATAAATGCCAAATTGAGCTTGGTGGCGGTGATACTAACAGCCTGGGTGATATATTTCACACCATTGTAGTCGGATATAGAGCCGGCAGACTGCCAAAGTCGACTAAAGTGGCTTCCACATCAGCACCCATACTGCATAGAATAGAACGTTTCTAACAACAACCTAAACTACACGAAATAATGAGTATTATGCCTAAAATCTTCCTCTATCTGGCCGCAGCAGCGCTGCTGGGCTTTATCGTGACCCAGAACTTTTTCTCCCAGGCCAAAACGTGGGAGCCGTTTTATCAAGGCTGTATTGCCGGCGCGGGAGCGACCGAGGCGCGCTGCAGCTGCTTTACCGATTATGTCCACGAGCGCTTGGGTGAGGCCGAGATCAACGCGGTGCTGGAAAACCGAGTGGCGGGTGCCCGCTTTCAAGACAGTGTGGAGCAGACCGTGCAGCAGGCCGGACTTGCCTGTCAGTAGCGGGCCTCAGTTGGGCCTCAGTTGGGCCTCAGTCGGGCCTCAGCCGGTATGAGCCGGGCTCAGGCAGCGTTGCCAGTCGGTGGTCGGGTCGCCTGCCGCCATAAAGTCCGGGTTGATCAGGCTCTGTTTACGGTTGTACTCCAAGGGGTTACCGCTTAGATCACAGACCAGCCCGCCGGCTGCTTCGAGTACGGCCTGGGCGGCGGCGGTATCCCACTCGCTGGTCGGGCCTACACGCAGGTGCAGATCGGCCATGCCTTCGGCGATGAGGCAGAGTTTGAGCGAGCTGCCCAGCGGCGTTACCGAGACGGGCATCTGCTGGCGGAGCTGTTCTACATAGGTATCGATCCGTGGGTCGTTATGACTGCGGCTGACGACCAGTGACAAGGGCCGAAAAGGGGTCAGGCTGCGGGTCTTGAACGCAACTGCGCGTTGTTTTCCCTGGCTCTTGAAGGTACTTTGAGTACGAACACAGCCTGCGTAGCTGGTTTGTATCGCGGGCGCATACACGACGCCCAGGGTGGGACGGTGGTTTTCGATCAGGGCGATATTGACGGTAAATTCGCCGTTGCGCTTGATAAACTCCTTGGTGCCGTCGAGAGGATCCACCAGCCAGTAACGCGGCCACTGCAGTCGGTCTTGGATTTCTTCATCGGGAGACTCTTCAGAGAGTATCGGGATCTCGGGCGTTAATCGTGCCAAACTGGCGCAGATTAACTGGTGCGCCGCCAGGTCGGCCTCGGTGACCGGGCTGTTATCGGATTTTTGATCTATCTGTAACGGTTCGGCGCGGTTGTAGATATTAAGAATCACATCACCCGCTTCGCGCGCGATCAGCATCAAGTGCGGCAGTAAAGACGTACTGTTCATAGGTTCCTCCCTGTTGCGCTGGTGATGGCCATCTCCGGGTATAAATTTTGCGGGGATGGCGGCATACTGCCATTGCACGCCACTATTAGCTGTTCGCCGCAATGAGAGTGCTTATGTTGGACTGGAATACCCTGGATACGGTGCTGCTGGATATGGACGGCACCCTGTTGGATCTGCATTTTGATACCTACTTCTGGCTCGAGCATCTGCCGGCCCGCTATGCGCAGGTGCATGGCCTGGAACCGCTGCTGGCTAAAAAACAGTTGACCGAGCGTATCACACGCGAGCAAGGCACGCTGAATTGGTATTGCGTCGATTACTGGTCCGAGCAGTTGGGCGTAGATATCGCTGCCTTAAAGGCCGAGATCGTCCATAAAGTGGGTTTTCGGCCGCACGTGCAGGACTTTCTGCAGGCCTTGCGGAAGCAAGGGTTGCGAGCGGTGATCGTCACTAATGCCCACCAGAAGAGTCTGCAGCTAAAATTGCAGCATACCGGGTTGGACCGTTATGTCGATCGTATCCTCTGTACCCATGATTTTGGCCTGCCTAAGGAGGATGTGGCGTTCTGGACGTTGCTGCAGCAGCAGGAACCCTTTGATCCGGCCCGCACCCTGCTGATAGACGATAGTCTGGCGGTGCTGCGTTCGGCGCGTGAATACGGTATTGCTCAGTTGTTATCGATCATCCAACCCGACAGTCAGAAGCCGCTGCGGACCATCGATGAATTCGACGCCATACAGCATTTTGATGAGATAAAGCCCAGATGACCCCGAGTAATCCGCAACCCAGAATCCGTCTCGATAAGTGGCTGTGGGCTGCCCGTTTCTTTAAGACGCGCGCCCTTTCTAAGCAAGCGATAGAGGGTGGCAAGGTTCAGTGTAACGGGATTAAGGCAAAGGTTAGCAAGATCCTGGAGGTCGGCACTCTGTTGCAGATTCGGCAGGGGGCGGATGAGAAAACGGTCGAGGTGCTGGCGTTGTCAGATCAGCGTCGTGGCGCGCCCGAGGCGCTGCTGCTCTATGCTGAAACCGCTGCGAGTCTGGCGCTGCGTGCGGAGACCGCCGAGCAGCGAAAAATGACGCGTGCCGGGCAGCCTGCCGATAGCCAGCGGCCGACCAAGAAAGACCGGCGTCAGATCCACAGCTTTATCCAGCGCCAGCAGGAATAATCGCCGCAGGGCAGGCTGCACTCGAGTGCCTGAGCTATTTAGATTTTTATTTTTTATTTTTTATTACATATCGCCCACCGTTGAGATACCGCCAATTATGAGTAGCACAGATCAGTTGCAGCGCTTTATGTTTGATGACGCCGATGTGCGTGGTGTCCTGGTCGGTCTGGATAAGAGTTATCAGCAGACCCTCGAGAGGCATGATTACCCGGCCCCGGTGCAGCGCCTGTTGGGCGAGATGCTGGCGGCCGTTGCGCTGTTGAGCGCCACGCTGAAGTTTGAGGGCCGCCTGAGTCTGCAGGCGCGCGGCGATGGGGCGCTGTCGATGTTGATGAGCGAATGCACTCACCAGAATCATCTGCGGGGCATCGCTCGAATGGATGGCGAGCTGGAGGGGGCTCAAGAGGGTGAACAAGAGGCTGAGCAAGAGGGTAGTACGCTAGCTGAACTAATCGGCCAGGGGCAGTTGGTTATCACGATAGAGCCGGATCAGGGCAAGCGATACCAGGGCATCGTGCCGCTGGATCAACCGGATCTGGCCCGCTGTTTAGAGCAGTATTTTGCGCATTCAGAGCAGTTGGCGACGCGGATTATGCTCTGTGCCGATGGCCAGCGTGCGGCCGGCATGTTGCTGCAGGCGTTGCCGTCCAATGAACAGGAGCAGAGTTTTGAAGAGAATTGGAACCGTATCTCTCACCTGGGCGCGACGCTAAGCAGTCAGGAGTTGCTTGAACTCGATAATGAAACCCTGGTGTACCGGCTGTTTCATGAGGAGGAGGTCAATCTGTATACCTCTGGCGAGCTGGTCTTTAAGTGTGAGTGCTCTAAAGAGCGCTGTCTTAAGGCATTGCGGACCCTGGCCGATGCGGAGCTCGATGAGATGCTGGACGAGCAGGGGACGATAGAGATGGATTGCCAGTTTTGTAAACGCCAGTATCAGATCGATGCGGTTGAAGTCGGGCAGATGCGCCATGGCGCTACCGGTTCAGGATCGGACCAGCTACATTGATGCGGGGTTGAAACCTGATTGTCTGGCCCCATAAATGCTTTTCAATGCGCCACTGTGACCAGGCAGCCGCTAATAGGCGCTGTCCTTGCGATCCAGTGCAGGCTTTCATCTAACCGCGCATCAGGCTATTATTTGCGGTTGGTTCTACGGAGGATTTATGAGCGATAATATCACGAATGTAACAGACGCCAGTTTTGAAGAAGATGTGCTTAAGGCCGAAGGCCCGGTACTCGTCGATTATTGGGCCGAATGGTGCGGACCCTGCAAGATGATCGGCCCCATTCTGGAAGAGGTGGCCAGTGATTACTCGGGTCGCCTGAAGATCTGTAAGCTCAATATCGATGAGAACAGTGATACGCCACCCAAGTTTGGTATTCGTGGTATCCCGACGCTGATGCTGTTTAAAGGCGGCAGTGTGGAAGCGACTAAGGTCGGTGCGTTGTCAAAATCGCAGTTGATCGCGTTTTTGGATAGCAATATCTGATCCAGATAATTAAGCGGGCTTGAACAAAGCCCGTTTGGTTTTTTGCCGCTGTTGTTCGCCACTTTTTTTTGCAGCCCTTTTTGCAGCCCTTTTTGCAGCTTTTTTTGAAGGTTTTTTGAAAAGAAGCCGCCATTAGTCTTGCTATTGTCGCCGCCATGTTGCAATCGGTGATTTTAACGGCCACAATGCTAATCCAATACCGTTCCATGCCGCTCAATGCGGTTCAGCACCTGACACCGATCCCCTCCTTCCCGCCAACACAGCACCTCTCTGCGTGCCTGCTAACGATCATAAATTATGAATCTGAGTGAACTAAAACTAAAATCAGTTTCCGACCTTCTCGCGATCGCTTCCGAGATGGGCCTTGACAACCTGGCACGTTCCAGAAAACAGGATGTTATCTTCGCTATCCTCAAAAAACACGCTAAGAGCGGTGAGGATATCTACGGTGATGGTGTGCTGGAGATTCTGCAGGATGGCTTTGGATTCCTGCGTTCAGCCGAAGGCTCCTATCTGGCCGGCCCTGATGACATCTACGTCTCTCCCAGCCAGATCCGCCGCTTTAACCTGCGTAAGGGTGACAGTATCTCGGGTAAGATTCGCCCTCCCAAGGACGGCGAACGTTACTTTGCCATGCTTAAGGTCGACGAGATTAACTTCGACCGTCCCGAGCAGGCCAAGAATAAAATACTGTTTGAAAACCTGACACCGCTGTTCGCTCAGGAGCGTCTGCGGATGGAACTGGGTAACGGCAGTACCGAAGATATTACCGCGCGGGTGATCGATCTGATCTGCCCTATGGGTAAGGGTCAGCGGGCATTGATCGTATCGCCTCCCAAGGCCGGTAAGACCTTGATGCTGCAGAATGTAGCCAACTCGATCACGCGTAACAATCCCGAATGTCATATGATCGTGCTGCTGATCGACGAGCGCCCGGAAGAGGTGACTGAGATGCAGCGCACCGTCCGCGGTGAGGTCGTTGCCAGTACCTTCGACGAGCCGCCTGCGCGTCACGTGCAGGTGGCCGAGATGGTGCTTGAAAAAGCCAAGCGTCTGGTCGAGCATAAAAAGGATGTGGTGATCCTGCTTGATTCCATCACCCGTCTGGCGCGCGCCTACAACACCGTGATCCCCTCATCGGGTAAGGTGCTGACCGGTGGTGTCGATGCGCATGCGCTGGAACGTCCCAAGCGCTTCTTCGGTGCCGCACGTAATATCGAAGAGGGCGGCAGCCTGACCATCATCGCCACGGCGCTGGTCGATACCGGCTCGAAGATGGACGAGGTGATCTTCGAAGAGTTTAAGGGTACCGGTAACTCCGAGCTGCACCTGGACCGCAAGGCCGCCGAGCGTCGCGTCTATCCGGCGATGAATATTCGCCGTTCGGGCACGCGTCGTGAAGACCTGTTGACCACCGAAGACGAGCTGCAGCGGATGTGGATTCTGCGTAAGTTGCTCGATTCTATGGAAGATACCTCGGCGATCGAGTTCGTGATCGACAAGCTCAAAGACTTTAAGACTAACGATGAGTTCTTTATGTCGATGAAGCGCAAGTAGGTAGGTAGGTAAGTAGGTAGGTAGGTAGGTAAGTAGGTAAGTAAGCAGGCAGCAGCAGCAAGAGCGGCGGTTGTCACTGTTGTCGCTTTTGTAAGGGCAGATCCCGGATCTGCCCTTTTGTCTCTCTGCCCTTATGTACCTCTGAGCTGCGGGCATTCAGGTACCGCGATTCATCCCTTTTTCGCTAATCAATCTTCGGCACTGCTATGAAATACAAAGACCTGCGTGGTTTTATCGAGGCTCTTGAGGCGAGGGGTGAACTCAAGCGGATCACGGCCGAAGTCGATCCCTATCTGGAGATGACCGAGATCTGCGATCGTACCCTCCAGGGGGGAGGTCCGGCGCTGCTGTTCGAGAACCCCAAAGGCTCTGATATGCCGGTGCTGGCTAACCTGTTCGGTACCCCCAAGCGGGTAGCGTTGGGGATGGGCCAGGAGGAGGTATCGCAGCTGCGCGAGGTGGGTAAGCTATTGGCCTTTCTCAAGGAGCCCGAGCCGCCCAAGGGAATGAAGGATGCCTGGGAGAAGCTGCCGATCTTCAGGCAGGTGATGAATATGGCACCGAAGCTGGTCAAGCAGGCCCCCTGCCAGACCCATGTCTTTCACGGCACGGATGTCGATCTGACCCAGTTGCCGATCCAGACCTGCTGGCCGGGAGATGCCGCGCCTCTAGTGACCTGGCCGCTGGTGATTACCAAGGGACCGACGCAAGAGCGGCAGAATCTAGGCATCTATCGGCAGCAGTTGTTGAGCCGCAATAAGCTGATTATGCGCTGGTTGTCGCATCGCGGCGGGGCCCTGGATTTTAAAGAGTGGCAGGTGGCTCATCCGGGCGAACGTTTCCCGATTTCGGTGGCGCTGGGTGCGGATCCTGCGACGATTCTTGCGGCGGTCACCCCGGTGCCTGATTCGCTCTCTGAATATGCCTTTGCGGGCCTGTTGCGGGGCGAGAAGACGGAGTTGGTCAAGTGTTTGACCAACGATCTGCAGGTGCCTGCGTCCGCCGAGATCGTGCTCGAAGGCTATATCGAGCCGGGCGAGGTGGCCCAGGAGGGCCCCTTTGGCGATCACACCGGTTATTATAATGAGGTCGAAAGCTTTCCGGTGTTTACCGTGGAGTGCCTGACCCACCGTAACAAGCCGATCTATCACAGCACCTTTACCGGTCGGCCACCCGATGAGCCGGCAATCCTGGGGCTGGCGCTTAACGAAGTCTTTATCCCCATTCTTCAGAAACAGTTTCCGGAGATTGTCGATTTCTATCTGCCCCCCGAAGGCTGCTCCTATCGTCTGGCGGTGGTCACGATGAAGAAACAGTACCCCGGCCATGCCAAGCGGGTGATGATGGGGGTCTGGTCTTTCCTGCGGCAGTTTATGTATACCAAGTTTGTTATAGTCACCGACGATGATATTAACGCTCGGGACTGGAAGGATGTGATCTGGGCGATGACCACGCGCATGGATCCGGCCAGAGACACGGTAATTATAGAGAATACGCCGATCGATTATCTCGACTTCGCCTCTCCGGTGCCCCGTTTGGGTTCGAAGATGGGCTTTGATGCCACCAATAAGCTGCCGGGCGAGACCGATCGTGAGTGGGGTACCCCTATTACGATGACGGCTGAGGTTAAACAGCGCGTTGATGCGTTGTGGAGCAGTCTGGATATAGAGCTGCCCGAGAAGCCCTGAGGCTGCTTAAAGCCCGGCTTAATACTGTAGCTAAAACCAAAAGTTACAACCAAAAGCTAAAACCAAAAGTTACAACCAAAAGCTAAAACCAAAAGTTACAACCAAAAGTTACAACCCGATAGACCCATAATTACCAAAGGAAAATGTTCATGTCGCCAGCGAGCGAAGCCGGATTCACAGAACCTACCGTCGCCGAATGTCTTGTTCAGCAGATCACCCTGCTTACCGATGGCATCTATAGAGTGCAGCTACTGCTGAATGCCCCGTTAAAACACCTGGCAGGCCAGTATCTGGAGCTGCTGCTGGATGAGCAGGCGGTGCCTTATACCATCGCCTCCGCCCCCGGTCAGCTACCCATGCTGGAGCTGCAAATTCAGGATCAGGGCGAGGAGAGCCTCTCTTCACAGGTTATTCGCCATTTTAAGACCGAGTCTCGTGTGCAGGTGCGGCTACCCATGGGGGATTGCTACCTGGATCAGCCTCCGGTCCGTGCCGATCAGCCGCTGATATTTATTGCGGCGGGCACCGGCTTTGCACAGATGAAGGCGTTGATCGAGCATGCGCTGGCAGAGCAGATGAGCAATCCGCTCCATCTGTACTGGGGCGTGCGCGAAGCCGAGCATCTTTATGGCCACGAGCTGATCAAGCATTGGCAGCAGTGTCATCCGCAGTTTCATTTCCATCCGGTGGTCTCTGCCGTAGGCATCGGTGATTGGTCGGGCCGTATAGGCCTGGTGCATAACTCGGTATTAGAAGACTTCGAGCGCCTGGATAATGCCCAGATCTACGTCTGTGGCTCACCGGCCATGGTCTATGCCGTCGAGGATGATTTCAGGCTGCGTGGCATGGGTGATGGGCAGATGCATGCCGATGTCTATAGCTACGCACCGAGAGGTTAGGGGTCAGGCCTTACATTTGACACGAGCGAGGTTAGGGGTCAGGCCTTACATTTGACACGCGAGGTTAGCGCGAGGTTAGGGGTCACGAGGTTAGGGGTCAGGCCTTACATTTGACACGAGCAGGGCAGGGGTCACACAAGGGGAGCTATGGGGTCAGGCCTTACATTTGACATCATTCTCAAATGCCTTAACCGCCCTACTCACCGTGGCATAACTAACACCGAACTGCTTGCCCACCTCTGCCAATGTGTAATGTCCACTCTGGTACGCAATGGCCATGGCTTCGCAGCGGTCGGCATAGTTCGATTGATAATAATCCAAAGGCTTTGGGGGTGATTGCTTCTGCTGCTTAGGAATATCCTGTAGTGATTGGTCGGGATCCAATTTACACTGCATCAATGCTACAAAGTCATCTGAACCAAGATAAATCTGGTTTTTTAACGACGCCCAAGGCGATGGCTGATCTTTATCCTGACACACAAATTTCCGGTAATACTCACCGGCGCTTTTTCGGTCCCGCCCGAAACCTGACAACACCCAATCGATCTTCAACCAACAACCAGGCTCAGTCAATCCCACCGTGGCACGGTAACTGCTCCAAGGCCAGTCCTGGGCCGCGTGCACCATTTGCGCCCGCACTGGGTTGAGAACGATATATCGCGCCAGCTCAAGCAGATAGGAGTCTCTTTCCACAAGAATCGCCTTAAACCGCCCCTCATACACATGGCCTGTACGTTGGTGTAGGCGGTTGTAGCTCTGAGTATAGGTGCCGTTAATGTACTTCATGCCCTTGGAAAGCGTCGGCTTGGAAGTCTCGATCAGTAGATGATAATGATTCGACATCAAGCAATAAGCATGACAGAGCCATCCGTAACGTTCACAGCAATTGCCCAGCAGCTCGAGGAAGATTTCTCGATCAACATCATCCTGGTATATGTCTTTCTTGGCGTTGCCTCGGGCGGTGACATGATAGAGCGCGCCAGCGAACTCAATCCGTAGTGGACGGGCCATCGTATCTAATCCTTAGAAGTAATGACTTATTACTAGCTTCGAATTTTTCCGGTGTCAAATGTAAGACCAGATCCCTGCTCTCTGCTCTCGTGTCAAATGTAAGGCCTGACCCCATAGCTGTCCGTGTCAAATGTAAGGCCTGACCCCATAGCTCGCGCGTGTCAAATGTAAGGCCTGACCCCATAGCTCTCCCTCGTGTCAAATGTAAGGCCTGACCCCATAGCTGTCCCGTGTCAAATGTAAGGCCTGCCCCCATAGCTCGATAGCTGTCCATAGCTCGTGTGTCAAATGTAAGGCCTGACCCCATAGCTCCGTGAAATGTAAGGCCTGACCCCATAGCTCCGTGCGTGTCAAATGTAAGGCCTGACCCCATAGCTCTGCTCATAGCTCGTGTGACCCCATAGCTCGTGTGACCCCATAGCTCGTGACCCCATAGCTCTTGACCCCATAGCTCCACTTATCTCGGGCTCATATCTCGGGTTTGTAGGTCGGTGTTTTGTGGATAAAAAGTAGTCCGACAAGGCTAGTATGGAGCGCCGACCCACAAAAAAACCGCTACCAGGTTCTGCCGGTAGCGGTTTTTTTGTGGCCGCCTGATCAGATCAGGCGGTCTTGGCCTCGGCGAGTGTCGGTGGGGTCTCCGTTACCTCAGGCCGTGGCAGTGCTGGTTGGGGCAGGTTGGGTAGTTTTTCGGTCAGGGTGCTTACATGCTGTTGCAGCAGCTGTTGGCTGGCGGCGTCGTCCGGCAGGTGCTGCAGCAACCGCGCCAGCTCGGCATAGGCCTCGGTAGAGCTCTGTTGTTCCAGGCTGGTCTCGAAGTGCTTTTGTGCCTGTGGCCATTGCTGGTTGCGGAGTGCCAGGCGTCCCAGTGTCAGTTGCAGGGTGGCATCCTTGGGATGTACCCGCTGCCAGCGCAGAGCCTGTTGGTACTGTTTGTCAGGATCGGTCGCGGCGATGCGCCCATAGAGGTTGACCAGTGCCGGCTGCCAGTGTTTTTTGAGGCGCTCTTTGATAAACGCATCGGCCTGGTCGGTCGCGTTACATTGCAGTAAGAGTTCCACCTGGCGTTCGATCAGCGTCGCATCATTCTGGAGGGCCTTGGGCACCGATTTCCAGCCCTGCATCAGCGTCCGTGTTCGAACAGTGTCCTCGGTGCCGGATGATAGCGACCCGAGACTATTCTGCAGATGTCCCAGATAGACCGTCTGCGATAGTTGCTCCAGCTGTTCGCCGTCATAGACATGATATTTACGCAGATCGGGGAGCAGCTGCACGATAGAGCCCCAGTCTTTAAGCTCTGAATACGCCTGGGTTAACAGCTTTAGCACCAGCGTATGCTTGGGCGCCTTTTTGCGCAGCCGAACCAGGGTTTCCAGGGCGGGTTGCCACTCGTTGCGTTCGATCTGAATCTGGCTCTGGATAACGCCGATGGCGACCTCGGCTTTAGGGGCGCTCCTGTGCGCTTGCTCCAGAAGTTCGTCGCAGCTTTCGGGTTGGTTTTGCTCATGGGCGGCGCGGGCGGCCGCTAGGTAGTTCACCAGGGCAACGTCCGAGTGCGGTGCGGCCTGGCTGAGCAGGCGTTGCGCTTTAGACCAGTCGCCGGCAGAGAGGGCGTTAAGGCCGCTCAGGGTCTTTAGGTGGGCCTGTTTGCGATTACGGTTGACGCTCCATTTACGGATCTTGCTGCGCCGTTGCAGCAGGTACTGCGTCAGTTGGATCAGCAGGTAGAGGCTGGTAAAGCTGACCAGTAGGATAAGCCCCAGTCCCCAGATGCTGGTTTCCAGAGTAGTGTTTTTAAAGCTGAACAGCACATACCCAGGGTCCTGAACGATGAGTTCGCCGATCACTGAGCCGGCCAGCAGCACCAGCAGAATAAAGATCAGAAACAATTTCATCTGGTGGCTCCTTGGAGGTTATGCAGCTCCGCCAGATAGCTTTTAAGTTCACGTAGGGAGCCGGAAATGTCGGGTAGCGCAGGCGCAATTTCTATCCCCTCCAGATCACTCAGGTTACGCAGCAGAGCTCGGGTCGTGGGGTCTGTGGCTTCGAAATAGCTACCGATCCACTGTGCTGATTTTTTCAGTCCGGCGTCAAAGGCCGCCTGCTTGCCCTGCAGGAGTGACTGCTGGGTCTGCTCAAGCATCAGATGCAGATTCTGGGTCAGAAAGTAATGCTGCTCTGGCGAAAGTAGGGGCGTTACCGCGTCCTCCCGGTGGCGAATCACGATCAGGTTGCCGAGTTTGTCCATGGCGCTGGCCCAGGTGGCGTTAACCTGTGACATGGAATCAGGGGTGATCTGTTTCAGTATCTCCGGGAGCTGGTGTTTGTCGGTAATCGGCAGCAGACGCAGGCTGTCGACCTGGTTATTGATGGCGTTAAGCTTCAAAAAGATCCCTTCGATGTCGATGGTCGGTACAGATTCAAGCGCGACCATATCTTGCGCCAGTGCTTTTCTGACCGGGTAGATCGAGACGTCATCGGTTTCCTTGAGGATCTGGTCGGCACCCTGCAGCAGGCTCAGTGCGCCGCTAGCGTTACCCTCCATCAGCACACGCTGGTTGGCGAGACGCAACAGGTACTCCACCTCGGCCAGCAGCCAGTCCTTGCGGGTGCCGGTTCCCAGTTTGCTGACCTGCTGCATCGACTTGGACAGGCGGGTCTGGAGTTCGTCGACGTTGCTCTGCTGCTGGATCGATGCGCTGCGCATCTGCTTGAGTTCACCCAGGATCTGACCGTTCTGCTGTTGCAGCTGGCGGTTGGCGGAACCGCTGCTGCTGAGCTGCTCTTTAAATCCGCTGAGCTGCGTGGTCTGCTGGGTATGCAGCTGTTGGATCAGGGTGTAGCCATAGCCGATGATGGCCAGGGCGATCAGCGCCAATAGCAGTGCCAGAATCGCAAGTTTGGAGACGGTGGTTTTGTGAGTGCGGGATTTTTCCGGCGCTGTCTTCGCTTTGGGTGCGCTTGCGTCCGGGTTCGGGGCGTCGGACGTGCTTATATCAGCGGTCGACCGGGCAGGCGACTGGGCAGCCGTCCCCGTTTTGGCTTTTTTCAGGTCCAGGGTCGGGGCGTCTGACTTTGGGGTTTCAGCGGTCGTTGGTGCCTTGACCGAGGGCTTGGTTGGGTCGTCAGCGGCAGTGCTGCTGGCGACCTCGGCTGCAATCTCTTGGGGTGAGTCTTGCTGCTTGTCGTTCATGGACTTTTTTTCCATGTCAGTGTTCCGCTCCGCCTTGGGTTGCGATCAGCGCCTCTAATGCGGCTATCATAGCCGTATCGGTGGCGTTTGCAGCGACCTCAATATGATTGAAATGATGCTGTTGAGCCAGTGTTGCTACCCTTTGGCTAGGAACCACCAGGGGGGTGTCGCTAAGCGTGCTGATTCCGCTCTCGGGTCGCTGCGTTAGCTTTATCAGATTGATCAGCACTTCGCCACTGCTTACTAAGATAGCTGAAGCAGCTGATTTATAAATGATACTTTCGATCTCAGCTTGACTATAGACCGGTATCTCTCTGTGATAAAGCTCAGCATAGTCAACATTGGCACCGCGCTGCTGTAAATCCTGGCGTAAGCGTTCACGTCCGGCCTGGCCGCGGCAGATCAGAATCCTGCTGTTGTCGAGTCGAGACAATTGCGGCAGTGCCAGCAGGGCTTCGCTGTCCATGGTTCCTGCAGCCTCGGTGACAGGCAGGCCCAGTTGCTCCAGGGTGCGCCCTGTGGCCGCGCCAACCGCAAACCAGAGGATGTGGGTCGGTAGCTGGGGCCAGTATTGATCGATCCAGTCAACACCGATCTGGGCGGCGTTGGCACTGATAAAGATCACCGCACTGTAGCGATCCAGATCCAGGAAACAGTTTTTTAACGATTGATAGCTCGAATCATCCTCGTCGATGGGGCGGATGCTCAGGGTCGGAAAACGGATCGCCTGGGCACCTCGTGCGCTCAATGCGGCGCAGAGGGCGTTAGCCTGGAGTGCCGGGCGAGTCACCAGCACTCGCTGCCCGGCTAGAGGCAGGGCCGGGGCAGTCTTGTCTGGCGTTTGGTCCACTGGCCGGCTTTTGATTGGCCGGCTTTTCACTGGCCGGCTTTTCACTGGCCGTAAACATCCTGCAGGATCTCTTTGGCGCCCTGGCTCAGGAGATCTTCTGCCAGCTGGATGCCCAGAGCTTCGCAGTCGCCGACCGCGCCGCGTATCTCGGCGCGCAGCACTCTGGATCCGTCAGGGCGGCCGACCAGCCCGCGCAGGTAGATCTGATCGCCGCTCTCGTTGAGGGTGGCGAAGGAGGCGATGGGAACCTGGCAGCCGCCTTCGAGGTACTTGTTCATGGCGCGTTCAGCCAGGACGCAGTAGGCGGTGGGCTGGTGGTGCAGCGGTTGCAGCAGGTCGATCACGCGCTGGTCGTCGGTGCGACACTCGACGCCGACAGCGCCCTGGCCACCGGCGGGCAGGCTGATGGTATCCGGGATCTGAGTCTTGATCCGCTCGGCCATATCCAGCCGGAGCAGTCCGGCAGAGGCGAGGATGATCGCGTCGTAGTCACCGGCGTCGAGCTTGGCCAGGCGGGTGTTGACGTTGCCGCGCAGAAAATTGACCTTCAGGTCGGGACGCCGTTCGCGCAGCTGCGTCTCGCGGCGCAGGCTGGAGGTGCCGACGATAGCGCCGAGAGGCAGTTCTTCTAGGCTGTTATAGCGGTTGCTGACGAAGGCATCGGTGGGGGCCCCACGCTCGCAGATGATCGCCAGTCCCAGCCCGGGTGGAAACTCCATGGGCACATCTTTCATCGAATGCACTGCGATATCGGTCTCGTTAGCCAGCAGCGAGTTCTCCAGCTCTTTGACGAAAAGTCCTTTGCCGCCGACTTTTGCCAGTGGCACATCGAGGATCTTATCGCCTTTGGAGACGATGCCGTGCAGCTCCACGGTCAGCCCCGGATGGGCAGCCTCCAATTCGGCTTTGATAAATTCGGCTTGCCACAGGGCGAGCTTGCTTTTGCGGGTGGCGATGCGGATCAGATTGATGCTCATGACAGGGGCCTCGTCCAGCGTGGTAAAAAAATTGGCCAAAGTGTACCAGAATGGCCAGCACGCGACAGTGCTGAGCTGCATTCTTGCCTGGTGAAAGCGGCCTCGTGAAGGTGGCCTTAGCACTGTATAATACCGCCAAATTTCAAGCCGCAAGGCTGTAGCTATCGAGGTTAGGCAACCATTATGTCCAAAACTAATCAGCAGTGGGGTGGTCGTTTCACTGAGGCCACCGATGCCTTCGTCGAACGTTTTACCGCCTCGGTCGATTTTGATCAACGCATGTTCGCTCAGGATATCCAGGGTTCCGTGGCCCATGCCAAGATGCTGGCCCGGGTCGGGGTGCTGACCGATGCCGAGCGTGATGCCATTATCGCGGGTTTGCAGGAGATCAAAACCGAGATCGAGAGCGGCGCGTTCCAGTGGTCGGTGGCGCTCGAAGATGTGCATATGAATATCGAAGCAGCATTGACCGAGAAGATCGGTATCACCGGCAAAAAGCTGCACACCGGGCGCTCGCGTAATGATCAGGTCGCCACCGATATTCGCCTCTACCTGCGCGATGAGATGACGCTGATCCTGACTGAGTTGACGCGCCTGCAGCAGGGTCTGATAGAGGTTGCCGAGCGTGAATCCGATACCATTATGCCCGGTTTTACCCATCTGCAGACCGCGCAACCGGTCACCTTTGGCCATCACCTGATGGCCTGGTTTGAGATGTTGCAGCGTGATTACGAGCGTCTCCAAGATTGTCTTAAGCGGATCAATGTTATGCCGCTGGGTGCCGCAGCACTGGCCGGTACCACCTACCCGATCGATCGGCACTACACCGCCGAGCTGCTGGGCTTCGACCGTCCGAGCGAGAACTCGCTGGATTCGGTCAGCGATCGCGACTTTGCGATCGAGTTCTGCGCCGCCGCTAGTCTGGTAATGACGCACCTGTCGCGCGCCTCTGAAGAGCTGGTGCTCTGGACCTCGGCGCAGTTTGATTTTATTAATCTGCCCGACCGCTTCTGTACCGGCTCGTCGATCATGCCGCAGAAGAAAAATCCCGATGTGCCCGAGTTGGTGCGCGGTAAGAGCGGCCGGGTAACCGGACATCTGGTGTCACTGCTGATGCTGATGAAAGCCCAGCCCCTGGCTTACAACAAGGATAATCAGGAGGATAAAGAGCCGCTGTTCGATGTGATCGATACCCTGCAAGGTTGTCTGCGTGCCTACGCCGACATGATCCCGGCGATCACCCCCAAGAAAGAGCAGATGCGCGAAGCGGCGCTACGCGGTTTCTCGACCGCGACCGATCTGGCCGATTACCTGGTGCGTCAGGGTGTTGCGTTTCGCGACGCCCACGAGATCGTCGGCAAGTCTGTAGCCTACGGTATCCAGACCTCTAAAGATCTGGGTGAGATGAGTCTTGAAGAGCTGCGCCAGTTTTCCGATCAGATCCAGGCGGATGTGTTTGAGGTGCTGACCCTGGAGGGCTCGGTTGCCGCGCGTGATCATATCGGTGGCACCGCGCCCAATCAGGTGCGTGCGGCGGTGGCTCGCGCTCGCGCGAAGTTGGCGGCTAGGTAGTCCCTGTGGGTCGGACTCGTAGGTCGGACTCGTAGGTCGGACTCGTAGGTCGGACTTTAGTCCGACAATACTGGCAAGGAGCGGCCATCGTCAGGCTGAAACCCGCGCTACAGGGACGTAGTTAGTGCCGTCCATGCAGGAACGCTTGACGGCTACCCACAAAAAGCCTTAATCCAGTGTCAGGTCGACCATCAGGTCTGAGGCGATCGCTTCCAGGCTTTCTTGCAGATCATCCAGGTCGGTGCCTTCGGGTACCCTCAGCGTCGCTTCAGCCTTGAACAGCGGTTCGGCCGACATCGATCCGCTGACGATTTCAGTCGTTAACTGGTCGACGCTAATGTGTTGTTCCGCAAGGGCGCGGGAAATGTCACGAACAATTCCCGCTTTATCATGGCCGATCAGTGCCAGCGTCAGCGTCTGGCCTGAGGCGGTGGACGCTGTTGTCGCGCTTATATCGGTTTCGGTCTCCACGCGGATGCTGAGACCTTTGCTCTCCAGCGCCTCCAGCGCCCTGAGCAGGGGTTCCACCCTGTCGGTGTCAGCACTGGCGATCAGGATGCCGGCAAACTGTCCGGCTAGCCGGGACATGCTGCTCTGCTGCCAGTTGGCGCTGTGCTCGGCCAGGGTGGTCGAGAGCAGTTCGACCAGTCCGGGTTTGTCGGGGCCGATGGCGGTCAGTATCAGGGAAGTTTTCATGGTTGCTCCTCGTTGGCTGTTGTTCCGAAACTAATTACTGCATTCTTACAGCCTGCCGGATTTGACCGGTCGTAGCGAGGGAAAGACTGATTTGAGGCAGTTTTCGATCTGTTTTGAGGCTATGAATCTGCAGGATAGCCGATTTACACAGTGATAGCTGCCCGCAGGGCAAGCTGCAGGGACGCAGCTTGTGAATAGTGGTTCTATTAAACAAAAGATAGAGTGAAAAATGGCCCCTCTCTACCTTAAGATAAGCAGCTTTTTCGCAGTAGATCAGTGTTAAGTCCGACAGGCTGTTAGGCCTGAGACTGAGCCCGCTGCAATAGTGCGGCGTTTACGCCCTTTAAAAATACCACCCCGGGATCTTATGAACGAAATCGCCTCTATTCTTGCCACACTGGCCCCCGTGTTTGCGCTAGTCGCGCTAGGTGCCGGTCTTCGGTGGGCGGACTTTCCCGGCGCCGAGTTCTGGCCTCTGGCCGAACGCTTTACCTACTACCTGCTGTTTCCCGTGCTGCTGGTTCTGAAGATCTCCACGGCAACGCTGCCGCAGCAGGGGCTGGGGCAGGTGGTGCTGGCGCTGCTGCTGGCGCTGTTGCTAATGGTGCTGGTCTCACTTCTGCTGGCGAAGCTGCTGGATTTGTCGATGCCGGCGAAGAGCTCCTTGTTTCAAGGCGGTATCCGTTTTAATACCTACGTTGGCCTGGCGGCTGCCGCCGCCTTGTTTGGTGAGCAGGGGATACTGTGGGGCGCGCTGTTTTTAGGGCTGATGATTCCGTTGATTAATATTGCCTGTGTCTCGGTGTTTATTCTCAGCGGCGGCTCAGGGCCGGGTCGTTGGCGCGGACTCCTGTTGCCGTTACTCAAAAACCCGTTGATTATAGGCTGCCTGCTGGGCGGGGCGCTTAACCTGTCGGGGGCGGGGATGCCCTCGCCACTGATACCCGTGCTCGAATTACTGAGTACGATGGCCTTGCCGCTGGGCTTGCTGGCGGTGGGCGTGGGGCTGAATCTTAAGGCGATGCGTGGTGGCGGCGGGGCGCTCTGGGGCAGCTGCCTGCTGAAACTGCTGTTGTATCCTCTGTGTTTTGCGCTGCTCGCCAGGCTGTTCGCGTTGCCGCCCGAGGCGGTGGCGGTGTTGTTGATCTTTGTATCGCTGCCGACCGCGCCTTCCGCCTATATTCTGGCGCGTCAGATGGGCGGCGATGCGCCGTTGATGGCGGCTATAATCACCCTGCAGACCCTTCTTGCAGCCGTCACGATGCCATTGGTGATGCACTTGCTTGGGTAAATGGATATTTATAGGCTGTTCTGCCCCGTCACCCGGGGCATTCTTTGGCTATCCTAAAGTAGTAGGTCTGGTTTTTATTTTCGGTCAGCCTCCTAGTCGATAGGTCGATAGTAACAATACGGATATCGGGTTGGATGTGGGCCGCTGGAGGGCGGCCGTGTTTGCAAAGCCTGAATTCTCTATTATTATTTTTATCGCCGGGTTGCTGTTTTTTGGCTGGCCGCTTATCGATATTACGCGTTCCTTATCACCTGAGGGTCGGTTGATCTATTTTTTCGGTGCCTGGGCGCTGCTGGTCACTGTTTATCTCCTGCTATTTCGAAGAGACCGGTGAGCCTGAATGTTTAGTACAGGGTCGGTTTTTATAGTCTTCCTTGCGTATATGGCGGTCCTGTTCGGTATCGCTCAGCGGGTCGAACGCAGCCCGCGACTCTCCCTCTATCTCTCCAGCCGGCCCTGGGTTTATGCGCTGTCGATCACGGTCTACTGCACCTCCTGGACCTTTTATGGCAGTGTGGGCCTGGCGTCCCGGGAAGGGCTCGCTTACCTGCCTGTCTATCTGGGCCCGACGCTGATGATCGGTCTCTGGTGGGTGGTGCTGCGTAAGATCGTACGGATCAAAGAACACCGTAATATCACCAGTATTGCTGATTTTATCTCGGCCCGGTATGACCGCTCCCAGGGGGTGGCGATGATCGTGACTCTGATTGCATTGCTGGGTACATTGCCCTATATCGCCATCCAGCTGAAGGCGGTGGTGACGAGCTTTAGCATTATTACGGGAGGTTCGACCTCGACGCTGGACTGGAGCGGGCTCGGACTCTGGGTTACCGGTTTGTTGATCGCCTTTACCGTGCTGTTCGGGGCCCGGCGACTCGATCCGACCGAACGTCACCAGGGGATGATGGCGGCGTTGGCCGTCGAATGCGTGGTCAAGCTGGTCGCGTTTTTGGCGGTGGGTCTGTTTGCGGTCTTCGGTCTGTATGGCGGTTTAAGCGAACTCTTCGCGGCGTTACCCGCCGCGGACCTGAATCAGTTGACCCGAGTCGGCAGTGGCGATGCGGCGGCCTATACGCGCTGGATGACGGTGCTGTTTGTCTCTATGGCGGGGATTTTGTTTTTACCCCGACAGTTTCATACCGCGGTGATCGAGAATTCGGATGAGCAGCATATCCGCACCGCCATCTGGTTCGTACCCGCCTATCTGCTGTTGATTAGCCTGTTTGTGGTGCCGCTTGCGGCAGCCGGACGGGCGGCGGGTCTGCCGAATGAAATGTCTGATTTTTATGTGCTGCTGTTGCCCCTGTATGCGGATCAGCAGCTGCTGTCGGCACTGGTGTTTCTGGGCGGTCTGGCCGCTGCCACCGGGATGATCATCGTCAGCTCGATGACTCTGGCGACCATGAGTACCAACCATCTGTTAGTACCGCTGATCGATCGCATCGAAGGGCTGCATGGTCTGAGGCGCTATCTGTTACCCGCACGCTGGTTGGCCATAGCGGTGGTGCTGCTGATCAGCTATCTGTTTGCCCGAGAGCTGACCGAGGGGCGTAGTCTGGTCAATATCGGCATGCTTGGTTTCTGTGCGGCGTTGCAGTTTGTGCCGGTGGTTTTTGGCGGGTTGTTCTGGCTTAAAGGGAATACAGCCGGGGCACTGATGGGGCTGGGGCTGGGGTTTGTGTTGTGGTTTTATACCCTGATGGTGCCGTTGCTGGCGGAGGCCGGGTTGTTGTCGGCTAGTATCGTGATTGACGGCCCCTGGGCACTCCGCTGGTTGCGCCCTGAAGCGCTGTTCGGCATGAACAGGTTCGACGCGGTGACCCACTCCGCATTCTGGTCGCTATTTTTTAATAGCGCGGCCTATCTGCTGGGTTCGGTGATATTTAGGCAACGTAAATCAGAGCTGGAGTTAGCCTGTTCCTATGTGCATGCGTTGCGTTTTAGTCCTTCGGGTGGGGTCCAGAAGACGGCTGAAACAGGGTATATCGATAAAGCTGAAAAGTTCGCCGAAGCCCAGAAGTTGCTGGGACAGTATTTCAGCGAGAAGATTGCGCGTAGCAAAATTCGTCAGATTAGCGAAGGGTTAGGGGTGCTGGACAAGGAGAGTCTGTCTGCGGGTGAGTTATTGCGCTTTCATCGCGAACTTGAGCGGGTGCTGGCGGGAAATATAGGCACAGCGGCCTCGCATAATGCGATGAAAAAACATCTGAGTTATTCGCAGATCGAGCATGAGCAGGTCAGCCAGGTTTATGCCGCCATACTGACCAGTTTGCGGCTGACGCCCGATGAGTTATTAGAGCGTATCTCCTATTTTGAAGAGCGTGACCGGATTCTGCGCGAGCATGCGCATGAGCTGGAGCTGCGGGTGGCAGAGCGTGAATCCGAGCTTCTGGAGCGTCAAAAAATAGAGCAGAAATTGGAACAGACCCTGAAGTCACAAGCGTTGCTTAATCAGTTACTGCGCATCACTCTGGAACCGATTCCGCTGCAGCAAGCCCTGAGTCAGGCTCTGGCGTTGGTCAGTCGTTCCAGTTGGTTGTCGACCGAGCCCAAGGGCGGTATTTTCCTAGTGCGAGAGGCGCGCCATACGCTTGAGCTGGTGGTGTATCAGGGTCTGGATCCGGAGGTTCAGGCACGGTGCCTTGAGGTCGATGCAGGTGACTGCGTCTGTGGCATGGCCGCGACAACCGGGAGTCGCCGTCATCCCGATACGGTCGATCATCGGCATGCGGGTCTTGAGGGGATGGCGGGTCAGGGCCATCAGGCCGTTCCTCTATGTTATGAGCAGCATCTGGTGGGACTGATGGTCCTGTATCTGCGCCAGGGGCATCAACAGACAGCGGAAGAATTCGAGTTTCTAGAAGCGGTTGCCACCGTGTTGGGGGGGGTGATTTACAGAGATCAGGCCCAGAAAGCCCTGCTAGAAAGTGAGGCCCGGCTGAGGCGGGCGATGCGGCCAAGAACCCCCTAGACGGCTACCGCTTCTGCTTTCCTCCTCAGAAAATGGCGTCATCTGATTTAAAACGGTATTTTTTATAATCGGTTGTTTTTGTTTTCTTAAAGTTTCCCTAGCTCGCGCTAACACCGATTATATAAACCTGGATATTAAAGCAGATGTTGTATTTTTTTAATAATGTGCGATGATCTCGAGAGATTATTAATTTTAGCCATTAAAAAGAATTAAATTGCCATGAAGAAAGGTCCAGATTTAGTACTGATACTAGTGTTCGTGTTTGTTATAGGGTTTGTCATAACAGGAGTGAGTCAGTCTGGATTTGTGACCGCCGCGCTTGCTTCTGGCGCGGGATAGTTCTACTGGCGGCTCCAGTACAGCTGCTGATCTGTCGCTACTGCCGCTAGGGGTATATCCCAGTCGGCTAATTCCAGCTTAGGCTGTTGTTGTAATTGATGCGCTAACCCGACCAGCGCGGGAGACCTGCGTGCCGGTTGTCCGTCTCTCAACTCTGCGCTGCGTTTAAATGCAAACGTGCGGTCATAATATCCCCCTCCCATCCCCAGACGCCCACCCTGAGAATCAAACCCTACCAGCGGTAATAATACTAAATCCAAGGCTTGCGGCAGTATGCGAGGCTCGAGACGAATATCGGGTTCAGCAATACCGTAGCGATTTTTAATTAACTTAGACTCGGGTCTGTAACGTACAAACCAGAGGCTGTTGTGGCGGGTGGGGTGCAGGACGGGTAAGAAACACTGCTTTCCCATCTTTAGTGCGAGCGCTATCAGGGGTAGGGGGGAGATTTCGCCGTCACAGGGCAGGTAGAAGCCCAGGCGTTTTGCGCGAATAAACAGCGACTGGCGTTTGACTATTCGGGCCAGTCTGAAGGCTGCGTGGCGTTGTTGTTGCGGACTGAGTGCGCGTCTTTGTTGGCGCAGTGATTGTCTCAGCCGAGCTCGGGTCATCGTCGTGGGCGGGGTGTGGCTAGTACTCTGGATGCGTTGCTCTGTCAAAGCTCTGACCTATCAAAGTACTCAAAAAAAAGACTCCCCAGGGTGCCGGTGCGTATGTCGGCCCTGAACCTGGAGGTTCAGGGTAGCCGTTGGCGAGCTACGTTGTCATGGGCTGGATGTTGCTGGTGGTCTGGATGCGTTGCTCTGTCAAAGCTCTGATCTATCAACGTACTCAAAAAAAGACTCCCCAGGGTGCCGGTGCGGATGTCGGCCCTGAACCCGAAGGTTCAAGGTGGCGGTTTTCGAGCTACATTAGGCTTTCCGTCTAGCGGACATGCACATCAGCAGCTACTGAAAACCTCCGGGAGTGTGCTTATCGGCTCAAGGGACTATACCCGCTGCCAAACACCTCAGGGAGCTGTTCCAGTATACGCGGGAATGGCAGAATGTCAGGTCTTGAATGTTTGGTTTTATTGGGGTACGGGGTTTCGCGTTGGACATGGGCGCGCGGTCGGGGCTGTTATTGCGATCTGTTGTTGAGGGTTTCGGCGATCTGCGCACTCAGCAGCTGCTGCTGAGTTTTTAGTGCATCTAGCTCCTGCTGAGCCTTTAGCAGTTCATGGGTCAGGTTGAGGGCCGCCATCACCGCGATCCTGTCCAGACCAAAGACCTTGCCGCGAGCCTTGATCGCTTTCATGCGCTGATCGAGCAGCTGGGTGGTGGTCATAAGTTCTGACTGAGACTCATGGGGGCAGTTGATTAAAAATTCCTTGCCCAGGATCTTAATCGCGATCTGATCAGTACTTGATAGTTCCATTATTGCTCCGTGGCCTTAAACCGGCTAATCATCGCCTCGACCTTTTTTTGAGTACGGCACTGTTTCATTGTTCCATGGCCTTAAACCGGCTAATCATCGCCTCAACCTTTTTTTGAGTGTGGTCGCGCGTCTGGCGGAGTTGATTACATTCGCGCTTTAACGCCTGTTCGCGGATCTGTAGTTGGCTGTTTTGTTGCTTTAGCTGCTGGCAGTAATCGAGCAGTTGCTGCACTTGATACTCCAGGTCTGTTGGGGATGATTGTGACATGCCGCGGGCTCATTTTGATTGAGCATTGAATAGTAGGGCTGGTCGCGCGGCGGGTCAACGACTGTCATAGCAGTACCTCAATATTGATCACCCTTGCCGTGGTGGCAGCGCAGGCTTGATGTTAGGATAAGTCGCAGATAAATTCTCCGGCTTATAGACCGGATCTATGTCCAGAGGTAGTTTTAAGTGTCACAGCACGCAACTCCAGACCAGGTCGATTTCGACCAGTTGGCCGACCTGTTCGTTCAACAATCCGCACTGCATTCCCCCTCTGAACTCCATGGTTACCTCTGCGGTCAGCTGGCGACAGGGGCTCGCTTGTCGCCTGAGTCCTGGTTTCAGGCGGCGCAGCAGCAGATCGGCATCGAGGATCAGCCCGACGCGGCACTCCAGGCCAGTTTAGCGCTGCTGTATAGAGTCACCTTGGCGCAGCTGGAGCAGGCGGGGTTTGATCTGCAACCCTTGCTTCCCGATGAGGATGATTCCCTGGCGCCACGTGCCGAGGCGCTCGGATTATGGTGCCATGGCTTTTTATGCGGCTATGCTCTTGCCCGAGGAACTCCGGCGGAGAAACTCAGTGAAGATGCCCGTGATGGCTTGCATGATCTGTCCCAGATCGCGCAGATCGCGGTGAATGAATCTGATGGAGAGGAGAGCGAAGCCAATTTCATGGAGATCTATGAGTACGTGCGCATGGTCGCGCTGCTGGTCTTCGCTGAGAGCAATCATGCTGTTCATCCGGATGAGTCGGTTGCTACCCCGCCGGTGGATGCGGCGCTGCACTGAACGGCTTGAGGTAGGAGCCGGATTCGCGGCGCTAGCGCCCAGTACGAGCCCTTCTCTGCCTCTGCCTAAGAATACCGCCAGCGTCCACAGCCACTGCTGGCACAGCTGCCACCCGGCTCTGATCGGGTGGGTAATATAGGATTCCCGGCGATGGAGCCCAGTATGACCGATTCTCTGCCCCTGTCTGAATACCACCAGCGTCGCCAGCAACTGCTGGCGCATCTGCCACCCTGTTCGGCGGTGCTGCTGCCTGCGGCTACGCTGCGCTATCGCAACAGGGATGCCGAGTATGCGTTCCGTCAGAGCAGTGACTTTCTTTACCTGAGCGGTTTCGCCGAGCCCGATGCCCTGCTGTTGTTGCTGAAGAACGCCGACGCCGAGACCGAATCGATGCTGTTTGTATCGCCGCGTGACCCGGCCCAGGAGATCTGGACTGGTTATCGGGCGGGCGCCGAGGGTGCGGTCGCGCAGTTTGGCTTCGATCGTGGTTTCAGTCTGCAGGAGCAGGCGGTAGAGCTGCCGGGGCTGTTGGCGGGCTGTGAGCGGATCTACTATCCCTTCAGTGAGCCTATGAGTGCAGACGGACTGGCGGTACGGATTCAGGCCTGGTGTCAGCAGTTACAGGCCAGAGGCCGTTCGAGCGAGCAGGCCCCGCAGCAGCTGCATAATATCGAGCCGCTGCTGCATCAGCTGCGGCTGATCAAGAGCGACGCCGAGCAGCAGCAGCTGCGTCTCGCGGCCCAGATCAGTGCCAGGGCTCACCGTAGGGCGATGCGCAGCTGCGCCCCCGGGGTGTTTGAATACCAGCTCGAAGCCGATATTATCCACAGTTTCGGCCAGCAGGGCTGCCGGTTTGCCGCCTATGGCACCATCGTTGGCGGCGGTGCTAACGGCTGTATTCTGCACTATACGGAGAATGGCGATGCGCTCCGCGATGGTGATCTGGTGCTTATCGATGCCGGTTGCGAGCACGAGGGTTACGCCGGTGATATCACTCGAACCTTTCCGGTGAATGGCTGCTTTAGCGCCGATCAGCGCTCCCTGTACCAGTGCGTACTGAATGCCCAGCAGGCGGCTATCGAGGCGGTCAGGCCGGGCGTCTGTTTTGATGCGCCGCATCAAGCCGCACTGCAGGTGCTGGTTGCCGGGCTGGTCGAGCTGGGATTGCTGGAGGGGGAGGTCGAGGCGCTGATCGTCAGCGAAGCCTACAAGCCTTTTTATATGCACAGAACCAGTCACTGGCTGGGGCTGGATGTCCATGATGTCGGAGATTATCGTCGCGATGGCGAATCACGGCTGTTAGAAGCGGGGATGGTGCTGACGATCGAACCGGGGCTCTATGTGGCACCCGATAATGCACAGGTCGATGCGCGCTGGCGTGGTATGGGTATCCGCATCGAAGATGATCTGTTGGTGACGGAGCAGGGCTATGAGGTGCTGTCTGTGGATGCGCCGAAACAGATCGCAGAGATCGAAGCCTTGATGGCGTTAAGCCGCACCCCTAGTAGGGCACAGGATTCCGATCATGGCCATTCCTGAAAAAGAGTCCCTGGCAGGATTCTACGATATCGCCATCGTCGGTGGCGGTATGGTGGGGGCCGCGCTGGCATTGGCGTTAGCGCGCGGCCAGGTCGGGCAGAGCGAGCCGCTGCGGATTGTGGTGTTCGAAGCCTTCGCATTACCGCAGGCCGATAATCAGCCGCGGCAGCCCAGCTACGATGACCGTTCGACGGCGATATCCCTGGGCTCGCGGCATCTGTTTGAAGGGCTGGGAATCTGGCCTGAGCTGGCGGTTCCGGCCTGTCCGATCCAGAAGATTCAGGTCTCTGATCGCGGTCATCCCGGTGCGGCACGTCTGGATGCTGCTAAGGAGCAGGTGCCCGCGCTGGGTTATGTGCTGGAAAACGCCCGTCTTGGAAAGACGCTGCTGCAGGCGTTGCAGCAGCAGGCCGCGGTGACGTTTTGTTGCCCGGCGGAGGTGGTTGACGCTGCGGCTGTGCCCGGTGGCATGCGCATCGAGTATGAGTATGCGGGTGAACGCCATCGTTGCGAAAGCCGCTTGCTGGTGATCGCTGATGGCGGGCGCTCGGGGTTATGTCAGCAGCTGCAGCTCGACCGGGTCGAGACCTCCTATCAGCAGAGTGCGCTGATCGCCAATCTGTCACTGGATCGGCCTCACCAGCAGGTGGCTTACGAGCGTTTCAGCGCGGAGGGGCCGATGGCCCTGTTACCGCTGACCGATGATGCCCAGGGCCGGGCCCGTTCCGCACTGGTGTGGACGGTGCCGCTTGAGCAGGCCGATGAGCTGCTGGGTCTCGAAGATGCTGAATTTATACGCCGGTTGCAGGAGCGTTTCGGCTATCGCGCCGGACGTATTACCGCCCTGGGCGAGCGTCACTGCTATCCGTTGCAGCGGGTGCTGGCGTGCGAGCAGGTCCGCACCGGTCTGGCGGTGCTGGGCAACGCGGCTCATTCGCTGCATCCGGTGGCCGGGCAGGGGTTTAATCTGGCGTTCCGCGGGGCGATGGTGCTGGCGCAAGAGCTGCTGCTGGCACAGTCCGAGCAGCGCCCTCTCGGTAGTCTGGATACCCTGCAGCGGTTTCAATCCCAGTTACGTTGGGATCAAACCAAGACCCTCGGCTTCAGTGACCAGATCAGCAAGCTGTTTTCTAACCCCCGAGCAGCGCCGGTACTGGCGCGTAATCTTGGCCTGCTGGGGCTGGAATTGGTCGCACCGTTCAAACATGCCTTCGCCCAGAGTGCGATGGGGCTGGATATGCCTTTGCCCAGGTTGGAGCGATAAAAATGGCTAATAATCAAGAATATAGACAAGGTTTTCTCGATGTCGATGTCGCGATTATCGGTGGCGGCATGGTCGGCATGGCCCTGGCCTGTGCGCTGGGCGGCAGTGGTCTCAGGGTGGTGGTGGTCGATCCCTCGGCAGACCCTGTTGAACAACGGCGCGAGCAGTTGGTTGCGGCCGCAGAACGTGGCTTTGATCCGCGTGTCAGTGCCCTGAATCTGGCCTCAGAGCAGCTGCTGCGTAATCTGGGGGCCTGGGACTGTATGCAGCAGTTGCGCGTCACAGCCTACCGGCAGATGCAGGTGTGGGATGGTGAGGGTACCGCCGAGATCGGCTTTTCCGCCGCCGAGCAGCACCTGCCCCATCTGGGGCATATCGTCGAGAATCGGGTGACGTTGCTGGCCTTACATCAGGCCCTGAGCATGCATGACAATGTTCGCTGGCTTGGTGGCGTAACCCTGCAGCAGCTGGGTGTGCCCTGTACCTATGATTGTACCTATGATGGTGCCGATGCTGTCGAGGGGGCAGAATCCTCGCGGTTGCTGCAACTAAGCGACGGGCAGCAGATCCGGGCCCGCCTGGTGGTGGGTGCCGATGGCGCGTGCTCGCCTACCCGGCGTTTGGCGGGTCTGCCGGTCAGTGAATGGGACTATCAGCACCACGCGATCGTCACCACGGTCACGACGGAGCAGCCGCATCAGGCCACCGCGTGGCAGCGTTTCACCGAAGACGGGCCGCTGGCGCTATTGCCGCTGGCGGGTACGGGTCATCAGGTATCGATTGTCTGGTCGACATCCCCCGAGCAGGCGCGCGAACTGATGGCGCTTACCGATGATGCCTTCGCGGATGCCCTGGGGCAGGCGTTCGAGTATCGGCTTGGGGCGGTGTCCGGGGTCGAACCGCGGTTTGAGTTTCCGTTAGTGCAGCGCCATGCCAAGCAGTATGTGGATAGCTCGGTGGCGCTGGTCGGCGATGCGGCGCATACGATCCATCCGCTGGCGGGTCAGGGGGTTAATCTGGGTTTCTTGGATGCGGCGACCCTGGCCGAAGAGCTGCTGCAGAGCCATCGGCAGGGGCTGCCGCTGGGCGATAACCGCCGCTTGCGCCGCTACCAGCGCCGCCGTCAGGGAGAGAATCTGACGATGATGGGGCTGATGGGCGGGTTCCGTCATCTCTATGGCGAGGTCCCGCCCCTGCTGCACTGGTTGCGCAATGCGGGGATGAAGCAGGTAGCGGGATCAGGCGCACTAAAACGTCAGCTGGTGCGGCATGGCTTAGGTCTTAAGGGTGATTTGCCTCTGTTGGCCCGACCCGACTTTTTTTAAGATCAGAGCAGTAGGCGGTGATGGGCAGTTGAAATGCAGCCGGCTTGAAGCTACATTCTGTTTTTATATTATCGGCGGTCGACTGTTTAGTGAGTCGCGCGGATGCTGAGCGTTAAAATACCCCGTTGAGAGGAAAGTCCTATGAGTAGTATCCCTGCCGAGCTGAAGTATGTCGCCAGCCACGAGTGGATCCGTGATGAGAGTGACGGTACCGTCACGATCGGTATTACCGATTATGCCCAGGAGTTGCTGGGTGATGTGGTCTTTGTTGAGCTTCCCGAGGTGGGTGCCGTCTTTGCGGTCGGTGATGATATGGGTGTCGTCGAATCGGTTAAGGCCGCTTCTGATATCTATGCGCCGATCAGCCTGGAAGTGGTTGAGGTGAACGGAGACCTGGAAGACGCTCCCGAACTTGCAAACTCCGACCCCTATGGCGATGGCTGGTTCTTCCGGGTTAAGGTTACTGACTCTGAAGAGCTTGAAGATCTGCTCGACGACGCAGGATACGGCGAATTGTGCGACGCTGAGGCCTGATAAATCGCCCCGATCGAGAGTCTCCAACAGCCGGGGCCTGTACATTAAGACTCTGCGTTAAGACTCTGCGTTAAGAATCTGCGTTAAGAATGGCAGCCCCGCGTCTTGAAAGTCGCGGGGCTGTTTGTGTTTTGGTATCGACGGCTCGCTCACAGGCAGCGGTCATAGGGCTTAGGGCCCCAAGGAACTGTTCATGGCTTTGCAAACTCTGCGTCTCAAACCTAAATCCGATAGCCGCTTACGCGGTGGTCATCTGTGGATCTACAGCAACGAGGTGGATACCGCCCTGACGCCGCTCAAGCAGTTTCAGCTGGGGGAGCAGGTCGTGGTGGAACAGGCTGGAGGCAAACCCCTGGGGGTGGCGTACCTGAACCCCAATAACCTGATCTGCGGGCGGCTGGTCAGTCGCGATAGCGGCTGTATGCTGGATAAGTCGCTGCTGGTGCACCGGTTAAAGATCGCCCTGTCGTTACGGCAGCGCTGTTTTGCCGAGGACTGTTATCGCCTGGTTTTCGGGGATAGCGACGGCTTGCCGGGGTTGGTCGTGGATCGCTTCTTTGATGTGCTGGTGGTGCAGATCTCCACGGCCGGCATGGAGGCGGTCAAGGATGCGATTGTCGAGGCGCTGCAGCAGGTGATTCCGGCGGCTTCGATCCTGATGCGCAACGACGGCAAGATGCGGGCGATGGAGGGGCTGCCCAGTTATGTCGAAACGGTTGTCGGCGAGGTGCCTGATTTTGCTCCGTTGGAAGAGAATGGCGTGAAGTTTTTGGTGCCGGTCAAGACCGGACAGAAGACCGGCTGGTTCTACGATCATCGAATGAACCGGGCTCGGCTGCAGCAGTATGTCGCCGGCAAGCGGGTGCTGGATCTGTTTAGTTATATCGGTGGTTGGGGGGTTCAGGCGGCGGCTGCCGGAGCCTCGGACGTGCTTTGCCTGGATGCGTCGGCCTCGGCGCTCGATTGTGTGGATCAGAATGCGCAGCTCAATGGCGTGGCTGACCGGGTCGCGACGCTGCAGGGCGATGCCTTCGAAGGACTCAAACAGCTCAAAGCGGAAGCGGAGCGCTTTGATGTGGTGGTGGTTGATCCGCCGGCCTTTATTCAAAAACGTAAAGATATGCGCAACGGTGAGCAGGCGTATCAGCGCATTAATGAACTGGCGATGGGGCTGTTGGCACGCGATGGCTTGCTGGTATCGGCTTCCTGCTCCATGCACCTGCAGTCTGATCGGCTGGTAGAAATCATTCGCTCTGGCAGCCGTAAGATGGATCGCCAGGCGCAGATTATCGAGCAGGGGCATCAGGGTCCTGATCATCCGGTGCATCCTGCGATTCCAGAGACGGACTATCTAAAATCGCTGTTTGTACGGGTGTTGCCGGTTAGCTAACGCGCCTGCCCTTGTGGGAGCCTGCCTGCAGGCGATCACTTGAGAACAATCAAAAGATCGCTGGGGGCCCAGCTCCCACAAAACCCTCGCCTGATACTATGGGAGTCTGCCTGCGGGCGGGCTCCCACAAGCCGAACTCCACAAAGACCGGGCAGATAGTACCCTGGAAGCCTACCTCAGGCTGATGCACGACCAGCCGTTGGCTTTAGCATGCTCGGTCAGGCTCGCATCGGCATCGACCGCTACCGGATGGTCGACCTTTTCCAGCAGCGGGATGTCGTTGCGAGAGTCGCTATAGAAATAACTGCCATCGAGATCCAGGTCGCGATCTTTGAGCCATTCGTGGAGGCGGACGATCTTGCCTTCCTGGAAGCAGGGGGTGCCGACCAGATTGCCGGTGTAGCGACCCTCTAGTATCTCAGGCTCGGTGGCCAGCATATCATCGACCCCCAGCAGGGCTGCGATGGGGCCGGTGACGAAGCGGTTGGTCGCGGTGATAATAAGCAGGAAGTCGCCAGCCTCACGGTGACGCGCTAATAGCGAGGCGGCCTTGTCGAGCATGATAGGCAGGATCTTGAGTTGCATGAATTGCTGGTGCAGCTGGGTGAGTCGTTCGGGTTCGAAGCGGGTCAGGGGTTCCAGGGCAAAGGTTTGGTAGGCGAAGACATCGAGGGTGCCGCGCAGGTAGTCTTGATAGAAGTCGTCGTTGGCCTGTTTGTAGTGCTCGGGATCTACTAGTCCCTGCTCGACCAGAAACTCCCCCCAGGCGTAGTCGCTGTCACCTGCCAGCAGGGTGTTATCCAGATCGAAAATAGCTAATGCCAAGGTCAGGCTCCTTAAAAAGAGGGGTGGGCGATAAGATTCTGGCCGCTAATCATAATCGAGGCGGGCATAAGACAACAGCCTGAGCCTGCCTGCGAGCTACTTTTTTAACGCAGGACTAACGCAGGACTAACAGGATTTTTGG
The DNA here is from genome assembly GCA_047633175.1 of Motiliproteus sp. Taxonomy (GTDB): domain Bacteria; phylum Pseudomonadota; class Gammaproteobacteria; order Pseudomonadales; family Balneatricaceae; genus Motiliproteus. The sequence goes on along the minus strand of JBLIEQ010000020.1, from coordinate 33,178 downwards.
GTTGTCTGTGTCAGGCGGAGGTGATAATAATAAACACCCGATTGGTGGGTGTTGACGGATTTGTGGGGCTGGCTGAAATGATAATAATAAACTGCGATTGGTGATTGAGCGGTTTTGTGGAACAATAAAGAGATACGTAGAACTAGGATACAAGCGTGATTGACTCAGAAGGCTATCGTCCCAATGTCGGGATCATTATCGCAAACGACCGCGGCCAGGTGCTGTGGGCGCGGCGTGTGGGTCAGGATGCCTGGCAGTTTCCTCAGGGGGGCATTAACGATAACGAAACCCCCGAGCAGGCGATGTACCGTGAGCTCAAAGAGGAAGTCGGGCTTGATCCTGCCGATGTTGAGCTGATCAGCAGTACTCGGGGCTGGCTCCGCTACCGGCTGCCCAAACGGATGATACGTTACCACTCCAAGCCGCTCTGCATCGGTCAGAAGCAGAGATGGTATCTGCTACGGTTGCGGGCGCAGGATTCCGCCGTCTGTTTTAATCATTCGCATAAACCGGAGTTCGATGATTGGCGGTGGGTCAGCTATTGGTACCCGCTGGGGCAGGTGATCTCGTTTAAGCGCGAGGTGTACCGGGGGGCTCTTAAAGAGCTGGTCGAGCGGCATGGGCGTTTGACTCGCCAGCCTGCCATCGCCTCTTCCGGGCGACCCCTGGAGCCGTCTGCTCCCTACCCATTGCTCCGAGTGGTCCGCTAACATGTCGTTGCTGGCGGTATTGCGCAAGATCGTTCAGGAGGTCAATGGGGCCTGCGATCTCCATACCGCCCTGGAAATTCTTGTTAAGCGTGTCCGGCACGCGATGCGTACCCAGGTCTGCTCGGTTTATCTGCTGGATCCGCTGACCGGGGACTATGTCCTGATGGCCACCGAGGGCTTGAATCCTGAGGCTGTCGGAAAGATCCGGTTGGCACCCTCCGAGGGTGTCGTGGGTAAGGTGGTCACGCGCGCCGAACCGCTCAATCTTGAGAACGTCACAGCAGACCCCGCCTATCGCTTTATCGTCGGCTCAGGAGAGGAGCCGTTTCACTCTTTTCTGGGCGCACCCATTATCAATCAGCGTAAGGTGCTGGGGGTGTTGGTGGTGCAGCAGAAGCAGCAGCGCCGTTTTGATGAGAGTGAAGAGGCGTTTTTAGTGACCATGTCGGCTCAGTTGGCCAGCGTGATCGCCCATGTGGAGGTTTCCGGCGGTATCAGGGCTAATCGACAGGTCGTGCCGGTGCGTCAGGATATGCGTTTCGAGGGTGTTTCCGGTGCGCCGGGTGTGGGTGTGGGTATCGCCGTGGTCATCGCGCCCCCCGCCAATCTGGATGCGGTTCCCGATCAGCAGGCTGAGGATATCGAGGCTGAGCTGACCCGCTTTCGGGTGGCCCTGAATCGCGTACGGCACGATATCAAGGTCGTAGGGCGAAGCCTTGCGCGCCGGCTTAAAGGTGAGGAACAGGCACTGTTTGATGTCTACCTGCGGATGCTGGATGACAGTGCGCTGGGGGGGGAGGTCGAGCTGCTGATTCGTCAGGGGCAGTGGGCGCAGGGTGCGTTGCGCCGGGTCGTGCTGAGCCATGTACGAGAATTTGAATCGATGAGCGATGCCTATCTGTGTGAACGGGGCACCGATATAAAGGACCTGGGAAGGCGGGTGCTGGCCTGTCTGCAGGAGAATGGCAGCAATATTCCAACCCAATTTCCAGACCAGGTGGTGCTGGTGGCCGAAGAGTTGACCGCGTCTATGTTGGGTGAGGTGCCTATCGAGAAGCTGGTCGGGCTGGTCTCGGTACTGGGGTCGGGGAGCTCGCACTGTGCCATCCTGGCACGCTCCATGGGTATCCCTACCGTGATGGGGGTGGTCGATCTGTCGACCAGGACGGTGCATAACCAGTCTGTGATTATCGATGGTTTTTCCGGGCGACTGTTTGTCAATCCCTCTGAACAGCTGGCCAGTTACTATGCGGTCATCGTGCGTGAGGAGCTGTTGCTCAGTAAGGGGCTGGAGCAGATGTGTGATCTGCCTGCTCAGACGCTAGACGGGCATCAGATGCCTTTGTGTGTGAATACCGGGTTGGTGACCGATGTGGCCCTGGCATTGGTTCGCGGTGCTGAGGGTATTGGCCTGTACCGCTCCGAAGTGCCGTTTATGATCAAAGAATTTTTCCCCAGCGAGGCGGAGCAGATCGAGAGCTACAGGCGCCAGTTGCAGCCCTTTGCGCCCAGGCCGGTGACGATGCGTACGCTGGATATAGGCGGGGATAAGTCACTGTCTTATTTTCCGATCAATGAGGCGAATCCCTCGCTCGGCTGGCGGGGTATTCGAGTGACCCTGGACCATCCCGAGATATTTCTGGTACAGGTGCGGGCGATGCTGCAGGCCAGTGAAGGACTCGATAACCTGCGCATCATGTTGCCCATGGTCTCGAGTGTGATGGAGATCGAGGAGGCGGTGACCCTGATCGATCGGGCCCTGGCTGAGCTGCGTGAGGATGGGCATCAGCTGCAGCGGCCCCAAATCGGGGTGATGATCGAAGTGCCGGCGGCCGTCTACCAGGTGCGCAGTTTCGCTAGACGGGTCGATTTCCTGTCGGTTGGCAGTAATGACCTGACGCAGTATTTGCTGGCCGTGGATCGCAACAACCCACGGGTGGCCAGTCTCTACAGCAGCTACCACCCGGCGGTGTTGACCGCGTTACTGCAAATCGTTGTCGAAGCGCATAAGGAGAATGTCCAGATCAGCATTTGTGGCGAGCTGGCAGGTGATCCGGTCGGCGCCATTCTTATGCTGGCGATGGGCTACGATATGTTGTCGATGAGTTCGACCAGCCTGGGGAAGGTGAAGTCAGCCATTCGTGGTATTACCCTGGATCAGGCGCAGCTATTTTTGGATACAGCGCTGAGTTTTGAGGATCCCCATTCGGTGCAGCAGGCACTGGGACAAATGCTCGTCGATGCCGGGCTGGGGCGGCTGTCACGCCCGCTGCTGCCGGTCTGAATATTCTCTTGCCGTGCAGGCATTGCTTGATGCGGTTCGTGCCTCTGCGCACGCTACGGGCTTTAATCTCCTAGTTAGTCGATTTAAAAAGAGTAGCTTTTAGGTTTCTCCCAGTGAGGGCTATAGCTCTGTTCATAAACCTGCTGACGACCGTCCTGTTCGCGGAGCATCACCAGGCTGGAGCGGGTGCCGTAATCGTTGCTGTCGATAAAACGTGGACTCAGGCGTCGTTCCCACTCCAGGCCGATACCGGTATCGGGTAACTGCTCATCTGTGGGGAGTTCGCGATGCTGTAATAGTCGCAACAGCGCGGGTGCAGAGATGTCATCGGCCTCGATCAGTTGCTGCAGGGCCCGGGTGCCTTGAGTGACCTTAGGCCAGGGGGTGTCGAGTGTCGCGTTGCTGAGCCCGTAAATTCCGGGCGCCAGTTCTTGTGGCGGCTGCTGGTTGCGATTAGAGCCGTAATAGAGTCCGTGGCGGTCGCCGAGTAACAGGTTGTAACCGGCATAGTGGTGACTCTGGGATTCGAGCGCGCGGAGATAGTCCAGCGGGGGCTGGTTGCCGAGGAGGTAATCGAGCGGCAGGTGGCCGCGGGATTTGAGCTGGGTTCCGGTCTGACTAAAGCCCTGGCGGACGTTGGTGACCGCTGCAAAGCGTCCTGAGCGGGTGCAGCCGAGCCAGGTGCCGCCCTGCTCGAGGTCTTGCCCGGCTAACAGACCAGGCGCATCCGGCCAGAAATCGAGACGCCGGGTCGGGCGCTGGTAAAATTCATCACGATTGGCGGCGACGATCAGTGGATAGCTCGGGTCAATCTTGTATGCAAACAGGATCAGGCACATGCTGGATCTCCCTGAGGCGTGCAGTCTGACGGATCTGATCGATAAAGCGGACAGACTGCTTGAATTTGGGTGATAATAGCGCCCTTTTAAAATCCCTACAATTTAGGCCTTTACCGTGCTGATTCTCTCATATCTTGTCCTCGGCGCCTGCGCCGGTACGATCGCGGGACTCTTCGGAATCGGCGGCGGTCTGATTATCGTCCCGGTGCTGGTGTTCAGCTTCGGGCTGCAGGGGATGTCTCCCGAGGTGCTGACCCATGCCGCCGTCGCGACCTCATTGGCGACGATCGTGGTGACCTCGTTCAGCTCCATACGTACGCATCATCTGAAAAAGGGTGTACGTTGGGATATCTTTAAACCGCTGGCGGTGGGCATCGTTATCGGTGCGATCCTGGGCGTTAAGACAGCGGTTCTGCTCAGTGGCCCCAAGCTGCAGTTGTTGCTCGGTTGTTTTGCTATCTTAATGGCTGTTCAGATGGGGCTGGGTCTTAAGCCTAAGCCCACCAGGGACGTGCCGAAATCGTTAGGGTTGGGGCTGGTCGGTAGCCTGATCGGTTATGGCTCGGCGCTGTTCGGTATCGGGGGGGGGTCTATGACGACGCCCTATCTGAACTGGTGTAACGTGCGCATCCAGCAGGCGATAGGCACCTCGGCGGCCTGTGGTCTGCCGATCGCCATTACCGGCGCCCTGGTTAATATTCAGCAGGGCTGGCAGCATCCTGCGCTGATGGAGTGGAGTCTGGGCTACGTTTACCTGCCCGCCTTCTTCGGGATCATCCTGACCAGTGCCTGGTTCGCCGGCTACGGTGCGCGCCTTGCGCATGTGCTGCCGGAGCGAACCCTCAAGCGCGCCTTTGCGGTGCTGTTGCTGTTGGTCGGTATCCGGTTTCTGATCACGGCGCTGGCGGCAGGTTGATGCTGTCCTGAACAACTGTCCTGAACAACTGTCTAGAACAGCTGTCTAGAAAAACGTAATTGTTAAAGGAGTTTTACCTGCGTGTTGACGTTTCCCCAGATCGATCCGGTTGCCCTGCAGCTGGGACCCCTGAAAATACATTGGTATGGGCTGATGTATCTCGGCGGTTTTGTGGCGGCCTTGTGGCTGGCCAATCGCCGTGCCGCCCGGCCAGGATCGGGTTGGAGTCCGCAGCAGGTCTCCGATCTGATCTTCTATTCGGGTCTGGGCGTCGTTCTGGGTGGGCGGCTGGGCTATGTGCTGTTTTATAACTTCGAGCGCTTTCTGGAGGATCCGCTCTGGCTGTTTTCGGTCTGGGAAGGCGGGATGTCGTTTCATGGGGGGCTGTTGGGCGTCAGCCTCGCGATCGTGCTGTTTGCGCGTAAATTCCATAAGACGATCTTTGGGGTGGGCGATTTTGTTGCGCCCCTGGTGCCTATAGGGCTGGGGCTGGGGCGATTGGGTAACTTTATCGGCGGCGAGCTGTGGGGGCGTCCGACGGACCTGCCCTGGGGGATGGTCTTTCCGCGCGCCGATGCCCTGGCGCGGCATCCCTCGCAGCTGTATCAGCTGGCGCTGGAAGGGGTGTTGCTGTTTTGCCTGCTCTGGTGGTTCTCCGCTAAACCGCGTCCCGCGATGGCGGTCTCAGGGCTGTTTCTGCTCTGCTATGGCAGCTTTAGATTTCTGGTCGAATTCGCCCGCCAGCCGGATAGTCAGTTAGGCTATATCGCCTTCGACTGGCTGACGATGGGTCAGATTTTGTCATTGCCGATGATCCTGATCGGTGCGTTATTTATGTGCTGGGCGTATCGCCGCAGCCCTGTTCAGACTCAACAAGATAGGAAGTAACCGCGATGCAGCAGTATTTGCAGCTTATGCGTCAGATCCGTGAAAACGGCGCATTCAAGGGTGATCGTACCGGTACGGGTACCCTGAGCCTCTTCGGTCACCAGATGCGTTTCGATCTGTCCGCAGGCTTTCCGCTGGTGACCACCAAGAAGTGCCACCTGCGCTCGATTATTCACGAACTGCTGTGGTTCCTGCAGGGCGATACCAATATCAAATACCTTAACGATAATGGGGTAAAAATCTGGGATCAGTGGGCCGATGACCAGGGTGACCTCGGTCCTGTCTACGGGCACCAGTGGCGCTCCTGGCCGACGCCGGAGGGCGATGGCGTCGATCAGCTTGCGCTGTTGATCGAGCAGATTAAAACCAATCCAGATTCGCGACGGCTGATCGTCAGTGCCTGGAATGTGCCGGAGGTGAACAAGATGGCATTGCCACCCTGTCACACCCTGTTCCAGTTCTATGTCAGTGAAGGCCGGCTCTCGTGCCAGCTGTATCAGCGCAGCGCCGATGTGTTTCTGGGGGTGCCCTTTAACATTGCCTCTTATGCGCTGCTGACGATGATGGTCGCGCAGGTCTGTGGTCTGGAGCCGGGTGACTTCGTGCACACCCTGGGTGATGCTCACCTGTACTCTAATCATCTGGAGCAGGCCGATCTGCAGCTCTCACGAGAACCGCTTGAATTACCGGTGATGCGGTTAAATCCAGAGGTAAAGGATCTGTTCGCGTTTAGGTTTGAAGACTTCGAGCTGCAGGGCTATCAGAGTCATGCCCATATTCCGGCACCGATAGCGGTGTAACGGGACAGAATAAGGCGCGACGCGCGGTTATTGTTTTTTACGTTTGCTCTATGGGGGTTTTATGCGACTGGCACTGATGGTGGCTCAGGCTGAGAATCGGGTTATCGGCATTAATAATACGCTGCCCTGGTATCTGCCTGAGGATCTGAAATATTTCAAGGCGGTGACCCTGGGTAAGGTGATCATCATGGGGCGTAAGACCTATGAGTCGATTGGGCGGCCGTTGCCGGGGCGCACCAATATCGTGGTCAGTCGTGACCGGGATTATTCGCTCGAAGGCGTGACCCTGGTGCACTCTCTGCCGCAAGCTCTCGAGGAGGCGCGTCGGGTCTCTGAGCTCAAGGGTGCCACGGAGGCGCTGGTGATCGGCGGTGCCGAGCTTTATGCGCAGGCGCTGCCGTATGCGCGGCGGCTCTATCTGACCCAGGTGCATCACTCTGTCGAGGGCGATACCTTCTTTCCTGAGTTGGATAATGCCCAGTGGCAGCAGGTGTCGCGTCAGGATTTCGATGCTGTGGCCCCCAATCCCCATGCCTATAGCTTTATCACCTTAGATCGCAGCGAGGCCTGCGGGTGAGCTTGCAAACATTATTATCGATGCTGGCCGATGGCGAGTTTCACTCCGGGGAATCCCTGGGTGAGGCTCAGGGGGTCAGCCGCGCGGCCGTCTGGAAACAGCTCAAAAAACTTGAACCCCTGGGGCTCGATTGCCATTCGGTGAAAGGACGCGGCTATAGAGTTCCGGGTGGCATCAATCTGCTGGATCGGGCGCTGTTCGAGCCGGGGCTGGATGCCGAGGTCGCGTCCAGCCTGAGTCATATCGAACTGGCGTTGATCCTGGAATCTACCAATAAGGTTGCCGCGGCAGAGGCGCAGTTGGGTGACTGTCATGGTCGTCTGTATATCGCCGAGCAGCAGACAGCGGGGCGGGGGCGACGAGGGCGGCTCTGGGCCAGTCCCTTTGCGCGTAATCTGTATTTTTCACTGACCTGGTCTTTTGGTGGCGGCGCAGCCTCGCTAGAGGGGTTGAGCCTGGTGGTGGGTCTGGCGTTGCGCAACGGCCTGGCGGCTATGGGTGTCAGGGGCGTGGCGCTGAAATGGCCCAACGACCTGCTCCATCAGGGACGTAAGCTGGCGGGCGTGCTGCTGGAGATGAGTGGCGATGCTTCGGGGCAGTGTCAGGTGGTTATCGGCATGGGCGTTAATGTCGCCATGCCTGAGGATGCCGCGACGGGGGTGGATCAGCCCTGGACCGATCTGCAGCAGATTATGGGTGAGTCCCTGGATCGTAATCGGGTCCTGGCGGCGTTGCTTAATGCGCTGGTGCCTGCCTTGCAACAGTTTGAGCGTCAGGGGTTTACGCCCTTCAGGGACGCCTGGCAGCAGCATAATGCCCATCAGGGGCAGCAGGTGCGGTTGTCCACCGATAGCTTTTCGCAGCAGGGTGAGTGTCTCGGCGTGGATGCTAAGGGCGCACTGCTGCTGGCGACTGATGCCGGCGTTAAGGCGTTTTATGGCGGGGAGCTGAGTCTGAAGGCGTTAGGCGATGCTTGATGTCGATATCGGCAATACGAGGCTCAAGTGGCGTCTCAGGACGCTGCAGGGGGTGGAACAGCGCGGTTCTATGGAGACTGCCGCACTCAGCGACGCCCTGTTGCTGCAATCCTGGCAAGGGCTGGCGCGGCCGCAACGGGTACGTTTTGTCTCGGTGGCCTCTGTCGAGATAGAGCGGCTGCTGTTGTCGCACTGTCGGCAGCAATGGTTCCTGACGGCGGAGAAGGCTTTGTCACAAGCCGCTCAGGCGGGGGTCTCTAATAGCTATAGCAGTTTTGAGACGATGGGTGCCGATCGCTGGTTGGCGATGCTGGCCGGGTTTAATCGAGCCCCCGAAGGCTGCTGCGTCGTGGACTGTGGCAGTGCGGTGACGGTCGACTATGTCGATGCGACAGGGCAGCACCTGGGTGGCTATATAGCCCCGGGGCTGCGGTTGATGCGCAGAGGGCTGCTCAGTAATACCCGCCAGATCCATCTGCCCCTGGATGCTGAGGATCGCTTTGATACGCGTCCAGGCAAGAGCACCGGGGAGGCGGTAGGCCATGGGATTGAGTTGATGTTGGCCGCGCTTGCCCAGCGCGTCGTGCGCGATATGCCCGCCCTGCTGGGCACCCATGCGAGGCTCTTGGTCACCGGCGGTGATGCCGCGCGTTTCTTAGAGGCGGCAGGTGCGGGTGAGTGCTGTGCCGATCTGGTGCTGGACGGGCTGGGTTGGTCGCTGCCCGGCAGAGAGAGTGCCGGCGGGGAGGGTCACTAGATGTTGCGCTGGTCGTTTCTGATTCTGTTGCTGCTTAACGGCTTGCTGTATGGCTGGTTTTATCAGGAGCGGGCCCACAGGCGCAGCCAGGCCGAACGGATCGAGACGCAGGCGCCTGGCGTGGCAGGGCTGGATCTGCTCAGGGAGGTGCCGGCAGCAGTGCTGCGTCAGCGTGAGCCGCAAGGGTTCGCCGCGGCTGAGGCTCAACCGGAGAGGGCGTTGTATTGCTATCGCGTGGGTCCGTTTGCTAAGACTCAGGGATCAGAGGCTAGGTTGGGTGAGGAGGGGCCGCTGGCGCCGTCCTCTGCAGACAGGGGGGATGCTCGCACGCTCGAGGGCGTGACAGCGCCACAAGCGCTGCACGAGTCGATGCGCGCGGTTGGTCTGCAGGGGTGGTGGCTTGAGGCTGCTGGAACGCAAGAGACGCATCCGCAGGGTGTGTCTGAAGAGCGGGCCTCGGCGGAGGCTCTGGGGCTGGCGTTACAGCAGCAAGGCTATGATGCTGTAGTGCAGGAGCAGCTGCGCTATCGCTACAACTACTATCTATTATTGCGGGCCAGTTCCGAGTCTGTTGCCGGCAGTATTCGGCTGCAATCGCTGCTGAAAACATACTCAGCGGTGGAAACTGAAAAAAAACTTTGTCAAAGGCTTGCAAGAACCCAGGGGCCTGAGTAATATCTGCGCCTCGTTGATGCAACGCATGAGCCGGCATAGCTCAGTTGGTAGAGCAACTGACTTGTAATCAGTAGGTCCCGAGTTCGACTCTTGGTGCCGGCACCACGCATAGTAGTAACGATAAGTTAAAAGGTCCGATGATTGTTAATCAAAGGTCCGAGGTAAGGTGAGGTTCCCGAGTGGCCAAAGGGATCAGACTGTAAATCTGACGCGCAAGCTTCGGTGGTTCGAATCCACCCCTCACCACCATTAACTTAGTAAGATATTCGTCTTCTGCGGGTATGGTATAATGGCTATCACATCAGCCTTCCAAGCTGAGGACGCGGGTTCGATTCCCGCTACCCGCTCCAGTATTGTCGAATAGTTTTTAGAATAAATTCTGCCTGTTATGAAATGTGCTCCAGTAGCTCAGGGGTAGAGCACACCCTTGGTAAGGGTGAGGTCGGCGGTTCAAATCCGCCTTGGAGCTCCATTCCATAGAATGTAGTAGAAAGAAGTAGTAGAAGTAAAAAGTAGTAGTAAGAGGGCAGGCATAGAGATATGTCTGCCCTTTTTCGTTCCTGGGGTTTAGGGGTTGCTGTGACGCTCAGGTTGGGTGTCTTAGTCAGGTCCTGGGATCGCAGGACTCCCGGTTGCCTGTGGCAGGATCAGGGCTGTCCCGGCGCCGACAGTCAAAGAAGTCTGGAGATTTAGGCGTGTCGCTTGCGCCCCTGCAGCTATGATGACTCGATCAGAGAAGAGTCAGCATAGTTAGATAGGCTGGCAAGGATGTCAGCATGGTTTTTCAATGCGCCAGCAACGCCTGTTTTCTTGTCGAGATTGCAGGAGTCGCACTTGGTGGCTGTTTTCTGTCTCGCATCGGCGGACTGGAAGAGATGCCTAGCCGAGGTCGCTGGAAAGCGCAAAGTGGCCTTTGGCTGAAAGAAGAGTCTATGCAGGTCTATGCCGATGCCGCCTATCGTTCGGATGCTGTTTCTGAAGAGTCTCCATTCGGCGTGTCGGCTAGAGGCAGGTGCCGGTACTTTAGCTAGTGTCGCGGCCAGCTCGTGGCGCACGGCTGCTATGGAAACATTCCTCCCAACAAATAAATCCTACCCCTTTTACCCGATGCCGATGAAGCTGCTAAGATAGCCGAGGTTTCATTTTTCAGGGGTAGTCATGCCCTGAGTGGATGCATTGTGGCAGGATAGTCGAATAAGCGACTATTGCTGGTTGCAAACCTATGGGGGGGTGGATATAATTCGCTCCCCTTGTGACAGGCCAGTGGCTCAATTGGCAGAGCAGCGGTCTCCAAAACCGCAGGTTGGGGGTTCGAGTCCCTCCTGGCCTGCCAATTTAACGTCTTCAATCAGACGGTTAAGTTGGCAGGAGTCTTAAGGTTGATATTTCTATCAGCTCCGTCTGTTTATATAGAGGCTTTACCGCATGAGCGCGAAAGCAGGTCCTGCTGAATCCAAGTTTGATTCTGGTAAATGGTTTGTCACGGTGCTGCTGGTTGCAGTAGGTGTGGCGGGTAATTCATATTTTTCTGAAGAGTCGCTGCTGTATCGAGTGTTGGCTCTGTTGCTGTTGGCTGCTGCGGCCGGTTTCGTTGCGCTGCAGACGGCTAAGGGTAGGGCGTTCTTTACACTGTTTAAAGAAGCCAAGGTTGAGATTAGAAAGGTTATCTGGCCAACGCGCCAGGAGACAGTGCAGACGACGGCGATAGTCGTGGTGGTGGTGTTGTTGACAGGTTTGGCGCTCTGGGCGATTGATTCGTTGCTGAGTTGGATGATTTCTGGGGTAATTGGTTAAGGGGTTCTCGCAGTGGCGAAGCGTTGGTACGTCGTTCACGCATATTCGGGTTATGAAAAGCGAGTTATGCAGTCCTTGCAAGAGCGAGTTGAGCTCGAGAATATGCAGGATGATTTCGGTGACATTTTGGTGCCGACCGAAGAAGTAGTTGAGATGCGCAACGGTCAGAAGCGTAAGTCTGAGCGTAAGTTTTACCCGGGTTATGTGTTGGTCCAGATGGAGTTGAACGACGCTTCCTGGCATCTCGTTAAGTCTGTGCCGCGGGTGATGGGCTTTATCGGCGAAGATACCAGAAATCCTGGTAAAGTAGCCCCGATTACTGAAAAAGAAGCACAGGCAATCTTGCAGCGGGTCGAGGCAGGCGTAGATCAGCCGCGTCCGAAGACGTTGTTTGAGGCCGGTCAGATGGTGCGCGTCACCGAGGGTCCATTTACCGACTTTACCGGTGTAGTTGAAGGCGTTAACTACGAGAAGAGCCGAGTGCAGGTTGCTGTATTGATCTTCGGTCGTTCGACGCCCGTAGAGCTTGAGTTTGGCCAGGTCGTTAAAGACTAGATTTGATCGACATTGTTAATGCGGTGATAGGACTTGGTCCTGTCGCTGCTTTTTCGTCGTTGGTAGTCGGGCTTGTTGGATTAGACGTAAGTTAGACCCTCAGCAAAGAATTTAAATAGTTACTGCCGAGCTGGTTTGGCAGTGAGTAAATCGGGGAGCCGCAAGGCGTTCGTACCCACACGAGGAAAGATCATGGCTAAGAAAGTCACGGCGTATATCAAACTGCAGGTTGCGGCAGGTAAAGCGAACCCAAGCCCACCCGTAGGGCCTGCGTTAGGTCAGCACGGTGTTAATATCATGGAATTCTGTAAGGCGTTTAACGCCTCTACACAGGGTTTGGAAGTGGGCTTGCCTACTCCTGTTGTGATCACTGTTTATGCTGATCGCAGTTTCACCTTCATCACTAAGACTCCTCCTGCTGCCGTGCTGCTGCTTAAAGCTGCCGGGATCAAGAGTGGTTCCGGGCGTCCCAATACCGTTAAAGTAGGTGCGGTCACGACGGCTCAGCTGGAAGAGATCGCGACGACCAAAATGCCTGATCTGACTGCTGCCGATATGGACGCAGCGGTACGTACTATTGCGGGCACTGCTCGTAGTATGGGTCTGACAGTGGATGGAGCAGCGTAATGGCTAAGTTGACAAAACGTACCAAGGCGATTGCTGAAAAAGTAACGCTGGGTAAGCAGTATGCGATCGAAGATGCTGTGACACTCCTGAGTGAGTTATCTACGGTTAAGTTTAAAGAGTCCATCGAGGTTGCTGTCAACCTGGGTGTCGACCCGCGTAAGTCTGACCAGGTTGTTCGTGGTGCTTCTGTACTGCCGAACGGTACGGGTAAAGATGTGCGTGTTGCTGTGTTTGCTCAGGGCGAAAACGCTGAGAAAGCTAAGGCAGCCGGTGCGGATATTGTTGGTTTTGATGATCTTGCTGCTTCTATCAAGGGTGGCGATCTGAACTTTGATGTGGTTATCGCCTCTCCTGATGCGATGCGAGTTGTCGGTCAGCTGGGTACGATCCTAGGCCCACGTGGTCTGATGCCTAACCCCAAGGTAGGTACAGTGACTGCGGATGTTGCCACGGCGGTTCGTAATGCTAAGGCAGGCCAGGTACGTTTCCGCACCGATAAGAACGGTATCGTTCACGGTGCCGTCGGCAAGGTTGATTTTCAGCCTGCTGCGATCAAAGAGAACATCGAAGCCCTTGTTTCTGAGCTGAAGCGGCTTAAGCCTTCTTCTGCCAAGGGCATCTATTTCAAGAAGATTTCCCTGTCGACTACCATGGGCCCCGGCCTGCAGGTAGAGCTTGGAAGTCTGATTATTTGATTGGATCCCGCTCACGCGGGATCTGCAGGTTTCAGGCCTCTGGTCTGGAGCGTGCGAACGAACTTTGGGGTCCTTGCCGGTTGCCGGGTAGTGCGTTTATCCGGGTAGCAGCAGGGGCCGTCAAAGACCGCAGGTGGGAGGCGGCTGTTTAGTCTCCCTTAATGGTCTCCGACAGGAGTGCCTGCGCAGATGGTGACCCGATTCAGATTTTATTGGATCTAACACCGATTGAGTTCCTCTCCTGTAATGACTCCGGAGAGGCGAAGGTAACAAGGCTGATGCCAGGTGGGTTTTATTGACCCATGGCCAGGCTTAAATCCAGGAGTACAACTAGTGGCACTAGGACTCGAGGACAAAAAAGCGATCGTCGCTGAAGTCCAGGAAGCTGCTCAGAGCGCTCTGTCTGCTGTCGTTGCAGACTCTCGCGGCGTGACCGTTGCGAAGATGACAGAGCTGCGTAAGCAGGCCCGTGAAAGTGGAGTGTGGCTACGCGTAGTGCGTAACACACTGGCACGTCGCGCGCTGGAAGGCACCGCTTACGAATGTCTTACTGAGACATTTGTCGGTCCAAGCATTCTTGCATTCTCTAACGAACATCCAGGTGCCGGTGCGCGCATCCTGAAGGCGTTCGCCAAGGGTAATGAGAAGCTTGAGCTGAAAGCGGCTGCCTTCGAAGGCAGTCCAATCTCTGTCGATGTGTTGGCAAGCTTGCCGACCTACGATGAGGCGATTGCTAAGCTGATGAGCGTTATGAAGGAAGCTTCTGCTGGCAAGCTGGTTCGCACCTTAGCGGCCGTTCGCGATCAGAAAGAACAAGAAGCCGCCTGAGCACTGACTTAATAAGTTGCTGTACAGTCTGGTTATTCAACGAATTAACGAGCATCTGCTCACGTAATATCAGGATTCAACATGTCTCTGACAAAAGAAGATATCATTAACGCAATCGCCGACATGTCTGTAATGGACGTTGCTGAACTTGTTTCCGCGATGGAAGAGAAGTTCGGCGTTTCAGCCGCAGCTGCTGTTGCTGTTGCTGGTGAGGCTGCTGAAGCAGTTGAAGAGCAAACAGAATTTGACGTTAACCTGGCCTCTATCGGCGAGAAGAAAGTTAACGTGATCAAAGCTGTTCGCGCTGCAACAGGCCTTGGCTTGAAAGAAGCTAAGGCTGTTGTCGATGGCGCACCAGGTCCTGTTAAGCAGGGCGTTTCTGCGGCTGAAGCTGAAGAGCTGAAAGTTGCACTGGAAGCTGCCGGCGCGACTGTTGAAGTCAAGTAAGGACGCAACGCCTCTGGCGTTAGCTGCGTAATTGTAAATTGCGCAATTGGCCGGTGACCGTTGTCACCGGCCTTTTTGCCGTTATACCAGGACTGTATATGAGTCCTGACGGTTTCTGGCAGAAGATTCGCTGTGTCTCTTCTGTTGTTTGATTGATTCGGTGCACAAGCTGGGGATTGCTGATGGCTTACACGTTCACAGAAAAAAAGCGTATCCGTAAGGATTTCGGTAAATTGCCTCACGTCATGGATGTGCCATATTTGCTGGCTATCCAGATCGATTCGTACCGCAAGTTTTTACAAACAGGTACGACATCCGCAGATGATAAAAAAGAAGTCGGACTGCACGCGGCGTTTAATTCCGTGTTTCCGATCACCTCTTATTCCGGCAACGCGGCGTTAGAGTATGCTGGCTACCGTTTAGGTGAGCCAGGCTTTGATGTCAAAGAGTGTCAACTGCGCGGAGTTACCTACGCCGCTCCGCTGCGGGTTAAAGTGCGGCTGGTTATCTACGATCGAGAGTCTTCTAACAAGGCGATCAAGGATATCAAGGAGCAGGAAGTCTACATGGGCGAGATGCCCCTGATGACGGACAACGGTACCTTCGTTATCAATGGTACCGAGCGTGTTATCGTTTCCCAGTTACACCGTTCTCCTGGCGTGTTCTTCGATCACGACAAGGGTAAGACGCATTCGTCCGGTAAATTGCTGTATTCGGCACGCGTTATTCCCTACCGTGGTTCCTGGCTCGACTTCGAGTTCGATCCTAAGGACAACGTTTTTGTCCGTATCGATCGCCGTCGTAAACTGCCCGCTTCTATCCTGATGCGTGCACTGGGTATGACCACCCAGGAAATTCTGGATACCTTTTTCGAAACCGATCATTACGCCCTCAGTGAAGGCAGTGCCTCTTTGGCGCTGGTCGCATCACGGCTGCGTGGTGAGACCGCCTCCTTTGACCTGAAAGATGGTAAAGGCAAGGTGATCGTAGAGACGGGTCGTCGGATCACCGCGAGACATATCAAAGAGCTTGAAAAAGCCAAGGTGTCTGTTCTGGAAGTGCCAGAGGATTACCTGCTTGGTAAGGCCGTGGCTAAGGACGTGGTACATCCCTCTACGGGTGAGATCATCGCAGAAGCAAACGATGAGATCACAGCAGAGTTGCTCACGGCGATTCACCATGCCGGTATAGAGACACTGCAGACCCTGTATGTCAACGATCTCGATTGTGGCTCCTTTATCTCCGAGACTCTGCGGATTGATCCTACGCGCAATCAGCTTGAGGCGTTGGTAGAGATCTACCGGATGATGCGTCCGGGCGAGCCGCCTACTAAAGAGTCTGCCGAAGGGTTGTTTGAAAACCTGTTCTTCAGCCTGGATCGCTACGATCTGTCTGAAGTGGGGCGGATGAAGTTTAACCGTCGTCTGGGTCGTGAAGAGATCCTGGGTACGGGAACGCTGGACAGAGGCGATATTCTTGAGGTTCTCAAGACGCTGATCAGTATCCGTAACGGTAAGGGAGTGGTCGACGATATCGATCACCTCGGTAACCGCCGGGTACGTTCTGTCGGTGAGATGGCCGAGAACCAGTTCCGGGTTGGTCTGGTTCGGGTTGAGCGCGCCGTGCGCGAGCGTCTTTCCATGGCTGAATCTGACGGTCTGATGCCGCAGGATCTGATCAATGCTAAGCCGGTTGCCGCTGCTGTTAAGGAGTTCTTTGGCTCCAGTCAGCTGTCCCAGTTTATGGATCAGAACAATCCGCTGTCGGAAGTCACCCACAAGCGTCGTGTTTCTGCGCTAGGACCTGGTGGTCTTACTCGTGAACGTGCCGGCTTTGAAGTCCGTGACGTCCACCCGACGCATTACGGACGTGTTTGCCCGATCGAGACGCCTGAAGGGCCGAACATCGGTCTGATCAACTCGTTGGCAACCTATGCCCGCACCAACAGCTATGGTTTCCTCGAGAGCCCGTATCGGAAGGTTGTCGATGGCCTGGTAACCGACGAGATCGTTTTCCTGTCGGCGATCGATGAAGCCGAGCATGTCGTCGCTCAGGCTAACGCCAATATGGATTCCAAGAATCGTCTGATCGATGATCTGGTAGCCGTACGGCATGAAAATGAATTTACCGTAATGCCACCTGCCAAGGTGACCTTTATGGATGTCTCGCCGCGCCAGGTCGTTTCGGTGGCCGCGTCGCTGATTCCGTTCCTGGAGCACGATGATGCTAACCGGGCTCTGATGGGCTCGAACATGCAGCGTCAGGCTGTTCCGACACTGCGGGCACAAAAGCCGCTGGTCGGTACCGGGATGGAGCGTAACGTAGCACGTGATTCCGGCGTCTGTGTGGTGGCTGACCGTGGTGGTAATATCGAATCTGTGGATTCGGGTCGTATCGTGGTCCGGGTTAACGATGACGAAGTCCAGATCGGTGAAGCCGGTGTCGATATCTACAACCTGACCAAATACGTGCGCTCTAACCAGAACACCTGTATCAATCAGCGTCCGCTGGTGCGTATCGGTGAAGCTGTTGTGCGCGGCGACATCATGGCGGATGGCCCCTCTGTCGATATGGGCGAGCTGGCCCTGGGTCAGAACATGCGTATCGCCTTTATGCCGTGGAATGGCTACAACTTCGAAGATTCGATTCTGATCTCCGAGCGCGTCGTCGAGGAAGACCGTTTCACCACGATCCACATCCAGGAACTGACCTGTGTGGCTCGGGATACCAAGCTGGGATCTGAGGAGATCAGCTCGGATATTCCCAACGTAGGTGAGGGCGCTCTGGGTAAGCTGGACGAGTCCGGTATCGTTTATATCGGTGCCGAAGTCGGGCCTGGCGATATTCTGGTGGGTAAGGTCACGCCTAAGGGCGAGACTCAGCTGACACCGGAAGAGAAGCTGTTACGTGCGATCTTCGGTGAAAAAGCCTCTGACGTTAAAGATACCTCGCTGCGGGTTAAGACCGGCACCAAGGGTACCGTTATCGACGTCCAGGTCTTTACCCGCGACGGTGTCGAGAAGGATGCTCGTGCGATCGAGATCGAAGAGGAGCAGTTGACCTCTATCCGTAAGGATCTTAACGACGAATTCCGTATCGTTGAGGGTGCTACCTTCGAGCGTCTGCACAAGGTGCTGGTTGGCGTTAAGGCCGACGGTGGTGCTGACCTTAAGAAGGGTGAGTTGATCACGACCGAGTTTCTGGGTGGGCTGACGAAATCTGACTGGTTCAAGATTCGGGTCAGTGATGAGGCGCTGACTGAGCAGCTCGAACGTGCTCAGGAGCATCTGGTAGAGCGTCGCCAGCAGCTGGACGAAAAGTACGAAGATAAGAAACGCAAGCTGCAGCAGGGTGATGATCTGGCGCCAGGCGTGCTTAAGATCGTTAAGGTTTATGTGGCGATTAAGCGTCACCTGCAGCCCGGCGATAAGATGGCCGGTCGTCATGGTAACAAAGGTGTTATCTCGGTGATTAAGCCGGTTGAAGATATGCCTTACGACGAGAAGGGGCGGCCGATCGATATCGTCCTGAACCCGCTCGGTGTACCGTCGCGGATGAACGTGGGTCAGGTTCTGGAGACTCACTTCGGTGCCGCAGCCAAGGGCCTGGGCGATCTGATCAATGATCTGATGGAACAGAAAGCCAAGGTTGGTAAGGTTCGTAAGCTATTGAATCAGATTTACAACACCGTTGGTGGTGGCCGTAAGGAAGATCTTGAGTCGATGTCTGACGAAGATATTCTCGAACTGGCGCAAAACCTGCGTGCCGGTGTGCCTATGGCTACTCCCGCTTTTGATGGTGCTAAAGAGCACGAAATCAAAGAGTTGCTACGGATGGCCGGACTTAGCGACACGGGTCAGGTCACCCTGATCGATGGTCGTACCGGTGATGCTTTCGATCGTCCTGTAACTGTTGGTTACATGTACATGCTGAAGCTGAACCACCTGGTTGATGACAAAATGCATGCGCGTTCTACGGGTTCTTACAGTCTGGTTACTCAGCAGCCGCTGGGTGGTAAGGCGCAGTTCGGTGGTCAGCGCTTTGGTGAAATGGAGGTTTGGGCACTGGAAGCCTATGGCGCCGCTTACACGCTGCAAGAGATGCTGACTGTGAAGTCGGACGATGTGAACGGCCGGACCAAGATGTATAAAAACATCGTGGACGGTGATCACCGGATGGAGCCAGGCATGCCTGAGTCCTTCAACGTGTTGGTCAAAGAGATACGTTCACTGGGTATCGATATCGAGCTCGAAAACGAATAAGCAGCAGTGATCAAACTGACCAGGGTGGCCGGCAGCCATCCTGGTCGTTAACTCCGGAAGGAGCGACGGCCGATGAAAGATTTGCTTAACCTGTTGAAAACGCAAAATCAGATCAATGAATTCGATTCAATTCGAATTGGTCTGGCTTCGCCTGAGATGATCCGTTCTTGGTCCTATGGTGAGGTCAAGAAACCGGAAACCATTAACTACCGGACCTTTAAGCCTGAGCGTGAAGGTCTGTTCTGCGCCAAGATTTTCGGTCCTGTAAAGGATTACGAATGCCTGTGCGGTAAGTACAAGCGGCTCAAGCACCGTGGTGTGATCTGTGAGAAGTGTGGCGTTGAAGTCGCACTGGCTAAAGTACGTCGTGACCGCATGGGTCACATCGAACTGGCCAGTCCTGTGGCGCACATCTGGTTCCTGAAATCACTGCCGAGCCGGATTGGTCTGCTGCTGGATATGACTCTGCGTGATATCGAGCGGGTCCTGTATTTTGAATCCTTTGTGGTCACCGAGCCGGGCATGACCACTCTCGAAAAGGGTCAGCTGCTTAACGACGAAGAGTATTTCGAAGCGCTCGAAGAGTTTGGCGATGAGTTCGATGCCAAGATGGGTGCCGAGGCTGTTCAGACGCTACTGCGTGATCTGGATATGGATGCCGAAATCGCTCAGATGCGCGAAGAGATCCCCAATACCAGCTCTGAAACCAAGATCAAGAAGGTCTCCAAGCGACTCAAGCTGATGGAGTCCTTCGTGGCTTCCGGTAACAAGCCCGGCTGGATGATCATGGAAGTGCTGCCGGTTCTGCCGCCAGATCTGCGTCCCCTGGTCCCGCTGGATGGCGGTCGTTTCGCGACTTCTGATCTTAACGATCTTTACCGTCGTGTGATCAACCGTAACAACCGTCTCAAGCGTCTGCTTGAGCTCTCCGCTCCCGACATTATTGTGCGTAACGAGAAGCGGATGTTGCAGGAATCTGTGGATGCGCTGCTGGATAACGGCCGTCGCGGTCGTGCAATCACCGGCTCTAACAAGCGTCCGCTTAAATCCCTTGCCGATATGATTAAGGGTAAGCAGGGTCGTTTCCGTCAGAACCTGCTGGGTAAGCGCGTCGACTACTCCGGTCGTTCGGTTATCGTAGTTGGGCCTTATCTGCGTCTGCATCAGTGTGGCCTGCCTAAGAAGATGGCTCTGGAGCTGTTCAAGCCGTTTATCTTTTCCAAGCTTGAGTTGCGTGGTCTTGCGACCACCATTAAAGCGGCCAAGAAGATGGTTGAGCGCGAAACGGCAGAGGTCTGGGATATCCTGGCCGATGTTATCCGTGAACATCCGGTTATGCTTAACCGTGCGCCAACGCTGCACCGTCTGGGTATCCAGGCCTTCGAGCCGGTACTGATCGAAGGTAAGGCGATTCAGCTGCATCCGCTGGTATGTGCGGCCTATAACGCCGACTTTGACGGTGATCAGATGGCCGTTCACGTGCCGCTGACCATCGAGGCTCAGCTTGAAGCCCGGGCGTTGATGATGTCCACCAACAACGTCCTCTCGCCTGCTAACGGTGAGCCGATCATCGTTCCCTCGCAGGACGTGGTCCTGGGTCTGTACTTTATGACCCGCGAGAAGATGAATGCCAAAGGCATGGGCATGGTGTTTGCGGATATCGCAGAGGTCAGCCGCGCCTATGGTGCCAAGATGGTTGATCTGCAGGCCCAGGTTAAGGTGCGTATCACCCAGACTATCCGTGATATCAAGGGCAACGATACTCATCTAACCAGCGTAATCGATACCACTGTGGGTCGGGCGCTGTTGTTTGATATCTTCCCGGTCGGTCTGCCGTTCGAGCTGGCCAACCAGACGATGAAGAAGAAAACGATCTCGCAACTGATCAACGAAGCCTACCGTCGCTGTGGTCTTAAGGCATCGGTTATCTTTGCCGATCAGCTGATGTACACAGGCTTTGCCTATGCGACACGCTCTGGCGCATCGGTCGGGGTCAACGACTTCGTTATTCCTGATGAAAAGAAAGCGTTGATTGATCAGGCTAATGCCGACGTCAAAGAGATCGAGACTCAGTATGCCGACGGCCTGGTTACCCAGGGCGAGAAGTACAACAAGGTGATCGATCTCTGGTCTCGTACCAACGAAGACGTTACCGCGGCGATGATGGCTGACCTCAAGCGTGACGATGTTGTCGATCCTGACGGTAATCCGGTTCTCGACGAGAACGGTGAGCAGGTGACTCAGGAATCGTTTAACTCGGTCTATATGATGGCCGACTCCGGTGCACGAGGCAGTGTGGCGCAGATGCGTCAGCTCGGTGGTATGCGGGGCCTGATGGCCAAGCCTGACGGCTCTATCATCGAAACTCCGATCGTCGCCAACTTCCGTGAGGGTCTGAACGTACTTCAGTACTTCATCTCCACTCACGGTGCCCGTAAGGGTCTGGCAGATACGGCCTTGAAGACGGCTAACTCCGGTTACCTGACGCGCCGTCTGGTTGATGTGGCTCAGGATCTGGTGATCACCGAGCACGACTGTGGCACCGATAACGGCGTACTGGTTGCGCCGATGATTGAAGGTGGTGACGTGACTGTGCCTCTGGGTGCTCGCGTACTGGGTCGTACTGTCGCTGCCGATGTGATCGATCCAACGACCAATGAGACCCTGATTCCTGCCGGTACTCTGATCGATGAGACTTGGGTGTTGGGTCTTGAGACCGATGCCCAGCTCTCCTCTATCGATGAGATCAAGGTGCGCTCGGCGATTACCTGTGACGTGCGTCACGGTGTCTGCTCGGCCTGTTACGGTCGCGATCTGGGTCGCGGGCATCTGGTTAACCAGGGCGAGGCTGTGGGCGTTATCGCGGCACAGTCTATCGGTGAGCCGGGTACTCAGCTGACCATGCGTACCTTCCACATCGGTGGTGCGGCCTCTCGGGCAGCAGCGGTTGATAGTATCCAGGTTAAGAATGGCGGCGTTATTCGCCTGCATAACCTTAAGTTTGTAATCAAGGCCGATGGCAACCTGGTCGCGACCTCACGTTCGGGTCAGTTGGGTGTTACCGATGAGCATGGCCGTGAGCGTGAGCGTTATAAGCTGCCCTATGGTGCCGTGATTCGGGTTAAGGATGGCGATACTGTTAATGGTGGTGACATCGTTGCGGGCTGGGATCCACACACCCATCCAATTATTGCTGAAGTCGCCGGTAAGATCGTCTTTACTGGGATGGAAGAGGGACTGACGGTCAATAAGAAGACCGATGACCTGACCGGCCTGACCTCGGTTGAGGTGATTGACGCCGCCGATCGTCCGGTTGCGGGTAAAGACCTGCGTCCGATGGTTAGCTTTGTCGATGACGAGGGTAATGAACTCTGTCATCCGGGTACCGAGAGTCTGGTGCAGTACATGATGCCGGGCGGTGCGAACCTGAATACTGACGATGGCGGCATCGTTAAAGTCGGTGATGTTATAGCCCGTATCCCAATGGAAGGCGCGGCTAACAAGGATATCACCGGTGGTCTGCCACGTGTTGCCGACCTCTTTGAGGC
Source organism: Motiliproteus sp. (assembly GCA_047633175.1). Lineage (GTDB taxonomy): Bacteria > Pseudomonadota > Gammaproteobacteria > Pseudomonadales > Balneatricaceae > Motiliproteus. Next base: position 10,999 of record JBLIEQ010000020.1, on the reverse strand, counting down.
GCGACGTCCTAAGGAATCGTCCATTCTGGCCGAGATCTCGGGTACCGTAACCTTCGGTCGTGAGACCAAAGGCAAGAAGCGCTTGATGATTACGCCGACCGACGGCAGTGATCCCTATGAGGTTCTGATCCATAAGTGGCGCACCCTGAACGTGTTCGAAGGTGAGCAGGTTGCCAAGGGTGAGGTTATCTCCGATGGTCCTACCAACCCGCATGATGTATTGCGTATATTGGGTGTTGAGGCGCTGGCTAACTACATCGCTTCCGAGATTCAGGACGTTTACCGTCTGCAGGGCGTTGTTATCAACGATAAGCACATCGAAGTTATCGTGCGCCAGATGCTGCGCAAGGTCGATGTGGTTAGCGGTGGCGATACGCACTTGATCAAAGGCGATCAGGTGGAGCTGACCCTGGCACTGTCTGAGAACGAGAAAGCGGTTGCCGATGGCCGGATGCCTGCACAGTACCAACGGGTGCTGCTGGGTATCACCAAAGCCTCGCTGGCGACCGAATCCTTTATCTCTGCGGCCTCTTTCCAAGAGACCACCAGGGTACTGACTGAGGGTGCGGTAACCGGTAAGCGCGATCGCTTGCGCGGTCTTAAAGAAAACGTTGTGGTAGGTCGTCTGATTCCAGCAGGAACAGGTCTGGCTTATCACGCCGAGCGTAAGCGTAAGCGTCTGGAGGATACCAAAGCCTCTAGTCCTGCGACTGTGAGCGCAGAAGATATTCAGGCGGCACTGACCGAGGCGTTAAACTCGGGACGTTGATCGCCAGATCGAGTCGATACGGATTGATGCCTTAGCGTCTTTCCAGTATTGACTCTGGCGGGCGAGATGATTAAAATGTCGCCCCTTCGTGGCAGGATCGTAAGGATTCTGCCTTTTTGTATGGAGCTTTTGCTTATTTTCTAAGTAAGTAAGAAGCGTGGAGTTAAGCTGAATGGCTACAGTTAACCAATTGGTTCGTAATCCGCGTAAACGCAATGTCGTTAAGAGCGACGTACCTGCTTTGCAGGCATGTCCTCAACGTCGTGGCGTTTGCACTCGGGTTTACACCACTACCCCTAAGAAGCCTAACTCGGCTTTGCGTAAGGTATGTCGTGTGCGCCTGACCAATGGCTACGAAGTTACATCCTACATCGGTGGTGAAGGTCACAACCTGCAAGAACACAGTGTTGTTCTTATTCGTGGTGGCCGTGTTAAAGATCTACCTGGTGTACGTTACCACACCGTTCGCGGTGCTCTGGATGCTTCCGGAGTTTCCGATCGTAAACAAGCGCGTTCCAAGTATGGTGCCAAACGTCCTAAGAAGTAATAATTCGTTACCGAGTTGTTATGACTGACGTGAGCACTCTGCCGTTGTAGTCCTGGACTGCAACCGGACGTTGTTGACGATAAGAGTAAGGCGGGCCTTTATGCTTTGTATAGGTGCCCGAATTAACCTGAAGACCTACTTTATAGGGGCTTATCATGCCTAGAAGACGCGTAGTCGCAAAACGCGATGTACTGCCGGATCCAAAATTCGGTAATGTAACCCTGGCCAAATTCATGAATCACGTGATGGTCAGCGGTAAGAAATCTGTAGCCGAGCGTATCGTGTATGGCGCACTGGACAAGATCCAAGAGCGTGGTGCCAGCGACCCTCTCGAAATTTTCGTCAAGGCGTTGGAAACTGCCCAGCCAATGGTCGAGGTTAAGTCTCGCCGTGTCGGTGGTGCAACTTACCAGGTGCCGGTCGAAGTACGTCCTTCACGTCGTGGTGCTCTAGCCATGCGTTGGTTGGTAGAAGCTGCGCGTAAGCGTGGTGAGAAGTCTATGGCACTGCGTCTGGCCGGCGAGCTGAGCGATGCGGCCGAAGGTCGTGGTTCTGCCGTTAAGAAGCGTGAAGATGTGCACCGTATGGCTGAAGCCAACAAAGCCTTCTCTCACTACCGCTTCTAAGCAAAGGATTAAGCCGTGGCTCGTCAAACTCCTCTTATTCGCTATCGCAATATCGGCATCTGTGCTCATGTTGATGCGGGAAAGACGACGACGACTGAGCGGGTTTTGTTCTATACCGGCATGTCTCACAAGCTAGGTGAGGTGCATGACGGTGCTGCCACGATGGACTGGATGGAGCAGGAGCAGGAGCGGGGTATAACCATTACCTCCGCGGCTACCACCTGTTTCTGGTCTGGCATGAGTAAGCAGTTTGAGAAGCACCGCATCAATATCATCGATACCCCCGGGCACGTCGACTTCACGATCGAAGTCGAGCGTTCATTGCGGGTCCTCGATGCTGCGGTGGTGGTGTTGTGCGCCTCTTCGGGTGTTCAGCCTCAGACTGAAACGGTGTGGCGGCAGGCTAATAAATATGAAGTTCCGCGTCTGGTGTTCGTCAATAAGATGGACCGTATAGGCGCTGACTTTACGTGGGTGGTGGAGCAGCTCAGGACCCGACTGGGCGCCGTGGCTGTCCCCATCAACATCCCGATCGGAGCCGAAGATGCCTTTACAGGTGTTGTCGATCTGATGCGGATGAAAGCGATTCTTTGGCATGAAGCCGATCAGGGTATGACCTTCGATGAGGTCGATATTCCGGCTGACATGCTCGATGAAGCCGAGCTAATGCGCGAGCAGATGGTCGAGGCTGCGGCCGAAGCCAATGAAGAGTTGATGGATAAGTACCTTATGGAAGGTGAACTGTCTGTTGATGAGATCAAAGCGGGTTTGCGCGCCCGCACTCTGGCTAACGAAATCGTTCCTGTACTGACCGGCTCGGCGTTCAAGAACAAAGGCGTTCAGGCCATGCTGGATGCGGTTATCGAACTGTTGCCATCGCCACTGGAAGTCAAGCCAATCGAAGGTGTTCTCGATGATGGCCTGGACTCCCCTGCGACGCGCGATGCCGATGACAAGGCGCCGTTTTCGGCGCTGGCATTCAAGATTGCGACCGATGCTTTTGTTGGAACGCTAACCTTTATCCGGGTTTACTCCGGCACGCTTAAATCGGGTGATGCGGTCTATAACTCTGTTAAGCAGAAGAAAGAACGCGTCGGTCGAATGGTGCAGTTGCACGCCAATAATCGTGAAGAGATCAAAGAAGTTCACGCAGGCGATATCGCAGCGCTGATCGGCATGAAGAATGTCACCACAGGTGATACCTTCTGTGCGCTCGATGAGGTCATAGTGCTCGAGCGGATGGAGTTCCCCGAGCCTGTTATCTCTGTTGCGGTTGAACCAAAGTCAGTGCCAGATCAAGAGAAGATGGCGGTGGCTCTGGGTAAGTTGGCTCTGGAAGATCCCTCATTCCGCGTTGAAACTGATCCTGAATCGGGTCAGACCATCATCTCTGGAATGGGTGAACTGCACCTTGATATTCTCGTCGATAGGATGAAGCGCGAATTTAAGGTAGATGCCAATGTCGGTAAGCCACGCGTGTCGTACCGCGAGAAGATTCGAACGCCTGTCATTGCGAATCATAAGTTTATTCGTCAGACAGGCGGCAAGGGTCAGTACGCACATGTCGTGATAGAGTTCTCGCCTTCCGATAACGAGGGCTTAGAATTTATCAATGATCTCGTCGGTGGCACTATTCCCAAGGACTTTATTCCCGCGATTGAAAAAGGCATCACCGAGCAGATGAAGAACGGTGTTGTTGGGGGCTATCCCTTGTTAGGTCTGAAAGCCCGTCTTTATGACGGTTCTTTCCATGATGTCGACTCTAACGAAATGGCCTTTAAAATCGTCGCCTCTCAGGCGCTAAGGAAATACGCTCTGCAAGCAGATCCCTGTTTGTTGGAGCCGATGATGAAGGTCGAAGTGGTAACGCCCGAGAACTATATGGGCGATGTCATGGGTGACCTGAACCGTCGTCGTGGCATCGTTCAGGGTATGGAAGACAGCCCTATGGGCAAGATCATTCGTGCCGAGGTGCCAATGGGTGAAATGTTCGGTTATGCGACTGATCTGCGTTCAGCAAGTCAGGGTCGTGCGACTTTTACCATGGAGTTTGAGAAATATGCCGAAGCGCCTGGGAACGTCGCCGACGCTCTTATCAACGCTGAATGTTAATTTATAATTAAGACTAGAGGTTACTCACTGTGTCTAAGAAAACTTTTGAACGTACTAAGCCTCACGTCAACGTTGGTACTATCGGCCACGTTGACCACGGAAAAACCACTCTGACTGCCGCACTGACGCGCGTATGTTATGAAGTCTGGGGAACGGGTGAGCTGCGTGCTTTCGACCAGATCGACAATGCGCCAGAAGAGCGCGCGCGTGGTATTACCATCGCGACCTCTCACGTAGAGTATGATTCCCCTTCACGTCACTATGCGCACGTTGATTGCCCGGGTCACGCCGACTACGTTAAGAACATGATCACCGGTGCAGCACAGATGGATGGCGCTATCCTGGTTTGTGGCGCGACTGATGGCCCTATGCCTCAGACCCGTGAGCACATCCTGCTGTCACGTCAGGTTGGTGTTCCTTATGTCGTCGTGTTCCTGAACAAGGCCGACCTGCTGGCTGAAGATTGCGGCGGAGCAGACAGCGAAGAATATGCTGAGATGCTGGAACTGGTTGATATGGAGCTGCGTGACCTGCTGTCACAGTATGACTTCCCAGGTGACGATACTCCGATCATCCCCGGATCTGCTCTTATGGCCCTGAACGGCCAGGACGAGAATGAGATGGGTACTACGGCTGTTAAGAAGCTGGTCGAGGCACTGGATACCTTTATCCCGGATCCTGAACGCGCTATCGACGGCGCCTTCCTGATGCCTATCGAAGATGTGTTCTCTATCCAGGGTCGTGGCACCGTAGTTACCGGTCGTATCGAGCGTGGTATCGTTAAGACTCAAGAGTCTGTTGCGATCATCGGCATCAAGGACACCGTCCTGACGGTTTGTACCGGTGTTGAGATGTTCCGCAAGCTGCTTGACGAAGGTCGTGCAGGCGAGAACGTTGGTGTTCTGTTGCGTGGTACTAAGCGTGAAGACGTTGAGCGTGGCCAGGTTCTGGCTAAGCCGAATTCCATCACTCCGCACACCTCCTTTACTGCGGAAGTGTATGTGCTGGGCAAAGATGAAGGCGGACGTCACACTCCTTTCTTCAAGGGCTACCGTCCACAGTTCTACTTCCGGACCACCGACGTAACAGGCGCTTGTGAGCTGCCAGAAGGCGTTGAGATGGTTATGCCGGGTGACAACGTTCAGATGACCGTTACCCTGATCAACCCAATCGCGATGGACGAAGGCTTGCGCTTCGCTATCCGTGAAGGTGGTCGTACTGTTGGTGCAGGCGTGGTTGCTAAAATCATCGCGTAATGCTGCATCTTCGCTGACCTGAGGCTCGCCTCGGTCGCGACACTAAAAAAGCCGTACCCCTAGGGGTACGGCTTTTTTTTGGTTGCGTCCTACATCTCGGTGAATCGCAAGGGACGGGTTCGCGGGTTTTCTTACCCCAGCGAAGACTTATAAGCCTGAGTAATAATCAGGGTTCAATTTGCAGGGTCCCGCCCACTGTAATACCGTGCCGTTTAAACCAGCCCCGGTTCATTTCCAGAGCAAAAAGGATCTTCTCAGAAGCACTTATATGCGTCAGATCCTGGGGTTTTAATGCTTTAATGTCGGTTATCAGCCCATCACTGCGTATAAAGGCCACATCCAGTGGGATAAAGGTATCTTTCATCCACATACTGACTCTTCTTGGATTGTCGAATTTAAATAACATACCGCAATTCTGGCACAATGATGTGCGGTGCATCAGGCCAACGCTTCGCAGGGCAAGCGTCGCGGCATATTCGATGTGCAGGATCTGGTCATTAATCTTGAGTGTCACCAGGGGCATCTCGCCTGACTGGGAGGACAGGCGTCCATCCGCGGCCAAGGCCTGAGGGCCGCTAAAAAGCAGGGTGCACAGCAGGAGTGAAAACAGTGTTTTGTTTGAGTTTGTAAGCATATCTATAGCCGATATCTGCAGTTAAAAGGGATGTCCATTAGTCGACGGTGGTCAAACATCGAAAGGTCCAGGTAGAGCCGTTTTTAGCGCTGCGGTGGTTGAAGATCCTGCCAACGCTTATCCCAGCAACAGCTATGCGTTTGCTCGGGTACGACCACCACCTTTGCCCTGGCGCCAGTAGCTAACCCCGCTATAAAACGCTGGGCTAAAAAGGGCGGAATCACGGTATCGTTTTCACCGACATAATGGATCTGCTCGACCCCAGATAACTCTTTTCTATAATCGGCTGGATTAAGAGAGCCTTTCAGTGGGCTGCTTCTATGAAATTCGGTCCAGGCTTTATGATCAAGATTACCCGCCACGGTGATTAATGTGACGACGTCAGAACGCCTTGCTGCTAACAATGCGGCCACAGCCCCACCGCCTGAATAGCCTACAAGCACCAGGCTGGTAGCCTGAAATTTATCTTTCAACTGACTAACGGCCTGATCCATCGAACGAATGACTTCCGGGGAAAATCGATCACCGGTCCAGTATTTTCTTTGACAACCACGCCGGAACGACTCGCTCACAAACTGACAGGGCCTGGCCAGGTAAACCGATCTGTGACCCGCGTCCTCCAGTGCCAGCTTTAACGCCAGTGGGTTATTAGGTGTTGGATTACTGGATATCTTCCGACGCGTTATCCATGCCAGGCCATCACCCTCGATATAGATTCTAAGCATTTCACCCTCATTGACCGGTGGCTGATAGCTCATTAGCTCGAAATAAGGTGTTTTTATAATAGAAGGCTGCAATCCCTTGTCAGCGGCAAGCTGCTGCGCATTCTGGGTTCTCTCCTGGGGCGGTGGAATACTCACGCAACCCTGAAACATAGCCGCCATCACCATCACCATCACCATCACCATCACCATCACCATCAACATCAACATCACCATCAACAACAACAACAACAACAACAACAACAGACAGACCTGTTTATAGCCAAAAAATTGATATTCAAGTTGATTAACTCCTCCAGGTATTCACTGGCATATGCTTACGCAGTAATTCTAATAACCCCTCAAGATCACCAGATAGCTGATTGTCTACTTTTTCAAACTTGGTAATCACGTCCACAGGCACACCCGTGTGTGTCAGTTCATCATTATGCATGACCAGCATGATAGCGCCTACCGACCTGTCCATCAGCAATGCCTGGCAACGCTTAAACAAGCCTTCACACATCATCGGCAGGGAATTGCCCGCGTCGTCATGAGTCAGCTGATGGCTGGTCAGATAACAGGCGACACCTTCACTCAGCCGTTGTTGCTGACGTTGTTGTGCCCGCTCGTAAGCGGCTTCGCCCCCTATAAAGGCTTCAATTGGGATGCGGCCACTACCTCTCACCAGGGATTTAATAACCGCCGGTATAGACGCCGTCGAACTTAAACCGCCACCCATGGCGGGCGCGGCATTAATCTCATTGATGATCGCGCCATTGATATGCCAGGGCACACTGATATCAGAGGAAATGATATCTATTCCGGCAACGTCTATAGCAAACAAGGCCGCAGCACGTATAGCTAGCGCCATATTATCCGGGTGTATGACCGCGATCAGGTCTTCATCTCGGCCACCCTCAGCGGTGCTTTCAATGCGTCGCAGCGGTGCCCAGACTCCTTTTGGAGGAATTGAATCAAGGGCAAGTCCCGCGTGGCTCAGACACTGTTGCGCTAACCTATCTAACGGCAGCGGTGGAGGCCTGCGCCAGGGAGCGCGCTTTCTCCAGTCAGCCATCTTAGTCGCCACCAGCTCTGTGACTGTATGGCGACCGTCACCCTGCACTGCGATCGCTAACCGTTTGACCGCATACATAACCTCGGCGCGTACCACCAGCACACGATGACAGTCTCCAGGTACTTGCCGCTCGACCAGCACCTGGGTTGATAAACCCCGTGCATGCTTAAAAGCCTCACGGACCTTGGCATCAGTATCAATATCAATACTGACGCCTTCTCCACGCTCGCAATCGGCAGGCTTGATAACCACGGGCCACCCCAGTCGATGAGCGGCCAGAATCGCCTGCTCGGCACTGCCGATCAGATGATGCTCAGAGGCAGGCAGGCCGGCCTGACGCAACCAGCGGGCTGCAATATGCTTGTCGCCAGCGGCTTCAATACCCAGGGCTGAATCGGACTCTATACTGGTATTCAGGACGCTTAGTGATTGGTCTCCCCAGCCAAGTTGATACCGGCCTTGTCCTTCATAGGACCAGGGAATCCTTTGTTCATGCGCTGCGCGCAACAGAACCATCGCCGATGAGGATAGTTTAGAAGCCGCCAGCAACGGAGGTAAGGTCTGAGTTTCCAGTTGCTGATAGAAGCGGCTAAGCAGATCTTCATTGGAAGCCGCAGTCGCTACATGGAGTAACCAGGCGGTGCAGGTCTCATACGTCAGCCTGCTGATGTCAGTCGCTACGCCCTCAACTCTCGGTATCGCCAGTTCACAGTGCCACGTATTGTTAACGCATTCGTTATCCGCAGCGGGAGAGACAGAAAGTACCCGACCAGGATCAAAAAATGGGATTCCACAGGCCCTCAGTAGCGTCGCAGCCGCCACCGCGATACGCCACGCCAGCCGGGCTACGTTACTGTCTTGTTTGGCTGATTTTCGCCAGGTTTGAATATGCAGAGGTTCGGCTAGCGGCTCATCGAGCCAGGCATCCAGCCAAGCATCGACCCTTGCCCAGGGGACTGTTAACGGCAACTCCTGCAAAGACAGGCCTATGATTTGTGCAGGCTGGCGCATGCCCTGCGTAAAACCTTGTTGATAAGGAGTCACTAGCGGCCCGTGCTTAGATTGAGGCATTCAGACTCCTGTTTAGCTGCGGCTGATGCTCTGACATGTTCTGAGGTAACAGCCTGATGTAACAGCCTGAGTAATAACGCCACTCGGTCCGGTTTTATGGGCACCCCGTTATGGCTAACCAGCGAGTGATCCACCACTTCCAGCCGCGAGATGTGATCAACAGGAAGGCCCTGTTCCAGGCACTCATCTGTGTGCAATATGAGTACAATTGCGTCCACTTGCTTGTCCATTAGCAGCGCACGTATTCGAGGATGCACGCCTTGCCCGATTATCGACCAGCTAGCACCGTTGGGATCTTCGGTCATCCTATGGTTGCACAAAAAGCAGGCGAGCCCTTGACGGCTCAGCGCGTGCTGTCGCTGCCGTCCTTGAGCAAGGGCTTTCTCACCGCCGATAAACACTTCAATGGGGATGCGGCCATCGTCATCGATTAACTGCATCAGGATATCGGGTATGGCGGCTATCGAGCTCGCTCCAAGGCCGAGCAGGGGCGCATTATTAACTTCATTAATAATGGCGCCATTCAGATGCCAGGGAATGCTGATATCGGTTGAAATCATATCGACTGCCGCCAATCCCAGTCCCAGTATTTTTGCGGCACGCAGTGCTAGCGCCTCGTTGTCGGGATGGATCAACTTCGTTATATCTTCATCCCGCCCACCATCGGCATTGGTCGGCACCTCGCGGAGGGGTACCCATAGACCTGCAGGCGGAATTTCCTCCACAGTAAAACCCGCACCCTGCAAGCAAGACAGGGCCAGGGCATCTAGTGGTAAAGGCGGTTTGCGTCGCCATAGCATGAGGCGCTGCCGTTCGCTATTTTCAATCGCCACCAGCTCTGCCAGTGTATGCATACCATCACCCTGTACAGCCACAGGTTGTCGGCGCAGTACATAAGGCACCTTGGCGCTTGCGACCTGTATATGATGAACGCAGCCGGGCACCTGCTTTTCCACCAGCACCTGCCGGGAAATCTGCAGGGCCTGTTTAAAGGCGTCCCGAACACCGGATTCAGTCCTTATGTTAAGCGTTACGCCTTGGCCTCCTACGCTGTCGGCCGGCTTAATGACGACGGGCCAGCCCAGACGCTGGGCGGCCTGTAAGGCGGTATCAGTCGAATTGACTAATCGATGCCGAGGCGTGGGCAGGCCTGCACGCTTGAGTCGCTGTGCTGAGGCGTATTTATGGCCGGCAACTTGTTTGCCCAGCCAGGAATCACTCGCCAGCTGGCTATTCTGGACGCGTAGAAGCCGCTTTCCCCAGCCAAACTGATACACGCCGCCTCCTTGATGTTGCCAGGGGATCTGCGCCGCATCAGCAGCCCTTAATAGTGCCAGGTTTGAATGTGATGATGAATTGGCGGCCCACAGGGGGCCAATTAATTGCGTTTCGAGCTGGCGGTAAAGCGGCTCCGGATCAGAAAAATCTTCAAGATGAGCGACAAGCCCTGTGACTATGATCGATGCCGCTTCATAAGCACGCCTAAACCAGTGCTCAGCCACATAATTCACTTGGGCAACGGCCGCTTCTGCATGCCATAGCTGAGGATCCTTGGCATCTGCAGATAATCGAAGCACTCGACCTGGCTCAAAAATGGGTACGCCACCCAGGCCTAAGAGCGCTTGCGCGGTGAGAAGGACTCGCCAACACCAGGCAGCGGCATTGAATGCCCGCGGATACGGTACCTCAGCCCAGCCATCCGGCGGACAGAATTCAACGATCTTCACATCGAGCTTTGCGGTCAGCCAGGTATCGATTTTTGACCAGGGACTGTCCTTCTCTGAGATCGTGAAACTTAAATGCAATAATTGCTCGGGTTGACGCAGTCCATAGCGGAACCCCGGCACGCTCGATGCCTGCAAGGCGGTGACATACTTATGCGCCATATAGGAAAATACCTCTAGAATTTCAGTCTGTACCTGAGAATCACCGGATTAAGCCCTTTATCGCCGGCTTCAGGTTAAGACCGGTGCTGTACGCCATAAAAAAGGCTATGTCCCAATCTGTTGTTGCGGCAGTTTATTCTGCATTATTGTCTTTTTTATCAAACTCCGGTTCCGCCTCCCTGCGGCTTCATTTCTTTGTAGCGACAAAGAAAGCGAAGCAAAGGCCGCTCCTGGCCATCCATGGCCCCCCGGCATTCGAACATCCCTGTTCATCAAAAGCGCCCCCTACTAAACCGCCCTGCGGGTACGCGCCTGCGGC
>JBLIEQ010000019.1:0-76379 GCA_047633175.1 Motiliproteus sp. | reverse complement strand
ATGCTAATTTGTAGCTTTGAGTTATGATTAGTCATGGTCCGTCTTACTCCCCTGTGATGTCTGTTTGCTCATTCATCATGGCTCATTTGAAGCCGATTGGAGTGAGGCGGACCATCCCATTAGGTCTTTTATTGTGCACATGATGAAAGACTTGGATCCCCTCTTTCTATCACAGTCGAAGCCGTAGACAGTCTGCGGATCAATAATCGGGTGGGGCGGTGCGAAGAGTGAAGCCTGACGACGAGGTGTTGCTGAGGGGTAAAGCCGCTTACAAGTGGTCACACGGCCAGAAACAAAAAAGCCCAGACCGAGGTCTGGGCTTCTATGTGATTGAATTAACAATCTAATTTGGTAGGACTACCCAGATTCGAACTGGGGACCTCTACCATGTCAAGGTAGCGCTCTAACCAACTGAGCTATAGTCCTAAAGCGTCGGGGTGTTGTTCTTCGCCCTTTCAACGTGGGCGTATTATAATCGTCAGCCTGTTTATGACAAGCCTCAAATTCAAATAATACCAACAAAGTTCCAATTCATTGCTGATTGGCTGTTTTCTGATCGCCTTGTGGGTATCGGCTGGAGCCTGGTGCCTGTTTTTTGAACAACTTTTTTGACATAGGGGCTGCTTTGTAGCAAGTCGGGCCTACTGCGGGCTTACCCCGGGCCTAGCCGGCAATGCAGGGATGTGGCTGAGTAGGTCAGTCTGCACGCCTGATTCTCGGATAATACCTCTGATTTCAGTATTGTAGCTGGTGGTTACAGGCGTTAGAGTCTGTTGATTAAAGACGGTGACTGAGTGAGGCGAAAGTGATAAACGAACATGCGGGCAGCGGGCGCCAGATTACGATTATCGGAGGGGGGATCATAGGGCTCTGTAGTGCCCTGGAGCTTCAGGCTGCAGGCCTGAGGGTCGATCTTATCGATCCGCAACAGGAGAGGGAGGCGGCCTCTTACGGTAATGCCGGGATCATCGCGGTGAGTGAAAACCAGCCTCTGAGTACCCCCGCAATGCTGCGGCAGTTGCCCAGGTTGCTGTTGGATCCGGGCAGCCCTGTCGCTCTGCGGTTGTCCCATCTGCCTGCGTTTATTCCCTGGGGCTGGCGTTTTTTTAGATCCGCCGGGGCCGATCACGTCCAGCATAGCGCCAGGGCTCTGGCATCCCTTATTCAGCAGGCTGTTCCCAGTTTCAGGAAGCTGCTGGCCGATACTGAGGGCCTCCCCCGGTTGCAGCAAAAGGGCTGGCTGAAGGTCTACTCAACTAAGAAGGGGCTCGCTGCCGGCCATCGGGAACAGCAGGCAGCCCTCGGGTCTGGTGCGGTGGCGCAGGCGCTTGGCCCTGACGATATTAAGCAGTTAGAGCCGAATCTGGCACCTATGGCCGGGGCGGTCTTTTATCCGGAATGTGCCCAGATCGATGATCTGCCGGGGTTGCTCAAACACCTGACCGAGGTTTTTTTACAGCGCGGTGGCCGGCTGCATCAGACCCGTGCGCTGGCGCTGAAGATGACCGAGCAGGGGCCTGAGGCGGTGATAACCGCGTCGGGCACGCTCCCCTGTCAGCAGCTGCTGATCTGTGCCGGAGCCTGGTCGAAACGCTGGGCTAAGGAGCTCGGCTGTCCGTTGCCTCTGGATACCGAGCGCGGCTATCACCTGATGTTGCCGCGCAGTAATAACCGGTTGCTGCAGCGTCCCGTCTTCTGGAGCGAGCGGGCGATGGTGCTCAATCCTCTTTCGCAGGGCTTGCGTCTGAGCAGCGGGGTTGAGTTTGCGGGGCTTAAAGCCAAGCCAGACTATGCCAAGATCACTCGGCTGGCGGGATTGGCCGCCCAGCTTCTGCCAGACGTGGATGCGCGTATTGAGGACCGGTGGCTGGGGTTTCGCCCCTCGATGCCCGATTCGGTACCGGTGATTAGCCGCTCACCTAAGTTCGACAACAGTTTTTTCGCCTTTGGACATGGGCATCTGGGGCTGACTCTGGGGCCGATCACCGGGCGTCTGATTCGCGAGATTATTTGCAATCAAGACTCAAGTATCGATGTGGCGCCCTTTGCGGCGACACGATTTAGCTCATTTTGAATGAATATTGAGAGAGGTTTACATGCTCTATAGCGCAGAACAGCTACGTGACTCCTTACCCTGGAGAGAACTGATCAACGCCCTGGATAAACAGTTTGAGCAGGGTTGTGTAATGCCTGTGCGGCATCATCATCAAATCGAAGTCCCCGGCGAGCAGCAGGCCACGTTGCTGCTGATGCCCGCCTGGATAGAAGGGGAGTATATAGGCGTTAAACAGGTCACCGTGTTTCCCGGCAACGGGGCGCGTAATATGCCGGCGATATCCGGTAATTATCTGCTGAGCTGTGGCAAAACAGGCCAGCTGCTGGCGATGATGGATGGCGCCGAGCTGACTGCCAGGCGCACCCCGGCCGCATCGGTACTGGCGGCCCGTTATCTGGCGCGCGCCGAGAGCAAGCGTCTGTTGATCGTGGGCACCGGCAAACTCTGTCCTAACCTTGTGGAAGCCTATGCCAGCGAGTTTCCGCTGCAGCGGATCGCCATCTGGGGACGTGATCTGCATAAGGCTCAGGCAGCGGCCAAGCAGTTACAACAAGCGGGTTTTCCTGCCGTGGCCGTTGAGGAGCTGGAGGAAGAGGTCGGAAGCGCCGATATCATCAGCTGCTGTACGCTTAGCGAGCAGCCGCTGGTGTTGGGTGAATGGCTCAAGCCCGGCGTGCATCTTGATCTGATCGGCGGTTTCAGGCCGACAATGCGTGAAACCGATGATGAGGCGATTCGCCGTAGCCGGGTGTTTGTCGATACCGTCGAGGGCGCGACCAAAGAAGCCGGCGATATCGTGATACCCCTGCAAACGGGTGCTCTGGTTACTGAGGATATTCAGGCCGATCTGTTTCAGTTATGTCGGGGAGAGCGGTCGGGCCGTCAGGGATTCGAGGAGATCACGCTGTTTAAGTCGGTAGGGGCGGCGCTGGAGGATCTGGCGGCAGCCATTCTGGTTTATCAGAATGCGCAGCCTACGGGCTGATTAAAAGATCGCCTGCAGGCAGGCTCCCACAGGGTATAGCCCGGGGTGTCTGGAGGCTGGGATCGTATCTCACTATCTCACTATCTCACTGCTAGGCTGAAGCCTAACCTACAAAACACATCCTTGTGGGTTGGCGTTTTGTGGGTAGAAAGTAGTCCGACAAGGTTGGCTATGAGTGGCCTGCGTCGGACTAAAGTCCGACCTACAAGAAACCAAAAAAATGGCGATGTACCAATCTGTTGTTGTGACTAGCCCTTTCATTCTGTTCAAAAAATCGCCTGCAGGCAGGCAGCTGAAGGCTCCTGCAACAGCGGCACTTCCCACGTCCCTGTGGGTCGCCTCCCACGGTGCTAAGGCTGAGTTTTGTAGGTAATATTGTAGCTTTTTGAAAGGCTTGAAACGGCAGTCGCACCATCAGAATGGCGCCAAATCCCCTTTCTAAACCGATGTAATACAGACTGAAAAGGCCCGCAGGGTCGAGCCATTGGCCGTTGTCAGTTCCCGACAACAACGGCATACCTGCGTCCCTGCAGGCAATGGCGAGACTGGCAGCTGAGACAGACAAATCGGCAGGATAGCCGATTTGCACAACCGCAGGTTGCCCGGAGGGCGAGGTACAAGGATGTACCGAGTGAATCCGAATCTGTCAGCCTCAGGCTGGATTTCATAGCGCCGCAGGCGCGTACCCGGAGGGCGGTTTAGTAGGGGGCGCTTTGATGGACAGGGATGTTCGAATGCCGGGGGGCCATGGATGGCCAGGAGCGGCCTTTGCTTCGCTTTCTTTGTCGCTACAAAGAAATGAAGCCGCCGTGAGGCGGAACCGGAGTGTGATTAAAAAGACAATAATGCAGAATAAACTGCCGCAACAACAGATTGGGACATAGCAAAAAAAATGCCGGTGCGAAAGCACCGGCATTTATTAGATATCAGCAATTAGATATCAGCAATTAGATATCAGCTATTAGATAGCAGCGTAATACGCCTAGTAAGTGACGCCGCGAATGTTTTCCGAACGCCGGCGTAGTCCTTCGACCGTGGCCAGCAGCAGGATGGACATCCCTACCAGGATCGTTGCTACCGCCAGGATAGTCGGGCTGATCTGCTCACGAATACCGGACCACATCTGCATAGGTATGGTGCGCTGTTCTGCACCGGCTATAAAGAGTGCCACGACGACCTCATCCACAGAGGTCATCAGAGCGAACAGGCCGCCTGAGATTACCCCAGTCATAATAAGCGGCACGGTGATTTTAAAGAACGCATAGGTCGGTGTAGCACCCAGGCTCTCGGCAGCTTTAACCAGATTCTGATCGAAACCACTCAGGGTTGCGGTTACTGTAATAACTACAAAGGGAGTCCCCAGCGCGGTATGCGCCAGGATCAGGCCGAAGTAGCTTTGGGACACGCCTATCCACGAGTAGAAGAAGAACATGCCGGCTGCCGCAATGATCAGCGGGATGATCATCGGCGAGATCAATAACGCCATGATAAAGCCCTTATAGGGCAGTTCGGAGCGACTCAGCCCCAGTGCCGCAAGCGTCCCCAGAATCATCGACAGCGTCGTTGAAAACAGCGCCACGATAAAGGTGTTCTGGATGGCGTTCATCCAGCGTTCACTGCTTAGAAACTCTTCGTACCAGCGCAGCGAATAAGCGTCAGGATCAAGCGCCAGCATCCCATCGGTAAAGCTGAAGTAAGGTTCTACGTTAAACGACAGCGGTACAATGATGATCAGTGGAGAGATCAGGAAGATAAGTACCAGGGCGCAGAGAAAGCGGAACAGGTAATACCAGGTCGTTTCCAGAGGTCCTGCATATGTTGGAACAGCCATAATTTTATCCTACCTTCACTTTGTTGGAGCCAACAAGACGGTTATAAACGGCATAGAGACCAAAGACCAGCAGCAATAGCATGACGCCGAGTGCGGCGGCCAGACCCCAGTTGAGGGAGCCCTGCATGTGATAGGCGATCATATTACCGATGAATTGTCCCGACTGACCACCGACTAATGCAGGGGTGATGTAATAGCCGATCGCGAGGATAAAGACCAGAATCGAGCCGGCGGAGATGCCAGGTAACGACTGTGGCAGATAGACGCGATAGAACGCGGTGAAGGGAGTGGCACCCAGGGAGCGCGCGGCACGCATATAGCTAGGCGGAACCGTTTTCATCACCGAATACAGGGGCAGAATCATAAACGGCAACAGTATATGCGTCATCGAGATGATGGTGCCGGTGGCATTATAGATCAATGACAACCTCTCCTCGTCGGCCACTATTCCTATCCATACCAGCAGGTCATTAACAACGCCCTGGCTCTGCAGCATCGCGATCCAGGATGTGGTTCGCACCAGCAGCGAGGTCCAGAAGGGCAGTAACACCAGAATCATCAGCATATTGGCGGTACGTATCGGCAGCGAAGCCAGCAGATAAGAAACCGGGTAGCCCAGAATAACGGTCAGTACGGTAATCAGTAGCGACATCCACACCGTGCGCCAGAACAGGTTGAGGTAAATACTTCGGTTGTCGGGGAGCGCCTTAATTTCGCCGTCCGGCTTGGTCTCCATGTCGACAGCGGCAATATAGTAGGATTTGGTGTAGCTTGAGGACTCGCGTTGAATGACCTTCCAGTAGTCGATATTCCCCCAGTCCTTGTTCATCTTAATTAGCTGGTCTTTGAAAGGCGGATCAAGTCTCTTAGCCTTGCGAGCGGTGCCCATAAACAGGCTGCGCATGCCACTAAGCTCGTAATTCAACCGTGTCGCCGCCTGACCGATGCTGTAGTTTTCCTTGCCTATGACCAGGTCTTTGACCAGGGCGGCGTAGGTTTCCTCATCAGGCAGTGCCTGAGCATCCCAGGTTTTCAGAGCGATGGTGGTAAAGGGCAGTGACTCGGAAACCTGTGGGTTATCCACAGAGCGGAATAGCATCGAACCGATAGGCGCGATAAAGGTTACTAGAATAAAGAGCAGCAGAGGTGCTACAAGCAGCAGAGCGCGGACTTTCTTGCGTCGTAGAGAACGATGCATGTCCGCAGTAAGACGCTTCTGCTCTTCGGGAGTCAGTTGTCCATCAGCTTCAACAGGAGTCGCCATGTTCAATTCAGAGCCTTTGTTATTAGAGTTAAACACCGGTGCCAGGTCGTGTAATACAGCACATATTTACAGTATGTAATATCTACACGTGGTTACAGGTGGCTTCAGAAATGGAACCTGGAGGCTGACCGAGAATAGGTTGATCTGGGCAAGACGCGTCGTATCGCTTGCGATCGTTATTCTTGGTCAGCCTCCTAGTAACGGGGGCTCAGGCCCCCATTGGTTTAGCGTGTTGCTTTTTACTTATTGAGCAAACTTACAGCGCTAGCCAGGCATTGAAACGCTGACGCAGTTCGTCACCATTGTCAGCCCAGAAAGCAGCATCCTTCTTGATCGGAGTCTTGAAGTTAGCTGGATTGGTGGGCATGTGCGGAGCCATCGTAACGCCGGTTTCCAGGTGCTTGTCCACCAGTGGGGCAGAGGATAGACGCGCAGGTCCGTAGGCGATGTATTTAGTCTGATCTGCCAGACGCTGAGTGTCAGTTGCGAAACGCAGGTAATCCATGGCAGCCTTCATGTTAGGCGCACCTTTAGGGATTACGTAGCCATCCAGTTCGAATACTTGACCGTCCCAGATGATGGTGAACGGCTGATTCTCAACAACCTGAGCGTTGAAGATCCGACCGTTATAGGCGGATGCGATAGCCACTTCGCCGTCAGCCAGAAGCTGTGGAGGCTGAGCGCCTGCATCCCACCAAACGATTTCAGACTTGATGGTATCCAGTTTTTTAAACGCACGGTCAACACCTGCTGGGGTGGCCAGTACGTCATAGACATCTTCGTACGCGACGCCGTCAGCAGCCAGAGCCCACTCCAGGTTCGCATCAGGTATTTTCTGTAATGCGCGCTTACCAGGGAAGTTTTTCAGGTCGAAAACGTCAGCGATAGTCTTAGGCTTGTTGCCTGGGAATGCTTCGTCGTTAAAGGCGAACATGGTGGCGTACACGATAGTGGGGACAAAGCAGCCGTTCAAGCCACCGACGAAGTCGTCGGTCGCCAGTGAACCATCGTCACCTTTAGCCAGATCATTGTTGTAGTCGATCTCCTGGACGAGGCCTTCGTCACAGGCCAGCATCGCTTCACCTTCCAGAATGTCTACCAGATCCCAGATGACGTTACCGGCTTCTGACTGGGCGCGCATTCCTGCAAGACCAACATTAGATTTGTCTTCATCAAGGATGGTGACACCGGTGTTTGCTGTAAACGGGTCACTATAAGCACCACGTTGTGACTTGGTGTATGCGCCACCCCAAGAAACAATGGTGAGGCTCTCAGCCGCAGATGCAGCAGGGATGAATGCCACGGAGCTGAGTGCAGCTGCGCTGAAGGCCAAGGCGGTTGAAAGTTTTGCGAACTTTTTCATATTATTATATACCCCAAGGGCTTATTGAAATGACACCCTCAGTCTCGAGGGTACCGGTTTTGATTCATCGCCAGGCGACGAGCAAAGTGTTGAAAACTAGCTGTTGAAAGCTAGCTGTCGATCGTCAGTAGCTAAAACGCATCCAGAGCGCGACAGTCCTTAGATGACCAGCCGACCGCAATGGTTTCACCGGTAGCCAAGCCCTCTTTATCTGAAGAGTTTGGCACCTTGACGATGAAGTCACTGTGTCCGCACACATGCATGCGCACGCGCACGTGGTCACCGAGATAGATTACCTCTTCTACCTTGCCTTGGAATACGTTGTCGCATTGGCCACTATCTGGCGTTAGAAATACCCGTTCCGGACGCAGTGACAGGGTGCTCTGATTGCCGATACCATTGGTATTAACATCCAGGGCGCGCACGACTTCGCCACTCTCGAGCTTAATATCGCAAAGCCCGTCTTGTACTGCGGTGATAGTACCGGAGAGTTTGTTGTTCTCACCGATAAATTGCGCCACAAAGGAGTTGAGTGGTTTTTCATACAGATCGGTAGGGGGGGCAAGCTGCTGGATTCGACCATCGTTGAAAACCGCGATGCGGTTAGACATGGTCAGGGCTTCGGACTGGTCATGGGTCACATAGACCACGGTCACGCCTAAGCGCTCATGAATATGTTTTATCTCATACTGCATCTGTTCACGCAGGTTTTTATCAAGCGCTCCCAAGGGTTCATCCATAAGGATCAACTGCGGCTCAAACACCAATGCTCGGGCTACGGCAACACGCTGTTGCTGTCCTCCTGAGAGTTGTGCCGGGCGACGGTTGCCAAAGGCACCCAGTTCCACCATATCTAAGGCGACATTGACTCGTTTGGTGATCTCGGACTTGTCCATTTTTCGGACCTGAAGCGGGAACGCCAGGTTTTCTGCCACTGTCATATGAGGGAAGAGTGCATAGTTTTGAAAAACCATGCCGATGCCGCGTTTATGGGGGGCTACGTTGTTGATCGACTGACCATCGATATAGATATCGCCGTGGGTGGCGGTTTCAAATCCGGCCAGCATCATCAGCGAGGTGGTCTTGCCTGAGCCTGAAGGTCCCAACAAGGTTAGGAATTCGCCTCGAGGAATATCGATATTGAGGTCTTTTACAACTAGATTGACGCCATCATAACTTTTTTGAACGCCATCAAATCTAACGTAGGCGTCGTCTGAAACTGATGCAACCATGGACCCTTCCTGATGCTTTTTTATTAAAATGAATGTCATGAAGCGGTGGAAACATACTGTTGCTCATTATCAGTGTAGTAGCAAGTGAATCGAGATGAATTAGTGTTATTGGGAGAAAAGTAATTTTCAACCCATAAAAATAACCAATAAAGGCGCCTCTTTTAGTCTATTTGGCTGGTTGTTCGGGTCGGAGCAACGAATCGCATCGTTGGATTGGTTGGTATTACGGGTGGGTGCCGAGCCTGTTTATCGATTCCAAGGGGATCTTTAATCGGGTTGAAAACGACATTTGGCGGTTTGTTGCCCCGTTATCTTTTAGTAGCAGCTCATTAAAAAAAAGTGTTTTTTCCTTCTTTATCGCCACCAAGGTGCAATAGAATATAGCCCGAATGCTTAGATTCAGAGGCTGAGGTCTGTGGCAGCTACGCTGCTCTTACGCAGGTCCTTGGCTATCGGCCGGTAACTAAAGGGGACAGAATGACTACCACTAACACTACCAACACTATCTACTATACGCTTACCGATGAAGCACCTTCTTTGGCAACTTGTTCATTGCTGCCAATCGTTCGCACCTTTACCTCAGCCGCAGGTATCGATGTAAAAATCACTGATATCTCGTTGGCGGGTCGAATCCTGGCCTCATTTCCTGACTATCTGACTCCAGAGCAGCGGGTCGAGGATGGCCTGGCTTTTCTTGGGGCACTAACCCAGGATCCCAACGCCAACATCGTTAAGCTGCCCAATATCAGTGCCGCTGTCCCGCAACTTAAAGCCTGTATTGCGGAGCTCAAGAGCCAGGGTTATGCCCTGCCTGATTTTCCGGAAGCACCTCAGAGCGAGGCCGATAAAGAGTTGCTGGTCCGTTATTCAAAACTGTTAGGTAGTGCCGTAAATCCGGTGCTGCGCGAAGGTAACTCAGACCGCCGTGCACCGGATGCGGTTAAGAAATATGTGCGTAAGTTTCCCCATAAAATGGGCAAGTGGAGCATGGCGTCAAGGACTCACGCCGATTACATGCGCCACGGTGACTTCCGTTCCGCTGAACAGTCGATCACCCAGGCCGATGCCGGCGATGTCCGGATCGAATTCGTTGCTAAAGACGGCACGGTTACTGTTAAGAAAGAGCTGAGCCTGGAGGCGGGCGAGGTCTTGGACAGTATGCGTATGAGTGTTAACGCGCTGAGAGATTTCTTCGAGCAGACACTGCAGGATGCTAAGGATTCCGGGGTGATGTGGTCTCTGCACGTTAAAGCGACCATGATGAAAATCTCCCACCCGATCGTCTTCGGTCATGCGGTTACCGTATTCTACAAAGAAGTATTTGAAAAATATGCTGATCTGTTCAAGGAGCTGGGTGTTAATCCCAATAACGGCCTGAGCAGTGTCATCGAAAAGATCGAATCTCTGCCGCGCTCCAAGCGTGAAGAGATCATGGAAGATATCCATGCCTGCTACGAGCATCGTCCTGAGTTGGCCATGGTCGATTCTGTTAAAGGGACCACCAACCTGCATGTGCCCAGTGATGTGATTGTTGATGCCTCGATGCCCGCGATGATCCGGGGCGGCGGCAAGATGTGGGGTCCTGACGGTAAGGCTAAAGACACTAAAGCGGTGATGCCTGAGAGTACCTATTCGACCATCTATCAGGAGATGATCAGTTTTTGTAAGACGAACGGCGCGTTCGATCCGACCACGATGGGCACTGTGCCTAACGTGGGTCTGATGGCCAAGAAAGCCGAAGAGTATGGTTCGCACGATAAGACGTTCGAAGTGGAAGCCGATGGCATCATGCGTGTGGTTAATACCGCAGGTGAAGTATTGATGCAGCACGAGGTAGAAAAGGGTGATATCTGGCGCGCCTGTCAGGCCAAAGATGAGCCTATTCGCGACTGGGTTAAGCTGGCTGTGACGCGTGCAAGACAATCAGATACGCCGGCCATTTTCTGGCTGGATCGTAACCGGGCCCATGATATTCAGTTGATCAAGAAGGTTAACACCTATCTGAAAGATTACGACACCAGCGGTTTGGATATCCGTATCATGACCTACGATGAAGCAATTCGTCGCACCATGGAGCGGATGGTTCGCGGTCGCGATACCATCTCTGTGACCGGTAACGTGTTGCGTGATTACCTGACTGATCTGTTTCCTATCATGGAATTGGGGACTTCGGCCAAGATGCTCTCTATCGTACCTATGCTTAAAGGCGGCGGTATGTATGAGACGGGCGCGGGTGGCTCTGCACCCAAGCATGTGCAGCAGGTACAGGAGGAGAATCACCTGCGTTGGGATTCCCTGGGCGAGTTCCTAGCGTTGGCCGTTTCATTAGAAGATATGGGTATCAAGCAGAATAATCCTCGCGCTAAGGTTCTGGCCAGGACTCTTGATCAGGCTACCGGTGTCCTGTTGGAGAATGATAAGTCACCTTCGCGCAAAGTTGGCGAGCTGGACAATCGTGGCAGTCACTTCTATCTGGGTCTCTACTGGGCGCAAGCTGTTGCCGCTCAGACCGAAGACCTAGAGCTGGCTGCCGAGTTTTCACCGCTGGCGCAGGCTCTGGCGGAGAACGAAGCCAGAATTATTGCTGAGCTGGAGCAGACTCAGGGTAAGCCTGTAGCCGCAGTCGGTTATGGGTATTACCACGCAGACAGGGCTAAGATCAAAGAGATCATGCGCCCGAGTGCAACCCTGAATGCGCTGCTGGCTGCCGCCAACAGCAAGTAGCCAATAGCATGATCCGGCCTTTACGCTTTTTTACTAACGAAAGTTTACTAACGAAGGCCTATTAACGCAGGCAAAAAAACCCAGATCAGCTTGGCTGATCTGGGTTTTTTGGGTTATGTATGAGTTAGCAGTTGCGGAGATGCCTGGCCCTCCAGTTAGTCAGGCTGAAGCCTGACTAACTGGAGAAGCTATTTCCTATGAATCAGTCTAAAGTTGCTAGAGTTCATGGGTGAGCAGTAACATAGCTAATGAGTCGGAGCGCCGCTGTGAGGGCTCTGCTGAGGGTCTTCGGTGCGAATATTGATTGCGTGGGTTCCCTTGGGTCCGGGCGTTGTTTCAAATACCACCGGTTGACCCGCTTTTAGCGTTTTATAGCCGTCCATCTGGATGGCGCTGAAGTGTGCAAAGAGATCCTCATCACCCTCTTCAGAAAGAATGAAGCCATACCCTTTGGCATTGTTAAACCATTTTACTTTCCCTGACTGCATGCTAGTACTCCCTTAACTACAAAAAACCTATGTAAAATCCGTTTTATTTCCAGTCGGCCTTACATCCCTAGATATCATAGACGCATACTAACCATAGACAAACGATATCGAATTAAAAATAGGTAAAAAGCTTAAAACAAGCGTTTGAAGCGCATATATCGTGAAGGAGGGAGGAGGCTCGGGCGTGTCTGGCTTGCTGTTGGCTGCGACCTGAGGATAGGTGTCTTCTTTTTAAGGGAGATGTATCATTAAGCGACTCTAATTTTTACAGGTTGAAGTAATGAGATACGTAGATCCAATTCGTCTTTCTAAGCCATCGGAGGAGGTTGATGGCGAGGCAGAGACTGCTATCCTGACGGCAAAGCCGGCGCTAAAGCCACCCTCTATGTATAAGGTGATTCTGCTCAATGATGACTATACTCCGATGGACTTTGTTGTTGATGTGCTGGCGCTGTTTTTTACGATGGACTTGGAAAAGGCAACCCAGGTGATGTTGGCGATTCATACTCAGGGCCGAGCGGTTTGTGGCGTATTTTCCCGCGATATCGCTGAAACTAAAGCGGCTCAGGTGAATCAATACTCTAGAGATAACCAACACCCCTTGCTCTGCGAAGTAGACAAGGCGTGATCACATTCAGAGGTGGTAAAGGTGCTGAATAAAGAGCTAGAACTGACACTAAGCTTGGCTTTTCAAAAGGCTCGCGATAAGCGTCATGAGTTTATGACAGTCGAGCATCTGTTGCTGGCGCTGTTGCGCAATCACTCTGCTATAGGTGTTTTACAAGCCTGTGGTGCCGATATAGGAAAATTGGAGGGCAGTCTGAGTGCTTTCGTCGAATCGACCACTCCGCTTATACCCCTGGATGACCCGGAACGTGAAACCCAGCCGACACTAGGCTTTCAGCGTGTCTTGCAGCGCGCGGTGTTTCATGTTCAGTCATCTGGAAAGTCTGAAGTGACCGGTGCTAACGTACTGGTCGCAATTTTTAGTGAGCAAGAGAGTCAGGCTGTCTACTGTCTGAGGCAGCAAGATGTCGAACGGATTGATATTATTAACTATATCTCCCATGGCGTATCTAAGGTGGTCGATGATAATCATCGGTTGGATGAGCACGAACAGGCTGAAGATGATGTCGATGACAAGGGCAGTACCAGTCCGTTGGCGCTGTATGCGGTCAATCTTAATGCGCAGGCTGCGCTCGGAAAGATCGATCCCCTGGTGGGTCGTCAGGAAGAGGTTGAGCGTGTTATCCAAATTCTGTCTCGCCGGCGCAAGAATAATCCGCTGCTGGTCGGAGAGGCGGGTGTTGGCAAGACCGCCATCGCTGAAGGGTTAGCCAAGCTTATCATCGAAGACAGGGTTCCGGAGGTGATGATTGGCAGTGTTGTTTATTCCCTGGATATGGGGGCGCTGTTGGCAGGCACTAAGTACCGAGGCGACTTCGAAAAGCGTCTGAAAGGGCTGCTGGCTGAGATAGTGGCTAAGCCCGGGCGTATTTTATTTATCGATGAGATTCATACCATCATCGGCGCGGGTGCCGCATCGGGAGGCGCCATGGATGCCTCTAACCTCCTCAAACCGCTGTTGAGTTCGGGTGAGCTGCGCTGCCTGGGGTCGACGACCTTTCAGGAGTTCAGAGGAGTCTTCGAAAAAGATCGAGCGTTGGCGCGTCGATTCCAGAAAATCGATGTGCTTGAGCCTTCGGTCGAGGAGACCTATCAGATCCTGCGCGGGCTGCAGTCCCGGTTTGAGGAGCACCATAATCTCAGTTATACCCAGGAAGCGCTGCGTGCGGCCTCCGAGCTGTCTGCTCGTTATATCAATGATCGGCTTATGCCGGATAAGGCGATCGATGTTGTTGATGAAGCGGGTGCCTATCAGCAGCTTAAGAGCAAGGAGGAGCGCAAGGAGTTGATCGAAGTCGTGGATATCGAGGCTATAGTCGCCAAGATTGCCCGTATTCCGCCCAAGAGTGTGTCAGCTTCCGATAAGGAGGCCTTAGCCAAATTGGAAGATAACCTCAAGATGGTGGTGTTTGGCCAGGATAAGGCGATCGACCTGCTGGTTGCTGCGATTAAGCTCTCACGCGCGGGATTGAAAGAGCCGCAAAAACCCGTTGGATCCTTCTTGTTTGCAGGTCCCACCGGTGTGGGTAAGACGGAGGTGACATCGCAGCTGGCGCGTATCATGGGTATCGAGCTGGTGCGTTTCGATATGTCCGAATATATGGAGCGGCATACGGTATCGCGGTTGATTGGCGCGCCTCCCGGCTATGTTGGGTATGATCAGGGTGGATTGCTGACCGAAGCCATCACCAAAACACCTCACTGTGTATTGCTGTTGGACGAGATAGAAAAAGCGCATCCGGATGTGTTTAATCTGCTGTTGCAGGTGATGGATAACGGAACCCTGACCGATAACAATGGCCGCAAAGCAGACTTTCGTAATGTGATCCTGGTCATGACCACTAACGCGGGTGCCGAAGACTTGAACCGTCGTTCGATGGGCTTTGCCCATCAGGACCATAGCAGCGATGGCATGGAGGCGATTCGGAAGATGTTTACACCGGAGTTCCGAAACCGTCTGGATGCCGTTATTCAGTTTGCCTCGCTGGATTCGGAGGTGCTGAAGGGTGTTGTGGATAAATTCCTGATTCAGCTCCAGGTTCAGCTGGATGACAAGAAGGTTCATCTGTTGGTCGATGCGGCTGCCAGGGATTGGCTGGTGGTGCGGGGTTATGACGAGAAGATGGGTGCGCGTCCTATGGCTCGCTTGATTCAGGAGGAGATCAAGAGACCGCTGGCTGAGCAGGTGCTGTTCGGTGAGCTGGTTGAAGGCGGCGAAGTGCGGGTGTCTGTCGAAGACGATAAGTTAAGCTTTGTTTACGAAGCAACCACGCAAGAAGCTTCATCAACGGTCTAGCGAGAGGCCTGTGGGTTAGCGTTATGTAGCCAGTTGGCTGGGATGCAATCCCAGCAATAGCCCACTGCCTCTCGGGGCTGGTGCTCAGACTGTGTATAGGGTGCCGTACAGGAGGCGCCCTTAGATGGCTGGGCTCTGGTAAACGGAGGTTGGCAGGAGATGCGCCCCTTGGGTGGGTCGCAGGGGTCGGTTTTGCACTGACGGAGTCGCCGGTCAGATTTCGAATAGAGTGCTTACGCATTTCTCCGAGATGTGAGCGGTGACTGGCTGTCAGGTTCCGGCTCTATCTAAACGCTTTTAGCGTGCGCGGTAGACAATACGCCCCTTGGACAGGTCGTAGGGGGTTAGCTCTACCTTGACTGAGTCGCCGGTCAGGATTCGGAGTTATTGCTGCTTGCGCATTTCCCCCGAGATTTGAGCGGTAACTGCAGGTCTATTTTCTAATGTTACCTGATGGCTGACAACCAGGCATTATTTAGCGAGCTCGGTAGACAATACGCCCCTTGGACAGGTCGTAGGGGGTTAGCTCTACCTTGACTGAGTCGCCGGTCAGGATTCGGAGTTATTGCTGCTTGCGCATTTCCCCCGAGATTTGAGCGGTAACTGCAGGTCTATTTTCTAATGTTACCTGATGGCTGACAACCAGGCGTTATTTAGCGAGCTCGGTAGACAATACGCCCCTTGGACAGGTCGTAGGGGGTTAGCTCTACCTTGACTGAATCGCCGGTCAGGATTCGGATATAATGCTTGCGCATTTTCCCCGAGATGTGAGCGGTGACTACATGTCCATTTTCTAACTCTACCCGGAACATAGTGTTCGGTAGAGTGTCGATAATGGTACCTTCCATTTCTATACTTTCTTCTTTGGCCATTATAGGACTTACCTCTTACCTAATTAGATCTTCTACGGGCGCGCTAAGGCGGCGTATTCTGCCGTATTTCTAGGTGCGACGCAAAATATTTTCGAGTTTTAAGTCGGAAGTTTCCCCCAGAGGCAGATGAACCCAGTGTCCGGCGATCAAAAGTTGGATAGGGTGGTAATCTGTTTTATAGGCCATCTTCTGACAGCCCTGAACCCAGTACCCCAGATAAAGATAGGGCAGCCCCTCGTTCTGGGCCAGTTGGATCAGCTTAAGGATAGCCAGTTTTCCGAGGCTGCGCTGCTGCTGTTCGGGATCAAAAAACGTGTAGATTGCGGATATTCCATGCTCGAGGTAATCCACGACAGCGACGCCCAGCAGGGACTCATCGGTTCTGAATTCAATAAAATGAGTGCTGTAGCGGCTCTGCACCAGAAATGATTCGAACTGCGTTTTACTTGTGGGGTGCATATCCCCATCGCTGTGACGCATCCGGATGTAGCGCTCATACAGGGCGTAGTATTCGTCGCTGTAAGCGGGCGCCTGAATACAAATTTGCAGATCTTGGTTCAGTTTGAGCACCCGTTTCTGGCTTCTGCTCGGTCTGAATAGCTCGACAGGGATTCGTGCGGAGATGCAGGCGCTGCAGTTCTGGCAATGTGGACGGTAGATGTGATTACCACTGCGCCGAAAACCCAGGTCTGACAGGGTGCTGTAATCGTGTTTATTCAGACTCGCTTCGGGATCAGCGAAAATGGTTTTGGCCTGGCGATCATCCAGATAGCTGCAACTATGTTCCGGCGTGGCGTAAAATTTGAGTTGCTGTAAGTCAGTCAAGGGCTCTGCTCAAAAGTATCTATTCATCTTGTTGTTGCGGCCCTAGTTCCCAGGGGTGTGACTGCGGTCGATCGATGTTGTCATTAAGAAGTCTGATAAAGTCGGATCTTGGCACTTCGGTGGCCCCCAGAGATGTAAGGTGTTGACTGTGAACCTGGCAATCAATGAAAGCATAGTCCCATTGTTGGAGTCGTTCGACCAGAGTCACAAACGCCAGCTTGGATGCATTGCTTACCCGGCTGAACATCGACTCGCCAAAAAAGGTCTTGCCGATAGCTAGGCCGTAGAGTCCGCCAACCAGCAGGTTCTGCTCCCAGACCTCGACCGAATGCGCCACGCCTTGCTGATGCAGGCGCTGATAGGCCTGTTGCATGGCTGGAGAGATCCAGGTGCCGTCAGCATCACTACGAGGCCCGGCGCAGGCTAAAATAACCGCGCTAAAGTCCTGGTCGATGCTGACCCGCAACCGCTGCTGGCGTATCAGCTTACGCAGACTGCGTGATACATGAAGTTGCTCGGGTTTGAGGATGCAACGTGGATCCGGGCTCCACCAGAGGATGGGTTGGGACTCGTCGTACCAGGGGAATATTCCGTTGCGATACGCCTGGATAAGGCGGGCAGGGCTGAGATCGCCCCCGGCGGCCAGCAGGCCATCGGGTTCGGCCAGTGCCTGCTCCAGCGGAGGGAACTCTACATTATCGGCGTCTAGCCAGCTGATCTGGGTCATCGATGAGGATGCGGGCAGAGAGGCTCTGCCCGCCGCTCCCTATTTGTCGAGGTTATCTAAGAAGCGCTCGGCATCGAGCGCTGCCATGCAGCCAAAGCCTGCCGAGGTGACGGCCTGACGGTAGACCTGATCGGCCACATCGCCGGCGGCAAAGACTCCGGGGATGCTGGTTTGGGTCGCATTGCCCTGAAGCCCGCTCTGGATTGACAGATAACCGTTATTCATCTCCAGTTGGCCGGCAAACATCTCGGTGTTGGGTCGGTGGCCGATGGCGATAAACGCGCCCATCGTCTCGAGCTCCTTGGTTACACCGCTGTGCACATCCTTGATACGAATGCCGGTGACGCCCATCGCATCACCAAGAATCTCATCAACGCTGTGATTCCATTCGATATTGATATTGCCGTTGGCGACTTTTTCCATCAGATGATCCTGCAATATCTTCTCTGAACGCAGGCTGTCACGACGGTGGATCAGGGTGACTTCGGACGCAATGTTAGAGAGGTATAGCGCTTCTTCCACGGCTGTGTTGCCGCCACCCACGACCACTACCTTTTGATTGCGATAGAAGAAACCATCGCAAGTGGCGCAGGCGCTAACGCCGCGGCCCTTGAAGGCTTCTTCCGAATCCAGGCCCAGATACATGGCTGTTGCGCCCGTGGTTATAATAAGGGCATCGCAGCTGTAGGTTGCATTGTCGCCCACCAGGATAAAGGGACGTTCGCCAAGCTCGACGCTGTTAATATGATCGACCTGGATCTCGGTATCAAAGCGCTCTGCATGTTTTTGCATCCGCACCATCAGTTCCGGTCCCTGCACGCCTTCATGGTCGCCTGGCCAGTTGTCGACGTCGGTGGTGGTCGTTAGCTGGCCTCCCGCCTGCATGCCGGTGATCAGCAGGGGCTTAAGGTTGGCGCGGGCTGCGTAAACAGCAGCGGTATATCCGGCAGGTCCTGATCCCAGTATGATCAGTCGGGCGTGCTTGGTTTCGCTCATGAGTTCTCTCTATGGCTGTATTCGGGGAGGATTGATTTAGGAGGCTGACCGAGAATAGACTGACTTACTGCGAAATCCGCATTGTGGCCAGATTTTCCGCTCATTTTTGGCGAATAGAACCACTCTTCTTCGCAAATGATCGGAAAATCCGACTCAAAATGAGGATCTCTCGCTACGAGCGCTATTTCCTTAAAATAAAGGGGCGGTCAGCCTCCTAGTGGCGCACATCTTAATCGAATTTTTTGCTGTTGTAGAATCGGGCTTAAGATTGTTCATAGCCTGAGGCTCTTAGGGGCGTATTCGCAGGTTCTTTGGCTTAATCCGCGCAAAAGAGTCGGGTTAGAGCGGATGGCGGTCATCAACAGCGTCAAAATATGTTACTTTTCCGTTTTTCAAGCAAGGGTAGTAATAGCAGATGACCGAACGTCAGGTCTTTATGGATTTTATCTCCCGCATTACGAAGGAAGGCGGCCTGATTGTCGTGGTTTTCGGCTGCATCTTTCTGCTGCTGGCACTCTGTAGCTTTGATCCACTCGATCCCGGCTGGTCACACCTGGGGTATACCGGCTCTGTTCGCAACGCGGGGGGAGTAGGCGGTGCCTGGCTGGCAGATTTCAGCTTTTCGATGCTGGGCTACATGGCCTTCGTGCTGCCTTTGATGGTGATCTACCGTGCCTGGCGCTTCTTGCGTCAACCACAACAGCGCTGGCATGTCGCCCTACCTTACTTGCTGCTGCGAACCCTGGGAGGCGTGCTGATTATAGGTGCAGGCGCCGCGTTGCTTGCGATTCATTCGAACAATCAGTGGCAGCAGCTTCCTTTCGAGGCGGGCGGGGTGGCGGGTCTGTCCCTGGCCAGGATCGGGTTGCTGACCCTGGGGCTGGTCGGTACCACGCTGGTGCTGCTGGGTGTCCTGCTGCTGGGTATTACGCTGTATACTGATCTGTCCTGGCTTAGCCTGGCGCAGGCCTCTGGTGCTGCGGTGCTGGCAGGGATAGCGAGGCTGTCTCGAGGCCGGGGTGCTGGTGCTGCCGAGAAACGGCCGCAGGCGGGTGCCGGGCTCGGTGTTAAGCCCGACAGTACCTCAGCCGCGGCTGTCAGCGAGACTATCTCTCGTCTGGTAGACAAGGTCAGAGTAAAGTCTGGGATTTATGGCGATACGCAGAGCGCGACAGGCGATACGCAGAGCACTGCTCAAAGCGATGCACAGAGTCATGCTCAGGGTGCGACTCAACGTGCTGCACAGAGCGCGACAGAAGATGCGCAGAGCGCTACGGCCAGGGTTTGCGCTGAGCCGCGCAGGGCTGCGAGTAGTAAGCCGCGTGCTATGCAGAGTGCTGCGGCTGCCGATGAGCCGCGCAGTGCCTTGCCTCTATCCGCTGCCGCGGCTTTGCCCTCTGACGCCGAGGTACAGGGCGAGTTATCTGGGCTTGATATGGGTGCGGATGCCGGGCCTGCCATCAAGGCTAAAGAGCTGAAGATCGTGCCACTGTCGGAGACTATTGCTGCCGTCGATTATTCTGACTCCGACGCTGGTTCCTATGCCGGTTATCGGGATCCCCGGCCTGTTAAGCCCGGCATCGCGCCTAAGCAGATTCCCAGTGTCACGCTGCTCGATCCGCCCTCCGAGAAAACGGCTCAGGGCTATACCCCCGAGCAGCTGGAAGATATGTCACGATTGCTGGAGGCCAAGCTGAAAGACTTTGGTGTTATCGCCGAGGTTGTCGAGGTGAATCCGGGGCCGGTGATTACCCGTTTCGAGATTAGTCCAGCCCCGGGCACCAAGGTCAGCAAGATTACCAATTTGTCCAAAGACCTGGCACGCTCGATGGCGGTGATGAGCGTACGCGTCGTGGAGGTTATTGCCGGTAAGTCGGTGGTCGGGATTGAGATTCCGAACGAAACCAGAGAGATGGTAAGGCTTCGGGAAGTCCTCGATGCCCCCGTCTATACCCAGGCCTCTTCCCGGTTGAGTATGGGGCTGGGTAACGATATCGCGGGTAATCCTGTAGTCGTTAATCTGGCCAAGATGCCACACCTGCTGGTGGCGGGTACCACCGGGTCGGGTAAGTCGGTGGGTGTTAATGCGATGATCCTGAGCCTGCTGTACAAGGCGACCCCTGATGAAGTGCGGTTGATGATGGTCGACCCGAAGATGTTGGAGCTGTCGATCTATGACGGTATTCCCCATCTGTTGACGCCGGTTATTACCGATATGAAGGATGCGGCTACCGGGCTGCGCTGGTGCGTGGCGGAGATGGAACGGCGCTATAAGCTGCTCTCCAAGATGGGGGTGCGTAACCTAGCCGGTTTCAACGACAAGGTTCTTGAAGCCCAGGCGCGCGGAGAGCCGCTGCTGGATCCGTTGTGGAAGCCGCTTGAGCATGGCGCCGATGAGCATGCCCCGGCACCTGAGTTAGAGACGCTGCCCTATATCGTGGTCGTGGTCGATGAATTTGCTGACATGATGATGATCGTCGGCAAAAAAGTGGAAGAGCTGATCGCCCGCATAGCCCAGAAAGCACGGGCCGCGGGAATCCATCTGATTCTGGCGACGCAGCGGCCTTCGGTCGATGTGATTACCGGGTTGATCAAGGCCAACGTGCCGACCCGAATCGCGTTTCAGGTCTCATCCAGGATCGACTCGCGCACCATCCTGGATCAGGGGGGTGCTGAGAACCTGCTGGGGAACGGCGATATGCTTTATCTGCCTGCGGGCAGCAGTATGCCGGTACGGGTGCACGGGGCGTTTGTCAGTGATGACGAGGTGCATCGCAGCGTTGAGGCCTGGAAAGAGTGGGGGCCGGCCAAGTTTGTAGAAGAGATCCTGACCGAGACGGTGGAGATGGATGGCGGCGGGGGTTCAAACTATGAGGATGAACTCGATCCGCTCTATGATCAGGCCGTCGCGCTGGTGACTCAGAGTCGACGGGCATCGGTATCGGCGGTGCAGCGTAAGTTTAAGATCGGTTACAACCGCGCGGCCCGTATGGTCGAGTCGATGGAAGCGGCAGGTGTCGTCAGCGAGCCCGGTCATAATGGCGGCCGGGAAGTCATCGCTCCACCACCGGTGGGTGTTAATTAAAAATGGATATCGGGATCAATTTTATGATGAGACTTAGGTTGCGGGCAGGGTTGCGGGCAGGGTTGCTGTTGGGCGCGCTGGTGCTAAGCGGCACTCTTCATGCTGCGGACACCCCGGCACAACATTTAAGCGGGCTGCTTAGTCGCGTCAATAGCCTGTCGGCGACTTTTGAGCAGTTGGTGCTCGATGGCACTGGCAGGCGACTGCAGCAGGTTCATGGAGAGATGGTGCTGGCGCGCCCCGGCAAGTTTCGCTGGCGTACCGAGGAGCCCTTCCCGCAGCTGCTGGTCTCTAATGGGGCCACGCTATGGCTGTACGATCAGGACCTAGAGCAGGTTACCAGGCGGCCGGTTGATCATCGGTTGAGCAGTACGCCGGCCCTGTTGCTGAGCGGTAACCTGAATGACCTGGAAAAAACCTTTGCGGTGCAGGGACCTGTCGAGGGTGATACAGGGGTGTTTCGCCTCCTGCCCAAGAATGAAGAGGCCCTCTTTGTGGTCTTACGCATCCAGTTTACGGCAGGGATTCCGACCGAGATGCAGCTTGAAGATAATCTTGGGCAGAAGACGGGCATTAATTTCAGCGATATTCTGCTGAACCCCGAGGTCGATGACAGCCAGTTTGAATTCCAGGTGCCTGCGGGCGTCGACCTGCTTTCCGAGTAGCCGGTTTATGAGCCAGGATCTGTTTCAAAAACAAGAGCAGGAGCAAGAGCAGCAGCAGGGTTATCAGCCCCTGGCGGCCAAGATGCGTCCCCATTCTCTGGATGACTATCTCGGTCAGCATCATATTCTCGGCCCCAACAAGGCTTTGCGTACCGCGATTGAGCTGGACTGCCTCCACTCGATGATCCTGTGGGGGCCGCCGGGTGTCGGTAAGACCACCCTGGCTCGCCTGATCGCAGAGCTAACCGATGCCCATTTTGAATCGATTTCGGCGGTGCTTTCGGGCGTGAAAGAGATCCGGATAGCGATCGAGCAGGCTAGGCAGCAGCGGGCGCAATCGCAACGTAAGACCATTCTTTTTGTCGATGAGGTGCACCGCTTCAATAAGAGCCAGCAGGATGCCTTCCTGCCCTATGTTGAAGACGGTACGCTGATCTTTATCGGTGCAACGACCGAGAACCCTTCCTTTGAGCTCAATAGTGCCCTGCTGTCACGGGCGCGGGTCTACCTGCTGCGTCCCCTCGACGAAGCGATACTGGTCGAATTGATCGGCAAGGCGTTGCTCGAGCCGCGTGGGCTGGGCGGAAAAAATATCCAGATTGATGCCGAGCTGATCGAGAGTCTGGCAAGAGCTGCGGATGGTGATGGCCGGCGGGCGCTTAATCTGCTTGAGATAGCCGCCGACCTGGCACGGGTCGAGGGCGAGTCTCTGGTGGTCGATGCCAGCGTGATGGAGGAGGTGCTGCAGGCCTCAGGGCGGCGTTATGATAAGCAGGGGGATCTGTTTTACGATCAGATCTCGGCGTTTCATAAATCGGTGCGCGGTTCTTCTCCCGATGGCGCCCTGTACTGGTATGCGCGGATGCTCGATGGCGGCTGCGATCCGCTCTATGTCGCCAGACGCCTGGTGGCGATCGCCTCGGAAGATATCGGCAATGCCGACCCGCGTGCGCTGCAGATCACCCTCAATGCCTGGGATGCGTTTGTGCGTCTAGGGCCGGCCGAAGGTAACAGGGCGATCGCCCAGGCGGCGGTATTCTGTGCCAGCGCGCCTAAGTCTAATGCGGTCTATCGCGCCTTTAATCAGGCGATGGCCGATGTGCGCGAGGATCCCTCCTACGAGGTGCCGGTGCATCTACGCAATGCGCCGACCTCGCTGATGAAGGATCTTGGTTACGGTAACGAATACCGCTATGCACACGATGAGCCCGGCGGCTATGCGGCTGGCGAGTGCTATCTGCCGGAAGCTATCGGGCAGCGACGCTACTACGAGCCGGAACCGCGTGGGCTGGAGCAGAAAATTGGCGAGAAGCTAACGCACCTGCGAGAGCTTGATCGGCTCAGTGATCGCCAGCGCTACAAGGACAACAAGTGATGTTGGTTGCCAGCACGATAACGAACGAATGAGGCGATGATGTTGCAAGTGATATTGGTCGCGGTGGGAGGAGCGCTCGGAGCGGTCGGTCGCTATTGGCTCAGCGGTTACGTGGTGAATAATACCCAGCACCCGCTGCCGCTGGGAACCCTGACCGTCAATGTGCTCGGATCGCTGCTGATGGGGGTGTGCTTCGTGCTGATTATGGAAAAAGCCCAGTTGCCGCCCGCGTCACGGCAGTTGCTGATGGTGGGCTTTTTGGGTGCATTCACGACCTTTTCGACGTTCTCTCTGGAAACTCTGACCTTGATCCAGGAAGGTCATATCTTGTCCGCCGTGATTTATATAGTATTAAGTCTTTTATGCTGCATCGCCGCGCTGGCGGCGGGTTTGTGGCTAACCCGTTTATGGGTTTAATTCGATTCACTCCTCTTATAAGGCCCTGTTGACCGATGCTCGATCCGAAACTTCTCCGTAGTGACCTTGACGCGATCGCCCAAAAACTCAGTAAGAAGGGTTATACATTCGATACAGATCTGTTTACGCAGCTCGATAATAGCCGTAAACACCTGCAATCGACGACTGAGCAGCTGCAGTCTCAGCGTAAATCTCTGGCCGCTAAAATTGGCATGGCGGCTAAGGCGGGTGATGATATAGCGCCGCTAAAAACCACGGGCGAGGAGATTAAACAGCAACTCGAGAGTCTCGCCGGGGAGTACCGGGAGGTTCAGGAGCAGCTCGATCTGCTGCTTATGGGTATCCCTAATATTCCTGATGATGCGGTTCCCGAGGGTGCCTCTGAGGATGATAATATCGAGGTTCGGGTCTGGGGTGAGCCTACCCAGTTTGATTTCGAGGCCAAAGATCATGTCGATTTGGGCACGGCGAATGGCGAGCTGGATTTTGAGACCGCCGCCAAGATCACCGGCTCACGCTTTGCGGTGATGCGCGGTAATCTGGCCCGGCTGCATCGGGCGTTGATCCAGTTTATGCTGGATGTGCAGACTCGGGAGCACGGCTATGAAGAGGTCTATGTGCCTTATCTGGTCAATGCAGAGAGTCTGCGTGGCACGGGTCAGTTACCCAAATTTGAAGCCGATCTCTTTAAAGTACCCGGTGATAACGACCTCTACCTGATCCCTACCGCCGAGGTCCCTGTCACTAACATCGCCCGTGACCGGATCTTTGAAGCCAAAGAGTTGCCCTGTCGTCTGACCAGTCATACCCCCTGTTTTCGTAGTGAGGCCGGCAGTTATGGCCGTGATACCCGCGGCATGATTCGTCAGCACCAGTTTGAAAAAGTCGAGATGGTGCAGATGGTAGAGCCGGCACAATCGGTGCAGGCCCTGGAAGAGCTGACCGGCCATGCCGAGGCGATTCTGCAGAAGCTGGAGCTGCCCTATCGGGTCGTCGTGCTCTGCGGCGGCGATTTGGGTTTCTCCGCGACTAAAACCTACGACCTGGAGGTCTGGTTGCCGGGGCAGCAGAAATACCGCGAAATCTCTTCCTGCAGCTCTATGGGTGATTTTCAGGCGCGGCGGATGCAGGCGCGCTGGCGTAACCCCGCAACCGGCAAGCCCGAGCTGCTGCATACCCTCAATGGTTCGGGTCTGGCTGTAGGACGCACCCTCGTCGCCGTACTCGAAAATTATCAAACCGAAACAGGTAAGGTGCGTATTCCTAAGGTGCTGCAGTCCTATATGGGCGGCATCGAGGAGCTTTAATAGGGCTTTTTACCCATTGTCAGGCTAAAGCCTAACCTACAAAAAAACACCCTTTGTGGGTTGGTTTTTTGTGGGTTGGCGTTTTGTAGGTAGAAAGTAGTCCGACAATGCTGGCAAGGAGTGGCCTCGTAAGTAAAACGGGGTCTGTCCCCTATTTTAATCGCCCCCTATTTTAATCCCGTCGTAACCGATCCGACATGGCAATCGGTGAAGGGAAGTTGAAGATCACGATATAGGATGACACTAAGAAGGTCAGTATCGCCGTCGCTTGAATCAGATGCGAGGCTTCCTGGCCGATCAATAGCGTATTGGTCGCCAGATACGCGATCAGCAGCGAAAATTCACTGGTCTGACCCAATCGAAAGCCTACCTCCCAGCTCATCTGATTGCTTTCACTGATCCGCTGCAATAGCACTTTAAAGGTCACCGGCTTAAGAACCAGCACGAGTGTAGCCAGGAACAGTGCAGGCAGGATTACATCATCGAGCAGGGTCAGGTTGAAGCTAGCGCCGATCGAGAAGAAAAACAGGATCAG
Source organism: Motiliproteus sp. (assembly GCA_047633175.1). GTDB lineage: Bacteria > Pseudomonadota > Gammaproteobacteria > Pseudomonadales > Balneatricaceae > Motiliproteus. Next base: position 50,709 of record JBLIEQ010000019.1, on the reverse strand, counting down.
GAAGAAATCTCGCAGAGGTTTCAGGCTATCGGCGATATAGAGCGAGATAGGGCTGGTTGCCAGGCTGACGCCAGCAATAAAAGCGCCCATCTCGGCCGACAAGCCCATCGCCTGTCCCGCCTCGGCAAGCCCAAGACACCAGCCGATAGCGACCAGGAATATATATTCATGGAAGCGGTCGAAGCGTTGTATCAGCTTAAGAAGAATATATTTAACGAAGAGGAACGCAGAACCGATCAGCAGAGGGAAGGCCAGCAGTGTCTTGAGGTAGGTCGCAGGTCCGACATCGCCCGAGCTGAAGCTGTCTATCGCCAGCAGTGAGATAATAGCGATCACATCTTGCAGCAGCAGTAACCCCACGACCAGCTCCCCGGTATGCTTGTGATGTAGCACGGTTGTGGGCAGCAGTTTGATGCCGATGATTGTGCTTGAAAACATCAGAGAGATGCCGATAAGGACACTTTCGGTCTCCGTGTAACCAAACAGTTTTCCGGTACCGTAGCCAATGCCAGCGAAGGTGGCAGAACTCAGTACCGCCACCAGCGTTGCCTTTTTTAACATGTGGAAGAGGTGGCTGGGCTGCATGTCCAGTCCCAGTAAAAACAGCAAGAAGATAATTCCAACCTCGGCGATATCCGATAGCAGGTCGGTATCGGTCACCATTCCCGCCCCATAAGGGCCCAGCAGCGCACCGAGCACGATATAAGCCACCAACAGGGGTTGGCGGGTATAGAGCGCTAAGGTGGCGACAATGGCGGCACCGGTGAAGATAAGAAAGAATGAAAAAACGACCGATTGTTCCATTTAAGGAGGATCCTGAGACTGGGGCTGGCTGGTTCTAGTTATGTCAGTGATATTGATTACGATACAGTATTTAGCAGGGCGTCCGGTAGGAAACAGCGGCTAGATGCTAGAGCCGAAGTCATAGCCGTATCCGGGCCCAGCGCTTTTTTGACCAAAGAGAGCCGAACAGCATCGATGAATCGGTGCTAAAGCTACAACACTACAACCGTATCCGGGCCCAGCGCTTTTTTGACCACAGATAGCCGAACAGCATCGATGACAGGCTTCGATGCAGAAGCTGAACCAGCCAGATAGCGGTAAGGCCACCGCCAAGCGTAGGGCCTACCAGCCAGGCCAGGGGGAGATAAAAACCCCATTGCCCCAGAGTCGTCACCCACATCACTGTGCGGTTAGCGCCTGCACCGAGCAGCGCCTGGGTAAAGACGATGGCGACGACATCGACGCTGATCGCCAGGCAGGTGATTCGCAGGGGAATGATCGCTTGCTGAATTAGCTCCCGCTCGTGGATAAACAGCGACAGTATCTGCTCAGGGAACAGCCAGAGAGGGGTGCTGAGCAGTATCAGCATCCAGGCGGCGACCTTAACGGTATCCCAGCCCCACTGACAGGCCTGTTCGGGTTCATTGCGCCCCAGGGCGTTGCTGACCAGCGTGGTGGCGGCCATCCCCAGACCGACGGCGGGCAGGATAAGAAACAGGGACAGGAGTGTTAATACATGGGCGATGGCAAGCTCCTGGGTACCAATCTGCGCGATGATCCAGAACAGTAGCGTAATCCCGGTCGCGAACATAAACTGCTGCAGCGAGTGCGGTATCGACAGCCGGATCAGGCGGATTAACGTTTTACGATCAGGAAGTTGTTTAAGAAAGCCGTGGGATTTGGCACGCTTGAAGGTGATAGCCGTATAGAGGATAGCGCCTGAGAAAAGCGCAAGGCTGGTTCCCAGGCCAGCACCTGGCGCTCCCAACTCCGGAAGACCCAGGGTGCCGTAAATCAGACCATAGCTGATCACCACATTAAATAGCTGTACCAGCAACAGTATCCGCAGATAGACAAGCGCTTGGTTGATGCCGTTCCAATAACCCCGATACGAGAGATTAAAGCCGACGGCCAGTAATGCCAGAACCCGATACTCAAAATAGGGTTCGGCAATCGAGGTGACGGCAGCGTCATCACTGATCAAGCTGACGATGGCGCTGGAGTAGTGAAGACAGAGTGCGGTTAGCGGCAGGCTAAATACCAAGGTGATCAGCAAGCCAGTATTCAGGGGTACGGCTTGTTCGTCGATACGCCCCTGCCCATGACGACGGGCGACCAGCGTTTGTACGCCCGATGAGAGGCCGATGATCAGCGCGATAACCATAAAATTGGCATAGCCACCGATGCCGACACCTGCAAGCGCATGTCGACCCAGGGCGCCCACCATCGCGGTATCGACCAGGTTTAGTAGGCTTTGCGACAGCATGCCACCGATAATCGGTAATCCAAGCGATAAAATGGCTTGAAGGCGTTGTTTGTTAAGCTGTAAGAGCAACGTAGGGAGCCGCTTGATAGATGAACCGGAGCGCAATTCTAGCAGATTCAGGGGCCTGGGGGGCCTATGAATTACTCCTTGCGTTTCAGGCGTTCAGAACGCCTGCAGATCAAGGTGGCGACCACAGCCAGGCGGGTTGCCTGCCGGGTTGTGATCGATAATAACCAACCGTTAAAGTAGGGTTTATAATTGCGGGCTGATGGCTTAGAATGAGTTATTTGTCACCGAGTGGGTAGCTAATTGCGATGCAAGATTACAATATTACGATAACCGACAGCGCTCAAGACTATCTGGCGGAGCTGTTAGAAAAGCAGGGTGTCGCGGACATCAGTGTGCGTATTTTTATTACCCAGCCAGGTACGCCCTATGCGGAGACCTGTTTGGCGTACTGCCGTCCTGATGAGACTCAGGAGAGCGATGTGATTATGCCGCTCGAGCAGTTTAAGGTGTACTTAGAGCCGCATAGCTTGCCTTATCTGGAAGAGGCCGTGGTTGATTATGCGTCGGAGCGTATGGGCGGGCAGCTGACCATCAAGGCACCCAATGCCAAAGCGCCTAAGATTAGCCCCGACTCTCCTATAGAGGACCAGATTAATTACCTGCTCTATAATGATATTAATCCGGGTCTGGCATCGCATGGCGGCGATGTTTCCCTAGTCGAAGTGCTCAGCGAAGAGTCTGGCAGTATCGCTGTGCTTAAGTTCGGTGGTGGTTGTCAGGGCTGTAGCGCGGTGGATCTGACCCTTAAGCAGGGTGTCGAAGCGACCCTGATAGAGAAGATTGCAGGGCTGGCCGGGGTTCGGGATGTGACCGACCATACCCAGACTGAGAACGCCTACTATCAATAGACAGGCTCAATAGCCCGAGGTAGCGGGGTCCGGTCTTTCAATATAACATCGAGGTCCGTAGGCTGGGGTGAAATCCCAGCAATCCCCATAAAAAAGGCTCCTTGCGGAGCCTTTTTTATGGGGATTTCAGGCTAGCGGATCAGCCCTGGCGGCGAGCCGGGAGTACCGGTTTGAGCTTTAGCCGCATCTCTCTGAGTGCCCTGTCGGTGGTCTCCCAATCGATACAGGCATCGGTTACCGAGACGCCGTATTTAAGCTGGCTCAGGTCGGCAGGAATCGATTGATTACCAAACTCCAGGTTACTCTCAACCATCAGGCCGACGATGGTTTTATTCCCCTCAAGAATCTGATCAGCCACATCGTCCATCACCAGGGGTTGCCGTGCCGCATCTTTACTGGAGTTGGCATGGCTGCAATCGACCATGATATTGGTGCTGATCCCCGCCTTCGTTAACGCCTGTTCACAGAGCTGCACGCTGGCTGAATCATAATTGGTGCCGCCGCTACCGCCGCGCAGTACCACGTGGCCGTATGGGTTGCCGCGGGTCTCGATCACCGAGACCTGACCCTGGCCATTGATGCCCAGAAAGCTATGCGAATGACTGACCGATTGCAGGGCGTTGATCGCGACCGTCAGGCCGCCATCGGTACCGTTCTTGAAACCGACCGCGCTGGACAGGCCGCTGGCCATCTCTCTGTGGGTCTGGGACTCGGTGGTGCGGGCGCCGATCGCAGACCAGGAGATCAGGTCTTGCATATATTGTGGCGAGATCGGATCCAGTGCCTCCGTCGATAGCGGGAGCCCCATATCCGCCAGGTCAACCAGCAATTGACGACCGATCTGCAGACCCTCTTCAATCTTGAAGCTGTCATTCATGTGTGGATCGTTGATCAACCCTTTCCAGCCAACGGTGGTACGGGGTTTTTCAAAGTAGACCCGCATCACGATATAGAGGGTGTCGCTGAGTTCGTCGGCCAGTTTCTTTAGCTTGCGACCATACTCCAGGGCGGCCACCGGATCGTGGATCGAACAGGGGCCCACGACGATAAACAGGCGCGGGTCTGTGCCATCGAGAATATCGCGGACAACCTGGCGGCCTTCGAGTACTGAGCGACAAGCGGCCTCGGTCAGAGGGACTCTTAGCTTGAGTTCATGGGGCGTGATCAGTACGGATTGGGATGCAACGTTTAAATCATCAACGCGAAGATCTGTCATCATTTTTCCTGTAAACGGGTTCCGGGGCTGCCGGGGTGCTGCAGCCACAGGTTATAAAGAGTTGGCGGGCGTTCGTCGCCGCTGCTACTGATTTTTACATATCTGGCTGCATTGCACCATTACCAGCGCACTCATAAGTTGCACGGCAGCTCCGCAAAGTGCTGGCTTTCCGGAAAGTAGAGTGCCGTCCTGATGGTGCGTGGCTCCAGTGCCCGGAATGCCAGGGCATACCGGTGCAGCTGCGGCCGGTAGCACTCGGTTTCGTCACTGATAAACTGCTCGAAGTTCTCTCCCTCAGGACAGGCGGCGGTCTTGTAGTCGATAATCCAGCGCGAGTCTTCCTCGTCGACGAAGGTGCGGTCGATCACATAGTGTGCCGCTTTCTGACCCTTGAGTACACTTAAAGGCAGCTCGCAGGCGCTGTCCCGATGTCCGGGGTCAAGTATCCAGCGACCGCGGGGATCCTGCAGGGTATTGCCGACCAGACGCTGCACCCGCTGCAGGGCGGCGTCGAGATCGCGGCTCCCCAGGCCGAGCTGTTGCAGCTGGATCTTCCAGATGGGCAGATAGGGATCCAGGTCGCAGTCGGCGGACGTGAGTCCGGTTTCTGTCAGTTGTTTAAAGATCTGGTGTACCAGGGTGCCTGCGAGCCGGGGTGATTGTTGCCAGTCGGGTTCAGGCAGGTTGGCATCGTCGTCCGACGCCTGCCCATCGATCCGGCTCTTTGTTTCTTCTGAGGCCAGCAGCCGTTCATCAGGGGGGCAGGGGGGCTGCCAGTGAGCGGCGATCCGTTCTAACTGTGTCAGCTGTAGTGCCTGCTGCTGTAGCGCCTGCATGGCAGGCGCGGGGTAAAGCTCAAACGCCTCGCTGACTTGCGACCAGATCCCGGCCAGCAATGAATCTTTACCAGGCGCTTTGAGCGCGCTGTCCTTGTCGGTGCTCAGGTTGGCGGTCAGGTGCAGACGCTTGATCGCCCTGGTGGCACCCACATAGAGCAGACGGGTGGATTCCATCCGTGCGCGCTCCTGGGCTTCGCTGCTTAAATACTGATAGATGGATTCCGTTTCCTGGTCGCGGGCCGACAGGGGCGCTAGCAGCAGCTCTTGCTGACCCTGGCTGTCGAGCCGCAGCTGCCATTGCAGCAGGGGTTTATCCGGGCTAGGAGGGCGGCGATCGAGCCCGGCGAGGATCACCGTATCAAACTCCAGACCCTTGGATTTATGAAACGTCATGATCTGCAGGCGCGGATCGGCATCGGCGGCGGGCTGGGCATAGAGCCTTAGTAGGGCGCGCTCGAAGCCCTCCCACTCTTCCAGGCGGCCACCCTGATCATGTTGCTCCAGCAGTGCCAGGGTCTTATCGATATCCAGCCGTTGCGCCGCATCCAGGGTCGCGGCCCCGCCCAGTTTAAGCCAGCAGAGTTCGATGCTGTCTCTGAGACTCCGGCGCTGACGCTGTTGCCAGGCTTGGGAGAGTGCCCGGTGGAAACGCACCAGCAGCGCCTGTCCTGCGGGGGAGAGCTGTGGGTTGTCTTCGGGCTGAGGGTTGTCTACCGGCTGAGGGCTGTCTACCGGCTGAGGGCTCTCTACCCGCTGAGGGCTCTCTACCCGCTGAGGGCTCTCTCCCAGCTGAGGGCTCTCGACCAGTTGCCGGATACGGGTCCAGATAGAGGTCTTTAACGCGTCGCTTCCGGCCAGGCAGAGGAGGTCGGCGTTGTCGAGGCCGCACCAGGGGGCGCGCAACAGCGCCAGCCAGGCGATACGGTCGGCAGGATTGGCCAGCGCCCTGGCCAGCGATAGCAGGTCGACCACCCACATGCGGGTGGCAAGCGGATCCAGATCGGTGGCCTGCCAGCTCAGCCCGGCCTGGCGCAATGCCGGTAGTATGGCCTTGAGGTGCGGTCGGTTGCGCACGAGGATGGCGACCGTCCCCTCGGGGTCTTCGCGGCGACTCTGAAGTACCAACTCGACCACCTGGCGGGCTTCGGCGTGCGCTTTACTGAGGGCGTCGGGGTAGTCGACGCAGGCATGCAAGCGGACGGCGGCACCCTCCAAAGGAGGGTTAAACGCCACCGAGTCGCAATAGCTGACCGCGCCACGGGAGATATCATCTTCGGCGGGGAAAGCCCCTTTAAAGACGCGATTAACCCAGTCGACAAGGCGTTGCTGGGAGCGGAAATTCACCGAAAGGTCGGCTTCCTGGAGCCGGATATCGCCGATGCCGTTGCGCCTGGCTTCCAGAAATAGGCCGACATTGGCATCGCGAAAGCCATAGCAGGACTGCATCCCGTCGCCGACAATAAACAGCGTTCGGCCATCCCCCGCCTGCCAGCCATAAGTGAGCTTTTTAAGCAGTTCGATCTGGGGTGAGGCGGTGTCCTGAAATTCATCGACCAGCAGATGGCTGATGCGGTAGTCGAGCAGCAGTGACAGGTCGGTGGGGTGCTCTTCATCGCCGAGCGACTGCAGTGCGGCGGCCGTTATCTGGGGATAATCCACCTGGCTCAGTTCGCTGAACACCAGCCATAGCTGGGCGACCAGGTTGGGTAGCAGCTGAGTCAGGGCGTCGAGGATCTGCCACTGGCTCTCCTGATACTGGGCGGCGGGCAGCAGTTTGAGCCGCTGCAACCGGGCCAGCATGCCCGGCTGTTCGGCCAGCATGCCGATCAGCTCAGTGAGTTCCGCTTTTTTGGCCTTGGTGACTGCTTTTTCTTCGATGGTTTTTCCTGGCGGGAAGCCGTTGGCCACGGTGACGGATTTGCGCCAGCTGCCGCCTTTGGTCAGCAGCAGTTCCGTCAGCGCTTGCCAGACAGGGAGCTGCTCGGCCGCTGTCAGAGGCAGTTTGCTCAGCCCCAGGCAGGCTGTCAGGCTGGATTCGCTACCCGCCTGGTGCAGGTTATGGGCGGCGAAGTCTGCCAGCGATGCCAGCGTGCTGCCCAGGGGCTCGAGCCGCTGCTGCAGGGCTGATAACTCATCGATCACCAGCTGGGCGAGCCCGGCTTCGAGGATCGGTCTTGCCTCGCGTACCTGCTCACCGCTGCCAATCAGCGGTAGCCACTGGTCGCGACGTGCCAGCATCGAGATCAGCAACAGTTCGGTACGCGCTATATCATTATCCAGATGCAGCAACAGCTGTCCCAGCGGTTGCGCCAGTTGCTCGTTACTTTCGAGCTGCGCGAGCAGTCGCTGTACCGCCTGCTGGTACAGCGCGGTGGCATCGGGGGCGATATCGGGCTGCAGCCCAAATGCCGATTGCAGCGGCAGTTGGCGGGTCAGGCCGGCGCAGAGCGAATCGATGGTCTTGATCTGCAGTCGCGCCGGATTTTGGAGCAGATTCCAGTCATGTTTTCGGTCGTTGGCGAGTGCTGCACGCGCGAGCTCCCAGGTCTGGCGCTGGTACTCGGATTCGGGTGGCTGATCATGCTCTGCTAATCGCAGTGCTTTGAGCAGGCGGTCGCGCATCTCGGCCGCGGCTTTGCGGGTGAAGGTGATGCTGACCACCTCTTCGGGGCGCGCGACCAGAGCCAGCAGCCTCAGCACCCGCTGGGTCAGGAGTTCGGTTTTTCCTGATCCGGCCGGGGCGCGGACACTGAACGAGCCGTTGGGATCGAGCGCTCGCTGGCGGTTGCCAAGATCTACAGGGTCAGTCATGGCTGGGCACCTTTGTCATATCTTGCTCCGGGTTCGAGCCCAGTCGTTCCAGTTCGTAATAACTATTAGGAGCAACGGCTGTAGGGTCAGTCATGACTGGGCACCTCTTCTATTTCTTGCTCGGGGTTCGAGCCCAGTCGTTCCAGTTCGTAATAACGATTAAACGGCTGTAACTGGGAATACTGGTATGCATTAGGATCGAGCGGATCGACCCTGACCTCTCCGGCGATAAACTCGCTCATCAAGGCACCGAGGCTGTGTTGCCATAACCCGAGCATCTGCTCCCAGTCGGCGCAGGCAGCGTTGCGCACCTGTGCAAGGGGGGTTATGCCGAGGGCGGGAATATCCTGGGCGCTGACACCCTTGAACGTGACTTCACGGGCATTAAGCTGCCCGAAGGCCAGGGCCGAGACCGGATGGCGGGTTACCAAGCTGTACAGCGGCAGCTGTGGCTGTCGCGGCCGATCACTAAACCAGTCTGCCACCTGGGGAGTGCCGGATTTATAATCGATCAGCATTTCGGTGCCGTCATTAAGTCGGTCTACCCGATCGATGCGCAGGCGCAGCGGCATCCCTCCGAACTCGGTATTGAGTGCCTTCTCGACCCCCACGACGCGAAACTCGGGCCGCTCGCGCTCCAGCGCCAACCAGCGCTCGACCAGTGCCTGCAGGCGTTGCTGCTCCAGGCCCCAGAAACGGCTGCCCATCCAGCTGGGGACGCGCTTGAGGAAGGGGGTAATCGCTTTCGTGATGGCAGTGTCGATCAGCTGCTGCAGGGCCTGGGGTTCTGCTGCCAACAGCTGTTTCTGGGAGTGCAGCTGCTGCCAGATATGTTCCATCACGGCGTGTATCAGATTGCCTCTGTCGGCCTGGCTCAGGCCTGTTTGTGAGCGCTCCAGCGGTTTGGCCCCGAGGCGATGCACCGCAAAGGCGCTGAAGGGGCAGAGTGCCTGGTTGGTGAGGATGCTGCTGCCGCCACGCAATAACGCAAGCTCCCGGGCATCGATGCCCGGTGCCTGTGCCGTATCGATCAGCTCCCGTGGGGCGCCTGTTTGCAGTTGGGCAGGATGGGGTGCCTGCTGCTGTTCGCAGAAGCGGTGTTTGGGGCTCAGTTGCAGTTCGTCGGGGGTCACCGCCGGATACCCGCAGATCAGTGCGCTGGGTCTGAGGTGCTGATCATCGATCCGTTGCGGATGGCTGAAGACCACCTGGGTCGCGCTGGCGGCAAACAACTGGGTCAGTTGTCGGGCAAAACTCAGCTCACGCTCGGCCGAGGCGTGTGGCATCTGCATCAATTGCTGGTAGGCGGCGGGTAGCAAAGGATTGAGATCGGGCGGGGTGGGCCAGCTCTCGTCATTGAGCCCCATCACCCAGAGATGCGTAAAGCGCAGTCCGGCCGCCTCGAGAGGACCTAGAATCTGCAGGGCCGAGTCCGGTGTCTGGGGTTGAAAAATAGTGCTCTGGCTCTCGGTCCGCAGCAATTTCAAGGCATCGCTGAAACTCAGCGGCTCCAGCAGGAGATCAAAACGCGTCAGTCCTGCCAGCAGCTCGTACCAGTGTTTGAGCTGTTGGTACTCCAGGCTGCTGGCCGAGCGCTGGCCGGGCCAGCCCATTCGGGTCAGGATGCTGTATATCCAGGGGCTCCACTCATTGAGGGTCCGTTTAGGCAGATGCCGCGCTCTGTGCAGCAGTTGCAGCGCCTGTTCCAGGATAGGGCAGCAGGGTTGCTCACTTTCCGGAATAGAGAGCTGTTCCGAGAGCTGCTTGGGTTCCTGTTCAGAGAGCTGCTCCGAGTTTTTAATAGAAAGCGAAAGCTGCTCCGATACTTGTTGCTGGCCTTGGGCCCTGTGGTTAGCCGAACGGAGCCGTGCCAGCTGCTGCAGTATCAGGGTCAGCGACAGCTCGGCTAGCCCCAGTCGGCGCAGGCGTTGCTCCAATTCGATACGCTGTTCCAGCTCTGGTTCCAGTCCGGCCAGAAACGGGTTGTAGAGCAGTGCCGGAAGCTCATCGAGCAGCAGTGGACGGTTGATCAGGCTTAGCAGCATCAGGGCGGTGTCGATGGCCGGGCAGTCTGCCAGAGGCGTACCTATCGACATATTGAACAGCGGGGCATCGACGGCAGTGTCCGCAAAGAGGGGTGCCGGCTCAAGAATCTGGCGGTAAATTCGTTCGTGCAGGCTGCGCCTGGCGCTCAGTTGCGGGTCGACAATCGCGATAGAGGCGCCGGGTACAGAGTGTAATATCTGCCGGGCCCATTGGCCGGCACGCTGAATCTCGTGCTCAGTGGTATCGCATGCCAGACGCTGGCAGTGGTCGGGTGGCTGAATGCCCTGTGGTGTTTGATGTGGTGCTTGATGCAGTGTGTGCTGCTCTTTGAAGGCGACCTCCAGCAGGCGCTGGTACAGCGGCGCTATATCCTGAAATTCAACCAGCCACACCTGAGCCTCTGGAGCCAGAGCCCCCTGCTCAAAGGCGCTGATCAGGCGTTCGATGGCATCGCAAAAGGTAATCGCCTGGAGTTCATGGCAGCGTTCCCGAAAGCTGTCGTGCCAGCGTTCGAAGACCAGTTCATCCGCGACAAAGGGCTGCAACTGTTCCGATTGGGGGTGTTGACGCCAGAGCTGTAGAGTTTTCAGCGCCTGCTGTGCGTGTCGTGCCGCGCCAGCCGGTTGCAGCCAATGCTGGGTGTCGGGGTCTTGCATCAGGCACTGCTTCCAGAGTTGCAGTTCCTGGCGGGAGTCGAGCAGCAGTGCTCGCCCCAGCGGATGGTTACTGTCCTGCAGTTGCTGCCACAGCTGTCGCCCCCAGCCCTCGAGTGAGAATACGGCTGGGGTATGCCAGGCCTGAATCCCCTGTTGGCGCTGCTGGAGGCCATATCTGTCGAGGATATGCCGGCTCAAACGGCGATTGGGCGTCAGAATCGTCTGCTGTCGCAGCAGCGCCTGTTGCAGGGTCTGATGTGGTGAAGTCGTAGAAAACAGGGCGGCTATCCTCGTATTCGATGTGTATTCAGTGGACAGCATACAGCATCGATCATCTATATTAGCGGTTTAACCTAAGCGCCCGGGGCTGCTATAATCTGCTATTTTTAGGGCTTCATCGCGCTCGTACCAGGGAATAAATCTATGCGTAAATATTTGTTTTTAATAACTTTGTTTTTTTCCAGTGTATCAATAGGTGCGGAATATCATATCAGCGATGAGGTGTCGGTATTTATGCATAGTGGTCCGAGTAACCAATATCGGATCATCTCCAATCCGTCTAGCGGCACCATGCTTGATGTGCTGGCTAAGGACGAGAGCACCGGGTATATCAAGGTACGACTGACGAAGGGTACCGAAGGTTGGGTGCAGGGTAAATATGTAGACAAGGGCCAGAGTCTTGCCCTGCGCCTGCCTGAGCTTGAGAAAGCCCTGGCCGCCAGTCGCAAGCTCGTCGGTGAGCAGGCCGAGGCGCTGACTGCGCTGGATTCGGATCTATCAATGGCTAATAATCAGCAGACTCAGTACACGGCAGATGTTTCCCGGCTGCAGAATGAGGTCGAACGCCTTAAGCTGGAGATCAGTTCTATGGATGAGACTCTATTGATGAGCTGGTTACTGCGTGGCGGAGCGTTGGTGCTTGGCGGTCTGTTTATAGGTCTTATCGTTCCTCATCTCCCTAAGCGTCGCCAGCGCAACAATGAGTGGTTCTAAGTGGTTCTAAGTGGTTCTAAGTGGTTCTAAGTGTCTGTTAGTTGAACTTTCTGCGATGATAGCCGGTCTAGGTTTGACTCCCTTAACTGTATGCTCACAGGAACGTTTAGCTGATGTCTGTTTTATTTAACCGTATGCGTTTATCTCTGGGCTGTTGCGGTGTCTGGCTGCTGCTGTCCCTGAGCGGGGTGGTGCACGGCTCGGTATTCGATCAGCTGATCGCCTCAAGCGATGGTCCCCTACCGGTCGATCAGGCGTATCAACTGAGTACCAGCCCTCTCGGGCAGGGTGTCTATCGGCTGCACTGGGTAATTGAACCGGGTTACTACCTGTATCGTGACAAGATCAAGTTTAAGCCTGGTGAGGGTCTCGAGGTGGTCGAGGTTCGCTATCCTGAGTCTAAACTAAAAGCGGATCCGCTGTTTGGTGATGTTGCCGTCTATTATCATGAAGCGGAGTTGCTGCTGCGGGTACAGTCGACTCAAGGGACGCGTCTCGATGGCAGTCTGGGCGTTGAGTATCAGGGTTGTTGGGATGGCGGTATCTGCTATCCGCCGGTTGAAAAAATACAGCCTCTTATGCAAGTGCCGCTTACGGCCGCTGCACTGCCCGTCCTAGCTAATAGAGAAGATAGCGCTCTGGCTAATGGTGAAGATAGCGCAGAGGCTGGCACAGAGCAGAGTCGACCCGAGGCGGACGTCGGGCTGTCGTTGACGGACCCCAGCCAGGTTATTGCGCAGCTGGCCAGCGGTAATCTTTGGCTTACCCTTGGGCTGTTCTTTCTGGCCGGTCTGGCGTTATCGCTTACGCCCTGTGTGTTTCCGATGATTCCTATACTGGCGGGCGTGATTGCAGGGCAGGGTGATCAGGTCACGACGCGCAAGGCCTTCGGCTTGTCGCTGGTCTATGTCTTGTCGATGAGCCTGACGTATACGGTTATCGGCGTTCTCGCCGGGCTGTTCGGCGAAAACCTGCAGGCAAGCTTTCAAAATCCGTGGATTATCTCCCTCTTTAGCGGCCTGTTCGTGGCGCTGTCATTATCGATGTTTGGCTTTTACCGGCTGGAGGTGCCCACGTCGTTTCAGAATGTGCTTAACCGGGTGAGCCGGAGCCAGCAGGGCGGGCAACTGTTGGGTGTTGCCATTATGGGCTTGCTGTCAGCTTTGATCGTAGGTCCCTGTGTCGCGGCGCCTCTGGCGGGCGCTCTGGTGTATATAGGCCAGACCGGTGACCCGGTTTTAGGGGGGTTGGCGCTGTTTGTGCTGAGTCTGGGAATGGGATTGCCGTTGATATTGATCGGCGGCTCTGCGGGTAAGCTCTTGCCAAGGGCTGGCGCCTGGATGAATGTGGTCAAGCAGGTGTTTGGGGTGGCGTTGCTGCTGATGGCCGTCTGGATGCTGGACCGGATTGTAGCCGGCATCGTGACTCAGATCTTACTGGCCAGCATATTGCTCGGTTGTGCCGTCTTTATGCACGCCCTTGATCGGCTTGAACAGGGCGCCGGCGCTGTACTTAAGCTGGGCAAGGCACTGGGTGTGCTGCTGTTAATCTATGCAATCATGCTGCTGATTGGCTCGGCCACCGGGCAGGGCTCGTTGTTACGGCCGCTGCAGGCGTTGGCCGCAGGCGGGTCGCAGGCGACGTCGGCCCGGGTCACCTTTACGGATGTCACCTCTTTGGCGCAGCTGGAGCCGCTGCTGGAACAGGCCAAACGCCGACAGAGTCCGGTGATGCTGGATTTTTATGCCGACTGGTGTGTGTCCTGCAAAGAGCTGGAGGCCTATACCTTCGCCGATCCTGCGGTGGCCACTAAGCTGAGTGAATTTGTCACTATTAGGGTCGATGTCACGGCCAACGATGCGGCGTCAAAGGCGCTTTATCAGCGTTACAGCATCATCGGCCCCCCCGCACTGGTGTTCTATGATCGTGCAGGGGTGCAGCAGATCGGATCGATGCTGGTCGGCGTGCCCGAGCCCGAATCCTTTGTGGAGCATCTGAGCGCTATTAGATAAAAAGGTCAAAAAAAGAGGGTCAGGTTTTCCGTGTGCGCACACGGAAAGACCTGACCCCTTGGTTTGCTAGGTCTAGCGCAGGTAGTTTTTGCTGATCGTCTTAAAGCTTTCTGTTCCTGATTTTTGCATCCATTCAAAGGCAACCATTTCACGACTGACGACCTGGATTTGCAGTTGTTGCAGGCGGGTAATGGCGAGCTGCTTGTCGGTTTCGTTGCGGGATGTGATCAGATCCTCGACCACGAATACCTCAAACCCCTGTAGATGCAAGCCTATGGCCGTTTGCAGGACGCAGACATGCGCTTCCATGCCGCAGATAACGATCTGTTTACGCTGCTGTTGGGCTATCGTTTCAGTACAGGAGGGCTCGGCAGCGCAGGAAAAATGCAGCTTTGCCATGACCTGCTCGGGAGTCACCAGGCTGGCCAGCTCGGCAACCGTATGTCCCAGGCCCTGGGGGTATTGTTCTGACACCAGCACCGGAACCTTTACTATTGCGGCTATCTCCATTAGCCAGCGCGTTTGCTTAACCAGTTGGTCTGGCTGGCAGACGGCGGGTAACAGTTTTTCCTGAATATCAATAACCAGCAATAAGGCATTATCGGGTGATATCAGCATGTGGCGCTCCTTGGTTTGACCTGTGTTTAGCTCTTAGAGTCGACCATCAGGGTCGCGCTGCCGCTGGCAACGGTTTTGCCGCCGACGGTGCAGACGGTGCTCAATATGACGCGTCGACGCTCCATTTTTATCTCGGTGATGGTGGCGGTTGCGGTGAGGGTGTCGCCAAACTTGACCGGGGCTTTGAATTTAATGTTCTGGTCGATGTAGATGGCGCCGGGTCCGGGAAGCTTGGTGCCCAGTACCGCAGAGATCAGTCCGGCGCTGAACATGCCGTGGACGATGCGCTCTTTAAATATGGTCTGAGCGGCATACTCGGCATTGATATGGACAGGATTGTTGTCGCCGGTGATGCCGGCAAAGGTGTAGACATCAGACTCGGAGACGGTTTTGGCGAATGACGCCGTCATGCCCACTTCAAGATCTTCGATATAGTAGCCGTGTAGGTCGCTCATGTTATCTCCTGATAACTAAAATGATATTCCTGCTAGGGTAGCCTAAGGTACTTAGCAGACCAAACCCAAGTGCGATTTTCGGTGAACTATTTTTAGCCGTTTATGTTGAATACTCTGAAGTCAGGATGTAAATGTGAATTTAAAACTTATTATTTTTGATTGGGATGGTACCTTGCTCGACTCGGCCGAGCGGATTACCCGCTCTATGCAGAAGGCGGCGGTCGATGTGGCGCTGCCCGTGCCGAGCGCAGAGGCAGTACGCAATATCATTGGCCTGGGGCTGCCGGAGGTCTTTGAGCAGCTGTTTGGGTGCCTGAGTTCTGACCAGTGCTCGCAGATGCGCGAGCGCTATGGTTATTACTATATAGAAGGGGATGATACCGCTACCGATTTTTTCCCCGGCGTTCGGGAGGGTCTTGTTCGTCTGCGGCAGCGCGGCTATCGCCTGGCCGTAGCCACGGGTAAAAGCCGTAAGGGGCTCGATAGAGTCCTGGCTGAGGCCGGGCTTGAAACGGCGTTTGATTATAGCCGTTGCGCGGATGAGACCCGCTCCAAGCCCCATCCGCTGATGCTTGAGCAGCTACTGGAAGAGAGCGGTCATCGCGTTGATGAGGCGGTGATGGTCGGTGATACCGAGTACGACCTCGGCATGGCAGTCGCAGCCGGCATGCGATCTGTCGGTGTCTCTTATGGTGCACATCATCCTGAGCGGCTGCTTAAGCATGCGCCGCAACGTATTATCGACAATTTTAGCGAACTCGAGCACTGGCTCGAGGCACAAATCACATAATCCCATACCGACTAACAATTCCGACTAAATAGGATAACTGCGTGAGTGATAATCTCTGGGGCCCTGGCTCCGACTCTCAATCTCAATCTCAATCTCAATCTCAATCCCAGTCAGGTCGGCCCGAAAAGACGGGCGCTGAGCCGCGTCAGTATGCAGATGCTGATTCTAAAGAGTGGCGGCTGATTGAAAAAATGGTTAAGGGTCTGTCGGTAGAGCATCGACGCTCGAGACGCTGGGGCATCTTCTTTAAATCGCTAACCTTTATCTATCTGTTTGCGATGCTTTATTTTATTGTGGATAGCAGCTGGTCCGAACAGCTATCCAGCAATAAGCCGCATACGGCGCTGGTCGATATCAGCGGTGTTATAGCCGCAGATGCTGAGGCCAATGCCGATAGTATCGCCCGGAGTTTGGGTGCCGCGTTTGCGGATAAAAACACCCGTGGGGTGATTCTGAGGATCAATAGTCCTGGCGGTAGTCCGGTGCAGTCGGGCTATGTCTATGATGAGATCAAACGCTTACGCCTGCTCTATCCCGATACCAAGCTCTACGCCGTGATTAGCGATATCGGTGCCTCGGGTGGCTATTACATAGCCGCCGCGGCTGATGAGATCTATGCCGACAAGGCCAGTCTGGTGGGGTCGATCGGTGTGATCTCCTCCAGTTTTGGTTTTGTCGAGGTGTTGGAAAAGCTGGGTATTGAGCGTCGCCTGGTGACTGCCGGTAAGCACAAGGCGTTCCTGGATCCTTTTTCCCCTTTAAAGGAGGGCGAAGAGGCGTTTTGGAAGTCTGTACTCAATACCACGCACCTGCAGTTTATCGAACAGGTTAAGCAAGGCAGGGGAGACCGACTCGGCGATTCGCAAGAGCTTTTCAGTGGTTTGATCTGGACCGGAGAGCAGGCGCTGGGGTTGGGTCTGATCGACGGTCTGGGGAGTGCCGGTTACGTGGCACGAGAGGTGATCGGCGAAGAGCATATCGTCAATTTCACCCCGTCACTATCCGCCTTGGAGAAGTTGGCAGAGCGGATGGGGGTGACCTTCGCTAAAACCCTGTCGACTCAGCTGGAGTCGAGCGCTCCCACGCTGCGCTGATGGCCGCTAGTTGATGGTCGTGGCTCAGGGCTGATGACTCAGGGTACCTCCACGCCCTGGCGTTGTAATAGCGCTATCAGGCGGATCAGAGGCAGGCCTACCAGGGTGTTGGGGTCGTCACCTTCGAGTTTTTCAAACAGACTTATGCCTAAGCCCTCAGCTTTAAAGCTGCCGGCACACTGATAGGGCTGTTCGCGGATCAGGTAGCGTTCGATCTGAGCGTCACTGAGGGTTCTGAAATGGACGCTGAAGGGCTCGCAGATCACCTCTGAGCTGCCCGTTGCGCTGTTGTGCAGGCACAGGCCGGTATAGAAGCTGAGGGTCTGGCCGCTGGATGCCCGAAGTTGTGCCGTTGCCCGTTGGTGGTCATGAGGCTTGCCAATAAGCGTATCATTAAGGAGCGCGACCTGATCCGAGCCAATAATCAGGGCGCCGGGGTGGTTGCGTCCGACCGCTTCGGCTTTTGCCCGGGCTAGGCGTATGACGAGTTCCCGGGCTGATTCGCCTGGCACGGGCGTTTCGTCCATGTCAGGTGCCTGGCAGCTAAAGTTTAGTTGCAGTTTTTCAAGCAAAGATTTTCTGTATACAGAGGTTGACGCGAGAATTAGTTGGAGCATGCCGACATTCCAGGGTTAAAGGTTAGGAGCAGGTGTGTATGATATGCGCGTCATTCTAGTCTTTTTTATCAGAGATCTCTTTACACACACTCACTAGGTAACTATTATGTCGCGCTTATGTTGAAGCCATCATTACCATTCACAATTGATTCACGCCAAGCTGCCGACCAGGGTCGGATTGTTGAAGGCGTTGTAACGCTAGTACAGCTGGAGCGATTGAGTGGCTATCTTGTTGATAGCGATGGGGTTGTCAATGTTAGTATGAACTTTGGTGTGGATGAAGAGCGTATTCGTCACATCAGGGGCCTGGCTAATACGACGGTGAAAATGCTTTGTCAGCGTTGTCTGGAGCCAGTCACGCTAGAGCTTGAAGCCGAGATAAATTTGGGTATCGTCGCTGATGATGAGGCCGCCAAGCAGCTTCCTCGTCACTACGATTCCCTTATCGTCAATGAGCCTAAGCAAGATCTTTATCGGCTGGTCGAAGAGGAGCTGATATTGACGTTGCCGCTGATCGCTCAGCATCAGGATTGTGTCGTTAAGACGGAGTATGGTGAAGCAGCCGTGCAGTCTGGCGACAACGATAGGAAAAACCCATTTAACGTGTTGGCCCAACTCAGGGTCAATAAACATTAATTCAGGAGCTGCGTAGTCATGGCTGTTCAGAAGAGTAAAGTTACACGTTCACGCCGTGGTCAGCGTCGTTCACACGATGCATTGGCCTCACCCACGCTGTCATTAGACAGCACTACCGGTGAAGTTCATCGTCGTCACCATGTGACTGATGATGGTTTCTACCGTGGTCGCCAGGTTATCGCTAAAGACGCCGAGTAACCATTGGTCACTCGCTGCACCCTTGCAGTCGATGTGATGAGCGGGGACTTCGGTCCCCGTGTAGCAGTTCCCGCAGCTCTAGATTTTTCCAAATCCTATCCCGATACCCGGCTGATTCTCGTGGGCGACCCCTTCCAGATTGAATCCCTGCTGCCTGCTCAATATGCCGATCGATTCTCTATCGAAGCGGCAGATTCCATTGTTTCTATGGCTGAAAAGCCTTCCGTCGTACTGCGTAAGCGCAAAGATTCGTCGATGTATCGTGCGGTCAAGCTGGTTGCCGATGGCCGCGCGGATGCCTGTGTGTGTGCGGGTAATACCGGGGCGTTGATGGCCATCGGGCATTATCTGCTGCGCATGCATCCGGGTATCGATCGTCCGGCGATCGCGACCGCGATTCCTACCCGTACAGGGCATTGTTATATGCTCGACCTGGGTGCCAACGTGGACTGTAGCGCCGAGCATCTGTTTCAGTTTGCGCTGCTGGGGTCCGCCCTGGCGGAGGCCCTGGATGGGCTGGACGCGCCGCGTGTCGCGCTGCTTAATGTGGGCGTAGAGGCGCTCAAGGGTAATGAGCAGGTTAAATTGGCGTCAAGGCTGCTGCAGGAGCACGCTGCGCTGAACTATATCGGCTATATCGAGGGTAACGATATCTATTCAGGCAGGGCCGATGTGGTGGTTTGTGATGGTTTTGTCGGTAATGTCGCCCTGAAGAGCAGTGAGGGGGTGGCTCGGTTGATTGCCGGGCAGTTACAGCAATCCTTTACCAGCAGCTGGTATCGTAAGTGTGTGGGGCTGCTGGCACGACCGGTCTTGAAGCAGCTCAAAGAGCAGTTGGACCCCTCGCGTCGTAATGGCGCCAGCTTGCTGGGCTTGCAGGGCATCGTCGTTAAGAGTCACGGTTCGGCTACGCGCGAATGTTTTGTTCAGGCTATCGTGCAGGCGCGGGCGGAGGTTCAGCGAGATCTGACCGGGTTGATCAATGAGAAGCTGAGTCAGATTTTGTAACGCTGTAGTACGGGGTGTTCGGCGTATTGCTGTATTGAATGACTAGATAGTAATGGCATGTGTTACATAAATGGTGGGGTCTCCTGCTCTGTTTTTCTATATGAGAATGTTATGAATCAAACCCTAGCGTTTGTCTTTCCGGGCCAAGGCTCACAACAATTAACGATGTTGTCTGAGCTGGCCCAGCACTACCCCCTGATCGAGCAAACCTTTGCCGAGGCGAGTACGGTACTGGGCTATGATCTATGGTCTTTAACGCAGCATGGGCCGATCGCTGAGCTTAATAGCACAGAGAAGACTCAACCTGCGCTCTTAACCGCAGGTGTGGCCATCTGGCGTCTTTGGTTGCAGGAGGGCGGTGAGCAGCCCAGCCTGTTGGCGGGTCATAGTCTGGGTGAGTATACGGCGTTGGTGTGTGCCGGTGTTATGTCGCTGGCAGAGGCTGTGTTGCTGGTCGAGAAGCGCGGCCAGTTTATGCAGGCGGCCGTGCCTGCAGGCACGGGCGCGATGGCGGCAATATTGGGCCTGGATGATGCTCTGGTTGAACAGGCCTGCTGTGAGGCTGCCCAGGGCGCTGTGGTGTCGGCGGTCAACTATAATTCGCCGGGCCAGATTGTTGTAGCCGGAGAGGCGCAAGCCGTTGCCAGGGCGATGGTGCTCTGCAAGGCGGGGGGTGCTAAGCGCGCCCTACCGCTGCCGGTCAGTGTGCCTTCTCATTGTGCGCTGATGCTGCCTGCCGCTAAGCAGTTGGCTGCGGAACTCGAGTCGATCGACTTTAAAGAACCGCACATTCCGGTGCTACAGAATGTAAAGGCAAGCGTCGCTGTTTCGGTCGCCGAGATTAAGCTCAATCTGATAGCTCAGCTGCATAGTCCGGTACTCTGGACAGATACAGTGAATGCCATGACCGATCAGGGCATACTGACGCTTATAGAGTGTGGTCCGGGTAAGGTGTTGTCGGGTTTGAATAAGCGTATTCAACGTAGCCTGTCAGTCGCTGCGATCAATGATCTGGCCGGGCTTAATGCGGCACTAGGGCGTACAGACGCTAAAGATTCCTAACGAGTTAACAGGCGGAGCGTAATATGAGTATTAAAGGAAAAATAGCCCTGGTGACGGGTGCTACTCGTGGGATTGGTAAGGCGATCTCTCTGGAGTTGGGTCGTCAGGGTGCTGTCATTATCGGTACGGCGACCAGCGAAAGGGGTGCTGCGGCTATCTCCCAGCATCTTGCGGATGCGGGTATCGCCGGCAAGGGTGTGGTGCTGGATGTCGCCTCTCAGGCGTCCGTAGATGAGGTTCTGGCTGCGGTGCAGGCTGAGTTTGGTGCGATTGCCATCGTGGTTAATAATGCAGGCATTACCCGTGACAATATCCTGATGCGGATGAAGGCGGATGAGTGGGAGGCGGTGCTTAATACCAACCTGACCTCTATCTACCGGGTCGTTAAGGGGTGCTTGCGTGGCATGACGAAGGCTCGCTGGGGGCGGATTATAAATGTCAGTTCTGTGGTCGCTTCCATGGGAAATGGTGGTCAGTGTAACTATGCTGCTGCGAAAGCGGGTGTCGAAGGTTTCAGTCGGGCATTGGCTAGAGAGGTCGCTTCGCGTAATATTACCGTCAATTCTGTCGCACCGGGTTTTATCGATACAGATATGACCAGTGGATTAGCGGAAGAGCACAAGGAAAAGCTCAAAAGTCAGATCCCGCTAAATCGATTGGGGGCACCTGAAGAGGTCGCTGCGGTTGTTGGGTTTTTGGCCAGCGAGGCTGGAGGTTATGTCACTGGCGAGACAATTCACGTCAATGGTGGCATGTACATGGCATAATTCCTTAAGGGGAATTGTTTTTTTGCCGAATATGTTGATAATGTCCCCATCATCCAGCCTATAGGCGGAGAGGTGACCAATTTAACTCGGTGGTGTTGGGATTTAGTATCGTTTTCTCACATCGCTGTATAAGTCGTTCATAACAAGCAGGAAAAACTATGAGTACTATTGAAGAGCGCGTAAAAAAGATTGTTGCCGAGCAATTAGGCGTTAAAGAAGAAGAAGTGACCAATGACGCTTCCTTCGTTGAAGATCTGGGCGCTGACTCACTCGACACTGTTGAGCTTGTTATGGCTCTGGAAGAAGAATTTGAAACTGAAATTCCTGATGAAGAAGCCGAAAAGATTACTACGGTTAAACTGGCCATCGCTTATGTTACCGCTAACCAGTAATTAAGCACTAAGCTGCTCCAGAAAGCCGCTGCTATGGTCACATAGGGCGGCTTTTTATTTGCCTATAAAAATTTGATGGAGGTTGCGATGTCTCGGAGAAGAGTGGTGGTTACCGGCATGGGGTTATTGACTCCTGTTGGAAACACGGTCAAAGAGACGTGGGGGAATATCGTTAATGGTCATAGCGGTATCGGTCCTATCGAACACTTTGATGTGTCGTCTTACAGTACGAACTTTGGCGGTTCCATCAAGGGTTTCGACGTTGCAGCGTATATGGATCCCAAAGATGCCAGGAAGATGGATTTTTTCATCCAATACGGCATGGCTGCGGGTATTCAGGCAATAGAAGATTCGGGACTGGTGGTCACTGACGCTAATGCGGATCGTATCGGAGTTGCCGTAGGTTCCGGTATTGGTGGCTTACCCCTGATAGAAAAGAATTACTCAATACTCGAAAAGGGAGGTCCGCGCAGGATCTCCCCTTTCTTTGTTCCCGGCAGCATCATCAATATGATTGCTGGCAACCTGTCTATCCGTTATGGATTCAAGGGTCCCAATATTGCCATCGTTACGGCATGCACCACGGGCACCCATAATATTGGCTCAGCGGCAAGGATGATCGCTTATGGCGATGCCGACGCGATGGTCGCCGGCGGTGCAGAAATGGCCACCACGCCCCTGGGCTTAGGTGGATTTGCTGCGGCTCGGGCGCTCTCTAAGCGTAATGATGACCCTCAGGCGGCCAGCCGCCCCTGGGATCGTGACCGGGATGGCTTCGTACTGAGTGACGGCGCCGGGGTGATGGTGCTAGAAGAGTACGAGCATGCTAAAAAACGTGGCGCTCAGATCTATGCTGAACTGGTCGGTTTTGGCATGAGTGGTGATGCTTATCATATGACATCCCCTCCCGCCGATGGCGGCGGAGCTGCCGCATCGATGGCCAATGCGATCAAAGACAGCGGCCTGAATCCCGATCAAATCGACTATATCAATGCCCATGGCACCTCGACTCCCGCAGGTGACATGGCCGAGTCTAATGCGGTCAAGAGCGCGCTGGGGTCGAGTGCCTTCCAGGTACGGATGAGCTCGACCAAGTCGATGATCGGCCATCTGCTGGGTGCGGCCGGTGCGGTCGAGGCGATCTTCTGTGTGCTTGCGATCCGTGATCAGGTGGCACCGCCAACGATCAACCTAGATAATCCTTCTGAAGGCTGTGATCTCAATTATGTCGCTCACAACGCTCAGGAAACTAAGATAGACGTCGCCATGTCTAACTCGTTTGGGTTTGGTGGTACCAACGGTACCCTGGTCTTTAAGCGGCTTTCGTGAGCTATAGCGCCAGCGCCGGTGTTAAGCCAATGAATGATACCCTGGTAAACGGTCAGCCCGGCACTCAGATCAGCCTCGGTGATCGTGGCCTTAGCTACGGCGATGGCGTATTTGAAACGCTGCTGCTTGAGGCCGGTAAACCCCTGCTGTTACGGCGCCATCTTGCGCGCCTTTATGCCGGTTTGGATCGACTGGCAATACCCTACGATAAGACCTTTATCGACAGTTTGGGTGCGGAGATCGGGCAGCTTTGTCAGGGGCGCAAACGCGCGTTTCTCAAAATAATCATTACCCGGGGTGCCGGCGGTCGCGGTTATCGGGCCCTTGCTGATCTGGTGCCAAACCGAATCCTGAGGATCTCGGCCGCCCCTGATTATCCACAGCACTGGTATCAGCAGGGCTGTGAACTCTATCTGTGTCGCACCCGGTTAGGGCTCAATCCCCTGTTGGCAGGCATTAAACACCTGAACCGCCTGGAGCAGGTCCTGGCTCGAAACGAGTGGCAGGATCAGTTCCCCGAAGGCCTGGTCCGTGATATTGATGATCGTCTGATCGAGGGCACGATGAGTAATTTGTTCCTGATCCGGGGGCAGCAGCTGCTGACACCGCTGCTGGACCGCTGTGGCGTGGCAGGTATCGTGCGTTCGGTGGTGATCGATTGGGCGCAACGTAATAAGATAGAGGTGATTGAACAGGTCCTGAGGGTGGAGGATCTGTTCCACGCCGAGGCCGTGTTTTTAACCAATACCGGTTTGGGAATATTGCCTGTGAGAAGCTGTGATGGACGCGCCATCGCGGTTTCGCCCAGGACTGAATCTGTGAGTCAGTGGTTGATTGAGGCGCGATTATGCGAGTCCTGAAGCATCTTATCATTGCGGCCCTGCTGATCGGATTCGTCGTGGCTATCGCCGCCTATGTGGGGCAGTCCAGGATGACCTCGCTGGCTCAGAAACCGCTGCTGCTGAGTGATTCTCAGCAGCTGCTGATAAAGCCCGGGAGTAGCTTTCGAGCGGTCATCGACCAGTTGCTTGAGCGCGGTATTATCGATCAGCCGCTGTCGCTACGCTTTTATGCCCGTCGGCATCAGCTGGCTCAGCGGATCCAGGCTGGCGAATATCTGCTTGAGCCTGGATTGACGCATCAGGCCATGCTGCAGATGCTGGTGCAGGGGCAGGTTCGGACCTATCAGGTCACTCTGGTCGAAGGCCAGACAGTTCGAGAGCTGGTGACCGTACTCCAGGCCCATCCGGAGATCGAGACGACTCTGGAGCGTTCCGATCCTGAGGCGATCGCCAGTTTACTGGGCATCGAAGGTTCAGCAGAAGGCTGGATCTATCCGGATACCTATCAGTTTCGGCGGGGTGCCACCGATCGACAGATCCTGCAGCGTGCTTATCAGGCGATGCGGCTGCTGCTCGAGCAGGAGTGGGCTGAGCGGGCCACTGAATTGCCGCTTAAGAGTGCCTATGAGGCCCTGATACTGGCATCCATCGTCGAAAAGGAAACGGGGGCGGCGGTTGAGCGGCCTGCCATTGCCGGCGTATTCACGCGGCGGTTGCAAAAGGGGATGCGCCTGCAGACCGATCCGACGGTGATCTACGGCATGGGTGAAGACTACAAAGGCAATATTCGCAGAGCAGACCTGAATCGGACTACGCCCTATAATACTTATAGAATTAATGGTTTGCCGCCTACGCCTATCGCCAATCCAGGCCGTGCGGCGATCCATGCCGCGCTCCATCCGGAACCCGGCACGACGCTGTATTTTGTCGCTAAAGGGGATGGGTTTCACCAGTTTTCCAGCACGTTGAAGGAGCATAACAACGCTGTCGCTCGTTTCCAGCGTAACCAGCGGCGCTCCGATTACCGCTCCTCTCCGGCGCTCAAGGACGCGGCTACGGCGACCTCTACCACCCAGGGTGACGGTTGATGTCAGTAACAGGAAAATTCATCACCATAGAAGGCGGTGAAGGTGTTGGAAAAAGCACCAATATCGAGCACCTGCGGGGTCTGCTGCGGGCGCAGCAGCTCAGTTTTATCGACACTCGTGAGCCGGGTGGTACCCCGCTGGCCGAAGAGATCCGTGGCGTATTATTAGCCGAGCGCGAGGAGCCAGTAAGTACCGATTGCGAACTGCTGCTAATGTTTGCCGCGCGTGCTCAGCATCTGGCTCAGGTGATAGAGCCTGCCCTAGCGCTGGGGGATTGGGTGCTCTGTGATCGCTTTACGGACGCCACCTTCGCCTACCAGGGCGGCGGGCGGCAGCTTGACTGGGCCTCAATCGAGCAGCTTGAACGGCTGGTGCAGGGCGATCTGCGTCCCGATCTGACCCTGCTGCTCGATGTGCCGGTCGAGATCGGCCTGGCTCGGGCACGGCAGCGCGGCGAGCTGGATCGGTTTGAGCAGGAGCAGCAGGCGTTTTTCGAGCGTGTTCGCCAGGCCTATCTACGGCGTGTCGATGCAGAACCGGAGCGCTTCAGAGTCATCGATGCGGGGCAGCCTCTGGTTCAGGTACAGCAGCAGATCAGCCACGTGATGCAGGAATTTTTCAGCCGTGGATACTGATGCGGACTCTCAATCGCAATCTCTATCTCAAGAACAGCAGCAGATCAGCCGCTTGATGCAGGAGTTTTTCAGCCGTGGATACTGACGTTCAGTCACCCTCTCAGTTGCAGGCTATTCTGCCGTGGCACCAGGCGCTCTGGCAGCGTTTGACTGGGCAGCAGCAGCAGCAGCGGCTGCCACATGCCCTACTGCTTTGTGGTGAGCCGGGGTTGGGTAAGGCGCAGTTTTCTAAGGCCTTGGGGCAGTATCTACTCTGCCGTCAGCCATCGCGGCACGATCAGCAGTTACTCAGCTGCGGCCACTGTAAAAGCTGTTTGCTCAGTGCCCAGGGTAGCCATCCTGATCTTGTCGAGATAGCGCCTGAAGGGCCTGGAAAGACCATCAAGGTTGATCAGATTCGTGAGCTGGTATCGACCATTACGCTGTCGGCACAACAGGGGGGCTACCGTATCGTCGTGCTGGGTCCTGCCGAGGCGATGAATACCAATGCCGCCAATGCCTTGCTCAAAGTGCTGGAAGAGCCTGGTGACCGCACCCTGTTCGTGCTCTATAGCCATCTGCCAGGCCGTATCGTCGCCACTATTCGCAGTCGCTGTCAGACGCTGGCTCTGCGTTTGCCTGATCGGGATCAGGCGATTGAATGGCTGAATCAACAGGAGGGTGTCGAGGGGGATGTTGCCGAGCTGCTGAATCTGGCGGGTGGTGCCCCGTTAGCGGCATTGGCGTTAGCGCGCAGTGGTAGTGCAGAGCAGCGTAAAAATCTATACCAGGCATTAAAGCTGGTGGTTACCGGTGAGGCTAATAGCAGTCAGGCAGCAGAGAAGTTGACTAAGGCCCGCTCATTGGATCTACTCGACTGGTGGCTCACCCTGGTTCAGGATCTGATCCGTTTTAAGGCCACCCAGGATGCCGACTCTATTAAGAGTCTGACAGCCCAAAAGATGGTCGTCGCGCTGAGCCAGCGCTTATCATCACAGAAAATGTTCGAGTTTGCCGATAAAATACAGCAATATAGAGAGTATCTGCTGAGTCGGAATAACCCTAACGAGCGGCTGCTGTTGGAAGATCTGCTGATCGACTGGGGCGATCTCTTCAAAGCCGGCTAACCCCTTCAGTCATTATAGAGAACCTGCGATGTCTGTCCGCCCTCGTGCCAGTCACGGAATCCTTTCCCTGACCATCAAAACCAAAGACGAGCTTTATCGTAGCTATATGCCTTTTATCAAAAACGGCGGTTTGTTCGTGGCGACGCAACGGGACTACCAGCTGGGCGAAGAGGTTTTTATGCTGTTAGATCTGATGGAAGAGCCTGATAAGATCCCGGTGAGTGGCAAGGTGGTCTGGGTGACCCCCCGCGGTGCTCAGGGTGGAAAGATGGCGGGCATAGGCATTCAGCTTAGCGCGGATGACAACACCCTCGTCGGCAAAATAGATACGTATCTGGCCGGATCCCAGGGGTCGGGGCGGCTTACCCATACCATGTGAGTTCCCCCGGTAGGTCTGACTTTAGTCCGACAGTACTAGCATGGTGCAGTCATCGTCTGGCTAAAGCCTAACCCACAAAAGTACTGCGTCAGGCTTAAGCCTAACCTACAAAGTTATGAAAGCCTGACCCTTATAAGGTAGTGATTTATGCTTATCGACTCCCATTGCCATCTAGATCGTTTAGATTTGAGTCCCTATGACGGTCAGCTGCAACCGGTGATCGATCGCGCCAACGAGCAGGGCGTTACGCGGTTGCTCTGTGTAGGCACCGATATGGCACGCTGGGACGCGATGCTGGCGCTGACGGAACCCTACCCTCAGGTCCGAGTATCTGCGGGCGTACATCCGTTAAGCGATGAGATCGAGGCGTTCCAGGTGGCGTCGCTGCTGGAGGCGGCCACTCACCCACGAATGGTCGCCATCGGCGAGACCGGACTGGATTACCACTATGGCGAGGCATCCTGTGCCGCGCAGCAGCGCAGTTTTGAGCTGCATCTGCAGGTGGCAGCGCAGGTCTGTAAGCCGGTCATCGTGCATACGCGGGCCGCGGTGGAAGATACCCTACGCATCCTTCGTCAGGGGTTAGCGCCTTCCGGCGGGGTGCTGCACTGTTTTACCGAAGACTGGTCTATGGCCGAGAAAGCGCTCGAGCTGGGTCTTTACATCTCTTTTTCCGGGATCATCACCTTTGGGAGTGCCGCTGAGTTGCGAGAAGTGGTTCGGCGCGTGCCTCTGGAGCGGATCCTGGTCGAGACCGATGCGCCCTATCTTGCGCCGGTTCCCTATAGGGGTCGTTCCAATGAACCCTGTTATGTGCGTGAGGTGGCTGAAGCGGTCGCCACGATTAAGGGGCTGAGTCTGGAGGAGGTCGCGGCAGCGACCAGTACTAATTTTGAGCGCTTATTCGGCAAACTTTAAGCCTGCTCTTGGTTTTGTTCTTTTTTTTGTGCTGATGCCTGTTCTGGTGCAGGTTTGACTATCTGTACTGGAAAGGGGGCGGTCGCGCTGCCGACATAGAGGGTGCGATGCGGGAAGGGGATCTCAATATTGGCGGCATCGAAGGCGATCTTTATCTCCGCCTGAACGCTGTTCTTTAACTCGAGAAACTTCTCTTTGGTGACCCAGAGAGAAAATCGCAGATTAATCGCCGAATCCCCAAAACCCATAAACACAATCATCGGCTCGGGCTCTTCTAACGACAGCGGGTTAGCATTGGCCACCTCTTTAAGCACCCCACTGACCCGGTTGACATCCTCTTTGTACGCGATCCCTATCTCCAGATCCAGACGCCGGATCGGAAAGCGGGTCAGGTTGGTTACCTCTGATTTGATCAGGGTTTCATTGGGTATGCGCACATAAAGGTTGTCGAAGGTGCGGAGCTTGGCGGATAGCAGATCTATCGACAGCACCTCGCCGGTTGTTCCGCCCACCCGTATCACATCCCCTACCGAGAAGGGGCGCTCACCGAGTAAAAACAGTCCGCTGATAATATTCGAGGCGGAGGTCTGGGACGCAAAGCCGACAGCCACACTCAGAATGCCGGCCGCGCCTAGCAGGACGCTGAGTTCAAACCCGAGTTCGCGCAGCGCCGAGATGCAGAACATGGCCAGGATCAGGTAAAAGGCGATGCGCCTGATCAGGATCAGGTGGTGCAGGGTCAGGTGTTCACTCAGCAGCCGGCCCAGGCCGTTGCTGGCCAGCTTGGCGAGCAGATAACCGCCACCGAGCAGCAGGATCGCGCGTCCACCTGTAAAGGCGCGGTCCAGCAACTGCCAGTCCGCGACGGATAACCAAAAATCATTCATCTCTGTTCCTTAACTTGAGAGCCCACATCGAGTGTCCCATTCGAGTGTCCAGGTGCCGCCTTAACCAAAAATCGCGCCCAGAGCACGGGTAAAGACACCGCGCTCGGCAAGCATTCGCGGAGGGTTGAGTTGCCGAGTCGACCCCGCGATGGTCGGCGCCCCTGAGCCTATCCGCAGGTGGGCGGATCGCATCTCCTGATTGCAGTGGATCGACAGCTCTTCAGTCCACAGACGGTTGTCGTGGGTAGCAAAGACCGAGAGCTGGGGGATAGGGAGCAGCAGGCGCTCCAGTAACAGGGATGTCTGGCCGTTATTCTTGATTCTGACCGGGGTGGTGGCTCGAATCGTCCTCGAGGGAAGATCCTGCAGATCCAGAATTGCTCGGGTTCGGGCCGCATAGCACAGCTCTCCCTCTCTCGTTGAGGGCCCAAACCAGGTATCAGAGGGCCTTTGCACAGGAAGATCCAGCAGCAGTGGTCCCGCCTCAAAGGCATGGATCTGCAGCCAGATACTGGTGCCGACATAGAGCAGCGTCTCTTGCCCGGGGTGGAGGTGAAAGGGGATCAAGGGGCGCGTGACCACGGGTCGATCGGCTAACGCTGGGAGTACTTTTAGGGGCTGATTTGACAGCGCTACCGCATGCCGCTGGCATCTGCTCCCCTCTGGTTGTTGCCCCGCATTCTCGGTTACCTCGATGGCGGCCTGCTCATCGATGGCCGCGCCTGTATTGAGGTGGCAGACTTGCCATTCCGATGCGTGCCTCTGCACAGAGACCGCCAGCGCTCCGATACGCCACTGGTTGGTCTGCGCCCTGTCAAAGTTAAAGTGTCCAAACCAGGGTTTATGGCTGAGGATCAGACTCAAGTTACTCTCCATTGATGGGCATCGGGTGAGTGTAGTTGGTAGCGAGTGTGTGCGAATGGCTATTTGAGATACACAACGCTCAGCAGCTATATTCGTGAACCTGCATATCTAAGCGAGCTCAGAAGGGCTATAAATGATTCATGATTAATAAGGAGATTTATCATGAGCGCAGCGAAAAAAAGAAAGCTCAGCCCCTGGCATGCATGGAAGCAGGCGGAGGTTTTTCAAGAACTCAACGCATCGGCCGAGGGTTTGTCGCAACAGGAGGCCCAGGTCCGCTTAGCGCGACTTGGCCCTAATGCTTTACGGCAACCGGAGGTAAGGAGCCCGTTCCGGCGGTTGTTGGCGCAATGTCACAACCTGCTTATCTATGTCTTGCTGGTCGCAGGCGTCGTGACCGCCCTGCTCGATCACTGGGTCGACAGCGGGGTTATTCTCGGTGTGGTGGTCATCAATGCGCTGATCGGCTTCGTGCAGGAAGGCAAAGCCGAGAAGGCACTCGATGCTATCCGCAATCTGCTGTCGCACCAGGCGATGGTGAGACGCGAGGGTCGCTTTATCAATGTGGCGGCCGAACAGCTGGTTCCCGGCGATGTCGTGTTGGTGCAATCGGGTGACAAGGTGCCCGCCGATCTGCGGCTGTTCAAAGCGCGTGAGTTACTAATAGACGAAGCGCTGCTTACCGGTGAGTCGATGCCGGTGGAGAAGAGTGTCGATTGTGTTGCCGAGGCGGCTTCTATCGGTGATCGCACGTGCCTGGCGTACTCGGGCACCCTCGTCAGCTATGGTCAGGGGCAGGGTGTGGTGGTTGCTACCGCCGATGCGACCGAGATTGGTCAGATCAGCGACCTGCTGGGGCGGGTGCAGAGTCTGACAACGCCCCTGCTGCGGCAGATGGATCGGTTTTCCCGCTGGCTGATGTTGGGCATAGGCTTGATGGCTGGGATCACCTTTGCCTACGGCGTCTATTGGCAGGGCTATTCGGCGGCCGATATGTTCCTTGCGGCTGTGGGTCTCGCCGTCGCTGGTATCCCTGAGGGGTTGCCGGCCATCATGACGATTACGCTGGCGCTGGGTGTGCAGCGTATGGCGGCCAAGAAGGCGATTATCAGACGCTTGCCTGCGGTGGAAACGTTGGGTTCGGTGACTGTGATCTGTTCGGATAAAACCGGAACCCTGACCCGCAATCAGATGACCGTACAGACATTGGTGACCGCCTCGGGGATCTGCGAGGTCAGTGGCAGTGGCTATAACCCCCATGGCAGTTTCAGTGTTGAGGGAAAAACGGTATTGGCAGAGGATCTTCCTGTATTGCAGGCTCTGGTTAAGGCCGCGGTACTCTGCAATGACGCCAGCCTGACTGAGGTTGATGGCCAGTGGCGGGTTCAGGGTGATCCTACCGAAGGGGCTCTGGTCGTTCTGGCACATAAGGCCGGACTCGAGCAGCACCAGCAGCAGCGCCAATCTCCACGCGTTGATGCGATCCCCTTTGAGTCACAGCACCGTTTTATGGCGAGCCTGCATCACGACCATGCCGGCCATAGCTTTATCTATGTCAAAGGTGCGCCTGAGCAGTTGTTAACGATGTGCAAGTTTCAGCGCTTGGGTGCTGATGATAAACCGCTGCGCCAGAATCACTGGGAATCCTCGGTGCACGCCATGGCGAGCCGGGGGCAGCGGTTGCTGGCTATCGCCGTTAAAGATGCGGATGCGGGGCAGCAAAGCCTCAGTTTTCAGGATGTGGAAACCGGCTTAACCCTGCTGGGTGTGGTGGGGATTATCGATCCTCCTCGGGAGGAGGCGATCCTGGCCGTCAAGGCCTGTCAGGAGGCCGGTATTCGGGTCAAGATGATCACCGGGGACCACGCCATCACCGCACGCGCCATCGCCACCCAGATGCATATAGGCGATGGCGAAACGGTTATTAGTGGTGCCGATATGCTGGGTGCAGATGAGTCCCGTATGAAGCTGCTAGCATTGCGTGCGGATGTGTTTGCCCGCGTTTCTCCCGAACAAAAGCTACGCCTGGTCACCGCGTTGCAGGCCAGGGGCGAGGTCGTGGCCATGACCGGGGATGGGGTCAACGATGCGCCTGCACTCAAGCGTGCCGATGTCGGCATCGCGATGGGGATCAATGGCACCGAGGTCGCCAAAGAATCGGCCGAGATGGTATTGGCAGACGACAACTTCGCGACCATTGCCCAGGCTGTAGCCGAGGGGCGGACGGTGTATGACAACCTTAAAAAGTCGATTCTATTCGTGCTCCCCACCAACGGTGGCGAGGCGCTATGTATCGTCGCGGCCATCGCGATGGGACGCATGCTGCCCATCACCGCCGCGCAGATACTCTGGGTCAACATGATTACCGCCGTGACGCTGGCCCTGACCCTGGCATTTGAACCGGCAGAGAAAAACAGCATGCAGCGCCCGCCGCGGGATCCGCAGGAACCCATTCTCTCTGGTTTTCTGATCTGGCGAATCGTGTTCGTATCGCTGATCCTGGTCACCGGGACCTTCGGCCTGTTTTTGTGGGAGCGGGAGCAGGGGGCCTCCATCGAACTGGCCCGCACCGTGGCGGTCAATACCCTAGTGATGTTTGAGCTGTTTTATATCTTCAGCGTGCGCTACCTGCTTGCCCCCTCGTTGACACTGGCAGGATTGCGCGGCAATCGCTTCCTGCTCTATGCCATCGTCGTGATGCTGTTTTTCCAACTCCTGTTTACCTATGCGGCACCGATGCAGGCGCTGTTCGGGACAACCGCACTGGATGCGCTGACTTGGGGGCGTATCCTGCTGGTGGCCTCATCGGTGTTGATCCTGGTGGAGATCGAAAAATGGTTTTTGCGTCGCTTTAGCAAGCTGACCGGGGTCTGAGACTGGGAGGCCGGACTGTCAGGTGTCGCTTATGCAGCGTAAGCGGTCAAAATGGAGGGTAATCACTCAGTTCCAGAGGCTGAGGGTTGCTAGTCTAGGATGGAGTGCTACTATAGTGATACTTCTCCCCCTGTTTAGGAGTATTACAATGCGTACTGAGCTAGTGACCACCTTAAAGAGGCAGGCAACGAGAATGCTTGCCGAACTTCATGAATCTAAAGAGCCAATACTCATCACCGAGCATGGGCAGCCCTCTGCATATCTTCTCGATGTTACAGACTATGAGCATATGGTTAATCGTATGCAAATACTTGAGGGTATAGCAAAAGGAGAACAAGCTATTCGCGACAATCGAGTGATGAGTAATGCGGATGCTAAAGAGAAGATGGATAAATGGCTAAGGTAGTCTGGACGGAGCCAGCGCTTGATAATATAAATGACATTGCTGAATATATAGCGGTCAGTAATCCAGTTGCTGCCAAGCAGTTGGTTAGCACCTTATTTGATAAAGTTGATCGATTGGAAATGTTCCTTGAGTCGGGCCGTATAGTTGAGGAGGTTAAGGAGTTGGGGTATAGGGAGGTTGTGGTTAACCCTTGTCGTATTTTTTACAAAATAGAAAAAGAAACGGTATTCATCCTTCATGTACTAAGGCAAGAAAGGGATTTACGGCGTTACATTCTCGCTTCTAAAGCGCTCCGCTAAGAAAATATTTAACCTCGCAATAACACAGTTGCTGGAATGTCCCCCATTTCTGGCCCCTGTGCCTGCACTTTGTACAGAGCATCACAAATTCCACAAATGTTTCGGTCCGGTTAACGCGGCGTTATACAAGAGAAGGAACTCTGATGAGTATGAAAGAACAGGTTGAATTGCTGGCCGCCTACAATAAGTGTATGAACTCAAAAACTTACGAGGCTGCGGGCCGCCTTGGTATGACAGAGCTAGCCAAGGATCGAGGGGTCTTTTTTAGCTCCATTCTCGGTACACTGAATCACATCCTCGTTGGCGACACTCTTTGGCTCAAGCGATTTGCGACACATCCGTTTTGTCAGGCCTCTCTGAGTGAGGTGGCTGACCTGCCAACTCCGAGTAGCCTGAACCAGATCCTTTTTGAAGATTTCGCGGCTCTGTCGGCGCACAGGGTCTGGTTGGATGGTCAGATTTCCACTTGGATTGGCGAGCTATCCGATGGTGATTTAAATCTTATGCTCAGCTATCATAACTCCAAAGGGATGCCTGCTAACAAAGGGTTTTCGAGCCTTATTTATCACTTTTTCAATCACCAAACGCACCATCGTGGACAAGTCTCTGCTTTGTTATCTCAGGCCGGTGAGGATGTTGGCGTTACGGATCTCTTGGCTCTGATTCCGAATGAGACTCACGTATAATTATTCAGCACATGCATCGACTTTAAATCATGGAGTATTTTTTCCCTATGGGTCGGCGTTTTGTGAGTAGAAAGTAGTCCGACAAGGCTGGCAAGGAACTGCCTGCGTCGGGCTACACTCAGCCCACAAAACGCCGACCTACATTGCCAAAGAGACTCTTTCCAAAAATATTTCATAATAAATCTCATACAGTTGCAAGTATTTCTGAGCCGTTTAGACTGGCGTTATTAAAGTTTCAACATAGAGGTATAAATGATTTCTGGTAGCTGCCTTTGTGGCAAAGTGGAATATTCAGTTACAGATGATGTAGGCGATATTGTGCATTGTCACTGTAAAACTTGCCGAAAGGCTCATGGCTCCGCTTTCTCAAGTGTTGCTGCTATAAGCGGCAAGGACTTCAAATTGTCAGGCCGAGAGTTGTTGAGTTTTTTCGAATCATCTGCAGGTAAAAAACGATATTTTTGCTCGAATTGCGGAACTCATGTTTATGCGAAGAGAGAAGGGAAAGAACATATTATTTTACGTTTAGGCTCTTTGGATCACGACCCTGAGGCAAAAGAAAAAAGTCATATTTGGGTTTCTGAAAAGGCTAGTTGGTACGAAATAAATAGCCAGCTACCTGAGTATCAACAATTTGAGTAAAAGTCATAAAAAATCAAGACAGCAATACCACTTCGTGGCTAGCCGCGTCAACGCGCGCCACTGCTTGACGCGTTAAATGTGAATCAGGTCTGTGTAATGAATATTGATATTAGAGAAGGTTTTGATGCCAAGTTCACGGAAGAGGTGACACGCAATAACATGATGGCTTATTATAAGAGGCGAAATATTGACTGGTGTAAAGATTCGTTTTTGATGATTTGTGAAGAATACAAAAATTTTCAGGTTTTATCTGGAGCGAAGCAGGTGGCTACCTTTAGCCTGTCTTTCTCGCAGAATCTTTGTTTGATTCGTGATCTTCAAGTTTCTAAAGAGTGTCAGAACAAGGGTGTTGGGAAGTTCTGTCTTAACTATATATATGACTATGCCTGTGCTAATAATTATTCAGGGCTAGGTTTGAAGGTGTTTTCGGAGAACACCGCAATTAAGTTATATGAACGGTTTGGCTTTGTTGCTGAGAGTGACAGTGGTGGTGCTATCAAGATGCTGATGTCGTGTGAGGCAAGCGTTTAACAAACGCAGGCAGTCGGGCATTTTTTGTGTCTTATTTTTCACTTTAACGCTAGGATAGCACAATGGTAAGCATACAAAAAACCGCTGTTGCGGGTGTTTTTTTTACTTCACATACTCACATAGGAAGGTACGATGACTAAGGTGATTACAGGCGGCTGCTGCTGTGGCGATGTTGTTTTTTCACTCGAAGACAACTTTAGTAGTTTTTACTTTTGCCATTGTGAGCAATGTAGGAAGCTAACGGGTACGGCGCACGCCTCTAACCTATTTACGTCACCCGATAATATAAAATGGATTAAAGGTATAGATAAAACGATACGTTATGATCATCCAGAACGTTCTTTTTCTAAAGCTTTTTGTAATAAATGTGGCTCTGGGTTACCGTTTATTTCGCAAAGTGGTAAGTCACTGATAGTGCCCGCAGGTAGCTTGAATGAAGAGCCTTCGAAGACCTTAGATGCGCAGATATTTTGCGCGGAGCAAACACAATGGCACAAGGTAGGAGTTGAAGCCGCTAAAGTTTCAGCCTTTCCAGAGTAAAGATAATAAGCGCTTAAGACGGGGCATAAGCAGTTATTTTTGTTCCGCTTCGTCGCAGAGTTTAGCTAACTGCCTTAGTCCGGTTAACTCGGCGTTATTTTTTCATTCAACCTCAGGAGTTACCAACAAATGGACATTATTTATCCGATGTTTGCGTTGGTCGTACTGACATTTATTGTCGGGTTTAGTACTGGAATATCACGTTTCATGAGCGTTAAAAAAGGACTTGTAGACCGCAGGTATTTTAAGTTGTTAGCCGAATACACGCCGCCTGACAATATGGTTAAGCTAGGGCGTAATTTTTCAAACCTACTAGAAATGCCTGTTTTATTTTATGCGGTTGGTATTATACTTCTCGCTTTAGAAATCAATAATAAGGTTATGTTAATCTTTGCTTGGGTTTTTGTTATCCTTCGTATAATCCACTCGATCATTCATGTCACTTATAATAATCCAATTCATAGATTTTTGGCATTTTTATTATCAAGTATTATTGTTTTAATAATGTGGGTGCAGTTGGTTTTAATAATAAGCTAAAAAACAAGTTGATGCATGCAGGTTCGATACGGTTGTTGAGATTGTTTCCTGAAAAAACAAAAAAACAGCACTCGCTACTCTCTGGTGAAGGTGGTGTTAGGTGCTTAAGGAGTCGGTATGGATACTGCCAGACATGGAATAATTCTGAACGTTGAACGCTTTGACGCGTGCGTCGATTTCTATCGTAATGTTTTTAATCTTCCATTTATTTTCGAAAAAGCCGAGGGATCTTTTAGGCTCTGTTGCTTAGAGTATGGCGATTGTTACTTGATGATCGAGACCGAAGGCATCGCTAACTCAGGTGGTAAGCCAATATCCGAGTGTCCAACAAAGTTCCGTTTCAATGTTCCAGATCTGAACTCGGCATTGCTACAGCTCAATAAATTCGGCATAGATGCAGAGATTGTTACAGCTGGCTGGGGTTCGATTATCAACATCTTTGACCCGGACGGGAACCGGATAAGTATCAGGGATGAGCTGGGTTTTTGCCAGCAAACAAGCACCTGACGGGGGCAATCGGTCGAAGCTAGATCCTCTGTCGCAGCCGCTGCCGAAAGCAGCCGTTCATTCAAAGTTGGCTGAGAATTATGGGTAATCAGGAAATAATTTATCCGTATCTCACGAAGACTTCTAATCAATATCACACAGACAGCGAGGCTATCGCCTCGCCCCAAGGGCAAAAGGTTTATGAATGAAGTTTGACCCCGATCTACTGCAGCAGCAGCTAGGCGCCGAGAGTTCGAAGGCAGAGAACCTGGAGGCAGAGAGCCCGGTGGCGCAACGCCGCACGTTACCTCCCGTGAACAGCTGGCATCCGCCACTTAGCGGCGATATAGATCTGTTTATCAACCGTAAGGGGGAATGGTTTCATGAGGGTACCCGGTTTGAGCGCGAGGGATTGACCAGGCTGTTCGGATCCATCTTGCGTAAAGAGGGTGATGAGTATTTTGTGCTGACACCGGTCGAAAAATGGCGTATCAGGGTTGAGGATGTGCCCTTCGCTATCACCCGGTTGGATCTGATTAATCCGGGACCCGAGCAACGGCTGGAGCTAGAGACCAGCCTGGGAGATAGGTTCTGCGTCGATGCGGCTCACCCCTTGTGGCTGATTATCGATCCGGTCACGGCCGAACCATCACCCTATGTGCGGGTTCGTGATCGTCTGGATGGGCTGTTGGCGCGCTCGGTATTCTATCAGCTGATGGATCTGGCCGCAGAGCATCAGATCGAGGGTAAGACCCGCTTTGGAATTCATAGCGACGGTCAGTTTTTTGCCCTCGGTTGAGGCGGCAGTCGCTGCCGCTGCCGAGCCTGGCCGTGTTAAATCATCTGATCGAGGTTAAGCAGGATGATCAGCTCGTCGTTATGATAGCTGACGCCGCTGATAAATTTGCTGCTTTCATCGGTACCGACACTGGGTGTCCGCTCGATCTGCGACAGGCGCAGATAAATAACCTCGGCAACAGAGTCGACCAGCATGCCGATGACCTGGTCATCGAGTTCGATAACGATAATTCGGCTGTCACTGCTCTGTTCTTTTGGCGCCAACCCGAACAGCGCACGGGTATCGATCACGGTGATGACGCTGCCGCGCAGGTTGATGATCCCCAGGATATAGTGGATGGCACCGGGGACGGGGGCGATCTCGGTCAGACGCAGTACCTCTTTGACCTGCATCACATTGATACCGTACAGCTCTTCGGCCAGCAGAAAAGTCGCCCACTGTTGCTGCGAATCCTGGTCGTTACTCTTAAGCGTGGCGGGTGCGTTTGCATCGCTCATATCATCACTCCATCAGGGGTCATTACATCATCTCCAGCCAGGACAGGCCTGCCTGAGTCGTGGTTTCAGGATGGTACTCCAGCGCTATCCAGCCAGGATACCCTAACGTATCCAATGTCTTGAATAGTCTTGGAAAGTCTATATCGCCGCTACCCGGTTCATGGCGTCCAGGGTGGTCGGCGATCTGAATATGACCTATATAGGGCAGCAGAGACGCTAACCTGGGCAGCAGCGGCGGCTCCATCCGCTGCATATGGTAGATGTCATATTGAAAGCGGATATTATCGCAACCCAGGGTCCGGATCATCTCGGTGACGAGTGCGGAGCGGTCGAGCAGGAATCCAGGAAGCTCAATACTGTTGATCGCTTCTATATTCAGGC
Source organism: Motiliproteus sp. (assembly GCA_047633175.1). Classification (GTDB taxonomy): domain Bacteria; phylum Pseudomonadota; class Gammaproteobacteria; order Pseudomonadales; family Balneatricaceae; genus Motiliproteus. The sequence continues at coordinate 12,587 of JBLIEQ010000019.1, read as the reverse complement.
TTATGCCATAGCGAGCCAGACGCTTGGCGGCGTAGGCGACGCGGCAGCTCATCAGCTGAAGTGCCTCTGCAAGAGGGAGTTCAGGAGGGCGGATTCCGGCCAGGCAGTTGATCTGTTGGCAGTTGCAGGCCAGGGCATAGTCCAGTGCCTGCTCGATGCCCTGGCGGAACTCCTGCTCACGATCGGGAAGGCAGGCGATGCCGCGCTCACCGGCATCCCAGTCGCCCGCCGGCATATTGAGCAACACCAGTTGCTGCCTGCTCTCCTGAAGCAGCCGCAGCAGGTCATCCTGCGCCAGGTGATAGGGAAACTGAATTTCGACCGCGCCGAAGTTGGCCGCAGCCGCTGCCTGAAAGCGCTCCTGCCAGGGAAGTTCGGTGAATAGCAGGCTGAGATTGGCGCAAAATCGGGGCATCAGAGGCAGTTGGTCGGCTTGGGAAGGCCGGCGATCTTGCTGGCGATCTTGGCTGGACTGCCGGGGAAGAGCTGGAGCAGGTACAGACTCGAGCCTTTTTCTTTGCCTAGCTGTAATCTCAGCTGTTTGACTAGGATTCGCATCGCCGGCGAGAGTTGGTATTGCTGATAGAAATCACGCAGCAAGTGGATGACCTCCCAGTGCTCCTGGGTGAGCTCTATAGTTTCTGTGCGGGCAAGCTCAGTGGCAACGGCCGGATTCCAGTCATCGAGATCGCGCAGAAATCCCTCGGTGTCCACTTCGACGTTGTGATCACTAAGCGGCAATAGGCTCAACTTAATACCAGCTCTGAATTCGTGTGCATTGAATGCTCAGCGTCACAAAGCCGCTGTCGGAGACGGGCGTGAAGCGAGAGGAGATGAGCGCGCTTAAGCCGCGCGCGTCGACATCGGGCTGCAGCACATAGCAGTCGATGCCGGCATCCAGATCTCTAAACAGGGCTTCATTATTAACGGTGGCGGCATAGGCACCCTCTTCAATCAATATCAGTGCCGCAGGCGCGGAGATAAGGCGCAGACAGTCGGCCAGGCAATGGCTGCTGTGCGGGGCATTATTAACAGTATGTAGCACCATAGAAAAATCCGTTAGAAGCTAAGGACATGTTGGTGTTGATGAAATAGCAGCGCTACCGCCTTGTCATCTAAAATATCAGCCTCAATGGCTAGGGACGCAGTGCCGAGGCCGCGGGTCTCTATGCAGGATCGCGCAGCATAGATCCGATCGATATCGTACAGCGTCAGTGCCGGCAGGGTTTTGCTGAGATTTTTGACCTGCAGCGGTTCGGGATGCTGCTCGCAAAGCAGTTGATAAACGCCGTCGTTGATAAACAGCAGGCTGATCGGGACCTCAAAGGCGGCCGCTGTTAATGCCGCATCCAGCGCCTCGCGGGCGATCTGGCTAGAGTAGGGGCTATGTCGCAGTACCAACAGCAGGGTGGCTGCCTGACTCATTGCCGGCCTCCAAAGGTGATTACCCTATCGGCGGTCAGGGTCGCATCGATCAGTTGCCCCAGCCCGGAGAGTTCAAACCCCTCGGCCAGATTTCCCGCTGCCTGTTCATGGCGCCTGGCTTCGCGCTCATCCAGCAGCCCGCGGCGGACTGCGGCGGCGATGCAGACGATCAGTTCAATGCCCTGTCGCCGAGCCAATGCCTGCCAGCGATGGCAGAGGTTGGACTCGTCCTGGGGTGGGGTGCTCAGGCCATTGGCGGTATGCACCGACTCGCCGTAGAAAAATACCCGGGGTACTTGGTGTCCCAGCTCGAGCGCCGCCTCTATATAGCGCAGCGCACTGCTGGCTGCCTGGCTGGCAGTCGGGGAGCCATTAACGACGACGGCAAGTTTCATGAACGACGGCTCCTTAGTCCGGGATGATAAGGGTAGAGTGATAAATAAGGCGAGAGCTTATCAAAAAAAGACCTCTGTCCCAATTAGTTGTTGTGGAGATGGCTAACTCTTTTACTGCGTCATGCTGAAGCCTAACCTACAAAAAAAACCAAAAAAAAGACTCTGTCCCAATCTGTTGTGCGGAGATGCCTGGGTTTTTTGATTACCATCAGCTAATGGGTCGCCACTGTCATACGACAGGATTGCAGGCAGACGACATTCCCCATTGTTAACCGATGAAATTCAGCCTCAGACTGGATTTCATAGCGCCGCAGCCCTGTGGGTCGGACTTTAGTCCGACAGTACTAGCAAGGTGCAGCGATCGTCAGGCTGAAGACTAACTCACATATGGCTTCATTTCTTTGTCGCTACAAAGAAATGAAGCCGCCGGGAGGCGGAACCGGAGTTTGATTAAAAAGACAATAATTCAGTATCAACTGTCGCAACAACTAACTAGTACATAGCCAAAAAAAGCCCCCGTGATCGTGATCTGCGGGGGCTGAGTCGCGAGTAGTTGCTTAATCTTCGTTAAGCTTAATCCTCGCTAAGGATGCCGGTCAGATAGAGCAGATGTACCAGCAGGTTGTAGATGTTCAGGTACAGGCTAACGGTCGCCATCACGTAGTTGGTGTAGGTGCCGTTAACGATGTTGCTGGTATCGTAAAGGATCATGCCGGCCATCAGCAGGACGACCGCTGATGAGATCGCCAGTTGCAGCCCGGAGATATGCACGCCGGCCATTGACAGCACTAGGCTTGCTACAATCGCGACGAGGACGACGATCATGCCAGCGGCTAGGAAGCCCTTCATAAAGCTGAAGTCTCTGTTGCTGGTCAGCACGTAGGCGCTCAGGCCTAGGAAGGTCGCGGCGGTCATGCTCATTGCGGTCATAACGATATCACCGCCATTGGGCATGGCGAGGTAGTGGTTGAGCAGCGGTCCGAGTCCGAACCCCATCAGGCCGGTAAACAAGAAGGTCAGCGGCAGTGCCCAGACGCTGTTCTGCATCTTGTTAAGGACAAAGATCAACACGAAACTACCGATTACGCTGCCAAAGTAGGCAAACATCGAAGGTTCGATCCACATCGATATACCGGCGGTGATCGCGCTGAATACCATCGTCATCGATAGCAGCATATAGGTGTTGCGAATGACCTTGTTGGTCGCCAGTACCGAGCTACTGGGCTTAACAGCAATAGTGTCTGTCGTGTTCATAAGAACTCCTGTGGAGTAGGTTAAATCATCTGTACTGACTGATAGACAGCGGACAGAGGTAAATAGTTGCGTTGTTATAACAAGCTTGGCGCGGGTGATCCAGTGTTAGTAAAAACTGGCACTATTATAATCGGCTTGCAAGGGTCTGGCCAGTTGACTTGGCGGCCCTGCAACTTACCATGGTCGCTGGCCTCGTTAAGATGAAACAGGTGTTATGTCCGAACTCGAACTCTATTACCAGGACGATCACTATGTCGTGATCGATAAGCCCAGCGGACTGCTGGTGCATCGCAGTCCTATCGATCGCCGTGAGCGACGCTTTGCCCTGCAGCTGCTGCGTGACCAGCTGGGGCAGCATGTCTTTCCGGTGCATCGGCTGGATAAGCCGACCTCGGGGCTGATGATCTTCGCCCTGCATTCTGAGGCTGCGGCTAAGATGCAGCTGGCCTTTCGTGAACATGCTGTCCAGAAAATCTACCACGCGATCGTGCGCGGACATGCGGCAGATGGCGGGGTGATCGACTATGCGCTGAGCGATAAGCGCGAGAAAGAGGAGAAGCGCCATGCCGATGATATCCGCCCCCCTCAAGATGCCCTGACCCATTATCGCTGCATCGCACGGGCCGAGCTTGAGATTCCGCTGGGGCGTTATGCCAGTTGCCGTTACTCGCTGGTAGAAATGCAGCCTCAGACCGGCCGCAAGCACCAGCTGCGGCGGCATATGAAGCATCTCGATCACCATATGATCGGAGATACCCGCTATGGCGATGGCCGGCACAATAAGCTGTTCCGGGACCATTTTAATAATCAACGGTTACTGCTGTTCGCCACTGGGTTAGACTTCGTGCATCCCTATACCGATAAACGCATTAAGATCCAGGCACCTATCCCCGTCGAGTTGCAGGCGTTGTTTGAGGCGCTGGGTTGGGAGCGTCCGGATCGACGTAGCGTTACTGTTGTTTAGACTAAAAAGCCTAGATTAAAAAATTTAAATTTGAATTTGTAGAGAGCCGCCATGAAACAGCCTTACCAGGCGTCGGACGACGCCATCTCCATCCAACCTCGCTTAAGAGACGCTAAGCCGCTGACGATCGGTATTATAGGCGCGATGGAGGAGGAGGTGACCTATCTGCGTGATCAGCTCGAGCAGCGCCAGGATATGACGCTGGCAGGCTACGATTTTCATAGCGGACTCCTGGCCGGACAGCAGGTGGTGTTGCTTAAATCGGGTATCGGTAAGGTGAATGCGGCGATCGGTACCAGTATCCTGCTGGAACGCTACAGCCCGGATTGTATTATCAATACGGGATCTGCGGGTGGCTTTGGCGCAGATCTGGAAATTGGTGACGTGGTGATCTCGTCCGAGGTCAGGCAACACGATTTTGATCTGACCGTGTTTGGTTACGAGCATGGCCAGGTACCGCAGATGCCCCCCGCTTTTGAGCCCGACCCGTTGCTGCTGACAATAGCCCAAAGCAGCATCAAGGCGGTTGATGGCGTTAAGACGGTGCTGGGTCTGATCGCGACCGGCGATGCTTTTATGGCCGATCCTGCCAAAGTTGCGGAGGCGCGGGCCAAATTTCCGCAGATGCTGGCGGTGGAGATGGAAGCCGGCGCCATCGCGCAAACCTGTTTCCGCTTCAGGGTGCCTTTTATTATCTTTCGAGCGCTGTCGGATATCGCGGGTAAAGAATCCTCGATCTCGTTCGATCAGTTTCTGGAGCAAGCCGGGGTTCTGTCGGCGCATAGGGTGATAGAGATGGTCGGCGAGCTGGCTCAATACCACAGTAAGCAGGCCATTTAACTTTTATAGACGTGTATTTATAAGCGTTAACAAGGAATTATACTTTATGATCGAATCCTTCTATCCCCCCGAAAGAACCCTGATGGGCCCCGGCCCCTCCGATGTCAGCCCCCGTGTCCTGGCGGCTATGGCGCGTCCGACGATAGGTCACCTGGATCCTGAATTTATCCGGATGATGGATGAGCTTAAGCAGCTGTTGCAGTACGCACTCAAGACCAAAAATGTCCTGACCATGCCAGTATCGGCACCGGGTTCTGCCGGCATGGAGGCCTGTTTCGTCAATTTGGTGGAGCCGGGTGATAAGGTCATCGTCTGTCAGAACGGCGTCTTTGGCGGCCGTATGGCCGAAAACGTGCGTCGCTTTGGTGGTGAGGTGATCCTGGTCGAAGACGACTGGGGTACGCCCGTCAGTCTGACCAAGGTGGAGGCGGCCTTTAAGGCCGCCTTTAATGCCAATGCCAACGTTAAGGCACTGGCTTTTGTGCATGCCGAAACCTCGACCGGGGTGCGTTCCGACGCCCAGGCACTGGCTAAGCTGGCGCAGGATTATGATGCGCTGAGTATCGTTGATGCGGTCACCAGCCTGGGCGGTATCGAACTGGATATGGATGGCTGGGGCCTGGATGCGCTCTATTCCGGCACTCAAAAGTGTTTATCGGGTCCCCCCGGAATCTCCCCGATCAGCTTCAGTGAGCGGGCGGTGGCGGCCGTCAAGGCGCGTACGACGCCGGTGCCGAGCTGGTTCCTGGATACCAATCTGGTCATGGGCTACTGGGGAGCAGGGGCCAAGCGTGCCTATCACCATACCGCGCCCGTCAATGCGCTCTATGCGTTGCACGAGTCGCTGGTGATGCTGCAGAACGAAGGTCTGGAGCAGGCCTGGTCGCGGCATGATCGGCATCACCAGGCGCTTAAGCTGGGGTTGGAGGCGATGGGCTTGTCGTTGCTGGTCGATCCTGAGTATCGCTTGCCGCAGCTTAATGCGGTGCTGATTCCCGAGGGGATCGACGAGGCGCGGGTACGGACAAATCTGCTGCAACAGTTCAGTCTGGAGATCGGCGCAGGACTGGGAACTCTGGCCGGTAAGGTCTGGCGCATCGGTCTGATGGGGCACGCCTGTAATCGCAAGAACGTCCTCCTGTGTCTGGCGGCGCTGGAGAGTGCGTTGATCGCCGAGGGGGTCACGTTGACGCGAGGTGCCGCTGTTGCCGCGGCATCTGAGGTGCTGACCTCGACTTGAAATTATGGAGTATTTGTTCCATTTCTGTGGGTCGGACTTTAGTCCGACAAGGCCGGCAGGGCTGGTAAGGAGCTGCCTGCGTCGGGCTAAAGCCCGACCTACATTTCATAATCAAATCAGCAATAAAAACCAACAACAACCTGGGTACTCCCTTTGGAGAAAAAGATGGCGCAGCAACAAAAAGTGACGTTTTTAGGGTTAGGGGTCATGGGCTATCCGATGGCCGGACATCTGGCAACGGCAGGCTATGATGTCTGTGTCTATAACCGTACCGCCAGCAAGGCCGAGGCTTGGGTCGCCGAATATGGGGGGCGCAGTGCGGCAACGCCTGCCGCCGCCGCAGCGGGTAGCGAACTGGTATTTGCCTGTGTGGGCAATGATGAGGATCTGCGTCAGATCTGTGTGGGCGAGCAGGGTGCTTTCGCGGGCATGGCGGCAGGCACCTTGTTTGTCGATCACACCACGGCATCGGCACAGGTTGCACGGGAGCTGAATGCGCTGGCCGCGACTCAGGGGCTGGGGTTTTTGGATGCTCCGGTATCGGGCGGCCAGGCAGGCGCAGTCAACGGCGCGTTGACGGTCATGGTTGGCGGTATCCAGGCAGACTTTGACCGTGCAGAAACCGCGATCAACAGCTTTGCCCGCGCCGTTCGGTTGCTGGGAGACTCGGGGGCCGGGCAGCTGACCAAGATGGTCAATCAGATCTGTATTGCAGGACTGGTACAGGGTTTAGCCGAAGGGATCCATTTTGCCAAGCGGGCCGGGCTCGATCCGCAGGCCGTGATCGAGGTGATCTCCAAGGGTGCCGCCCAATCCTGGCAGATGGAAAATCGTTACAAGACCATGATCGATGAAGAGTTTGAATTTGGTTTTGCGGTTGACTGGATGCGTAAGGATCTGGGTATCGTATTGGATGAGGCGCGTGATAACGGCGCTCAGCTCCCCGTGACGGCTTTGGTGGATCAGTTCTACGCCGATGTTCAGCAGCTGGGCGGTGGGCGCTGGGACACCTCTAGCCTATTGAAGCGTCTTAAGCACTGAGAACTGAGAGCTGGGTCGAGTTGGTCGGCGACCCGGGTCGCTGGGGCAGATGCCTTCCAAGCCTATTGAAGCGTCTTAAGCACTGAGTCGAGCCAGGCATCATCGACCAGCAGGCCGCGGTCGTGCTCTCGCCAGCCCTGTGGAGTCTGGAGTAGCCGGGCTGTCATGCCCGGCGGGATGCCGTCAGGCATCCGCTGGGCCTCGGCCGCCAGTCGTTCGGCATCTGCCGGGGTTAGCGGCGCTAACCAGTGGTGTCCTAGCAGTGACACCAGCAGGACAGGGCTTGAAATCAGCGTCGAGGCTGCGGTTTCTGTTAGTTGCTGTTGCTCGCTGTGGCGTAGCCACCAGCCTCGCAGGTGTCTTTTCTGGACTCCCGGCGGCGGACTCAGGGTCGGCTGCGCGAACGGGTAGAAGAGTCGTCCGAGCATCAGCCCATGGCAGTGGCCGACCTGCTCACCCATCTTCTGTAATTGTCGCCGTGCAGCGGGATGCTGGCTTAATTGCAGCTGCCGCTGCTGCATTTTGTCGCGCTTTTTAATAAGTTGATCGTTGCGATTGAGACCGATCCAGAAAGTGCCACCCTGCTGTCGAGGAATACCCAGATAAAACTTGATGCAGATCTCCAGATGCCGCAGCGCCGCTTCACCGCGACGTCGGAACAGGAAATCATATTCGCCTAGGGTTATCCGTTGTTGCCGTACTGCAAGCGCATACAGATGGCGCTCAGGCCGAAGATGCTGTGCCAGCGTGAACTCGATCAGCGTTTCTACATAGATGCCCAGGCGGTGCGAGCGCTGCCGGGTAATGGCATCGAGCAGGGCTTGAGGCTTTTGATCCAGGCGGCGTAACCATTGCCAGAGGCGTTTAGTCTCTCCCGGCAGACAATTGTCAGGCTGGCCCAGGCGGTAGATGGCCGGGCTGTTTAGGCACCAGGCCAGATCTCTGACGCAGGCGTGCTCAAACTGGTTGAGTTGCCGCGATCTGGGTGCAAACAGCGCAGAGGGCGGATAGAATCCTGCCGTGTTACGCACATTGATTACTCTTCCAGCAGGGACTTTATAATGGCCTTGATCTGCAGGGTATCGAAAGGCTTGTTGCAGATCGCATTAACACCGGCCTGGCGGACCCCTGCCAGTCGGGTCTCGCTCAGCTCCGAGGTCACCATCAGGATAGGCACCGAAGGTTGGTTGGATGCAGTGCGAATGTGGTGAGTCAGCTGTTCACCGTCCATCAATGGCATATTGAAGTCGGTGAAGATCAGATCGAAACTCTGCTGCTGCAGCAACTGAATCGCTTCCTGGCCATTCTGTGCGCGCTCTATCGTGCCAATGCCAATATTTTCCAGAGCCCGGCAGATATGTTTAAGAGAAAACACGCTGTCATCGACGACCAGTACCCGAAGTTCGTCGGCGTCATAGTTCTCGAGTTCCAGCTCGCTGGGGTCTACAAATTCACGGGTCGCCTTCAGTGCCAGTTGCAGATCTTCAATCTTAAAGGGCTTGGGAAGTATGGCAATAGAGCCTGCCTGGCGAATGGGGTCCAGGATCGCAGCGCGATCCTCGCTGGATATCAGCATGTAAGGAATACTCTCCAGGCACTCATCGGCGCGCATCTGGCTGACAAGATTGATACCATCGCCATCGGGCAGATACATCGCACTGATCACCAGATCCGGATTATGCCTGCTCATGCTCTCCAAGGCTTCGGTAACGCTGGACGCAGTATCGACCTGTCGGCAGCCCAGCTGTGCTAACTCAGCGCTGATTATTTTTTTCTGAACATTCGATGGCTCTACAATAAGAATCGCCAATTCACTGGTGTTGACCGATGGCATACGATAAGCACCTGATAAGATATGGTTTTATAAAGCACAGGGCCTGTGCCGAACGCTAATAATGAACGCTTGTGTTAAGCTGTGTCAAACGTAAGAGAGTGTGCCGATGCTGCAGAGTAGTGCGGCTTTTGTGGAAGTAATGCATTGTTTTTATCTGTAAATCTATTTTATACGCCCCGTATGACGCCTCAAGAAGCCCTCGGCGGTCCTGTCATGCGTTCAAATAATCCTCAGTCACCCTTCGGCAGGCCGAGTCTTATGCAGTATGGAGGCCGGTTCTAAGTGGATAGTATCCCGATCTTAACGCTCGATGCTGCCGGTGCTGTCGATACTTCAGGTGCTTTCGATGCTGCCGCTTTTCTGGCCAATGCCACGCAGCGCCCGGGCGTTTATCAGATGTACAACGCCGCGGGACAGATTCTCTATGTCGGTAAGGCTAAAAATCTGAAAAAACGCCTGGCCAGTTATTTCCGTGCCACGGGGCTGCCGGCAAAAACGCAGGCCCTGGTGCAGAAGATCGCCGCTATCGAGGTAACTGTTACCGGCAGCGAGACCGAGGCGCTGCTGCTGGAGCAGAACCTGATAAAGACGCAGCGGCCGCCCTACAATATTCTGCTGCGTGATGATAAGTCCTACCCCTATATCTTTATCTCCAGCCAGCATCAGTACCCGGCCATTCAGTTTCAACGCGGCAACACCCGTAAGCAGGGGCGTTATTTTGGACCCTTTCCCAGCGGTGGCGCGGTTCGGGAAAGCCTGAACCTGCTGCAGAAGATCTTTCGCATCCGTCAATGCGAGGAGCCCTTTTTTAAAAACCGCTCCCGTCCCTGTCTACAGCATCAGATTGGTCGCTGCAGCGCACCCTGCGTCGAGCTGATCAGTCCGGAGCGTTATGCCGAAGATATTCGCCGCGCGATGATGTTTCTGGAGGGCAAAAACAGATCGATCAATCAGGATCTAGCGGAAGAGATGGAGCAGGCCGCAGGCGCTCTTGAATTCGAGCGCGCCGCCGCATTGCGCGATCAGATCAGCAGTCTGCAGCAGGTACAGGAGCAGCAGCATATCAGCGGCGAGGGCGGTGATGCCGATGTGCTGGCGTGCAGCATCAAGGCCGGATCCGGCTGTATCCATCAGCTGTTTATCCAGGGTGGCAGGGTGGTGGGCAGCAAAAGCCATTACCCTACCTTGCGGTTAGACACCGACGAAGCCGAGCTGTTGGCGAATTTTATCGGCCAGTACTACCTGCAAAGCACCGGTCGCCCCGTGCCGCCCTTACTAATACTCAGTCACCTGGGCGATGATCGGCAGGCATTAACGGAGGCCATGACCGAGCTGCGGGGCAGAAAGGTCGAGTTGGTCGGTCGGGTGCGGGGTCAACGCAGTGGTTGGCTCAAGCTGGCGCAGACCAATGCACAGCAGCAGCTCGATAGTTATCTTTCAAGCCGTCAGGATGTTAAGAAGCGACTGGTCGAATTGCAGCAGGTATTGAATCTGGAGCAGTTGCCTGAGCGGATGGAGTGTTTTGATATTAGCCATACGTCGGGAGAGGCCACCGTCGCATCCTGTGTGGTCTTCGATGTTCAGGGGCCGCGTAAGCAGGACTACCGGCGTTTTAATATCCAGACGACTGACACTGGCGATGATTACCAGGCGATGCATGAAGCGCTGCAGCGGCGATATAAACGACTCAAATGCAGCGCTGCCACGATGCCGGATATCCTGGTCGTTGATGGCGGTAAGGGGCAGGTGACTCAGGCGTTGAAAGTGCTGGAAGAGTTGCAGATCGATGAGATTACCGTCATAGGTATCGCCAAGGGCGTGACCCGCAAGGCTGGCTTCGAAACGCTGGTGACCGAGCAGGGCAAAAAAGAGCGGGTGCTTGATCCGGGAAGTGGCGCCCTGCATCTGCTGCAGCATATTCGCGATGAGGCACACAGGTTTGCGATAGCCGGTCACAGAGCCCGGCGAGCAAAAAAACGGGGGCGCTCAGTGCTGGAGGAGTTGCCGGGTGTGGGGCCTAAGCGCCGCCAGACATTGTTAAAGCATTTCGGTGGTTTACAGGAAATAGAGCGCGCCAGTGTTGAAGAAATTGCAAAAGTCTCTAACATTGGCCCGGCAATGGCTGCAGAGATCTACAGTCATCTTCATCAGGAGTAACGGCAACCGCATCCAGCGGGCCACTGGGGCGCAAGAGCATTCATGAAAATTCCAAATATCATTACTACATTGCGTATTGCGCTGATCCCTTGTCTAGCCATCGCCTTCTACCTGCCGTATCAGTGGAGCTGTTATGCCGCTGCCGGAGTATTTGCCTTGGCCGCAGCCACCGACTGGGTCGATGGTTACCTGGCCCGTAAACTGGACCAGGCGACGGCCTTCGGGGCCTTCCTCGATCCTGTTGCCGATAAGCTAACCGTTGCCATAGCGCTGATTATGCTGGTTGAAAGCTACGCCGATATTTACCTGACCCTGGCGGCTGCGATTATCGTCGGCCGGGAGTTGGTTATTTCGGCATTACGTGAATGGATGGCAGAGATAGGTCAGCGCAGCAGTGTGTCTGTGTCGATGCTGGGAAAGATCAAGACCGGCTTTCAGATGTCAGCGATTTTCTTCCTGCTGCTGGCCGAACCGCATAGCGGACTCGCTAATGCTGCTATGCTGGTGCTCTATATCGCCGTGTTGCTGACGGTCTGGTCCATGTGGATCTACCTGAGAGCCTCCTGGACCGATTTAGTGCGCGATATGTGATCGAAATGTAGCCAGTTAGTACGTTGTTTTAATTGGCAAGCAACAAGCGGTCATTGGCTGTTGACTTAATAAGGCATCACTCTATAATACGCCTCACTCGAGCGCAGGCTCAAGTGTGATGCGGGAATAGCTCAGTTGGTAGAGCGCAACCTTGCCAAGGTTGAGGTCGCCGGTTCGAATCCGGTTTCCCGCTCCAATTCTTGTTAAGAATTGGTATTTGAAGTGTCATCCGGCTGGATGGCAGAGTGGTCATGCAGCGGACTGCAACTCCGTTAACGCCGGTTCGATTCCGACTCCAGCCTCCATTTCAAACGTTGTCCCAGTGGCAGCATCGACAGACCACGGCTTACATCGCCGTAAAGTTTACATCCTTACAGGATAGACCCATCGCTCGGATGGTGGAATTGGTAGACACCCGAGATTTAAAATCTCGTATCTTCTGGATGTGCGGGTTCGAGTCCCGCTCCGAGCACCAATCCTGGTTTTACCCCTCTTATTAAATCCCCCTCTTCTGATACATCTTCCTCTGTTTTTTTAACGCTCCAGGCGCACATCGCACATCGCTCTTAAGCCCGTTTCCTTTCCTGGCGTCTGGTCGCTTCTTCTCGTATACATGCAGGTTTTGCCACTTTTAGTTGGCTATGTCCCAATCTGTTGTTGCGGCAGTTTATTCTGCATTATTGTCTTTTTTATCAAACTCCGGTTCCGCCTCCCGGCGTCTTCATTTGTGCGCCAGGCATGGCGCGTAGTGCCTTGATTGGCACTGTTCCGATACGCGTGGTGGCGGTCGGATGACTTGGTGGTGAAAGTCCACTATCGGCCCGGCAAGGGGAACGATTAGCCGAA